>NZ_JAGIOT010000002.1:2640000-2847500 GCF_017876855.1 Rhizobium sp. PvP014
ACGCCTTTTCAACCGGCGGCCGTCCAAAAAGCTTCGACAAGGATTTCATCCGCTCTTGGGTGGTCGAACGCTGCGATCCCTACAAGGACGATATTCCGGAAATCCCGGCCGATCTGATCGAGGAAACGGCCAAGGTTTACCGAACCGCGTATGAAACGATCACGGGCGCGCGTTTCGTGCCCGATGAGCGCGGCGAGACGGTGCTGGCGCGCATTCGCAAGAACCTCGAGCCGTATTTCGGTACTTGATCAGCAGTAGTCTCCGGCCGGTATCGGCGGCACACACTTGAGGACATCGTGCGAAGACCAAGGCGCAAGGCGGAAGAGACAAAAGCGGATATCCTGACGGCCGCCGAAGCGCTGCTCAGGAAGAAGGGTTTTGCCGGCTTTTCGATCGCCGACCTTGCAGCCGAATTGCAGATGTCGCCCGCCAATGTCTTCAAGCACTTTCAATCCAAGACGGTGCTTGCGGATGCAATCTGCGACCGGCACACCACCCGGATGATCGGTCGCTTCGACGCGAAGGACGATTCCGTCCCGGCGCCAGCGCGGCTGGGACTTGTTGCGCGCCGCCTGATGGACGCGCATCTTGCCGATATCAGGGATAATCCGCTGTTTTTCGAAATGCTGGCCATGATGGCAAGTACCGACCTGCCCAGCGGCCGGCATTATCGAAAGCTCATCGAGGATCTCTTCGAAAGCGTCGTTCGCCACGGCTTCGAAACCGGGGTCTACAAGTCCGCACCGGAAAGTACCATCGGGCGGAGCGTTGCCCCTTGCTTTGCAGGGGTCCTCCACCATGTCTTTCTTATACATGCCGACGAGGCGGAGCTGCATGCCCGCTGCGACGGACTTGTCGAACTCGTGAATGCTGCACTGCAAAGCCCGCTTGCAAAGTGACGATAAGTGAATTACGTCACTTCGAGGCTGGGCTGTGGCGGTTCCGCCCCTTGCCATGCTTCCTCCCGCTTCTTGTGGGTTAACCTGTCCCTCCCGAGGAACTCCGGTTCTTCGGAATGCGCAACGACCGGCCCTGGATCCAACGATGACCCGTCGCAAACTGCTTCTCCCCCTCCTTTTCACGGTCTTGCTCGCCTCCTGCAGCGATTCCGATCAGCAGAACGCAAACGCTCCAGCCGGCGGCGCACCTCAGAAGCCGCCGCAGGCCGTCAGTGTCGTCGTCATGCAAAAGGCCGAGCGGCCGATTACCTCGATTTTGCCGGGCCGCGCCGTTGCATTCCAGACGACCCAGATCAGGCCGCGTGTGACCGGCGCCATTCGTGAGATCAGCTTCAAGGAAGGAAGCGAAGTCAAGGCGGGCGACATCCTCTATCAGATCGAGGACAATCTTTACGAGGCGACCGTCGCGCAGGCGAGAGCGAGCCTTTCCAAGGCCGAGGTCAGCATCCCGGCCGCGCAGGCAAACCTCACCCGCTACGAGCGGCTGGTCAACAGCGGCGCGACGCAGATCGAATATGAAAATGCGAAGGTCACCCTGCTGCAGGCCCAGGCCGATGTGGCGCAGGCGCAGGCCGCTCTGCAATCGGCCGAGATCGATCTCGACCTGACCAAGATCAGGGCGCCCTTCGATGGCGTCACGACCATCTCCAATGTCAGCCTCGGCAATATCGTCACCGCCAACCAGACCGACGCGCTGTCGACACTGCGCAAGCTCGATCCGATCTATATCGATCTCATCGATTCCAGCACCAATCTCCTGGAGCTTCGTGCAGCCTTTGCGTCCGGCCGGGTCACCGGCGATCCGCGCAACGCCGAGATCCGATTGCGGTTGGAGGACGGCAAGGCTTACGAACCTGCCGGCAAGCTCGACATGTCGGAAATGGCTGTCAGCGAAACCACCGGCACGTTTCAGATCCGTGCCGTGTTCCCCAACCCGGACAATATCGTTCTGCCCGGCATGTATGTGCGTGCGACGGTGACGCTTGGCAACGAAAACGGCTATCTGATCCCGCAGCGTGCCGCGACCCGCAATGCCCGTGGTGAACTGACGGCGAAATTCGTTGGCGCGGATAACAAGGTAGAGACGCGGACCTTCACGGTCAGCACCACATCCGGCAACAACTGGCTGGTCACCGACGGCATCGCGGATGGCGATCGCCTGATCGTCGACGGGTTCCAGTGGATTGCCGACGCCGCTGCCGTCCAGCCTGTCGAAGTCACGGTCAACGAGCAGGGATTTACAGTCGAGAAGCCGAAGGTTGATGCGCCGAAGCCGTAGAGGTTGAGGTCCGCATCCCGCAACAACGCGAAGAACGCCGCCCCAAATACGGCAAGGAACAAGTGAATGGCCCATTACTTCATCCGGCGGCCCGTCTTCGCCTGGGTTATTGCGATCGTGATCATGCTCGGTGGTGCGCTTGCCATCACCACGCTGTCGATCTCGCAATATCCGGACATCGCCCCGACCACGGTGCGCATTTCTGCCAGCTATAACGGCGCCAGCGCCGAAACCGTCGAGAAATCGGTCACAACGATCATCGAAGACGGCATGACCGGTCTCGATGATCTCACCTACATGAACTCGTCGTCGTCGACGGGACGCGCGACCGTCACGCTGACATTCGGCAACTCGATCATGCCTGATATCGCCCAGGTCCAGGTGCAGAACAAGTTGCAGCTGGTACAGTCGCAGCTGCCTGACGTCGTGCAGCAGTCCGGCATCGAAGTCTCGCGCTCCACCTCCAGTATTCTGATGGTCGGCGCGCTTGTGTCGTCGGACGGCAAACGCAGTTCGGTCGATCTCGGCGACGTGTTCTCGACCCAGATCGAAGATCAGGTGAAGCGCCTGGAAGGCGTCGGCAGCATCAATATCTTCGGCTCAGGCTATGCAATGCGCGTCTGGCTCGATCCCTTCAAGCTCCAGAAATACCAGTTGACGTCGGCTGACGTCACGTCCGCGATCGAAGCGCAGAATACCCAGGTGTCCGTTGGTTCGCTCGGGGCGCAGCCCGTGTCGGAAGGCCAGCAGCTGACCGTCACCATGACAGCCCAGAGCCAGCTGACAACCGTCGACGACTTCGAGCGGATCATCCTCAAAGTCGGACAGGACGGCGCCACGGTCAGGATATCGGATATTGGCCGGGTCGAGATCGGCCAGGAAAGCTACGGTGGCAGCTCCCGCTTCAACGGCAAGCCGGCGGCGGGCTTTGCGGTTAACCTTGCGACGGGCGCCAATGCGCTTGATACCGCCGAAAGGGTAAAAACCGCCCTCAACCGGGTCGAGCCGACGCTTCCCGAAAATGTCAGCATCACCTATCCCTACGACACGACGCCGTTCGTCGAGCTGTCGATCGAAAAGGTCATTCACACGCTGATCGAAGCGATCGTTCTGGTGTTCGTGGTGCTTCTGGTCTTCCTTCAGAACCTGCGGGCAACGCTGATCCCCATGGTCGCCGTTCCGGTAGTGCTGCTTGGCACGTTCGGCATCCTTGCGCTGACGGGCTATTCGATCAACACGCTCACCATGTTCGCCATGGTGCTGGCGATCGGCCTTCTCGTGGATGACGCGATCGTCGTCGTCGAAAACGTCGAGCGCATCATGGACGAGGAAGGTTTGTCTCCGCTCGAGGCGACCGAGAAGTCCATGCATGAAATCACCGGCGCCATCATCGGCATCGCGCTGGTTCTGACGGCCGTGTTTATCCCGATGGCCTTCTTCGGTGGGTCGACAGGCATCATCTATCGCCAGTTCTCGATCACGATCGTTTCTGCCATGCTGCTTTCTGCCGTGGTTGCGATCGTGCTGACGCCGGCGCTCTGCGCGACGATCCTGAAGCCGGTCAATCACGAGAAGAAGAACAAGGGTATCGGCGCCTGGTTCAACCGCGGCTTCGACAAGACGACAAACGGCTATGTCGGATCGATCGGTTATCTTCTGAAGCGGCCGCTGCGCGTCATGCTTCTTTTCGCACTGATTGTCGGCGGTTGCGGTCTGTTGTTTTCAAGGCTCCCCAGCTCCTTCCTTCCGCAGGAAGACCAGGGCGTTCTGATGGTGCTCGTCCAGACTCCGAACGGTTCGACGACCGCCAGAACCGAGGAAGTGGTCAAGCAGATCGAGTCCTTCTTCCTCAACGACGAGAAGGACAGTGTCGCTTCGGTGTTCGGTGCGATGGGCTTCAGCTTCAACGGCACCGGCCAGAACAATGCGATGATCTTTGCCAAGCTCAAGGATTTCGACGTTCGCACCGAGCCGCAGCAGGAAGCGGCCGCCGTTGTGCAGCGGGCTCAGCGCCATTTCTTCGGACTGCGTGACGCGCAGGTGTTTGCGCTTCTGCCACCAGCAATCCAGGGCCTCGGCAATTCCAGCGGCTTTTCGATGTACCTTGTCGACAGCGGCAACAACGGCAATCCCGCTTTGACGAGCGCATCGCAGCAGCTGATGCAGATCGCGGGCAGCAACCGCAATATCGGCTCGCTGCGCAGCAACTCGCAGAGAACCGAAACGCAGCTGCAGATCCTGCTCGACCAGGAGAAGCTGGGTGCGATGGGTGTCGACCTCGCTTCGGTCAATTCGATGCTCACCACCATCTTTGCCGGTCGCGACGTCAATGACTTCACGCTCGAGAATAAGCTGAAGCCCGTCTATGTGCAGGGTGATGCGCCTTACCGCATGCAGCCGGAAGACCTCAAATACTGGTTTGCCCGCAACACCGGCGGCGAGATGGTCCCGTTTTCGTCCTTCAGCACCGTCCAGTGGAACACGGGCACGCCGCAGCTTGCGCGGTTCAACGGCGTCAGTGCCATATCGCTTGACGGCGCGACCGGCGCCGGCGTCAGCACCGGTCAGTCCATGGACGAGATGGAGAAGCTGACTGCGGCATTGCCGGGTGGCTACTCCGTGGCCTGGCAGGGCATCTCCTATCAGGAACGGTTGTCTGGCTCCCAGGCTCCCATGCTTTACGGCCTGTCCGTTCTGATCGTATTCCTCTGCCTTGCGGCACTTTATGAAAGCTGGTCGATTCCGTTCTCGGTCATTCTCGCGGTTCCGATCGGTGTCCTTGGCGCATTGGCTGCAGCCTATCTCCTTGGCCAGTCGAACGACGTCTACTTCAAGGTCGGACTTTTGACGACGATCGGATTGGCGGCGAAGAACGCCATCCTGATCGTCGAATTCGCCAAGGATCGTCAGGAGACAGGTATGGGCGTGCTCGAAGCGACCCTCGAGGCCGCAAGATTGCGCCTTCGTCCGATCATCATGACGTCGCTCGCATTCATTCTCGGCGTGGTACCACTTGCGATCGCAACGGGCGCCGGCTCTGCCGCTCAGAACGCCATCGGCATCGGCGTGCTGGGTGGTATGCTTTCTGCAACACTGCTCGGAATTTTCTTCGTTCCGTCCTTCTTTGTTGTTGTGCGCCGGTTATCAAAGCGTGAAAAACAAGTGAAGACAGTGTGAATCTGTTAACGGATTGCCAGCATCGAATCGCCGCTCGTCTGAGCGGTGAGCTGTGCATTGATTTGCTCCGTCATACGCGGAGCCACGATCTTAAGGGTTTCGGGACAAAGATATGACATCCATTCGCGTAGCCGCTCCTCTCGTCATGCTCCTTCTCTCCGGCTGCGTGGTCGGACCGAACCATCAGGCCCCGGAAGTGTCCCTGCCTGCAAAGTTTGCCGAGGGCGGACAGACGAGCAATGGCGACGTTTCCATGAAAGCCTGGTGGACGGCGTTTTCCGACACGCGCCTGAACGGCTACATGCAGACGGGCCTGGCCCAGAACCTCAGCGTTCTGCAGGCTCTGGAACGCATCAACCAGGCCCAGGCATCCGTCGTCAGCGCCGGCGCCGGCGGTCTTCCTTCGCTCGATATCGATGCGCAGGGCGAACGCAGCGGCACCAAGGACATCGGCGGGCGGCTCGGTGCCACATCGACTTCGCCGCAATCATCCGCCAGTGGTGGGGCCAGCGCGTCTTGGTTCCTCGATCTGTTCGGCCTTTACCGCCGCAGCAAGGAATCGGCTCTTGCCAGCCTCGACTCGGCCTACGCGAGCGTTGACGTCGCCCGCCTCAGCCTGCTTTCGCAGGTTGCCGCTGCCTATATCGATGTGCGCTACTATCAGGAGCGTATCGCGATCACCAAAAAGAACCTCGGTTCCCGCCGTGAAACGCTCGACCTCACCAAGCTTCAGCTTGAAGCCGGTGCGGCCTCCAGGCTTGATGTCGTTCAGGCGGAAGGTCTCGTGAATTCGACACTGTCCGAGCTGCCGGGCCTTGAGACCCAGTATCGCACGGCTGCGCACCGCATCGCGACGCTTCTCGGCATGCCGGCGTCCACACTGCTTCCTGAACTGCAGCGCGGCGCCCGCCAGCCGGTCGCCCGCTACAGCACCAAGACCGGCATTCCCGCCGACCTGATCCGCAATCGACCTGACATCCGTGCGTCTGAACGGCAGCTTGCCGCAGCCGTTGCGCAGATCGGCGTTGCCGAAGCACAGCTCTATCCGGCGATTACGCTCGGTGGCTCCATTTCGCCATCCTACACCCGCGTTGCCGGAAGCGGCGAAAGTGGCATCCTGTCCTGGTCCTTCGGTCCGGCCTTGTCTCTTCCGATCTTCGACGGCGGCGCCCTGCGTGCCAACGTCAAGTCGTCCGAATCGTCAGCCCGCGAAGCCTATCTGTCCTGGAAGCAGACGGTTCTCGATGCCGTCGAGGAAGTCGAGAACGCGCTTGCCGCCGTTGCCCGCGATGGCCGCACCGTGGCAGCGCTCCGTGCGACCGTGAAATCCTACGAGGAAGCGCTGCAGCTCGCGACCGCCAGCTATCGTGATGGCGCCTCCTCGCTGCTCGACGTTCTCGACGCACAGCGCGAAGTCTCCACCGCCCAGGCAAGTCTGGCCCAGGCCGTACAGCAAATGGCGCAGGACTATGTCTCGCTCAACGTCGCACTCGGTGGCGGTTATGCCTTCGGATCACCGACGGCACAGGTGGCCTCCGCCAAGCCGGTTCTGAAAAACTAAACAGCGAAACAGGATGGACGGGCCGGTTCGCCGGCCCTTTTCTTCTCGCAGGATCGCCAGACAACAAAAAACCTCCGAAGCCTGCGGCTCGGAGGTTTTTTAATGCTCGAATGAAGCCTGATGCTTCGATCAGTTCTTGGCGCGCTCGACGTAGGAATTGTCTTCCGTGGCAATGACGACGCGGGTGCCGGTATCAACATGCGGCGGAACGGCCGTGCGGATGCCGTTCGACAGGATCGCCGGCTTGTAGGAGGACGATGCTGTCTGTCCCTTCGTGACCGGCTCTGTCTCGACGATCTCAAGCGTGACGTGACGCGGCAGCTGCAGCGCGAGCGCGATGCCTTCATGCATAGACAGGACGCAGGTCATGCCTTCCTGCAGATACGCCTTCTGGTCGCCCATCGTATCCACGTCCACGACGATCTGATCGTAGTTTTCCGGGTTCATGAAGTGGAAGCCTTCGCCGTCTTCATAGAGGAACTGGAAGTTGACGTCTTCGACGAAGGCGCGCTCGACCTGTTCCGTGGTGCGCCAGCGTTCCGACACCTTCACGCCGTCAACGATGCGACGCATGTTGACCTGGGTCACCGGAGTGCCCTTGCCGGGGTGGAAGTTCTCGGCGGTGAGAACCACATAGAGCTTGCCGTCGACGTCGATGACGTTACCCTTGCGGACGGAAGATGCGATGACCTTGACCATTTGAATTCCTTGTTGGCGTGCCGGCTTGTAACTGCCGGGAATGCGTCGTAGAGGACCGGGCGATAACCGGCCTGAAGGACGGATGATCTGTTTTCCGGGCAACTACCGCAAAAACGCGCAAAGTGGAAGCCTTGCGGGCAAGAACCCGCGAAGAAAGCCGAAATGAGCCTGTTTCGATCCGAAGCCCGATCTGCCCCATGGTGGACACCGGAAAACCACGCCGACCGGCGGCCTTTCCTGATGGGCCGCAACGCGCTTCAAACGGCGCTGCGGGGTTTCTTCGGCAAGGCGGATTTCATCGAGGTCGACACTGCGACCTTGCAGGTATCGCCCGGCAACGAAACCCACCTTCATGCCTTCGCGACGCAAGCGCTGACGATCGACGGCCGCGCAGCGCCGCTTTACCTACACACCTCGCCGGAATTTGCCGCAAAGAAGCTGCTTGCAGCCGGCGAGAAGCGCATCTTCACCTTCGCGCATGTCTATCGCAACCGGGAGCGCGGCCCCTTGCACCACCCGGAATTCACCATGCTGGAATGGTACCGGGTTGGCGAAAACTACGAGCAACTGATGGCCGATTGCGCCGACATGCTGAAACTCGCCGCCGAGACCACGGGGACGAAGCGGTTCGCGTTTCGCGGCATGGAAACCGACCCCTTTGCCGACCCCGAAATCGTGACGCTGGCGGAAGCCTTCCTTCGATACGCCGGGATCGATCTGCTTTCCTCCGTGCAAACCGATGGCGCGACCGATCGCGACGCTCTCGCGTCCGAACTCACCCGCACCGGCCTCCGGGTTTCAAAGGACGATACCTGGGCGGATCTGTTCAGCAAGGTCTTGGTCGAAAAGATCGAACCGCATCTCGGTCAGGGCCGGGCGACGATCCTCTGCGAGTATTCCATCTCGGAAGCAGCCCTCGCCCGACCCTCGGCCCGCGATCCCCGCGTTGCCGAACGCTTCGAGCTGTACGCATGCGGCGTAGAACTGGCGAATGCTTTCGGCGAACTGACCGATGCGGCCGAACAGCGCCGCCGGTTCGAGCACGACATGGCGGAGAAAGCCCGCATCTACGGCGAGACCTATCCGATCGACGAGGATTTTCTCTCGGCCCTTTCGATCATGCCGCAGGCGAGCGGCGCAGCACTGGGCTTTGATCGCCTGGCGATGCTCGCAACCGGCGCGACCCGCATCGACCAGGTCCTGTGGGCGCCCGTCGCCGAGGTTCTGCCGTGAGCGTCGCGCGTACCTTGAAAACGCCCGAGGAACTGGCCGATGCAGGTCTGATTGCGCAAGACCGTCTCGACGGCATCCGTGCCGTCGCCGGCAGTTACGCGATCGCGCTGACGCCGACGGTCCTCTCGCTGATCGACCCGACCGATGACGCCGATCCGATTGCGCGACAATTCGTGCCCGACGCAGCCGAGCTTGTCGGCACACCGGACGAACGGGCCGATCCGATCGGCGACGCGGCGCATAGTCCGGTCAAAGGCATCGTCCACCGCTACCCGGACCGCGTCCTTCTGAAGGCCGTGCACATCTGTCCGGTTTATTGCCGTTTCTGCTTTCGCCGTGAAATGGTTGGCCCGCAGGGCGATGGAACGCTTTCGCCGGACGAACTAACGGCCGCGCTCGACTACATCCGCACTCATGAGGAAATTTGGGAAGTCATTCTGACCGGCGGCGATCCGCTTGTCCTGTCTCCGCGCCGGCTTTCCGTGATCATGGTTGGATTGGCTGAAATCGAGCATGTCAAAATCGTGCGCTTTCATACGCGCGTGCCGGCGGTCGAGCCCGAGAGGGTGGATGCGCCGATGATTGCGGCGCTGAAGGAAAGCGGCAAGACAATCTATGTGGCGCTCCACGCCAACCATCCCCGCGAAATGACTGAGGACGCGCGGGCTGCCTGCGCAAGGCTGATTGACGCCGGCTTTGCGATGGTCAGCCAGACGGTCCTGCTCAAAGGCATCAACGACGATCCGAAAGTGCTCGGCGACCTGATGAAGGCTTTCGTCGAAACGCGCATCAAACCCTACTACCTGCACCATCCGGACCTGGCGCCAGGCACAGGCCATTTCCGGCTCGATATCGCCGAGGGCCAGAGAATCGTTTCGGCTCTGCGCGGCACCATTTCCGGACTTTGCCAGCCGACATATGTGCTCGATATTCCGGGTGGCCACGGCAAGGCGGTCATCGGCGAAAGCGCTGCACGTGCTGACAACGGCTGCTATTCGGTGAGCGATTTCCGCGGCAACGAACACACCTATCCGCCGGTGTGAATTCCGTCCGCGTTCGATGATTCACGCGAAATACCGAGAGCTTAACGCCCGCAGGAAGCATTCTCCGACATCGCTTTCAGAAGCGTTGCCATCTGCGGCTTGTCGACCGTGCGAACCGGCTGGATGTTAAGGATCTCGTCTTCCGGCCACCAGTCACCGGCTGCCCAATAGGCCCAGCCCAGCCACGCATCCGGGTTGCTCTCGACGACCTTGACCATATCGACCAATGCCGACTGGCATTCCGGCTGGCGCGGAACGGCAAACTCACCCAGCAGGCCACGCCGGTTGTTCTGCTTCAACCAGGTGCCGACGTCGGAGAGCGCCTTGACCGCATCAGCGGCACGCGAGCATTCGTCATTCTTGCCGGAGAAATCCTGGTCAAGATACTGGTGCACCTCGAAAACGTAATTGTTCTGCGGGTCGACGATCGCCGACATCGCCGCGGCGTTGGTGGTGCCGTAATCGCCGGCAGACCAGCTATGGGCGCCGGTCCAGGCCGTGCCGGGAACAAGGATCAGACTGGCGGACCCGGCCTGCCGGATGGCTGCGATCGCACCGTTGGCGGCGGACACCCAGTCTTCGGCTGCAATACCATGCGGTTCGTTCATCAGACCGAACGCTATGTCTGCCTCTGTGCCAAACCGTACCGAAAGCCTGCGCCAAAAGTCGGCGAACGCGCTTTGCGGAACGTTGTCCGTCCCGATCAGATCACCCTTGTAGCGAGCGTAGTTGTGCGGATCGAGAATAACGACCATCCCGGCTTTGCGTACGAGCTCGACAGTAGCCGCAAGCCGCTTGGCCTCAGCCCGATCGAACGACGCATAGAGCTTGGGCTGCAACCTTTCCCATAGAAATGGCAGCCGAACGGCCGTGAAGCCCTTGCTTGCAAAATAGCGGATCGTTTCGGCTGAAGGGTAAGTGTAGCCTTTACCGTAGGCATCGCCAACCTTGCCGAATTCGGCACCGGCGAGATTGATGCCCCGCATACAGGTCGTGGCAGCGGAAACCGGCTGCGTCGCGAGACTGGCCGCACCGATCAAGGCGATACCCCTCAAGGCAATGCTTCTGAGGTTTCTACCCAACCAGGCCTTACCCTGAAACCGCCCCGCATATCTAGCCACCAGCATTCCTCCCGTATCTTACAAAATCCGACGAAATAAATATTCGAAAATATTGAATGACAAATGCGCGGCGGACCAAGCGCCGCGACGGTGATCAACGCGTGAAAGGCGCAAAAGGACCGGAATTTTTGACGTCCTTGCCTAAGCTGCTGTTTGTAAGGGTGGAACGTTCCATTGCTTTGAGCCGGAACGGAAAAACGCCTCCGTATTTCTGTTGTTTCCTACGCCATCGGATATGGTCCGCCGGCGTGGTTATGTCTACAAGGATTTCCGCCAAGTGCAGACCAAGGGGTTATCGATGAAAAGCTATGTACTGACCGTCACCTGCCGTTCCACGCGCGGCATTGTTGCTGCGCTTTCCGGCTTTCTGGCGGAACAGGGCTGCAACATCATCGACAGCTCGCAGTTCGACGATCTGGATACCGGACGCTTCTTCATGCGGGTATCGTTCATCTCGGAAGAAGGCGTCGGACGCTCCGCACTTTCCGAAGGTCTCAAGCCCGTCGCGGATAAGTTCGAGATGGAATGGGACATCTTCGATACCGAAGAACGCATGAAGGTGCTTCTGATGGTGTCGCGATTCGGCCATTGCCTCAACGACCTTCTCTACCGCTGGAAGATCGGCGCGCTGCCGATCGATATCGTCGGCGTCGTCTCCAACCACTTTGAATACCAGAAGCAGGTGGTCAACAACGATATCCCCTTCCACCACATCAAGGTGACGAAGGAAAACAAGCCGAAGGCAGAGGCGCAGTTGCTTGAGGTCGTGGAGGCAAGCGGTGCCGAACTGGTGGTTCTGGCCCGTTACATGCAGGTTCTGTCGGATCAGCTGTGCCAGAAAATGTCGGGCAAGATCATCAACATCCACCACTCCTTCCTGCCCAGCTTCAAGGGTGCAAACCCTTACAAGCAGGCGTATCAGCGCGGCGTGAAGCTGATTGGGGCGACAGCCCATTACGTCACTGCTGATCTCGACGAAGGCCCGATCATCGAGCAGGACACGGTGCGCATTACCCACGCGCAATCGCCCGACGATTATGTCTCGCTTGGCCGTGATGTGGAAAGCCAGGTTCTGGCCCGCGCGATCCATGCGCATATCCACCACCGCACCTTCATCAACGGCAATCGCACGGTGGTCTTCCCGCCGAGCCCCGGCTCCTACGCCTCCGAGCGTATGGGGTAATCCATCCGAGTCATCTAATGCTTTGATCCGACTGTCGGTTTACCGACGGTCGGCGCAGCGCCGGATAACAACGTGTCACAATAACTTTAGCCGGTCTCATCTTGTCGCAGACGAGGCCCGCACCTATTTCCTGGCTTGTCGAAGGACAGGCCATCGCGAATGAAATTTCACATTTCCGCCGCGATACTGTCATCAGACAGAAAAATATTTCCTTTAAAAGGATTTTCGTTGATCGCGTTCTGCGAGTCACCTAAAGTCCACTTTCGATCGACGGACGTTTTCCGTCGGCATTTTACGCAACGCCATGAGGGAGAGTGACATGATTAAACCTGCTTACGTCGCCGCCTGCGGTCGGTTCGCGTATAAGATGCTAGGCACGGAGCGTAGCTCCCTTCCGTGCTGTCGAATGTAGACCTTTCAGTTCTTTCGTTCCTGAAAATCCATTCGCCAGTGCTGCGCTTTAGGCAGCAAACGCGGGAGCATGCTATGCAGAAGCAAGTTATAGAATTCGGCGGCGAGCCCGTCGGTATCGTTATCCCGGATGAAGACCGGTTGAAATTCATTGCCGTGAAGTTTCACGTCATCGATCTCGATGAGCAGCGTTTCAATTCGCCCGACGAAGTGAAACTGGCCATCCGTGACCTAGTGCGTGCACGCGCCCAGGCACCGACGGCGCTTGCCTGATCAAACCTGATCGTCGAGACAGAAAAGCCGCCCTTGAGGCGGCTTTTCTATGTAAGGCATCACGGATCAGAACGCCGTGAACGTCATCGTCGTCAGCGACCGCTCGATACCGGGGATCGAGGCAATCTTCTCGTTGACGAAGCGGCCGATTTCATCGTCGCCGCTGATATAAACTTTCAGAAGCAGGTCCCAGTCGCCGCTGGTGGAATAGAGTTCGGAAGCCAGCTCGGTCTTGTAGATCGCATCGGCGACCTCGTAGGTCTTGCCGGGCTTGCAGCGAAGCTGGACGAATATCGGTTTCATCAGGGTCTTCCCGTCGGTCGGTCAAAACAATAACAATCTCACGGACTATTGGCCGATAGCGCCGGTGATCGCAAGTGACCGGTCGCCATCCGCTTCGATCTCCCGCGAGATCCAGTCGCGAAAGACGGCAAGCGGCGGGTAGGTTGCGCGGTCGGGTGGATAGGCGAGATAATATTGTCCCGTCCCCATCGATCCCCCGGCAACCGCCCCCACCAGCAGCCCCTGCTGCAATTCGCGTTCGATCAGGAAGCGCGGCAGCAGCGCCGTGCCGAGACCTGCGACGGCCGCCTCGACCATGGTCGCGAACTGGTCAAACAGCATGCCGTGCAGTGCGTCGAACTCGGTTGTCGCTGTGCGGAACCACGTCTCCCAGGCATCCGGCCGGCTGTTGAGGTGAAGCAGCGGCGCATGCACCAGATCACCCGGTGCCTGGATGGCATGCTTCCTTAGGAAAGCCGGGCTGCAGGCCGGGATCACATCCTCGTCCATCAGGAATGTCAGGGCAGCACCCGGCCAGCGCGCCGAGCCGAAATGGATCGCCGCATCCAGCGTATCGAACCGGAAGTCGAACGGCTCCAGCCGGGTGGTCAGGTTGACGACGACGCCGGGGTGAAGATCGAGAAACCGGCCGATCCTTGGCGTGAGCCAGCGCGTGCCGAAAAACGGCAGGATGCCGAGATTGAGCGTTCCACCGGACGGATTGGCCCGAAGGTTCAGCGACGCATTGGAAATCCGCCGCAACGCCTCGCGCACCTCGCGTGCATAGGCATCGCCGGCAAGCGTCAGCCGAATCGTTTGCCGCTCGCGCAGGAACAGCGCCACGCCCAGCTGTTTCTCCAGCGCGGAGATCTGGCGGCTGACGGCACTCTGCGTCAGGCCGAGTTCGTGCGCCGCCGCAGTGACGCTGCCACTGCGAGCCGCCGCCTCGAAGGCGGCAAGAAGCGAAAACGATGGAAGAAACCGTCTTGGCGGGAGCATTGTCATTCCTCCCGCGAATGACCTGTTGAGATTATGTCGATATTCATCGGGAAACCAGTTCTGTAAAGTCTGCAAAACATAAAGTGCGGGAACTTTCGATGCTCGACGACCAGCGCTCCCACGGCCTCTGGGAAAGAACTGCTCCTGCGGCTCCTTCCACTCTTCCTCTGAGAGGATCAACGTCGTCGGACGTGGTGATCGTCGGCGGCGGTTACACCGGTCTCTCCGCGGCCTTGCATCTGGCGGAACGCGGTGTCGACGTGGTTCTCCTCGAGGCCGCCGAGATCGGCTTTGGCGGTGCCGGCCGCAATGTCGGGCTGATCAACGCCGGCATGTGGGTCATGCCCGACGATTTTCCGAAAGAACTCGGCGATCTCTACGGCGAACGGGCACTCGACCTGCTCGGCAACGGCCCCTACCTCGTCCGCGAACTGATCGAGAAGCACGCCATCGCCTGCGAGCTCGAAACCAACGGCACGCTCCACTGCGCTGTCGGTGACAAGGGACTGCGGGAACTGGAGGAACGCGCGCGCCAATGGCAAAAGCGCGGTGCCCCGGTCACCATGCTGGATGCCGCAGAGACCGAACGCCGGATCGGCACGAACGCCTATTCGGGCGCGCTCCTCGACATGCGCGCCGGCACGCTTCAGCCGCTCGCCTATGCCCGCGGCCTCGCCCATGTGGCCATCAGGGCCGGGGCGAAACTCCACACGGCTAGCGCCGTCATCGAGACGTCCGAGGCCGATGGCAAGAAGATCGTCAAGACTGCTGACGGCGAAGTTCACGCCGACTGGATCATCGTATCGACCGACGCCTACAGCACCGGCCCATGGGCGCAGATACGGCGCGAACAGGTGCACCTGCCCTATTTCAACCTGGCAACAAAGCCGCTGTCCGCCAACCTGCGCGGATCGGTCCTGCCGAATTCCGAAGGCTGCTGGGATACGAAGGAAGTCCTGTCCTCCTTCCGGATGGACCAAGCCGGCCGCCTTGTCTTCGGGTCCGTCGGCGCATTGCGCGGAACGGGCCTCGACATCCACAAATCCTGGGCGCGGCGGTCGCTGAAGCGGCTTTTCCCGCAGCTTGGCGACGTGGAATTCGAGGCCGAATGGTATGGCAAGATCGGCATGACCGACAACGCCCTGCCGCGCTTCCACAAATTCGGCCGCAACGTCATCGGCTTTTCCGGCTATAACGGTCGCGGCATCTCGCCGGGCACCAATTTCGGCAAGGTTCTTGCCCGCCATATCCTTGGCGAGATCACCGAGGAAGACCTGCCGCTGCCGCTGACCACGGTCACGGAACCAGGCTTTCGCACCATAAAGGAAGCCTATTACGAGGCCGGCGCCCAGATCGCTCATTTCACGGGCGAACGCTTCTGACCCAGAACGAATATCGGCGCACCTGTTGTCAAACCGGCGCCGATTTGTAGATTGACCCCAAATTTCGATATCCGGAGACCGACATGACGCTCGCCAAACTCGACCTCGTCGCCGAAGTGGACAAGATCTTTGCTGATCTCGGCGTCACAGCCGACCAGTACAAGGGCGGGACACTCAACGTCCGCTCGCCGATCACGGGCACGGAAATCGGCAAGCTGCCGGAAGTGAGCGCAGACGATGCGAGAGCGGCAATCGACGCAGCGCATCAGGCCTTCCTCGAATGGCGCCTTGTGCCGGCGCCCAAGCGCGGTGAACTGATCCGGCTGCTGGGCGAGGAACTGCGTGCCGCCAAGACTTCCCTCGGTCGCCTCGTGTCGATCGAAGTCGGCAAGGTCACATCCGAAGGTCTCGGTGAAGTCCAGGAAATGATCGACATCTGCGATTTCGCAGTCGGCCTCTCGCGCCAGCTCTACGGCCTGACGATTGCAACCGAGCGTTCCGAGCACCGGATGATGGAAACCTGGCATCCGCTTGGCCCCGTCGGCATCATCTCCGCCTTCAACTTCCCCGTCGCCGTCTGGTCGTGGAATGCAGCGCTTGCCCTCGTCTGCGGCAATTCCACCATCTGGAAGCCTTCGGAAAAGACCCCGCTCACCGCACTCGCCACCCAGGCGATCTTCGAAAAGGCACTGTCGCGCTATGTCGCCGACGGTGGAAAAGCCCCACAAAACCTCTCGACCCTGCTGATCGGCGGCCGCGACATCGGCGAAATCCTCGTTGACCACGACAAGGTGCCGCTGGTCTCTGCGACCGGCTCGACCCGCATGGGCCGCGAAGTCGGTCCGCGGCTGGCCAAGCGCTTTGCCCGCTCCATTCTCGAACTCGGCGGCAACAACGCCGCGATCGTCACCCAGACGGCCGATCTCGATCTGACCCTGCGCGGTGTCGCCTTCTCTGCCATGGGCACAGCCGGACAGCGCTGCACGACGCTCCGCCGCCTCTTCGTCCATGACAGCGTCTATGATGCGCTCGTGCCGCGCCTTGCCAAGGCCTACCAGTCGGTCACCATCGGCTCCCCGCTGCAGGACGGCAATCTCGTCGGCCCGCTGATCGATCAGGCCGCTTTCGACAAAATGCAGGCAGCACTCGAGGCAGCCAAGGCCGCCGGAGGCACAGTCGTTGGCGGTGAACGCCTGCTGGATGGCGAAGCGGCTGATGCCTATTACGTGCGTCCGGCCATCGTCGAAATGCCTGATCAGACCGGCCCGGTCAGAGACGAAACCTTCGCACCGATCCTCTACGTCATCAGATATCAGGACTTCGACGAAGCGATTGCGCTGCATAACGATGTGCCGCAGGGCCTGTCCTCGTCGATCTTCACCAACGACATCCGGGAAGCCGAAGCCTTCGTATCGGCGCGCGGTTCCGATTGCGGCATTGCCAATGTGAATATCGGCCCTTCGGGCGCTGAAATCGGTGGCGCTTTCGGCGGCGAAAAGGAAACCGGCGGCGGCCGCGAATCGGGCTCCGATGCATGGCGCGCCTATATGCGCCGCGCCACCAACACCGTGAACTATGGCCGCACCCTGCCGCTCGCGCAGGGCGTCAAGTTCGATATCGACTGATGCTTGCATGAAGGCGCCATTGAACCTCCTTACCGATATCGAGGGCGTGGCCGTTGGCCACGCGACCGATCTGCAGCTTGGCTCGGGCGTCACCGCGATCATCTTCGACGAGCCGGCGGTCGCCTCCGGCTCGGTTCTCGGCGGTGCACCGGGTGGGCGCGAGACCGCCCTTCTCGACCCGTCCATGACGGTGCAGACAGTCGATGCCTTCGTTCTCTCGGGCGGCTCGGCCTTTGGGCTGGACGCAGCCGGCGGGGTGCAGGCGGGCCTGCGCCAGATCGGCCGCGGCTTTCCCGTCGGTTCTGCCAAAGTGCCGATCGTGCCGCAGGCAATCCTCATGGATCTTCTGAACGGCGGCAACAAGGACTGGGGCCTCCATTCTCCCTATCGCGACATGGGCTACGACGCCTTATGCGCCGCCCAGAAAGGCACATTCGCGCTCGGCACAGTCGGGGCCGGCACCGGCGCTACGACCGCGACCGTCAAGGGCGGCATCGGTTCGGCAAGCGCGAAGACCGCGTCCGGGCACACGATTGCCGTCCTCATGGCCGTGAATGCCATGGGCGCCGCAACGGTCGGTGATACCAAGCATTTCTGGTCGGCACCGTTCGAAGAGAATGATGAATTCGGTGGTCTCGGCCTTCCCGCGACATTCACGGCCGACCACACGGCCCTGCGAATGAAGGGCGTGACGTTGAAGGCAACCACGATCGGCGTAATCGTCACGGATGCAGTTCTGACCAAGGCGCAGGCGCACAGGCTGTCGATCATGGCCCATGACGGACTGGCACGCGCCGTCTTGCCGGCACATCTGCCGGGAGATGGCGACACGATCTTTTCAGCCGCCACCGGAAAGGTCCCGATGGATGACATGGGCGCCTTCGCCGAACTCTGCCACCTCGCGACCCTGGTCACGGCAAGAGCCGTTGCTAGGGGTGTATTCGAGGCGACCGCGCTGCCAAACGCTAACGCCCAACCATCCTGGCGAGACCGGTTCGGCGGCTAAAAGTCTCCGAGTGCCGCTTCCAGCCGAGACCAGTCCTTCTCTTCAGGCATCCCCAGCCGTAGATCGTCCGGACGCTCGCTAAAGCGGCGAGTGATGATCCCGTGTTCGCCGAGATGCTGGAAGAGACCTTGAGCACGCCTGTCACGTATAAAACGAAACAATGACGTGCCGCCGAAGACCGGAATGCCGGCAGCGGACAGAGCTGCGTCCAGCCTCCCAGCATCTGCGCCGAGCCTGGTTCGCATAGCGGCCTGCCAATCGGCATCGGCCAGCGCTTCGGATGCCACATGCAAAGCCGGACCGGAGACCGCCCAGGGCCCGAGCCTCTCCTCGATCTTCACGGTGATATCGGGATGGCCGATCGCAAAGCCCAGCCGCAGGCCGGCCATGCCATAGAACTTGCCGAAGGAGCGCAACACGATCAGCCCGCCCTCGCCGACAGCGCCGACAACGCTCTGCGCTTCCGACACATCCATGAAGGCCTCATCGACGACGAGCAGCCCGCCCTTCGCGCGCATGATTTCGGCCAGCGCCAGAATGTCATCCGTCGACACGATCCGCCCGGTCGGATTGTTCGGGTTGACGATGACGGCGAGACTGGATGTCGCAAGATCGCCGAGATCATCCGTCTCCAGAACCTTAAAGCCTGCCATCGTCGCGGCACGCGCATGTTCCGCATAGGTGGGCGATAGAATAGCTGCCGTTCCGGTCGCTCCGACAAGACCGGCGATGATCGGCAGCAGGATCTGCGTTCCCGGCCCGGCCACGATATGAGCGGGTGACGGTGCCCGATATGCCTCAGCCGCTGCGGCCCTCAGCCTCTCGAGCGATGAAGGCTCCGGCAGACGCGCAAAAACATTGCCGGGGATCGGCGTATGCGGATAGGAATGCGGGTTGATGCCGGTCGACAGATCGATCCACGGCTCGGGCGCGTGAGGAAACAGCGCGCGCGCCATGGCAAGGTTGCCGCCATGCTGTATCGGACTGCCCAACTCAGAGATCGCCAACGTCATGTTCCTTCTCGCATTCTTCGCACTGATCACCGAGCGCATCGTCGGCTATCCGGACTGGCTGTTCAAACGCGTCGGCCATCCTGTCACCTGGATCGGCGCGCTGATATCCGCACTCGACAGAAGATGGAACCGCGAGGGCGATGATTTCGCCAGCCGCAAACGCATGGGCATTCTCGCGCTCATCGTCCTGATCGGCTGCACCGTCGCTGCGGCACTGGCGATTGCGGCCATCCTCATGCTTTTGCCCTTCGGACCGATCCTTCTCGTTCTTGCAGCAGCCAGCCTGCCTGCCCAGAAGAGTCTTGAGACTCACGTGGAAGCCGTGGCAACCGCCTTGCGCTACAACGGGCTCGACGCTGGACGCAAGGCCGTCTCGATGATTGTCGGCCGCGATCCGGAAAAGCTCGATGACGCCGCGGTTTGCCGTGCTGCGATCGAAAGCCTGGCCGAGAATTTTTCGGACGGCGTCGTCGCCCCTGCCTTCTGGCTCGGCATCGGCGGCCTCTCGGGCGGCGCGGCCTACAAGGCTGCCAATACCGCCGACAGCATGATCGGCCACCGGTCGCCGCGTCATGAAGCGTTCGGCTGGGCCGCGGCCCGGTTCGATGACCTGATCAATCTGCCGGCCTCGCGGCTGACGGCCGCGCTGTTCGTCGTGGCCGCTGTCTTCGTCAAGGACGCCTCGCCCCGCGATGCCATGCGTGCAATCCGCCGGGACGCGAAACATCATCGTTCGCCGAACGCCGGCTGGCCGGAAGCGGCGATGGCGGGTGCGCTTGGCATTGCGCTGGCTGGTCCCCGCAGTTACGGCGGCCAGATGATCGAAGCCCGCTACATGGGAGAAGGCAACCGGACCAACCTGAATTTCGACGACATTACCCGCGCCCTCAAGCTTGCGCGCGTGGCGGATGCGCTGCTGATCGGCCTGTTCGGCATTCTGGCGCTGCTCATCTGGCAATTTTGAGCAATCCGTCGATATCGAGATGCTGCTCCATATGCGCGGCAAGGCGATCGAGAATGGCATCGACATTGGCTTCGTAATTCAGGCCCGACACCGTACCGCCGAGGCGAGACAGCCAGGCCGAACGCTGCCGGTCGTCGGAAAACAATCCGTGCACATAGGTGCCGACCACCCTGCCATCCCGAGACGACGCACCTTCCGGAGTGCCGGCAATGCTCGAAAACGGACGTGAACAGTCGGCGCCGGTGGTATGACCCGTATGCATTTCATAGCCGGCGAAGGATATCCCGTCGGAGCTGACACCCTCGACAGCCTCCAGCCGCTTTGACGCCGACAGCACGGTTTCGACATCGAGAAGCCCCAGCCCTTCCGCCGAACCGGGAGGGCCCTCCGATCCCTCCGGATCCGATATCCGTCTGCCGAGCATCTGGTACCCGCCGCACAGCCCGAGAACGCGCCCGCCGCGCCTGTGATGAGCCGCGATATCCGTATCGAAGCCCGCTTCCCGCAGCGCCGCCAGATCAGCGATCGTCGCCTTGGAGCCGACCAGCAACACGAGATCGCAGTCACCTGGAATGGCCTCACCGCGCCTGACACGGATGAGCTCGACATCCGGCTCCGCTTCCAGCGGATCGAGATCATCAAAATTGGAAATATGCGGCAGGATCGGCACTGCGATACGCAGTTTCGCGCCGGGCTTGCGTGCAAACGACTGGGTCAGGCCAAGCGCATCTTCTGCCGGCAGAAGTGCTGCATCGGCGAAATGCGGCAACAGTCCGATCGACTGCCAGCCGGTAAACGCACCGATCATCCGCATGCCCTCGGCAAACAAGGCCGGATCGCCGCGAAAGCGGTTGACGATAAAGCCGTGGATCATATCAGCGTCATCGTCATCGATGACGAGTTTGGTGCCGGCGAGGCTCGCAATCACGCCGCCCCGGTCGATATCGCCGATCAGAACCACCGGCACATCGGCAGCGCGGGCAAAACCCATATTGGCAATGTCGTTCTGGCGAAGGTTGATTTCGGACGCGCTGCCGGCCCCCTCGACGAGGACGAGGTCTGCCCTGGCTTTCAGGATCTCGAAGCTCTCAAGCACCCGCGAAAGCAGCCTCGGCTTCAGAAGCTGGTATTCGGCCGCCTTGGCATTGCCCTCGACCCTGCCCTGCACCACCACTTGGGCGCCGACTTCGCTTTGGGGCTTCAACAGAACCGGGTTCATATGGACGCTGAGCGGCACGCTGGCCGCCCTCGCCTGCAGGGCTTGCGCCCGGCCGATCTCGCCGCCATCGGCAGTGACCGCAGCATTGTTGGACATGTTCTGCGGCTTGAAGGGCAGGACACTCAAGCCCCGCAGCGTCAAGACGCGGGCAAGCCCGGCAACGACCAGCGACTTGCCCACATCCGAGCCTGTCCCCTGAAACATGAGAGCGCGCGCCACCACCCGTCAGAACTCGATGCCGGCCTGGGCTTTGACGCCGGCCTTGAAGTGATGCTTGACGAGCGTCATCTCGGTCACCAGATCCGCCGCCTCGATCAGAGCCGGTTTTGCATTACGGCCGGTGACGACCACGTGCAGATCCGCCCGGCGCGCCTGTAACTGGGCAACGACCGTTTCGAGATCGAGATAATCGTAACGCAACGCGATATTGAGTTCGTCGAGAATGACGAGGCCGATCGTTTCATCCGCCATCAGTTCGAGTGCCATGCCCCAGGCCTTCTCGGCAGCGGCGATGTCGCGTTTGAGATCCTGGGTTTCCCAGGTAAAGCCCTCGCCCATCGTGTGCCAGGCAATGCGGTCACCGAACACAGCAAGCGCCGGCTGCTCGCCGGTTGACCATGCGCCCTTGATGAACTGCACGATGCCGACGCGGCGGTTGTGGCCGAGCGTCCGCAAGGCCAGCCCGAAGGCCGCCGTCGACTTGCCCTTGCCGGAGCCGGTATGAACCATGAGGAGCCCCTTCTCGACGGTCTTCTCCGCGACTTCGGCATCCTGAACCGCCTTGCGGTTTTCCATCTTGGCGCGGTGGCGCTGCTCGGTGGTCTGATCGATTTCCTTCAACGGACTGCAAGCTCCTTGGACGTGGTCGAAATTTCCTCACCGGCACGGAAACGCTCGCGGATGACGCCGGAAAGCGCGCCGAGAACGGCCCAGAAGACGAGGTTCGTCGCGTAGACGGCATTGACGAACCGCGCATGCAGTTCGATCGGCACCGCGGTGTCATGGGTCGGCGGCAACGGTGCACCGATGATGTGCGGAGCAACCAGCAGGACGACCGCCAGAGCCGCAAGAAGGGCGGAGCGGGTATAGGCAAGCAGCCCGAGGGCCAGGGCGGTGCAGACTGCCGTCGCGATCCACCAGAGCTGCCGCGGTCCGAGTTCGGCGACGGGCATGCCCGGGAGTTCCGGCGGAAGACCGAGGCCGGGTGCAAGGCTGACGGTGAGGAAACCGGCAATGCCGAACATCAACCCGCCGCGCCATCCACCAAACCCGCCGAGTGCTTCGGCAATGGCGATGGCAACCAGCGCAAAACCGATGGCAGAAAGCGCATTGGCCGCAGCCGTGTAGGCAAAGCGCTCGATCCCGTCAGCCGGCGCCCATGCCTCTTCGGCGGGATCATGCTGAGCGGAAGCCGGCGCTGCAGTGCTGGCTACCGTATTCGGAGCTGTGCCATGGCTATGTCCAGCGCCGTTGCCGCCGGCGTGTTCATAGGTCTCCGCTGCGAGAATAAGCGGCACGACGGAAAAGCTTTGCATCACGGTCATCAGGAGCCCGGACAAAAGCCCTGCGATCACCGCCGTGAGGACGATGTTTCGAAACAGCGACATTTAAGGAATTCCTCTTAGTGGCAGGGAAAGGCCAGCGAGTGGCGCGTATCGTGAGCCGCATTGTGCACAGCCTCGATATGCGAAAAGCCGACAAAGCCGACGATGAACAGGCCGAGTATGGCTGTCATGCCAAGAGGAATGATTTTCGATGCGGAAACGCTGGCTGCACCGGCAGCAGAGTTCGTAACCATGGACGTCGTCTTTCTGCCCTCCACCCGAGGACTTTCACTGTGCCTATCGTCTCCGGCAGGTCTCCTGGCTCGCGGATCGAACGCCTCTGACCCGCCTTCCCGGATGTCTCCAGTGGCATGTTGAGCAGAGACTTTCCGCTTACAGTTGCGGGGGCAGCCGCGGGTTTGACGTCAAGATATCGTCGCACCGCATTCCCTTCGATGAGCCCTCTCGGGCACCAAAGACAGGGTCACTATAGACGGTTTCCCCACACGGGCAATCGCCTTTGCGACATTGACACTGCCCTGCGACAAGGCTTAGGTGACTGCGATACGGTCCCTTGCCGGCAACGGTAGGGGCTAAGAGAGAATGCGGTGCGAGCCCGGGATCATCTTTGAGATCCCATGGTTCAATGCCGCGGCTGCCCCCGCAACTGTAAGCGGCGAGCCATCCTGCCACTATGGCCACTGGAGAAATCCGGGAAGGCAGGCGGATGGTGACGACCCGCGAGCCAGGAGACCTGCCGTTCGAAAACATGCCTTTCCGGGCGGGGTGCTCCGGAAAAGCTTCTTTCACTCTGCAGGATAGGCTTGCCTTCCTGTCGTGCACCCCGATGTTATTGACTTGGGCGGTAGTGCGACACGATGGTGATTGACGAACGAAAAGACGAGCGCGACGCGGCCGCAGACGGCCTTGCCGGCGAGCCGGATGTGACGATTTTCGTCTGCACCAATTGTCGCGAGGCATCCGACAGCGAAGCGCGCCCGGGCATCGTCCTGATGGACGCCCTTCGCGAGGCTGCCGCCGGCAAGCCGCTTTCCGTCAAACCCGTCACCTGCCTTGCCAACTGCGAAAAAGGCCCAAGTGCTGCCTTCAACCATCGCTCCGGCTGGTCCTATGTCTTTGGTCATCTGTCGCTCGACACGGTCGAGGACATCTTGGTCGGCGCGATGATGCTGGCTGACGACGAGCGCGGTTTACTTCCCCTTCGCGGCCGCCCCATGTGCCTTCGCGGCAAGGGCATGACGGCCCGCATTCCCCCATTCCAGCACCACGAGGACCTGCCTTCATGAGCGTTTCATTCGACCGCGTTCCCTGCACCGTGATCACCGGGTTTCTCGGTGCCGGCAAGACCACGCTGATCCGTCACCTGATCGAAAACCTCAAGGGCAAGCGCCTCGCGATCATCGTCAACGAGTTCGGCGATGTCGGCATCGATGGCGACGTGTTGAAGAGCTGCGGCATCGAAAGCTGCCCTGACGACAACATTATAGAGCTTGCCAACGGATGCATCTGCTGCACCGTCGCCGACGACTTCGTTCCGGCGATCGACCAGATCCTGGCCCGCGAACCGCGCGTCGACCACATCCTGATCGAAACCTCCGGCCTTGCCCTGCCGAAGCCGCTCGTCCAAGCCTTCCAGTGGCCGGATGTGAAGGCCCGCGTCACCGTGGATGCCGTCATTGCCGTGGTGGACGGTCTGGCGCTTGCGCAAGGTCGCGTTGCCGATGATCACGAAGCGCTGGAAGCGCAGCGCAGCCAGGACAGCTCGATTGACCACGACGATCCGGTCGAGGAAGTGTTCGAGGACCAGATTGCCTGCGCCGATATGATCGTGCTGACCAAGACCGACCTTCTCGACCAGGCATCGCTTGCCGCCGCCAAGGGCCGTGTCCAGGCGCATCTGCCGCGCGCGGTCAAGATCGTGCCCGCCGCAAACGGCGCCGTCGATCCGAGCGTGCTGATCGGTCTCGGCCTTGCCGTCGAGGACGATATCGAAAACCGCAAGACCCATCACGACGATGAGCTGGATCACGATCACGACGATTTCGACAGTTTCGTCATCGATATTCCAGCCGTTGCCGATGCGGACGAACTCGCTGCCCGCATTTCCGCCACGGCGGAAGCGGAAAACGTGCTGCGCATCAAGGGGTTTGTCGACGTCGCGAACAAGCCGATGCGCCTTCAGGTGCAGGCTGTCGGTTCACGCGTGAACCACTATTTCGACCGCGCCTGGGGTGCCGGCGAGACCCGCCAGAGCCGCCTCGTCGTGATCGGCGAAAAGGGGATGGACCGGGCTGCGATCGAAAAGATGCTGGCGGCATAAGAGGGCTGTAGAAGGAAAACGATGCATATTCTCGCCACCACCTCGTCGTCGCTCGACGACCTGATCGAGCCGGTCGACCTTAACCAGTCGCCGGCGGATGTGGTGGTGCTGTCTTTTTCCGGCAGTGACCTCAACGGCATCGCAGCGGGTTGGAGTAATGGCAAGGCGAGCCTCTGCCTTACCAATATCTCCGACCTGCGCCATCCGATGTCCGTCGATCTCTGGCTCGAAAAGACCGCGGCCCATGCGCGCTTCATCCTCGTGCGCATTCTAGGCGGCTACGATCGCTGGGCCTATGGCGCCGATCAGTTGTCGCGGCTGGCGAAGCGCAAGAAGATCCCGCTCGCAATGCTGCCGGGCGAATGCAGCATCAGCGATGACCGCCTGGCCGCTGCCTCGACCGTGCCCGATGCAACGCTGATGGACGTTCTCGCCTTCTTCCGCGAAGGCGGGCCGGACAATATGCAGCTTCTGGCGCGCCGCCTGGATGCCCTGGCAAACGGCGATACGCAAAGCTTGCCGACCCCGACGCCGATGCCGAAGCGGGGCTTCTACAAGCCCGGCCACGGCATCTCGACCGGCGAGGAGCTTCTGGCTGGCTTCCCGCCCCATGCGCAGCGGCTGCCGATCCTGTTCTACCGCTCCACCTTGCTTGCCAACGATGCAGCACCGATCGACGCGATGTATGAAGCACTTGCCGCCCGCGGTTTCGCACCGATGCCGATGTTCGTCGGCGGCTTGAAGGATGCAGAAACCATCGGCTTTGTCGAACAAGCGATCGCAGAGCTCGATCCGGCGGCCATTCTCACCACGACAGCCTTTGCAAGTGCGACCGACGACAACGGCGACACGATTTTCGACCGCTCAGGGATTCCCGTCTTCCAGCTGGTCACCGCAACGACTCGGCGGGACGGATGGATGGAAGGCCGCCGCGGCCTCAACCCTTCTGATCTTGCCATGCATGTCGTGCTGCCGGAACTGGACGGCCGCATTCTCGCCGGCGCGATCTCGTTCAAGGCCGGCGACAAGACGGCCGATCTCATCAACCAGCCCGAACCTGACCGTATCGAACACGTCGCAGACCGGATCGCCGCCTTCCTGGCCATGAAGACTGTGTCCCGCGCCGAGCGAAAGCTCGTCATCCTGATGCCGGATTATCCGAGTGCGCCGGGCCGCACCGGTTATGCCGTCGGCCTCGACGTGCCGCAAAGCGTTCTCACGATCCTCAGCACGCTATCGACAGCCGGCTACTCTATTTCCGATATCCCGCAAACCCCGCGCGCGCTTCTGGATCTTCTGGCCGCCAGGACAGTGCAATATCCGCTGGCAACCTACAGCCCTTCAGCTGGCATTGATTCCGCCTGGGGCGAGCCCGCAATGGATGCGGATCTGGAAGACGGTGCCTACCGTTTCCGCGCCGCGCAATTCCGCAATGTCACGGTGGCGCTTGCCCCGGACCGCGGCCGCGATGCAGACCGCCGCGCCGACTATCACAGCCCCGACCTGCCGCCGCGCCATGCCCTCAATGCGTTCGGTCAGTGGATGCGCGATGCCGTAGGAGCCCATGCGATCGTTCATGTCGGCGCCCATGGCACGCTGGAATGGCTGCCGGGAAAGACAGTGGCGCTATCGAAAGACTGCTTTCCGGAACTCGTAACCGGCGGCCTGCCGGTCATCTATCCGTTCATCGTATCCAATCCCGGCGAGGCGGCGGTTGCTAAGCGGCGCATTTCTGCGGTCACCATCGGTCACCTGCCGCCGGTTCTGGCCGGTGCGGGCCTTTCGGTTGAGCAGACGAAATTTGAGCTGCTGGTCGACGAATACGCGCAGGCCGACGGGCTCGATCGGCGCCGCCGCGACCGGCTGGCGAAACTGATCGTCGAGACTGCGGCCGACTGCGGACTGGCATCCGAGGCCGGCATCACAAGTGATGACGACCCCGACACCGCACTCAGCCGCATCGACGCGTTTCTCTGCGACCTCAAGGACTTCGCCATCAAGGATGGCCAGCACGTGTTTGGTGAAGTCGCCGACGGTGACGACGATCCGCTGCGGATCGCCAGTGCCGGAACCGAAATGCAGGCACTGATCGATGCGCTAGATGGCCGGCATATCCGCCCCGGACCGTCGGGCGCACCCGCCCGTGGCCGCCGCGACGTGATGCCGACCGGGCGCAATCTCTACCCCAGCGATCCGCGCACCCTGCCGACCCCGACCGCCTTCGAACTCGGCAAGCGCGCCGCAGACGAGATTTTGCGCAGATACCTGCAGGACCATGGCGACTGGCCGAAAAGCCTCGTCTTCGACCTCTGGGGCAGCGCTTCACTTCGAAGCGGCGGCGAGGAAGTGGCGCAGGTTCTGGCGCTGATGGGTGCCAGACCCGTCCAGGACGCCGCAACCGGCCGCGTCACCGGTATCGAGGTTCTGGCGCCAGCGACGCTTGGACGCCCGCGTATCGATGTGAGCCTTCGAATTTCAGGCCTGTTCCGTGACATGTTTCCGGCACTGATCGCACTTCTCGATGCCGCCATGCGGGCGATTGCGGCGCGCGAGGAGGCCCCGGGCGACAATCCGCTGGCGGAAGACGCACAGACGCTCGGCCACGTGCCCCCGCGCATCTTCGGCTCGGCCCCCGGCACCTACGGTGCCGGCATAGAGGAAAAGCTTGCCGACGGCAGCTGGGGCGAACGCGAGGAACTCGGCCGTCTCTATCTCGACGCTACCAGCCACGCATTCGGCGGTGCCGATGGCGATGGCATTCACGTTCCCGGCGGGTTTGCCGAGCGGATCGGCAGCGCCAACCTGCTTGTCCATACCGGCGACGATCCCGGCCGCGATCTTCTCGACGGGTCCGCCGACGTTGCCTTCATCGGCGGCTTTTCCGCAGCCGTCGCGGCACTTGGCGGCAAGGCGGATGTGATCGCGCTCGATACGACCGATCCGCAGAAGCCGAAAGCCCGCTCCATCTCCGAGGCCGTGACCCGGGTCGTGCGCGCCCGTGCCGTCAACCCACGCTTCATCGCCGGCCAGATGCGCCACGGTCCCCGCGGTGCAGCCGAACTGGTCGAAACCGTCGACCGGCTGATCGGCTTTGCCGAGACCACCCACGCCGTTCCGCAATCGCTGATTGATGCGACCTATGACGCCTATCTGGGTGACGAAAAAGTCCGCGACTTCCTGTTGTCCCAGAACCCCGAAGGCGCCCGCTACATGGGCCTGCGGTTCCGCGCGGCGCTCGATCGCGGTCTCTGGCATCCGCGCCGCAACGCGGTGGATGCCGAGTTGGAAATGCTGGCAGACGACTGCGAAAGGCTGGTCGCATGACAGCACTCGCACGCGACCCAGCCGAACCGGACATGAGACGCGGCGCCTGCCCTGCACTCTCTGCGCCGATGATGACGGGCGACGGCCTGCTTGCGCGCGTGCCGCTGACCGCTGCAATCGCGCCGGAGCAACTGGCCGATCTCTGCCGCCTGGCAATGCGCCACGGCAACGGCATGATCGACATTTCCGCCCGTGGCAACCTGCAGATCCGCGGCTTGAGCGAAACCTCTGCGCCGCAGCTCGAGGCCGAGGTCCGGGCGCTGGACCTGCCGCTGCGCGATGGCCTTGCCGTCGACGTGCCGCCGCTTGCCGGTGAGGACGCCACCGAGATCGCCGATCCGCGCCCGCTGGCAGACGCAATCAGAGACCGCGACCGCGACATCCAAGGCCTTGCGCCAAAGACATCTGTCATCGTCGATGGTACGGGTCGCCTGACACTGTCCGGGCTGATCGCTGATATAAGGCTGGTCGCCGTGGAGGCGGATAGCGAAATCCTCTGGAAGATCCTGCTCGGCGGCACCGAAGCTTCCGGGCGTGTTTTCAACGTTTTACGTGAAACAGAGGCCATCGAGGCGACCGTCTCTCTTCTCGAAAAGCTCGCCTCGCTTGGAAGCGATGCCCGCGGTCGTGACCTCGCTTCAGGTCTACCTGCCAACGATTTTACTGCCGCAACCATCTCCCCTTTCACGCTGCATGCCCTTTCAAGCGGCACGTTCGCGACCGGCCTAGGCCCGGCATTCGGCCAGACCCATGCCGGAAACATGATTGCCCTCTGCACGGAAGCCACACGCCTGGACATCCGCACCGTCAAACCGGCGCTCGATCATTCGCTCCTGTTCTTCGGCAGCGAGACCGCGTGCCGCACATTGACGGCATTTGCCGCAGACACCGGTTTCGTGACGTCGGCTGCCGATCCGCGCGGTCATATCGCTGCCTGCACCGGACGCCCGGCCTGCCGTTCCGGCACCATTGCCACCCACGAGATCGCCACGCGCGCTGCCACAGAATGCGCCGATCTGCTGGACGGCTCGTTCAAGCTGCATGTGAGCGGCTGCCCTAAGGGCTGCGCCCATCCGCAAGCAACGGCACTGACGCTGTGCGGTATGCCGGATCACGTTTCGCTGCTTGCCTCGGCGAAAGCGAGCGGCCAACCCTTTGCTTCCATCGCGTTTGCCGATACCAACGCCACGCTTCGCCGCCTTGCCGCTCTCGTTCGATCGGAACGGCGCTCGGGGGAAAATTCCGCTGCCTGCCTTGCCCGGATCGGTCCGGACCGGCTTTGCCAGGCGGCCATACCAGGATGACCATGACCAGTTACGACTATATCCACGAAGGCGATGCGATCTATCTGAAGTCCTTTGCGATCATACGCGAGGAAGCCGACCTTTCCGCATTTTCGGAAGAGCAGGCGGATGTCGCAGTCCGCATGATCCACGCCTGCGGCCTGGTCGAGGCGGCCGAACATTTCCGCTTCTCCGACGACTTCGTTTCTGCAGCCCGCAATGCGCTGCTGGCCGGCAAGCCCATCTATTGCGACGCATTCATGGTGGCACAGGGGGTAACCCGGGCAAGGCTTCCGGCCGACAACGAGGTGATCTGCACGTTGCGCGACAGCCGCACGATTGAACTCGCCAAAACGATCGGCAACACGAGATCGGCAGCGGCACTGGATCTGTGGGACGCGATGGAAGGTTCGGTGGTCGCCATCGGCAATGCGCCGACGGCCCTGTTTCACCTGCTGGAACTGCTGGATGCCGGTGCACCACGCCCCGCCGCGATCATCGGCATGCCGGTCGGCTTCGTCGGTGCAGCCGAATCCAAGGAAGCCCTGATGGAATCGACGCATGGCATTCCCTATGCCGTGGTGCGCGGCCGCATGGGCGGCTCGGCCATGACGGCGGCCGCCGTCAACGCGCTGGCGAGGACAGGCCTTTGAACCCCAAAAGTATAAAGGGCAGACTGATCGGCGTCGGCACCGGGCCGGGTGATCCGGAACTGATGACGCTGAAGGCCGTGCGTGCCATCAATGAAGCGGATGTGCTGGCTTTCTTCTGCAAGAAGGGCTCCTCCGGTAACGGCCGCACCATCGTCGACGCGCATATCCGCCCGGGCACGATCGAGCTGCCGCTCGTCTATCCGGTCACGGTCGAGACCCACAAGGACGAAGCCGACTACAAGACGCCGATCAACGATTTCTTCGATCGGTCGGCCGAAGAAGTCGCAGCTTACCTCGATGCCGGAAAGACCGTCGCGGTTCTGAGCGAAGGAGACCCGCTGTTTTACGGGTCCTACATGCATCTGCATGTCCGGCTGAAGGATCGCTACGAGGTGGACGTGATTGCCGGCGTCACCGCAATGTCCGGCTGCTGGTCGATGACGGGCCTGCCGCTGGTGCAGGGAGACGATATCCTGAGCGTGCTTCCCGGCACGCTGTCTGAAGAAAAGCTGATCGAGCGTCTCGCCGATACCGATGGCGCCGTGATCATGAAGGTCGGGCGCAACCTGCCGAAGATCCGCCGGGCGCTGGCCGCAGTCGGCAAGCTTTCAGGCGCGCTCTATGTCGAACGCGGCACCATGGCCAACGGCGCCTCGGAGCGACTGGAAACCCGCGACGAAAGCCCTGCTCCCTATTTCTCCCTCGTGCTCGTTCCCGGATGGACCAATCGTCCGGGGCCCGATCATGGAGCGGCAGAATGACGGGATCGCTGACGGTCGTCGGCCTTGGGCCCGGCAATCCGGACCAGATCACCCCGGAAGCGCTTTCGGCGGTTGCGTCGGCGACCGATTTCTTCGGCTACTTCCCCTATATCGACAGGCTGAACCTGCGACCGGACCAACGCCGCCATGCCTCTGACAATCGCGAGGAACTGGCACGCGCCAAGGCGGCAATCGACATGGCGGCCAAAGGCGGCAAAGTCTGCGTCGTCTCGGGTGGAGATCCCGGCGTCTTCGCCATGGCAGCGGCCGTCTGTGAGGCCATCGACGAGGGCCCTGCAGAATGGCGCGACATCGATATGTCCATCGTTCCGGGCGTCACCGCCATGCTGGCGGTTGCCGCCAAGGCGGGTGCGCCTCTCGGCCATGATTTCTGCGCCATCTCGCTCTCTAACAACCTGAAACCCTGGGCCATCATCGAAAAGCGTCTCGTCGCCGCGGCAACGGCCGGCTTCGTCATGGCCTTCTACAATCCAATCAGCAAGGCGCGGCCGCATCAGCTGGACGAAGCCTTCGATATCCTGCGCGCCAACCTGCCGGGCACGGTGCCGGTCATCTTCGGTCGCGCCGCCGGCAGACCTGATGAGGCGATCCGGATCGTGCCTTTGGCAGACGCGAAGGGCGACATGGCCGACATGGCGACCTGCGTCATCGTCGGCACGGCCGAGACCAAGTTGATCGAAAGAACCGGCAACCGGCCGCTCGTCTATTCGCCGCGCTTCCTGCGGGAGAGCGTCCAGTGACGCACCCGGTCGACCAGCGCGTCCACGCTTGTGGCAGACGGCACATCCGGAAGCTCTGGCCGGTCGATCAGGATGACGTCTATGCCAAGCCGCCGTGCAGCGCTGATCTTGGCCACACTGGCACGACCGCCACTGTTCTTGGAAACGATCAGGTCGATGCCGTGCTCTTCGAGCAGCCGGATCTCTTCGTCCTCGGAAAACGGGCCACGGGCAGTGATATAGGTCACATCCGGCAGGTCCAGCGGCGGATCGACCGGATCAACGCTGCGCACCAGGTATCGATGCTGTTTTCTCACTTCGAACGGCAGGAGTTCCTGTCGGCCGAGCGTCAGGAAAACCTTGCGCGGGGCAATGTCGAGCGCTGCGACCGCGGCCTGGATGCTGCCCACCTCCTGCCAGCGATCGCCGTCCTGACGCAACCAGGCGGGACGGCGCAAAGCCAGGATATCGACGCCCGAGGACGCCGCGGCCTCGGCCGCATTGCGGGAAATCTGCGCCGCGAACGGATGCGTCGCGTCGATCAGCAGATCCACGCCCTTCTCACGGATGAAGGCATCGAGGCCGACAGCACCGCCGAACCCGCCGATCCGCACGGGCACTGGCTGTTCCGCCGGCGCTTTGGTGCGGCCTGCAAGCGAAACAAGGATCTGGTATTCCGGGTCGGTCGCCAAGCGGCCGGCCAAGGCCTTGGCCTCGGTCGTCCCGCCCAGAATGAGGATGGAGTAAGTCAAGTTGCCTCCTGAATCAGAGATGAGAGCTTTAAACCAAAGCCGCTGGCTGTCCATCGTCGGCATCGGCGAGGATGGCGTGAAGGGTCTCGGCGACAATGCCCGCGACACGATCGCGGCCGCCGCATTTGTGTTCGGCGGAAAGCGGCATCTGGAACTCGCCGCATCCCTCATCACAGGCGAAGCGCGCCCATGGCCGACGCCCTTCGATGCCGCCATGCGCGATGTCGTCGCGCTGCGTGGCCGCAACGTCTGTGTTCTTGCCTCCGGCGATCCCTTCTGCTTCGGCGTCGGCGCAACCCTGTCACGCCATGTGCCGGCGGACGAATTTATCGCCTATCCGTCCTCGTCCGCATTTTCGCTCGCAGCGTCCCGTCTCGGCTGGCCGCTGCAGGAGATCGAGACGGTTTCGCTCCACGGTCGCCCACTGGATCTCATCCGACCGCTTCTGCACCCGGGCCGGCGCGTGATCGCGCTCACGTCGGATGAACGCGGCCCTGCGGAACTGGCGGCGCTCCTGACGGAGAGCGGCTTCGGGAAGTCGCAGCTGACCGTGCTGGAAGCGCTCGGCGGCCAAGCGGAGCGAATCCGCGTGGTGCAGGCGGACGGATTTGCATTGCAGGATATCAACGTGCTGAACGTCGTCGCGATCGACGTTGCTGCAAACGGTCCGGCGCGCATTCTGCCGCTGGGCTTCGGCCTTGATGATGCCCTGTTCGAGCATGACGGTCAGATCACCAAACGCGAGATCCGGGCCTTGACGCTGTCGGCTCTGTCGCCCCGGCGCGGCGAGCTACTCTGGGATATCGGAGCCGGCTCCGGTTCGATCGGCATCGAATGGATGCTGGCCGATCCGTCGATGAAGGCGATCGGCGTTGAAGCCCATCCCGAGCGCGCCGCTCGCATCAAGCGCAATGCCGCACGCTTCGGCGTGCCGGGCCTCGTCGTGGTCGAGGGCGAAGCACCGTCGGCGCTCCATGGCCTCCCCCCACCGGATGCGATCTTCATCGGCGGCGGCGGCAGCGAACCTGGTGTCTTCGAGACGGCCGCTGCAGCGCTGAAATCCGGCGGCAGGCTCGTTGCCAACGCCGTGACGCTGGAGATGGAAGCGGTGCTGCTGACCGCAAAAGCCACGCTCGGCGGCAGCCTCATCCGCATGGATGTCTCGCGGGCCTCACCCGTCGGGTCGATGCAGGGCTGGAAGCCGGCCATGCCGGTCACGCAGTGGACTTGGACAAAAGGAACAGAACCATGATCGTCGCCGGTTTGGGTTGCCGCAAGGGCACCACACGCGCAGACCTTCTGTCCGCTCTCGATGCGGCCTGCACTGAGGCCGGTATCATCAGGGGATCGATTGGGGCACTTGCCACCGGAGAGATCAAGCGGCAGGAACCCGGCATTCTGCAGCTGGCCGAAACGCTGGGCATTCCGCTTCACATCGTCAGCGACCAGGCGTTGCTCGACGCCGAGCCGAGAACGAAGACCGTTTCCCGCCACAGCCTTGCCCAGACGCCGTCATCCAGCCTGTCCGAAGGTGCGGCGCTTGCGGCTGCGGGAGAATGGTCCGAAATCATCGTGCCGCGGCTGATATCCCAGGGCGCCACCTGCGCCTTGGCGCAAACGAAAGACTATTCATGACCGTCCACTTCATCGGCGCCGGCCCCGGTGCCGCGGATCTCATCACCGTCCGTGGTCGCGATATCCTCAGCCGCTCGCCTGTCTGCCTCTATGCAGGCTCGATCATGCCGAAGGAATTGCTGGATTACTGCCCGGCCGATGCAAGGATCGTTGATACCGGCTCTCTGTCGCTTGACGATATCGAGGCCGAATATGTAGCCGCTCACCAGGCCGGCAAGGATGTGGCCCGCCTGCATTCGGGCGATCTCTCGGTCTGGAGTGCCGTGGCCGAGCAGATCCGCCGGCTGGAGAAGCACGGCATCGACTATACGCTGACCCCCGGTGTCCCCTCGTTTGCCGCCGCCGCCGCCGCGTTGCGGCGGGAGCTGACAATTCCCGAAGTCGCGCAAAGCCTTGTCCTCACACGCGTCTCCGGCCGCGCCTCGAAAATGCCCGAGGGCGAAACGCTGAAAGCGTTTGGCGCGACAGGTGCAACGCTTGCTATCCATCTCGCCATCCATGCACTCGACAGGATCGTCGAGGAGCTGACGCCGCTTTACGGTCCAGACTGCCCGGTGGCGATCGTCGTGCGCGCCTCGTGGCCGGAAGAGCGCATCATCACCGGCACGCTTGCCGATATTGCAGCGAAGCTGGCCGCAGAACCGGCAGAACGCACCGCGCTGATCTTCGTCGGCAAAGGGCTGGGAGCGACGGATTTCGTCGAGAGCCAGCTATACAATGCAGACTATGTACGACGCTTCCGCCCCGGCTGGGATCAGCTCTCTGCGGCTAAGGACCCGGAATGATCGGACGGCGTGAATTCCGTTCGTCCGGCAAGCTGGCCGTGCCGGTCGAACACCAGGATCTCCAGCGCGATCTTAGGGTCGCCGAGCGACTTTGCGGCGGTCTTCCAGGCAAGCGCGGCAATGCGGTCACCGAGCTTCAGACCACGCGCGCCAGCCATCTCGAACGCCTGCGCGACAGTGTTTGCAGCGATGATCCGCGCAACGAGATCGGCATCGGCGCCAGCGTCTTCCGCCACCTTGGCAAGCGCTTCGAGATCGGCAAGCCCGCGCTTGGAATGCACGTCGAGCATGCCCTGGGCGAGCTTGGTCATCTTGGCGACGCCGCCGGCAATCGTCACCTTCGGCACCGGATGGCTGCGGATATATTTCAGCATGCCGCCGACGAAATCGCCCATGTCGATCAGCGCGACATCGGAGAGGTCATGATAGGCCTGCGCCGCCTTTTCGGACGTATTGCCGGTGGCGCCGGAAATGTGATCGAGGCCGGCCGCGCGCGCCACATCGATGCCGCGCCAGATGGAATGGATCCAGGCCGAGCACGAATACGGGATGACGATCCCGGTCGTGCCGAGGATCGATATACCGCCGACAATGCCGAGCCGGCCGTTCAGCGTCTTTTCGGCGATCTTTTCGCCGTCGGGCACCGAAATCTCCACCTCAAAATCGGCGCCCTCGCCGGCAACCTCAAGGATCGCCTGCGCAATCATCTGCCGCGGCACCGGGTTGATCGAGGGCTCGCCGGGTGGCAGCGGCAGACCGGGCCGCGTCACCGTACCGACGCCCGGTCCGGCCTTGAAGGTGATCCCGGTTGCGGGCGCCCCGCGCCGCACCGTGCTCATGATCAGCGCGCCATGGGTGACATCTGGGTCGTCGCCGGCATCCTTGATGATGCCGGCCTTTGCGAAACCCTCGCCCACCTCTTCGATGGCCAGCGCAAAACCCGGCCGTTGGCCGCCGGGCAGGGTCACCTCCACCAGCGCCGGAAATTCGCCTGTCATCAGCGCCAGACAGGCAGCCTTCGTGGCGGCCGCAGCGCAGGTTCCCGTGGTCCAGCCACGTCGCAGGGTCTTGCTGTCAATATCGATGGCGGCTTCCATGGTCGTTTCTATAGCCCGGCCTTCACCGGCCGGCAAAAGGTTTGCACTCCATGCCCATGAATGAGTTGATCGAAACCATCGTCGAAGCACCGGAGTTCGAGCCCGGCCATGTCTGGCTGGCCGGCTCCGGCCCCGGTCATCCGCGCTATCTGACGCTGGAAGTCGCCGATGCGCTGCAAAAAGCCGACGTGATCGTGCATGACGCGCTGGTCTCGGACGCCGTCCTCGCGTTGGCGCAGACAAGCGACATGATCTTCGTCGGCAAGCGCGGCGGCAAACCTTCGGTGGCGCAGGACGATATCACCGCGAGGCTGATCGAACTCGCAAGATCCGGCAAACGCGTGCTGCGTCTGAAGGGCGGCGACCCGTTTATCTTCGGCCGCGGCGGCGAAGAGGCCGAAGCGCTGGTGAAGGCCGATATCCCCTTCCGGATTCTGCCCGGCATGACCTCTGCCCTTGCCGCACTCGCCTGCGCCAACATTCCAGCGACGATGCGCGGCATCAGCCGCTCGATCACGCTTGCAACAGGGCATGCCGCCGGCACGCCTGGCGATCTCGACTGGAAAGCTTTGGCAAAGACGGGCGAGCCCATCGTCGTCTATATGGGTGTAAGCACGATCGGCACGATCGCGCGGCTGCTGATGGAGGGCGGATTGGCAGGCGATACACCCGTCGCGGTTCTGATGGCGGCAACCACACCCCTGGAGAGCTCGATGATTGCAACGCTTGCGACCGTTGAAGCAGAAGTGCAGCGCCAGGATTTCCAGGCGCCGGCGCTGATCGTGATCGGCAGGATCGTCGATATGCAGGCCATCCTTTCGGGACCTGCACCATGACGGCCCGCGCACTGATCATCGGCGCACCGCGCTCGGGCTCCGGCAAGACCAGCGTCACCATCGGCCTGTTGCGCGCCTTCCAGCGCCGGGGCATCAAGGTGCGCGGCATCAAGACCGGGCCTGATTATATCGATCCCGGTTTCCACGAAGCGGCAACCCGCCTGCCCGGGCTCAATCTCGACAGCTGGGCCATGGCCCCCGATCTTCTGCGGCATCTGGCACGCGGCCAGGCAGAGGATGCGGACCTGATTCTGATCGAAAGCGCCATGGGTCTTTTCGACGGCATTCTAGGCGAACCCGGTCGCTCAGGTGCCGCGTCCGATCTCGCGCGCCTTTTCGGCCTGCCGGTTCTGCTGGTGCTCGACGTGTCGGGACAGAGCCAGACGGCGGCGGCCGTCGCCTGCGGCTTCATGCATTATGATCCGACCGTGAAGATGGCAGCCTGCGTGCTCAACCGGGCCGGAAGCGAGCGCCACAGAAAACTCTCCGGCGACGCCATCTCCGCGATCGGGCTGACCGTTGTCGGCACGATTTTGCGCGATCCGACCCTGACCCTGCCCGAACGCCATCTGGGCCTCGTGCAGGCAAGCGAACATCCGCAGATGGACGCCCATATCGACCGGCTGGCCGACGCGATGGAACAGTCGCTGGATCTCGACGCGATTTTCGAGGCAGCACGTCCGTTCGATATCGCCTCCGGGACGACCGAAAAGGCATTACCGCCGCCAGGTCAGCGGATAGCACTTGCCGAAGATGCCGCCTTTACCTTTCTCTACCCGCATATCAAGCGGGAATGGCACGCGATGGGGGCCGAGATCGTCCACTTCTCGCCGCTTGCCGATGAAGCGCCTCCGGCCGACTGCGATGTCTGCTGGCTGCCGGGCGGTTATCCCGAACTGCATGCGGGACGGCTTGCGGCGGCTGACACGTTCAAGACAGGGCTGAAGACCTTCTCGGAGACGAAGCCGGTCCACGGCGAATGCGGTGGTTACATGGTGCTTGGCGAAAGGCTGGAGGATGCCGACGGCGTCAGCCACACCATGACCGGCCTGCTTTCCCATTCCACAAGCTTTTCCAAGCGTAAGATGAACCTCGGCTACCGCCAAGCGCGCCTGATGAGAGAAAGTGCCATTGGTAAAATAGGCGACGTGGTGCGGGGCCACGAATTCCATTATGCTCGAGTGATCGAAGCCGGAACCGACCAACCTCTCGCTATGATTGCAGATGGTCGAGGCGACGAAATAGGTCCGTCGGGCGGTTTCCGGGGAAGGGTGACCGGCACGTTTTTCCATGCGATAGCGCGCGATTAGCAGGATTTGCATCCCTTTCGACAGGCGCCTAATTTTCGCAACCCATGGGGGGTTGCTAAATGTGTCGCATCGAAGGCACTTAATGTCGTAGCGAAGGCTCACCCACGCGGCAACGCGACCGTAATCTCCATCACGCCTCAACGGGCCTTCGATCGCTAAGCAGACTATTTCCCGAGGCATAGAGCTCGCACGATAAGAGCCGGGGACTGCATCAGAAAGGAAGTTATGTCGGCCGCAACCGAACCATTTCCCACGATCGACGGAATAATGCGCAAACCGCTGTGGAAGAGGAAACCCGGCGAGACAGCGCAGATAAAGAACGCAGAAAACTGCATCGAATAAAAGGGAACAGGGAAATGAACGATATTACGAAATACCTCGCTGGCCGTGTCACGACAGGTGGCATGAACCGCCGCGAATTCATGGGCCGCGCCATGGCAGCGGGCGTGACACTGGCTGCAGCAAGCCAGCTTTACGCAACCAGCGCCTCTGCGCAGGCCCCCAAGAAGGGCGGCAACCTAAAGCTCGGCCTCGAGGGTGGTGCCGCGACCGACAGCATCGATCCCGCCAAGGCGACCTCGCAGGTGATGTTCACCGCGGTCCGCACCTGGGGCGACACGCTGGTCGAAACCCATCCGGAAACCCGCGCACCGGTTCCATCGCTTGCCGAATCCTGGTCGCCATCGCCGGACGCCAAGACCTGGACCTTCAAGATCCGCAAGGGCGTGCAGTTCCACGACGGCAAGGAAATGACCACCGACGACGTGGTCGCGACCTTGAAGCGCCATAGCGATAGCAAGACCGAATCCGGTGCAGCCGGCGTTCTGAAATCCATCAAGTCGATCGAAAACAAGAGCGGCGATCTGGTCGTGACGCTGGATAGCGGCAACGCCGACCTTCCCGCGATCTTCACCGACTACCATCTCGTCATCCAGCCGAACGGCGGTGTCGACGCGCCGAATGCCGGCATCGGCACCGGTGCCTACAAGGTCAAGAGCTTCGAGCCTGGCGTTCGCATGACCTTCGAGAAGAACACTAGCGACTGGCGTTCCGACCGCGGTCATGTCGAGACGGTCGAAATCATCACCATGAACGACGCAACCGCCCGCATCGCGGCCTTGTCGTCCGGCCAGGTGCAGTTCATCAACCGCGTCGATCCAAAGACCGTGCCGCTTCTGACGCGCGCCCCGACGGTGCAGCTTCTGACCACGTCCGGCGGCGGCCACTACGTTTTCATCATGCATTGCGACAAGGCGCCGTTCGACAACAACGATCTGCGCATGGCCCTGAAACTGTCCATCGACCGCGAGGAAATGGTCAAGCGCATCCTCGGTGGCTACGGCAAGGTCGGCAACGACTTCCCGATCAACGACACCTATGCGCTCTTCCCCGAGGGCATCGAGCAACGCTCCTACGATCCGGACAAGGCGAAGTTCCACTTCAAGAAGTCAGGCCATAGCGGCTCGGTGCTTCTGCGCACGTCGGAAGTTGCCTTCCCGGGCGCTGTCGATGCGTCGGTTCTCTTCCAGCAGAGCGCGAAGAAGGCCGGTATCGACATCGAGATCAAGCGCGAGCCGGGTGACGGCTACTGGTCGAACGTCTGGAACGTGCAGCCGTTCTCGGCCTCCTACTGGGGCAGCCGCGCCACGCAGGACCAGTTCTATTCCGGCGCCTATCTGTCGTCTGCAGACTGGAACGACACCCGCTTCAAGAACGAGAAGTTCGACAAGCTGCTGATCACCGCCCGCGGCGAACTGGATGAAGCCAAACGCCGTGAAATGTACCGCGAGATGGCGGTGCTGGTGCGCGATGAAGGCGGCACGATCCTGCCGATGTTCAACGACTTCGTGAATGCGGCGTCGAAGAAGCTTCAGGGTTACGTCAAGGACATCGGCAACGACATGTCGAACGGCTATGTCGCGACCCGCGTCTGGCTCGACGCCTGATACCCGATAGGGGCTACGAAGCCCCGCCGATGAATATGGACCGCAGGAAAACCTGCGGTCTGAACCCTTCATTTCGGATACGGGATCGCGCCATATGTCCAATTCCACAGAGGCTGGCGGTTCGCCGGCCCGCAGCTTGAGAGAGCGCTTTCCGCTGCTGAGCATTATCGCCCAGCGCATGGTGCTTTCGCTGATCCTGCTTCTGGCAGTGTCGGCCCTGATTTTCGGCGGCGTCGAAGCGCTGCCCGGCGATTTCGCCTCCACCTATCTCGGTCAGTCCGCGACACCGGAGGCTGTGGCCAACATCACCGCCGAACTCGGCCTCGACCGGCCCCTTGTCACCCGCTATTTCGACTGGCTGGGCGGTGTCCTGCAAGGCGATTTCGGCACGTCCTGGGCAAGCCGCAATTCGGTCTCCGAACAGGTCGGCAACCGGTTGGGCAATTCGCTCTTCCTCGCCGCCTTTGCGGCCGTCATCGCCGTGCCGCTGGCGATCTGTCTCGGCATGCTCTCGGTGCATTTCCGCGATCGCATCCCGGACAAAATCATCAACGTGATCTCGCTTGCGGCCATCTCGCTTCCGGAATTCTTCGTCGGCTACCTGCTGATCCTGTATTTCGCCGTCAATTTCGGCATCGCCACCTTCCCGGCGACAGTCTATCAGGGCATGGGCTTCATGGAGCGCCTCCAGACGATCGCCCTGCCGACCGCGACACTCGTTCTCGTCGTGCTCGCCCACATGATGCGGATGACGCGGGCGGCGATCCTCTCCGTCATGTCCTCGGCCTATATGGAAACCGCCGAGCTCAAGGGCCTGTCCGGCTGGCGCGCGATCGTCAAGCATGCGGCACCCAATGCGCTCGCCCCGATCATCAACGTCGTCGCCTTGAACCTCGCCTATCTCGTCGTTGGCGTCGTCGTGGTCGAGGTCGTGTTCGTCTATCCCGGCATGGGTCAGTACATGGTCGATGCGGTGACCGTGCGCGACATGCCGGTCGTCCAGGCCTGCGGCCTCATCTTTGCAGCCGTCTACATCCTCCTCAACATGGTGGCGGACATTCTCGCGATCATCGCCAACCCCCGTCTGAGGCATCCACGATGAGATTGAAAGAAATCCCCATCACCGCCTGGGTCGGCCTGTTCGGTATCGCGCTCGCACTATTCTGCGCCCTGTTCGCGCCCTGGATTTCCCCTTACGGCGAGACCGAAGTCGTCGGCAATGTCTGGCAGGAGGCCGATGCGCAATTCTTCTTCGGCCTCGACAATCTCGGCCGCGATATCCTGTCGCGCCTGATCTTCGGTGCGCGCACGACGCTGATTGTCGCTTTGGCGGCAACCGTGATTTCCTTTTCGCTCGGGATCATCCTGAGCTTTACCGCCGCCGTTTCAGGTGGCCTCGTCGATACGGTGTTTTCCCGCTTCAACGACCTGATGATGTCGATTCCGACGCTGATCTTCGCGCTCGTGGTGCTGGCCGTTCTGCCGCAACACCTGATCGTGCTGATCCTGGTGATGGCGATCCTTGATTCCACCCGCGTCTACCGGCTTGGCCGGGCCGTGGCGCTGAATGTCGCCGTGATGGAATTCGTGGAAGCGGCGAAGCTCCGCGGTGAAGGCAAGATCTGGATCATCTTTCGCGAAATTCTGCCCAATACGCTCTCGCCGCTGCTGGCCGAATTCGGCCTGCGTTTCGCGTTTGCGATCCTGTTTCTCTCCACCCTCTCCTTCCTTGGGCTCGGCATCCAGCCGCCGACCGCCGACTGGGGCGGCATGGTGAAGGACAACAAGGACGGCATCATCTTCGGCATTCCCGCAGCCCTAGTGCCTGGAACCGCGATTGCGGCCCTCGCCGTCTGCGTCAACCTCGTGGTCGACTGGCTCCTGAAGCGAACCTCCAGCCTGAAGGGAGGCCGCGGCGATGCATGAAGCTCAATCTCATCTCCTCTCCGTCCGCAACCTCAAGATCGAGGCGACAAGCTATCCGCCCGGCGAGCCGCCAAAGCGGATCACCATCGTCGACGACGTCTCGTTCGATCTCGCCAAGGGCAAGGTTTTAGGCCTGATCGGCGAATCCGGTGCCGGCAAGTCAACGATCGGGCTCGCGGCGCTCGGCTACGGCCGCGGCGGCGCCGAAATCACCGGCGGCGAAGTGAAACTTGACGGCACCGACATCCTGCAACTGGGGAAGGGTGGCATCCGCAAGCTGCGCGGCGCCCGCGTCTGCTATGTCGCGCAATCGGCAGCTGCCGCATTCAACCCCGCCCACAAGCTCGGCGACCAGGTTATCGAGGCGACTGTCAAGCATCGCCTGATGAGCAAGGAAGATGCTCGCGAGCGCGCTCTCTACCTGTTCCAGGTTCTCGGTCTGCCGAACCCCGAAACTTTCGGCGATCGCTTTCCGCACCAGGTTTCCGGCGGCCAGTTGCAACGCGCCATGACGGCGATGGCGCTCTGCTCCAAACCCGACCTGATCGTGTTCGACGAACCGACGACCGCGCTCGACGTGACGACCCAGATCGACGTTCTCGCGGCGATCAAGCACGCGATCGAGGAAACAGATACGGCAGCGCTCTACATCACCCACGATCTGGCCGTCGTCGCGCAGATCTCCGACGACATCATGGTGCTGCGCCACGGCAAGATGGTCGAATACGGTCCCGTGCAGCAGATCATCGAGGCACCGAGACAGGATTACACCCGGGCTCTGGTCAATGTGCGCCAGGCCGCCCGCGAGGAAGCAAAAGACCAGACCGAAGCGGTTCTGCGGGTCGATCATGTCAGCGCCCAGTATTCGAACGGGTTCAAGGTGCTGCACGATGTTTCCCTGCATCTGTGCAAGGGCCAGACGCTTGCGGTCGTCGGCGAATCCGGCTCGGGTAAGTCGACGCTGGCGCGCGTCATCACCGGCCTGTTGGCGCCCAGCAGCGGCGCGATCACCTTCGAGGGCCGGCCGCTGACGCCGTTGCTGAAAAGCCGGCCGAGAGACGACCTGCGCCGCATCCAGCTGATCTACCAGATGGCCGATACGGCCATGAACCCGCGCCAGACGGTGCGCGATATCATCGGCCGGCCACTGACCTTCTATGATGGCTTGCGTGGGGCAGCCAAGACCGCCCGCGTCAGGGAACTGCTCGACCAGATCGAGATGGGCACCGGCTTTATCGATCGCTATCCGGCTGAGCTTTCCGGCGGCCAGAAGCAGCGCGTGGCAATTGCCCGCGCCCTTGCCGCAAGGCCCGAGCTCATCTTGTGCGACGAACCCACATCGGCGCTCGATCCGCTGGTGGCGGAAGGGATCCTAAAGCTGCTGATGAAGCTGCAGGAAGAACAGCAGCTGTCTTATCTGTTCATCACCCATGACATCGCCATCGTGAAGGCAATCGCCGACTCGGTCGCCGTCATGCATCGCGGCAAGCTCGTCCGCTTCGGCCCGAAATCTCAGGCGCTGTCGCCACCATTCGACGACTATACCGACCTTCTCCTCAAATCCGTGCCCGAGATGCAGCTCGGCTGGCTGGAGAAGGTGCTTGCGACAAGGCGGATGGAAAGTGCGGGAAATTGAAGATCGATATTTGAGAGCGCATGACCATGACTGACCGCCCCTTCACTGTCATCGAGAACCAGTGGATCAGGCTTGCCGACGGAACCCGTCTTGCCGCCCGCATCTGGATGCCTGACGATGCCGACGCCGATCCGGTGCCGGCAGTGTTCGAATTTCTGCCCTATCGCAAACGGGATGGAACCAGCCCGCGCGACGAATCCACCTATCCGGTGTTTGCCGCAGCTGGCATTGCCGGCGTTCGCGTCGATATCCGCGGCTCCGGCGAATCCGACGGCGTCATTGACGGTGAATATACCGAGCTGGAGCTTGCCAATGCCTGCGAGCTGATCGGCTGGATCGCAGAACAGCCCTGGTCGAACGGCAGCGTCGGCATGATGGGCATTTCCTGGGGCGGCTTCAATTGCCTGCAGGTGGCAGCGCTTCGACCAGCGGCGCTCAAGGCCGTGATCTCGATCGCCTCGACCACCGACCGCTACAATGACGACATTCATTACAAGAATGGCTGCCACCTGTCGGCTCAGCTGTCCTGGGCCGCCACCATGCTCGCCTACCAGTCGCGCTCGCCGGATCCCGATATCGTCGGCGATCGCTGGCTTGAGATGTGGATGGAGCGGCTGGAAAACGAACCCTTCTTCCTGGAGGAATGGCTTTCCCACCAGCGCCGCGACGGGTTCTGGAAACACGGCTCCATCTGCGAAGATTATGCGGCTATCGAAATTCCGGCGCTCGTCATTGCCGGCTGGGCGGACGGGTATCGCAACACGCCGCTGCTGGCCGTCGAAGGCCTGGGCGACAAGGCGAAGGCTTTGCTCGGGCCTTGGGTACACAAATATCCGCATTTCGCCTGGCCGAAACCGCGCGCCGATTTTCATGGCGAGGCAATCGCCTTCTGGAACCGCTGGCTGCGGGGCGAGGAGAACGGGATCGAAAACCTAGCCCAGGTTCGCGCCTATATTCTCGACGGCCCGAAACCGGCGGTACGGCGCGATGTCGATCCGGGCTTCTGGGTATCCAAGCCTCACTGGAGCGCACCGGAAAGCGAGTGCTTCTATGTCGACCAGTTCGGCACGCTGCTGGAGGGGATGCCGATCCCGCATGCACCGGCCCACGAGATCTATCTGAAGTCGCCGCTCGACACCGGGACTGCGGCCGGCGAATGGTTTACGTTGAAGCCGGATGCCGAACTCGCCGGCGACCAGCGCAGCGACGATGCCGGATCTTTGGTCTTCCAGACAGCGCCGCTTGACGAGGCCAAAACCTATCTCGGACGACCAAGCATCACATTGACGCTGCGCGCCGATGCCGAGCTCGCCAATCTTTGCGCCCGGATCGTCGATATCCATCCCGACGGCACCGCGACCCGCGTCTCCTTCGGCGTGATCAACCTCGCCCATCGCGACGGCAATGAGGATCCGCAACCGCTCATTCCCGGCCAGCCGGTCGAAATCCGCCTCGATCTCGATGCCTGCGGCTACCGGTTCGGGGAGGGTCACCGAATCCGGCTATCGCTCTCGACCGCCTACTGGCCGATGATCCTGCCGCCACCGGTCGATCCCGGTGTGACGATCGATATCGCCTCGCTCGGGCTTGCCATGCCGCTTCTCGGCGATCACGACACATTCGAGATGAAGCAGCCGGCAAACCCGGATCCGCTGCCGAAATATATCGAGCACGCGCCGTCCTCCACACGCCGCACCTTCACCCGTGATCTCACTGAAAACGAGACGCGCTACGAAGTGGCAGAAGACACCGGCCTGTTCGAACATCCCGGCACCGGCCTTTCCACGCGGCAGTTGCGCGAGGAGACCTGGGCGATCGACCCAACCGATCCGCTGTCGATGACGGGCACTTCGGTCTGGACCTGCGACATGAGGCGCGACCGGTGGTCCGTCCGTACCGTCTCCACGGCAAAACTCGCCTGCACGGCAACTGACTGGCTGATCAGCGCTTCGGTGCTTGCCTATGACGGCGACAGGAAGATCTTCGAAAAGACGTTCGAGAAGGCCATTCCCCGAGATCACATGTAAGCGTCGCCGGCCGTGGCCGGCTGCGTACGTCTATGTGATTTGACGCCAAGCCCGGATCCCTGAGACAGTCGTTTCGAACAGGAGGAGTTCCCATGGCAGTCTTCGCAAATCGTCTGGCGGCGGCAATGCTGAGCGCCATCGTGATGGCGTTTCCGGTATCGACGCTGCGTGCGCAGGAGGCCGCCGTTGCCATTCCGGCGCCGGCGATCGACGAAGCCGCGAAGGGCGACGTCGAGAAAGCTATCTTCGCCGGCGGCTGCTTCTGGGGCGTTCAGGGCGTTTTCCAGCATGTGAAGGGCGTCAGCAATGCCGTTTCCGGCTATTCCGGCGGCGACCAGAAGACTGCGACCTATGAGACGGTCAGCTCGGGCAAATCGGGCCATGCGGAAGCTGTGGAGATTACCTTCGATCCGAAGCAGGTGAGCTACGGCAAGCTGCTGCAGATCTTCTTCTCCGTCGCCCACAACCCGACCCAGCTGAACTACCAGGGTCCCGATCGCGGGACGCAGTACCGCTCTGCGATCTTCATCACCAGCGACGAGCAGAAAAAGGTCGCCGAGGCCTATATCGCCCAGCTCGATGCGACGAAATTGTATCCCGCAGCCATCGTCACGAAAATCTCCAGGCTCTCCGCCTTCTACCCGGCCGAGAAATACCACCAGGACTTCCTGACGCTGAACCCGAGCTATCCCTATATCGTCTATAACGACATGCCGAAGATCGATAATCTGAAGGCGATCTTCCCGAGCGCATTCCGCGCCGATCCGGTTCTGGTGTCCAAGGCTAAGAGCTAGCCATCCGCCGCACGGCCTCACAGAGCGCCTCGAATCCGCTGCGTGCGCCAGCACTCATGTGGCGGGCACGCATCCAGGCATGCACCATCTGCGGCTCCTCGCGGAACGTCGCCTCGACGCCCGCCTCTCGCAACCGTCGCGCATAGAGTTCGCCATCGTCCCGCAACGGATCGAAATGCGCAACGGTGATATAGGCCGGCGGCAGGCCCGAGAGGTCGCGGGCCAGAAGCGGATGCGCGACGGGTTCAATCTCTGGCGCCCTAAGCACTGCCCGGTAATAGGCAACATCGGCCGTGCTGAGCCCCGGCGCATGTGCCATCTCACGGTAAGAGCCCGACACAAGATCGCCGCCGAGCGCTGGATAGATCAGCACCTGGCCGGCAATCCCAGAGAGTCCTTCGTCCCGCGCACGCAAAGCAAGGCCCGCCGCAAGATTGCCGCCGGCGCTGTCGCCGATCAGCACGACCTTTCGCCCCTCCCCTAAAAGCTGCTTCATCACACCGAAACAATCGTCCGTCTGAGCCGGCCAGACATGTTCTGGAGCAAGCCGGTAATCGACAGAGACCAGTTCCGCCTGCGCGAAATCGGCAATCTCCGCGCAGATCGCGTGGTGGCTATCCAGCGACCCGACGACGAACCCGCCGCCATGCAGATAGAGGAGAACGATACCGGTGCCGATTATCGCGGGACGGTAACGCCGGATCGGCACGACCAGCATCTCGTCCTGAAACGTCAGGCCTTGCGGCAGCGGCTGGTCGAAGCGGGCGCAGAGCGCATCATACCAGTCCCGCTGCTGTTCGATCGGCGCATCCACGGCGCCGACAGGATAGAAGCGATCGCAGATATCGAGAAATTCAAGGATCCCGGGCTCTTCCGGAAACGGCCCGGACTTCTGGTCACTGTCTGACATCGGCAAGGCACTCCCAATGATTGCGGGATACTATGCGCAACCGTCGCCGCAGGGCAACAACCGGCAGCCATGAACGCCTACTCCGTGCTGATCTTCGCCTTGACGAACACGTCGTACCGGGTGCTTTTCCCCAATATCTGGTGGGACGGTTTGCGCACGCCCGGCATCGGCTCGGCGCGCAGCGGCCACTTCAGCACGACCCGGTTTTGGGCCGCCTCCAGCGCGACCTGCATGAGCTGCACGGAATCCGCATCGGTCCCGACGATATCCCGGATCAGCCGCATCTCTTTCTTCACCAGAGCCGTCTTGTCGCGTGGCGGATGCATGGGATCGATCAGGATCACCTGCGGCCTCATCTGCGGCAGCAGAACACAGGAATCCCCGTGCACCAGCGTCATCCGAGACACGGTTTCCGCGTGGCGCCCGCCTTCCGCCCGCGCCCGTTCGAGCCCTTCCAGAAGCAGCGCATGCATCGTTTCGGATCGCTCGATCAGCGTGACGCGCGCGCCGAGCGATGCCAGCAGAAACGCATCCCGGCCGAGGCCTGCCGTCGCATCGACGACATCAGGGATCGTGCCGCTCGAAAACCCGACGGCCTTCGGCAGGTCCTGTTTGCGGCCCTCGCCGGAGCGGAAACGGTGGCCGACTGCGCCACCGACAAAATCGACGATCAGCGGCGTTTTCTCGAGGTTTTGTGCCAATGTCCGATCTCAGAAAGGCGTTGGAGCGGTGAACGTGACGTCCGAACCGTCAGGATGGCGGAAGCTTAGTTCTTCGGCATGGAGAAGCAAACGGTTCGCAGCCAGAAGCGCATCGCCCTCGGCATAGAACTCGTCGCCGATGATAACATGTCCCAGCGCTTTCATATGCACGCGCAGCTGATGGGTGCGTCCCGTCAGCGGAAACAGCCGAAGCCGCGTCCTGTTCTCGCCGTATCCCATCACCTGCCAGCGCGTCTGCGCCGGCTTGCCGTGCTCAGGATCGACGCGGTGGCGCGGCTTGTTATCCGGATCGATCGCCAACGGCAGGTCGACCACGCCTTCCGCCTGCTCGAGCCTTCCCCAGACTTCGGCCACATAGGACTTCCGCGTGGTCCGCCCTTCGAACTGCGCTGCGACAAGCGCATGTGCCCGGCGGTTGAGCGACATCACCACGACACCGGATGTATCCTTGTCCAGCCGGTGCACGATCAGCGCCTGCGGATAATCTTTCTGGACCCGGGTTAGGAGACTGTCGGAGAGCGCCGGATGCCGCCCGGGCACCGAAAGCAGGCCGCTCGGCTTGTTGAACACAAGCAGATGCGCATCGCGATGCAGCAGCGAAAGATAGGGATCCTGCGGCGGGTTATAGATCGGAGCGGCATCTGAAAGCGCGTTCATGGCGACCATCTACCAATGATTCCGTTAGGGTGAAAGGTCCTCGGCAGCGCTCGGCAGCAACCCGATGGCGAAATGCGGGCCGAAACACTTGCAAATCCCGGTCCGGTTCTGAACTGTCGCTCCCGACACCTCACGCAAGACCGCATCGACATCCCCATGGCCACAAAGACGACCCTCAACGCGAAGAACCTGGAAGCGCTCGGCTCGCAACGACTTGCCGAGCTGCTGATCGAGATCAGCATGGGCAGCGCCGCAAACAAGCGCAAGCTTCGCATGGAACTGGCCGGCAGCCACAGCAGTGAAGAAGTGGCCCGCGAAGTTCGCAAGCGGCTCGGCAGCATCGCGCGCGCCCGAACCGTCATCAGCTGGAGACGGGTAAAATCGACGAAGGCCGACCTCGAAACCCAGCGCAAGACGATCGTCGAGACCGTGGCGCCGGACGATCCAGGCGAAGGCTTCGAGCTGATCTGGCAGTTCCTTTCCCTCGGTGAGCCGATTTTCGAAAGAACGGACGATGCGAGCGGCGTGCTGCTTGCGAGTTTCCATCAGGCCTGCAGCGATGCCGGCACCATCGCCAGCGCATCAGGCATCGACCCCGATATTCTGGCCGACAGGGTTCTGGCGGCGGTTCAGAACAATGGCCACGGCCAATTCGACCCGTTCATTCCAGCCATGGCCCCGGCCCTCGGCACTCAAGGCCTCGACCGCCTGAAATCGCTGCTTATGCATTGGTTGAACGAGCCCGACGAAAGCGCCCGGGAAAGCATCGGCACCACCTCACCGAGGCACGACCGAAATCATGAGACGACAGTGCGTACCGCGCTTCAGGCGATCGCCGATGCCACGGGTGATGTGGATGCCTACATTGCCGAGCAGCCAGAGGAAACCCGCCGGATACCGGCAATCGCTGCCGAAATCGCCCGCCGGCTCCTCTCCGCAGGGCGCGCCGATGAAGCGCTGCAGGCACTCGATGGCGCCGAGATAACCGGTTCGCCCGACCGCGAGATGGAGTGGCAGCTTGCCCGCGCCGAGACGCTGGAAACCCTGGGACGCACCGAGGAAGCCCAGGCCGATCGCTGGCGATGGTTCGAACAGTCGCTCAGCGACATTCACCTGCGCGCATTCTTGAAACGCCTGCCGGATTTCGACGATATGGAGGCCGAGGAAAGGGCGTTTGCCTATGCCCGGACATTCCCCGATGTTCACCAGGCGCTCGCCTTCTTCCTGCGCTGGCCCGCACTCGGCCAGGCGGCGAAACTGGTGATCAACAGGCCGGCAGAACTGAATGGCGATCTCTACGAGTTGATGACATCAACTGCCGAGATGCTCGCACCCCATCATCCGCTCGCCGCAACGCTGATCCTGCGCAGCATGATCGACTTCTCGCTCGATCATGGAAAAGCCAGCCGCTACAAGCACGCAGCCCGTCACCTCGCCACAGCGCAAGCCCTCGCGCCCCATATCCTCGATCCCGGCACGCTCATATCCCACGAGGCCTATGTCGCAGCGCTAAAGCGCCTGCACGGGAGCAAGCGTGGCTTCTGGAACCATGTGGCGTGAGGACTTGGTAGCGTTAGGCGAATCTGCCTTGTCCGGCACCCAATACGGCGCCGGACAAGGGTAGCGGCTGCAACTCGGCCGGCGAGATCACGCGGCTTTCGTCAGGTCTCCATGAGGATCCAGCACGTATTTGACCGCGGCCCCCTGGTCGAAGCTTTCATAGCCTTGCGCTGCCTCATCAAGCGAGATGATCTTCGCGTTGACGATGTCGGCGATCGGCAGCCGGTCGTGAAGGATGGCTTGCATGAGCTGACGATTGTATTTCAGCACCGGCGTCTGGCCCGTGTGGAAGGACTGGGCCTTCGCCCAGCCGAGACCCAGCCGAAGCGACAGACTGCCCTTTTTGGCGGCGTCATCCACCGCACCGGGATCTTCCGTCACGTAAAGGCCGGGAATGCCGATCGAGCCCGCCGCGCGAGTGATCTCCATCATCTGGTTCAAGACGATAGCAGGCTGCTCGCCACCCGAATGCCCACGAGCTTCGAAACCGACGGCATCGATGGCGCTATCGACCTCGTCTGTGCCAACCACCTCGGCGATCATGTCCCCGAGCCGGTCGCTTTTCGACAGATCGATCGGCTCGAAACCGACCTTGGCGGCATGGGCGAGACGATCCTTGTTGAAATCACCGATCATCACCACCGCCGCACCCAGAATGCGCGCCGACGCCGCCGCTGCGAGACCGACTGGACCAGCGCCCGCAACATAGACCGTCGATCCGACCCCTACGCCTGCCTTGACCGCTCCGTGAAAACCGGTCGGCAGGATATCCGACAGCATCGTCAGATCGCGGATCTTCGACATCGCCCGGTCGCGATCCGGGAATTTCAAAAGATTGAAATCCGCATAGGGAACAGTGACATAACGCGCCTGACCGCCGATCCAGCCGCCCATGTCGACATAGCCATAGGCACCGCCCGCGCGCGATGGATTGACGGTGAGGCAGACGCCCGTATCCTGTGACTTGCAGCAGCGGCAGCGGCCACAGGCGACGTTGAAGGGCACGGAAACGATATCACCGATCTCAAGCATCTCGACATCGACGCCCTTTTCGATGACCTCGCCGGTAATTTCGTGGCCAAGCACGAGACCCGGCAAGGCCGTCGTGCGCCCGCGCACCATATGCTGGTCTGACCCGCAGATATTGGTGGAAATCACTTTCAGGATAACGCCATGCTCGATCCGGCGCCCATCCGGCGCCTCGAGCTTGGCGTCGTCGATATCCCTCACCTCGACCTTGCCCGGCCGCAAATACACGACACCTCTGTTCCTGCTCATGCCCATTCCTCCTCTGGGTTAGACGGATAGCCAATGCTGCTCGCCGGCAGTTCGCTAGAAGCGGCACTTCCGCCGCATTCCTCGATCTCTTCCTCCTCGAAAAGATCAGGCGAGCAAAACAATGTACCTCAACCCCAGCAGCAGACCACCATCATTCCCATTCGACTGCCGCGACAACGACATGCGGAGATGCAATGGCGACGAGTGGCGATTTGGCGAGGAAGACTTCCGAAATGCGCATAGGTCAGAGCGCCCGAGGAACAGACAAGACGTCATTCAGGGACGCCGCTCCGACGTGTAAACACTGTGACCGCGTTAAGGCAGATGGAGGTGTGTTGGGCGGGCTAGTGACCTGGCGCGAAGTGTCAAAAATCACTATGCATTTTCTATATTCTAGTCCTGCTCCCCGTCTCGAATTCCTATGCGTATCCGATCCATAAAGACGGAGACCCACGCCAACCTGCGCCTGGGCATCGACCCGAAAAAGGTGCGGCATGATTTTCGACTACAGATTGTTTGGAGATTCGACGATCCTTTTCGAGGCTTGTCTTGCCCACATGCAGTGGTGTCAGGAGCGGCTTCAGTGCGTTTCGTGATGTTCGCGCGCTTTGTTCGCAACGCCGTCTTTCCCCGCCGGAACGCAAGAATGGCATGTTGTGGCTCCAACGTTATCTTCGGAATTGTTTGCGCACTTGGCTCGGTCATGTTCGTGGCGAAGGTCATCACCAACATTGCATCCGTCAACTGAAATGTCGGAAACAACAGGGCAAGCCCGTCGTGCTGCGTCATCGTGTTGGGCACGATGACGCAGCACGACTTCCGAACAAGGGCAAACCCCGCAGCTGGTGGTGCAGCTCGTTCAGAGACGAACCAGGCTTCGGAATTTAACGGAGGAGAGAAAATGTTGGTCCACGATTTTCTCCTGGCGGAGAACGTCTTCGTTGGGTTGAGTTCATCGTCAAAACAACACCTCCTGCGGCAGATATCTGAGAAGGCTGGCAAAGCGACCTCGGTTCCTTACCGTATAATCGCCAAAGCACTATCCGACCGCGAGGTCCTGGGCTCTACGGCTATCGGGGGCGGTGTGGCCCTTCCCCATGCTGCAGTCGCTGGACTGGAATCCGTATTTTGCCTCATGGTTCTTCTGGCGCACCCGATCGACTTCGAGGCCGTGGACGGCGAGCCCGTCGACATCGTCATTCTGCTTCTGACGCCCGCTTCCGCACGGACGGAAGCCCTCAATGTCCTGTCATGCGTCGCCAGGCGCTTTAGAGAGGGCGACGCTGTTCGAGGGCTACGGGCGGCCAGGACCGGTGACCAGGTTTATGCAATCCTGACAGCGTGACGCCATACTTGCACACGGAAAGCTGACGAGTTCGTCCGACCCATCGACATCTGGAAGATCGGCGATCAGTTCGACGTCGGTCTCGTCTCAACGGGAAATCACCATGACGTTCTTTCGGGGGCCTGGGCCTTTTTCTATCACAGCGATGCTGACGCCGTTCTCAGCCACCAGCGTCGATATCGCAGTCTTCGAGGCTGAAGTCCGCCACCAAGTCGCGGCGGGAATCGACGGTATCGTCGTCCACGATGTCATCGGAGAGAGCTGCGCGCTTGAGCAGAGGGAACAGGACCTGCTTTTGAGAACGGCCGTCCGCTGTGCGGATAGCCAACTGACTGTCATCGCCACGACAGGATCGAACTGTACGGCGAAGACGATTGAACGTTCGCTGAGGGCGCAGGAACTGGGGGCAAAGGCCTTGCTGCTGACGGTGCCCTATTACACGAAGCCAACCCTGAAAGGCGTAGTCGATCATTTCCGACAGATCGACGCTGCCGTCCGGCTTCCCATCCTGATCGACGACGATCCGTCAAGGACGGCGCGAGATTTCGGGGAAGAGATGCTTGTCGAGCTTGCTGACCTCGCTCAGGTCGTCGGTGTTTGCCACGGCCCCGCACGTCTTGCCCACTTCGCCAATATCAGGGCCTCGCTGCGCAACCGGTTCAAGCACTTGTCCCGGGACGACCACTCCCTGTCTTCCTTCCTCGCACTTGGTGGATCGGGCGTGATATCTGCGCTGAACAACATCCGCCCAGCACCGTTAACGTCACCGAACTGGTCCGTTGATGCAAGGTCCACACCGCAACTGGATACGTGTGATGTCGCGGGGCTGAAGGTTGCCGTCTCGTTGGATCGCCCCTTTCCCACCGACGTTCGGTTGCCGTTGATGCCGCTCGAGCGGGACGAAGAAATCGTCCTTCGCACCGTATGCGCGGAGTCTTGAGGAGCGACCGTTGACCACGCCCCAGCCTGAAAACTACGCCGTCTATATTTCTTTGTCGCGAAGCCACATCGATTTCGACATGCCCTCAGACTTATTTTTCTTTTGCCGCTTTTGAATGCGTCTTGAGCAAAAGGAGAAACAAATGATGATCGAAAAACAGTCCGCGAATGAGAAGATTCCCCTCCCGGGCAACACAGCTTTCGCTGGACCAAGATTCCTGATTGGCAGAAGTCGTCGGGGTGGTTGGATCGTAAACGACCGCCTCGGGCTGGTCGGTGGCATCTTCGTCAACGAAGCAGCCGCCCGTCATTTTGCGATTGAAGAGTCTGACAGGCACTACGAGCTTATAGCCGTACTGGACGACGCGGCGATCGAGCTTGAGTTCCGCAAAGCAGATTTCTCAAACGCAACAGCATCCCATCAGTCCTCCGAAATCTGCAACCGAAGTGTTGCAAGCGCTCGTTCGGCCTCAACGATATCCTTCAGTAGAAGCCTCTTGTGACGGTGGTCCAGCCCGCCGCCTGCCAACACAGCGTCCACAAGCTCAAGGATATCGGCCGCTTCGACAACGACCTTTGTCGCTCCCCTCTGTACCGCTTTGTTAGCAAGGCGTCCCTCGACCGGAGGCATTATACGCTCTGCTGCCACAAAGACGCTTCCGTCTAGAAGATAAGACGCCAGTCTCGGGTCCGGTAACAGTCTGATCAGAGCCTGGATCTCGTCGGCGGAAAAAGGGCTGCGAGCAATCAGTCGCGAGTGAAGCGAGGCGTAGCTCATCCCCAAGGCGGCCGCCGCTTCCTCAACCGACATCTGCTTCTCCACCACGAGAAGCGTGTAGACGATGTGGGCAAAATCTTCGCCGCGGTTCATGAGGTCCCTCCTGAGTGTTGGATCGTCACACAGAGGCCCTGAGGCTGCAAGGCCGTCAAAACGGCGCACGCGTTTTGATCGCGAGAGCCCGTCTGAGATTCTATCTGCGCCGAGGCCGGCGTGACCCCCGTCGGCTGGGATGGTCCTGTGAAGTACCGTGCCGACCACATCATCATGGAATGACTATGCTTTTCTGGATCATCATGTCCGTCACAGTCTTTGTGACAACCGTAGCGGCCATTGTCCTCGGCATATCACTTGCCGAAACAGGAAGACTTCACTTCGGTGCCTCCGTAGTTCTCTGGGCCGTCATCGGAGTTTTCATCCCCATGTGGCTGATCATCCGTCACGGACGAAAATGACGACATGGCACCGGTCGCTCTTCTCCGCCAGTCAATCAACTAGGGGCGGGAGCAATGCTCTTAGCGTCGAGAGTGATCACCGCTGCAACGGTAAACGCCGCGATGGTGGCAAACAGGAATGCGCCGACGAAAATAGCGATGGCTTTCAGCGCGCTGACGCCGAGGTCGTGCCTGAACCAGCGGACCTGCGCCTGCGCGTACCAGATGGTGGCAACCGCCACTGCGACGCCGCCGGCGAGATTTCCCTGTTCCTGCGGCATGCTGAAGAAATCGAAGCCCAGCACGAGAAAGAAGGCGAAGGGTGCCGCGACATAGCACTGGCTGAAGAAGGGCGGGCGGAGCGAATTGCGGGTGATCCTGACCCTTTTCGATCGCAGCAGCGTCACCGCCATGCAGAGCGGAAAGATGCCAAAGATCACTCCTCTTGCGATCAGAAGATTAGAGCCCGAGCCGAGCTCGCGGGCAGCTTCCGTCGGATCGTAGACCGATGGCAGTGCTCCAGAGAGCGCCTGTGAAAGAAGCAGCGTAATGAGCAGGAACAGGGGCGGGCTAAGCGTGTCCTGATACTGTTCTTCCGGCTCGTCAGCGAGTTCGATGTCTGCGTAGCGCATCATGCTGAGTGGCCTGACGACCGCACGCCACATGGTAACGGGATAAAAGACCAGCCACGACACCAGCTCGTAGAGGAGCTCTTCGAGTGACTTCAGCAGTTTCATGAAGTCCACGTGCCAGTCCTTCCCGTTGATGCCTGCGTGAGGTTGCACCCTCTTACCAGCGTCGGCACCAGACGTCACTGTGCAGTCCCCTGTCTTTGCGCGCAGGCGGGCAGCTGCCACCGTGAAGGACTTGGCCGAACAGGCTTCCCATGCCATTTCAGCTAATGTAGGTTTTTGAAATAGACACCATGAGGTCGTCGCATGAACCCGAACAACTTCGCCAAGGCGCCAAGCCGTGCCTGGGACTTTCCTCGTAGATCGAACGGGAGGAGCCAGTCGATGAAGATGATGAAAAGCCTGATATTCGGGGTCGCCTTGATGGCAGCCGTGCCCTCCGTCGCCGACGAGATGCGGCGCGAGACGGTTCGTTTTGCTACGGGATCCTCGAGCTCGACCATCAAATCGTCGGTCAAAGGCTACCAGACGGTTCAGTACGCGCTGTCGGTTACGGCCGGCCAGAAGATGAGCGTCCAGCTCGATTCCCGCAATACAAGCCTCTACTTCAATGTGACCGCTCCGGGCGCCGATGCGGCGATGTACAACAGCTCGATCGATGGAAACGGCACCAGCATCACGATCCCGTCGAGCGGCAAGTACCTCATCGACGTCTATCTGATGCGCAATGCCGCAAGGCGCAATGAGACCGCGAGTTACGATCTCACGCTCTACGTCGAGTAGTCATCCGAACCGCGTGCGACACGGTCGTCCGGAAATGTCGAGGTTCGAAGGGTGATTTCAACCGATCGCGATTTCCCGTTCTACAACGGCAAGCCCGTCGAAATTGATGGACCGGGCTGGCTCCTTGTCATTGTATCGTTGGCGAGCGCTCTGCTTGTGCTCTCCCTCGTTCCCCTTCGCACCTTCCCCTACAATCTCATTCCGGCGCTGCTGTTCGTCGCAGTCCCCGTGTTGGCGCTTCGCAAGGTAGCCGGGCCACACTGGAACTGCCTGTTCCGTCCTGTCGGATTTCGATCCGTGGGGCTGATGGTGCTGTTCGGGGTTGCTACGCTGCTGGGATCCATGGCGATGGGCTTGGTCCTGCAACAGTTTTTCGAACTTTACTCCAATCCCGTCGCGGATGCGATCGCCGCGATGTCGGCAACCCAGGTGAGTGCCACGCTTCTCGTGACCGGCATCCAGTTGGTAGGGGAAGAGCTTTTCGGAATACTGCCTTTCCTCGCCGTTTTGTGGCTGTGCGTACAGCGTTTGCACCTGTCACGAAGGTTGGGGATCCTGATCGCCGTTGTCGTTTCGTCTCTGCTCTTCGGCGCGGCGCATCTGCCGACCTATGACTGGCACTTTGCACAGTCTCTCATCGGCATCGGTTTTGCCCGCCTGATACTCACGCTCGCCTATATCGTCACGAGAAATCTCTGGGTCTCCGCGGGCGCCCATATCATCAACGACTGGACTGGGTTTGTCTTCGTTTTGGAGTTCGGCCATGTGCCCATCAATGCAGTGGAGTGAACCCCGAAGACCGGTCGCCATCGAAAAATCCAACTCATGGCCTTCGCGCCGCAACGTTCGAACGAAAGGACTTAGAATGCGTCTCGTAGCGAAATCTCTCATGGGAATAGTCCTGCTGTCGGCCCTCCCCGCGTCCGCAAACGACGTTCATCAGACAAAGTGCAAGGGCAACAGCGGAGCATGTATCCAGGAAGCCCAGCGCGTCTGCGGTGGCGAATACCACGTTCTCTTTAGTGAAAGCCACGCCGGAGGGCTCCTCGGCGACAGCGTTCCAGGACCGGTGACCTGGTACTCCATGAGCTACGAATGTCCGAACTCCCGTGGCGACAAGCCGGACTTCCCGTTCCGCGGCAACACGTATTCACCGCCGCCGCAACGCGACATCGAAACGAAGTCGCGGCAGAGGGTCTCCGTCGGAAGCATGGGTAAATTCTGCCAGGGAGAGGCATCAGCCACGTTCGGCCGCAGGCCTCAGGAAATCCTTACTCTCCCGGTGGAGCGTACGGGGGGCGGGTTTACTGTGTACGGCCAGTTCCCACCCGAGGGATCCCGGGTCACCACGTTCGAGTGCCGCTTCGATTCGTCCGGTGCATTCAGACGCGTTGTTCGGGACTAATTACGGTTTCGCAACGACGCGCAACCTTCCTCGCGGTCGCGAGGTGCGGGTCTCCCACGAGAGCGGTCGCTGATCGTCGCCCGTCACCGACACGTAGTCATCTCAATGTGAAGATGCTGCTCTCCGGTGATCGAGGCGCCGGCTCCAGAAATCTCGCTGAAATTAAGCAGCGTGGTCCACTCCACTCGCGTGAGTGTCGCATGTTGATGGTCCCTGCGCGAGCTGGAACATGCCGACGAGACCGCGTAGGCGTTGCGCCTCGTTCATGAGCAGTGCGCTTGCCGCATTGTTTTCCTCGACCATCGCGGCATTTTGCTGTGTTCCGTGATCGAGCATGTTGACGGCCGTGTTGATCTCGTTGAGGCCGACGGATTGTTCGCGAGCCGAAAGGGCAATCGCTTCGACTTGCGTGGTGATCGCTTTCACGCGGCCGGTGATTTCGGTCAGTCCTTCGCCGGTCTCACGGACGCAGCGAACGCCGTCTAGAACTTCTCGGTCAGACGTCTGGATCAGTTGCTTGATTTCTCGTGCGGCTTCCGCCGACCGTCCTGCCAGAGCGCGGACCTCCTGGGCAACCACCGCAAATCCTCGTCCTGCCTCCCCCGCTCTTGCCGCCTCGACCCCGGCGTTGAGAGCCAGAAGATTGGTCTGGAAGGCGATCTCGTCGATCACGCCGATGATTCCGCCGATTTTGGTCGACGAGATCTCGATGCGTGCCATGGCTTTCAACGCATTTGAAACGAGCACAGCTGTGCTTTCACTCGCGGCATTGGTTTCGCTGGCAATACGATGGGCGTCTTGCGATCGGCGCGACGCGTTGCCGACATTGGCAGTGATCTGTTCGAGCGCTGCCGCGGTCTCTTCGAGCGATGCGGCCTGCTGCTCGGTACGGCGGGACAGATCGTCAGCGCTCGAGGCGATCTCGCGGCTTCCCCCCTCGATGGAAATGCTTGCATGGGCGATCGAGCTCATGACATCGGCCAACTGGGCGACTGTTGCATTGAGATCGCGGCGTAGATTTTCGAAGTCCGGCGCAAATGGCTCGGTCAGTTCGAAAGCGAGATCGCCGCTTGCCAAACGCCGCAGCCCTTCGGCGAGACCTCCGGTTGCATGGTTCAATCGTGCCCTTGCCTCGGTCTCTGCTTCCCGTTGCAGGCGGACGCGTTCACCTTCCGCGTTGGCCCGTACGGTCGCTGCTTCTTCTTCCAAACGACGGTTGGCGATCGCCGCCTCCCGAAACGTGTGCAGCGCGCCGGCCATGGCACCGAATTCGCTGCGAGATCCAAACGACGGGATCGCAAGATCCGTCTGTCCCTCGGCGAGTTTACCCATGGCACCGGTCATCGCCGCGACTGGCCGCGTAATGGACCGGCCGATAATCCAGACGCCGCCACCAAGCCCGACGATCGCCAGCAGAACCAGGCCGGCGACGACGGTAAGGTTGCGAGACGCGACTCTTTCATTTTCCACGAGGATAGTCTCGCGCTCCGTTTCGTAAGCTGTGCTGACAGCCTGCACCTGCGGCTCTAACGCAAGGTAGGCAGCTGCAACATCCTTGCGGGTCTCTGCTTCCCCAATGCTGGCTTCGGCGTAAAAGCGAAATGCCGATCGGTAAATTTCCAGGCCATCGAGCACCCGGCTGCGCTGCGCGCCTGGGCGGAAGGCGTTTTTCACAAGCGTCGCGAATGTCTCAGCCTCCTCTGTGTGTTTTTGCAGATATGAGGCATCGCCACGCAGTATGAAGTCTTTCTCATGACGCCGCAGCATCAACATGCTGGCGCGAATAGCGGTATCGTCGACGGAGTCCAGACGTCCCTCGATCGAATGCACCGCCGAGCGCATGGCGCCCTGCAAGCCATCGTCCTGATCGAGACCAAGGTCCTGATTGTTCTTCACAAGCGTATCAAACGCTGCTTCGTAGGCAGTCAGGCCAATGCTCAGTTGGTCGAGTTGGGCTGCGAGTTCAGGAGTGGCGGAACGACGAAGGCTCGCCAGCACGCTACGACCTTCGGAAACGGCTGCCTTGAACTTTTCCGTGCTGGCCATCTCTTTTTCGAGCAGGAATGCCTGCTGGAACATGTAGCTGGCGCTCACGCTGGCCGACAGGCTTGCAACGTCGGCTTTGCTCTCGGCAAGCGCATCTGCAGCGGCACGATATCCGTGCTCGACGTGGCGCTGACCGATAAAGATGGCGCAGATCGTGATGATACCGACGAGCGCCATCGCCGCCAGGAGCATGACGCGCTGCGAGATTCGAAGATTGGAGAAGAGCAAAGGCTTAGACCTCAAAGGCAAGAAAACAGCGGCATCAATGCCCTTCGGCTCTTAAGCAAATGTCTACGGAGTGTGAATTTACTGTGACATAACCGCGTGCGTGCCGGTGCGGCGCAGCTCACTTGCCCCCTCGGCTAGATTGCGGAAGAGGGCTTCAGCACACTGAAGCTGTAATCATTGTGGAGTGCGATAACACCCTCGTATTCAAGGGCATAGAGAGCGTTGAGTAGCTCGTGCCTGGAAAACTTCACTGTCGTCGGCGTGTTTGCGATCGTGCGAAACCGAATCTGCGACGGCGGCCTCAGCCGCAATCGTCGCAATAGATCCAATAAAGCATGCACAACTTCGAGATGGGTTCTCAACGACCGGGTCTCCAGGTAACACTCTCGATCAACGCAACACGCGCCGAAGCGACAATGCTGTCTCCAGCTATCCCTGGTCTATTTCAGTTTTGTGACGCGGCTTGAGGAATAAGATGGCCTTGGCCAAGCAGTCGTCTGCGTAATCCTGGGCGGGCGTCCCCTGATGGACTTGAGAGCCATGATGGCTGCCCTGTGTGCGATCCTGACACGAGGTCTGTCCGATCCAGTTTGACACCAGGCCGGGCAGTCGTCAGGATCAATTTGCCCTGAACGACATTCGCACACCGTCGTCATCGGAACCGAACTTTCATCCGAAAAAGGAATCATCCTCATGGGCAAGAAACTGAACAAGGTCTACGAGGCGCTCGTCAGTGGCGCAGCCGACGGTCTAACCGGCAAAGAACTCTATGCTCATGTCGTAGACGAATGCCCGAAGACATCGAGCAAACGCATTGTCAAAGCCTCCCTGTTTGCGTTGTCCGACCCGGACATCAAGGAGAGGGGTCTGCTGGAAGCAATCTACGCGCTTGCTATCGACTATCGCCTGTCCTCGCTGGGGGTCGATGAAGAAACTCAGGACGCAGATGAGGAAAACAGTCCGGCTCCACTTGTTTCACAGGAGCTGAGAAACCGGCTCGAAAGCACGGTCTCGATTATTCCGGCCATTCGAGAGGACGCGACATTACCGGAACCGTCTAAAGGCATACATTGAGTGGAGATAGGCACCGCTCAATCCGACGCACTCAGCGTCCATCGGGCACGTCCGTCACAGCAATTTCCAAGGGCCTGATGGCCTCCAGTACGAATTCGATAGCGAGAATATCGACTTCGTTCTACTGTCCTACCCAGTCGGAACTGGCTATGCCTCGAACCTGACTGTCATCCACACGTCACATATTCGTGGAATCTGATCTTGACGATCGGAGGGCGATTACGTGCCGCATCTATGCCTCAACGCGATATCGAAGCACTTCGACCAGTTCACAGCGCTGGATAGCGTCTCGCTCGCGATTCCCGACGGAGCGTTTCTCGCCTTGCTTGGACCTTCAGGCTGCGGCAAGACCACTCTTCTGCGCCTGATCGCCGGGCTTGAGCATCCCGATCAAGGAGAGATCCATTTCGACGATCAGTTAGTCGCCGGTGATGCCGTCTTTGTCCCACCGGAAAAGCGTCGCGTTGGAATGGTCTTTCAGTCGTATGCGCTATGGCCGACGATGACCGTACGAAAAAATATCGAGTTCGGCTTGAAAGTCGCCGGGCTCACGGTTCAGGAGCGAAACCAACGCATCGATGAGGTTCTGGACGTCGTCGGGCTTCGGGGGCTGGATGGCCGCCGGCCGCACGAACTGTCGGGTGGACAGCGGCAAAGGGTAGCGCTTGCTCGCTCGCTCGCAACCAGACCGCAACTCATCCTGCTCGATGAACCGCTTGCCAATCTCGATTCTCACTTGCGTGAGGCCATGCTCGCGGAATTCCGCCGTATCCATAGTCTGACCGGCGCCACATTCGTATTCGTCACCCATGATCAGGACGAGGCGATGGCGGTTGCGACGCATGTCGCCGTCCTGGACCGGGGCCGGCTACAGCAGCTCGGTACGCCGGAAGAGCTTTACCGCCAGCCGTCTTCGAGCATGGTTGCCCGTTTTATCGGTCGGGGACGGACGCTGCCGGTGCAAGTGGTTGAGTCCGGAGCGGGTCGAACGAAGGTCATGCTAGGCCAGCAGCTCCTCGACATGCCGGGCGAGGCCCCGACAGGCTATGGCTGGCTGTGCTGTCATGCCTCCGATTTCAAGCGCGTGCCTGAGGGCGGCCACCTGAAGGTCGAGCTCCTGGGGCAGGTCTTTCAGAACGGCGTCTTTCTCAGCCACTGTCTGCCGACTGAGATTGACGGCGACGTCGTCAGCCTGCCGCTCGAGGAGCGGTTAGCGCCCGGCACGTCGATCGAACTCGTCCTTACGGGCGGCTGGGTGATCGGCGACGGCGGAACAGGCCAAACCTGGGCCGGCCGTGTCACTGGTCGATCGTCAACCTGTCGTTCTGCCGTCATCTCTGTGAGCTAGGCGAAACAGCATCTGCCGAACCGGTGGCCGTCTCCCCATCGCCCGGGCGGGGCCGCGTTCAAAACAATCTGCCTATCAACGAGGTTCTCATGTTCTTCCGCACGCTCGTCGCCACAACCATTCTTGCCGGCCTCGCCTTCCAGGCCGCGGCCGCAGACACGATCACCGTTTACACCTCGCAGCCGCAAGATCAGATGACCAAGGTCATCGAGGCGTTCAACGCCGACCATCCAGAGATCAAGGTTGAACTCTTCCGTTCCGGCACGACCGAGGTCATGGCCAAGCTGCAGGCTGAATATGCCGCCGGCAACAGCCCGGCCGACGTCATCCTGATTGCTGATACCGTCGCCATGACGCAGTTGAAGAACGACGACCGCCTTCTGGCCTTTACCGACGCTCCGGTTGCGGGCATAAACCCGGCCTTCATCGATGCCGACAAGACCTTTTTCGGCACCAAGGTGATCACCACAGGGATCATCTACAACACGAACCTCGTGAAGACCGCCCCGAAGAGCTGGAACGACCTGCTTGCCGCCGATGCGGCCAAGAGCCTTATCATGCCAAGCCCGCTCTATTCCGGTGCGGCCGTCATCCATGTCGGCACGGTAACGCAGCAGCCTGAATTCGGCTGGGCGTATTACGAAAAGCTGGCCGAGGCCGGCGCCGTTGCCGGCCAGGGCAATGGCACGGTTGTCGAAGCCGTTGCGCGCGGCGAAAAGGCCTATGGCATCATCATCGAGTACATGGCCCTCAACGCCAAGAAGAAGGGTTCACCCGTCGACTTCGTCTTTCCCGCAGAAGGTGTCAGCTCGATCACCCAGCCAGTCGCCGTGCTCAAGGGGTCCGATCAGGTCGAGGCAGCCAAGACCTTCGTCGCCTGGCAGCTCTCCAAGGCAGCCCAGGTACAGGCCGCCGCCCAAGGCTATTTCCCAATCCTGCCCGGTGTCGCGCAACCGGAAGGGTACCCGGCGCTTACCACACTGAAGATCCTGCCCGCCGACAGCGATGCCATGCTCAAAGCCGACAAGGAAACCAAGGAAAAGTTCGCGGAACTGTTTGGCGGTTGACCCTATGATCCGCAGACCCGTTATGGGCCGGCCGCATCGTTTGGGAGGCGAGCATCTGCTCGTCTCCCTTCTCGTTTTATACGTGTCCTTCACGACGCTATGGCCGCTCGCGCGGCTCTTTTCCGCCGCCTTCCAACCCGGCGAGGACGGCACGCCGCTCGGGCTGATGCTGACCACGCTCGCCAGTCGCTCGGCACTCAGGGCGCTCTCGGGAACGCTGCAGACCGCGCTTCTGTCCGTTGCCGTGTCGACTGTCATCGGCGTGGCGCTCGCCTTTGCCGTCAGCCTTTTGAAACTCCGCACCCGCGCCGCACTGACCTTTCTCATCCTGATCCCGCTGATCGTGCCGTCGCAAACCATGGCGCTTGCCTGGATTGAACTCTTTGGCGCGCAGTCGCCGATCCTGAAACCGCTCGGCCTTGCGCCACCGCCGGGCTCCACCAACCCGCTTTATTCAACTGGCGGGATCGCGCTTGTGATGGGCATCGAACACATGCCGCTGGTTTTCATTGCTGTCCGGGCGGCGCTGCGGGCACTGCCGGCCGACCTTGTCGAGGCCGCGCGCATCCTCGGTATTTCGCCAGGCAGGATCGGCCTCGGAATCGTCTTACCCATCGTCATGCCTTCGGTGCTGGCTGGAAGCTTGATCGCGTTCACCGCGGCGATTGGCAATTTCGGCGTGCCGGCACTTCTTGGCATTCCGGGCCGCATCTCGGTCCTGACAACGTTGATCTACCAACGGCTGAACGGCTTCGGCCCGGCCGCCGCCGGCCAAGTGGCGACACTGGCGCTGATGCTCGCTGCCATGGCGGCGCTTGCCATCGTCCTGCGCAACATCGTCACGACCTGCATCGCCGTGCCGCTTCCGGCCGGGACACCCTTCGTGCCTACCCGCCGCGCGCCTGTAATCGAGTTCCTGCTGTGGATCGTGGTGCTCATCCTGTCGCTCGTGCCGCTCGCGGCGCTGACCATGACTGCGCTCTTGCCGGCCATCGGGGTGGCCTTCGGACCCGACACGATAAGCCTCGACCAGTTCCGCGCCGTGCTCGACAATCCGACCGTGCGAAGGGCTTTTGCCAATTCGCTGCTGCTCGCCGTGATCACGGCCGCAATTTCGATGCTGGTGGCCGTACCGCTGGCCTTTCTTTCTCAACGCCGTACAAATCCTGTGCTCCGGCTGCTTGATTTCGTCATCGAGGGGCCCTGGGTCGTTCCCGGCACTGTTGTCGCGCTCGGCATGATCCTCGCGTTCCTCAAGCCGCTGCCGCTGATCGGGCTGTCGCTCTACGGGACCATGGCGATCCTCGTCATCGCCTATCTCTCGCGCTTCCTGCCGCTGGTGCTCCGGCCCGTGGCCGCCGCCGCGCAATCAGCCGACCCCGCACTGGACGAGGCGGCTCGCATTACCGGCGCCGGTCTTAATCGCCGCATCCTGTCCATCTTCTTGCCCGGCGTGCTACCGGCCGCGGCTGCCGGGGCGATTCTGGTCGTGATGACGGCGCTCAACGAGCTGACGCTTTCGACACTGCTCTGGTCGTCGGGAAATGAAACCATAGGTGTGATGATTTTTGCTCTTCAGTATGAAGGAAACTCGACTGGCGCAGCGGCAGTCGCAGTTCTCTCAACCCTCCTCGTGTTGAGCCTTGCCGGGGGAGCGACATTGATTGGCTCAAGCATGCCGAAGGGCACCCTGCCCTGGTTGGAGTGATTGAAGTACGGGGGTTTAAGCTTAGTTCCTAGCTTCGAAAATGCGGGGTAAAGGCGTGCCCTACCTTCAAAAAGCTAGGGAAAGAGATGACGGAACTTGACGTGCTATTGATCTGTTGTGAGTGTCCAATCGGAAATTAACGGAGCATTTCGTTGGCGACAGGCCTGATAGCACTACTCGACGATATCGCTGCAATAGCGAAGCTGGCTGCTACGTCGCTGGACGATGTTGCGGCCCAGACTGCAAAAGCAAGCGTCAAGGCTGCAGGCGTTGTTATCGACGACACGGCTGTAACCCCGACCTATGTCGTTGGGCTATCGCCGGCCCGGGAGCTGCCGATAATTTTGCGCATCGCTCTGGGCTCGCTGCGCAACAAGCTGGTCTTCCTCCTGCCCATCTGCCTCCTGCTCGGCTACTTCGCCAACTGGCTGATCACCCCGCTGTTGATGATCGGCGGCCTGTACCTGTGCTTCGAAGGCGCTGAGAAAATATACGGTCTGCTGGCCCCCCACGCGCACGATGTGGGTGACTCGTCGACACCGGTTGACCCGGTCGCGCTCGAAGAACAGAAGGTCGCCGGGGCTATCCGCACGGACTTCATCCTATCCGCAGAGATCATGGCCCTGACGCTTGCCGATGTTGCGGATTCCAGCATCTATACCCAGGCTATGGTGCTCGCTGCCGTAGGAGTGCTGATAACGGTTGCCGTCTATGGCGTCGTGGCTTTCATCGTAAAGGCCGATGACATCGGATTGCACATGGCAAAGGCGGGATCTGGCACGGCACGGGTGATCGGCCGCAGCCTGGTCAAGGGTGTGCCGGTGTTTCTACAGATCCTGGCGGCCGTGGGCACTGCGGCCATGCTCTGGGTCGGCGGCAGTATCGTCGTCCACGGGCTGGATGGGCTCGGGCTGTCAACACCCGAGCATGTCATAGAAGGGGCATCCCATTTCATGACGACTACCATCGGGGTTGCTCCGGCTGTGGTCGGGTGGCTTACGACATCCTCGCTTCAGTCTTTGCTGGGCATCATCCTTGGCGCCATCGTCGTCATTGGCGTAACGGCCGTGCATGCGGTGCTCCCCTCGCGTTGAATAGCCCCGAGTTTCCTAGACACCCTCGGGTTAAGTTTTCTGCCGCTTTTCGAACTCTACGGGCGACAGCATCCCGTTTCTGACATGTTTGCGCTTCGGGTTGTAGAACATCTCAATGTAGTCGAACAGGTCCTGCCTGGCTTCGTCTCTTGAGCGATATACCTTTCGGCGTATCCGCTCCCGCTTCAACAGATTGAAGAAGCTCTCAGCGACGGCATTGTCATGGCAGTTGCCCCGTCGGCTCATCGAATGAACCAGATTGCGGTTCTTCAGGAACGCTGCCCAGTCCATACTGGTGAATTGCGATCCCTGATCCGAATGCACCCGAACCTTTTCCTTTGGCTTTCGCCTCCAGACAGCCATCAGCAACGCCTGCAGCACGACATCCGTTGTCTGACGGCTCTGCATCGACCAGCCGATAACACGGCGGGAATAGAGATCGATCACCACCGCGAGATAGGCGAAGCCTTCGTTGGTCCGGATGTAGGTGATGTCCGTGACCCACGCCTTGTCCGGAGCAGCAACGTCGAAGTGACGGTCCAGAGTGTTGTCGATGACAATGGAAGGCCTGCCGCCATAAACTCCGGGACGGCGCTTGTAGCCGATCTGAGCCTTTATCCCGGCAATCCGCGTCAGACGCGCAACCCGGTTAGGGCAGCATGTCTCGCCGTGATCGAGCAGGTCGTCATGAAGCTTGCGATACCCGTAGACCTTGCCGCTCTCTTCCCAAGCCGTCTGGAGCAGATTGATCTGCCGCTTGTCCTCAAAGGCACGCTTGCTCAAGGGCATCCGAAGCCAGGCATAAAACCCGCTGGGATGGATGCGGAACAGGCGACACATCATTCGCACCGAGAACCGCTGTTGATGCTGGGCAACGAACGCGTACTTCACTCATTGCCCGGCAGACGATGTTTACATCGTCGAGAGGGGTGCATCCCTGGCGAAATACGCGGTCGCTTTTTTTAATATGTCGCGCTCCTCCGTGACCCGCGCCAGTTCCTTTTTAAGCTGCCTGATCTCTTCGGACTGGTCGTTACCCTGGTTCCCAGACGCCAAGGAGAACTTCTTCTTCCACTCATAAAGCGAGTGCGGGCTTACACCGAGCCGCTGCGAAACCTCCGCAACCGGATAGCCCCGTTCCGTGATCTGACGCACCGCGTCGCGCTTAAACTCTTCGCTGAAATTCGATTTGCTCATGGTGATCTTCTTGCCTCAAAATTAGGAAAGAAGGTGTCTACAAATCTCGGGGCTATTCAATCCGATTCCGAACCATCGGCGTCCGATTCAAAAGTCTCTGCGGACGATTCGATCCTAACGGCAGGCGATTCACTTCCTCATATTATCGATTCTTCTTCTGGGAGGGGCGTCTTTCGAGTTCCCGAACGCGGCAGCAGGGCCGTCGAAGAAATCCCCGAGAACGCATCTCAACGTGTCCGCACGTCGAAACAAATTGCGCTCATTCGATTCAGAATGACGGATTTCCGATTCAGAAAATTATGATTTCGATTCACTCGAAAACGGCTTGCGCCGGTCCGCCCGTCCTCTGACCATCGAAGGCTTCGGCGGTCCTGCTGCCCGCTCGCGTCTGGCGATAGCATCGAAGTCCAAGCCACGGAAGATCGAGTAGTCGATCTCAGGATCGAGAGGCAGTGCCTTGAGCTTGCGCGCCTCCTTCTCCGTGGCGACGTCGAAGCCATAGAGATCATGCTCGTCGGAGCCGGCACTATGTCCCGCCTGAACACGGCGTTCGCGCGGGTCAATGCCCGATTCGCGCATATCCTGGATGTTACCGCTTCGGAGTGAGTGGAAGACTTCGCGCCGGCCGACGTTCTCCTCACCTTCCTTGGGTTTGATGCCCGCCTTCTTGAACAGTCGCTGCATATAGGAAGAACCGCTCTTGCTCGGGTGTTTCAGCTTCATAATGTTGGGGAAGAGGAAGTTCGAGCCCTGACGTGTCGCCCAATCGATGAAGCCGATTTCCCGCAGGAAGTCATGGAGCACGAAGTAGCGTTCGCTGTCCTGCGTCTTCACAGGGACGGTAGTCCATGTGCCGTTGATCTGCGACAGGCGGGTTACCTGCCCGACCCAGATCTCGGGGAATTGCTCGCGGAAATCATTGCCGCGTAGATGGAGTAGCAGACCGAGGCGTCGTGACGTGAGATGGCCGAGGAGCGGCAGCATGATGTCCTCCATCAGCCCGGACTCGATTCCGGTCCTAAACAGGGTATTCATCTTTGACGTGCCGATGGGTGTCGCCTTACGCGGGCTGGCGGCAGTCTTCGGGATCTTGATCTTCGCTCCGGCAAACGGGTCGGTGAAGCCGCCAGCGGTGATCTCCGAGCGGATCGCGGCCTTGATAACGGCAAGATAGCCTTCCTGAAGCGTCTTCTCGGCCAGCGGCTTCAGGTGAAGATCCTTGTTGTCCTCAATGACCTGCCAAGGTGTGAGATCCGGATCGCGTTCATTGTTGTCTCCCGGCCAATACTGCATGTGATTGACGAAGGCTTGGAGGTCAGCGGGGACATAGGTATCGACGGGATGATCGCCGATCAGTTCGATGAAAAGAGCAAGGCGGCTCTCTGCCGTAGATAGGTCGCGTGCGATGTTGGCCCCACCGGAAAGACGCCGCTTAGCCACATAAGTCGGAATCGCGTCGCTGAGCCTGGACTGGGAGGACCTTGGCCGCTTCACCGTCCGCCGGTCCAACGCGAAGGCGGGGATCAATCGCCCTTCGGCGTCGCGGGGCCGTTCCTCGGCAGTCAATGACTCGTGCCCGGCGACGTTCATCGGTTGGACGTCGCTGTTGTCTGCTGTCTGAGGTGGCGTCGCCACTGACTTTGCGGCTACGACAGGTGTGGAAGCAGGATCCGAGAGCGCCGACGACGCAGAGAGCTTCGCCACCGCCGACTGCTTCAGGATCTCCTCGTTGCCGGTGATGAGCTCATTGAACGGCTCGCCCTGAGCCTTCTTCTCCAGTTCGCGGTTGAGGTTGACGAGGTCTCGGATGCCTGCGGCCTTCTGCAACTCCTCGACGGGGACCGCTGCGTTCGAGCGATCGATCATTCCGAGGTAAGCCTTCAGCTCGCCCTTCATTTCGATGACGAACTCACGCGCCCGCATCTCGCTGTCTTCGTCATCCTGCATACCGCTACCGTGCCTCATCGAATCAAACATCAGTCTGGCCCTGGCCGCCAGAAGGTCGGCCAGCAGCCGGGCTCGCCTGTGAGAGCAGGCACCGAGGCTGAGCCGCAAGGGCGGGATGGCTTTCGTGCCACCGCTCGTCTTCGGCAGCTTAATCTGGAAGATGTAAACGGACCCTGATTTCGCGAGATAGGGACCCGGCCCTCTGGCAACCGGCTTGGTGGCCGCTGCCTGATTCGTTGGATCGGGCGATACCCCAACGTGTACCGGAAGGTGTACCGGGCGCGATACCTGCATGATTTTCACTCCTCAAGGGCCGCTGGCGAGCAGAGGTTTTGCGAGGAAATCCAAAGTCTTGCAGGTAACTGGCGGAGAGTGAATACAACCTGGCGGAGAGGGTGGGATTCGAACCCACGATACGGTTGCCCGTATGCCGCATTTCGAGTGCGGTGCTTTCGACCACTCAGCCACCTCTCCGCTTTGCTGGTCGGCGCATTTGATGCGCGGCTGTCTCATAGCGAGAGTTCAGCGATTTTGGAATTCGTTCGCCGGTAATTGTGGGGTGCAGTAGTGCCGGCATTGCGCCCCAGCCTGTGCGAACTCCTTTCGCTCGATTCCAAGGAGAGCTTCAAAACCTCGCAGCGGCGTGATTGATGCACTACCAAAAGCTGCGTTGTGCCGTTAGGTTGCGGCCAGGGGGACCTCATGAGCCAGCAGCTGATCAATCAATATCTCAACGAAATCGACCGCTTGCGGAAGTTTTCCGGCTCGGTGACCGAAGGGGTCATATCCGAAGCCTTCAAGGATCTCCTGAAGACCTGGGCCCGGCAGCTCAACTGGCAGTTCGCCGCGCAATATGAATTCGCCTCGGTGCAGAAGTCGCGTATCCGGCCAGACGGCACAATCTTCCACTCGATCGGACTTCCTTTCGGGTATTGGGAGGCCAAGGATACGGCCGACGATCTAGATGTCGAGATCCGCAAGAAGCTCGCCAAGGGCTATCCGCAGGACAATATCATCTTCGAGAACTCCCACACGGCCGTGCTGATTCAAGACCGGCAGGAGGTGCTCCGCTGCTCGATGACCGACAACGGTGCGCTTCTGAGACTGCTCACACTGTTCTTCGCCTATGAACGCGCCGAGATCCGAGAGTTCCGCAAGGCGGTCGAGGAGTTTAAGACCTATCTGCCGCGCGTGCTAGCGGCGCTGCGAGCCCGCATCGACACGGCCTATGGCGAGAGCCCGGCCTTTCGCGCTGAAGCACAGAAATTCCTCGAAACTTGCAAGGAGACGATCAATCCGACGCTCTCGGAAGCTGATGTCAGGGAAATGCTTATCCAGCACATCCTTACCGAGGAGATTTTTGCCAATGTCTTTAACGAGGGTGATTTTCATCACGAGAATAACATTGCCAAGGAACTCTATGCGTTGGAAGGAAAGTTCTTCACTGGGGCGGTGAAGAAGGAGACGCTGAAGGGACTGGAGCCCTATTATGCAGCGATCCGCGCGAACGCCGCGCAGATTACCAGCCATACCGAGAAGCAGACTTTCCTCAAGGTCATCTACGAGAATTTCTACAAGGTCTATGACACCAAGAAGGCCGACCGGTTGGGAGTCGTCTACACGCCGAACGAGATCGTGAAGTTCATGATCGAAGGGGCCGACTGGCTCTGCGAGAAGCATTTCGGGAAGAACCTGATAGACCCGCATGTCGAGATCCTCGATCCGGCCACAGGCACCGGCACCTTCATTTGCGAGTTGCTTGATTATTTCCGTGGCGACCCGAAGAAGCTTGCGCACAAATACAAGAACGAACTGCATGCCAATGAGGTGGCAATCCTGCCCTACTACGTCGCCAACCTAAACATCGAAGCGACCTATGCAGCGATATCGGGCCAGTTCGCCGAATTCCCCAATCTCTGCTTTGTCGACACGCTGGACAATGTGAACGGGCTGGGCATCAAGATGGGACAGCATGTCGGCGACCTATTTGGTGCTCTATCGGACGAAAACATTGAGCGGGTCAAGCGCCAGAATGCGCGCAAGATCTCGGTTATTATTGGCAATCCGCCTTATAACGCCAACCAGCAAAACGAAAACGATAACAACAAGAACCGGACCTACGAGCACATCGACAAGCTGATCAAGGACAGCTACATCCGGCTATCGACGGCGCAGAAAACCAAAGTCTATGACATGTATGCCCGCTTCTTTCGCTGGGCGTCCGATCGTATGCATGACGATGGCGTGCTCGCCTTCGTCACCAACCGCTCCTTCATCGACAGCCGCACATTTGACGGCTTCCGCAAGGCGGTAGCGGACGAGTTTCACGAGGTCTATGTCGTCGATCTCGGCGGTGACATCAGGGCCAATCCCAAATTGTCGGGCACCAAGCACAATGTCTTCGGCATCCAGACCGGCGTCGCCATCTCCTTCCTCGTCAAGCGCCGTAAGCAGAAGGGCTGCAAGATCTTCTACTCCCGCCGGCCGGAATTCGAGACGGCGGCGGAAAAGCTGAGTTTCCTCGGAAACTCCAAGCTCTCGACGCTGAAACATCAGCGGGTGGAGCCGGACCAAAAGGGAAACTGGATCAATCTGACCGAAAACAACTGGGATAGGCTGATACCCCTGGCCGACAAGAAGACCAAGGCAGCGAAATCAAACGGGCAGGAGAGGTCGATATTTCGCCTGTATTCGCTTGGCGTTGTGACATCAAGAGATGAGTGGCTTTACACTTTTTCAAGTAAGCAGCTTCACGATCAAGTGACCTATTATGTGGGACAGTTCAATCAATCCCTTATTCAGGCCAGTCCTACATTCGATAGCGGCAGTGGTAGTCAGACGATCAAGTGGACGCGTTCTCTTCGAGAGAGGTGGCAGACCAAGAAGCCAATTACACCCAGTGAACTGAGTTTCGTGGATGCCAACTATCGCCCTTTCACCAAAAAGAATTTTTGCTTTTCTCGAGCTTTGTCGGAGACGGTTTACCAAACTCCACAGTTGTTCTGCGATGGGAATAAGCGGAATCCTTCGATTACACTGATGGGTGATTCTTCGGGGAAGCCCTATTTTTCTCTTGCTATCGACAGGATCCCTGACTTGAACTTCGTTTCGCCTGCTTCGGGGGGCACCCAAACTCTCCCACTCTACCGCTACACCTCGACCGGCGAACGCGTCGACAATATCACCGACTGGGGGCTGAAGCAGTTTCACAAGGCCTATGGTAAGGACGGGCTGAGTTCGCCCATCGGCGGCGAGACGACGGCGGAGCTGGGAGAGGGGGCTGAAACGCCAACCTCAGGGTTCGCAGCGATGCCCCCCTCCGTCCCAACAGGGACATCTCCCCCACAAGGGGGGAGAGCATCAGCCAAGCGCAACATCTCCAAGCAAGACATTTTCCACTATGTCTATGCCGTGCTGCATGACCCTATTTATCGTGAGACTTATGCGCTGAACCTGAAACGCGATTTCCCCCGCATTTCCTTCTATCCCGAATTCTGGACCTGGGCCGGCTGGGGCGAAACGCTGATCGCGCTACATATCGGCTATGAGACGGTTCCGCCCTATGCCATTACCCGCACCGACGCGCCAGACGAAGGCGCCCGCGCCGCTGGTGTGACGCCAAAGCCGATCCTCAAAGCCGATCGCGACAACGGCCAGATTCGCATCGACAGCGAGACCACGCTGTCCGACATCCCAAAAGAGGCCTTCGACTATCGGCTCGGCAACCGTTCGGGCCTGGAGTGGATCCTCGACCAATACAAGGAAAAGACCCCGAAGGACCCGACCATCCGCGAGAAGTTCAACACCTATCGCTTTGCCGACCATAAGGACCAAGTTATCGACCTGATCGCCCGGGTGACGACCGTGTCCGTGGAAACAGTGGAGGTCGTCGAAGCAATGAGGTTGGCTAAGCGCGGATAAACCTGGTCGTTCAGCGACTTGAAAATAGAGCGGAAAAGGCGCTCTAACTCCAGGCCGGCACGAAAATCCGCTTCAGTGGCACGAGCTGTTGGGTCTCGATGTCCAGTTTTTCGTATTGCTCAAGTAGGCTCTTCACGAGATCATCAAGATCCATCAGCGCAAGTGGGATATTTGCTCGCTCCGCTTCATAGCGCGCTTCTCGTGTAAAGCCGCCTGTGCTGACATAGAGCCCTTTGTCCTGCGGGTGCCGTCCGCCAAGGAAAATGCGGACATCCGGCGCGCCCATAGCTCCCTTGCGATGCTTCACCTCGACCACGATGCGCGGCGACTCGAAGCCAAAGCCATCCGGCGAGGCGACAATGTCCTTGCCACGATCTGGACCCGCCTCCGATACCCGTGTCTTGTAACCGAGCGAGCGCAAGAGGCCGGCAACAAGCTCCTGCATGTCATCCCAGGGCAACGCGCTGACTTTGTCCTTGATGAACTCACGAGCCCGGCTTTCCATGGACTTGAAGAGGTCTTCTTCCGTAGCCTCAGTCGCCGCAGCGATAGCTTCAGGCTTGGCCGGCTGTCCCGAGACCATCACCTTCCGGAGCTCTGCAGCAACCTCGCTTGAGATCCGGAATAGCGTTGAAATTGCTCCCAGGCTATTGCGGCTCTCGACAGACAGGAGATCGCGACTGACTTCACCTTGCCAGCGCACGGGCCGATATTGGGCATTCTCTGGATCAACCGATGTATCGTAGCGGTAAGGTCCAACGATCTCTCCGAGCAGATAGACGCGCCGCGAGGGATTGTAGGTGATGACCATGTCGCCGACCTCGATCTCGTTGGCGAAGCGGTGCAGCTGCCCGGCAGCCATGGCGATCGACTGCAGCTTCGTCTCCGGCCAGGCCGCGGTGACAAGATCCGCAATTGCCTTCCGCGTTTTGACGCCGGAGAGATCGCCGACGTCGTTCCAGCCAATAGCGACAGCTGACTTCTCCTTGAACGCCTCGAAGAGCCGCCCGTCGCGCTCCGCGCGCACCATCCATGCTTTGCCCATACCCCACCCTCAATTGGAAGCAGAACATCGCTGACTGGGGCAAGCAGTGCAAGATCATATACGAGATGGTGTTGGCTGGCTCACAGACACTCACTGGCTAGCGGGACGCCACTGGTCGTTGCATAGCACCTCTCAATGTGCAAACGCGTCGATGGGTCTTTTGCCAAGGCCCAGACCGATTGACTCGCATTGCCAAGGAAGCTGTATGAAAGTCCTTTCGATGAACAAGCCAACCGTTGATCTCAATGAAGTCGCCCTCCTTGGCATCGACGTCGGCTTTTCGAAGTCACGGCCGACGACGGGCATCGCCTGGAGCAAGGGCGGACAATTCAAAGCAGCAAGGACACACTCGGACTGGGAGCGTCGGAACCTCCACATCCCTCCGGCGACAACTTTCTCGGTGATTGCGATCGACGGACCGCTTGTTCCTGTTGGTGCAGATGACAGCCTGGACCGCTTGTGCGAACGCCTGTTCATTCGCGGCGCCTTCCAGACGCGTTGCAAGCCGGGCTTGAGCAATCATGGCTATGGCAAGGATCTGCGCCGAGCAGCGTCTCAAACTGCGGAGCAGATTCTCCACCTTGCATCGTCTAACGAAGCCATCGAGAAGGCTATCCGGCCCGGCACCTCAGTCATCGAAGCCTTCCCCAACGCATTTCTCGGCGTCCTCCTGCCAGAGGCACGCTTTGCTATGCCAGCTGCTGCTAAGCGAAAGAAGTTCGACTGGCTGTATGAGCATGCCATCGACAGTGGCGTTCTCAGTGAGGTTTTCGAGGCCCTCGACTGGCAGAATCAGGCGCTGCTTGATGCAATGCTTGCCGAGACGGACCACGAGAAACGAGCAGCATGGATCTGCCTGCTCACCGCGGCCTGCGCGGCGACTGGCACATCCCAGGTCGTTGGTGACGATATAGGCGGGTGGTTCTGGCTGCCGCCGATCGATTTATGGGCTCCGTGGGCCCGGGAAGCGCTCGATAAGAACAGGCTGGCCCTGGCATAGCAATCCTTGACTCATAGCCGCTTACAGGCTGGTTCGGCGGTCTTGAACGTTGCTTCGCAGCTTTCGACGCACTGAACGCGCCAGTGTGTCTCTCTGCAAGCAGACGGGCTCTTTTAGATCTCAGACGTCAATCGCCGAACTTATTCTCGATGAGCTTCTCAAGGTTCGCGGCTTCACTTTCATAGATGCTATTCAGCGTCGTGAGGGAATCAGCATCCTCTGGGTAGCACTTCGTCCCCCGGATGGCAGTCTCCGTTTGCCGACGCTGAGTAAATTGCGATGTAACGTCGCTCATCTTGATTCCAGGCACTAACATCATCGTCTCAAAAACCTGCGCTTCCAGCATTGGATCAACCGCGATCTTACAACTGTTTGATATCGATCGAATGCGTGCAGCAGTTGTCGCCAAGACACTGACGATCGAGCTGAGCTCGTCGGCTGCGATCGCATGCTTAACAATTAGTAAGCTCATCGCGGTGGCGAAGACGGTCGAAGTCGTTTTCATAGGCAGGTGGCACTTCCTGATTAGTCCGCACAATAGGGAAGGGTTCCGTCATAACGAACCTGCGTTCCGACGCCCCGCGCTAAGGTGTTGATTTCCCAGCCCCTAGTCACCGCGGTGCACAGAAATCCCCGTGCGCACAAAAAGGTTCCTTTAAATCAATGGCTTGGCGAATGATGTAGCGGTCATATTTCCATCGCTTTGGAGCTGAACGGAACAGATATGCGCAATGTGGGATATGCTCGCGTGAGCACAGTTGAGCAGAACATGGATATGCAGCTCAAGGCGCTAAAAGCCGCAGGCTGTGAAACGGTTTTGGCCGACGACGGCTTTTCAGGTGCGGACTTTACTCGTCCCGGTTTAACGGAGATACAGCGGATCCTCTGTCGCGGCGATACCCTCACTGTCTGGTGGCTGGATCGCCTTGGAAGGTCGTTGTTTGAGCTGCTCAAGCTGGTTCGTGACCTCAACGAACGCGGTGTGGAATTCCGATCGCTCAGCGAAAGTCTCGACACTAGCACTCCGGCGGGACGTTTATTGCTTCATGTCCTTGCCAGCATGGCGGAGTTTGAGCGCTCGCTCATCAGCGAACGGACCCGCGCCGGTATGGCTGCTGCTCGTGCACGTGGCAGCCGTATTGGCAGACGTCCAGCGATGACAGAGGCGCAGGTCGTCGCCGCAAAAGAGGCAATTGAGCTAAATCAGCGATCGGTCGCAGAGATTGCGGATGAATATCGGATCCACCCACGAACCCTTGGACGACTCCTACGAAAGCACTCATCAAACGCGGATTAACAAGGGGTCGACGTTCCAGCCGCAAATTGGCCGTAGTGATCGTGACACGCCGGGATAACGATGTGAACACTCTAAAAGATTGCAGGGTTTTCACCTCTCCAAGAATTTCCCGCCCGGCAAGAGGAGGTTCCGTTGTCTATTATTTTCTTCTTACTAAGTAAGTATATAATAATAGACAGTGAATGGACGGGAACGGATATTCGCTTCCGGGCGATTCCTCTCAAGGAAGCTCACCGGTTGGTTTCTCGCTAGTTTGCAGCGACGCTTCATTCGCAGTTCGCGGCGCAAGCCCTGAGTCAACCTCGCTCGATTGGCAGCGTGCTACGACTGATGTGTTGCGAAGCAGCAGCTATCTCTGCGAGACGTCTTGTCCCGCAGAGACGAAGCCGGGCGAACCTATGCCACCGTGACCGGCAGAGTCTTTAGCTCCTCCTCTAACAATAACCAATCAGTGCTCGGCCTGTTGGCGCTGAGCGCATTGCTAACCCAGCATCCGGTCGGTGCGCGGGGATCTCCGTTCGCCTTCGTCAGATAGTTGTCGATATGCGCTGCAACTGCCCGAGCCGCACCGCCGTAGCTGCCGCTCTTCCGCGCCCAGATCTGATATTCGTGACCGCATACCCGCTTCATCAAATAGTGGAACTGGTTCGGGAGGAAGCTTTCATCATTCCATAGCTGCCAGCAAATCTGGTGAAGGGAAACGTAATGATGGCCAAGCTCACGCCAATTGAGATCACCGGTTTCCAGGTAGCGGCTGAGCTGCTTCAAAAAAAACGCCCGGTAGTCGGCCATCAGTTCGTCGGGAACCGGAATTTCATGCAGGTTCATTTAGGTATCTCCTTGTGCTCGGTGAACATGCATCCGTATAGCGGCACTGGCGCTGGGATGCCGCAAGTCGTGAGCGTCCCCAGAATGTTCTGAAATCTGTTGATCCGAAGCTTGCCCGGGCGCTAAACGCCGGTTAGACGCCGACCCGAGGAGGCTAATATGAACTATCCAAAATCAGTCGCGTTTCTGTTCGCCTATGTGCCAAAGATGCCGACCTCAGTTGAGGAGTTAAGCCGGATCAGCGCGTTAAGAACGCAGTCTGCGATCTTATTTGGATTCGCTCGTAAGATGGGCTTCGAGTCGCCGGATAGGATGCCAGCAGTAACAACCTATCGAGACGCAATATTCACCCGGAGTGCGGTCTTCGAAAGAGCATCCGCCCAGGCACGAAGCTGTAAGACTGCATTATGGGTTGCCGACCTTTGGCAGCTCCTACGTATGACCAGCTCAGGGAATTTGACGAGAGTTCTGGAGGACTTAGACCGCCTGGACATTGATGTTCTTGACTGCCTTAGCGAAAAAATGTGGAGGGAGTTCGCGGCAGCGGAACGCGCCGTGCTGCTTCGGGAAGCGTTTTCGCGTAAAATGGTTTCGTCGATATCGTTACCTTCCGAAACTGATCGGAAAGGGCAGGCTCCCGACATTCAAAATGCGTTGAAAGGAGCATCCGCCAATAGAAAAAAGGCGGAACGGCGTGCAGAACAACTACGTCCGGTCGTGGATGAATTCAGAGCCGCGCTTCCTCCCGAGCAAGTCCTAACGCCGTCTATGTTGATGCGACACTTGAATGATAGAGGCGTAATGCCGGAACGTGGAAAAGCTTGGTCGCTCAACAGCTGCAAGAACCTACTGCGTCGATTGCAAATCGCCGAGAAGTGAAAACTCTAAACACCGGAAGAGTTTTCACTCATATTATGACGACATAAATCAGCGATAGAGAGGACTTCCCGCCCGGGAAGAGGAGATTCCGTTGTCTCTTATTTTCTTCTTACTAAGTAAGTATATAATAATTGACAGTAGATGGACGGGAACGGAAATTTGCTTCCGGGCGATTTCTCACGCAGATGTTCACTGGCTGGTTCCGGTCATTTTAGTAATCAGCTTGCATTCGGTCTAACGGAAGCTGCCTCGGCTCAACCTCGTGCGTTTGGCCTACGCTTTTTATAGAGTTGTGCGGTCGAGAAAAAGGTTTCGACGAGAAGCTCGTGGCTGAGGAGGTTCGGACCTCCGGATCGTTGCCAGTGCGGAAAGCTTCCCCATCAAGCAGCTTGCTTATTTCTAGGACTTCGATGTGCGGTGGCGAGCTTGAGGAGCGGACGCCGTCATCCTGTCCGATCAGACACAGGAGGCTACACGGCACCAGGTCGATGCGGACAGAAAGAAGGCGCGCTTTCGTTTGACGTCCAGCAAGACGAGACACGATGGAAGTATGGATACCGCCAGCGTGATATGAGGTGCAATTTTCTCGTGCTTGCGAACTACGCTCTGAATCGTAGATCAAGCTACTCGAGCAATTTGCGGAGCTGCGCGGATATGTTTTCGGTGCTGGGAACCAAGGCGGTCCGAGCAAGCAAGACTTAAGCGCAGTAGGTCGCAGCTTCTCTATCACCGGATGTCCGCATAGAAATCGCGCAGTCCAAAGGCAAAATGGTCAGTCACAACCAAAGCGAGCTAGCGCACCTTTACGCAGGTGAGAAAATCGTCGAATTGGGCTGGATCTATCAAGATTATGCAAACATAGCGTCAAGGTCAGGACCGTTTTTCGGGCGATTCCGGCGCTCATGACAACGTTGGGATGCAACTTTAAGTATGTATTTGTCAAGTTACGGGTGCCCTTACCTTTACCTAGCAGTTGTTTTTGAGCGATCTAGGTAAAGGTATGTCAAGGTCGCCAGGGCATCAGGCGAGGCGAGCGACGAGATCGTCAGCGGAAAGATGGGTATATCTTCTCAACATCCGTAACTCTTTGTGACCCGAGATGCTGCTGACCTCGATCACGTTCAAGCCGCGCTCAAACAGACGGCTGACACCTTCGTGTCGGAGATCGTGGAAACGAAGCCCCGCGATCTTGACCCGGATCAGCAGACGGCGCCAAGCTTGCTCAAGTGCTCCTGGCGACATCGGAAATACTGAGGGTTGATCCACTTCGGAGCGCGACTTCCACTCCATCAGAGCTTCGAATGCACGAGGGCTCAGCGGAACCTCACGTCCAGATCCGTTCTTGGTCATCGTCAACGTGATCACCCTGCGATTATGGGAGATGTCGCTCCATTGCAGACCTAGGATCTCCCCACGGCGCATCCCTGTCTCAATGGCAACGATAACAAGCGTCCGCAGATAAGGGATCTGACCCGCATCACAGCCATTAAGCAGACGCTGCTCCTCATCACCACTTAAGCGCCGGCAGCGCTCGTTGCGGATCACCGGGCGGCGCACGAGCTTTACGACGTTCCTGGCAAGAGGCAGTCCCCAATCGCGCGTAGCCACCTCGAGGACATGGCTGAGGATCGCCAACTCGCGAACTGCCGTAGATGGAGCTACACTTGCGAGACGCTCATCACGGAAGGTCGCGATGTCTTGCTGGCTTAGGCCAATTAAGGTTCGGTGAGAGAGATCGTGGCGACGAAGCACGTCGATCCGCTGGTCCTCCTGGACCGCGCCGCGCTTTGCGGGTGTAATCTCGCGCTGGTAGCGCTCCAAGAGGGCGCCGAGCGTAGTGCTTTCGAGGATCTTTGTATCCGGCGCAGCGCCAAAGCGATCTACCTGGGTTTCCAGATCTCGTGCCCACTTCTCGGCTTCGATCTTGCTATCAAAGCTCTTTGCCCGTGGCTTCATTCCACGACGACGGACCTGCGCTTGCCAGCGTCCTCTAAGTTTTCTGATCGTCGCCATCTCAATCTCCGTTTGTGATCGAGACGATGCGTAGGATGCCCCGGCAGGGGCGCCAAGGAGAATTCCGGCACGCGCTGGGTTGGCGATTAACCGCAATCCAAAGTTGACGGGTCAGACCATCATGAGACCCTTGTTCCGTCGAAGCTGATGTAGTTTGATGGCCGCGGGTAAGAGGTATCCTGTCATGCGTCGTCGGCTTAGAACTGTGTTCGCAAGCGTTTTGCTATCGTCCGCTTGGATCTGTGGCGCGAGCGCAACTGAGAAGGTGTTCGGCCCCTTTACCGTTGACGACGCTAAGCTGGATGTCATCACGCTCAATGGCGAGATCGACGTCAACTCAGGCCTAGCTTTTCGCCGTGCGCTTCAGGCGGCACCGAATACCAAGCTCGTCACCCTCAATAGCCCTGGTGGCAATGTGCAGATGGGCTTGCTTATTGCCGATGATATCCACCAACGAAAACTGGCAACCTACATTCCGAAGGACAGCAAGTGCTTCTCAGCATGTTCCTTCGTGTTTCTGGCCGGCGATGAGCGTAAGGTCGATGGCGCCCTCGGCGTTCATCAGATCTCGTCGGACTCGCCGGATCTGGTCGGCGCACAGCTGGCAATCTCCGACATCATTGAGGTGCTCAACAGATTTGGGACGCCGATGGACGTGATGCAGGTCATGTTCAAGACGCCTCCGAACGACATGCACGTCTTCAGCCAGGACGAGGTTGTGCGATACAAACTCAACCGTGAAGGCGGAGAGCCATCATCGTCCCCAACTGTCGTTGACGTGCCCGTGCCGGGATCTGGTGCAGATACCACGCCGCCTGCACAGATAGCGCCAGTCGGGACTGAGGTTGCGTCAGCGACACCGCAGGCTAGACTTTCGCCTCTCCAGGAATTCACCCGCAGGCCCAACCGAATTGCAATCTACACAGGCCTGGATCTGTTCGGCGACGACATTTCGTCGATCAGAGTAGAGGAGGCAAGCGAATGCGCGAAAAGCTGCCTGGCGATGAAAGGCCAATGCAAAGCCTTCACGTTCAATTCGAATCCGAAGATCAAGCGTGGGTCGAACTGCTTTTTGAAGTCGAGCGCTGGTAGAGCGGACGGAAACAGCGTGGCATTCTCCGGCCGCTTCCTGAGCGGCGCTGAGGCTGACCCATCTTCCGTAACGCTCGGGACTATCGACCCACAGACTGCTCTCCACGACGACATCGACTTGCCGGGAAGCGATCTCTCGCGTCGGCCAGAACGTTCAGCCAAGACGCCGCTAGATTGCAGACTCGCCTGCATCGACGAGAAACAGTGCGTGGCCTTTACCTATATCAAGCCGAAGAAGGAGTGCTGGCTCAAAGGAGCGGTCGGCACTCCGATGTTCGGCAAGGATATGGTGTCGGGGCTGAAGAAGTTTGAGACCTTCGCGCCTGCGAAGATCTTAAGTTTGGACTGATCTACTTGGCAGGCAAGGCCGCGAGCCTGTCCCGAAAAGCTCTCTCAAGCCGTATGACGGCGTCCGCCATGTAGTCAATCATTTCTGGCCATTGCTCCCGATCGAAGACATTTCCAGGTCGCTCAGCCTTGATCCTACAGGCGCGCTTATCGTCCAACCTCTCCCATGTCAGAGTTTCGCCAAAGCTTTGCTCAATCTCGGCTCGGTCGCGGAACCACGTGTCGAAGAGCTGTTCATTTGCTTCCTTACTACCGACATCAATATAGACTTCTACCCGAGCGCTCTCTCGTCTCACGACCAGCGCGAGGCTGATTCCGCGGTGACCCGTATCAACGCTAAGCCAGTTTCGGATTCCCGGCGCGACCGTCCGAAATAGGTCTGTCCGAGGATTAATTGCCGCTAGCAGGACAGACCAAAACTCACGGCGTAGCGTGTATCTGGCTTTCTCCGCTTCGACGCCTTCGATCTCGTCCTGAGCCTTGGTGGCCAGGCCGATCATGAATTCCTCCGCGTCCTTTGTCGGAATGATCTGATCTATCGTTAGAAATAGATCGTCACCTCGCGAGAAAGGGGTCACCCGAAAGCACTGGATCCGGAGCTTGAAGCTCGCCAACCAAAGAACAGTCGACGTCACTTCCTTACGGAAGTTTGCGGCGACGAGCATGATCCGTTGAGTGACGCCCTTGTTCAGAACGACTTCCTGATATTCATCTGCATCAAGGAAGGCACACAGCTCGTCTTCTGCCTTGGAGCCAAAGGAGTATCGATCAAGGTAGGACTGAAAAATCTGCCGGATGTCATCCTTGGTCAAACGCGAGCAGTAGGAAGCATATTTCATCGCCTGCCAGGTCACGTCTCTGCCGGTGTCATCGAGCTTGTTCTCTATGATCACCAACGATCCCTGTTTGTCGATTGCGAGAAGATCGAGACGCTCCGATGTGTCCGAGAATCCCGCGAACTCTTTCTGGATGATTAGCAGCTCTTCACCCAAGGCATCCGGCTTGTTTGCTAGCCATTCTTGGAGATGCGCACGTTCTCGAAATCCAAGTTCTGCGAACGAGCTTTGCTGCAGCTTTTCTATACGATTCTGATGCTTATCGATTTTGAACATCTATCTCTCATTCGGCCGATTAGATCTCAAGGAAGGACGCATCACCGGTTGCCCACCCAAGACGAAGCCGCATTCCGCTTTTAAGATCCAGCTCGACCACTTCATCAGGCACAACGTTCGCGCCGAGTATGGCCGCGAAGCTCGCGAAGTCCGAGAACCAGGCTTTGCCCTGGGCGAAAGAATGGACGATCATAGCAGCTTCGTCCGTTTTGAACCGTCGGGATTCTATGACCGCAGAGGCAGTCCGGTGCAGAAGCTGGTAGCGGATTGACCCGGCCGGCACATCTTCCAAGCCGAGAATCTCGCACAGATGAGCCATCCGCAGGATCTTGCCAGGTGACGCTTCTGCCATCCACTCCCCCACCGTAGGACCGAAAGGCTCTCGCACCTTCCCTTCAATCATCGCGGCGCAGGTCTTGCCGCTGTGCCTTATCAGGGCAAAAACGTCGTTCTGGCTTTCTCTTCTCCCGCCAGGCAACGGCACCTTGTGTTCGGGTATTGCGATCAGAAGCTCAGCTTCACCCGGGAACCTGCGCGCGACCTCAGGCGGAAGACCTGAGCTATCCTCCCAGCTGTGAGCAAGCGTCTTCGCCGAGTAACCGGTCCGCCATTGTTTTTCGGGTTCAGCAAGGAATCTCTGCCAGTCAGATGGCCCAGAGCTTGGGAGGTATATTCTATTTGGTTTCGCCAACCGTGACCTCTGTATTCTTTTCGTGTTGCAGCGAGGCGGAAACTATCATGGCCCGAGCTTCGACAAGCCCTATCCAATCTGCTTTCGCCACCATGCCTCGATGAATAAGACGATGGCAACAACCGCATAGCAGGGCCAAATCGGCTAATTTAGTTTTGCGCTCACCTGCTTCAGCAAGCGGCACCAAGTGATGTGCTTCAAACATTGCCTCTTGCATCGACATCTCCAAATTTTGCCGCGACAGGGCACAGATCTCGCAACGAAATCCTGCGGCGCGGCGATCGTCGAGCAGCGTCTTGCGAACATTGAGATTTCGCTCTCGACGAATGTGGAGTGCAGTGAGGAGCCGACCTTCAGGTAGCTCTTGCTCGACGTCCGGCAATTGTTCTGTCCCAGTGATTTTGATCCCGGCTTTGATTCCCGTGTCCCTGAGTGACTGCCATCGAACCTCGTCCGGCTAATTTGCTCGAACTGCAAGCTCGGAATAAGTAGCTGATGGAAATGTAATTAACAAAGAGTGAACTTAGGTGCCGCCCATAGACGCTGAGCGTTGACTCTACTAGCGATTCTCACGATATTACCTCTGACGCCCGTCGTCGCACTTTTGTTGCCAGCCCGAGTCGCTAATGCGAAACGGAGCGCAATAGAGCACTCCAGAGCCGCTAGGCCTAAACCTAGCAACTCCAGAGGTAAAAAACGATGGTAGTTTGTATGTTGCCTAAAGGCGTTCACGTTGGTTCATACGTCCGTGTTCGCTTCGGCCGGCCTGAGTTCGTTTGCGAACACTGCCGGTCATATCCTTCGCGTTAATGGTTTGGTAGCCCTGCGAAGGTGACAAATAGGCGACGGGCGTCACCTGGACACAGCATGATTCAAACGAATCACTACGTCAAGGCCTTTGTATTCCCTCAAAATGACTCCTAAAATTTCAGCATCCTAGCCGTAGAAATTCACTTGCCTTTAATACCTGATGGCATATATCTCACGGCAGGCATAGCCTATCAGGTTCACCGTATGGGGGCCGCAATAACCGAGGGAAACCTCGGTTTTTTTGTTTATCGGTCAAAGCAGTAATACTTCACGCCCATCGCTGGAACGCATTCCCCACCAAGAACACAATCGATTATTCGGCTGTCATCGATAAGCCGTCTATAAAGGTCGAACTTCTTGTCATATCCACGTCGTGCGATAGCATAGACATAGCTATCGGCAATTTGTAGCATCCTGTTTTGCTTAGGCCTGTTTTCGATGCTTGTCAGAGTTTCTGCCAACTCAATTTGAGTTAGCGGTTTATACTTTCCGGAATTAGCTTTGTCGAAGCCTAGACCATTCTCACGAAGATTTTTGAAATACCCCTCAATGACACCGTTCATCGCAGCGTCAGATTCAAATATGATGTTTAATTTGCGATCGTTCGCTTGGGCGAATTTCGCGGCACGCTCAACGACTATGTCGAAAGCGCTTCGACATAGAAGCCACTTATCATCGTGCTTCTTAACGTATCCTCTGGCAGCATAGCCAGCGCGATCGATCACGCACCCCACACCCACAGCCGGAACAGCCGCAAGAAATTCGCGATAGTCGGACCAAAAAGCATCGCGCTCTTTCTGGGTCCGCCGTCCAAGCCACGAAAACCGCCCACGCTCATTGATCATGTCCGTGATGTGAAATGGGGTTGTGATTCCCCACCTGGTTGCGATTTCAGAATGCATCGCCTGAGCGGAATCTATCTCTTCCCTCCGGATCAGGATTCCTCCCATCGCAAACCAATCGCTTCGAGCCGGCAGGCCTGAGCTTTTATCAGGGTGCCGCGCACCAGTCTCATCGAGATATAGAGTAAAGCTTGGCATGCGTTATCCACCACGATCAATCTCAGCATAGGTAATGTGCCATAGTTCGGGTTGCGAGATGGATAATTGAGCGAAACCCACGAACTACTGAAGCAGCCAAAATGCGCTTGCCCAGCGAGCTAAGCTTTCAATTGAACCGCGGAAGCGCCTCGAGTGTGGCCCTAGCCAATTCTGGCCCCGCCATACATGACCAAGAGGTATCAGCAAATCTCTGGAAACCCTTACGGCCAAAGAACCATTATGGCGGAGAGGGTGGGATTCGAACCCACGATACGGTTGCCCGTATGCCGCATTTCGAGTGCGGTGCTTTCGACCACTCAGCCACCTCTCCGCTTTGCTGGTCGGCGCATTTGATGCGCGGCTGTCTCATAGCGGCGAAAAATCGGGCTGGCAAGGGGTGAAATGCAAGTCTTCATATCCTTTCGCCTTGACAGTTTTTAGGGCCTCGCGTAAGGCCGGACGCGTCGAAGTCTGGAAAAATGTCCAGATCAGACCTTGCGCGCCGAGGCGTGCAGAAAATCACCGGCAGGTCCGTTCTGGAAGATCGTTCTTTCGCAGCCCTGCTATAGCCCGACTGAGAAAAAGACGGCCGTCCTTTCGGGGATAGAGCCGGAACGAACATGAAAGGATAACCAATGTTCGCAGTCATCAAGACCGGCGGTAAACAGTACCGCGTGGCCGCCAACGACGTGCTCACCATCGAAAAGCTGGAAGCAGAAGCTGGCGCAATCGTAGAATTCAACGAAATCCTGGTCATCGGCGTCGGCGCCGATGCCAAGTTCGGCGCTCCCTTCGTTTCGGGTGCGACGGTCAAGGCTGAAGTTGTAGAGCATAACCGTGGCAAGAAGGTTCTGTCCTTCAAGAAGCGTCGCCGCCAGAATTCCAAGCGTATTCGCGGTCATCGCCAGCATCACACGGTCGTCCGCATCACGGACATCCTCGGCTAATCCAGGTTTTCGAAAGTTAAAGGAGAACACCAATGGCACATAAAAAAGCTGGCGGCTCGTCGCGTAACGGTCGCGATTCTCAGTCCAAGCGCCTTGGCGTGAAGAAGTTCGGTGGCGAAGTCGTCATTCCGGGCAACATTATCGTGCGTCAGCGCGGCACGCAGTGGCATCCGGGCGCCAATGTCGGCATCGGCACAGACCACACGATCTTCGCACTGACGGCAGGCAACGTGAATTACCGTACGCGCGCTAATGGCCGCGTATACGTGTCCGTTATGCCGAAAGCCGAAGCCGCAGAATAAAGCCGGCAAGCGTTAAGCAACCGGCGTCTCATCGACCCGGTTGAACGTTTGAAGGTTCAGTCAAAGAAAAGGGGAGATGGGGCGCTACCCATCTTCCCTTTTTCTTTTATCCCTCAAAGGAGACTGAACCATGCAAGGCGAATTAGTAAGGGCTGGCCAATTACGGCCGCCGGAAACAAGACCAGAGGAACGGCTCAGGCCGGACCGGTTGAGAAGCGATTGCCCCGTCTTACTGTCGCAGAGCCTTGTTCTGCGCGCACCGCACGAAGACGATATTGACGCACTTGCCCATCTCGCCAACAATGCGAACATCGCGACCATGGTGTCGCGCATGCCGCATCCCTACACGTCTAAAGACGCGGCCGATTTCGTGCGACGCACGAATGCGGGCGAGATTGGCAAATGCGTTTATGCCGTGACCCGAGCTGACAATGGCCAGTTTCTCGGCTGCTGCGCTCTCGAACCCCAGATCGACGAACGAACCCTCGAAATCGGCTACTGGCTGGGCGAACCCCACTGGAACAAGGGCTATGCCACGGAAGCGGCGCATGCGCTGATCGACATGGCCTTCCGCACCCGCAGCCATATCGATCACATCGATGCCCGTTGCCGGGTCACCAACATCGCGTCGAAGCGGGTGATCCAGAAATGCGGCTTCCAGTTCCAGGCCACCGGCATGATCGAATGCCTGGCGGTGGGCGGAATGGTCCCCGTCGAATGGTTCCGGCTGGACCGCAAGACATGGATGTCGCTGAGAAGCTGGGGAGAGCTGAGATGAGTGCCGTCGTTCTCGAAAAGGCAAAAGCGGTTCGCACTGAGCCTGGCCCCTGCCCTGAAATCGTCACGCAACGCCTGACGCTTCGCCCGCACCGCCTGTCGGATGCGGCAGCGATTGCCGAAACGCTCAGCGATTTCAAGGTCAGCCGCATGCTGTCGCGCGTGCCGCAGCCCTATGACCGTCAGGATGCGCTCGACTGGCTGGTGCCGCAGACATCAGGCATCCTGCCGAACTGGCAGCTGGCGATCACCACCGGCGACGATGTGCATCTCGGCGTTGTCGGCCTGGAACTCAGGCACGGCCGCTGGCACCTCGGTTACTGGCTGAACCGGCTCTATTGGGATCGCGGCTATATGAGCGAGGCGGCGTCCGGGGTTTTGGACCGCTTTTTCCGCCGCATGCCGGACACTGTCGTCCATTCGGGCGCGTTTGCCGACAATCTCGGTTCGCTCAATGTGCAGACAAAGCTCGGCTTCCGCATCACCGGCGCAAGCGATGTGTTCAACCGCGCCCGCAATGTCATGGTACCGCATATCGAGACGGAGCTTGTGCCGGAGGATTTCCGGCTTCTGGCACCCGCTCCCCGGCATGATCGCGCCTGATCATGCCTTGATCACGATCGGCCCCGGAGGATGGCTTGTCCGCCGCGGCCGTTTTCAGCGCATTCTGTCGATAGGCTTTGACCTAAAGCCTGTCGGACGGTATCGAAAACCTTAAGTACGTCCCGCCGGAGAGCGGGAGCGACCAAGAACAGGACTACCAGACCGATGAAATTTCTCGACGAAGCAAAAGTCTATATCCGCTCCGGTGACGGCGGCGCGGGCGCAGTTTCGTTCCGACGGGAAAAGTTCGTCGAATTCGGTGGACCTGACGGTGGCGATGGCGGCCGCGGCGGCGATGTGTGGGTTGAAGCCGTCAACGGCCTCAACACGCTGATCGATTTCCGTTTCCAGCAGCATTACAAGGCAAAGGTCGGCATCCACGGCATGGGCCGCAACCGCACCGGCGCCAATGGCGACAGTGTCACGCTCAAGGTTCCGGTCGGCACGCAGATCTTCGAGGAAGACAACGAAACGCTGATCATCGACATGACCAAGGAAGGTCAGCGTTTCAGGCTTGCCAAGGGCGGCAATGGCGGCTTCGGCAACACGCATTTCAAGAACGCCACGAACCAGGCGCCGAACTGGGCAAACCCAGGCCTTGAAGGCGAGGAAAGCACCATCTGGCTGCGGCTGAAACTGATTGCCGATGCAGGACTTGTCGGTCTTCCGAATGCCGGAAAATCCACCTTCCTGGCCTCGGTTACCCGCGCCCGCCCGAAGATTGCAAACTATCCCTTCACGACGCTGCACCCGAACCTTGGTGTCGCCACGATCGACGGCCGCGAGTTTGTTCTCGCCGATATTCCGGGCCTGATCGAAGGCGCCCATGAAGGCGTCGGCATCGGCGATCGCTTTCTCGGCCATGTGGAACGCACCCGCGTTCTGCTCCACCTCGTTTCCTCCATCGAGGAAGAAGTCGGCAAGGCCTATAAGACGGTCAAGACCGAGCTTCAGGCCTATGGCGGCGGTCTGACCGACAAGCGCGAAATCGTTGCCTTGTCGCAGATCGACGTTCTCGACGAGAAGGAATTGAAGAAGAAGGCCAAGGAGCTTGAGAAAGCCTGCGGCCAGAAGCCTTTCCTCATCTCCGCCATCACCGGCACGGGCATGACCGATGTTCTGCGCGCGTTGCGCGATGTCATCGTCGCGGCAAGCGTCGGCGAAGACACGGCCCTGCCGAACCGCTCCGTTCCCGTTCAGGAGTTCGACGAGGACGTCGACGAATGACGCCAGGCCACGAGATCGGTCAAAAGCAGTCCTTATCCGGGCAAGGTGATGGCGGCCTCAAGCCGCTTGCCGGCCATCGCCGGATCGTCATCAAGATCGGCTCGGCCCTCTTGGTCGATCGCAAGACCGGCCTGAAATCTCAGTGGCTCGATGCGATCTGCGCCGATATCGCGGAGCTTCGGGCAAAGGGTATCGAGGTTCTGGTAGTCTCGTCGGGCGCAATCGCGCTCGGCCGCACCGTTCTCGACTTGGCCCACGGCGCCCTCAAACTTGAGGAAAGCCAGGCAGCGGCGGCCGTCGGCCAGATCGCGCTTGCCCGCGCCTGGTCGGAAAGCCTGTCCCGTGACGGGATCGTCGCGGGACAGATCCTGCTAACGCTGGGCGATACGGAAGAGCGTCGCCGCTATCTCAACGCCCGCGCCACGATCAATCAGCTTCTGAAGATCGGCGCGGTCCCGATCATCAACGAAAACGACACCGTCGCCACATCCGAAATCCGCTACGGCGACAACGACCGGCTTGCCGCGCGCGTCGCCACCATGGCCGGTGCCGATCTTCTGGTTCTTCTCTCCGATATCGACGGGCTCTACACGGCACCGCCGCATCTCGATCCGGACGCGCAGTTTCTCGATATCATCAATGTCATCACGCCTGAGATCGAGGCGATGGCCGGTGGTGCGGCTTCCGAACTGTCGCGCGGCGGCATGCGCACCAAGATCGACGCCGGCAAGATCGCGACGACTGCGGGCTGCGCCATGATCATCGCATCCGGCAAGCCGGATCATCCGCTGCGCGCCATCGAACAGGGCGCGCGATCCTCCTGGTTTGCCCCGTCTGGCACACCGGTGACGGCGCGCAAGACCTGGATTGCCGGACAGTTGCAGCCGGCCGGCGAACTCGTCGTCGACGAAGGGGCCGAACGCGCGCTGGGATCTGGCAAAAGTCTGCTACCAGCCGGCGTGCGCCGCATCGAGGGCAATTTCCACCGGGGTGATACGGTCGCGATCATCGGCGCGGAAGGCCGCGAGATTGCCCGCGGTCTTGTCAGCTACGATGCCGACGAGGCACGCCAGATCACCGGCCGCAAATCGACGGAAATTGAAGCCATTCTGGGCTATGCCGGCCGTGCCGCCATGGTCCATCGCGACGACCTTGTTATGACAGGCGCGATCAGGCGCACGACCACCCGCAAGGAGGATGCCGTCCATGTTGGATAAGGTCCAGATGACCGACGTTGCTGCAATCATGGATGCGATCGGCGTCAACGCAAAGGCAGCGGCCGGCGCATTGGCAACGGCATCGACCGAGCAAAAGAACGACGCGCTCAATGCCATGGCGGACCTGGTTCTCGCCAACAGCGCCGAGATCCTGAGCGCCAATGCCGAGGATCTCCGCAACATCGAGGGCAAGGGGCTCCTTCCCTCCTTCATCGATCGCCTGACGCTCACCGAAAAGTCGATCGTCGGCATGGCGGAGGCTCTTCGCGAAATCGCCGCGATCAAGGATCCGGTCGGCGAAGTGATCGCGGCCTGGGATCGTCCGAACGGCCTGCATATCGAACGTGTCCGCACGCCGCTCGGCGTGATCGGCGTGATCTACGAGAGCCGCCCGAACGTGACGGCCGACGCCGGCGCGCTTTGCCTCAAGGCCGGCAATGCGGTGATTTTGCGCGGCGGCTCGGATTCAATCCATTCATCGCAGGCGATCCATCACTGCCTGGTGGCGGGACTGAAGAAGGCGGGTCTTCCCGAACATGCGATCCAGCTCGTGCCGACGACGGATCGTGCGGCCGTTGGCGCCATGCTGTCAGGCCTGTCAGGCGCCATCGACGTCATCGTTCCCCGCGGCGGAAAAAGCCTGGTCGCCCGCGTCCAGTCCGAAGCCCGCGTGCCGGTCTTTGCGCATCTGGAAGGCCTTTGCCACATCTATGTCGATGCCTCCGCGGATCTGGAAATGGCAAAGGCGATCGTCGTCAACGCCAAGATGCGCCGCACCGGCGTCTGCGGTGCGGCCGAAACACTGCTGGTCGACAGCGCAGCCATCGGGACCCACCTGATGCCGGTGCTGGAGGCGCTGACGCAAGCCGGCTGCGAAATCCGCGCTTCGGCGGCGGTGCTGAAGGTCCACCCGGGCTTCAAGCCGGCGAACGAGGATGACTGGCATACGGAATATCTCGATGCCGTGATTTCGGTGGCGATCGTCGATGGCATTTCCGGTGCGATCCGCCACATCAACACCTATTCGTCCAACCACACCGAAGCGGTGATTGCGCAAGATCCGGCCGTGGTCGCGCGCTTCTTCAACGAGATCGATTCGGCGATCCTGCTCCACAACGCGTCTACCCAGTTTGCCGATGGCGGTGAATTCGGCATGGGCGGCGAGATCGGCATTTCCACGGGCAAGATGCATGCGCGCGGCCCTGTTGGCGTCGAACAGCTGACCTCGTTCAAATACAGGGTGCATGGCACCGGCCAGATCCGGCCCTGACGTGACGGTAGAGCGGATCGAAAGACGCCATCTCGCCATGCCGCATGTGGAACGGGGCATGGCCGTCGGCCTTTTCGGCGGTTCGTTCAACCCTCCGCATGAAGGCCACCTTCTGGTCGCCGAGATCGCCCTTCGCCGGCTCGGACTCGATCAGCTGTGGTGGATGGTGACACCTGGCAATCCGCTGAAAAGCCGGTCGGAACTCGCGTCCCTCCCCGACCGCATCGCCATGAGCGAGCGGCTGATTCAGGATCCACGCATCAAGGTCACCGCATTCGAGAAAGCACTCGGCGGCGCCTATACCGCCGATACGCTCTCCTTCGTCAAGGCGCGCAATCCGCATATCCATTTCATCTGGATCATGGGTGCAGACAGCCTCAGGACCTTTCACCATTGGCAGAAGTGGCAGGAGATCGTCTCTACCTTCCCGATCGCCGTGATAGACCGGCCGGGTGCCACCCTTTCCTTCCTGTCATCAAAGATGGCCCGCACATTCCAGCATGCCCGTGTCGACGAGACAGATGCCGGTACGCTGTGGAAGCGCCGTCCGCCCGCTTGGACCTTCATCCACGGTCCGCGTTCGGCCCTCAGTTCAACGGCAATCCGGGCATCGGGAAAGACTTCCGATTCCTAAAACTGGAACATTCCGATCACTTGAAAGATAAAGCATTCAATGCCACCTTCCTTATGCGGCCGGTCATCAGACGGGATTCGCGCGAAGAGGATGTTGCTGTTACCGGACGAAAGGAACGACCCTGACAACAGTACACGCCAAGGGAAGGACGGCCTCCGTCATTCCGCAGAGCCTGGAACGTGGCGACGATGCCGCCGCCCATGCCCTCGATCAGGTCCTCACGAGCCTCGAGGACTCCAAAGCAGAAGATATCGTCACCATCAATATTGCCGGAAAATCCGCTCTCGGAGACTACATGGTCGTCGTCTCAGGACGATCGAGCCGGCATGTCATGGCGATCTGCGATCACCTCATCACCGACCTGAAAGCAGAGGGCCTCGGCGGGGCCCGTGTCGAAGGCATGGAGACGGGTGATTGGGTGCTGATTGACACTGGTGATATCATCATCCATGTGTTCCGCCCCGAAATCCGCGAGTTCTACAACATCGAAAAGATGTGGGCCGCTCCGGATGTCGAGGAAGGCACAGTGCTTCACTAACAGGCCGGGACGTTCCTGAGCCGACAAGGGGCGACGGTTGCATGCTAACGGCGGCGCGTTGACGACGTGCCGGCGCAGTGGCAGCCGAGAGCTCTGAGAACAACGGATCAGGACATGCGCATCAGCCTTTTCGCCGTGGGACGGCTCAAAGCCGGACCGGAGAAGGATCTTGCGTCCCGTTACCTCGACCGTTTCTCCAAGGCCGGGCCCGCGATCGGGCTCGAACTTGCCAGGATGATCGAAGTGCCGGAAAGCCGCGCCTCCAATGCTGAAACGCGCAAGCGCGAGGAAGCGGCCGCTCTCGAAAAGGCCCTTCCCGATGGCGCCATCCTCGTTCTGCTTGATGAACGCGGCAAGGCGCTGGACAGCGAGGCATTTGCCGGCCTGATCGACAAATACAAGGACGGCGGCAAGCGCGACATGATGCTTGCGATCGGCGGCGCCGATGGGCTCGACCCCGATCTTCGCGCACGCGCCGATGTCGTCCTCAATCTCGGCTCGATGACCTGGCCGCACCAGCTGGTCCGCATTCTCATAGCCGAACAGCTTTATCGCGCCGTGACCATCCTTTCAGGCCATCCCTACCACCGCGTTTAGACTTCGTTTACCTTCCGGGCCGATGTTGCGAAACACGATGTTGTTTATGGCTGGCCCCGGCGAATCAGCCTAGCCTTCGCAGGTCCGCTGCAGATTCGAGAACGCAATGACGATCAGGAGAGCCATAGCCCTGGGCCTTGCGCTGCCAGCGATGGCATCGGCGCTTGCCTTCGCGCCTCTCCGTCTGCCGCCCTTTCACTGGATTGCCTTAGCACAGGAAGCGGCACCGCCTGCGGCCCAGCCCTCCCCGCCCGCGACCGAAGCCTTGGCGGATCCGACCGCCGATCTTCAGAAGAGACGCAATGAGACCCGCGGCGAGCTGGAAGTGCTGGCTAAAAGCATGAGCCTTTCGTCGGAAAAGGTCGCTCAGATCGAGCACAGCATTTCCGGCATCAAGAAGACGTCTGCGGATATGCGCCAGGCCCTGATCGATTCAGCCGCACGCCGCAAGGATCTGCAGTCGAAGATCCAGGTGAGCGAAGACAAGCTCGCTTCGCTGAAAGTGCAGGAAGACAAGATCCGCGTGGCCTTGAGGGGGCGTCGCTCCATTCTCGCCGAAGTGCTGGGTGCTTTGGAGCGCATGGGCCGCAGCCCGCCGCCGGCGCTGCTCGTCTCCCCCGATGACGCGCTCGGCTCCGTCAGAAGCGCGATCCTGCTCGGCGCCGTCGTGCCCGGCATGCGGGCGGAGGCCGAAAGGCTGGTCACAGATCTTCAAAATCTCGCGAGCTTTCAGGCAGAGGCGGCCAAGGAAAAGGAAACCGTCTCGCAAACCATCACGGCAGGCGTCGAGGAAGAGCGGCGCATGAACCTGCTGCTCGCCGAAAACGCCAAGCTGAATGCCGAGAACGAAAGACAGCTGGCCGCAGAACGCGCGCGTTCTCAGGAACTTGTCGGCCGCGCCACCTCGCTTCAGGATCTTATTCAGGGGCTTGAAGGACAGATCGCATCCGTGCGCGAAGGCATGGATCTGGCCCGTGCCGAGGAAGAGCGCCGTCGGCAGATGTCCGAAGAGGAACGGGAGAAAGCCCGGCAATTGGCCGAAAGCGGTGTGCCCGACAAAAACCGCATTGCGCCCGCATACGCGTTTTCAAGCCTCAGGCAAAAACTGGAGCTTCCGGTTGCCGGCGAAATATTGCGTGCGTTCGGCGATGCAGACGGAACGGGACACCCGGCACGCGGTATGACCGTGGCCTCCAACCCCGGCGCAGTGGTGACGGCACCGGCCGATGGGCTGGTCGTGTTTGCCGGTGCATTCCGGAGCTATGGCCAGATGATCATCCTGAACGCCGGCGACGGCTATCATGTTGTTCTGGCAGGAATGGACATGGTCAACGCGCGGCAGGGCAAGTTTGTCTTTGCTGGCGAACCGATCGCTGCCATGGGTGAGAAAAGAGTAGCAAGTGCGACTGCGTTGGCGCTGGAAACGGATCGCCCGACGCTTTACATTGAATTCCGAAAAGACGGCACTCCGGTTGATTCTAAACCGTGGTGGGCCAGCAAAGAAACTGGAAGGGCGCGAAATGATTCGTAGGGCTTCTCTTGTCATCGTCGGAGCACTGTTGGGTGCGACCGCGATGAGCGTCATTTATTCGGCCGGTGTCCCGGCTCAGGCCGCCGGGGCTTCCACCTATAAGGAACTGTCGATCTTCGGCGACGTGTTCGAGCGGGTTCGCGCCCAGTATGTGACGCCACCGGATGAAAACAAGCTGGTCGAAAATGCCATCAATGGCATGCTGAGCTCGCTGGATCCGCATTCGAGCTTCATGAATTCCAAAGATGCCGAAGACATGCGCACCCAGACGCGCGGTGAATTCGGCGGTCTTGGCATCGAAGTGACGATGGAGAACGAGCTCGTCAAGGTCATCACTCCGATCGACGACACGCCGGCATCCAAGGCTGGCATTCTTGCCGGCGACTTCATTACTGAAATCGATGGCCAGGCTGTTCGCGGCCTGAAACTTGAGGACGCCGTCGAAAAGATGCGCGGCGCCGTCAATACGCCGATCAAGCTGACGGTCATCCGACAGGGTGCCGACAAGCCACTCGACATCACCGTCATGCGCGACATCATTGCCGTGCGCGCCGTGAAATCCCGCGTCGAAGGCGGCGACATCGGATATGTGCGCGTCATCTCCTTTACCGAGAAGACCTATGACGATCTCGAAAAGGCGATCAAGAAGATCAAGGCCGACGTGCCTGCGGACAAGCTGAAGGGCTTCGTGCTTGACCTGCGCCTCAACCCGGGCGGTCTGCTGGATCAGGCGATCAACGTCTCCGACGCCTTCCTGGAACGCGGCGAAGTGGTTTCCACCCGCGGCCGCAATGCAGATGAGACACGCCGCTTCAATGCCGGCCCTGGCGACCTGACTGACGGCAAGCCGGTGGTTGTGCTCGTCAACGGCGGCTCGGCTTCGGCGTCTGAAATCGTCGCCGGTGCCCTTCAGGACCTTAAGCGCGCGACTGTTGTCGGGACCCGCTCGTTCGGTAAGGGCTCCGTCCAGACGATCATTCCGCTCGGCGAATCCGGTGCGCTGCGTCTGACAACGGCGCTCTATTACACGCCATCCGGCAAGTCGATCCAGGGAACGGGCATCACGCCTGACATCAAGGTCGAACAGCCGCTGCCGCCGGAACTGCAGGGCAAGGTCCGCGCCGAGGGCGAATCCAGCCTCAAGGGCCATATCCAGGGTGCGGCCGAAACAGACGAAGGTTCCGGTTCGGCTGCCTATGTGCCGCCGGAAACCAAGGACGACCTGCAGCTGAACTATGCCATGGACCTGCTGCATGGGACAAAGACAGACCCGTCCTTCCCGGCTAGCCCGGACAAGGCTGCGGCCGCCGTCAAGAACTAATCAGGCAAACCGGTCAGGCGGCTGTTTCATCACAGCCGCCTGACCGCATTCATTTCGGCAGCGCAGACGCGGGCATATCCCTTGGGCAGCGATCTCCATGCACCGCTCGGTCAAAACCGGCCGCCGAAGCGACGAACGGCGCGTCGCCTGTCGGCCGTTGCCGTTTTAGGAAGCATCGGCGTGATTGCCGTCGTCGGCTTGTCGATCTATGCGATGCGAAACGACCCTCAGCTTGAGCGCATCGCCTCGAGCGAGCCCCCCTCCTCCACGGCGATCGCCCCCAAGACACCTGCCGATGATGCAGTTTCTCCCGAAAATGCCAACCCCAACGGCATGCCCCGGTCCAATCCGAATTCCGGCGCGACCATTGAGCAGAACCGGATGGCGGACGGCTCGGTCGTGACAAAATACACGCCGCGCGCAAGGGATGGAAACGGTCCCGTCCTTATCAATGCCCAGAGAATTGGCCAGGACCCGCGATTTGCGGCAGAGCCGAATACGTCTCTTCTGGAAGACACGGAATACGGCAAACTGCCGATCCTCGGCGAGGATGGCATGCGACCCATGGACCAGTATGCACGACCCTGGTCCGGCGCCCGCGGCACGAGGATCGCGATCGTGGTCGGTGGCCTCGGCCTCAGCCAGACGGGCACCCAGCGCGCAATCCAGCAACTGCCGCCAAGCGTAACGCTGGGCCTTGCTGCAAGCGGCAACAGCCTGCAGCGCTGGATGCAGGAAGCGCGCCGCGCGGGCCACGAAATCCTCATCCAGGTCCCGTTCGAGCCTTACGACTATCCGGCCAACGACCCCGGACCAGGCACGCTTCTCGTCAAGGATCCTGCCGCAAAGAACCTTGAGCGACTGCATGTGGCGATGGGCGAGATCACCAACTATACGGGGATCATGAACTACCAGGGCGGCCGCTATCTCTCCGACGTCAAGGCGCTTGAGCCTGTCCTGCGCGACATGGCCTCCCGCGGCCTGCTGTTCCTCGATGACGGCACCTCGGCCCAGTCGAAGACGGAGGTGCTGGCAAAGGCGATGCAACTGCCGCACGCCTTCGGTGACCTGACCCTGGACGGTCAGCTTCAATCCGACGCGATCCTCAAGAAACTTGACGAACTGGAGCGGATAGCCCAACGCAAGGGAACGGCAATCGGCATCGCCTCCGCCTTCGACGAGAGCATCGCGGCGATCCGCAAATGGGCCGACGAAGCCTCGCAACGCGGTGTAGAAATCGTCGGTGTATCGACGCTTGCCCGCGAGAGCGTGGCACCTTGAAGCAAGGGGAATGATATGGCCAAGGATCACAAGAAACCGGTGAAAGCGGACGATCTTCCCTATCGTCCCTGCGTCGGGGTCATGGTGCTCAACAGCGAGGGCCTCGTTTGGGCCGGACGCCGCATTGCTGCCGGCAACAGCGAATTCGACGGGTCTCCGCAACTGTGGCAGATGCCGCAGGGCGGGATCGACAAGGGCGAAGATCCCCTGCCCGCCGCCTATCGTGAACTCTACGAAGAAACGGGCATGCGTTCCGTCACGCTGCTTGCCGAAGCCGGCGAGTGGATCAATTACGATCTTCCGGAACACCTGATCGGTATCGGACTGAAGGGAAAGTATCGCGGCCAGACGCAGCGCTGGTTTGCCTTCCGCTTTGACGGCGATGAAAGCGAGATCGCCATCAACCCGCCGCCGGGCGGCCATACGGCTGAATTCGATGCCTGGGAATGGAAGCCGATGCAGGATCTGCCCGGCCTGATCGTGCCGTTCAAGCGCTCGGTCTATGACCGGGTCGTCGCGGAATTTGCCCACCTCTCGCCGGCGGGCTGATTGCACGTCCGATTAGCGCTGGTCGGATAAAGCATAGCCCGGTGAAAGCAACTTCCACCGGGCTCGAGCGATAGAGTGTCGATGATTTGAGCTTTACTCAGCGGAGTCGGCTGATTCCGCGTTGAGCTGGCCGTATCTCTCTTCGCCGATCTTCGAGAGAAGTTCGAGCTGCGTTTCCAGGAAGTCGATATGACCCTCTTCATCCATCAGCAGCTGTTCGAAAAGCTTCATGGAGACATAGTCTCCGGCGGCGTGACAGATATCACGCGACGCCTTGTAGGCGGTGCGGGCATCGTATTCACCAGCCAGATCGGCCTCTAGAACTTCCTTGACGTTCTGACCGATGCGAAGCGGTGCCAGCGTCTGAAGGTTCGGATGACCCTCGAGAAAGATGATGCGGTCGATCAGACGATCGGCATGCTGCATCTCTTCGATGGATTCGGCCCGCTCCTTCTTGGCAAGCTTGGTAAAACCCCAATCATGCAGGAGACGATAGTGCAGCCAGTATTGGTTCACAGCGCCAAGTTCGAGGAAAAGTGCCTCGTTAAGCCGCTCGATGACCTGTAAGTCGCCTTTCAATGTCCGCTCTCCTGTTTTCTTCGTGGAGTTGTTTCAAGCGCGACATATAGACGATCACGTCAGCTTCCGTCGAGTGCCGCTGGGCGTGATATTCCTCAGTGGTCTTGATGATCAGATCAACGACATTGGGAAAGCAACCGCAGCAACGGCCGCGTTTTTCCATCGCATGGTAGACCTTGACGGGAACGATCAGCTGCCAACAGTCCTCAGTGAGGAGTTGGATGATCGTATCCTTGATCTCCCTTTCGGTGATGTAATTGCAACTGCAAACCAGCATTTTGGATCGACCTGGAGAACATTGACCTCGATACAGACTTTTTGCAAAAGAGGACAAGCGATGTCAAGAAAGAATCCAGCCCGGTAATTGACATATCATAACCCCCTTATCAACGATCCGTGATCGGAGGCAGTGATGCCTAACCGGCTGCTGTGTCGCTGCGATATCTCTGAAAAGGCTCGGACGTCACTCGATCGAAACAACGCGCCGCCACAGTTTCCGTCCGCGGCAGAAGCAGAATCGCTCCACACGCCCGGCAAAGATGCGAGTGTCCCTTTGACGTCGAAACCCATCTGACGGAGTCTGCGGGAGGCATTGCCGAGCAAGACCTGCTCTCCGCCACCGTAATCCGCACAGCCCGTGATATCCAGAGAGAGCCCGTTTCGCCCTTCTAGCGTCACCAGTGGCGTATATCGGTCGCACCAGTCGGAGAGCGCCATCAGAAGCGCCGCGTCGGCATCATCGTCTTCGTCCATCACGTCGAGCTCCGGAAAGATCGCTCGCGCTTCTGAAACGCCCTGTCCCAGCTTCAGGTTAAGGCGTTCGGCGGCGGCGTCGAGCGCTGTCAGGCACATCCTGTCGGCGTGGCGCCCGGCAAAGACGATCGGTGGATGATCGGTGGATGATCGTGATGGCGGGAAGACCGCCAGTCCATACCCCAGCGGCGGCGCGCGATTCTGTCGGTTGACAGACGCGGGAACACGAGTGTCAGAATACGCCTCTGTCCATGCGCCAGAGGGAATCGAAAACAGGCGGTCATGCGGGTTCCAATCCAGACCAGACGCGAGCATCACGAGCAAGCTCGCCAACCGCTTTCCGTCTCCGAGATCGGCTTGCGCAGGGCAAAAGTCTCTCCCGCGCCCAGGCACCTTTGGCCATGGCGTTAACTCCATCGATAATGTTCGCTTTATGTTCTTATGGATTCCAGACACGTGGCAAAGAGTCAACAGCTCCCGATCAGGAATCTTTTCCTCTAAAAGCTATCGCAATGATTCTTTTCTCGAAATAGCTGCTTCAGGTATTATATGTGCCTGAGTTGGAAGGAGATCCCATGGCCCGCATTGACCAGACCGATGATTGGCAGGATCGCCATGCGCCGACGATCAGCACGTTCGAGTCGCTGGCATTAGAAGCCTACAGCCACCTTCCGGACGAATTCCGCAAACTCACGACGAACCTCACCATTGAGGTCGAGGAGTTTCCGGACGACGACGTTTTTGAAGACATGGCGCTCGAAACGCCGTTCGACCTCTTGGGCCTGTTCGAAGGACGTGGCATTTCCGAGCGGTTTACGGTGGAAACCGGCGAACTGCCGAATCGCATCCGGCTTTATCGCCGGCCAATCCTCGATTACTGGGCAGAGAACGAGGAAACGCTGGGCGATATCATCACCCACGTCCTCATTCACGAGATCGGCCATCACTTCGGCCTGAGTGACGACGACATGGAGCGCATCGAGGCGAGCGCCGAGGAAGCAAGCCAGCGCTGATCCAACGCTGGCAGACACACCTCGGCCTAGCTTTTTACTGCTCGCCGAGCTTCATCTCGGGGCTGTATTCCTTGCCTTCTACGGTCTTCATCACGGCCTGGCCGCAATGCATCTCGCCCGTCTTGCCGTTGAAGGCGTAGCTTGGCGAACCGGAGAGTTCCCAGCCCTTGTTCAGCGCCGCCGTCACCCGGTGACAAAAGGCGGCATCGTCAGGACCGGTGATGAAACGATATACTTTCATGGCTTTCTCTTTCTGTTGGCGATGACCGCCGCGCTGGCGACGAGCTTTTCCGCATCTTCGAGATGCAGACGCTCGACCATGCGGCCGTCGAGGTTGATGACGTTGAGCGTTTCGGCTCCCGGCTGGCGGAAGGCCTCGATGATGGCGCGCGCCTCTTCAAGCGCATCATCATCAGGACCGAAATGACGGTTGGCCGCGTCGATCTGCGCCGGATGGATCAGCATCTTGCCTGAAAATCCCATGGCGCGGCCCTGGGCGCACTCGGCTTCGAACGCGGCTTCGTCCTTGAAATCGTTAAACACGCTGTCGATCACATCGACACCATAGGCCCTGCCCGCCAGCACGACCTGCATCAACCAGGGTATGAGATTGGCCCGCCCCGGTTGCGGCAAAACACCCGTTGCCTTGCGAAGATCGTTGAGCCCCACGACGAGGCATTTGATCCGTCCGCCCACGCTCGAGATTTCGGCGGCGTTGAGGACGCCGAGCGGCGTTTCGATCATCGCCCAGATAGAGACCCTCTCCGGCACGCCCGCCTGAGAAAGGCGCTCGGCGATCACCCGGACGTCGTCCGCATGCTCAACCTTGGGAATGACCACCGCATCCGGCAGAAGTTCGACGATGAGCTCGAGATCCGCAGGACCGAATTCGCTTGTGAGCGGATTGATCCGGATAGCCGTCTCGAGACCATCGGAATTCAGCTTGGCAAAGCTTCTGCGGAGGTTATCCCGCGCTTCCGCCTTCTGCCCGGAGGCCACGGAATCCTCCAGATCGAAAATCACGCCGTCGCAGTCGAGCTGCGGGATTTTCGAAAGCGCACGGGTGTTGCTCGCGGGAACGCTCAGGAGCGAGCGCCGGATCAAAGCGGCCATCGCTTCGGGACCATGTAATCATTGGGAAAAGTCATAACGTGGTTGTGACAAGCTTTTTGGCCCTCGGCAAGACAGGAGGTCGCGAAACCACTTGTAAGCGAGGCCCGCCGGTCCCACATTTCAGACGTTGAAAGGTATGATCCATGCAAAACATTCGTGCATTTTTCGTCGTCGCCTCAGCTATTGCGGTGCTTGCCATGGCGGCGCTCTTTACAGCGTCTCTGACCGTCGCATTTGCCGGCATTCTCGTCCTTCTTTCAATTGGTAGGGCGATCTCGACCAGGTTGAACCCTGTACCTGTGCGAGCGAAATCGTTCGGACCAAAGCCGGCCAGCCGTGATATCCGTGTGTGGAACGACGGCCGCGGTACCATCATCGACCTCTAGCGTCATCATGTTCGCTCCGCCTGCGCGCTCTGGCGCAGCGGAGTACCGGTTGAAGGCATAATGCCCTTCAAATCGGTGGCAAATTGCTTTATTTGGCCTTCACGACAACTCCCTTGGAGGCAGATCATGGACAAGTTCACGCAACTCACAGGCGTCGCAGCGCCGCTTCCGGTCGTCAACATCGACACCGACATGATCATTCCCAAGGACTACCTGAAGACGATCAAGCGAACCGGTCTCGGCAAGGGACTGTTTGCAGAATCCCGCTACAATCAGGATGGGTCAGAAAACCCGGATTTCATCTTGAACAAGCCGGCCTATCGCAATTCCAAGATCCTGGTGGCTGGCGACAATTTCGGCTGCGGCTCGTCGCGTGAGCACGCGCCTTGGGCACTTCTCGATTTCGGCATCCGTTGCGTGATCTCGACCAGCTTTGCCGATATTTTCTACAATAACTGTTTCAAGAACGGCATCCTGCCGATCATCGTGTCTCCAGAAGATCTCGAAAAGCTGCTCGACGATGCGGATCGCGGCTCCAATGCCGTCATTTCGATCGATCTCGAAGCGCAGAAGATCACAGGTCCGGATGGCGGCTCGCTGCATTTTGACATCGATCCCGGCCGACGCCAGATCCTCTTGGAAGGTCTCGACGATATTGCTTCGACATTAAAGAGCGACGCCGTGATCTCGAGTTTCGAGGACAAGAACAGCACGAAACGCCCCTGGCTCTGAGGGTCATCAGATGGTCACGCATATCTCCTCGGGATCACCCTTCGAAGCGCGGATCGGCTATTCCCGCGCAGTTGTTGACCGTGACATGGTCTATGTCTCGGGCACGACGGGCTATGACTATGCCCTGATGGTGATGCCTGACGATGTCGCTGACCAGACCCGCAACGCGCTCGCCACTATCGCAAAAGCGCTTGGCGAAGCCGGCAGCAGCCTGAAGGACGTGGTCCGCGTGCGCTATTATCTCGTCGACATGGCCGACTACGATGCCGTGGTCGAGGTCGTCGGATCGGTATTTGCCCAGATTCGGCCGGCAGCGACCATGATCGTCTGCGGCCTCACCACCCCTGAAATGAAAATCGAGATCGAAGTGACCGCACGCATCGGTGCCGGCGCTTCCTGAAACAGCTGCCCAACCGCCGCCTGAACAATCAAGGACATCTGCACAATGGCAAAACACCTTTTCCTGCTTCCCGGTGATGGCATCGGTCCAGAGGCCATGGGCGAAGTGCGCAAGATCATCGCCCATATGAACGACGCCATGAGTGCCGATTTCGTCACCGACGAAGGTCTGGTCGGCGGCTGCGCCTATGATGCGCATGGCGCCGCCATTTCCGACGCGGATATGGAAAAAGCGATGGCGGCCGATGCCGTCCTGTTCGGCGCCGTCGGCGGTCCGAAATGGGATAGTGTGCCCTATGAGGTGCGCCCGGAAGCCGGCCTGCTGCGTCTGCGCAAGGATATGGAGCTTTTCGCAAATCTGCGCCCGGCCATCTGCTATCCGGCGCTTGCCGCCGCCTCTTCGCTGAAACCCGAACTGGTGGACGGGCTCGACATCCTGATCATCCGCGAACTGACCGGCGGCGTCTATTTCGGTGAGCCGAAGGAAATCATCGATCTCGGCAACGGCCAGAAGCGCGGCATCGATACCCAGATCTACGACACCTACGAGATCGAACGCATCGCAGGCGTTGCTTTCGAACTGGCGCGCACCCGCAAGAATGCCGTGTGCTCGATGGAAAAGCGCAACGTGATGAAATCCGGCGTGCTGTGGAACCAGGTCGTCACCGAGATCCACAAGGCCAAGTATTCCGATGTGAAGCTGGACCACATGCTGGCCGATGCCGGCGGCATGCAGCTGGTTCGCGCCCCTAAACAGTTTGACGTCATCGTCACCGACAACCTGTTCGGCGACATGCTCTCCGACGTTGCGGCCATGCTGACGGGTTCGCTCGGCATGCTGCCGTCCGCGTCCCTCGGCGCCCCCGATGGCAAGACCGGCAAGCGCAAGGCGCTTTATGAGCCGGTCCATGGTTCGGCACCGGATATTGCCGGCAAGGGCATTGCCAACCCGATCGCCATGATCGCGTCGTTTGCCATGTGCCTGCGTTATTCGTTCAACATGATCACCGAAGCCGACAACCTGGAAAAGGCGATCGCCACGGTACTCGACCAGGGCATCCGCACCGGCGACATCATGGCTGACGGCTGCCGCCAGGTCGGCACCGGCGACATGGGCGACGCCATCCTCAAGGAATTTGCCGGTCTTTCGGCCTGAGGCATCCCGCGAGGGGACCACTTCCCTGAAACGACGAAGGGCCCGACGTCTCCGCCGGGCCCTTCTTTTTGATGACTGATCAGTCGTTAAGATCGATATTGCGCCGGTCCTTCACGAAGACCGCGCCGATGATGATCGTGAGAACGGCAAAGCCGACCGGGTACCAGAGGCCGGCATAGATATCCCCGGTCGAGGCAACGATCGCGAAGGAGGTGGCCGGCAGCAGCCCGCCGAACCAGCCGTTGCCGATGTGATACGGCAGCGACATGGCGGTATAGCGGATGCGTGTCGGGAAAAACTCCACCAGCGCCGCGGCGATCGGGCCGTAGACGATCGTCACATAGACGACCATGACCCAGAGAATGGCGATGACCGTCAAAGCCTGGGCATTGCCGAACACCGCGAAGAAGCCATCCACACGCACCTTGGCAGCATCGTTGGCGGCAGGGTAGCCGGCTGCCACGCTGGCCGGACCGAGACGCTGGGCGAAGGTTTCGGTCTTGCCGTCCGGCAACGTCACATTGGCAACGGGAACGTCCGTGCCCGCCACGCTGACCGTGGTTGGCGCACCGGCGGCTGCTGGCACCAGCGTGTAGGTAAACGCCTGCTGCGACAGCGTGCGTCGCGCGACGTCGCAGGGCTGCGTGAAGGTTCTGATACCAACCGGGTCGAACAGGGATCCGCATGTCGCCGGATCCGCCGAAACCTGGATCTGGACGTTTTTGATCGCTGCCGCGTAGGTCGGATTGGCGGTATTGGTCAATGCGTGGAACAGCGGGAAGTACGTGACCGCTGCGAGCGCGCAGCCTGCCAGAATGACCCATTTGCGGCCCACGCGGTCAGACAGCGCACCGAAGACGAGGAAGAATGGTGTGCCGAGAAGAAGCGACCAGGCAATCAGTACGTTCGCCGTCAGAAGGTCGACTTTCAGGATGCTCTGCAGGAAGAACAGCGCGTAGAACTGGCCGGTATACCAGACGACGGCCTGGCCGACGACAAGGCCGAACAGTGCTATCAGCACGATCTTGCCGTTCTTCCAGGTGCCGAAGGCTTCCGTCAGAGGCGCCTTCGAACGGGTGCCTTCTTCCTTCATCTTCTGGAAGACGGGAGACTCGTTCATCTGCAAGCGGATGTAGATGGAGACGGCAAGCAGCAGTGCCGATCCGAGGAACGGAATGCGCCAGCCGCCCAGCAGACCGAATATGACCGGATAGCTGGTGGCGAAGGCTTCTTCACCCATGTTGACGCGCAGCGTCACGATGACGGCGAGCGACAGCAACAGGCCAAGCGTCGCCGTCGTCTGAATCCAGGCCGTGTAAAATCCGCGGCGACCGGGCGGGGCGTGCTCCGCCACATAGACAGCAGCACCACCGTATTCGCCACCGAGCGCCAGGCCCTGCAACATGCGCAGCGCGATGAGAAGGATGGGCGCCGTTGCACCAATCTGCTCGTAGCTCGGCAGAAGACCGACAAAGAATGTCGATAGGCCCATGATCACGATCGTGACCAGGAAGGTATATTTGCGTCCGACAAGATCGCCGAGCCGTCCGAAGACCAGTGCGCCGAAGGGGCGGACGAGAAAGCCTGCAGCAAAGGCCAGCAGTGCAAAGATGGCCTGCGTGGCGGGCGGAAACGCCGAAAAGAACTGCCGGCCGATGATGACGGCAAGCGTTCCGTAGAGATAGAAATCATACCATTCGAAAATGGTACCCAGCGACGAGGCGAAGATGACCTTCTTTTCCTCGCGCGTCATGGGGCTAGCCTTCGTCCGGGCTGCCGTTGCGACGTGTGCCATTGTCGTCCTCCCAACAAGATGAACTCCGTGCCTTCCTGTCCGGCCATTCTCCTCCTCGGCCAGACAGGTTAGCGCAATCGTTGCAGAGTGACAGAATTTGGCACGCCGGATGAGACATGCTTTCGGCTTATGACTTTCGTCTAATGACGTAGCCCGGAGTGGTCAGGAGCGAAGCGCCTGGGCGGGCGACTGCCGATAGGCAAGAAGTGCCGGCACGGCCGAAAGGACCGCTGCAAAGCCCAGCAGAAAAAGTGCCAGACGTACGTCGTCTCTCGTGAACCTGACCGGCAGGATGACCCCGCTTTTCGCGGTAAACAGATGGGCGCCGAACTGCGCTGCCAGTAGCCCGAAGACGAAGCCGAGCCCGATGCCGAGCGCAACCAGGAGAAGAAGCTCCAGCCACACGATCAGGAAGACGGCGCCGCGCGGTGCCCCGAACGCGCGCAGCGCGCCGATCTGCCGGCGCCGTTGCCCCACATGGATCACCGTCACCAGCACCAGTGCCGCCGCGACAAGAGCCTGCGATCCCGCAGCGACCGCACTCAACACCATTTTCGCATCGCCAAGCGTCGCATAAAGGCCGGTCAGCACCTCGCCGGGAAAGACCGCCACCGTGCCATTGCCGCGATAGGCCTGACGCAGGCGATAGGCATCGGCAATCGACTTCGGTTTGACCAGAATCGCTGGAAGGCCGGGGGTATCAGCCCCGAAATCCTCGACGAGCGGCGCATCCGGATCGATGCCGCCGTGATGATGGTCTTCGTCATGGGTGGTAGAGGCGACAGCTGCCGCAGGCTCCGTGCTTGCGTCCTCGTGCTCATGCTCAGCGCCTAAACCATGAACGTGCCATACGGCCTGGATCGGCACGAGAATGGCGCGGTCCCATGGCGTGCCGGTCGGTTTCAGCTTGCCCACGACCTTGTATGCGATGTCCGTATGGGTTGGACCACCGGTTTCGGCTGTTCCATGTATCGGCTTGACGACGGCGCCGACCGGAAGAATGACGGAAGCGCCGAGAACCGCTTCGCCTTCCGCGGCAAACGTACGCCCCTCGCCAAAGCCCGGCGTCGTGCTGGTCACAAGCGTCGTCGTCGTTCCCACGATCGGATAGCCGGCAAAGGAATCGCCGAAACCGACGGGAGCTGCCCAGGCGACACGCGGATCGGCGGCAAGTTTCGAAAGTAGCTCTCCATCGACCAGCGGCAGCGGCGCGGGCTGGAGAAAGATCGAGGAGAGGATCAGCTGCGTTTCGCTGCCGGAGGCGCCGATCACCAGATCGAACTTGTCGGCGGCGCGGGCACTGCCGAGACGCAGCGACCGTTCCTGCAGGGTCACGGCAACCCCGAGCGCCGTAGCTAAGGCAACCAGAAGCACCACGACGGCGCAGCCCAGCCAGAGACGCCGCAGGTCGGCGATGATAAAACGGATCATGCCGCCACCTCCCCGACAACATCATCGCCGACGATGCACCCGCCCCTGAGCACGATGCGCCGGTCGAGGCGTTCGATCATGCGTTGGTCGTGCGTCGCCACAACAAGTGTGCTGCCGGCACCGGCCGCGACCGACAAAAGCAGATCCCCGACCGCCTCGCCGTTTTCGACATCGAGGCTTGCCGTCGGCTCGTCGGCAATGATGATACCCGGCTTGCGCAGCAACGCCCGGGCGATCGCTACCCGCTGCATCTCTCCGCGCGACATGGTCTCGACGGGCTGGCCGGTACGCTTCAACCCCACGGTCTCGATCAGCTCATGTGCTCTTTTCACCAAATCCGGGGTCGAGACCCGCGAAAGCCTTGCCGGCAGCAGCACGTTATCCAGCGCGGAGAGGCCCGCAAACAGATGGAAATCCTGCATCACGAGGCCCACATTTTCGGCCCGCCAGCGGTCTCGCCGGCCTTCCGACAGTCTGGCGATATCCTGCCCGCCCCAGACCACATGGCCCCTACCGACACGCTCCAGCCCCGCAATGATATTGAGAAGCGTGCTCTTGCCCGATCCCGACCCGCCCGTCAGCGCAACGCGGCTACCGGCGGCGATCTCAAGGTTCGCGATGGAAAGAACCGGTGTCGCCAGACCGGGAAACGAGACGGCGAGGGATTGCACCTTCAGAGGCATCATGTCGTCAGACCGTACCGTATTCCGCCTGTCGGATCCGCAGCAGGCTCACGAAGCCGGTGTCCGGATCGGTCCACGAGCCCATCTCGAGCGTGCCGCGCACCTCGATCGTCTGGCTTGGCTGGGTGAATGTCTGCTTCTCATCGAGATAGACAACGACGATATTGTCTGGCCAGTCCGCATCGGTGGAGCAGAACGGGCAGATCGACATCGGCACTTCGGTCAGAACAAAGAACGAGGCTTCCGCCTTCAGCGGTGGCGCCATGAAACCGCGCATGGCGATCTCCTGGCCGTTCAGCCGCCTGACCTTGTCGGAAAATTCCAGACCGAGAACGCTGACCTTGCCATAGAGTTCGTCGAAGGAAAGGCCGTTTTCTGCGCGGGCGGTTGCGCCTGATATCAGCAGCGGCAGGCCGGCAATGATGCCAAGCGAGGTCTTGAGCATCTGGCGACGGTCGACCATCTCGAGCGCTCCCATGATCACTCTCCCTTGTCGAGCGCCGTCATCATCCTGCAGCTGAGGCATATCTTCAAGTCCCGCGATATCTAAAGTAGATAGGGGCACGCCACAGGACATGCCCCCTCTTTAACCCTGGTCGTTCAGACCCAGTCGGTCTGATCAGTTGGTCTGCTTTGCGCCAAGCGCGAAAGTCTCTGCGAGAACCCGGTAGACATCGCTCTGCTCCATGTAGCCGCAAAAACCTTCTGAACCCGGGCCGGCAGCCTGAAGCACGACATCGTCAACCGCATGGACGCCGCTGTCGGCGCTTTTCGGAATGATGCCGGTCACGAGAACAGCGCCCGGGATATCCTTGTAGGCTTCGTTGGCGACATATTCCTTCTTTTCGTTCTGGATGGCGGGAACGAAGGGATTGTCGAGCTTCGGACGGAATGTCTCGTAATGATCAGGGCCGTTATTGGCGTTCAGGAACAGGCGCTTGGTAACATCGACCTTGTCAGGATAACCATCCTTGTTCTCGTCCATATAGTTCGGGAAACCTGCCTCGGCATAGGTCCCGACCTTTTCGCGCATGTCGTCGCCCGGCTTTTCATCGTTGACCGTACCGATGATCGAAACACCGTGGGTATGGTCGCCGGTGACGATGATCAGCGTGTCGGGGTTCTTGTCGGCAAATTCGCGGGCTGCGGCGATCGCCTTGTCGAATTCGATCGTATCGACGACCGCACGGTCCCAGTCCAGCGGATGGGACATCTTGTCGATGTTTGCAGCTTCGACCATCAGGAAGAAGCCGTCCGGGTTCTTCGACAGCGTGTCGAGCGCGACCTTGGTCATGTCGACGAGGCCCGGCTGATCCGGGAACTTCGCCGTCGTGCCCTTTTTCAGGAATTCGCGGTCAAGCGTCGTGTCCATGTTGCCGGTGTGGAACAGGCCGAGGATCTTGCTGGTATTGGTGCCGGCGGCCGTCGCCAGTTCAGCCTTGCTGGTCGCAAGCATGTAGCCTGCATCCTTGAACAGGGCGATATAGTCCTTGTCGTCCTTGCGCTTGGATCCAGGCGTCGCCTGGGGCAGGAAGTAGGCGGAACCGCCGCCGAGCAGGACGTCCGGCTTGACGTCGAACAGCATGCCGTTGATCTCCGCCTTGTCGCCACGCTTGCGGGTATGGGCGACGACGGCTGCGGGTGTTGCGTCCTGAACTTCTGCGGTCGTGACGATGCCGATCGACTTCTTCGTCTGGCGGCGGACCGCTTCCGCGTATGTTTCAACCTTCGGATCGTCCATCGAGTCAGGCGTGCGGTCGGCATAGACGCCGATTGCGTTCACGGCTGTCTTGTGGCCGGTCATATAGGCCGACATCGTGTTGGCGCTGTCGGTGGCGACAGCGTCCGTCGCGGACGTACCGACAAAGGCTGCCGGCGGGATGTCGTCCATCGCGAGACGACCGTTCGCCTTGCCCTCGGTCATGCCCTTGGCCATGATGCGGGCAGCAGTGCGATGCGCCACGGAAAGACCGTCACCGATCAGGAAGATCACGTTCTTGGCCTTTGGCTGCGCCGCGGTGCCGTAGACGTTCCAGGTCACGCTTTTGGTTTCCGGACCAGCAGACACCTCAACCTTGTAGTCGCCGGCATTCGCGATCGTCAGTGCGCGCAGCACGACGGCGGAACCGAGGACCTTGTCCTTGTTCTTCTCTTCTGCAACGAACTCGACATCCTTGCCGAACAGAGACTTGTAGTCCTGGCCGTTGACGGTGATCTTGACGTCCTCAGGCTTCACGACCGAGCTGAACTCGACCTTGAAATCGAATGGAGAGCCGGTCAGGATCGTCGCCCGATCAAGCGGAAAAACGTTTGCGGCGTGGGCAGCTTGCACGCCGCCGGAAAGAATTGTGGTGGCTGCAAAGGCAGCAAGAAGCATACGCATGGAAAACCCCCGTCGTTGCGTCGCATAGAGGTTCGGGCATAGCCCCATGCGATGACAGTGCAATGACAGAAACGTGATAACGGCGCCGATGTCCGATCGCATCAACCTTGACTCTGTGGCAAAATCTTTTATGAGCAGCGTTGGAAAAGGAGTGTCCATGCTTCGCCGCGACTTTCGCTTTGCTGCGTGCTATGACCTGGCAGTATCTGCCGGGCGGCTGGATGTTGCCCTTTCGGTTTCCGACAAAACCACGGCCAAAACGACGACGAAAATTATCGTCTGACGTCTCTGGCCACCGCTCTCTCCCCGGTACGGCCGGGGACAAGGAACACCGCGTCGCGCGCGACACGGGCTTCCCCCTCAGAAAACCGAGGAGAGACAGAAAGAGAGCAAAGAAATGGGTTTCAAGATCGCAGTCGCCGGAGCAACCGGCAATGTCGGCAGGGAAATGCTGAACATTCTGGCCGAACGTGGTTTTCCGGCTGACGAAGTCGTCGCACTCGCCTCCGCCCGCAGCCAGGGCACGGAAGTCTCCTTCGGTGACAAGACGCTCAAGGTGTCCAACCTCGAGAACTACGATTTCTCCGATACCGACATCTGCCTGATGTCAGCCGGCGGCGATGCCTCCAAGAAGTGGTCGCCGAAGATCGGTGCGCAGGGCTGCGTCGTTATCGACAACTCGTCCGCCTGGCGCTACGATTCCGAAGTGCCGCTTATCGTTCCGGAAGTGAACCCCGATGCCATCGTCGGCTTCTCCAAGAAGAACATCATTGCCAATCCGAACTGCTCGACGGCCCAGCTCGTCGTCGCGCTGAAGCCGCTTCACGACTTTGCCAAGATCAAGCGCGTCGTCGTTTCCACCTACCAGTCGGTGTCCGGTGCCGGCAAGGAAGGCATGGACGAACTCTTCACCCAGACGCGCGCCGTGTTCGTGGCCGATCCGGTCGAATCGAAGAAGTTCACCAAGCGTATTGCCTTCAACGTCATCCCGCATATCGATAGCTTCATGGAAGACGGCTACACGAAGGAAGAGTGGAAGGTTCTGGCCGAGACCAAGAAGATGCTCGACCCGAAGATCCGTGTCACCTGCACGGCCGTTCGCGTTCCGGTCTTCATCGGCCACTCCGAATCCGTCAACATCGAGTTCGAAAACGAGATCACGGCCGATCAGGCCCGCGATATCCTGCGCGAAGCGCCGGGTTGCCTCGTGATCGACAAGCACGAAGACGGTGGCTACATCACGCCTCTCGAATGTGCCGGTGAAGATGCGACCTACATTTCGCGTATCCGCGAAGACGCAACCGTCGAAAACGGCCTCAACATCTGGGTCGTCTCCGACAACCTGCGCAAGGGTGCCGCGCTGAACGCGATCCAGATCGCCGAACTTCTGGTCAATCGCGGTCTCATCAAGCCACGCACGGTTGCTGCTTAATAAGTAACGTACTTTATTAAGCAAATCCGCTTAGAAAGCCCCGTCAGAAATGACGGGGTTTTTTCGATTCGTCTCTCTTCACGAACTATTCATGGGAAGATGAATTGCGATTATCCGCCACTGGGGTCATAAGGCCGAATATAGCGCAATTCTTCCGGAAGCTTTCGGCCAAGCAATCCGGACTTTCGACGGGTTTGACCGCATGATGAAGACTATTCTGGCAGGATTGATCGCAGCAGCAACGCTTGCAACCGCAGCCCCGGCCTTTGCCGCCGCCTGCGGCAATGATGGAGCCGGTTTCGACCGCTGGGTCGCCGATTTCAAGCAGCAGGCACCGTCCAAGGGTATCAGCCCTGCAGTTCTCGACCGCGCCTTTGCCAACGTCGTCTACAACCGCCCGACCATTCGCGCCGACCGCGGCCAGAAAAGCTTCAAGCTTTCCTTCGACGAGTTCATGAAGAAGCGCGGTGGCGCAACGATCATCTCGCGCGGCAAGTCCATGAAGAAATCCAACGCAGCGCTGTTTGCGTCGATCGAGCGCCGCTACGGCGTTCCGGCCGGTCCGATCCTGGCGATCTGGGGCATGGAAACCGGTTTCGGCAATTACATGGGCGACCAGCATACGCTGTCAGCCGTCGCAACGCTTTCCTATGACTGCCGCCGTTCGGCATACTTTACCGAACAGCTTTACGCTGCCCTGCAGCTCGTTGCCCGCGGTGATCTCAGCACCACTGCAAAGGGTGCAGCGCATGGCGAAATCGGCCAGACCCAGTTCCTGCCGCTCAACGTCATCCGCTACGGCGCCGATGGCGACGGTGACGGCCATATCGACATGGTCCGTTCGCGCGCCGATGCCCTGGCATCGACCGCCAACTTCCTCAAGGGTCATGGCTGGCGTACAGGCGCCGGTTACCAGCAGGGCGAGCCGAATTTCGTCGCCATCCAAGGCTGGAACGCGGCAACCGTCTACCAGCAGGCGATCGCATACATGGGCGCCCAGATCGACGGCGGCTGAGCCGTTACACGGTTGAAATGATCAGGCCGGGCTCTGCTCGGCGTCGATCGCCGGTACACTGATGTCTGGCCGGGTGAAATCGCCCTTCTCGTTCATCACCCACAACTCGCCGGTCGAGATATCGAACCAGGCGCCGTGAATGTCGAGTTCTCCCTTTTCCATGAGATTGCGGACGAAGGGGAAGGTCTGCAGATTGGCGATCGAATTGCGGATCGACACCCGTTCGAGCGCTGTCTGACGCTCGCTCTGGGTCATCAGGTCGTTGCTCTGGATCTGCGTGGCCGCAGGCCTGACCAAACCCATCCACTTGCCGATGAAATCACCCTCCGACAGCGGCTTCATGGAAGCGTCGAGCGCTGCCTGGATACCGCCGCAGCGGCCGTGGCCCATGACAACGATATTGCGGATCTCGAGCACCTGCACCGCGTATTCAACCGCAGCCGATGTCCCGTGAAACTGGCTGTCGGGCTCGTAGCGCGGTACCATGTTGGCGACGTTGCGGACCACGAAGAGTTCTCCCGGACCGCAGTCGAAGATCGTCTCGGGCGCCGCGCGACTGTCGCAACAGGCAACCAGGAGCGTATGCGGCTTCTGGCCGGTATCGGCGAGCGCACGGTAGCGCTCCCGCTCGTCGCTGTAACGACCACTCATGAAGTTACGGTAGCCCGAAAGCAGTTTTTCTGGAAATTCGCTCATGGCTCACGATTATCGTGCAGCCAGACGAGAATCAACGGCCATTGTGTGGATGGGCATGCTCTTTGAGCTTACGGCTTGCGCCTCTTAAGGGGATGCACGAGCCGGCGCATCTGGACCATCGCCATCGGCGTCGAGAGGCTGGCGGCATCCATTTCCAGCGTCAGCTCGTTGGCCCCGCGCTTTACCGAACGCGCCAGCACTTCGAACACGCTGGCAGTCGTTGTTTGCAGGGCTTTCTCTTCATCCATGCCGGACATGACGCGGGCGAGAAAAACCGCTGAGAGCAGGTCTCCGAGCCCGTTCGGGGCGTGGTCGATCAGCCGGTGTTCAGCCAGCAGCGCATGATTGCCGGTGAGATAGAGATTGCCTGTACTGCCTGTCATCATCGGCACGGCCGAGGTCACCAGCATCCGCGGCGGCCCGAGCGCGATTGCCGCCTCCATGATCGCATTGTTATCATCGAGCGGTGCACCCGAGAGCCAGGCAAGCTCGTATCGGTTCGGTGTGGCGATGGTGGCAAGCGGCAGAAGCTCGTCGCGGATTGCTTCGGCTGTCGGCTGCGGGATATAGAGCCCGCCGAGATCGCCCATCACGGGATCGCAGACATAGATAAGGTCCGGGTTGTTTTTCCGCAGCGCCTCGATCAGTCGTGCCACGGCACGCGGCTGCGCGGCATTGCCGAAATAGCCCGTCAGCACCGCCTTCACTTCGCCGAGCCATGGCGCCCGGATGAGATCGTCTATAGCCTTGTCGAAATCCGATTCGGGAAACGTCAGGCGCGTCGAAGGACCGTGCCCGGGATGCCAGGGCAGAACGACGGTCGGCATGGCCCAGACGGGATATCCCAGGGTCTCGAGCGCGAAGACGGCGGCCCGGTTACCGACCGAGCCACGGATCACATGGCTGGAAATGACGATGACCGCGCCTGAATTACCCTGCATGATGCTTGCTTTCGACGTTATCGAACCGTTGATCGGATTTCTGTGTCGGCATGTCAACAAGACGTGACACGCCTATGACAAATTCCAGCCGCAAGCACCGGTGAGACACCGCGGCAAAGCATAATGACATTGGCTGCGTTTTATCGCACGTTGAGAAAAAATTTAGGGAGAGACAGATGGCAGGCCGGCAAAACCCGAAGCGGGACAAGCAGATCGAGAAGGCGGGCAAGATTGCGGCCGCTTCCGGCATGGAGGACCATCTCGATCCCTTCCTGATCTTCAGCCGCGCCAGCAGTGACGATCTCGAAAACTACACGCCCGAAATGCTCGCACTCTGCGCCGGGCATGCCGCCAGAAGGCTGAAAGCCTGGACGCGCATGAAGGCCGACGTCACGATCGAGACACTCGATGGCGTCGAGCCCGATGGAATGCCCGTTTCGATCATTACGGTGATCGATCGCAACATGCCCTTCCTGTTCGATTCGGTCATGGGTGAGGTGACGACGGCCTATCGCGACCTCACGATGGCCGTCCATCCGATCCTCGTCATCGAACCCGGCAAGCAGCCGACGCTTCACTCGAGCGAGCGACCCGGCGACCCGGCCCATCACATCAGCCTGATCCAGATCCATGTGCCTCAGCTCAACGACGAGCAAGCCGACGGGCTGGTCGAGCGAATCCGCTTTGTTCTTAACCAGGTGCACCAGGCCATTACCGGCTGGTCCGCGATGCTCGGCGTTCTCAAAGACGCCCAGGCCCAACTCGTCAACGCTAAAAAAGGCAAGAAGGCCGATGCCGACGAGGCGTATGCTTTTCTCGACTGGCTCAGGAACGACAATTTCACCTTCCTCGGCATGCGCGAATACACCTATTCGGGCAAGGGCGCCGATGCCAAGGTGGAGCGCGGCAAGGGCAGGGGCCTCGGCATTCTGTCCGATCCGGATGTGCTCGTCCTGCGTCAGGGCAAGGATCAGGTCACGACGACGCCAGAAATCCTCGAATTTCTCGACGGCCCGGATTTCCTCATCGTCGCCAAGGCCAACGTCAAATCCGTCGTGCACCGTCGCGCCTATATGGATTACGTCGGGGTGAAGCGCTTCGATGAGAAGGGCAATGTGGTCGGCGAACTGCGCATCGTCGGCCTGTTCACCTCCACTGCCTATACCCAGTCCGTCCGCGACGTGCCGCTGCTGCGCGCAAAGATCGCCCGTATTGAAAAGAATTTCGGGTTCGATCCGGAAAGCCATTCGGGCCGCATGCTCGAAAACACGCTGGAATCCTACCCGCGCGACGATCTCTTCCAGATCGATCTCGACGTGCTCTCGAGCTTCTGCGAACAGATCATGGAGCTGAGCGAGAGGCCGCGCGTGCGCGTGCTGCCGCGTATCGACCATTTCGACCGTTTCGTTTCGGTCATCGTCTACGTGCCGCGCGAGGATTATAATTCGATCGTCCGCGAAAAGGTCGGCGCATATCTCTGCGAGATCTTCGACGGCCACGTCTCGGCCTATTACCCGGCCTTCCCGGAAGCCCGCGTTGCCCGCGTCCATATGATCATTGGTCGCAGCGGCGGCAAGACGCCGCGTGTCGCGCAGGCAAAGCTCGAGGAGGCTGTGCGCCTTATCGCGACGCCGTGGGAAGACAGGTTCGCATTGCTTGCGGAAGACGGACCCCGCCTGTCCGTCACCCGCGCTTTCCAGGAAGCGTTCTCGCCGGAAGAGACCTTTGCCGACCTTCCCGATATTGCCGCCTGCGCGGCGGGTGAAACAATCCGCATCGACTTCTACCGGCGCCCCGGTGACGATGCCAATACCGTTTCGCTAAAGATCTTCCACCGCGACCAGCATCTTTCCCTGTCGCGCCGCGTGCCGCTTCTCGAAAATCTCGGCTTTCACGTGGTCAGCGAGCAGACATTCGAAATCCACGCCGGCCCCCAGGCGGACCGGATCGTGCTGCACGACATGGAACTGCAGCTCGAAGGCGCCCGTGAGATCGATCTCGCGCGCGAAGGACAGCGGCTCGAAGACGCGTTCCTCAAAGCCTTCGAGGGATTGATCGACAATGACGGCTTCAACCGACTCGTTCTGCTTGCCGGTCTTTCCGCCCGCGAAGTGACCGTGCTGCGCGCCTATGCGCGCTATCTGCGCCAGGCCGGCATCGTCTACTCGCAGACCTACATCGCCGATACGCTCAACAAGTATCCGGAAATCTCCGCCTCCGTCTTCCGCCTGTTCCGCGACGGGTTCGATCCGAAGATTGCCGAAAAAGCCCGTATCAGGAAGCTGACCGAGCTGCACGAGACGATCGAGCAAGCGCTCGGCAACGTCCCGAACCTCGACGAGGACCGCACGCTTCGCCGCTTCGTCAACGCGATCGACGCAACGCTTCGCACCAACTATTTCCAGGTGGACGAGAACGGCGGCGCAAAGCCGATGCTGGCGTTCAAGCTTGATCCTGACATGCTCGACGGCCTGCCGGAACCGCGCCCGTACCGCGAGATCTTCGTCTACGGCACCGAAGTCGAAGGTGTTCACCTGCGCTTCGGCAAGGTCGCTAGAGGCGGCATCCGCTGGTCGGATCGCGGCGAGGATTATCGCACCGAAGTGCTGGGCCTCGTGAAGGCGCAGCAGGTGAAGAACGCCGTCATCGTTCCCGTCGGCGCCAAGGGCGGCTTCTTCCCGAAGATGCTTCCCGCCGCCGCCGCGCGCGACGCCTTCTTCAACGCCGGCAAGGAAGCTTACAAGACCTATATCCGCACGCTTCTGTCCGTCACCGACAACATCATCGACGGAGAGGTGGTCCCGCCTGAAAACACGCTGCGCATCGATGAGGACGATCCTTACTTTGTCGTCGCTGCCGATAAGGGAACGGCAACCTTCTCCGACACCGCGAACGGTCTGGCGCAGGAAGCCGGCTTCTGGCTGGATGATGCCTTCGCATCGGGCGGCTCTGCGGGCTACGACCACAAGAAGATGGGCATCACCGCCCGCGGCGCCTGGGAAGCGGTCAAGCGGCATTTCCGCGAAAAGGACATCGACATCCAGACGACGCCGTTCTCGGTCGCCGGTGTCGGCGACATGTCGGGCGACGTCTTCGGCAACGGCATGCTTCTGTCGGAAAAGATCCGTCTGATCGCCGCCTTCGACCACCGCGACATCTTTATCGATCCGGATCCGGATATCGAAAAGTCCTTCGCCGAACGCAGCCGCATGTTCGCCCTTGCCCGCTCCAGCTGGCAGGATTACGACCGCTCGACGCTGTCTGAAGGTGCAATGATCATTTCGCGCACGGAAAAATCCGTCAAGCTGACCAAGCAGGCGGCAGCGGCGATCGGTATCGACAAGATGACGGCCTCACCCTTCGAGATCCTGACGGCGATCCTGAAAAGCAAGGTGGACCTTCTCTGGTTCGGCGGCATCGGCACCTATATCAAGGCCGCGTCCGAAACCGATACCGAAGTGGGCGACCGCGCCAATGATCCGATCCGCATCACGGCCGGCGAAGTCGGTGCCAGCGTCATCGGCGAGGGCGCCAATCTCGGCGTTACCCAGAAGGGCCGCATCGCCTATTCGCTGGCCGGCGGGCGCTGCAATTCCGACGCGATTGACAATTCCGCAGGCGTCAATTCGTCCGACGTCGAGGTCAATATCAAGATCGCGCTCAATCCGGCCATGCAGGACGGCAGGCTGACCCGCGCCAAGCGCAACACGCTGCTCGCCTCCATGACGGAAGACGTGGGTCATCTCGTCTTGCGCAACAACTACCTGCAACCACTGGCGATTTCGCTCGTCGAGCGCAAGGGTGCCGCCAATCGCGAGCAGCTCGCCCGCCTGATGTCGGTCCTCGAAAGCGAAGGGCGGCTGAACCGCAAGGTCGAGACTCTGCCCGACGACGCCGAGCTTGCCGAGCGCTACGCCAGTGGGAGACCGCTGACACGACCGGAGATCGGCGTGCTCGTCTCCTACTCGAAGATCGTCCTGTTCGACGCACTCATCGACAGCACCATCCCGGACGACCCATATTTTGCTTCCGTGCTGAAAGCCTATTTCCCGGCGAAAATGCAGAAGGCTTATGCCGCCGATATTGCCGGCCACCGCCTGCACCGCGAGATCGTCGCGACGGCGCTGGCAAACGAAGCCATCAACCGCGGAGGACCGGGCTTTATCCACATGATGAGCGACATGACGGGCGCCACCGCGGCCAATGTCGTGAAGGCACTCTTCCTCGTTCGCGACGGCTTCGATCTGGAGAATATCTGGGCCGAAATCGACCAGCTGGATGGCAAGATCTCCGGCCGGGTTCAGAATGATCTCTACGCCCAGGTTACCCGCATCATCGGCATCGGCACCTATCTCGCGCTCCAGACGCAGATCGGCACGACGGAACTGACTGATGCCATCGCCAGGCTCAGGGCCGCCATCAAGGGGCTGCGCGCCACCGTGACCGACGATATCATCGCCGAAACGGGCCCGCTTGCCGCAGAACTGGAGGCCGAAGGTGCGCCGTCCGGTCTCGTGAAAGAGATACGCCTGCTATCGGCCCTCGTCATCGTGCCGGAGATCATGCGGATTGCCGACCGGACCGGCGAAAGCATGGCGCGCGCCATCGAGAGCTATTTCGCCGTCACCGAAACGTTCCGCGTCAACCGGCTGATCGTGGCCGGCGAGCGGATTGGCACAAGCGACCATTACGAAAGCCTGGCACTGTCACGCAGCCTGCAACAGCTCGCATCGGCCCGCCGTGACATCGTCATTGCCGTCCTGACCGAGCACCGCAAGGACAAGAAGCCGGTGGAGGCCTGGATCGCTGGCGATCGACTGCGCGTCAACCGCATCGGCGCCGAACTGATGAGCCTCAGCGAAAGCGGCGATCTGACGCTCTCGAAGATTTCCGTCGCCGCCGGTCTGCTTGGAGATCTGGCACACGCACGGTCGACTTGAGGGCAGGGGCTCCGGGGAAAAGAAGATGGCCGAGACAAGACTTGACGAGGCGCCGGCCAAACCAGGCCGGCGCGGCATTTGGGGCTGGATGCTGTTCGACTGGGCGGCACAGCCGTTCTTCACGGTTGTCATCACCTTCATCTTCGGCCCGTATTTCGTCGCGCGCCTCACCGACGACCCGATCTCCGCCCAGACCACCTGGAGCAACATGGCGACGGCATCCTCCGTCGTCATCGCCATCCTGTCTCCGATCCTGGGATCGATCGCCGATCAGTCGGGGGCCAGAAAGCCATGGATCGCAAGCTTTGCACTCATCAAGATCGCAAGCCTCCTCCTGCTCTGGCAGGCCGCCCCCGGCTCGCCACTCACCCTGCCGGTGACCTGCATCATCCTTGCCTCGATCGCGGCGGAGTTTTCCATCGTCTTCAACGATTCCATGATGCCGCGCCTCGTATCCAAGGCCGATATCGGCCGGGTTTCGAACATCGCCTGGGGTCTGGGTTATCTCGGCGGCATGACCGTGCTGATCGCGGTCGTCGCGCTGCTTGCCGCCAATCCGGAAACGGGTCTGACGCTCCTCGGCATTCCGCCGCTGTTCGGGCTTGATCCGGCGCTCGGCGAGGACGCGCGCATCACCGGCCCGATCGCGGCGATCTGGTATCTTCTATTCATCCTGCCGATGTTCTTCTTCACGCCGGACGCCCCGAAAGGCCTGCCTCTCGCAAAGGCCGTCGGCTCCGGCTTCCGCGAACTTGCAGGCACGCTGCGTGAACTTAAGCATCGCCCCGACATCGTCCGCTTCCTGATTGCCCGCATGCTCTATCAGGATGGCGTCAACGGCCTCATCATTCTCGGCGGCACGTTTGCGGCGGCCATGTTCGGCTGGGCGACCATCGAGATCGGCATCTACGGCATCATCCTGAATGTCGTGGCGATTTTCGGCTGTATCGCCGCCGGGGTCCTCGACCGCGTGCTCGGATCAAAGACGGTGGTGGTTACAAGTCTCGTCCTGCTGCTGATCGCAACACTCGGCATCGTTTCCACCAGCCCGGGCGAGGTCTTCTTCGGCCTGATGCCGCTTTCCATGGAGGACTCAGGTGGAATGTTCGGCACCGCGGCGGAAAAGGCCTATATCCTGTTCGGGCTTCTGATCGGTGCCGCCTTCGGCCCGGTCCAGGCCTCGTCGCGGTCATACCTTGCCCGCAGCATCGATGTCTCGGAGGCCGGCCGCTATTTCGGGATCTACGCGCTGTCTGGACGCGCCACGAGCTTTCTCGCCACGCTGTCGTTTTCCATCGTCGCCTATGCAACGGGCTCGGCCCATCTCGGCATGGCGACGCTGATCGTCTTTCTCGGTACCGGCCTGATCCTGCTTCTGACCGTGCCCTATCCGGCCGACAGACCGGCCGGATAGAAAGTCTTCAGCCTGGATTAGTGCCGGAAGTGACGCATGCCGGTAAACACCATCGCCACACCATGCTCGTCGGCGGCCGCAATCACTTCCGCATCGCGCATCGACCCGCCGGGCTGGATGACCGCGGTGGCACCGGCAGCGATCGCCGAAAGCAGACCGTCGGCAAACGGGAAGAAGGCTTCCGATGCGACCGCTGACCCCTTCGTCATCGGCTCGGCCCAGCCCATAGCCTTCGCCGCGTCTTCGGCCTTGAGCCCGGCGATGCGGGCGGAGTCGATCCGGCTCATCTGGCCAGCGCCAATTCCCGCCGTCTGGCCGTCCTTGGCATAGACGATGGCGTTGGACTTGACGTGCTTTGCCACCTTGTAGGCAAACTTCATGTCTTCAAGCTCGGTCGGCGTCGGTGCGCGCTTGGTCACGACCTTCAGATCGACATCCTCGATGACACCGCTGTCGCGGCTTTGCACCAGAAGGCCGCCGGCAACGGTCTTTGCCGTAATGCCGCGCGAACGCGGGTCCGGCAGACCGCCGGTCACCAGCAGGCGCAGGTTCTTCTTGGAAGCGATGATCGCCTTCGCCTCGTCGGAAACCTCGGGTGCGATGATTACTTCGGTAAACAGCTTGACGATCTCTTCCGCCGTCTCGGCGTCGAGCAGCTGGTTGAGCGCGATGATGCCGCCGAAGGCAGAGGTGCTGTCGCAGGCCAGCGCCCGCAGATAGGCGTCCTTCAGCGTCGAGCCGGTTGCGACGCCGCAGGGGTTGGCGTGCTTGATGATGGCACAAGCCGGTCCCTGATCGGCCGCAAATTCACCGATCAGCTCGAAGGCGCCATCGGTATCGTTGATGTTGTTGTAGGACAGCTGCTTACCCTGCAGCAGCACCGCCGTGGCAACGCCGGGGCGGTTCTCGCCAGTCACGTAGAAGCCGGCGCTCTGGTGCGGGTTCTCGCCGTAGCGCATGGCTTCCTTCAGCACGCCGCCGATCGTCCGATAGCTCGGCGTCTCGATCTCGAGCGCTTCGGCAAACCAGTTGGAGATCGCCGTGTCATAGGCTGCGGTGCGGGCATAGGCCTTGGCGGCAAGCTTCTGGCGAAACGCATAGTCCGTCTCGCCGCCATTGGCCTGCAGCGCCTCGATCAGGGCAGTGTAATCAGAGGGATCGGTGACGATCGTGACATAGGCATGGTTCTTGGCAGACGCACGGATCATCGCCGGGCCGCCGATATCGATATTCTCGACCGTCGTCGGATAGTCGCCGCCTGCTGCGCGCACTTCCTCGAACGGATAGAGATTGATGACCGAAAGATCGATGCTCTCGATGCCATGTTTCTTCATCGCCGCGACATGTTCCTCGTCGTCGCGGATGGCGAGAAGGCCGCCATGCACCGTCGGATGCAGCGTCTTGACGCGACCGTCCATGATCTCAGGAAAGCCCGTGACTTCGGAGACGTCGGTGACGGCAAGACCAGCCGCCGCGATCGCCTTGTGCGTGCCACCGGTGGACAAGAGCTTCACACCCTGCTCGGTCAGCGCTTTCGCGAGCTCGATGATGCCGGCCTTGTCGGACACGGAAAGAAGCGCTGTGCGGATCTTGACGCGGTCGGGCGCTGGGATTTTCTTGGATGCGACGGCCATCGGTCTCTCCTGAAAGAGGGTGCCCAAAAGGGCGAAAAGGGATTGGCCGCCGGTTAGCACAGCTACCCCTTCAGGGAAACCCTATTCCAAGAATGGCTAGTCGGCGCGCCGCAGCATCCAGCGGATTTCGGTGACCTCGGGCAGGGTGAATTCGATCGCCAGCTGCTGGCTCGGGCGAGGGCCGGAAACATCCGCAAAGAAGATGTCCTCGTCGATCATGACCTCGAGACCCGGCGCCGAAAACAGCCATTTCTCGCCGTCACTCGCCTGCATCACGACGCTTTCGGGGTCGCGCCGCACCAGCCGGATGGCCGGATGGATGTGAAAGCGAACCACAGCCACCAGTCTCTCGTCTCCCGGCTCCTCGCCATCGGGCACGAACAGCCGGTCATGGCCCTTGATCTTGTTGCCGGTCGTGTTGAGGCCGATCTCGCGGTGGTAGAGATAGCCGAACTCCTTGAGATACCCGTCATGGGTCGCCCGCAGCCAGTCGTTGCCATGCGCATCGTCGCGTCGGTCGATCGTGACATCTGAGACGCCGGGAAGCAGGATGGGGCCGGCAAGCTTCGACTTGGCGATCCGGCTCGATGACGTCTCAGACAGCGTCAGCGTCGAATGCGCCGCCGTCGAGCGCGCCATCTTGCGGTGGCCGCGCCCGGAAAATTTCGGTGAGCCCGAGTTGACGATAAACCTGTTGCGGCCCGACGAGAGCTCGAAGGCGAGGCAACCGGCATGCGCGGTGCGCGAGAATTCCGGCTCCGACCAGCCGGTATCGACGATCAGCGTCGTGTCCTCCGCCGTCAGCCGGTGGTAGTTCATATGCGGCAGCGCCTTGAACGGCTTGCCGCCGCTTTCGTCATACCGCAGCACCGACATCAGTTCGCTTGCCGGTGTCGCCGTCGCGCCGTTGAACAGCGCCAGATCACCATCCTGGTGCCGGAAGAAGCGCAGCGCCGGATAGATGCGGTCGATCGTCGGGATCAGCTTTTGCGGCAGATCATGGCCGAGATTGATATAGGTCTGCCGCAGCGGCAGAAGATCGAGCAGCGCATCCAGCATCGAGCGCGGATTGCGCGAGAGATGGCCGCCATCGGCAAGGATCTGGAATTCCAGTTCACGGTCGAGCCGCGCACCTTCGCGACGGATAAAGGCCGCGCGTGTAGGCATGGAAACAGACGCCATGGCGAGCGCGATGCGGATGCGAAGCCGGGTCTCGTCGGCGGGAATGCAGCCGGCGATCTTGCGCAGGTAGCGAACCTGAAACGCCAGGCTCTTCATGAAGCGGCGGTAGAAGCCGGCCTCCGCGCCCTGCAAGAGGACGGTCGAGTGGGACAGCCATGCGACCACGCGCTCGGCCACCACGCTCGGTTCCCAGCCGATGCCCCTCTGCCGACGGCCATGCAGCGTGATCCAGTCCGCCACCACGTCACGGGCGTGGTCGCAGGCCTCTTCCGTCTTGTTGGCGCGAACATGCCGCAACCAGGCAAACGAATGCAGCCGCTCGGCAAACGCCTTGGACGGAAGCTCGACCTGGAACGGCGAATGACCGAAGGTTTCGAGAACGCGGCCGGCCAGCGGATAGCGTCCTTCGAGAATTTCCTCGGCAATGAAGGGATCGATCGATCGCAGGTCGGTTGGCGCAACGATCAGCCTGTCCGGCACCGGCAGCGGTGTCAGAGCAAGGCGCATGCCGGCGGACCGGCGACACATGCGTCGCCAGATCTCCCGCATGCCGAAGGCAAGAATCCTTCGGCGATCGGCAAGCCGCATCGTCACTTGAGATATTCTCCGCAGGGCCGGGTGCTCTCCCCGAGCGCCCGGAATCGATTATGGATCAACCGAAACTATGTAAGGTTATAGTGAATAAAGACTTACCTGACGCGAAGCACGCTCGCGAAGAAGCCATCCATGCCACCGGCAAAGGTCTCATCGCCCGGCAGCATGGCGGGCGTGGTGCGGAATTCACCGAGATCTGAAACCGCAGATTCCAGACCCGGCCAATCGCTCGGGCTGACCGGCTGGCGTTCCAGTGTCGGTGTATCCGCCAGAACCTTGGCCACCAGCTTTTCGCCCTCCAGCGGATCGAGCGAGCAGTTCGAAAACACGATGAGCCCGCCCGGTTTTACCAGCTTCACCGCATGCCGCAGCATGCGTTCCTGCAGCACGGCAAGCTTGCCGATATCCTCGGGTCCCTTGGTCCAGAGCACATCGGGATGGCGGCGGGTGGTGCCGGTGGACGAGCAGGGTGCATCGAGCAGCACGCCATCGAGCAACTCGTCCGGCTTGAATTCGAACAGATCGCCGCTCGAAAGCTCCGCTTCGAGACCGAGCCGTGCCAGGTTTTCCTTCAGCCGCGCCAGCCGGTTGGCGGATTGCTCGACGGCAATCACGTGCGCGCCGGCCACAACCAGCTGCGCCGTCTTGCCGCCGGGCGCCGCACAGAGATCCGCGATACGCTTGCCCGTGAGGTCACCGAACAACTGTGCCGGAATGGATGCGGCAACGTCCTGCACCCACCATTCACCGTCCTCGAAACCCTCGAGACCGGTCACGGATCCCTGGAAAGCCTGCAGGCGGATGCTGCCTGTTGGCAACAGCTTGCCGCCGAGCTTTTCGGCCCAGCCCTTGGCATCGCTCTTTACTGTCAGATCGATGGCGGCCGGCGTCAGCTGCGCTTCGGCAATCTTGTCGGCCTCGGTCTCGCCGTAGGCGGCAACCAGACGCTTGCGGAACCAGTCCGGTACCGGCGACACCGAAGCGGTGGCGGCGAGGATCTCTTCCTTTTCGCGCACCATGCGGCGCAGAACGGCATTCACCAGCTTGGCAAAGCGACGGTTGCGCGGATCGCGATTGGCCTGCTCGACTGCCAAGTCGACTGCCGCATGCGAGGGAACGTCGAGATGGAGGATCTGCGCGGCCGCAACCACCAGAACATGATGCAGTGATTTTGCCCCATGCGGCAGTGGGGTATCGATCATGGACGAAATCGCCGCTTCGAGCCGCGAAAGATGGCGGAGGGCCGTGGTCAGGATGGCACGCGTCAGGGCCCGGTCGGCATCTCCCAGCGCCTTGTAGGCCGGGTTGCCATGCGAAAGGTCGAGCATACCATCGAGCGAAATCTTCTTGTCGATCGCCGCGGACAAAAGCTTTGCCGCCGTCATGCGGACTTCGAGCCCCGGCTTTGCCGGTCCGGCGTCCGGACGGGAGCCTGGAGCATGGGATGTGGGGTTTTCCCGCGCGCCAGTTGATCTGGAAGGCTTGTTGTTTTTCTTGTCGTTCAAGACCATGGACCCTTGGGCGGTTCGTTCGAACTGCGGCCCCACCGGCTGTCGGAGCCGGAATTCGGAACGGAGCGCGCGCTTCGCTGCGGTCTAGCAGCCGAAGACTGCCCCGTCGAGCCACCGCCGCCGATGTCCCCCCGGAACTCACCGGCCATCTGCTGAAGTGCTGCGATCCGGTTGTCCGTATTCGGATGGGTCGAAAACAGGTTATCCATCCGCTCGCCCGAAAGCGGGTTGATGATGAACATATGCGCCGTCGCCGGGTTGCGCTCCGCTTCGTAATTCGGAACCTGGCGCGCCGTGCCGGCGATCTTGGAGAGTGCGGAGGCAAGCGCCAGCGGTTTGCCGCAGATCTCGGCGCCGCGACGGTCGGCCGAATATTCGCGCGTCCTGCTGATCGCCATCTGCACCAGCATCGCCGCAAACGGCGCAACAACCATGGCGACTATCACACCGATAAAACCGAACGGATTGCTGTTGTTACCGCGATTTCCGCCGAACAGAAACGCAAAATTGCCGAGCATGGAAATTGCACCGGCAAGTGTCGCGGTGATTGTCATGATCAGCGTGTCGCGGTTTTGCACATGCGCGAGCTCATGCGCCATGACGCCGGCGACTTCGTCATGCGTCAGGCTTTGCAACAGACCCGTCGAGGCGGCCACGGCAGCATTTTCCGGATTCCGGCCGGTCGCAAACGCATTCGGCTGCGGGTTATCGTAGATATAGACCTTCGGCATCGGCAGGCCCGCATTGGCCGCAAGCGATTGCACCATCAGGTAAAATTCCGGCGCCGACTGCGCATCCACTTCCTGCGCATGATAGGCCGACAGCACCATCTTGTCGGAGTTCCAGTAGGAAAACAGGTTCATGCCGGCCGCGATCACCAGCGCGATCATCATCCCGCCCTTGCCGCCGATCAGGAAGCCTATGCCCATGAACAAGGCCGTCATGAAGGCCAGAAGCATGGCGGTGCGCATCACATTCATCGTCATATCTCCCGTTGCCAATTCAACCCGTGTAAGGGTTTTCGAAATCTTCAGAACGCCCTATAATGTGGTGAATTCGCTCAGACTTTCAATAAACCATCCGGTGAATGAAATGCAGACGCCCGACAACGACAACAGCGAAACGCAGATCGAGACCGCAGCGCCGAGCAAACCACTCTCGCCCGCTGCCCAGCGCGCGCTGAAGGAAGCCGAGGAGCGCCGGCAGGCAGCAGCAAAGACGGACACGCCGGAAGAATTCGGCGGCCGCGGCGGCGCCGATCCCGCCCGCTTCGGCGACTGGGAAATCAACGGCCGCGCCATCGATTTCTGAGCGGTAAAACCATAAGCAAATATTCCTATTGACTTCAACCAATGATCGGAATTTATTCCTTTCATGGTCAGATATCTCGCGCTCATTGCTGTTCTCTTTGGAGCCCCTGCGGCTGAGGCGCGCGCGCGCGAAGAAATCTCGGGACCTGTTGCTGCCGAGATCCTACGCGTCATCGATGGCGATACGATCCTGGTCGAGGCGCGGCCTTGGCCGCAGCAGCGGGTTGAAGTCTATGTCCGCATCAGGGGCATCGATGCGCCGGAGCTCAAGTCGAAGTGCCATTCCGTCCAGCAAGCCGGCGGCGACGCGCGGCAGGCCCTGGAGGCACTGACAAAAGCGTCCGCGACGATCGAGCTCGTCAACATTACCGGAGACAAATATTTCGGCCGCATCGTCGCTGACGTCGTGCTGCCCGATGGCCGCAGCGCTGGCTCGGACCTGCTTCTCGCTGGACTGGTTCAACCCTATGACGGCGGGCGGAAAATGGTGCCGGTCTGTGGTGACTGAGCCTGTATTGGCCGCTTGAGTTAGAGAATACGCACATATACCCTCGCATGCGGGGGTGGAAATGAAGAGATTTGTAATTCTGGTTGCGGCGGTTTTGCTTGGCGCGGGAGCGCAGGCGAAAACCTGCAAGGACGTTTCAAGCTGCGAACAGGCCGTCATCCTCTGGTGCGAGGGGTATAGCCGGGCCGATGCCGACCGCGACAGCATCCCGTGCGAAACCGTATGCCATTCGCTGAGAGACGTTCAAGAAATCCAGTCCCGGGTGGGATGCCGGCTACGCTGACACCCCACCCGGGTTATCGGATCAATCCGACCTGTTCTGCCGGTTGGCAATCAGATCGTCCACCACGCCTGGATCGGCGAGGGTCGACGTATCTCCCAGCGCCCCGAAATCGTCCTCGGCAATCTTGCGCAGAATGCGTCGCATAATCTTGCCGGATCGGGTCTTGGGCAGGCCGGGCGAGAACTGGATCTTGTCCGGTGCCGCGATCGGGCCGATCTCCTGGCGCACGTGCTTGACCAGTTGCTGGCGAAGCTCCTCCGTCCCCTCGTTGCCCGCCATCAGCGTCACGTAGCAATAGATGCCCTGGCCCTTGATGTTGTGCGGGTAGCCGACCACGGCCGCCTCCGACACGAGATTGTGCGACACCAGCGCCGATTCCACTTCCGCCGTACCGAGACGGTGGCCGGAAACGTTGAGCACGTCGTCGACGCGGCCCGTGATCCAGTAATAGCCGTCCTCGTCACGCCGGCAGCCGTCGCCGGTGAAGTACTTGCCCTTGTAGGTGGTGAAGTACGCCTCCACGAAACGGTCATGATCGCCGTAGAGCGTGCGCATCTGCCCCGGCCAGCTGTCGATGATGCAGAGATTGCCGTCGGCAGCCCCTTCCAGAACATTGCCTTCGTTATCGACCAGCTGCGGCTGCACGCCGAAAAACGGTTTCGTCGCCGAACCCGGCTTGAGCGCTGTGGCACCCGGGAGCGGGGTGATCATGTGGCCGCCGGTCTCCGTCTGCCACCAGGTATCGACGATCGGGCAGCGCTTGTTTCCGACCACTTCGTGGTACCAGTTCCAGGCTTCCGGATTGATCGGCTCGCCGACCGTTCCCAGCAACCGCAGGCTGGCCCTTGACGACCGCGTCACGAACTCGTCGCCGGCCCCCATCAGCGAACGGATGGCGGTCGGCGCTGTGTAGAAGATGTTGACCTTGTGCTTGTCGACGATTTCCCAGAACCGGCCCTGATCGGGGAAATTCGGCACGCCTTCGAACATCAGCGTTGTCGCACAGTTCGCGAGCGGCCCGTAGACCAGGTAGGAATGCCCGGTCACCCAGCCCACATCGGCCGTGCACCAGTAGACGTCGCCATCATGGTAGTCGAACGTGTATTCATGCGTCATCGCCGCATAGACGAGATAGCCGCCGGTTGTGTGCAGAACGCCCTTCGGCTTGCCGGTGGAACCGGACGTGTAGAGAATGAACAGCGGGTCTTCCGCCTTCATCTTCACCGGTTCGCAATGCTCTTTCACGGTGGCGATTTCCTGGTGATACCAGAGGTCGCGGCCGGGCGCCCAGTTCGTCTTGCCGCCGGTACGGCGGACGACCAGAACCTTGTTGACCGTGACATACTGCTTGGCTGCGATGCGGATGGCAGTATCCGTATTTTCCTTGAGCGGCACCGGTTTGCCGCCGCGCACGCCTTCATCGCAGGTGATCACGAATGTCGACTGGCAGTCGATGATGCGGCCAGCCAGCGCTTCCGGCGAAAATCCGCCGAACACGACCGAATGAACCGCGCCGATGCGGGCGCAGGCCAGCATCGCATAGGCTGCCTCCGGGATCATAGGCATGTAGATCGTCACCCGGTCGCCCTTCTTGACGCCGTGCTTCTTCAGCACGTTCGCCATGCGGCAGACCTGATCGTAGAGCTGGTTGTAGGTGATCTTCTTGTCGATATACGGGTTGTCACCTTCCCAGATGATCGCAGTGCGCTCGCCATGCGTCTTCAGGTGTCGATCGATGCAATTATAGGAAACGTTGGTCTGGCCATCCTCGAACCACTTGATCGAGACCTTGCCCTTGAACGACGTGTTTTTCACCTTGGTGAAAGGCTTGAACCAGTCGATCCGCTTGCCGTGCTTGCCCCAGAACTTGTCCGGGTTTTCGATGCTTTCCTCATACCACTTGTCATACTTGTCCTTGTCGATGAGCGCCTTTGCCTTGGTGGCTTTCTCGACCGGATAAATTTTTTCGGACATGTGCTCCTCCCTGCTTTGACCCATATCTAACACTTGGAACATGGGCCGCAATTAGACAAAGGGTAAGGTGCTGGACGATTTGCAATTCCGACGCAAATCGAATATAGGGCAATAAATTCCCGGAAATTGTGGTTGATACCCACGCCCGCGACACCGGCGCGGACGGACAGAGGAACTATATCTATGGCTCAAACACTGCTCATGCCGAAAGCGACAGCCGTCTGGCTCGTCGACAACACCGCGCTTTCGTTCGACCAGATCGCCCAGTTCTGCAAACTTCACCCGCTCGAGGTGAAGGCGATTGCAGACGGCGAAGCAGCGCAGGGTATCAAGGGCCTCGACCCGATCGCCACCGGCCAGCTGTCGCGCGACGAAATCGAACGCGCTGAAAAGGATATCAACTACAAGCTCAAGCTTTCCGAGCCGAAAGTTCGCGTTCCTGAATCCAAGCGCCGCGGCCCGCGTTACACGCCGGTCTCGAAGCGCCAGGATCGCCCCAACGCCATTCTCTGGCTGGTGCGCAATCACGCGGAACTGAAGGACGCGCAGATTTCGCGCCTCGTCGGCACCACCAAGTCGACCATCGAGCAGATCCGCGAGCGCACCCACTGGAACGCCGCAAACCTGGCGCCGATGGACCCGGTCACGCTCGGCCTCTGCAGCCAGATCGATCTCGACCTTGAAGTCGAAAAGGCCTCGAAGGGTCGTCCGCTGCCCACCGCTGCCGAACTCGGTGCATCCCTGCAGCCGGCTGCAGAAGCAGAAAACATCGGCTTCGGCGGTTTCCGCAGCGAACGCGAAGAAGAGAAGGAAAAGGAAATCGATGCGAACGCCGTGTTCGCCAAGCTTTCCTCCCTCAAGTCGACCCGCAAGGACGACGACGAAGAAGACGACGGCCGCTTCTAAGCCTTGATCTTCGAGATACGATTTTACGAAAGCCCTAGGCCACAGCCCGGGGCTTTTTATTTGGGCGCTCAGTCGCCAGCCTAGGTGTCGCCTGTGCGCGATACAGCCCGCATGCCCCCTCCATAGCCTTTCGCGGTGAGCGCGGCTGTCACCGCATCCAGTGCGCCCGGATCCTCGATCGTTGCCGGCATGGTCCAGGGCATCCCGTCCGCGATCTTCTGCATCGTTCCCCGCAGGATTTTGCCCGAGCGTGTCTTTGGCAGTTTCGGTACGATCATGACCGTCTTGAACGCGGCGACCGGGCCGATCTGCGAGCGCACCATTTCTGCGACTTCCGACGAGATCTTCTCCGTTTCCCGTGAAACATTATGCTTCAGGACAAGGAAGCCGCAGGGGATCTGCCCCTTCACCGTATCGCTGATGCCGATCACGGCGCATTCCGCCACATCAGGATGTTTCGCACAGACCTCTTCCATCGAGCCGGTCGAAAGGCGATGCCCGGCGCAGTTGATGATGTCATCCGTGCGCGCCATCACGAAGACGTAGCCGTCCTCGTCGATCACGCCTGCATCTGCCGTCGTATAGTACCCAGGGAAGGTGCTGAGACAGGTCTCGCGAAAACGCTCATCTGCGCTCCAGAAGGTCGGCAGGCATCCGGGCGGCAGCGGCAGCCGGATGGCGAGGTTACCGAGCGTCCCCGCCGGCACCGGCAGTCCGGAATCATCAAGAACATCGATGGCGTAGCCGGGCATCGGTCGTGTGGGAGATCCGTGCTTGAACGGCATCAGCCCCAGGCCCAGCGGATTGGCGGCGATCGGCCAGCCGGTCTCCGTCTGCCACCAGTGGTCGATCACCGGCACTTTCAGTTTCTGCTCCGCCCATTTCAGCGTTTCCGGATCCGCCCTTTCGCCCGCCAGAAAAAGAGCACGCAGACCCTTGAGATCGTAATGCGCCATGAGTTCGCCGTCCGGGTCTTCGCGGCGGATAGCGCGGAACGCCGTTGGCGCCGTAAAGAACACCTTGACGTCATGGTCGGCGATGACGCGCCAGAAGGTCCCTGCATCCGGCGTTCCCACCGGCTTTCCCTCGAAGATGACGCTGGTATTGCCGGCAAGCAGCGGCGCGTAAACGATATAGGAGTGACCGACCACCCAGCCGATATCGGACGCGGTCCAGAACACCTCGCCCGGCTTGATCCCGAAAATATTCGGCATACTCCAGGCGAGCGCCACCATGTAACCGCCGTTGTCGCGCACCACGCCCTTTGGCTGTCCCGTCGTACCGGATGTGTAGAGAATGTAGAGCGGATCGGTAGCCTTGACCGCCACGCATTCGATATCCCGGCCAAGCGCGTTGCCGACCAGATCGGCAAAGTCGAGTTCGCCCTTTTCGGGCCTGAGCTGCGCTATGAGTTCCGGCCGCTGCACGATGAGGCAATGCTCGGGCTTCACGGTTGCGAGGTCGATTGCCTTGTCGAGCAACGGCTTGTAGGCGACGACCCGGCCAGGCTCCAGTCCGCAGCTCGCCGAGATGACCAGTTTTGCCTGGCTATCATTCAGCCGTGCTGCGAGTTCCTGTGCCGCGAAACCGCCGAACACCACGGAATGCACAGCACCGATCCGCGCGCAGGCGAGCATAGAGAAGATCGCTTCCGGCACCATCGGCATGTAGATAACGACCCGGTCGCTGTAACCGACGCCGAGATCGCGCATGACAGTTGCAATCGCCTTCACCTCCGCCAGAACCTCGGAATAGGTGAAGGACCGTTGCGCACCGGTCATCGCGCTGTCGTGGATAAAGGCGAGCCGATCGCCGTTGCCTGCTGCGACATGGCGGTCGAGGCAATTGTAGCAGGTGTTGGTTTCACCCCCCACGAACCACCGACCATAGACACCGGCATTGGCATCAAAGACCGCGTCCGGTTCTTTGAACCAGTCGATCGCCTCTGACGCGGACTTCCAGAAGGCCTCTGGGTTGTTTTCCCAGCTGCTGTAAACGTCGAAATATTGGCTTTGCATCTGTACCTCCCAACACAACCGCATAGCCTGATCGGGCGAGTGTAGGGGAGGGACGATCGGGCGGGAAGCCCGACCAACGGGTTAGACCTCAGCGTGCGCCGAAGATTGCCGAACCGACGCGGACGCTGGTGGCGCCAAATTCCACCGCCGTCTCGAAATCGCCGGACATGCCCATGGAAAGTTTTTCCACGCCGCATTCTTTGGCAAGCTTTGCCAGAAGTGCGAAATGCGGTCCCGGATTTTCATCCGCCGGCGGAATGCACATCAGCCCTTCGACGGCGAGCCCCAGTTCGTTTCGGCAAAGCGCGACGAACGCCACCGTCTCTTTCGGCTCGATGCCTGCCTTTTGCGGTTCGAGTCCGGTATTCACCTGCACATAGAGCTTCGGCGACTTGCCCTGCTTAGCCATTTCGTCTGCCAGGGCTCGTGCAATCTTCTCGCGGTCCACCGTCTCGATCACGTCGAACAGAGCCACCGCATCGGCCGCCTTGTTGGATTGCAGCGGACCGATCAGATGCAGCGTGATGCCCGGCGTCTCCGCCTTGAGCTCCGGCCACTTGCCCTGGCTCTCCTGCACCCGGTTTTCGCCGAACACACGCTGGCCCGACGCGATGACCGGCCTAATGTCACCGGCATCGAATGTCTTGGAGACAGCGACGAGCGAGACAGAGCCCGCGGAGCGATTGGCCGTTTCTTCCGCCTTGCCGATCCTTGTCCTGACTTCCTGGAGCCGTTCTTCGACGCTCATTGTCCGTCACCTTTCGCTATTCTTGTGATGCAAGCGATTAAAGCCCATATGAGGCTCTGCCAAGGGCATGTCCCATCAAAGTTTGGCACGTGTCAGGCCTCAAAAACTTGACGCTTGCGGCCATTCATGGTGAAGGTCTGCCCGACTCCTATATCCTGATTTCCCGGAATATCATCCAGATGGCGACTGAACGTTACAACCCGCGCGATGCCGAGCCCCGTTGGCAGCAGACCTGGAACGAGGCGAAGGTTTTCGAAACCGACAATGCCGATCCGCGGGAAAAGTATTACGTCCTCGAGATGTTCCCCTATCCGTCCGGCCGCATTCACATGGGTCACGTGCGCAATTATGCGATGGGTGACGTTGTCGCCCGCTACAAGCGCGCCCGCGGCTTCAACGTTCTGCACCCGATGGGCTGGGACGCGTTCGGCATGCCGGCAGAAAACGCCGCGCGTGACAACAAGACCCACCCGAAGGCCTGGACCTACCAGAACATCGAATCCATGAAAAAGCAGCTGAAGGCGATGGGCCTTTCGCTGGACTGGTCGCGCGAGTTCGCCACCTGCGACGTGGCATATTACCAGCAGCAGCAGCACCTCTTCCTCGACATGATGGAAAAGGGCCTGGTCTATCGCAAGCAATCCAAGGTCAACTGGGATCCGGTCGACCAGACGGTTCTGGCTAACGAGCAGGTGATCGACGGTCGCGGCTGGCGTTCCGGCGCTCTGGTCGATCAGCGCGAGCTGGTGCAGTGGTTCTTCAAGATCACCGATTTCAGCCAGGATCTGCTCGACGAACTGGATAACCTGGATCAGTGGCCTGAAAAGGTCCGGCTGATGCAGAAGAACTGGATCGGCCGCTCCGAAGGCATGAGCCTGCGCTGGGAAATCGTGACGGAAACCGCACCCGCCGGCGTCGACAAGGACGTGACGGTCTATACGACCCGTCCCGACACGCTGTTCGGCGCCTCGTTCCTGGCAATCGCTGCCGACCATCCGCTGGCCAAGGCCGCGGCTGCGAACAACCCTGAGATCGAAGCCTTCGCCGAGGAATGCCGCCGTCAGGGCACATCCCTTGCTGCGCTGGAAACGGCCGAGAAAAAGGGCATAGACACCGGCGTCCGCGTAAGGCATCCGCTCGACCCTTCTTGGGAACTGCCGGTCTATGTCGCGAACTTCGTGCTGATGGAATACGGCACAGGCGCCATCTTCGGCTGCCCGGCCGGCGACCAGCGCGACCTGGATTTCGCCCGCAAATACAATCTTCCAGTCGTTGCCGTGGTGATGCCCAGGGATGGTGATGCCGCCACGTTTGAGATCGGCGATACCGCTTTCGTCGACGATGGCGTGATGATCAATTCCCGCTTCCTGGACGGCAAGTCCACGGACGAAGCGTTTCAGATCATTGCCGATAGGCTGTCCGAACAGACGCTCGGCAATGCACCGCAGGGCGAGCGCAAGGTGAACTTCCGCCTGCGCGACTGGGGCATTTCCCGTCAGCGCTACTGGGGTTGCCCGATCCCGGTCATCCATTGCGAAGTCTGCGGCGTCGTGCCGGTGCCGAAGAAGGACCTGCCGGTGCAGTTGCCGGACGACGTCACCTTCGACCTGCCCGGCAACCCGCTCGACCGACACCCGACCTGGCGCCATGTCAGCTGCCCGAAATGCGGACACGATGCCCGTCGCGAGACGGATACGATGGATACGTTCGTCGATTCCAGCTGGTATTTCACCCGCTTCACAGCCCCTTGGTTGAACGAGCCGACAAACCCGGCCGTTGCCGATCACTGGCTGCCGGTCGATCAGTATATCGGCGGCATCGAGCACGCCATCCTGCATTTGCTCTATTCGCGCTTCTTCACCCGCGCCATGCGCGAGACCGGCCACGTGGCGGTGAAGGAACCGTTCAAGGGCCTGTTCACGCAGGGCATGGTCGTGCACGAAACCTACCGTCTCGGCGAGTCCGGCCAAAACGGTGAATGGGTTGCTCCTGCCGATATCCGTATCGAGGAAGTCGACGGCAAGCGTACCGCGACGCTGCTGACAAGCGGCGCCGACGTCACCATCGGCTCGATCGAAAAAATGTCGAAGTCGAAAAAGAACGTCGTCGATCCCGATGACATTATCGCATCCTACGGCGCCGATACGGCCCGCTTCTTCGTTCTGTCCGATAGTCCGCCGGATCGCGACGTGATCTGGTCGGAAGCGGGTGTCGAAGGTGCCTACCGCTTTACCCAGCGCCTGTGGCGCTTGATCTCGGAAGCTGCCGAAAACCTGAAGACGGTCGATCCGACTCCGGCTAAGGATGGCGATGGACTGGCAATCTCGCAGCTGGCCCACAAGACGCTGCAGGCCGTTCAGGGCGATCTCGACAAGCTGTCCTTCAACAAGGCCGTGGCTCGCATCTACGAACTGGTCAACGCGCTTGCAGCGCCGCTGACCGATGTTGCCGCCGGCAAGGGCGACGCCGCCTACCGTGCCGCTGTTCGCAACGCCTCGGAAATCCTGATCCAGATCGTCGCGCCAATGACGCCGCATCTGGCCGAGGAATGCTGGGCCGTGCTCGGCAATGGCGAGATGGTATCAACAACTGCATGGCCACAGTTCGACCAGGCTCTCGTGGTTGAAAATGACGTCACGATGCCGGTCCAGATCAACGGCAAGAAGCGCGCCGAATTGACAATCGCGCGCGACGCGGATCAAACTGCCGTCGAGGCTGCAGCCCTCGCACTCGACGTGGTAAAAGCCGCTCTCGGTGGCAAGCCACCGAAGAAGATCATCGTCGTCCCACAGAGGATCGTGAACATTGTTGCCTGATCGTTCATTCCGCCGCTTTGGCATCGCACTTGGCATCGCCGGCCTTGCCCTTCTGGCGGGATGCCAGGCACGGCCTCTCTATTCCGAACAGGAAGGCACCGGTCAGAAGCTCGCATCCGTGGAGTTTGCGGATCCGAAGACCCGTATCGAGCAGGTGATCCGCAACAATCTCGTCTTCCTCACCGGTCATGGTGCAGGCGAGACGGCGCATCCGCTCTACGAAGTGAAAATGACGGCCACGAGCTCCGCCTCGAGCATTCTTGACCTTACCAGCGACGATGACACCGTGTCTGTCAGCAACATCCCTGTTGCCGGCCGCGTTCAGGTGGATGTCACCTATACGCTGACCCGTATCAGCGACAGCAAGATCCTGAAATCGGCCAAGCGCGAAGTCGTCGCCTTGATCGATGTCCCGGGACAGAGCTTTGCAAAACTGCGGGCAATCCGCGACGCTGAAAACCGTGCTGCCCGCGAGACGGCCGAGTTCCTGCGTGGTGAGATCGCCATTGCCCTTGCCCGCGAGCCCCAGTCGCCTCCCGTATGGCAGAAATAAAATCCCACGAGTTCGACCGGTTTCTTGACAAGTCGGTCGGCCTCTACAAGATCTTCGTCATCTATGGGCCCGATCGCGGGCTCGTTTCCGAGCGGGCTGCGCAGATCGCAGCCAAGACCGGTGTCGCGCAGGACGACCCTTTCGCGATGCTCAAGCTTGATGTATCCGATCTCCAGGGCGATCCCGGCCGTCTTCTCGATGAGGTCAACTCACTCGGCCTTTTCGGAGGCGCCAAGCTCGTCTGGCTCCGTGGCGCAATGAACGAGAAGCCGCTGCTGGATGCCATGCAGGCGCTCGCCAAGGATGAGCCTCCCGCCAATATCTTAATCATCGAGGCTGGTGACCTGAAGAAGGGCAGCGGCCTTCGCAAGGTGGTGGAGCCGGTCCGCTCCATCGCCGTCATTCCCTGCTACGCGGACGATGCACGCGCGCTTGCTGGCCTGATCGATACCGAACTGTCGGCCGAAGGCCTCACCATCAGCGGCGCTGCCCGCCAGCGCCTGATGGAGCTTCTCGGCGGCGATCGAATCGCATCCCGCAACGAGGTGAAGAAGCTGGCGCTCTATTGTCGCGGTGCGGGGACTATTAGCGAAGATCACGTCGATGAAATCATCGGCGATGCGAGCAGCGTCTCCGCGGACGAGGCCGTCGACGCCATTCTCTCCGGGGACGTAGCGTCTCTTCAGCGCGCTTTTCAGAAGGTGTTGGTATCCAAGACGCCGATCTTTCTGATCCTGCAATCCTGCCTCAGACAGTTCCAGTTGCTGGATGTGATGCGGGCGGAAATGGACGACAAGAAGCTGCAGGCCGCACAGGTCATGATGACGCTCGGCCGCCATATCCATTTCAAGCGCAAGCCGATTATCGAAAAGGCGCTGCGATCCTGGACCGCGGCGGCACTTGCCCGCGAAACCGAGCGCCTGCAGGCGGCCGTCCTTCAGTCCCGGCAAAGACAGAGTCTCGAGCCCAGCATCGCCTTCCACAGCCTGATGGCGATCGCGATACAGTCGTCGCGATATCGCTGATGACGATCTGGGAAGGTGCTAACCGCGCCGCTCCAGCAACCTGCAAACCTCTTCAAGCTGCTCGAGATTGCGGTAGTTGATCCGAACCTGGCCGCTGCCCCCGCGGTGATTGATCTTCACATCCAGTCCGAGAGCATCGGTCAACGTGCGCTCCAAGGCCAGCGTATCAGAATCTTTTTCGACCGACTTGGTTTCAAGCTGGGGCATGCCCTGGGACTTGATATCGTTTTGCGCAAGCCGCTCTGCATCGCGCACCGACATGCCTTTGGACACGATCGTGCGCGCGAGGGACGAGGGATCAGACGTGGTGATCAAGGCACGCGCGTGACCAGCTGAAAGGCTTCCGGCAGACAGCATGTCGCGAACCGGGTCCGGCAATTTCAGAAGGCGAAGGCTGTTTGCGACATGACTGCGGCTCTTGCCGATGATTTCACCCAGATCGTTTTGGGTATAGCCATGTTCGGCAATCAACTGCTCGTAACCGAGTGCCTCTTCGAGCGGATTGAGGTCGGACCGCTGGACGTTTTCAACGATTGCGATTTCAAGTGCGGTCCGATCGTCTACGTCGCGGACGATGACTGGGATCTCAGTCAGTCCCGCCAGTTGCGCTGCACGCCACCGGCGCTCACCGGCAATGATCTCAAGGCGACCGTCGACTGTCCGAACAACGACCGGCTGGACAATGCCATGCTGCCTGATCGAGCTGGCGAGATCCTGCAGCTCGGCCTCATCGAAATGGCGCCTGGGGTTTTTGGGACTGCGCGAGACATGCTCGATCGGCACCATGCGGTCCGGATTGACGTTTTTCGCAGGTGTATTGACCTGCACAGGCTGATCCATCTCACCGATAAGCGCAGCAAGCCCGCGGCCCAGCCGCCTTTTCGAGGGATCTTCGTTCATCCTGTCACCTGTTATTTCGTGTAATCAAAGAAGGGTTTCAAGCCGCCTTGCGCCGACGTTCCCGCTGGATCACCTCGGAGGCGAGCTGAAGGTAGGCCTGGCTCCCGGCGCATTTCAGATCGTAAAGAATAGCCGGCTTACCATATGAAGGCGCTTCGGATACCCGAACGTTGCGCGGAATCAGCGTGTGGTACACCTTATCACCGAGATATGTCCTGACGTCGCTCACGACCTGTTGGGCCAGATTGTTGCGCGCATCGAACATCGTCAGAACGATGCCCTGGATATCGAGCAGTGGGTTGACCGTCCGGCGGACCTGGTCAACCGTTTCCAAGAGCTGGCTCAAACCCTCGAGCGCAAAGAACTCGCACTGCAGAGGTACGAGCACCGAATGGGCTGCGGCCATCGCATTCATCGTCAGGAGATTGAAAGAGGGTGGGCAGTCGACGAGGATATAAGAATATGCACGCGCGACGTCAGTATCCAGCGCCCGCTTTAACCGGAAAGCGCGGTCCGTGGCCTGCGAAATCTCCATCTCGAAACCGAGAAGATCCATGGTGGAGGGAACGATGGACAGGTTCGGAACAGCAGTCGGAACGGCAGTTTCGCCAATATCGCTTTCGCCCATCAGCACGTCATAAGACGAATGAACGCGATCCTTGCGGTTAATACCGAGGCCAGTGCTGGCGTTTCCCTGAGGATCAAGGTCGATGATGAGGACGTTTTCGCCGATCGCGGCGAGCGCCGTTGCCAGGTTGATTGCTGTCGTCGTCTTACCGACGCCGCCTTTTTGATTAGCGATGGTAATAATACGGTTCTTTTCGAACATATCGCACCTGACTTTACGGGTCCTTGCGTCGGAGGTTGCTGATCTCAAGAATAACCGAGTCCTGCTCGACAACGCTTCGATGTTCTAGCAGATCGAAATCCCAGCGACTACGGGCTTCGCTGACTTCACGGCGATAATCCCGGCCTTTGTGGAAGAAGGCTGTGGCTTCCGTCTCGACCATCCAATCGGAGGAATAGGATAGAAGTTGGTCGAGATCAGCCAGAGCGCGAGCGGAAACGCGCTGGCATTCAGGCAACTCATGTGTCGCCTGCTCAATCCGGAGCGGATGAACCGAACCCCGAGCTCCGGTTTCGTTCAGGGCGACGCGGAGGAAAGCAGCCTTTTTATGGTTGCTTTCGACCAAGTGAACCCAACCATCTTCAAGCTCGGCGAGCAATATCGCGGTCACGACGCCCGGAAAGCCACCGCCCGAGCCAAGATCGATCCATTTTGATGGCTCCGGGGATAGTTGAAAGATTTGCGCGCTATCGGCGATATGGCGCTGCCAAATCTCGTTCAGGGTCGAGGGAGCGACAAGGTTGATTGTTTTCGCCCACTTGGAGAAGAGCGTGGCAAAGTGCTCAAGCCTCTCCTGCGTTTCACGTGAAACACTTCTGCCGTTCAACATCATGCCGAGACTCGTTTTACGCGATCCGAGACCGCGGCTTCTTTTTTTACAAGCGCAAGAATAAGTGCCAACGCTGCCGGCGTCATACCGTCAACTTTCGCGGCCTGCGCCATATTGCTGGGCTGATGCTTCGCGAGCTTTATTCGTAGCTCGTTTGAGAGACCGGGCACTGTAGAATAATCGAAGGACAGGGGGATGGTTTTTGACTCATCGCGGATCGTTGAGCCAATATCTGCAGCCTGTCTATTCATGTAGACAGAGTAGGTGGATTCGATCTCGAGAGCTTCCGCTACCTTTGGATTGACCCCACGGAGTTCTCCCCAGACACCGGCCAGATCAGCCATCGACTGGTTGGGGTAGGCGAGCAGTTCGTACGCCGTACGCCGCTGGCCGTCCTGATTGAGGGACAATCCGTGCGCTGCACCCTGTTTAGGCGTCAGCGAGAGCGATTTCAGCATCGCACGGGTTTCGTCGACTGCTTTGGAGTAGGCCGCGAACTTCGCTGCACGATCAGTGCCCACGCAGCCCAGTTCAATGCCCTTGTGAGTCAGCCTGATATCGGCATTGTCGGCTCGTAGCGAAAGGCGGTATTCTGCACGTGATGTAAACATCCGATAAGGTTCCGTCACGCCCTTCGACGTGAGGTCATCGACCATGACACCGATATAGGATTCGGCACGACTGAACGGCTCCGGCTGGCCGCCCGAAGCCGTGATCGCTGCTGAAAGGCCGGCGACCATCCCTTGCGCCGCAGCTTCCTCGTAGCCCGTCGTGCCGTTGATCTGGCCAGCCAGGAACAGCCCTGGCAATTTCTTGACTTCCAGCGTGGGTGTCAATTCCCGCGGATCAACATAGTCATACTCGATCGCATAGCCGGGCTGAATAATCTCGACCTGCTCGAGGCCCGAGATCGTCCGGATGAAAGCCTCCTGGACTGATGCGGGCAGGGACGTGGATATTCCGTTTGGGTAAACAGTTGGATCATCAAGCCCTTCGGGCTCTAGGAAGATCTGGTGCCCGTCGCGCTCACCGAACCGCACGATCTTGTCTTCGATTGACGGACAATAACGCGGGCCCACGCCCTCGATCTGGCCGGAATACATTGCGGACAGGTGGATGTTGTCGGAGATGATCCGATGGGTCGCCTCGTTCGTGCGGGTCACTCCACAGCTGATCTGCGGCGTTACGATTTTATCGGTCATGAACGAGAATGGAACTGGCTGCTCATCGGCTTCCTGCTTGTCAAGCTGGTCCCAGGCGATGGTCCGCCCATCAAGCCGTGCCGGTGTGCCGGTTTTCAGGCGCCCCAAGGCAACGCCAAGTCCAAGAAGCGTCGCTGATAGCCCGAGCGATGGTTCCTCACCCACCCGACCGGCCGGTATCTTTTCCTGCCCGATATGAATAAGCCCGCGCAGGAACGTACCGGTCGTGAGTACAGCCGTTCCGCATCCGAATCGACCGCCATCCCTCATGATGACAGCTGACACTCGACCAGTGTCCGTGATGAGGTCGAATGCGTCACCCTCGATGACAGTGAGGTTCAGGTGATTGAAGATTTCCTTCTGCATCGCTTCACGGTAAAGGCGCCGGTCGGCCTGCGTACGGGGACCACGAACGGCGGGACCCTTTTTCCGGTTGAGCAAACGGAACTGGATTCCGGAAACGTCTGCGACCCGGCCCATCAGACCGTCAAGTGCATCGACCTCGCGCACGAGGTGACCTTTGCCCAGCCCGCCAATCGCGGGATTGCAGGACATGACACCAATCGTTTCACGTTTGTGGGTAATTAAGGCCGTCCTCGCGCCCATCCGCGCTGCAGCGCTCGCGGCCTCGCAACCCGCGTGACCACCACCAATGACGATGACATCGAAATTTTGGTCCATATTCATTGTCCCACGTCAGCCGAGTGTTTCACGTGAATCATTTTCCGATACAGAACTGCGAGAAGATAACATCCAGCAACTGCTCGACATCGACCCGGCCCGTAATGCGCCCCAAGGCGGATGCGGCTGCTCGAAGGCTCTCGGCTCTCAAGTCAAGTTCCGTGCCGTTTAACGCCTCTGCGATAAAATTGGAAGCATCTTTCAGTGCGTCGACTTGCCGAGCTCTGTTCGGTACCAGCGAACCGGTCCACAACGCTGTGATCTTTCGGAGGATGGCCTCCCTGAGGAGCTCGAGCCCGTCGCCAGTTTTTGTTGAGATGCAAAGGTCGAAGTCGTCCGAAGGTGCGTGCGCATCCAGCTTCGTTCCGACAGTTAGAACGTTAGCGTGACTAAACTCATGGTTTTGTAACGCCGGCGAATCGATCTCGTTGAGAGCGAGGATCATGTCGGCTTGCTCGATCGCAACACGGGCCCGACGGATCCCTTCGACTTCGACAATATCGTCGCTTTCCCGCAGGCCAGCCGTATCGAAGAACCGGACCAGATAACCCGACATGTCGAGATCGACGTGCAGGATATCCCTGGTCGTTCCCGCGCGTTCCGTCACAATCGCCACATCCCGGTTCGCAAGCGCGTTCAAAAGGCTGCTTTTGCCCGCATTCGGAGGCCCGGCGATGACAATCTTGTAGCCATCCCGGATGATCTCGCCAGACTTTGCCGTTTCCAGATGCTGCAGAAGTTCCATAGAAATCTGGCCCACCTCGCTCCAGACCCGCTCCGATACGGAACCCGGCACGTCGTCCTCTTCAGCGAAATCCAGCTCGGCCTCGATCAGAGCACGCGACCGCGTCAGCCGCTCAGCCCAGTCGATATAGAGCGCTGACTGGCCCCCGAAGCTTTGCTCGACTGCAAGCCGGCGCTGCATTTCCGTTTCGGCAGAGATGAGATCCGCAAGACCTTCAATCTCGACCAGATCCAGCTTGCCGTTCTCAAAAGCTCGCCTTGAAAACTCTCCCGCCTCGGCCAACCTCAGTCCGTCGATTTGCTCGAGCTCCAGGACGAGAGCTGCAACAACGGCGCGGCTGCCATGCACATGCAGTTCGACGCAGTCTTCTCCCGTAAACGAGTTTGGCCCCGGGAAGCCGACCACCAGTCCCTGATCGATGATCGCACCGTTTCGGCCGCGAATCGTTCTGAGCGATGCTTTACGGTCTGTCGCTAAACGACCAGCAAGCGTCTCAGCCGCGGTGAAGGCCTGGTTGCCGCTTAGCCTGATAACGGCGAGACCTGCGGGCAGTGCTCCACTCGAAAGGGCAAAGATCGTATCAGGGTTCATGGTGCGGCTTTCGAACTGTGTCCCAGAAACTCGAAAGCGCCCGTCTTTACGACGGGCGCCTCTCGGTAGCAGTGAATCCGGCTAAGGATCAGGTGTTCATCGAGTCGAAGAAGTCGCTGTTGCTCTTGGTCTGCTTCAGCTTGTCGATCAGGAACTCGATTGCATCGGTCGTTCCCATCGGCGCGAGAATGCGACGGAGAACAAAGATCTTCTGCAGGTCCTGGCGCTGGACGAGGAGGTCTTCCTTGCGCGTGCCGGATTTCAGAATATCCATGGCCGGGAAGATGCGCTTGTCGGCAACCTTTCGGTCGAGCACGATTTCCGAGTTGCCCGTACCCTTGAACTCTTCAAAGATGACTTCGTCCATACGGCTGCCCGTATCGATCAGCGCCGTAGCGATGATGGTCAGCGATCCGCCTTCTTCAATATTACGGGCGGCACCGAAGAAGCGCTTCGGGCGCTGCAGGGCGTTGGCATCCACACCACCGGTCAGAACCTTGCCGGATGACGGAACGACCGTGTTGTAGGCGCGGCCAAGACGGGTGATGGAGTCGAGCAGAATGACGACATCGCGGCCGTGTTCGACGAGGCGCTTCGCCTTCTCGATGACCATTTCAGCCACCTGAACGTGGCGGATGGCGGGTTCGTCGAAGGTCGAGGAAACAACTTCGCCCTTCACCGAGCGCTGCATGTCCGTCACTTCTTCCGGCCGCTCGTCGATCAGGAGAACGATGAGATAGCACTCGGGGTGGTTAGCCGTGATCGAATGCGCGATGTTCTGCAAGAGAACGGTCTTACCCGTGCGCGGCGGCGCGACGATCAGGCCGCGCTGGCCCTTGCCGAGCGGTGCGACGAGATCGATCACGCGCGCCGAATTGTCCTTCGACGTCGGGACGTCGAGTTCCATCTTGAAGCGCTCATTCGGGTAGAGCGGCGTCAGATTGTCGAAATGCACCTTGTGGCGGATTTTTTCCGGGTCGTCGAAGTTGATCGTGTTGACCTTTAGCAGCGCGAAATAGCGCTCGCCTTCCTTCGGCCCGCGGATCGGTCCCTCGACGGTGTCGCCGGTCTTCAGCGAAAAGCGGCGGATCTGCGAGGGAGAGATGTAGATATCATCCGGGCCAGGCAGGTAATTGGCGTTGGCCGAACGGAGAAATCCGAAGCCATCCTGCAGAACTTCAACGACACCTTCGCCGATGATCTCGACATCCTGGCTGGCCAGAATCTTGAGAATCGCAAACATCAATTCCTGCTTGCGCATGGTGCTGGCGTTTTCCACCTCCAGCGATTCGGCGAATGTCAGCAAATCGGTCGGCGATTTGCTCTTGAGTTCTTGAAGCTTCATTTCAGCCATGAAGAGGGGACCATATTCAGAATTTTTTAGGGAAACAGGCGTGTCGGTGAAATTCGCTACCGCGGAAGACACCGGGGTAGGACAGACGATTACACACATGCCACGAGATGAGATGGCTGGGAAAATAGCTGTTCACGAGCACGCCTGCAAGGGGGAGGGGCAGGCGGAGTTAAGAAAAAGCTCAAGACACCATCAAAATGGCTTAACGATGACCATGATTACGATGGCAATCATCAAAACCGTCGGGATTTCGTTCATCAACCGCCAGTAGCGGGCGGTTTTGCGCGGCCCGTCTATGGCAAAAGCCCGAACTGCGGCACTGAACCGCATATGCGCCATGGTGAGCAGCAGGACAAACAGTATCTTGGCATGAAGCCAGCCGCCCTGGAAACCGTAGACTGCCCAAGCGAGATAAAGCCCGAGCGCCCAGCTGATCATCATCGCCGGGTTCATGATGATTTTCAGGAGCCGCCCCTCCATCACTTTGAAGGTTTCCGACTGGGCAGAACCCGGCTGGGCTTCCGTGTGATAGATGAAAAGCCTGGGCAGGTAGAGCAGCCCGGCCATCCAGGAAATCACGGCGATGACGTGAAACGCCTTGATGTAGAGCAGGAAATCATCCGGCCGCAGCCAGTAGATAAAAAACAGCACGACGACGAAAACCGAAAGCGCCGTCGCCGCCCGGAACGCGACACGCCGCCCATTTCCGGCACCGGTGCGGTCGTCCGGCGTCATACGCCCGATCCTCTGACCCGTTTCACAAGATGCGCAACAGTCTGCGGATCCGCCTGCGGTGTGATGCCGTGGCCGAGATTGAAGATCAGCGGTCCCTGTCCAAGCCCCTGGAGGATAGCATCGATCCCGTCGTCTAGGGACTTTCCGCCCGCCACCACGCGCATTGGATCGAGATTGCCCTGAACAGGTCCGTCCTTCTGCAGCTCCTGCGCAAACGACATCGGCACCGACCAATCGAGCCCGATTGCATCTGCGCCCGTCCGGGCCCGGTAGTGTTTGAGGTTCATGCCTGCACCCTTGGCGAAAGCAATCACCTTCGCGTCAGGTCGCGCTGCCTTGATGATATCGATGATTCGCCGCACGGGCTTGATCGAAAATTCCTCGAATTCCTTCTCCCCGAGCACGCCGGCCCAGGAATCGAAGATCTGCACGACATCTGCGCCCGCATCGATCTGACCGATCAGATATTCGGCAGACATTTCCGCCAGCAGAGCCAGCAGTTTTTCGAAGGCCTCGGGGTAGCGGTAGGCGAACAGACGTGCCGGCGCTTGGTCCGGTGTTCCCTGACCGGCGATCATATAGGTCGCAACGGTCCAGGGAGCCCCGCAGAAGCCGATCAGGGCAGTTTCAGGGGGTAGCTCCAGCCGAAGCCTCCGAACCGTCTCCAGCACCGGTGCAAGGTGGGAAAGCATCGTGCTGCCATCGAGCGCTGCAATCCCTGCTTCGTCGATCGGATCCATCCTTGGACCCTCTCCCTGCACGAAGCGAACATTGCGCTTCAAGGCATCGGGAATGACGAGGATATCGGAAAACAGGATGGCTGCGTCGAACTGGTAGCGCCGGATAGGCTGAAGCGTCACTTCGACAGCCAGATCCGGCGTATAACAGAGATCGAGAAACGAACCGGCTGCCGCACGGACTTCCCGGTACTCGGGCAGATATCGACCTGCCTGCCTCATAAGCCATATCGGCGGTGGGGTGATCGTCTTGCCGTTCAGCACCTCAACGATCTTCCTGGTCGGACCGGCCAATGGGTTCTCCAAATAAAGAAAATAAGATTCTTAAGATCTTCTATTTCTTAGAGTCGGTGAGTAGCAAGGATTAAAACTCCTGCACAGAAAACGCGACGATCTGCCGCTCCGTATCGCTGAAAAGGAAAACTTCCGGGCATTCTTGGCAGAGCTTCTGGATAACCATATTTCGATCAGGGATATCAATTGCTTGTGCCGGGCGCTTGGTGAAGCTCTCTTGTGGATATCTTGTGAATCAATCGATAGGTTCATCCGGTTATCCCCGCTTTGAACAGGGGGCCTGAAACGGCTTCCTCGAAATACGTGATTGTGGACAACTCGGAGGTTATCCCAGGGGTCGGGCCCGTCCCTCCAAACGCGGTCACTCTCTCCCCGGTTATCAACAGAGGACGAAGAACAACGTGGAGAACAGAAAAAACTTCTTCCATCTCCACCTCATATCTGACTCCACAGGCGAGACCCTGATCTCGACAGGACGCGCGGCGGCAGCCCAGTTCCAGACCTCGCTCGCTGTCGAGCACGTCTATCCGCTGGTGCGAAACCGCAAGCAGGTTCTCGCCGTGCTGGAGGCGATCGATCGTGAACCGGGGATCGTCCTTTATACGATCGTTGATCGCGAGCTTGCGAAACTGCTGGACGACCGCTGCCGTCAGATAGGAACACCGTGCGTCAACGTGCTGGAACCGGTTATGGCGACATTCCAGACCTATCTCGGAGCACCGTCTAAATACCGCGTCGGCGCGCAGCATGCGCTCAACGCGGAATATTTCGCCCGCATCGAAGCGCTGAACTTCACCATGGATCATGACGATGGCCAGATGCCCGAAGGGTACGACGAGGCCGATGTCGTACTGGTCGGGATCAGCCGCACTTCGAAGACGCCGACCAGCATCTATCTCGCCAACCGCGGTATCAAGACTGCCAATATCCCGATCGTGCCGGGCGTCGACCTTCCGCACGCACTTCTGTCTGCAACCCGCCCCCTGATCGTCGGGCTGGTCGCGACGACGGACCGCATTTCACAGGTGCGCGAACACCGCGAACTCGGAACCACGCAAAATTTCGATCGCGGTCATTATACGGATCGGGCAACGATCAACGAGGAACTGAAATATGCACGAGCGCTCTGCTCGCGCCACGGCTGGCCGGTCATCGACGTCACCCGTCGGTCGATCGAGGAGACGGCGGCGGCCATCGTTGCGCTCCGCCCGAAGCTACGGTAATTCGGCACTAATTCCATCCGGAGATCTGCCGTGACAATGTCTCACTCCAGGCCACTCATACTGGCCTCATCCAGCAAGTTCAGACGCATGTTGATGGAAAATGCGGGGCTGAGTTTCGAAAGCCGGGCCGCCGATATCGATGAACGTCAGATCGAGGCGGGACTGGTGGGCGCCAGCCCAGATATCGTCGCGCTGACCTTGGCAAAGGCCAAGGCGCTCGATGTCAGCAGGCACTATCCTTCCGCCATCGTCATCGGGTCGGATCAGACCATGTCGCTTGATCATCGCGTTTATCACAAGCCGAAATCACGGGAAGAGGCGCGCGAAAGCCTGCTCTCTCTGTCGGATAGGACGCATAGGCTGAACAGCGCCGTCGCTCTTGTACGCGATGGCGAAACCCTTTGGGAGCATGTTGCACACGCCGATCTTACCGTCAGACCGCTCAGCGAGATATTCGTGGATCGCTATCTGGATAGGGTGGGCGAAACCGTGTTCGGAAGCGTCGGCGCCTACCAGTTGGAAGGTGAGGGCATTCAGCTCTTCTCGCGGATCGAGGGAGATTACTTTACCATTCTCGGCCTACCCATGCTGCCGCTTCTCGACACCTTGCGCGCGATCGGAGCGATCGATGGCTGATTCACGTGAAACACTTTTGGTTAACGCTTTCGTAACGGGCTGGCCGATCAAGCACTCGCGTTCGCCGATCATCCACGGTCATTGGCTGGCTAAGTTCGGTATTGCTGACCGCTACACACGTGAAGCGGTGGCACCTGAGGATTTTCCAGCTTTCATCAGCAAGCTCAAAGACGGATCATCGGGCTATCGCGGCGGCAATGTCACCATTCCCCACAAGGAAATGGCTTTTGCGCTCGCTGATCGTCCAGATGCGATCGCCGAAGAACTCGGTGCCGCCAACACGCTGTGGATGGAGGACGGTGTTCTTCACGCCTCGAACTCCGATGTCTACGGCTTTACCGCCAACCTCGACGAACAGTCGCCCGGTTGGGGAAATGTCGATCGCGCCGTCATTCTCGGTGCCGGCGGTGCCAGCCGTGCTATCATTCAAGCCGTCAGGGATCAGGGCGTCGGAGAAATCCACGTCGTCAACCGGACCGTGGCGCGTGCGCAAGAACTTGCCGACCGGTTCGGACAAAACGTGCACGCGCATGCGATGGAAGCACTGGGCGAGGTCATGTCCGGCGCAGGTCTCTTTGTGAATACAACATCGCTCGGCATGGACGGCGCGCCGATACCGCAGTTCGACTTCTCGACCATGCTCACGAACGCAGTCGTTACCGATATCGTTTATATCCCGCTGCAAACGGACATTCTGAAACAGGCGGAGGAGCAGGGCTTCGTGACCGTGGATGGTCTCGGCATGCTTCTGCACCAAGCCGTGCCGGGTTTCGAGAAATGGTTCGGCCTCCGCCCTGTCGTCGATCGGGCGCTGCGTGATCTCGTCATCGCAGATATGGATATGCACGGATGATCGTTATCGGCCTCACCGGCTCCATCGGCATGGGAAAATCCACCACCGCAGAAATGTTTGCGCAAGAGGGTATCCCGGTCAACGATGCCGACCAGGTGGTCCACGATCTCTATCACGGTGAAGCGGTCGATCCGATCGCGGAGGCGTTCCCGAATGCGGTCAGAGACGGTGTCGTCGACCGACAGGAACTGTCGCGCCAGCTTTCGGTAGCACCTGAAAAATTCAAACTGCTGGAATCCATCGTCCACCCGCTGGTGCGCAAACGCGAAACGGAATTTCTCGATAAACACAAAAGCGCCGGCGCAGCGCTCGTCGTGCTCGACATTCCCTTGCTGTTCGAGACCGGCGGCGAGAAAAGGGTCGATTTTGTCGTCGTCGTCAGCTGCGATCCACAGGTGCAGCGCCAGAGGGTACTTGCGCGGCCCGGCATGACAGAGGAGAAGTTGTCGATGATCTTGGCGCGGCAGGTTCCGGATGCCGAAAAGCGGGCGCGTGCCGATTTCGTCATCGACACCGGCGCCGGACTGGAGCCAGCCAGATCAAGCGTGCGCGACATCATCGCCACTCTAAAAGCCGGCAGCAGGAACGGAAATACCCATGCGTGAAATCATCTTCGATACCGAAACCACCGGCCTTGAATCCAAGGCCGACCGGATTATCGAAATCGGCGGCATAGAGCTCATCAACAACTTCCCGACGGGGAGAACGTTGCACCTCTATATCAACCCGGGCGATCGCAAGGTTCATCCGGATGCGCTGGCCGTCCATGGCATTACCGATGAGTCGCTGAAAGACAAGCCGCCCTTCGCCCAGGTGGCGCAACAGATCATCGACTTCTTCGATGGCGCCCGGTGGATCGCCCACAATGCCAATTTCGATATCGGCTTTATCAATGCCGAATTTGAACGCATAGGCCTGCCGCCGGTCCCACCGGAAAACGTGGTCGATACGCTTTCGATGGCCCGCCGAAAGCATCCGATGGGTCCTAACTCCCTCGACGCACTGTGCCGTCGCTACGGCATCGACAATGGCCATCGCACCAAGCACGGCGCGCTGCTCGACTCCGAACTCCTGGCGGAAGTGTATATCGAGATGACCGGCGGCCGGCAGGCGGCTCTCGGTCTGGTCGGTGCTGATCAGCCGAGAAACGTCATCGAGATCGATGATGTGGTGGTAACCGCGATCGCCGCACGGCCACGCCCTTTGCCACCGCGTATCAGCGAAGACGACATCGCCGCCCATGCCGCGATGGTGATTGGACTGAAGGATAAGGCCGTCTGGCTGAAATATGCAGCCGACTGATTTCTGCTGAAGTCCAAACATGAAAAAAGCCCGGCTGTGACCGGGCTTTTTATATTCTATCCGTTGCTCGCTCAGCTGTTGAGCGGCTGAACCTGCGACTTGGTCTGTTCTTCGGCCATACGCTGCGAGAACATCTGACCGAAATCGATCGGATCGATCATCAGCGGCGGGAAGCCACCGTTGCGAGTCACGTCGGAAATGATCTGGCGTGCGAACGGGAAGAGAAGACGCGGGCATTCGATAAACAGAAGCGGCAGCATGTGCTCCTGCGGGAAACCGGTGATGCGGAAAACGCCGCCGTATACCAGCTCAGCCGCAAACACGATCTTGTCGTCTTCGCGGGCTTCGGCACTCAGCGATAGAACGACGTCGAAGTCGTTTTCCGAAAGCGGATTGGCGTTGACGTTGACGCTGATATTGATCGCTGGAGCCTTGTCGCGCGACTGCAGCGAGCGTGGCGCGCCGGGATTTTCGAACGAAAGATCCTTGGTGTACTGCGCCAGGATATTGAGCGAGGGGGCGGAAGCCTGTTCGTTATCGTCTGCCATAAAAATTCCTCAAGGCTGGAAAGGGTGGCTGAAAAGCGTTGGGGGCACTTAACATTTCGCTCCGGGGCTTACAACCCTGCGAGATCTTAGCCTTAAGGTTCGATCCGCTTATCCTTGTCCGCCCAAGGCGAGGACGGGTTCGGTTCGCGGCGATAATCGTCGTCATCGAGATCGACCACCGGGCCGGATCCAACCGGATGAACAGGCGCAGGACCGGGGCCAGGGCCGGGACCGGCGCGAAAACCGCCCGGGCTTCTGCGATCGCCCGAATTCACGACGACCACGCGGCTGCCGATGGCCGACCAGATCAGCTTGCGGATAAAGGGCACAAGCAGCGCGAGACCAACGATGTCGGTCAGAAACCCCGGCAGCATCAGCAGGATGCCAGCCACCACGACCATCGCTCCGCTCACCAGTTCGGCTGCAGGCATCCGACCTTCGCGCCCTTCTGTCGAAAGCCGCCGCAGCATAGTCATCCCCTGGCCGCGGATCATCAATGCGCCCAGGAGGCCCGTTCCGAGGACGAGGCCAAGCGTTCCCCAAAGTCCGATCGCTCTTCCGACCAAAACAAAACCAGCGATTTCGGCCAGCGGCCAAGCCAGGAGAACAACCGGAAGGAATGGTAAGCGCATAATCATTGCCTGTATCTAATTGGCGGATATGGGTTCATCTCACGCCGTTGCTATTTGAAGATGGGCGGTAGGAGACTATATGAAAAGCTGCATAGAACTTTTAAACGACAATTGCGGGATAAAATGGGCTCGAACGACTTGATAACACTGTTTTTCCTCGTCGCAGCAGTGCTGATATTCCTGCAATTGCGCAGCGTCCTCGGCCGGCGCACGGGACATGAGAAGCCGCCGACTGAGACAGTCAGCCCTCGCGATGTTGCCCGCGGTCCCGTCGAGGACGATAGCAAGGTAGTGACGCTTCCTCGCCGCGACAATGTCGATGAGGAACAACGCAATGCCGATATCGATGCCGTCGCAAAGCCTGATACGCCGCTCAACGCATCGCTTCGTGCCCTCGTGAAGGAAGATCCGTCGTTCCGCCCGAAGGAATTCCTCAACGGCGTGCGGATGGCGTACGAGATGATCGTCATGGCTTTTGCCGACGGTGATCGGAAGACCTTGAAAGGGCTTCTCTCCAATGAAGTCTATGACGGTTTCGAAGCGGCAATCGCCGAGCGCGAGGCCAAGGGCGAGGTGATCAAGTCCACATTTGTCGGCATCGACAAATGCGACATGACACAGGTTTCGCTCAAGGATGGCGAATCCCAGGTTACCGTCCGCATTGTCAGCCAGTTGATCTCCGCAACCTTCGACAAGGCCGGCACGCTGATCGACGGCGATCAGGAAACCGTAGCCGACGTCATCGACATCTGGACCTTTGCCCGCGACATCGGCTCCCGCGACCCGAACTGGAAGCTGGTCGCTACCGAATCCGAACAATGATTTCCGCGTCTCCCACCCTCTCTGACTTCCGCCTCGAGAGGGTCGACTTCGCGGATCTCCCCGGTTGGGCTGCCGACGATCCGAGCCCGCTGTATGAGGCGATGCGCGCTTGCGCGGCCCATATCCGCAACGTTAAGCCCTATCGCAAGGGTTCTCTCGGCCTTGAGGCCATGGAACTGGCGGACCTCTTCGAGCAGGCCGCACCATTTGCCGATGCCTCTGCGGCTCGCACTTTCTTCGAGCAATGCTGCACACCCTTCCGGATCCTGAAGCACAATGACGAACAAGGATTCGTCACCGCCTTCTACGAACCGGAAGTCGACGTCTCCGATGTGAGCGAAGGTCTTTTCACCCATCCCTTCTATTTCCGGCCTGACGATCTCGTCGATCTCGACGAAAGCAATCGCCCTGCGGATCTCGACTCCGGCTACATGTTCGGCCGCCAGACGCCGGATGGTATCGTCGCTTATCCGGATCGCGGTGAAATCGATCGCGGCTGTCTCGACGGCCGGGGGCTGGAGATAGCCTTCGCACGGTCGCGGATCGACGTCTTCTTTGCCCATGTTCAGGGCGCAGCTCGGCTGGTATACCCCGATGGCCGCGTCCGTCGGATCACCTACGCGGCAAAGGCAGGCCATCCGTTTTCGCCGATCGGCAAGCTTCTGATCGATCGTGGCGAAATCGCTCGCGAAGACATTTCCATGCAGAGCATTCGGACGTGGCTTGCCGAAGCTCTGGTGTCGAATCCGGCTAAGGTTGATGAAGTCTTATGGCACAACAAGTCCTACATCTTCTTCCGTGAGGCCGATGTCAGCGACCCTGACCTCGGTCCTATCGCTGCCGCCAAGGTGCCGCTGATCGCGGGACGCTCGCTCGCCGTGGATCGCTCCATTCACACATTCGGCTACCCCTTCTTCATCCATGCGGAACGGCTGACACATCTCGACGACGGCAAGCCGTTTGCGCGGCTGATGCTGGCGCTCGATACGGGTTCAGCCATTATTGGGCCTGCGAGGGGCGATATCTTCACCGGTTCCGGCTATCACGCAGGCGAGCTTGCCGGCACGGTGCGAAACGATGCGGATTTCTATATCCTCGTTCCAAACGCGGCAGCCGGCCGTTATGCCGGGTAGGATATGGCGCATGAAGGATCGAAAACTCAGTTCAGATGAACGCATCCTTTGGGGCAAGGTGGCGAAATCCGCCCGTGCTCTGCCTGGGCGCATGAAAGAGATCGCTGCCTTCGAAGAGGAAATGGCGGCACGACTGGCGGCAGAGGATGAAGTCTCCAAGCCCCCGGTACCGCCAACCCAGCGTGTCAGCGATGCCTTCGCGGCAGTCGCGCCGAAGGTAAAAAAGCCTGCCGGCATCCATCATCCGCTGGAAAAACCCACCCGGAAGAAGCTCGCCAAGGGTCGCCTTGCGATCGATGCTCGGCTCGATCTGCATGGTCTCTACCAGGACGCCGCCCACGATCTGCTGCTCGATTTTCTCTACAGTGCCCATGATCGCGGTCTGCGCCATGTTCTCGTCATCACCGGCAAGGGCCGCTCGGTGGGCGGCGAGGGGGTTCTGCGCCGTGCGGTGCCGCTGTGGTTCTCGAAGGCCGAATTTCGTTTCCTGATCTCGTCCTACGAATGGGCAGCCCAAAACCATGGTGGCGAGGGCGCCATGTACGTGCGGCTTTCAAAGAGCCGTGCGGATTATCGGGGATCGGTCCTGTGACGCCCTTTGGTGAAGCGCTTCGACAGCTGCGCGCCAAAAAGGGAGTTACCCAGAGGCAACTGGCAGAGGCGATCGGGGTTACGCCTGCCTATCTGTCGGCCTTGGAACATGGCAAACGGGGCCGGCCCACATTCGAGCTGCTCCAGCGTATCACCGGCTATTTCAACATCATCTGGGATGAAGCGGAAGAATTGTTTCGGGTCGCAGAAGCCTCGCGCCCGAAAGTGGTCCTCGACACGACAGGCCTGGCGCCTGCATACACCGCATTTGCCAACGCCTTGGCGGCACGGATTCGCTCTTTGCCGCCGGACGTGCTAGAGGAAATGCGAAGACTTCTGCAAAAGGCTTGAATTGCCCTGGAAATCTCTGCGCATCCACGCCTTTCCAGGCATTTTGCGAGGCACCAACCTTTAGAAACCGCCCTGAATTCCCTATATTCAAGGCGGAGACTCCGGTGATTCGCTCGCCGGTATTTTAACCAACTGGAAGAGACTGAATGACCGACACACCCGTCAGCGATCACGGCGCGAGTGCCGAATACGGTGCCGATTCCATCAAGGTTCTAAAGGGCCTGGATGCGGTGCGAAAGCGCCCAGGCATGTATATCGGCGACACAGACGACGGCTCGGGTCTGCATCACATGGTCTACGAAGTCGTCGACAACGCGATCGACGAAGCCTTGGCCGGCCATGCCGATATCGTCACGGTCACGCTCAATGCGGATGGCTCGGTCAGCGTCACCGACAACGGTCGCGGCATTCCGACGGATATCCATACCGGCGAAGGCGTCTCGGCAGCCGAGGTCATTATGACCCAGCTCCACGCCGGCGGTAAGTTCGACCAGAATTCCTACAAGGTCTCGGGCGGACTGCACGGCGTTGGCGTCTCGGTCGTCAATGCACTTTCGGTCTGGCTCAAGCTGAAGATCCGTCGCTCAGGCAAGGTTCACGAGATCTCGTTCACGCACGGCGTCGCCGATGCGCCGCTGAAGGTCATCGGGGATTATGAAGGTCGCTCCGGCACGGAAGTTACCTTCCTCGCCAGCACCGAAACCTTCACTATGACCGAGTTCGATTACGGCACACTCGAGCACCGCCTTCGCGAACTCGCCTTCCTCAACTCCGGCGTTCGAATCCGGCTCACGGATCGGCGCAAGCCGGACGTGAAGGAAGAGGAAATGCTGTATGACGGCGGCCTCGAGGCTTTCGTCAAATATCTCGACCGTTCCAAGAAGCCGCTCGTCGAAAAGCCTGTCGCCATCAAGGGCGAGAAGGATGGCATGACGGTTGAAGTCGCGATGTGGTGGAATGACAGCTACCACGAGAACGTTCTCTGCTTCACCAACAACATTCCGCAGCGCGATGGAGGCACTCATATGGCGGGCTTCCGTGGTGCGCTGACTCGCCAGATCACGTCCTATGCGGACTCGTCCGGCATCATGAAAAAGGAAAAGGTTTCGCTCACGGGTGACGACTGCCGAGAAGGCCTGACCGCAGTTCTTTCCGTGAAGGTGCCGGATCCAAAGTTCTCGTCGCAGACCAAGGACAAACTCGTGTCCTCGGAAGTGCGCCCGGTTGTCGAAAGCCTCGTCAACGAAGCGCTGAGCTCCTGGCTTGAAGAACATCCGGCTGAAGCGAAGATCCTGGTCGGCAAGGTGGTGGAAGCTGCCGTTGCCCGCGAAGCGGCCCGCAAGGCTCGTGAACTCACCCGCCGCAAGGGCGTGCTCGATATCGCCTCGCTTCCCGGCAAGCTCGCCGATTGCTCCGAACGCGATCCGGCCAAGTCCGAAGTTTTCCTCGTCGAGGGTGACTCCGCCGGCGGTTCCGCCAAGCAGGGCCGTTCGCGTGATACCCAGGCTATCCTACCGCTCCGCGGCAAGATCCTGAACGTCGAGCGCGCCCGTTTCGACAAGATGCTGTCCAGCCAGGAAATCGGCACGCTGATTACCGCTCTGGGTACATCGATCGGCAAGGATGAGTTCAACGCTGACAAGCTGCGTTATCACAAGATCATCATCATGACGGACGCCGATGTCGATGGCGCCCATATCAGAACCCTGCTGCTGACCTTCTTCTTCCGTCAGATGCCGGAACTGATCGAGCGTGGCCACATCTACATTGCCCAGCCGCCGCTTTATAAGGTGACGCGAGGCAAGTCGATCCAGTACCTGAAGAACGAGCAGGCTCTGGAAGAGTATCTGATCGGCATGGGGCTGGAAGATACGACCCTGACCCTCGGCTCCGGTGAAGTCCGTGCCGGCCAGGATATGCGCGAAGTCATCCAGGATGCATTGCGCATCCGCTCGATCATCGAGGGACTGCATTCTCGCTACAACCGCTCGATCATCGAGCAGGCAGCCATTGCCGGCGCGCTTCATCCAGATCTGACGGATAACCCCGAACGGGCCCAGCAGACGGCTAACGAAGTCGCCAAGCGTCTCGATATGATCGCCGAGGAAACCGAGCGTGGCTGGTCGGGTCACGTCACCGACGAAGGCGGCATGCGCTTTGAGCGGATGGTTCGTGGCGTAAAGGAAGTCGCCGTGATCGATGTGGCCCTGATCGGCTCTGCCGATGCCCGCCATATCGACCAGATGTCGTCGCGTCTGCAGGAGATCTATAGCACGTCGCCAGTTCTTGCCCGCAAGGATAGCGAGCAGGATATTTCAGGTCCACGCGCCCTTCTCGACACGATCTTTGCGGCGGGACGCAAAGGACTGTCCATGCAGCGCTATAAGGGACTTGGTGAAATGAATGCCGAGCAGCTGTGGGAAACAACGCTTGATCCCAACGTTCGCTCGCTGCTTCAGGTCAAGGTTCCCGATGCGACGGATGCAGACGGCCTGTTCTCGCGTTTGATGGGCGACGAGGTCGAGCCTCGGCGCGAGTTCATCCAAGAGAACGCGCTGAACGTCGCCAACCTCGATATCTAGCAATCTTTTCATCGTGCAAAAATGGCGGCCTCCCGGCCGCCATTTTTGTTTGTCCAGCAGAAATCTGTTTCACGTGAATCTAACCTGTGGATGGACGATTCACGTGAAACAATTATTCTTCGCCGGCAAACCTTCCTTCGAAAGCGACTTCCGATACAGGCTTGCGCTGGCTTGGAACCTCACGCTCGCGCAAGTCCTCCGGCAGCGTGTCCTTGGCTGCCATGCGCCCGATCGCCGCTGCGGCTTCCACCCTGAAACCCTCAGGCAAACCAAGTTCGCCAACAGCCTTTTCCTTGTCGAACCCTTCCATGCCATGCGCATGATACCCAAGCTTCATCGCCTGGCAGATGATTGAGAACCACGCGGCGCCCGTGTCGAAAGAATGCGTATAGCCCTCGCGACGTTCGCCATCCTTGGAAACGCGATAGGTTTTCGACACGAAGAAGACCAGCGCGCCCGCGTTTTCTGCCCAGCGCCGATTGCCCGGAACGAGTAGATCCGCAAGTCTGGTGAAATCCTCGGTGCCATGTAGCGCGTAGACAAAGCGCCAAGGCTGGCTGTTGCCGGAAGAGGGCGCCCAATGCGCGGCATCCAGAATGGTCAGCATCGTTTCCCGATCTATGGCTTCCTTCTCGAAGGCCCGCGGCGACCAGCGATCCAGAAAGAAAGCGTCGATTGGAAATTCCGAGGTCCGGCTGTTGCTGGTCGTCATAGTGTCCTCTCAAGTTTGGGTCTTACCCAATCTAGGCAGTTAGGGCTGCTTTGCAATGAACCGCAGATGGCAGAAAGAGGGGTGACAATCGCGCCTCTTTTTTGCATAAACACTTGTCTGACAACTGGAGGAATAAGACCTTGAAATTGATGCGTGTAGGACCTGTGGGCCAGGAGAAGCCGGCATTGCTCGATCAGGATGGCAAGATCCGTGATCTGTCTGGCCATGTCGCGGATATCGGCGGGGAGACGATTTCGCCCGAGGGTTTGACTAAGATTGCCGCGATCGACGCGTCGACATTGCCGGAACTGTCTGCCGATCGGATCGGCGCCTGCGTGACGGGCACCGGCAAGTTCATCTGCATCGGCCTCAACTATTCCGACCACGCGGCCGAGACCGGCGCCACCGTGCCGCCAGAACCGATCATCTTCATGAAGGCCACCTCCGCCATCGTCGGACCCAACGACGACGTCGTCATTCCGCGCACATCGGAAAAGACCGACTGGGAAGTTGAACTCGGTGTCGTCATCGGCAAGACCGCGAAATACGTGTCGGAAGCCGAGGCGCTGGATTACGTTGCCGGCTACTGCCTGACCAACGACGTCTCCGAACGCGCCTTCCAGACAGAACGCGCGGGCCAGTGGACCAAGGGCAAGTCCTGCGACACGTTCGGACCGATTGGCCCATGGCTTGTCACCAAGGACGAGGTCGCGGATCCGCAGAACCTTGGAATGTGGCTGACGGTCAACGGCGAAAAGATGCAGAACGGCTCATCCAAGACGATGGTTTACGGCGTCGCCTTCCTCGTCTCCTATCTCAGCCAGTTCATGTCGCTGCATCCGGGAGACGTCATCTCCACGGGTACGCCTCCGGGCGTCGGCCTTGGCCTCAAGCCCCCGCGCTTCCTGAAAGCCGGCGACGTTGTCGAACTCGGCATCGATGGTCTCGGCACCCAGAAACAGACATTCGTCGCCGATATCTGATCGATCGCTGGCATCGGCAAGGCGTGCTGCAGCGAGGGAAGGGCGGTGGTAAACCGCCGCCCTTTCATAACTCCCTCCACAAGTGCTAGCCTTGCTGCATTCCGATGGCGGAACGTTTTGCCCGCCACCGCTTTGACGGATATCGGACCAGGGATGAGGAGAGCCCGATTTCATGTTCTACCAGCTCTATGAGTTGAACCATGCCGCCATGGCGCCGTTCCGGGCCGCCGCGGATGCCATGCGCTTCATGTCCGACAACCCGATGAACCCGTTCGCCCAGACAGCACTTGGCCGCTCCATGTCGGCCAGTCTCGAAGTGTTCGAGCGGATGACGCGACGCTATGGAAAGCCGAGCTTCAATCTTCCGGAAACGGTGGTCGACGGTAAGCCGGTCATGGTCACCGAAGAGATCGTCTGGGCAAAGCCCTTTTGCAATCTCCTGCATTTTCGCCGCGATCTGCCCGCCGCGCGCCCGGCCGACCAGAAGATCCTGCTCGTCGCGCCGATGTCCGGTCACTATGCCACCTTGCTGCGTGGCACGGTCGAGGCGTTGCTTCCGCATGCGGATCTCTACATCACCGACTGGATCGATGCCCGCATGGTTCCGGTCACCGAGGGCAGCTTCGATCTCGACGATTACATCGACTACCTGATCGAGATGCTGCATCAGATCGGTCCCGGCACCCATGTGGTCGGCGTCTGCCAGCCATCGGTGCCTGTGCTTGCCGCCGTTGCGGTGATGGAGACCCGCGGTGATCAGATGGCGCCCGCCTCGATGACGCTGATGGGTGGACCGATCGATACCCGCAGCAATCCGACAGCCGTCAACAAACTCGCCGGAGATCACCCACTCGAATGGTTTCGCGACAATGTCATTATGAGCGTACCGTTTCCGCAGCCGGGCTTCATGCGGCGCGTCTATCCGGGCTTCCTGCAGCTGTCAGGCTTCATGTCGATGAACCTTGACCGCCACGTCACCGCTCACAAGGAGTTCTACGAGCACCTCGTCAAGAACGATGGCGAGCCTGCCGAAAAACACCGCGAATTCTACGACGAATATCTCGCGGTGATGGATCTGACGGAAGAATTCTATCTGCAGACCGTCGATGCCGTGTTTATCCGTCATTCCTTGCCCAAGGGCGAGATGATGCATCGCGCGATGCCTGTCGATACGAAGGCGATCCGTTCCGTTGCTCTTCTGACGGTAGAAGGCGAAAACGACGATATTTCCGGCGTCGGCCAGACAAAGGCGGCGCACACGATTTGTCCGAATATCCCGGATGACAAGCGCCAGCATTACATGCAGCCCGATGTCGGGCATTACGGCGTCTTCAACGGCTCGCGTTTCCGCAGCGAAATCGCCCCCCGCATTATCGAATTCACCCGCAAGCATGCCATGGCCGATACCAAAGCTGCCAAGCCCGCATCCCGGAAGCGCAGTACCAAGGGTGATTCGCCGACCTGAGAGCAGATCCGGTTCGATGCCGGTAGCTGGATTTCTCCAAGGTATTTCAGCATGTTCTTGGATTTAGCGACCTGTCTTCTTGAAGGCGGGTCTGAGGCTCACCAAATCGGATATCATCGGGCTGGCATCAGGCCACTCCGCATTGAATTGAAGGGTGTAACCCATGAACCAGTCTGCATTGATTCGTCCGGAATGGACGCCGGCCACCATTGGTTTAATGGTGCTCGGTTTCGTGGTCTTCTGGCCGCTTGGCTTGGCTATGCTTGCCTATATCATCTTCGGGGATCGGCTTCGCGGCTTCAAGCGCGATGCCAATAATCGCGCCGACGAATGGGCCGGCAAGACCAGCCGATGGTTTTCCAGAAGCCGCGCCGCTGGCTACAACACGCATTTCTCGACAGGCAACGTTGCCTTCGACGATTGGCGCAAGGCCGAACTCAACCGCATGGATGAAGAACGCCGCAAGCTCGACGAGATGCGCGACGAGTTCGACAACTACTCCCGCGAGCTTCGCCGTGCCAAGGATCAGGAAGAGTTCGATCGTTTCATGCGCGAGCGCCGCAACAGCAACGCTTCCGGCCAGAACCCGGTCGTCGACGTCTGATCGGTCAAACGGATCTTCTGAAAGCGTAACGAGCCGGCGTCCTTGCGACGCCGGCTTTTTCATGAGAACGGTTCTCTCGAATCGGCTAGAAAGGCTACATGTTCGCGCTCCTCAAAAAGCCCCTTCGCGCCCGCTCGAAACCGCTCGAAACCGTGAAGCGCACGCTTGAAGTCGGAAACCGCGCTTTGCCGCTGACGATCAAGGAAAACAGTCGCGCCACTCGTATCACGCTGCGCATCGAGCCCGGCGGCCGCGCGCTTAATCTCACTGTGCCGGCAGGCCTTCGGAAAAGCGAGATCGAGGAATTTCTCGAGCGCCATCAGCGTTGGCTGCTCACGAAGCTCTCGAAATTCTCCACCGACAATCCCATCCGCTCAGGCGGCTTCGTGCCGATTCGCGGCGTTCAGCACCGCATCGACCATACCGGAACGCTTCGCGGCCTGACGGAAATCGCCGTGGTCGATGGCGTGCCGGTGGTAAGGGTAAGCGGGCTGGAGGATCATCTCGGCCGTCGGGTCGCGACATTTCTGAAAAAAGAAGCACGTAGAGATATGGAGTTGCTGGCTTTTCGCCATGCCGCATCGATCCGCAAGCCGGTCGCATCAGTCACGCTGAAAGACACGAGAAGCCGGTGGGGATCCTGTTCCTGGGATGGAAACCTGAGCTTTTCCTGGCGCATCGTCATGGCGCCGCCGCTGGTGATCGATTACCTCGCAGCCCACGAAGTGGCGCATCTGAAGGAAATGAACCACGGGCCAAAGTTCTGGGCTCTCTGCCACCAGCTTTGCCCGAGGATGGAAGAGGCGCGCAAATGGCTGAAGCAGAATGGCTCGCAGCTTCACGCGCTGGATTTCAGCTGAAGCCCGGCTAAAACAAACGGAAACTGGACGAAGAGATCAAGGTGTAGCTGTGCGAGCCGGGAACTGACGCGGAGTCGGCGCGACCATTACCATGTCGCCGGCTGTGTCGGTCTTGGCACCCGCCGGGCGCCGTTTCGGCAGAGGCCCGCTATTGGGCAAGGCTTCAGTCGAAAGAATGGCGGCACTTGCCGCATCCATGCCAGCGCCGGCCTGGTAGGCCTGCATCATGCTGGGCGAATGGGAAACAGGCTGCACTGTTGCGACAGCGGCGGAAGATGTGTCGGCAACCGTTGTGACAGAGGCAACGCCCGGCAAGGGCTGCTGCGTTGCTGCGGACGCAACGGCAACGGGGCTTGGTGTCTGTTCACGAACAGGCTCGGCCCGTGCGATCATGCTCATCGCTCCCGGCGTTGGTACGATCGTCCCTTCAGCCATCATGACATAGGCCCCGGCAGGCTTCGGCTCTGGCGTCTGCAAGTTGCCGTCCTCGTCGCGCTTTTCGTAAAACACGTTGCCGCCGGCATCAGCCACGTAATGCATGTTCTTGTAGGGGAAGCGCAGGCCCTTCGTGTGGAAGAACATCGCTTCCTTCACATCGGGGTGGCGCTTGCCCTTCAGCACGGCTTCCGCTGCTTCATTCAGCTGCGGCGCAGTGTTTTCGTCCATCTTGCGGGTCATCACACCCGGCGCGAACTGCTTTTCCTGCCCCACGACACCACAGATCGTCTCAGGGTAAAGACCTGAGGTCAGGCGGTTCATGATGACGCTGCCGACAGCCATGAAACCATCGGGGCTGCTGCGCCTTGATTCGAAATACATCGCGCGCTTGAGGCATTCGCGGTCGCTGGACGAATAGGTGTAGACCTGCTTTGCCGAACCCATATTGACCTGGGCAGTTCGTGTCTTCGAAGACTTGGAATCGAGCGACGCAGTCGTCTGAGTGCAGGCTGAAAGAGCGCTCACCGCGGCAAGGCACATTGCAGCGCGCACAAAGTTCGCACCTCTTGCCGCCATGACTACCCCCTGCGAAAACATTTCAAGAAACAATTTGCTGTGGAATAAGTTACTGGCAAAACCCTAATAAATCAAACCTGAATCGAGAACGTCTATTTTTCCGGAAAAACCTGCTCTTTTGCCCGAGGTTCTGGTTGTGATGATGTCGGCGAGCATGTCCTTGCGCGTGCAGGATCGTGGCGGAGAACCGAATCACACCCCGGAAGATTGCCTGAGGTCTTGAGAAGAGGAGTCCGTGCCGAACTGTCACGCCACCAAACCGCTGAAGGGCTCGACTCCGGGCGCGTTTCGTGCCAATCCGCGCACATGAAACCGGATATCAAGATCTGCGGCCTCAAGACTGAAGAAGCGGTCGATCGTGCGGTGACGCGCGGCGCAACCCATATCGGCTTTATCTTCTTCCCCAAGAGCCCGCGTAACATCGCGCCCGAGATCGCCGGCGACCTGGCAGACCGGGTGCGTGGCAGAGCTAAGATCGTTGCGGTCACGGTGGATGCCGATGACGAGGAACTGGACGATATCGTCTCGCTGCTTCGCCCGGACATGCTTCAGCTCCACGGTCATGAGAGCCCGGAACGGATTTTGCACGTCAAGGCGCTCTACGGTCTGCCTGTCATGAAGGCGTTTTCTGTCAAGTCCGCGGATGATCTTGCAGGGGTCGATGCCTATATAGGTGTGGCTGACCGTTTTCTGTTCGACGCGAAGGCACCGGCGGGCTCCGATCTTCCGGGCGGCAACGGCATTTCCTTCGACTGGAAGGCCATGGCGTCGCTTGACCAGAGCGTGGATTACATGCTTTCCGGGGGCCTGAACAAGGATAATGTCGCGACTGCGCTCTCATCGACGCGGGCAAGCGGCATAGATGTATCGTCCGGTGTCGAAAGCGCGCCAGGCGCCAAGGATCTGGGCATGATCGATGCGTTCTTCGATGCGGCAGACGCCGCTACGAAACGCTGAAGGAGTTGAAAGTGAACGAGACCCCAAAATTGAATTCGTTCCGTTCCGGTCCCGACGAGGACGGTCTCTTCGGCATTTTCGGCGGCCGCTTTGTCGCGGAAACCCTGATGCCTCTGATCCTGGATCTGCAGGGCGAATGGGAAAAGGCCAAGACCGATCCCGCATTTCAAAAGCAGCTCACCGATCTCGGCAAGCACTATGTCGGCCGCCCCAGCCCGCTCTATTTCGCCGAGCGCATGACGGCAGAACTCGGTGGCGCCAAGATCTATTTCAAGCGCGACGAGCTCAATCACACCGGCTCCCACAAGATCAACAACTGCATCGGCCAGATCCTGCTTGCCAAGCGCATGGGCAAGACCCGCATCATTGCTGAAACCGGTGCCGGCCAGCATGGCGTCGCGTCAGCCACGGTCGCCGCGCGCTTCGGTCTGCCCTGCATCGTTTACATGGGCGCGACAGATGTCGAGCGCCAGGCACCCAATGTCTTCCGCATGAAGCTTTTGGGTGCCGAGGTGATCCCTGTCACGTCAGGCCACGGCACGCTCAAGGATGCCATGAACGAGGCATTGCGCGACTGGGTCACCAATGTCGATGACACCTATTACATGATCGGCACCGCTGCCGGTCCGCATCCCTATCCGGAAATGGTCCGCGACTTCCAGTCGGTGATCGGCCGCGAAACTAAGGAACAGATGCTGGAAGCCGAAGGACGTCTGCCCGACATGCTGGTAGCAGCCGTTGGCGGTGGATCGAATGCGATCGGCCTATTCCATCCGTTCCTCGATGATGACAGCGTCAGGATCGTCGGCGTCGAAGCCGGCGGCAAGGGCCTGAACGGCGAGGAGCACTGCGCCTCGCTGACGGCAGGCTCGCCTGGCGTTCTGCATGGCAACCGCACCTATCTGCTGCAGGATGGCGATGGCCAGATCAAGGAAGGTCATTCGATCTCGGCCGGTCTCGACTATCCCGGCATCGGCCCGGAGCATTCCTGGCTGAAAGACATGGGACGTGTCGAATACGTCCCGATAATGGATACAGAAGCGCTCGAAGCCTTCCAGTTCCTGACGCGCACCGAGGGCATCATCCCCGCGCTCGAACCCTCGCACGCACTGGCCGAAGTCATGAAGCGCGCACCAAAGATGTCCAAGGACGAAATTATCGTCATGAACCTGTGCGGTCGCGGCGACAAGGACATCTTCACTGTCGGCAAAATCCTTGGAATGGGGCTCTGAACATGACCGCACGGATGGACAAGCGTTTTGCCGATCTGAAGGCCGAAGGCCGCCCGGCACTGATCACCTACTTCATGGGCGGCGATCCCGATTTTGCCACGTCGCTGGCCATCATGAAGGCCCTGCCGGATGCCGGCGCCGACGTGATCGAACTCGGCATGCCCTTTTCCGACCCGATGGCCGATGGTCCGGCAATCCAGATGGCGGCGCAGCGCGCGCTGAAAGGCGGCCAGACACTTGCCAAGACGCTGGATCTCGCCCGCGAATTCCGCAAGACCGATGCCGCGACGCCGATCGTCATGATGGGCTACTACAATCCGATCTATATCTACGGCGTCGACAGGTTTGTTGATGACGCGCTGGAAGCCGGAATCGACGGCCTGATCATCGTCGACCTGCCGCCTGAAATGGATGATGAGCTTTGCATCCCGGCGATCGCCAAGGGGCTGAACTTCATCCGTCTGACCACGCCGACCACGGACGAAAAGCGCCTTCCGACCGTTTTGCACAACACGTCCGGCTTCGTCTATTACGTCTCGATGAACGGCATTACCGGATCCGCTCTGCCGGATCTGTCGCTGATCTCGGGCGCTGTCTCCCGCATCAAGGGTCATACCGACCTGCCGGTCTGCGTCGGCTTCGGCGTCAAGACTGCCGACCATGCACAAGCCATCGGCGCTGCGGCTGACGGTGTTGTCGTCGGCAGCGCGATCGTCGCGCAGGTCGCCGGCAGTCTCACCAAGGATGGCGCTGCGACACCAGATACGGTATCTGCCGTTTCCACCTTCGTCCGCGGCCTGGCCACCGGTGTGCGTTCCGCCCGCCTTGTTGCCGCCGAATAACTGGCCCAGATAGGCCTGACAAGTCCAAACTCGGAGTACGCCAAGTGAACTGGATCACCAATTACGTCCGGCCGCGCATCAACTCCATGCTCGGCCGTCCCGATCGGGACGTTCCGGAAAATCTCTGGATCAAATGCCCGGAAACCGGGGAAATGGTCTTCCACAAGGATCTCGAAGAGAACAAGTGGGTCATTCCCGCCTCCGGCTTCCACATGAAGATGCCGGCCAAGGCGCGTCTGAGAGACATGTTCGACGACGGCGAGTTCGAATCGCTGGTGCAGCCGAAGGTCGCCCAAGATCCGCTCAAGTTTCGCGACTCCAAGAAATATGCTGACCGCTTGAAGGACAGCCGTATCAAGACCGATCAGGAGGACACTATCCTCGCCGGTCTCGGTTCCGTCCATGGCGTTAAACTCGTCGCCGTCGTGCACGAATTCAACTTCATCGGCGGTTCGCTCGGCATGGCGGCCGGCGAAGCGATCGTCAAGGCGGCCGAGCGTGCGCTGAAGGAAAAGTGCCCGCTGGTGATCTTCCCGGCTTCTGGCGGCGCCCGCATGCAGGAAGGCATCCTGTCGCTGATGCAGCTGCCCCGCACCACGGTTGCCGTCGACATGCTGAAGGAAGCAGGCCTTCCCTATATCTGTGTGCTGACCAACCCGACCACCGGCGGCGTGACCGCTTCCTATGCCATGCTCGGTGATGTCCATATCGCCGAACCGGGCGCCGAGATCGGCTTTGCCGGCAAGCGCGTGATCGAACAGACCCTGCGCGAAAAGCTGCCAGAAGGCTTCCAGACAGCAGAATACCTGCTTGAGCACGGCATGGTGGATATGGTCGTCAAGCGCCACGATATCCCGGCAACGCTGGCGCGGATCCTGAAGATGCTGATGAGACAGCCCGATCAGGAATTCCTTGCCGCCCCTGTCGCCGTCAGCGCCTGAACACCGGTTCTGACCTAACGTGATCGGAGCCGGAGCTTCGGGATGACGACGATGAACCAGCCCGTGGCAAGTGCGGCCGAGCAGGAAATCGAGCGGCTGATGACCCTTCACCCGAAGGGTTTCGATCTGTCGCTCGAGCGCATTACCCGCCTCCTTGAGGTGCTCGGCAAGCCACATCTGAAACTGCCGCCGGTCATTCATGTGGCCGGCACCAACGGCAAGGGGTCCTGCACCGCCTTCTGTCGCGCGCTTCTCGAAGCGGGTGGCTACGCCGTGCATGTCCACACCTCGCCGCATCTTGTGCGCTGGCACGAACGCTTTCGCATTGGCGTCAAGGGCGGCCGCGGCCAGCTTGTCGATGATGCGCTGCTGGCGGATGCGCTTCGCCGCGTCGGCGATGCCAATGCCGGCCAGATGATCACCGTGTTCGAGATCCTGACAGCGGCAACCTTCCTGATCTTCTCCGAGCAGCCGGCCGATGCCGTGGTGCTGGAAGTGGGCTTGGGCGGTCGTTTCGACGCGACCAACGTCATCGTCGATCCGGCCGTCTCGGTCATCATGCCGATCGCGCTCGATCATCAGGCCTATCTCGGCGACAAGGTCGAACTGATCGCGGCCGAAAAGGCCGGCATCATGAAACGGCGCCGCCCCGTTGTCGTCGGCGCCCAGGATTTTGATGCGGCCCGCGAGGTTCTGGTTGCGACTGCCGAACGGCTGGGCTGTCCGCTCTCCATTTATGGCCAGGATTTCTCCGCCCATGAGGAATTCGGCCGGCTGATCTACCAGGACGAAGACGGCCTGCAAGACCTGCCACTGCCGCGCCTTCCCGGTCGCCACCAGTTCGCCAACGCCGCTGCCGCCATCCGCGCCGTCAAGGCCGCCGGTTTCACGGTGACGGACGCGACGATGGAAAAGGCGATGGGCATGGTTGAATGGCCGGCCCGCCTGCAAAAGCTGGTCGAAGGCAAACTGCTCGAATTCGCGCCCCCGGGTTCGGAAATCTGGCTTGACGGCGGGCACAACCCGGCCGGAGGCGAAGTGATTGCCGAAGCCATGGCCGCCTTCGAGGAACGCCAGCCCCGGCCGCTCTACCTCGTCACCGGCATGATCAATACAAAGGATCCCGTCGGCTATTTCCGGGCCTTTGCGGATCTCGGCGAACACGTCTTTACCGTCCGCATCCGCGATAGCGAGGCAGGCCTTGATCCAGTTGTGCTGGCCAATGCTGCGTTCGACGCTGGTCTGGTGGCCGAGCCCGCGGGTTCCACCATCGAAGCCTTGCAGGAAATCACCCGCCGCCAGCTGCCCGGCAGTCCGCCGCCCCGTATCCTGATCGGCGGCTCGCTCTATTTCGCCGGCAATGTACTCGCCGACAATGGCACGCCACCGGTCTGATGACGGACAGGATCTATCAACAGCAGATAACAAAAAACCCGGCTGATCGATCAGCCGGGTTTTTAGATTCACGTGAAACAGAAGCTTAAGCGGCGCTGGAGATCCAGGCTGCTAGAGCCGTCTTTGGCGCAGCGCCAACCTTGATGTCGGCCACTTCGCCGCCCTTGAACATGGCAAGGGTCGGGATCGAGCGCACACCAAACTGGGCAGCCAGTTCCGGGTTCTCATCGATGTTCAGCTTGACGACCTTCACCTTGCCGGCGAGTTCCGTCGAAATCTCTTCAAGGCTCGGAGCGATCATCTTGCACGGGCCGCACCATTCAGCCCAGAAATCGACGACGACCGGCTCTACGGCGTCCAGAACTTCAGCCTGAAAATTGTTTGTATCGACTTTCACGGTAGCCATTGGGCTCTCCTTCGATTCTTGTTGACCCAGATGTGAGATCGGCACTCACTATTTTCAATGTCCGTCATGTCACTTTGTCTTAAGTTCTGCAAGCGAACGGGACATCAGCTCCACACCCAGCGGGATTACCTTTGCCGTCTCGGTGTAGACGAGCACGCAGTCGATCGCTTTGCCCGGATAAAGAGGCGTGAGGATTTCGCGGTAGATGGAGAGCTGTGCCCTGTGGGTCAATGGCACGTCTTCCGCAGTGCCCGGCGGAAAGCGGTTCGTCTTGTAATCGAGGATGATGACGCGGTCCTCCATCTCGACCAGCCGGTCGATCCGGCCCGAGATCGCGTAGTCCTGGCCCTCCAGCGTCAGCGTTCCCATGATCGAGACCTCCGATTGGCTGCGCGCAGAAAAGACCGGCGCGAGCTCGGGAAGGGACAGAACAGACATGACGCTCTCAACTAGCTTCTGTCGCTCAGCCGGCGGCCAGAAGCGGGCGGCGCGGTCTGCATAACGCCGGGCTGCACCCTCGCGTTCGCCGTCCGGGAAGTCGGTCAGCATCTGCAGCATCCGATGCACGAGCTTGCCTTTTTGCAGCGCCAGGCTGCCGGTCGCCTTGTCGCCGAACAGCGGCGATGTGACAATCAGATCATCCGCATCGTCATCGATCATCGTGCCAGCACCGGACGGGCTAAGTGGCCGCGGCAGGATCTTGCGGGGCGGCAGCGGTCGCGAAAGCGCCGTGGGCAGGGTAGGGGCGGAAGCCTCCCTTTCGGAGCCGACGGCAGCTGTGTGGTCCGCTTTGGCAGCAGCTTTGCCCGGTGCCGCGGGCAGGCGCCACGACAGGCCGTTCCACTCGCCCTCGGGGCCGGAAAATGTGGCTGGGCTGCAGTGCTGACCGCTCGCCGACAAGGCACGTGCGATCATCGCCTGCCAGCTATCGGGATTGTCGCGGCTGCCGCGATAACCGCAAATCACAAGATGATCGGCAGCACGGGTCATGCCCACATAGAGAAGACGCCGGTACTCTTCTTCGGCAGAGGTCTTTAACCGTTCGTCGTCCGCCGCCGTCAGCGGGTTGGACAGCGTCTTGCCCGAGAGCCAGGCCGGAACGTCACCATGGACGGTCTTCAGCAGCCGGAATTTCGGCACATGCGACGGGATGAAGGATTTCGAATTGCTGTCGACCAGGAACACGACCGGCGCTTCCAGACCCTTGGAGGCATGCACGGTCATGATCCGCACCTCGTTGCGGCCGCCATCCTGTTCGCGCTTCACCTCCGGGCTTTCGAGCTCCAGCGTCGACACGAAGGCCTGCAGGCCGGGCAGGCCGGATGTCTCGTGATCGAGCGCGAAGGTGAGCAATTCATCGAGAATATCGCCCGCCTCGGTGCCGAGCCGTCCGAGAAACTTCCGCCGTCCGCCATATTGTCCGAGAATACGGGCGTAGAGATCATGCGGGCTGAGCAGCCGCGACAGCGTCAGCAGATGCTGCAATCGCTCCGCTGCATCACGAAACCGCAGCGGCTGTTTTTCGGCAAGACGCTTGAGCTGCGTCCAGGCGCTGTCATCTTCGGGTCTGAGCGCCGCAACCTCGAACACATCCTCCTCGGACAGATCGAACAACGGGCTTTTGAGCAGCGCCGCCAGCGACAGGTCGTCCTGCGGCAGAAGCAGAAAGCGGCCAAGCGCCAGCAGATCCTGCACCGCGATATGGCTCGTCAGCTTCAACCGGTCGGCGCCTGCTACGGGAATGTTGTCGCGACGTTTCAGCGCCCGCGTCAGCCCGTTAACGAAGGCGTCGCGCTTTCTCACGAGAACGAGAATGTCGCCAGGCTCGATCGGCCGTTCCACGCCCTTTTCGATGATCGTCTCGCGGCCGATCATCTCGCCGATCCGGGCGGCGATGCGAGAGGCGAGAATGGCAGCCGGTGCCTTGTCCGGGGTCGAATCGAACGGCGCCGTCCAGTCGTCTTCCTGTTCGGAAACCTCCGGCGCCACCACGTCCCACAGATCGACCGCGCCGGGATGACCCATGCGGTTGGAACGGTGCTGCACCGGATCGCCGATCGCGGACAGGCCCTTGGCATTTTCCTCGATCGAGAACACCTGATCGACGGCAGAAAGAATGTCGGCTGTCGACCGGAAGGACAGCGGCAGGCGGATCGCATGGAACGGCTGGCCGCTGGCCGCCACCTGCTTTTGCGTCGCGCTGCGTTCCTCGGCGAACCGCTCAGGGCGCGCGCCCTGGAACGAATAGATCGACTGTTTCTCGTCGCCGACGGCAAACATCGTGCGGCGCGTATCGCGCGCGCTGTTGCCTGAATAGAAATCTTCCGCCAGCGACTTGATCACGGTCCACTGAATCGGGCTGGTATCCTGCGCCTCGTCGACCAGAATGTGATCGATGCCCTGGTCGAGCTTGTAATGCACCCAGGCGCCGACACCGTCGCGAGTGAGAAGATCGGCGGTACGAGCGATCAGATCCTCGAAATCGAGAAGGCTGCGGCCCCGTTTCAGGTCCTCGTAGTCGTCGGTCAGGCGTGCGGCGAGTGTCAGCGCCGCCTTGGTGGCCGCAAACAGGCGAAACAGCCGCAACCGGTTCCGGCAGCTCAGAACATGCTCTCGCGCCGCATCGATCGCGCCGGCAAGCTCCGGTGCGATCTTGGTCATGGCGCTGGCGATCAGGCTGCGATCCGACTTTACCGTTCCCTTAGCCGTCAGGAAGATGGAGTCGAGATAAGCGGCACGCTTGAAGACATCCGTCTCCTTGGCGACCAGACGCAAACCATAGGCCACCTCATGGACGGTCGAGCCGCCCTTCTGATCGGCAAGCGACAGATAGAGATCGAGCGTGATGCCGGAAAGCTGGGGCAGCGGCCAATAGGTGGCGGCAATGCTGTCTTCGCTATCGGCAGGATCGAGCCCCAGGACCCGCTTCAGTTCCGGGCCGATGCCGCCGTTCTTCTCCGCCTGCGCCGTAAATTTGCGGATCGCCGTGCGTCTTGCAACGATGTCGGACAGCAGCGCTTCCAGCCCGAACTCGTCGCCGAGATCGAGAACATGCGCAAAGGCTTCCGCCAGATCCGGATCATCTTCGGCGGATGTGGCCGTCAGCAGCGAACGACGCGCTTCGGAGAGAAGGGCGGTGGCAGCGCGGTCGTCGAGCACGGAAAAATGGCCTGCCACATTGGCCTCCAGCGGAAACTGGTGCAGCAGAGCTTCGCAGAAGGCGTGGATCGTCTGGATTTTGAGACCACCCGGCGTTTCCAGCGCCTTCGCAAACAGGCGCCGCGCCTCGGAAATCGTCGAGGAATCCGGCTCACGACCTTCGATAGCCGCAATCCTTGCCCGCAACTCCGCGTCGGACAGAACCGTCCACTCGGACAACCGCTGAAACACACGGTTCGACATTTCCGATGCCGCGGCCTTTGTATAAGTGAGGCATAGGATGGCTGAGGGACGGCAGCCGGCAAGCAGAAGCCGGATTACCCGCTGGGTTAGCACATGCGTCTTGCCGGAGCCGGCATTGGCCGACACCCAGGCGGAACTGGCCGGGTCCGAGGCACGCGATTGCTGAACCGTGGTCCAATCGATCCAGTGGATCGGGTCGTCACCATCCGGCAGGTCCGAAGCCGGGTTATCCGGAAGGTCGGTGAAAAGATCACTCATCGGCGTCGGCCTCTCCATCGTCATCGGCGGTCGACCACTCGGCAACGCGGGCGAGGTGATCGTATTCGCCGCCGAAATCGCCTTGAGCAAACGGGACCAGCCGAGAGGCGAACCCCGCATCGCCCTGACGCAGCTTGATGACGAACTTGGTCAGCTGGTCGATCGATTCCTGCGCCAGATCGATCGCCGATTTCGGCTGGCGCTTGGCATTCGCGGTTGCGCCCTCATTGTTGATCCGGTCTTCCTTGAACCGGTCGCCGGGGCGAAGCCGGACATAAAGAAGATCGCCGGGCCGCTGGATGCCCATCGTCTTGAAGGCGCCTGCCTGAAGGGCCGCTGCCTCCAAGGCAAGTTGCGGGTCGAGCAGCGACCTGGCCTGCAGGATGGAAGGATTGAGGCCGGTCTTGTAGTCGATGATATCGGCCTCACCGGACCGCTTCATGTCGATCCGGTCAGCAATGCCGGTGACGCGAATGCCGGCACTCTCAACCTCGAAACCGGCACCGGCTTCCGTAACGCTGCTGCGGACTTCCGGTGCGCGACGCTCTTCCCAGTCGAGAAACGCCCGCGCCACCTCGACAAAGCGCGGCCGCCAGACCCGGTCTATATGCGCCGGCAGGTGTTCGGCGTCGAACAGCTCTCGCGTGATGCGCTGCATTGCTTCACGTGAAACCGGCGTGCCGGGCTTGTGGCCTTCGCGCGTATAGCGGTCGATAATGGCGTGGTAGAGCGTGCCGCGCTGTGCCGCACCCGGATCTTCGTTGAACGGCGCCAGCGGATCGAGTTTGAGGATACGCCGTGCATAGATCGAATAGGGGTCGCGACGCAGCCGTCCGACTTCGCTGAACGAATATTTGATCGGCTGCAGCTCCGCCGGCGGTTTGGGGGCAGGGCGCCTGGCCGGCTGCTGGTTGTCGCCGCGATCGATCAGCGACGCCCAGTGAAGGACATCCCTGCCGCGCACCTTCAATTCGTCGGCAAAACTTTTGCCGCCCAGCGCCAACAATCTCTGCAGCCAGCGGGAAGCAACCGTCGGCGTCGATCCCTGTCGTGTGGAGCGGGAAAAGATCAGGTTGCGGGTGCCGCAGGCCATTTCGAAATCGTGCGCCAGCTGGCCGATGCGACGTTCGGGCGGTTCCAGCCCCATATCGGTCTTCATCGAGCGCGACAGGAACGGATTGTTGACCGTCTGTCCCGGCCAGGAGCCTTCGTTGAGACCGCCGAGGATCATTGTATCGACGCTCTGCAACCGTGCTTCCAGCGTGCCGAAGATGAACACCCGCGGATGCGCAAGCGATCGCGGCTTCACCGCTTCGCCTGTCGTCAGCGCCATGACGATGTCGATCCACTGCGGTCCGTCGGCCTCGATCTGGCCTTCCGTCTCGATCACTTCGCCCAGCAGACCCGAGAGACGTTCGCCGGGCTCGCCCGACCAGAGGGCCGAGAGATCACCGCGCTCGTCGATGCACAGCGCCTCGAGCGCGCGCCCGGTGCGTGTCGCCCAATCGGACAGCGTCAGTCTTGCCGTCAACCCGCGTCCATCCGCCCGGCGGCGGATAAAGGCGCTCACCAGCGGTTCGACCGCCGCCGATATCCGCTTTGTGATATCCTTTGCCTGACCGACCGCGCCTTCGGGCAACGAGCTGCGCCAATGCGGCATGTGCCGGTCTTCGAGGATCGCGGTCAGCTGCGCATCGAGAAGCGGCTCAAGTGCTGAAATATCCATGTCGCCGACGCCACCGCGGAGTGCCAGCACTTCCAGCGCATCGATCGCGGCGCGTAGCTCGGCCGGCGGAAGGCCAAGCCGTATCAGCGGGTGTTTCAGGAGACCCACGATCGCCACAGGGTCGCCGGGGCGAAGCGTCGCTTCGAGCAGAAGCTGGGTCAGCGTGCCCTGCGGCGTGCCGGAAAGGGCGGAACCTGCCGAATCATCGGCGAGGATGCCGAAACGGGCAAGCTCTGCGGTGACGCGGCGGCCAAGCGCGCGGTCGGGCGTGATTAGCGCCGCCTGTGCTTCGCCACCGTTGCGTCCGGGTTTCTCCAGCGCGAGCCGCAAGGCGATGGCAATTGCCACCGCTTCCTCGCGCTCGTTGGCAGCTTCGATCAGCGCAACATCGGCAAAGGCCGCGCGCAGCCTTTCAGGGTCGGAGTCCTGGCGCCACGTATTCCAGCGATCGGTCGCCTTGGCAGGCACCAGCGCCTGCGAGATCGCCTCGGCGCGAAAGGCAAGATCAGCCTCTGTCTCGCCGATGACAGTGACATCCTCGCGCGTGGCACCGATCTTCTTCAACAGGCGGGACAAACCGAATTGCGGATGGCTGCGGCTCGAAGGGTCGGGCTTGCCGTCGAAGGTTTCCTCGCCCACCATGTCCCACTGGTCCTGCGGCATCGTCATGTCGAGGCCCGGCAGGACAACCGTGCCTTCGGCAAGCCTGGAGATCGCCGCGATCAGCTCGGCCGCTGCCGGAACAGAGCCTGTGGATCCTGCAACAATCACGGGCCCCTTGTGCTGCCGCTCGGTAATCCGTCGCGCCTCTCCGCGCAGGATCGAAGCGCGATGCTTTGCCGGCGAAGAGCGTTTCAACTCTTCAAGTCGGGTCGGCCAGAAGCCGCTGGCGATCTTCAGGAATTCGGCCGTCAGCTGCCACCAGAGCGCATGTTCGCCGGTCTGGAGATTGTCGAGGTCCTTCCAGTCGCGTTCCTCGGTCTCGATCGCATCAATCAGTTCCGCCAGCGCCCGGGCAAGCCAGATCGCGTCCGCCGGGCTTGCGGGCGCGACCAGCGGCGATTCCGAATGCACGTCCAGCACGATCTTCGGCAGCTGGTTGCGCCAGGCAAGGATCAGCCGTCCGAGTTCGAGAAGTCGCGCCGTGCCGCCGATCGGCAGGGCTAGATCCATTTCCTTGGGTGCCACCAGATCGAAAAAGCCCTGATCGTCGTCGGTTTCGCCAAGTGGCCGGATGACTGGCAGGATCGCGGCGCGACCGCCGAGAAGATCGACGAATTCCGAGCGCAGCACACGCGCCGAACGGCGGGTCGGCACAAAAATTGTGACGTCAGCCAGCGACAGCGGATTTTGGGGATCGTAGCGAAACGTCTCGTTCAGCCGCCCGTCGCAGAGTGCTGCGGCTAGCGTCTTCAGGAAAGGCGCACCTGACGGGATGGAGAAGAGGCGGTTCGGCGATGCATCCGACATCGGATCAGGCCCCTGCTTTGTGGCGGGCAATCACGGCTTCGGCTTCAGGCAGCGCTTCCGGCGTGCCGACGGTGATCCATTCGCCATCCATCACGAGGCCGAACAGCCGGTCGTTCTTGATGGCGCGGTCGAAATAGATGTTGAGGTTGAAGGCATCATCAGGCGCGTCGTCGAGAAGCGACGTGTGCATGACGATCGCACCCGCATAGACGACCGGGTTGTCTTGCCCTTCGGTGTAGCGCGACAGTCTTCCGTCGGAGGAAAGCTGGAAATCCTTCTTGCCGTTGTGTCCGGTGGTGCACTCCAGCGGCACGCAAAGCAGCGCCATATCCATGCGCTCAGCATCGAAAAATTCGGCCAAACGCTCAAGGTTTGTGGGCTTGCTTGGCTTTTCACCGATCCAGAACAGGTCGGCGTTCATGACGAAGACAAAGCCTCGTTGAAGCAGGGACAGACCCTGCTTCAAGCCGCCACCCGAGTTCATCAGCTGCGCCCGCTCGTCGGACACGGTGATCTCAAGGCGCGGATAGGCGGCGAGATGCGCTTCCATCCGGTCGGCGAAGTGATGGACGTTGACGACCGCATGGGTCACGCCGACGTCGGCCAGGGCATCGAGCCCGTAGTCGATCATCGGCTTTCCGGCAACGGGCACCAGTGGCTTCGGCATCGTATCGGTGATCGGGCGAAGCCGGGTACCGAGCCCTGCCGCCAGCACCATAGCCTGCGTGATCGGGGTGTTGGTCATGTCCATGCAACCGTATTTATGATTCGGGAAGCTCTATACCAGCCCTGTGGCACCAATCGCGCAAGGGCGCGAGTGCTTCATGCGCGAGTGCCGTCGAAAGATGGCGCAATGTTCGCGGCATATGCTTCATATAGTGCGGCTTGCCGTCGCGTTCCCGCAGCCGAACCCAGAGACCGGCGAGCTTGCAGTTACGCTGTGCCGCCATGATCGCCCAGGATTTCAGGAAACCCGCTTCGTCAAATCCGCCCAGTGCGCGGCGCAGCGTCAGGTAGTCGATCATCATCTGATCGGCCAGAACCTTGGGAATATCGACGCGGGCGTCCTGGACCAGCGACGCGAGGTCGTAAGCCGTCGGGCCGATCATCGCATCCTGAAAATCGATCAGGCCCACCTGATGCACGCCGGAGGCTTGGCTACGCCAGATGATGTTCGGAGAATGGAAATCGCGCAGCAGCAGGTTCTTCTCTGCAGAGCCGAGCTCTGCGATCAGCCCGTCCCAGATCGAGAGATACTCTTCTCGCTCGTCCTCTCCAGCCTGTCCGCCCCGCTTCCACGGCAGATACCAGTCGAGCAGAAGCCGCGCTTCCATCTTCATCGCAACCGGATCGAAATCCGGAATGTGATGCGTGCTGGACCCGGCGACGGGAAGATCCTGGAGGATCTCATGGCCATGCAGATAGGCCAGCGCCACGACGCTTTCGCGGTAACGTTCGCCGATCGGCTGCCCGTCCTCGTCGAGCACACCGTCCTGGCCGAGATTTTCGATGAGGAGAATGCCCTGGTCGTAATCGACCTCGAGCACTTCAGGCGCGCAAAGGCCGATGCCGCGCAGGTATTCGGAGATCGCCACGAACGGATAGGCGTCCTCGGCGATATGCGCCACTTTCGGATAGGGCTTGCCGTCGAGAACCGGCGGACCCTCGGGCCGCTTCGGCCAGTCCATCAGGATCAGTGTCTCGCCTGATTCGCTCAGAACCGTTTCATAGGCCCGCATCGAGGCATCGCCGGTCAGGAACCGGCGTCGGCCATTGGCGTGGCCGTTTGCGCGAAGAAACTCGCGGATGGCGATCACCCGGCGAATGCGGGCCAAGGCTGCTTCCGGTGCCGTGATCGTCGCGCGTCGGCCAACCGTCTCGTGCTCGAGCGTCAGCGTGATGCGGTCGAGAGGCAGGAGATCGCCGCCCATTTCCGGCCATTCGACAAGGCAGATGCCGGAGGAAAGCGCTTCGTCGAAACCAAGCTCGTCGAGCTCGGATGGATCGGCCAGCCGGTAGAGATCGAAATGCGCCACGGGAATGCGCAGGTCATAGATCTGGACCAGCGTGAAAGTAGGGCTCGGGACTTCCAGATCGTTTTGGTCCGCCATGGCCCGAAGGAAGGCCCGGGCCAGAGTCGATTTGCCGGCGCCAAGATCGCCGGAAAGGGCCAGGCAGTCGCCGGCCTTCAGCGCCAGCACCAGATCCTCGCCGAAGAGAATTGTCTCTGCCTCGTCGGCCAGTGTCACGACAATGCTGTCGCCAGGCGCAGCGATCATTCGGCAGCGACCGAACGGGCCCGCGATCCAACCGGAATGCGGCAGGTGACAACCGTTCCCTGTCCGGCCCGGCTGTCGATCGAGACGTCCCCGTTGTGGAGGTTGACGAAGCTTTCGACGATCGAAAGACCAAGGCCTGCACCGCTGCGCTTGCCGCCCTTGGCGTTCGCCTTGAACCGGTCGAACACCGTTTTCAGCATGTCAGGAGGAATGCCGGGGCCTCTGTCAGTTACCGAGAAGAACACGTTGCCCTCGTCGCGCCAGCAATTCAGCGAGATCGCGGACCCCTCGGGCGCAAAATTGGTGGCGTTCATCAGAAGCTTGATCAGGATCTGCTTCAGCCGCTGCTCGTCGGCAAACACGGTTCCGAGTGCCGTCGGCGCAATGATTTCCAACGTCACCGTATTTTCGTGCAGCCGGTCGGCGATCTGCATCGCCACGTCGTCCAGAAGCTCGTCCACGGCCAGCTGCGAATAGTTCAGCTGCATGATGCCGGCATCGACGGTCGCGAGATCAAGGATATCGTTGACGATGGTGAGAAGCACCGACGAGGACGTGGAGATGTGGTCGATATATTCCGCCTGTCGATCGTTCAGTTCGCCCATGCCGGGCGTCTTCAGGAGATCCGTGAAGCCAATGATGTTGGTCAGCGGCGAGCGCAGCTCGTAGGAAACATGCTGGACGAAATCGTTCTTCAGCTCGTCTGCCTTCTGCAGCGCCTCGTTCTTTTCCTTGAGTGCCCGCTCGGCGCGCGCGCTGGCCGTCATGTCGACGAAGGTGAACATCGTCTGGGCATTCGGCAAAGGCGTCGCGGCATAATCAAGGATCAGGCCGGAATAGAGCTCGAACGTTCCCTGAATCGAGGCCCGTTCGTCATCGAAATTGGTCAGCATCTGCCCGAAATGACGCCAGCCGTCCGGCTCGTCATAGGATGGCGCGCAGGCTTTCTCGATCGCCTTGATATGGGTGCCCGGCTTGGTCTCGTCGGCGGTCACGCCCCAGAGCGCACGGAAAGCGGGGTTGGACAGTGTGATTCGGCCGTCAGGGCCGAACACGGCCACGCCTTCTGCAAGGTGGTCGATCGTTTCGCCCTGAACCTTAACCAGCGTGTTGTAACGGGTTTCGAGATCGACCTGTTCGGTGAGGTTCTCGAACACCCAGGTGGCGCCGCCGCGAGGGTGCGCGGTGGCGATGACGCGCAGCGTCTGGCCGTTCGGCAGATGCCAGGTATCGGTCTTGGTATCGAGCGCCTGGTAGATCGACAGCGCCGATTCCTTCCAGTTGCGCCAGCTGAGCTCTTCCGGCAGCTTGCCGTTGGCGCGCAGCTTGTCGAGCAGTTCGGAATTATCCGGTCGCGATTCGAGGAAGGGCAGGGAAAGGCCCCACAGCTGGACGAAAGCCTGGTTGTAGAATTGCAGCCGCCGTTCGCCGTCGAAGATCGCGACGGGTGTCGCGAGATGGTCCAGCGTTTCGGCGTGGCTGTTGAGCGTCCGCTTCAGCTCTTCGCGCACCGATTCGGCTTCCGACACATCGATCGCAATGCCGACGGAACCGTTCGTTGCTACGACATCGACAACGTCGAACACGGTACGATTGCCGCGCACGACAGTGGAGATGCGGTCGTGGAAAGGCGAGTTGGCTGTTGCGACGGCGCGGATTTTCTCACGCGCGATCGTGCCCAGGAATTCGCGGCTTTCGTCAACGGCCTGCGTCGGAACCTTGGCTTCGACGGCATCGCTATAGGCGTGGTTGACCCAGGCAAGCCTGCCCTGTGCGTCGCGCTGCCAGACCGGCTGTTCGATCGTGTCGAGCAGCGAGTGGAAAAGCGAGATGGAGTGGGTCAACCGTTCGCGTTCGATCTTCAGTTCGGCAAGCTCGGCGCGCAGGTTGTTGAGCGCGATAAAGCGGACAAACGCCTTTCCGCCCGAAACGCGGCCCTGCACCTCAAGGATTTCGTCGCGGTTGGTTTCAAGAACCAGATCGAAGCTGCGGGCTTCGCCGCGCAGAGCGTCGATCGCCTTTTCCAGCTCGATTGCCGAAGAAGAGCGCAGCCAGCGTCCAAAAGCGAGAAAATCGCGATCCTGCTGCGGCGCACCGGTTTCAGCCGGCAACTGGCCCAGGAACTCAGGTTTGGAGTAGCCGCTTTCCCACACCACGATGCGGCGGTTCTTGTCGGCGATCAGCGCTTCGTACTTGGAAATCCGCTGCTGCGCATCCGACAGCGCGCTGCGCATATCCTGGGTTTCGGCTTCCATGTTGCCGCGCTGGCGAACCAGCCAGACGGCCGACAGCAGGGCAGCCCCCAGCGCGCCAAGCACCAGCGACGACCAGATCACCTGGGTCGACGAGAACATGTGCGGGCCGACCGTGCCGGCCTCCTGTGCATGCGCCATCCCAGCCACGCCTGAGAGCACCGTCCCCGCCAGGAACGCTGCAGCCGGACGTGCCAAGCTCACCGGCGCAAGCCGGGCAAGGTCTTTCTTCCACCGCCCATTTGCCGCCTCTTTGCAGGCGTCCAGGCCGCAGCTCATCGCCACGCCACAAATGAGATCGGCCTGCTTTCGCAGGCTCGTTTTTCTTACCGACATGACCGGTCTGTCTCCGTCCAATTGCCGCTTATCGACAAGACATACCACATCGCACCTTGCCCGAAGCCGGAGGCTCGAACGAGTACGAATCAAGAGCTGTAACAATACCTGCCGCGGCAGAGAGCGGGAAGGCGCGGGGCCAAAAAAGAAGCCGCAGCCTTTGTCAAGGCTGCGGCCACAAGATGTTGTGGATTGTTCGGCTACGGATCAGTAGCGGTAGTGTTCAGCCTTGAACGGACCCTGCGACGAGACGCCGATATAAGCAGCCTGTTCGTCAGAAAGTTTGGTCAGCGTCACGCCGAGCCTTCCGAGGTGAAGACGGGCAACTTTTTCGTCGAGGTGCTTGGGCAGGATATAGACCTCGTTCTTGTACTCGCCCTGCTTCGTGAACAGCTCGATCTGGGCCAGCGTCTGGTTGGTGAACGAGGCGGACATGACGAAGGACGGATGGCCGGTGGCATTTCCGAGGTTGAGAAGGCGACCCTCCGACAGAAGGATCATCCGGTTGCCCTTCGGGAACTCGATCATGTCGACCTGTGGCTTCACGTTGGTCCACTTCAGGTTCTTCAGCGCCGCAACCTGGATCTCGTTATCGAAATGGCCGATATTGCCGACGATCGCCATATCCTTCATCTCGCGCATATGCTCGATGCGGATGACGTCCTTGTTGCCGGTCGTGGTGATGAAGATATCGGCCGAGGCGACGACGTCTTCGAGCACGACGACTTCAAACCCGTCCATGGCAGCCTGCAGGGCGCAGATCGGATCGACTTCCGTGACCTTGACGCGAGCACCGGCGCCCTGGAGCGAAGCAGCCGAACCCTTGCCGACATCGCCGTAACCGCAGACGACGGCGACCTTGCCGGCCATCATCACGTCGGTGCCGCGGCGAATGCCGTCGACCAGCGATTCCTTGCAGCCGTATTTGTTGTCGAACTTCGACTTGGTGACGGAGTCGTTGACGTTGATGGCCGGGAAGGGCAGGAGGCCCTTCTTGGAAAGATCATAAAGGCGGTGAACGCCTGTGGTGGTCTCTTCGGTCACACCCTTGATCGCATCGCGCTGCTTGGTGAACCAGCCTGGCGAAGCGGCAAGACGCTTCTTGATCTGCGCGAACAGGATCTCTTCTTCTTCCGATGTGGGCACGGAAAGAACGTCCTCACCGGCTTCGGCGCGGGCGCCGAGCAGGATGTACATGGTGGCGTCGCCACCATCATCGAGGATCATGTTGGAGAAGCCGCCATCGGTCCACTGAAAGATCTTGTCGGTGTATTCCCAGTACTCGGTGAGCGATTCACCCTTCACGGCAAATACCGGGATGCCGGACGCTGCAATTGCAGCAGCGGCATGATCCTGGGTCGAGAAGATGTTGCAGGAGGCCCAGCGAATGTCGGCGCCGAGTTCCTTCAGCGTCTCGATCAGAACCGCCGTCTGGATCGTCATGTGCAGCGAACCGGAGATGCGGGCGCCCTTGAGCGGCTGCGATGCACCGAATTCCTCGCGACACGACATCAGGCCCGGCATTTCGGTTTCGGCGATGTCGAGCTCCTTGCGGCCGTAGGCAGCAAGTTCGATATCCGCGACGATGTAATCCTTGTCAGTGCTCATAAAGCTCTCCGCGTGGTGTGTCGAAGGCAGGGGAACGGATTTCCGTTCATCCGGGCGTCGACGAAAAATCTCGCCAGCGGTGTAACAGGCTTGAGGCTGACTTGCAACTAACACATAAAGACGTCTTTATATGTTTATGTCCGTTCGGTTGCTATGGTTATCAAGCTTCTTCGCCGAACTTGTTGGCAACGAGCGCCTCCAGAGCGTCGAGCGCTTCAACAGCCTGCGGGCCGCTTGCGGAGACCTCGATCGAACAGCCGGTGCTGGCGGCCAGCATCATCAGGCCCATGATGGAATTGCCGCCGACTGTCGATCCATCCCTTGAAACCCTCACATCGGCTTCGAAACTTTCCACCATCTGCACGAACTTGGCCGATGCTCGCGCGTGGAGACCACGCTTGTTGACGATTGTGAAATGCCGTGGGGCAAGGGGAGACATGCGTTTGCAGTGCTTTCTTATTTTCCGCTGAGCACGCGGCTTGCGACGTTGATATATTTGCGGCCGGCCTCGGAGGACTCCACCAGCGAGCGCTCCATGTTGTTGTCGCTTCGGACGCCGGCAAGCTTGATCAGCATCGGCAGGTTCATGCCGGCAATGACCTCCGTCTTGCCGCTTTCCATCACCGAGATCGAAAGGTTCGACGGCGTACCGCCGAACATGTCGGTGAGGATGATGACGCCGTATCCGTCATCGGCCTTGGCGACCGCATCGACGATATCCTGCCTCCGCTGGTCCATATCGTCTTCGGGGCCGATGCAAATGGTTTCGATGAATTTCTGAGGTCCGACGACGTGCTCGACGGCCTGTCGAAATTCCTCAGCCAGCTTGCCATGAGTGACAAGCACAATTCCGATCATGAAAACTGCCCCCTGCTATGGAAACTTGCGGCCAATATCGCAACGCAATACAGGCGTCCAGCGGTGGGGAGCCATCTTCGCCATGTCCGCATCAAGTTCAAGTTAAAAAATCGCGAGCCGGATCGGGTCAGAAGGGTCGCTCCCCTCGAAATGCCGGGAAAAGGCCGGAAAGCGCGGAAAGTGGCTCCGGAAAGAGCGACCATAATCTCACCAGTGGAATGTCTCCGAGACCCGAAAGCGCAAAGCGTTCGTTGTCCGGCGGATACCGTTCGTCGTTCGGAGACGACAGGACGCGCACGGCAAGATCGAGGGCAGCTGACGGGGCGGAGTCTACTTCGATAATGCCACTGCCGCGCAATTCGATGAGGCCGGCGATCGTCTGCGGCCGGTGTGCGACGAGGCGATCATTCTCGCGCGAGACAAACACCTGGTCGTCGGCCACCAGCGCCGAAAAGACGCCCTGGCGTCTGGCGGCACTCAGACAGGCAAACGCCAGCATGGATTTACCGCTGCCGGAAGGACCGGTGAAGAGGATGCCGCGGGTCCCGACGACGATCGCCGTTGCATGGATATTGACCCGTTGCGTGTCGCTCATGGCTCTTCGCCTGAAGGAAGCGACAGCGTGAAGCGCGCACCCTTGAGCGTCTCCGTCTGGGGATCGACAAGGTTTTCCGCCTGTAGCGAGCCGCCATGCGCCACGGCGATCTGACGGCTGATCGACAGTCCCAGGCCCGAATTCTGGCCGAAGCTCTCGCCATCGGGGCGATCGGTGTAGAACCGCTCGAAGATGCGATCGATGTTTTCGGCCTGAATGCCCGGACCGTTGTCATCCACGGTGACGACCACCTTGTCCTTGACCCGGGCGAGGCGGATGGCAATGCGACCGCCTTTTTCCGGCACGAAGGAGCGGGCATTTTCGATAAGGTTGGTGATGATCTGGCCAAGCCGCAGGTCGTGGCCGTTGACGAGGTAGTTTGGTTTCTGCCCGCCCTTCGCGTCGATGACCAGATCGATCTCGACCGGTTTGCGGCCGGTGCGGATCTGTCTGGAAATATCGACGAGGTTGCCGAGCAACGTATCCATGCCGACAGGTGCCGAATCGGTCCGGGCAAGCTCCGCGTCGAGCCGGGATGCATCGGAGATATCGCTGATGAGACGGTCGAGGCGGCGGACGTCGTGGAAGATGATATCGGTCAGCTTCTGTTTCGAGGCCTCGGACTTGGCGAGCGGCAGTGTCTCGACGGCGCTGCGCAGCGAGGTCAGCGGGTTCTTCAGCTCGTGGCTCACGTCGGCTGCAAAACTTTCGATCGCGTCGATGCGGTCGTAGAGCGCGTTGGTCATGTCGCGCACCGCGATCGAAAGGTTGCCGATCTCGTCTTGGCGGTAGGAGAAGTCCGGGATCTCTTCACGCTGCTTGGCGCCGCGACGCACCCGAACGGCAGCGGCCGCAAGCCGGCGCAGCGGATTGGCGATGGTGGAGGACAGAAGCAGCGACAGGAGAATGTTCACGAGCGTCGCCACACCGAAGACGCGCATGATCGCCAGCCGCTCCGCATGCACGATCTTGTCGATATCGCCGGCCTGGGTGGAAAGAAGCAGGACGCCGAGCACGGCACGGAACCGCTGGACTGGGACTGCGACGGAAACGATCAGTTCGCCGCGATCGGTAATGCGCACCACCGCGCCGCGAACGCCGGTGAGCGCGTTCATCACTTCCGGATAGATCGAGCCATCGCCGCCGGGCGCTTCCTTGTAGGTCGGCAGGTTGCCGGGCTGCAGCATGCGGTTGAACAAGCCGGCAACCCATTCGCTCCATGTCTGCGACTGATCTTCAACCGGCGGCAGATCGAAGCGCAGCACCTGGCCGCGCGAATAGAGGTGGCGCGAGTCCAGCAGCAGGTTTGCGTCTGCATCGAACAGTCGGGCGCGGGTGCGGGTCGGCGAGATCAGCCGCCGCAGCACGGGCGCGACCCGCTCGGGGTCGATCGGGAAATCGAGGTCCTCGTCGTTCGGCACCGGCGTGATGCTCTGGCCTGCCTGCAGTTCGAGAAGCTTCTGCGGATCGATGGTGATCGAATTGGTATCAACGGATGCGGACGCGGAGATCGCGCCGGCAATGATTTCGCCCTGCGTCAGCAGGCTCTCGACGCGGGCATCGATCAACCCCTCGCGAAACTGGTTGAGATAGAGGATGCCGGCGACGAGAACGACGGTCGCCGCGATGTTGAAGAACAGAATGCGGCGGGTGAGGCTGGAAAACACCGCGTGGCCGAACACCCGGCGAATGAGCGTGAACGGTCGCGACCAGAAGCGCCGTGAGGCGCGGCGTATTCCGGCACTCGCGGGTCTGGTCGTTCCGGTTTCATGCAATCGGTCTGCCACGTGCAGTCCTTCCAGAGAGCTTACAGTCTAAGCCCTGTGCCGCGGTGGCTTCAAGTTACGCATCCGCACGATCGAATTTTTAGAGGCTCCCGGGTCTCGGAGCTGGCAACCGTTACGCAGCCTCGCGGAATCGGTAGCCAACGCCGTACAGCGTCTCGATCATGTCGAAATCCGTGTCAACCATCTTGAACTTCTTGCGCAGGCGTTTGATGTGGCTGTCGATGGTGCGGTCGTCCACATAGACCTGTTCGTCATAGGCGGCATCCATCAGCGCGTCACGGCTTTTTACGACGCCCGGACGCTGCGCCAGCGAATGCAGGATCAGGAATTCCGTGACTGTCAGGGTTACCGCTTCGCCCTTCCAGGTGCAGGTGTGGCGTTCCTGGTCCATCGCCAGCTGGCCGCGTTCCAGTGTGCGGGCCGCCAACTGGTCCGGGGTCGGCTTGACGCCGCCACTTGCCTGCTGGGCTTCTCGTGCGCTGGAGCGGCGCAGGATCGCCTTCACGCGCTCGACCAGCAATCGCTGCGAGAACGGCTTGGTGATGAAATCGTCTGCGCCCATCTTGAGCCCGAACAGCTCGTCGATCTCTTCATCCTTGGAGGTGAGGAAGATCACAGGCAGATCGGATTTCTGTCGCAGGCGTCGCAACAGCTCCATTCCGTCCATGCGCGGCATTTTGATATCGAAGATGGCCAGGTGCGGGGGGCGGGCGATCAGCCCGTCGAGCGCGGAGGCGCCATCGGTATAGGTTTCGACCTTATACCCTTCGGCTTCCAGTGCAATCGACACTGAAGTCAGGATATTGCGGTCGTCATCTACGAGCGCGATTGTCTGCATTCTCTCCGTCTCCATCGTCATATAGGCGCATCTCCTGGATGTCCCCAGCCAGAATTGGCGAAAGCCATGCGCTTCTTCAGTATAAAGGTGGAACAAATTGTGGCAACGCCAAGAGGCGCACGGTCGGTAGGGACCTTTGTCCCAATGAGCCAAACACAGTCTGCAGGTCGTGAAAGACCCCCAGAAACGGCGAACAGAAAACCCTCGTAAACCGATTTAATCGAGAATAAAATTTTTTAAATCGATTAAATAACTGATATTATTACTCTATTTCAGAATTATCTTGCCCTTTTTAAAAACCCGCTCTAGGTTCCGCCCAGGTTCAATCCACAAAAAGGAGCGCGCGTATGGAGCAGTTTGGACTTCACAACCCATCGAACGGGCTCGCAGACATCGGTCTCGGCAATGCATCGCGTGTGAATTACAATCTCAGCGAAGTCGAGCTTTACGAAGAAGCGATTCGCCGGGGCGAAGCCGATCTGACGATCGACGGCGCGTTGAGGGCTCGCACCGGACAGCATACCGGCCGGTCGCCCAAGGACAAATTCGTCGTCCGCGACGCGGGTACCGAAGACAAGATCTGGTGGGACAACAACAAGCCGATGTCGCCCGAGCACTTTGCCGTGCTGAAGGCTGACATGCTGGCCCATGCCAGCGGCAAGACCCTGTTTGTCCAGGATCTGATCGGCGGCGCCGATGAAGCAAACGCGCTTCCGACCCGCGTCGTCACAGAGCTTGCCTGGCATGCGCTGTTCATCCGCAACCTCCTCATCCGCCCCAAGCGCGATACGCTGGAAGGTTTCGAGCAGAAGCTGACGATCATCAATCTGCCGAGCTTCAAGGCCGATCCGGCCCGTCACGGCTGCCGCTCCGAAACCGTGATCGCCTGCGATCTGGAAAACGGTCTCGTGCTGATCGGCGGCACGTCGTATGCCGGCGAAAACAAGAAGTCGGTCTTTACCGTTCTCAACTATCTCCTGCCGGCCAAGGGCGTGATGCCGATGCATTGCTCCGCCAATGTCGGCAATGACGGCGATACCGCCGTGTTCTTCGGTCTCTCGGGCACCGGCAAGACCACGCTTTCGGCCGACCCGACCCGCACGCTGATCGGTGACGACGAGCATGGCTGGGGCGAAAACGGCGTCTTCAACTTCGAAGGCGGCTGCTACGCCAAGGCGATCAAGCTTTCGGCAGAAGCCGAGCCCGAAATCTACGCGGCAACCCGCCGTTTCGGCACCGTTCTGGAAAACGTCGTGCTCGACGACAACCGCGTTCCCGATTTCGACGACAATTCGCTGACGGAAAACACCCGCAGTGCCTATCCGCTGCATTTCATTCCGAACGCATCGGAAACCGGTCTCGCGCCGCATCCGAAGACGATCATCATGCTGACGGCAGATGCTTTCGGCGTGATGCCGCCGATTGCCAGGCTGACACCGGAACAGGCCATGTACCACTTCCTCTCCGGCTACACCGCCAAGGTGGCTGGCACGGAAAAGGGCGTGACGGAGCCGGAAGCCACGTTCTCCACCTGCTTCGGCGCACCGTTCATGCCGCGTCATCCGGCTGAATACGGCAACCTGCTGAAGGACCTCATCGCCAAGCACGGCGTCGATTGCTGGCTGGTCAACACCGGCTGGACAGGCGGCGCATACGGCACCGGTCGCCGCATGCCGATCAAGGCCACGCGCGCTCTTCTGGCCGCAGCCCTGAACGGTAGCCTGAAGGATGCCGAGTTCCGCACGGATGCCAATTTCGGCTTTGCCGTTCCGGTCGCCGTCAACGGCGTCGAAACCTCGATTCTCGATCCGCGTTCGACCTGGTCCGATGGCCAGGCCTACGACAATCAGGCAGCCAAGCTGGTTTCGATGTTCATCAAGAGCTTCGAGAAGTTCGAAGACCATGTCGATAGCAAGGTCCGCGACGCAGCACCTGGCCTGAAGATCGCCGCCGAGTAATCCTTGGGTCCCAGCTGGACCTTAAGGATTCACGTGGAACATTATAGCCGCCGGCTCCTCTGAGCCGGCGGTTTTCTTTTGCTTCGGTTTGTGGGAAATACGGCCATGGCCAGCAATCCTCTCGAGATCAACACCCGCATCACCATCGCCGGATGGGAGCTCACCGAGCAGTTCGTGCTGGCGGGCGGTCCGGGCGGCCAGAATGTCAACAAGGTCTCGACGGCGGTCCAGCTGTTCTTCGATCTCGTCAATTCCCCGTCGCTGCCCGAGCGGATCAAGGAAGCCGCGATCAAGCTCGCCGGCCGGAAGGTATCCAAGGACGGCGTGCTGATGATCGAGGCCAACCGGTTTCGCAGCCAAGAGCGCAACCGCGAGGATGCGCGCGAGCGGCTGAAGGAACTCATCCTCAAGGCCGCCGAGCCGCCACCACCACCGCGCCGGAAAACCAAGCCCACCAAAGGCTCGGTCGAGCGGCGGCTGAAAGCAAAATCCGGCCGCTCCGATGTGAAGAAGATGCGTGGTAAGCCCAGCGGCGACTGACCGCGCAGGTCCACGGAGGGAATCATATGGCGACTTTGGCAAACGGCATCCGGCATCTGCCCGACTATCTGGACCGGAGCGCACAGGAGCGGCTCGTCGAGGTCATCCGCGGCATTGTTGCCGATGCACCGCTCTATATCCCGGCTATGCCCGGCACGGGCAAACCAATGTCAGTCAGGATGACGAATTGCGGCGCACTCGGCTGGGTAACGGACAAGGAGCGCGGCTACCGCTACCAGGAGACCCATCCACAGACCGGCCGGCCATGGCCCGCCATTCCCTCGGAACTGATGGATCTCTGGGAAAACCTTGCCGGCTATGACAAGCCGCCGGAGGCATGTCTCGTCAATTTCTACTCCGACGACGCAAAAATGGGCCTGCATCAGGACAAGGACGAATCAGACCTGACAGCGCCGGTCCTCTCCATCTCGCTCGGCAATACCTGCCTGTTCCGGGTCGGCGGGGTCGATCGCAAGGATTCGACAGGCTCCTTCAAGCTCTCCAGCGGCGATATCGTGGTGCTGGGCGGGGAAGGGCGGCTGGCGTTTCACGGGGTCGACCGGATCTATCCCGGCACGTCGACGCTTCTCAAGAACGGCGGTCGCATCAATCTGACACTGCGAAGGGTCAATAGCTGACGATGGAAGATCCATCGTGTGATGGGTCTCGATGGACAGCCTACAGTTTTCTCAAAGCCACCGTCTCGATGAAGTGGTCGCGACCCTTGCGAAGAATGATATCCGCACGCGGCCGCGTCGGGATGATGTTCTGGCGCAGGTTCTTGAGGTTGATGTTTTCCCAGAGACCTTCGGCAACGGCAAGGGCCTCAGCCTCACTGATTGCCGCATACTTGTTGAAGAAGGATGTCGGCTCACGAAAGGCCGTCTGCCGCAGTTTCATGAATCGCTGGACGTACCACTGGTGGATCTGCTCCTCGTCCGCGTCGATATAGATCGAGAAGTCGAAGAAGTCAGACACGATCGGCACGATCTTGCCGTCAACAGGCAGTGCCCGCGACTGCAGCACATTGATGCCTTCGAAGATCAGGATGTCGGGACGGTCCACCAGCGTATATTCGCCCGGAAGCACGTCATAGGTCAGATGCGAGTAGCGCGGCGCCTTGACGTTCTTCTCGCCGGCCTTGATCGCCGAAAGAAACCGCAGGATCTGGCCGATATCGTAGCTCTCGGGAAAACCCTTGCGCTGCATCAGGTTTTCACGCTGTAGAACCGCATTTGGATAGAGAAAACCGTCGGTCGTGATCAGGTCGACCTTGGGGCTTGCTGGCCAGCGGGCAAGCAGTTCCTTCAGCACGCGTGCGGTGGTCGACTTGCCGACCGCGACCGACCCGGCAACGCCGATGATGAACGGGGTCTTTGATACATCCGGAAGGGTCAGAAACCGGTTGCGCTGCCGGTAAAGCCGCTGCGAGGCTTCGACATGGGTCGAAAGAAGCCGCGACAACGACAGATAGATGCGCCGGACTTCGTCGATGTTGATCGGGTCATCCAGCGAGCGCAGCCGGGCGATTTCCTCGGCCTTCAGCGTCAGCGGCGTATCGGCCCTAAACTTCGCCCATTCCTCGGCCGTGAAGTGGTGGTAGGGCGAGTAGTATTCCGCGTTAACACCGCTTTCCTGGATATCCACATCATGCTTTTCGGGCGTCGAAACGATGTTCATGAAGGAGCTCGGCTCGCCTTTTCCTGCAGGCCTGTCTGGCCTGTCCTGCGCTGAAGTTCGGCGAGCACATCCTGCAACGGGATGTCGGCAATGTTCAATACGACCATAAGATGATAAAGAAGGTCGGCACTTTCCGACACGAGATCGTGCCGATCCTGCGCCACCGCGGCGATCACGGTTTCCACCGCCTCTTCGCCAAGCTTCTTGGCAGCCTTGGTCTGCCCGGCCGCCACAAGCTTCGCAGTCCAGGACTCCTCCGGCGGGGCTTTGGCGCGCTGCGCAACGATCTTCTCGAGATCGCCGAGGGTGAATTCACTCAAAACCGTCTCCTCCCGTCCCGAATATCAGTCGAGCCGCATGGCAATGCCATGGTCGGCCATATAGCGCTTTGCCTCGCCAATCGAATAGGTCCCGAAGTGGAAAATCGAGGCGGCGAGAACGGCCGTCGCATGGCCCTCTGTCACGCCTGCAACGAGATCGTCGAGCGTGCCGACGCCGCCCGAGGCAATGACGGGAACGCGAACCGAATCGGCGATGGTGCTGGTGAGCGCAAGATCGTAGCCGATCTTCGTGCCGTCGCGGTCCATCGACGTCACGAGCAACTCGCCGGCGCCGCGCTCGACCATCTTTCGCGCAAACTCGACGGCATCGATGCCGGTCGCCGTGCGGCCGCCATGGGTGAAGATCTCCCAGCGGTCGCTCTCGCCTGGTGCGGACACCCGCTTGGCATCGATCGACACGACAATGCACTGGTTGCCGAACTTGTTGGCAGCTTCGTAGACGAAATCCGGATTGTTCACAGCAGCGGAGTTGATCGAGACCTTGTCAGCCCCGGCCAGCAGCAGCTTGCGGATATCGGCGATGGCGCGAACGCCGCCGCCGACGGTAAGCGGCATGAAGCAGTGTTCGGCGGTGCGCGCGACGACATCGAAGATCGTATCGCGATTGTCGGACGAGGCCGTGATGTCGAGGAAGCAGAGCTCGTCGGCACCGGCAGCATCATAGGCCTTTGCGGCCTCGACCGGATCGCCGGCATCGATCAGGTCGACGAAGTTGACGCCCTTGACGACACGGCCGTCCTTCACGTCGAGGCAGGGAATGACACGGGCCTTGAGCGTCATGCGGCTTCTCCTCTCGCAGCACGGATCAGCGACAGCGCCTCAGCAGGATCGATACGGCCGTCATAGAGCGCCCGACCTGAAATTGCGCCTTCGAGGCGCGCCGCGTCGGGCTGCAGCATGCGGTGGATATCGTCCATTGAGGCAAGACCGCCCGACGCGATGACGGGAATGGAAACTGCATCTGCCAGTTCCAACGTCGAGGACCAGTTGATGCCGGCCAGGATCCCATCGCGGTCGATATCGGTATAGATAATTGCCGAAACACCAGCGCCTTCGAATTTTTTGGCAAGCTCGATGACACCGAGCTCGGACGCTTCCGCCCAGCCTTCCACCGCCACTTTGCCACCCTTGGCATCGATGCCGACGGCGACCTGGCCCGGAAACTTCTCGCATGCCTCGATGACGAGGGCAGGATCGCGCACCGCAACAGTGCCGAGAATGACGCGCGCCAGTCCGCGGCTAAGCCACGCTTCGATATGCTCGAGCGTCCGGATGCCGCCGCCGAGCTGGACCGGGTTCTTCGTTGCCTTGAGGATCGCATCGACGGCCGCGCCATTGACGCTTTCGCCGGCAAAGGCACCGTTGAGGTCCACCACATGCAACCACTCGAAACCCTGGTCCTCAAAGGCCTTGGCCTGGTCGGCAGGGTCCGGATTGTAGACGGTCGCCTGTTCCATGTCGCCAAGCTTGAGGCGCACGCACTGGCCGTCCTTGAGATCGATAGCCGGAAAAAGAATCATGTTTAGGGCTTCCAGCGCAGGAAGTTGGAAATCAGGGCGAGGCCGAGCGTCTGGCTCTTTTCCGGATGGAATTGCGCCCCCACCATGTTGTCGCGTCCGACGAATGCCGTCATCGCGCCACCGTATTCCGTCGTGGCGATGACGTCGGAAGGGTTGGCGGCGGCCAGATGGTAGGAGTGTACGAAATAGGCGTGCAGCCCGTCCGGTCCGGTCGGAATGCCATCGAACAGAGGATGCGGGTTGGCAAGCTCCAGCGTGTTCCAGCCGATCTGCGGGATCTTCAGGCTGGGATCGGAGGGCGTCATCTCGACGACATCGCCCTTGATCCAGCCGAAACCCTCGCTCGTGGTCTTTTCAAGTCCGCGCGACGACATCAGCTGCATGCCGACGCAGACGCCGAGGAAAGGGCGTGCCTTGGTCTCGACCGCTTCAATCAGCGCCTCGTGCATCCCCGAAACGGCATCGAGCCCCGCCCGGCAATCGGCATAGGCGCCAACGCCTGGAAGAACGATGCGATCGGCCGTGGCCACAGCATCGGGCTTGTCGGTGAGGTCGATTTCAGCGTCGATGCCGGCCTCGCGGGCGGCGCGTTCGAAAGCCTTAGTGGCGGATCGGAGATTGCCCGATCCGTAGTCGATGATTGCGACGCGCATCAGCGTGCTCCGTGATCGAAAAGTCCGGCGCCGGAACTCTGCCATGCGCCGGCTGGGGAAGGGGTATTTGTCTGTGGCGCCCACTTGGAAAGAGTAGGCATCGTCTTCGGTTCAGGCTCCGGCAGATTGGAGAAATACATCTGCTCGGCCGTGCTCCTGTCCTGCGCAAACACAACGGTTTCGAGGGTGTAGCCTCGGCGCTGCAGCGACTGCGAGTAGAGATGCCGGCCTTCCAGCGCAACAATGAGGTTCATCGCAAAGCCGAGCAGCCAGCCGCCGATCGCAAAACCCGGCATCGTCGAAAGAACGCCGCTGCCGATCTGGATCGCAAGGGCGATCGCGCCGGCAATCCACATCCGGTGCCAGAACAGCCAGATCCAGGAGAGCAGAAATGCCGGCCAGGAAAATCCGTCCGGCATGATGACGGTGGAACGGTGCTCCCTGTCGGGGCCATTTTTCGGCGTCAGAACGAGATAGCTTCTCAAGGATGAAACTCCTGGAAGCGTCAGGCAAGCGTACCCTTGGTCGAAGGAACGCGATTGGCCTGCCGCGGATCGATTTCGGTCGCGATGCGCAACACGCGCGCCACGGATTTGAAGCAGGTCTCGGCGATATGATGGTTGTTGGCGCCGTAATGGTTGAGGATATGCAGCGTGATCCCGGCATTCTGGGCCAGCGCGTTGAAGAATTCCCGCACCAGTTCCGTATCGAACGTGCCAATCTTCGGGGCCGAAAACGAAACGTTCCAGACCAGGAAGGGCCGGCCCGACACGTCGACCGCAGCTTTCGTCATCGTTTCGTCCATGGCGAGATCGAGCGAGGCATAGCGGGCAATGCCACGCCTGTCGCCGAGCGCCTTGGAAATGGCCTGGCCAATCGCGATGCCGGTATCTTCCACCGTATGGTGATCGTCGACATGCAGGTCGCCCTTCACGTCGATCTCCATGTCGATCAACGAATGGCGCGAAAGCTGGTCCAGCATATGGTCGAAAAACCCGACGCCCGTCGAAATCTTTGACGTGCCGGTGCCGTCGAGATTGACGGAAACCGAAACGGAAGTCTCGTTGGTCTTGCGGGAAACGCTTCCCGTGCGTGCGGCTGTCGTATCGACCATCATGTCACCCATGCTTATTCTGCGCGCTCCATATCAGGCGCAAGATCAAATATCCAGCAAAAGCGCGGTCGAAGCAGGGCCGTCACGCTGCGCCGTTTCGACAAGATTGTATTCGGCGGATGCCCACTTACATAGGGCACAACGGAGCCGCCATGAACGTCGCTGGGGCTTGCAATCGAAGGCGCCCTTCAGGGGCTTTTAGAGGTATATGGAATGACAACGATTATTACGGTCCGAAAGGGCGGCAAGGTGGTGATGGCCGGTGACGGTCAGGTGAGCCTCGGTCAGACGGTGATGAAGGGCAATGCCCGCAAGGTGCGCCGCATCGGCAAGACCGGTGATGTGATTGCCGGTTTCGCAGGCGCCACGGCCGATGCCTTCACGCTTCTCGACCGTCTCGAAAAGAAGCTCGAGCAGTATCCCGGCCAGCTGATGCGCGCCGCCGTCGAACTTGCCAAGGACTGGCGCACCGACAAGTATCTGCGCAATCTCGAAGCGATGATGCTGGTGGCCGACAAGTCGATTACGCTCGCCGTCACCGGCAACGGCGATGTGCTGGAGCCCGAGCACGGCACGATCGCCATCGGCTCTGGCGGAAACTATGCCTATGCCGCTGCCCGTGCACTGATGGACACGGACATGTCGGCCGAAGAGGTTGCCCGCAAGGGGCTCGATATCGCGGCCGATATATGTGTCTACACCAATCACAATCTCGTCGTCGAAACGCTCGACGCCGAATAACGCCATCCTAGCCAGAGGATCTCTCACGGGCCGGGCCTGACAGGACGGTTGACGAGGGACGCCAAGAGGAACTCATGACCAATTTTTCTCCCCGGGAAATCGTTTCCGAGCTCGATCGCCACATCATTGGCCAGCACGACGCCAAGCGCGCCGTTGCCATTGCGCTTCGAAACCGTTGGCGCCGTCATCAGCTGGACGAAAGCCTGCGTGACGAAGTCATGCCGAAGAACATCCTGATGATCGGGCCGACCGGCGTCGGCAAGACGGAGATCTCTCGTCGCCTTGCAAAGCTAGCCGGCGCTCCCTTCATCAAGGTTGAAGCCACCAAGTTCACCGAGGTCGGCTATGTCGGGCGTGACGTCGAACAGATCATCCGCGATCTCGTCGAGATCGGCATCGGCCTGATCCGTGAGAAAAAACGCACCGAAGTGCAGGCGAAGGCGCAGGCAAGTGCCGAGGAGCGCGTGCTCGATGCGCTCGTTGGATCGACGGCCTCTCCTGCCACCCGCGACAGTTTCCGCAAGCGCCTGCGCAGCGGCGAGCTTGACGAGAAGGAAATCGAGATCGAGGTGGCCGACACCAGCTCGGGCATGCCCGGCTTCGACATTCCCGGCATGCCGGGCGGCAATATCGGCGTTCTCAACCTCTCCGACATGTTCGGTAAGGCGATGGGTGGGCGCACCAAGAAGGTCAAAACCACCGTTGCCAAGTCCTACGGCGAACTGGTGCGCGACGAATCCGACAAGCTGATCGACAACGAGGTGATCCAGCGTGAAGCGGTGCGTTCGGTCGAGAATGACGGCATCGTGTTCCTCGACGAGATCGACAAGATCGCTGCCCGCGACGGCGGCATGGGTGCCGGTGTTTCACGTGAAGGCGTGCAGCGCGACCTGCTGCCGCTCGTCGAAGGCACCACGGTCTCGACCAAATACGGACCGGTAAAGACGGATCATATCCTGTTTATCGCCTCCGGCGCCTTCCATGTGTCGAAGCCATCGGACCTTTTGCCGGAACTCCAGGGCCGTCTGCCGATCCGCGTCGAGCTGAAGCCGCTGACCAAGGAAGACTTCCGCCGCATCCTGACGGAAACCGAGGCAAGCCTGATCCGGCAGTACAAGGCGCTGATGGGCACCGAAGATCTGGCGCTCGACTTTACCGATGATGCGCTCGACGCGCTGGCCGACGTCGCGGTGCATCTGAATTCCACCGTCGAGAATATCGGTGCCCGCCGGCTGCAGACGGTGATGGAGCGGGTGCTGGACGAGATTTCCTTCACCGCGCCCGATCAGGGCGGCACGGCGATTACCATCGATGCCGAATATGTCCGCAAGCATGTCGGCGATCTCGCCAACGATACCGACCTGTCGCGTTACATCCTCTGACCTTCAATTCGTGGCAGCCGGGCAACGTCCGGCTGTCGCTCACGCTGGCAGTGACGCTATTTTGAATGCCACTCTCTCGACATTACAGCATCTCTTCACGTAAGGGTGACGCGCTTTCGTGATGCGCCGCTCTCCCCCACCTGACTGTTTCAGCGTTTGGAGCGTTATCGGTGCAGACCGTAATTGGGACACGACAATTTTGAAACGCCTCCTGCTTGCATTTCTGATGACCGTCGCATGGACGGCCGCTTCCACGACCTACGCGGCCGCGGTGACCATCGTGCCGGAAGGCAACCGCAATACGGTGCAGCCGAAAGTGCCGGGTGCCTCCGTGCGCCGAACCCGCGCCGGCCGCACCACGTTCGACGACAAGTATGAAAAGATCCGCGATCTGCTCGCAACCGACAAGAAACTGATCGGCAAGATCAGATCTGCGGCAGCGGCCTACGGCTTCGATCCGATCCATATCGTCGGCGCGATCGTTGGCGAGCACACCTATAATGTCGATGCCTATGACCGGTTGCAGACCTATTACATCAAGGCCGCCGCCTATGCCGGCAACAGTTTCCGCTTCGGCTACGACGACGAATCGATCAAGGATTTTCTAGAGCGCCCGCAATTTGCGAAATGCAGCACGGGTCTCGACTCCTACCGTCTCTGGACCTGCCGGGAAAATGTCTGGGAAGACGCTTTCCGTGGCCGCAAGGTCGATGGCAAGGCGTTTCCGGACAATCGTTTCAGCGCGGTCTTCTTCCAGCCCTTCTATGCCGGCCAGACCTTCGGCCTCGGCCAGCTCAATCCGCTGACGGCGATGATGTTTTCAGACACCGTCGCCCGCGTTTCCGGTTACCCGAAGCTGGACGAGAACAAGGCATCGGAAGTCTATGACGCGATCATGGACCCGGACAAATCGCTCGCCTACATGGCGGCGAACATCCGCCGTTCGATCGACGACTACAAGACGATTGCGAATGTCGATATCTCCCGCAATCCCGGCATCACAGCCACTCTCTATAACACCGGCGGCTCGGCACAACGGGCGGCAGCCTTGAGGGCGCGCGGCGGTTTGCCGGAAGAGAATTATTACGGCTGGCTGGTCAACGACAAGATCGCCGAGTTGAAATCGCTCTTCTGAGTTCTGATATGTTCTTCATCTCTTAAAGATGAGGACCCTTCATATGGACATGCGCCCCGAACCTTTCGTGCCACCGGCACCGGAGCCGCGCACCGTCCCGCCGTCGCGGCTGGAAGTCATCCGCACCGTGATGCGCAATCCGCTCGAATTGTGGGGAAAGCCGTCCTACACGCTTCCGTGGATCGAGACGAAGTTCCTGAAAGAACGCACCCTCATCGTCAACGATCCGGGCCTTATCCGGCACATTCTTGTCGATAATTCCGCCAATTACGAGATGTCGGAGATCCGTCAGCTCATCCTGCGGCCGATCCTGCGTGACGGGTTGCTGACGGCGGAAGGGCCGGTGTGGAAGCGCTCGCGCAAGGCGATGGCGCCGGTGTTCACGCCGCGCCACTCCCGCGGTTTTGCCGGCCAGATGCTGGCAAAGTCGGAGGAATATGTCGAGAAATACGAGGCCGACCATCCTTCGGGCGCGGTCCACGACATCTCGGTCGACATGACGGAACTTGCGTTCGCCATCCTTTCCGAGACACTGTTTTCCGGCGAGATCGTCACCGAGAGCGAGAAATTTTCCGATGACGTCGACAGCCTGCTGCATCGCATGGGCCGTGTCGATCCGATGGATCTTCTGCGCGCCCCTCCTTGGGTACCGCGCTTGACGCGGATCGGTGGCCAGCGCGTGCTGGACAAGTTCCGCAAGGTCGTCGCCGATACCATGATCCAGCGCCAGAAGCGGATCCGCGAGACGCCGGATGCCGTACCGCAGGATTTTCTAACATTGCTGCTGCAGCTCGAAGGGCCCGACGGCCTGACGATGGCCGAAATCGAAGACAATATCCTGACCTTCATCGGCGCCGGCCACGAAACGACGGCGAGGGCGCTCGCCTGGACGCTGTATTGCGTCGGCCAGTCGCCGCATGTGCGCGATGCGATGGAAACGGAGATCGATCAGGTCTTGGGCGAAGGGGCCGAACCGGTCGACTGGCTGGAGAGAATGCCCTGGGTGAGGGCGGCTTTCGAGGAAGCGCTGCGGCTCTATCCGCCGGCGCCCTCCATCAACCGCGCGGCAATCCGTGGCGATCGCTGGACCAGCCCGACGGGCGAGACCGTGACCATCGATGCGGGCGTGACGGTTCTCGTCATGCCATGGACGCTGCATCGGCATGAACTCTACTGGGAAAAGCCGCGTGCTTTCATGCCGGAACGCTTCCTTCCGGAAAACCGCGGCAATATCAATCGCTTCCAGTACCTGCCGTTTGGGGCAGGGCCGCGGACCTGCATCGGTGCCGTCTTTGCCATGCAGGAGGCGGTGATCGCGCTTGCCGTGTTGATGAAGAGTTACCGGTTCGATGTGGTGCCGGGCACCAAAGTCTGGCCGGTTCAAAAGCTTACCACCCAGCCGCAGGACGGAATACCGATGAAGGTCACCCGGCGGCGCTCCACGTGAAACACCTCTTGTAAGCGGTCCATATCGGCCCATGATTTCATGGTCGATGGCATCGTCGGCGATTGACAGACAAGGTCTTGCGGGCAATCTGCATGTCACCAAAAAATCATACGGGAGGCGCGGCATGACTCGCATCGAAAAAAACGGACTGCAGATCGATCAGAAGCTGCACGACTTTCTGGTTACGGAAGCGCTTCCCGAGACCGGTATTAATGCCGACCATTTCTTCGCCGAGTTTTCCGCGATCGTTCACGACCTTGCGCCGAAGAACCGGGCGCTTCTGTCCAGGCGCGATGCGTTTCAGCTCGAGATCGACGAGTGGTACCGCAAGCACGGTGCACCGAACGACCTGGCTGCCTACGAGGAATTCCTGCGCGAGATCGGCTATCTTCTTCCCGAAGGACCCGATTTCCAGGTCTCGACGGAAAACGTCGATCCGGAAATTGCCGGCATCGCCGGCCCGCAGCTCGTCGTCCCCGTGATGAATGCACGCTATGCACTGAACGCAGCCAATGCGCGCTGGGGTTCGCTCTACGATGCGCTTTACGGCACGGACGCCATCCCTGAAACAGATGGTGCCGACAAGGGCAAGGGCTACAATCCGGTTCGCGGCAAACAGGTAATCGCCTGGGTGCGCGACTTCCTCGATCAGTCGGCCCCGCTTTCCGGCGCCAGCTGGAAGGATGCAGCCTCCTTCAAGGTGGAAGATTCGGCCCTGTTCGTGACGCTGTCGAACGGCGAGGTGACAGGCCTGACCGATCCGACGCAGTTTGCCGGCTATCTGGGCGAGCCGAACCGGATCCTGCTCGTCAGAAACAACCTACATGTCGAAATCGTCATCGATCCGGCAACCGCGATCGGCAAGGACGATCCGGCTCACATTTCCGATGTCAGGATCGAATCGGCGATCACCACAATCATGGACTGCGAAGATTCGGTCGCGGCTGTCGACGCTGAGGATAAGGTTGCCGTCTATCGCAACTGGCTCGGCCTGATGAAGGGCGATCTAGCGGAAGAGGTTGCCAAGGGTGGCAAGAACTTCCTGCGCACGCTCAACCCGGATTTTGACTATACGGCGCCCAATGGCGCAACCGTCGAAGTCAAAGCCCGCTCGCTGATGCTGATCCGCAATGTCGGCCACCTCATGACCAACCCGGCCATTCTCGACCGCGACGGCCATGAAGTGCCCGAAGGCATCATGGATGCTGTCGTCACGGCGCTGATCGCCATCCACGACATCGGTCGCAAGGATGGCGGCATCACCGGCCGCCGCAAGAATTCGAAGCTCGGCTCCATGTATGTGGTCAAGCCGAAGATGCACGGGCCGGAAGAAGTGGCCTTCGCAGCCGAGATCTTCACGCGCGTCGAACAGGCGCTCGGCCTTGCCGACAATGCCATGAAGATGGGCATCATGGACGAAGAGCGCCGCACCACGATCAACCTCAAGGAAGCGATCCGCGCCGCGAAGGAGCGCGTCGTGTTTATCAACACCGGCTTCCTCGACCGCACCGGCGACGAGATCCACACCTCGATGGAAGCCGGCCCGATGATCCGCAAGGGCGACATGAAGCAGGCGGCCTGGATTGCGGCCTATGAGAACTGGAATGTCGATATCGGTCTCGCCTGCGGGCTGTCCGGCCATGCACAGATCGGCAAGGGCATGTGGGCGATGCCGGATCTGATGGCGGCGATGCTGGAGCAGAAGATCGGTCACCCGAAAGCGGGCGCCAACACCGCCTGGGTCCCGTCACCGACGGCCGCCACTTTGCATGCCACCCACTATCACAAGGTTGATGTGGCAGAGGTCCAAAAGGGGTTGAAGACCCGTACCCGTGCGAAGCTCTCCGATATCCTGTCGGTTCCGGTCGCCTCGCGGCCGAATTGGACGCCGGAAGAAATCCAGCGCGAACTCGACAACAATGCGCAGGGCATTCTCGGCTACGTCGTGCGCTGGATCGACCAGGGCGTCGGCTGCTCCAAGGTGCCGGATATCAACGACATCGCGCTGATGGAAGACCGCGCGACCCTGCGCATCTCGTCACAGCATATGGCCAACTGGCTGCACCACAAGCTCGTCACCGAAGAGCAGATCGTCGAGACGCTAAAGCGGATGGCGGCAGTGGTCGATGGCCAGAACGAAGGCGATCCGCTCTATACGCCGATGGCAGCTAACTTCGAAGCCTCGGTCGCCTTTCAGGCAGCGCTCGAACTGGTGCTCAAGGGTCGCGAACAGCCGAACGGCTATACCGAACCGGTTCTGCACCGCCGCCGGCTGGAACTCAAGGCAAAGGCCGGTTAATCCGGCCCGTCGCTCAGACAACAAAAAAGCCGCCGGGAAATCCTCGGCGGCTTTTGCATTTGCAGGCGTTGAACCGTTACTGAATCACGACGACCTTGGTGTTGCGGCCCGGACGGACGCGGCTGTAGAGGTCGATCACGTCCTGGTTCATCAGACGGATGCAGCCCGACGAAGCGGCGGTGCCGATCGAGGCCCATTCCGGCGTGCCGTGCAGGCGAAACAGCGTGTCCTGGCCCTTTTCGTTGAACAGATACATGGCGCGTGCACCAAGCGGGTTCGACAGACCGGGACCCATGCCGTTTTCGACATAACGGGCGATGTCAGGCTTGCGCACTGCCATTTCCTTCGGCGGATGCCAGTTCGGCCATTCCTGCTTCCAGGCAACATAGGCGGTACCCGACCATGCGAAGCCCTGCTTGCCGACGCCGATACCATAGCGCATCGCACGACCACCCGGCAGGATGAAATAGAGATGACGTTCGCGGGTATTGACGATGACCGTGCCCGGGCGCTCATTCGTCTCGTAATTGACGACCTGGCGAACGAACTGAGGCTTCACCCGGTTGATCGGGATCGCCGGCAGGGTGTAACCTGCATCGGTGATCGACCCATACGAATCGGTAAAGATCTGCGCCGTCTCGATACGGACCGGAGCTTCGGCCTGGGCGACCGTCCTGGGTGTGTCGGACGTAGTGGAGCAGCCGGCCAGGGCAGAGGTTGCCAACAGGCCGAGTGCGAGCATGCTGTTGCGAAAGCGCATGGATGTCTCTTGATGTACGAATCGATTGAAATGGGCGCTCAGGCGCCTTCGGACCCGTTATTTTCCATAGCGCAGCGCTTGGCAAGCGATAGCAGTAAGCCAGGGGATCGCGCTTCCACGAATGCAAAAGGCAATGTCCTTTTTGCAACATCCGTAACCCCCCGGAGGGGCTGTGACAGGTCAAGTGCATGACGATATTGAATATTGCCAATAATAACCCGCTGGTCGACGGCCGTCAGTCGTCGCGGGCCATGATGGTCCGCCGCGGCATGCAGATCCTGCTCCATGACATGCGGCACGCCATTCTTCCGGAAATGGCGCTTTCCAATGGCCGCCGCGCCGATCTGATAACGGTGTCGGAGAAGGGCGAGATCTGGATCATCGAGATCAAGACCTCCATCGAAGACTTCCGGGTCGATCGCAAATGGCCAGATTACCGCGCCTCCTGCGACCGGCTGTTCTTCGCCACCCACAAGGACGTGCCGCTCGATATCTTTCCGGAAGATTGCGGCCTGTTCCTGTCCGATGGCTACGGCGCCCACCAGATGCGCGAGGCACCGGAACATAAGCTGGCGCCCGCATCGCGCAAATCGATCATGCTGAATTTCTCCCGCCTCGCCGCGCGAAGGCTGATGCTGGCCGAATGGGCGACCGGCAAAAGCTTCGACGACATCTGACCGGCGAGACTTACTTCGGTGCGCGCTTGGCAAGGATCCGCTGCAGCGTGCGCCGGTGCATGTTCAGCCGCCTTGCGGTTTCCGAAACATTGCGCTCGCAAGCCTCGTAGACGCGCTGGATATGTTCCCAGCGCACCCGATCGGCAGACATCGGGTTCTCGGGCACATCCGCCTTTTCGCCCGGGCGCTGCATCAAGGCGTTGAACACATCGTCCGCATCCGCAGGCTTGGACAGATAGTCGAGCGCTCCAAGCTTAACAGCCGTCACCGCGGTCGCGATATTGCCGTAGCCGGTCAGCACCACGATCTTGGTGTCCGAACCGGACTTCTGGATGGCTTCGATCACGTCGAGACCGTTGCCATCGCCCAGCCGCAAATCGACCACGGCATATTTCGGCGGGCGCGCTTCAGCCTTGGCGATCCCTTCGGCAACCGATTCGGCTGCATCCACAATAAAGCCGCGGCTTTCCATGGCGCGCGCCAGGCGGCGCAGGAACGGGCCGTCGTCATCGACGAGCAGCAGGAACGGATCGTCCCCAAGCTGGGGATCCTCGAGTGCCGGAATGGTTTCAGAATTCGTATCCATCGTCTGTCTCCACGGACAACGGTCCGTTGCTGCACTTCAATATGGGTCGCGTTGGCAAAGCGGCCACTCATTTTATCGCCGGCCGGTCCATCAGGCTGCGCGGCCATTCGATCCGGATCCGGGCGCCTGCCTTGCCGGCATCGCGGTTGCCGAACTTGAGCGATGCCCCCGATCGCTCCAGCAGCGTCTTGGCGATGAAGAGCCCGAGCCCGAGCCCACCCGCGCTTTCGTCTTCGCGAGACCGCGTGGTCATATAGGGCTCGCCGATATGGGCGAGTATATCCGGCGCATAACCGGGACCATCATCCTCGATCGTGATGGCAACCCGCGAAGCCGTGTGTTCGGTGGTCACCGTGACCTTCTCTCTGGCATAATCGACGGCATTCTCGACGAGGTTGCCGAGACCATAGAGAATTGCCGGGTTGCGATTGCCGACCGGCTCGCCGGCAATGTCGCTTTTTTCGACGAGTTCCACATCGATGCCGAATTGCCGATGCGGCGCAATCACTTCCTCGATTAGCGACGACAGCGGCAGACGGCGCATATGCTCCTCGCTCTCGGTCGACAGCGATGTCAGCCGGCGCAGGATATCGCGGCAGCGCTCGCTCTGGCTGCGCAGCAAAAGCACGTCCTCGCGAAACCGGTCGTCTTCGCGCAGGTCGCGCAGCATTTCCTTGGCAACGACGCTGATCGTGGCAAGCGGCGTTCCAAGCTCGTGCGCGGCCGCTGCCGCCAGTCCGTCGAGCTGCGAGAGGTGCTTTTCCCGCTCCAGCACCAGTTCGGTCGCGGCCAGCGCATCCGCCAGCAGCGCCGCCTCGCTCGACACCCGGTATGCATAAAAGGCCGCAAACATCATCATCGAGGCGATCGCGCACCAGACGCCAATCTGCATCACCGGCTGCGTCTCCAGCGTCTGGCCCGCATACCAGGGCACGTCGAACGGCGAAAAGGCGATGGTGGTGGTGCAGATCAGGGCAAACACGATCAGCATGATCGAATGGCGCAAGGGTTGCGACGCAAATGAAATGATCACCGGCACGCAGATCAGCGGCGCAAAGGGATTGGCAAGGCCACCGGTGATAAACAGGAGCGAGGCCATCTGCAGAAGATCGAAGCCCAGAAGCGCAATGACGGACCGCGGTCCGAGCCGATGCGTCGCGGGAAACCAAGCAGACAGAGTGAGGTTTGCCACGGCAAGCGCCGCGATCAGGATTGCGGCCTCCATCAGGGGCAGCGGGAACTGCAGCACGAAGGCGACAATCACCACCGTTGCCGTCTGTCCGGCAACCGCAAGCCAGCGCAGCCGCACCAGCGTCTGCAGGCGCATCCGCCGGCTGGATCGGCTGCGCACCGCATCGGAAAGGGCGATGACGCCGCTTTCGCTGGTCGCCATCTCGTCGCCGGACATGTCTCTGGTCGCCATCTCTTCTATGTCCCGCTTTCCGCTTCGACTGTCACGACGCTTTTCATAGCGCGCCGCACCTCTTGGTCGCAGGCGGCATTCTGTCACGTCTGCCTATCATGTCCCGCGCGGTTTCGCCCGCGCCGTCGGCAGAGCCTCTGCCGGATCTTCCGGCCACGGATGTTTCGGATAGCGTCCGCGCATGTCGGCGCGCACATCCTTCCACGATCCTGACCAGAAACCGGGCAGGTCTCTTGTCGTCTGGATCGGCCGGTGCGCCGGCGATGTCAGTTCGAGCAGCAGCGGCAGGCGCCCGCCCGCTACAGCCGGATGGGTCTTCAGCCCGAACAGTTCCTGAACGCGGATCGACAGGGTCGGCTCGTCTCCATCATAGCGGATCGGATGACGCTGCCCGGTCGGCGCTTCGAAATGCGTCGGCGCCAAGCGGCCGAGCTCCTGCAGGATGTCGTAGGGAACAAGCGAGCGCAGCCCGTCCGAAAGACTGCCGGGCTGGATCGTATCGATGCCGGAGGCCTGTCCCTGAAACGGAACGAACCACTCGGCAAGCCGGTCCAGCAGCGCCGCGTCATCCATATCCGGCCAGGGCTCACCGATCGTGCGGTGAAGGAAACCCAGCCGTTCGCGCAGCTGCGCGCCATCCTTGGAAAACGGCAGGACCTGAAGGCCCAGCTCCCGCACACCCTCGGCAAGTGCCAGGGCTGCGGCTTCGCCCGTCTTGCGGGGCAGCGGCTTTTCCTCAAACACGATGGCGCCAAGCCGCGTCACCTTGCGGGCCCGCAGCTTCAGGCTCTGGCGGTCGAACACCGTCTCGTCCTGGCGCACGATCAGATCGTCGAGCTCGGCCTCGATCTCGGCACGACTGGTTTCTGCTGCCGCAAGGATCCGGGCTTTGACGGCCCGCCCGGAAAGATCGGCGATAACAAGCATGGATGCACCGGCAAGCCGCTCGGTTTCGGGCAGTTCCGCCCCGCGGCCGTTTGCCATCACAAACCGGCCACGCCCGCCGCGCTGGATCGCCACCCGGTCCGGATAGGCGTGCAGCAGAAGCTGGCCGGCTGTCGCTGGCAAACCCGGTTGCGTCTTGCGGGGCAGGCCGGAAGCGATCCGGTCCGCAAGCCGCCTTGCCGCGTCGGCACGCTCGCCTTTCTCATTGCGGAAACGTCGCAGCCTCTCGTCGAGGTCCACATCCGATCCGCCAAGCCCCTGTTCGGTCAGGAGCACTGCCAGCAGGCAAGCCTGACGGCCATGGCCGTCGTCTGCCGCCGAAATCGTCATCGCCGCAAGCCGCGGCGGCAGCGCCATGTCGCGCATGGTCTTGCCGCGCGCTGTCAGCCGACCCTGCTCATCGAAGGCCCCGAGCTGGGTGAGAAGGCTTTTCGCTTCCTTGAAGGCGGCCGCAGGCGGCGGATCGAGAAACGCCAGCGATGCCGGATCCTCCACGCCCCAATGGGCAAGGTCGAGGACGAGGCTAGAGAGATCGCTCGCGAGGATCTGCGGTGGCGTGAATGCCGGCAGGGCCGCCGTCTGGCCGGGATGCCACAGACGAATGGCGATACCCGGTTCGGTTCGCCCGGCACGTCCGGCCCGCTGATCGGCCGAAGCGCGCGAGGCCCGCACGGTCTCCAGTCTGGTAATGCCCGTCGAAGGCTCGAACACCGGCAGCCGCTGCAAACCGCTGTCGATCACGAGACGCACCCCGTCGATCGTGATCGACGTTTCAGCGATCGAGGTCGCAAGCACGATCTTGCGCTGTCCGGCAGGGCAGGGCCGGATCGCCAGATCCTGATCGCGCTGCGAAAGATTGCCATAAAGCGGCACGACCAGCGTTTCCCGGCCGAAACGACCCTGCAGCCGCTCAACCGTGCGCAGGATTTCCGCCTGGCCCGGCAGGAAGGCGAGGATCGAGCCGGTTTCCGATCGGTGCGCTTCAATGATCGCGCGCGAGACCGTATCCTCGATCCGCTCGCCCGCCGGCCTGTCCTGATGGCGGATCTCGATCTGGTGGCCTCGTCCCTCGCTGACGATGACAGGAGGATCGGAAAGCAGCCCGGCAACGCGCTCGACATCGAGCGTCGCCGACATCACGAGGATGCGAAGGTCTTCCCGCAGCGCCGACTGGACATCGAGCGCCAGTGCCAGCCCGAAATCCGCATCAAGCGACCGTTCGTGGAATTCGTCGAAGATGACAGCGGAAATGCCCGCAAGTTCGGGATCGTCGAGCACCATGCGCGCGAACACACCTTCGGTGACCACCTCGATCCGGGTTGCCGCGGAAACCCGGTTGTCGAGAC
>NZ_JAGIOT010000002.1:2852500-3550576 GCF_017876855.1 Rhizobium sp. PvP014
CGTTAATATTCGTGGGCCTGGTGGTAGTGACGGATCGCGTAAGTTGTACCTCCTTATTGGATTGGATGTGCAGCGGGGCGGTTCCAGGAAATAGCTCCACCGTATAGACCGTACCCGAAACCGACACAGGTGGTCAGGTAGAGCATACCAAGGCGCTTGAGAGAACTATGTTGAAGGAACTCGGCAAATTGCACGCGTAACTTCGGAAGAAGCGTGACCCCTTTTTACGCAAGTGGAAAGGGGTGGCACAGACCAGGGGGTAGCGACTGTTTATCAAAAACACAGGGCTCTGCGAAGTCGAAAGACGACGTATAGGGCCTGACGCCTGCCCGGTGCTGGAAGGTTAAAGGGAGAGGTGCAAGCTTTGAACTGAAGCCCCAGTAAACGGCGGCCGTAACTATAACGGTCCTAAGGTAGCGAAATTCCTTGTCGGGTAAGTTCCGACCTGCACGAATGGCGTAACGACTTCCCCGCTGTCTCCAACATAGACTCAGTGAAATTGAATTCCCCGTGAAGATGCGGGGTTCCTGCGGTTAGACGGAAAGACCCCGTGCACCTTTACTATAGCTTTACACTGGCATTCGTGTCGGCATGTGTAGGATAGGTGGTAGGCTTTGAAGCGGGGACGCCAGTTCTCGTGGAGCCATCCTTGAAATACCACCCTTATCGTCATGGATGTCTAACCGCGGTCCGTTATCCGGATCCGGGACAGTGTATGGTGGGTAGTTTGACTGGGGCGGTCGCCTCCGAAAGAGTAACGGAGGCGCGCGATGGTGGGCTCAGACCGGTCGGAAATCGGTCGTCGAGTGCAATGGCATAAGCCCGCCTGACTGCGAGACTGACAAGTCGAGCAGAGACGAAAGTCGGTCATAGTGATCCGGTGGTCCCGCGTGGAAGGGCCATCGCTCAACGGATAAAAGGTACGCCGGGGATAACAGGCTGATGACCCCCAAGAGTCCATATCGACGGGGTTGTTTGGCACCTCGATGTCGGCTCATCGCATCCTGGGGCTGGAGCAGGTCCCAAGGGTTTGGCTGTTCGCCAATTAAAGCGGTACGTGAGCTGGGTTCAGAACGTCGTGAGACAGTTCGGTCCCTATCTGCCGTGGGTGTAGGAATATTGACAGGATCTGTCCCTAGTACGAGAGGACCGGGATGGACATATCTCTGGTGGACCTGTTGTCGTGCCAACGGCATAGCAGGGTAGCTATATATGGAAGGGATAACCGCTGAAGGCATCTAAGCGGGAAACCCACCTGAAAACGAGTATTCCCTATCAGGGCCGTGGAAGACGACCACGTTGATAGGAGGCGTGTGGACGTGCAGTAATGCATGAAGCTTAGCCTTACTAATAGCCCGATTGGCTTCATCGTTCTCATTGACTATGCTCATCAAGGTGCTGCGCACCTTGATGATGACATCTGTTTTGTCCTGACGCGCGAAAAAACGCTCCGGACGGGCCGCGCCAACAGGCGCGACGGCCTCTGGCCTTGCGGAGCTTTGCTCCGACAAACCAGCCGGCAAACAAAAGACGTGTTCAACTAAGACAAAAGGGGGTTCGCCTCCGCCAGCTTCTCGATAAAGCGTTGCAATGGTCGCCCATTGCCACGCATACATTGCCCTTAATCGACCTGGTGGTCATTGCGGGGTGGCTGCACCCGTTCCCTTTCCGAACACGGCCGTGAAACACCCCTGCGCCAATGGTACTCCGTCTTAAGACGCGGGAGAGTAGGTCGCTGCCAGGTCTATTAAAGGCAATGCCATCCATAAGGATGGACCAAACAATCTTCTCACACATAACAAACCGGCCCCTGGCCAAACCAAGGGCCGCTCCCAAAGCGGCCTTTTGTCGTTGCTGGGGTTTAACGAAATAATGGGACGTTCGGTCTGTAGCCGGTGCGTCCCTCAAAGGAGACAAATCCTTCGGATTTGCTCCGGCACTACACGTAAACCGCAACGCGGTTTACGCAGACGCGAAATTTGGCAATGCCAAATTCGCTTGGCGCGGGGTGGAGCAGCCCGGTAGCTCGTCAGGCTCATAACCTGAAGGCCGCAGGTTCAAATCCTGCCCCCGCAACCAAATCATCATTATCGAAAAACACCCGTAGCCATAAGCTGCGGGTGTTTTGCGTTTGTAGCCTGACCGAACCGCATCGACGGCCGATACGCCGTGTCCGCCAAAGACGGCTGACGCCGGATGGGATCGGTTTTGCTGGGCTTCTCCTCAGACAATGCTGAAAACTCTTCGAGCGACGCTCGTGTTGCTAGCCTCTGCCAGGGCTTAAGACATAGCTGCACGGGCGCAGGTTTCAGTGCTCAAACGAAATTGCGAGACCGCCTTTCCTTCCTTGAGGTTGCAGGTTTGCCGTTCGCTGCACTATCGTGAAAGCCGATTGCCTGATGGAGGTTACCGTCCAAGGGCGGCGGCCTGCCGAAAGGTTTGCCGCTGACCGACATCCCCTCCGAATATGATGACGTTTGGACCCGTAGGCGCTGAGGCCATGACAGGCTGTCAGTGAAACAAAGGAATGACATGTCTGATTTCGATTTCTTTTCCGCAAGGCGCCCGTCGACCCTGTCGACCGGCGCGATGATTGCCACGTCGCATCCGCTCGCCACCGCAGCCGGTCTGGAAGTCTTGCAGGATGGCGGCAATGCTGTCGACGCAGCGATTGCGGCTGTCTCCGTCCAATGCGTCGTCGATCCCCTGATGACCGGTATCGGTGGCGATTGCTTTGCGCTCTACGCACCTGCGGGCGGTGCGGTCAAGGCGCTCAACGGTTCGGGCCGCGCGCCTGCCGCCGCCTCCGTTGCAGCCCTTACAGAGCTCGGCTTAAACGGCGAGATTCCCCAGACAAGCCCGCATTCGGTCACCGTCCCGGGTGCCATTTCTGCCTGGTGCCGTCTCCACACCGACCATGGAACTCTACCGCTCGAGCGATTGTTCATGCGCGCGATCGGCTATGCGCGTTCCGGCTTTCCCGTCACGCCTCGTGTCGCGATGGACTGGAAGGGCAATGAAAAAGTTATCGCCGGCGACAGCCACGCCGCTTCGGTGTTTCTGCCTGAAGGCGAGGCGCCCGTTGCAGGCGCTGTCATCCGCCAGCCGCTTTTGGCAGACCGCCTCGAGGAGATTGCTGCAGGCGGGGCTGCCGCCTTCTACGAAGGGGAAACGGCGGAAAACATGGTTGCCCATCTGCGCTCGCTCGGTGGTCTGCACACGCTCGAGGATTTCGCGGTTGGCAAGGATGGCGCGAACTGGGTGGATCCGGTCAGCGCCAGCTACAAGGGTTTCGACGTCCACGAGTGCCCGCCGAATGGACAGGGGCTGGCGGCGCTGCTGATCCTGAAGATCGTCGAAGGCTTCGATCTCGCCGCCATGGACGAGGCGGATCGGATCCATGTCCACGCGGAGGCGACCAAGATCGCCTATCATCACCGCGACGCCCTGATTGCAGACCCCGAGCATTGCGCGGGCGTTGCCGAACAGCTGTTGTCCGATGAAGTCGCTGCGACGCTCCGCAGCCGTATCGACATGAAGAAGGCATTGCCGCCGGTTCTGTGGGACGAGCCAGAACACAAGGACACGATCTATCTCTGCGTCGTCGATACGCAGGGCAACGCGATTTCCTTTATCAACTCGATCTTCCATCCCTTCGGCTCGACGCGTCTCGACCCGAAGACCGGCGTGCTGTTCCACAGCCGTGGCGCGTCTTTCCGGCTGATCGAGGGGCATCCGAATGCGATCGGCCCGTCGAAGCGCCCGATGCACACGATCATTCCCGGCATGGTGACGCAGGATGGCAAAACGGTGATGCCGTTTGGCGTGATGGGCGGCCATTACCAGGCAGCGGGTCATGCGGCCTTCCTGTCGGGCGTGATCGACAGAGGTCTCGATTTGCAGGCGGCCATGGACGTGCCGCGCAGTTTCGGCTTCGGCGGCGTGCTGGAACTCGAGCCCACCGTCAGCCCGGCGGTGCGGGCAGATCTTGAAGCGAGAGGCCATGTGCTGAAGATCGTCACCAGCCCGATCGGAGGCAGTCAGGCCATCCGCATCCGCGACGGCCTGCTCGAGGGTGGGTCGGACAGCCGCAAGGATGGCATGGCGCTCGGCTTCTAGCCATAGCGGCGTATTCCATTACCGTCGTTCGGAAGTGCAAAAAGCCCGCCGAGTGCGGGCTTCTTGTCGTTCTAGCGGACGGAGGTACGCCCTAGCGCCACTGTTTCATTTCCGCATCCACTAGCGCGCGCCATGCCTGGGAATCGATCAGAGCCTGCGGAAACAGGCCCGGGATCTTGAAAAACGGGGCCGAGGGCTGCTCGTCCGAACTCTTGGCAGCGGCGGAGAGAAGCTCGTCGCGGCGCGGATCGTTGCAGTCCTGTAGCCGGCAAACGGCCGCAAGCCAGACGCCGACGACGTGCGCATAGGCCGCCCCATCCTCGCCTTGGCCGAAAACCTCAACTGCGGGTCCGAAAACACGCTGCGGGATCTTCTGGCTCGTATCCATCGCGATCTGCGCGCAGCGATGCGCGATTGTCGGATTGGCAAAGCGTTGCAGAAGCTGCTGGATATAGGCCGACAGGTCGATGCCCGGGACCGGGTCGAGCGTCTTGACCACGGTGTTGAGATGTCGCTCGACATCGTCAACATGCCGTTCGACCGTCATCACGTCACGGGTGCATTCCAGCCCGTCCAGCAGGCCCAGATGCGCAAGCAGCGTATGCGAACCGTTGAGAAGGCGCAGCTTCATTTTTTCATAGGGCTCGACATCGACGGCAAAGAGGGCGCCGGCGGCTTCCCATTGCGGTCGGCCGGAGACGAACTTGTCTTCGATCACCCATTGCAGGAAGGGCTCCGTATCGAGCGCCAGTGCGTCTTCGACGCCGAGCAGACGGGATGCGCGCTGCCGGGTTTCTTCCGTGGCGGCAGGCACGATCCTGTCCACCATGCTCGAGGGAAATGCACCGTTCTCGGCAATCCATTCGGCAAGAGCCGGGTCGCGCCGGTTTGCCATGTCGAGCACCAGCCGCCGCAGGATCTTGCCATTGGACGGAAGATTGTCGCAGCAGAGCACGGTGAAAGGTGCGACATCCAGGTTGCGGCGAAGCGCCAGCCCTTCCACGATGAAACCGATCGGGCCGACAGGCGCCTGCGGGTTTTGAAGATCCGCGGCAACGGAGGGGTGGTCGGGATCGAGGCCGCCTGTCGTCGGATGCAGCCCGTAGGCCTTTTCGGAGACGGTGAGTGTGACGATCCGGATGTCGGGGCTGGCGAGATAGGCCAGAACCTGGTCGCGCTGGTCCGCAGCGCAGATCCAGTCGACGGTCGAACCGATTACCTCGGAACGATCGCCCTCGGTGTCGCGCACGGTGATCGAGTAGAGCCCGTCCTGTTCGGCAATCGCTTTGACCGGCTCCGGCGAGCGCAGATTGACCGCAACGATGCCCCAGGGACCGAACTCCGCCTCGAGCGCCTTTTGCGTATAGACCGCTTGATGGGCGCGGTGGAAAGCACCGAGCCCGAAATGCACGATCCCGGGGCGAAGTTTCGTGCGGTCGAATGTCGGACCGGTCACAGTTTCAGGCAACACCGTCGCGGATGAAAGTCTCTGCAGTGTCATTCTCTTGCTCCAAATTCCGGATGGCTGAGTGTGCGCTCGATGCCGCGTAGTTCCGCCAGACCCTTGAGCCGGCCGATCGCCGGATAGCCCGGCTGGGCGCCACGGGTGAGGTCATCAAGGATCTCCTGACCATGGTCCGGCCGCATGGCAATCCTGTGATCGTCACGTCCTTCGCGATGACGTCGCTTTTCTTCCTTCAGCAGGGCGGCGATGACCGCCACCATGTCGGTGCCGCCTTCGAGATGTTCGTCTTCGAAAAAGGAACAGGGCAAGGAGTCCTCATCGCGCGTCACATTGCGCAGATGGACGAAATGGATGCGCTCGGCAAAACGCTCGGCAATCCGAGGGAGGTCGTTGTCCGCGCGTGCGCCGAGCGAACCGGAGCAGAGCGTCACGCCATTGGCGCGGCTGTCGACGGCCTTGAGCATATGGGCGTAATCGTCTTCGGTTGAAAGGATCCGCGGCAGGCCAAGCAGCGGCCACGGCGGATCGTCCGGATGAGCGCAGATGTTGATCCCCACCTGTTCGGCCACCGGCACGACTTGCGAGAGAAAATCAACGAGGTTCGACTGAAGTTTTGCGCGGTCGATGCCGTGGTAGGTCCTCAGTTTCTCTAGAAGCTGGTCGAGCGAGTAGCCGTCCGCCGAGCCCGGCAGCCCGGCACCGATGTTGCGGCCGAGTGCTGCGATCCTGTCGTCCGCGAGCTCGGAGAAGCGCCTCGCCGCTTTGTCCTGCAGGGCTTCCGGATAATCGGCGGCCGCATCCGGTCGCTTCAGAATATGGATGTCGAAGGCGACGAAATTGGTAAGGTCGAAGCGCATTGCCTTTGCGCCGTGCCGCGTTTCCCAGCGCAGGTCGGTGCGGGTCCAGTCGAGGACCGGCATGAAATTATAGCAGACTGTGCGAATGCCGCTTTGCGAAAGGCGGCGCAGGCTTTCCTGCCAGTTGGCGACATGGGTGCGCCAGTCGCCGGTCTGGGTCTTTATCTCTTCCGAGACAGGCACGCTTTCGACCACATCCCAGTAAAGGCCGCCGGCCTTGATCTCCGCGTGTCGCTTCTCGATCTCGTCGGCCGGCCACACTGCCCCCGTCGGAATGTGGTGCAGGGCGCTGACAATGCCCTCCGCGCCGGCCTGCGCCGCATCCCTCACCGAAACCTTGTCGATCGGTCCGAACCATCGCCAGGTATGTTTCATTCTGTTCTTCCCGTTTCATGGTCGAAAAGTGCGATCTGCACCTTGCAGGCGACGGAACGGTCCGAAGCCTGTTCGAAGGCGCTTAGCGCGTCCTCGAGTGGATAGGTATGCGAAAGGATCGGCCGCACATCGATGGCGCGCCGCGAAATCAGATCGACCGCTTCTGCAAACTCGCGATCGAAGCGCTGCGAACCGCGCCAGTTGATTTCCTTGCCGACCAGCATGTTGAGCGGGATCGTGATGTCGCCCGTCACGCCCACCTGAACAAGAGTTCCTCTCGGCTTCAGGGCTGCAAGAGCGGTGCGAAGCGCCGGGCCGGCGGCAGAGCAGTCGAAGGCCACATCGATCGTGCCTTTGCCTTCGAGATAGGGCGAAAGCGCTTCCGCGTTTTCGGCGACGTTGACCGTATCGGTCGCGCCCATCGCGGGAGCCCGGGCAAGGGCTGCGTCGGCAAGATCCGTCACGATGATCTCAGCCGCCCCTGCATACCGGGCGGCTGCGACGGTCAGAAGGCCGATCGGACCGGCACCGGTCACGAGAACGCGCTTGTTTCTGAGATCGCCCGCCTGGGAGACCGCATGAAGGCAGACTGCGAGCGGTTCCGCGCAGGCGGCTTCGGCCGGCGAAACATCTGATGAGACCGGATGGCACTGGATTGCCGGCACCACCAGATGATCGCGGAACATGCCCTGTTCGTGCGGCAGGCGCATAGCGCTGCCCATGAACCGCATTTCGAGGCAGTGGATTGGTTGGCCGAGACTGCAATAGTGGCAATGGCCGCAGGGTTGCGAAGGATTGACGGCGACCAGGTTGCCGACGCTGAGGCCGGAAACGCCATGTCCGATCGCTTCGACGAAGCCTGATGCTTCGTGTCCGGAAATGATCGGTTCGCGCACGCGGATCGGGCCGAAGCCGCCGTCCTGGAAGTAATGCAGGTCCGAGCCGCAGATGCCGCCCATCGCCATGCGCAGGAGCACTTCACCGGGGAGAGGAGCTTTATAACCCTCGCTCTCAACCTTGAGATCGCGTTTGCCATGCAGGCGGACGACGCGGGTAAGCATGGGGATAGCCTCGTTTCGTGCGTTTCGATCGGTCATTCCGCGCCGGTCTGGCCGACGCGGAATGTGTGTGTCGGTATCAGCGGATCAGGCCCATTTCAGTCGGCAGCCACAGCGTGATTGCCGGCACGAAGGTGATCAGCACCAGTGCGAGCAGCAGCGGCACCAGCCAGGGCAGGATGGCCATCGTAGTGCGCTCGACGGACAGTTTCGCGACGCGGGACAGGACGAACAGCACCATGCCGAGCGGCGGGTGCAGCAGTCCGATCATCAGGTTGAGCGTCATGATCAGACCGAAATGCACCGGATCGATGTCGAACTGCAGCACGATCGGCAGCAGGATCGGCACCAGAATGGTGATGGCGGCGATCGTATCGAGGAAGCAGCCGACGAACAGCATCAACAGGTTGACCAGGATCAGGAACACCCACTTGCTGTCGGTCAGGCTGGTGATCGCCGTAGACAGAAGCTGCGCCGTCTGGCTGACCGTCAAAAGCCATGCAAAGACGGAGGCCGCGGCCACGATGAACAGCACGGAGGCCGTGGTTTCGATCGTGTCGAAGGTGGCCTTGGCAAGCGATGTGAAGGTCATGGTGCGATAGCGCACGAGGCCGAGGAACAGCGACCACAGCACGGCGGCAACGGCTGCCTCCGTCGGCGTGAACCAACCCATCGTCATGCCGCCGATCAGGATGACCGGGGTCATCAGCGCCATGACGGCGGAGAAGTCGAAATACCAGTCGCAGGCGAGAAGCACGACGAGCGCGATCAGGATCGACAGGTTGAGCGATAGCCCGGTCAGCGTCAGCAGATAGATACCAAGCGGCACCATGGCCACAACAAGGACCTCTGTCGATGCGCTGAGGATATTCCTCCAGCTGAACGGCGTATCGGAACCCCAGCGTTTCACATAGGCGAAGATGGCAACGGTCAGCATCATCAGCACCGTCATGACGACGCCCGGCACGATGCCGGCCATGAACAGCGCGCCGATCGAAACGTTGGCCATCATCCCGTAGATGACGAAGGGCAGCGATGGCGGAAAGATCGGACCAAGCGTTGCCGATGCCGCGGTGACGCCGACGGCGGCCTCGATCGGATAGCCGTGGTCCTTCATCGCCTTGATCTCGATCGTGCCGATGCCGGCAGCGTCGGCAAGCGCCGTTCCGGACATGCCGGAAAAGATGACCGAACCGATGATGTTGACCTGCGCCAGACCACCTTTCATCCAGCCCACCAGCGCGACTGCGAAAGAGTAGATGCGGCCGGTCACGCCGGCGCTGTTCATCAGGTTGCCGGCAAGAATGAAGAAGGGAACGGCCAGAAGCGGGAAGCTCTCGACACCGGCAATCAGCCGCTGGGCGACAATGATGTCAGGCGCAACATTGTAAAAGACGATGTAGAGGACCGACGAGGTTGCCATGGAGATAGCGACCGGCAGACCCAGCACCATCAGGAGAAGAAACGAACCGATAAGCAGCAGCATGAAATCAATCCTCGGCGTTCTGGAATTCTTCGGGGCGCTCGAGCACCGAATAACCGCGGCGCATGTTGGCGACGAAAACCTGGATGGAGCGCAGCAGCATCAGCACGAAGGCAACCAGCACGCTGTAGAAGACGATGTTGCGGGGCAGGTTTACGGTGACCATCTCCTCGCCCTCGACGATTTCCATGTACCGCCACATCAGCCATGATCCGTAGGCAAAGAAACCGACCCGGATAATGTCGACCAACGTCGCCATGATGCGCGTCACATGCGGCGGAAGGTAGTGATAGAGAACGTCCACCTGAATGTGGCGCGACATGCGCACGCACATGACGGCACCGAGGAAAACCACGCCGATCAGGCAATTGACGGCGATTTCCTCTGTCCAGGCATAGCTGTCGTTGAGGACGTAACGGGTAAAGAACTGCAGGAAGACGCAGCCCGTCATCACCCAGAACAGGGCAAGCGTGACCCAGTCCTCGAAGGCATAGATTTTAAGGTCCACATCGACGGGCGCTTCGTCGAATGTATGGGCAAGCTCCTCAGGGGTCACCTGAGTGTGGATTTCCGGGGATGTCGACATGGATCCGATCCAGTTTCACGAAGGGAAGGCGCGGCTCTTGCGAGCCGCGCGAACGTTGGCGTGATCCGCGTTACTTGATGGCGCGGATGGCTTCCCAATCGGATTTCGCGTAGCCGAACTCTTCGAAGGTCACCTTCTCGAGCACCGTCTTTTCGAAGTCGGCCTTGTCGACTTCAACAACGTTGAGGCCGCGCTTCTTGAAGTCCTCGACGAGCGCCTTTTCGCGTTCCTCAATGATCTTGGTGGTGCGGGTGGCGGCTTCCTGCGTCACTTCCGTGAAGATTTTCTTGTCTTCGTCCGACAGGCTTGCCCAGCGGCTCTTGGAAATGACCGTGTTGAGATGGTCGACGATGTGACCGGACAGAACGATGTTCTTCTGGACTTCAAAGAACTTCTTCGCCTCGATCGTGGTCAGCGGATTTTCCTGGGCGTCGACCGTGCCGTTCTGCAGGGCGAGATAGACTTCCGCAAAGGCGATCGGCGTGGTGTTGGCGCCGCAGGCCCGTGGCATGGCAAGGTAGGCCGGAACGTCCGGAACGCGCATCTTGACGCCCTTCAGGTCGGCGCATTTTTCGATCGGCTTGTTGGATGTCGTATGGCGCGTGCCGTAGTAGCTGACGGCGGTGATCACGTTGCCGGTCTTGTCTTCATACCCCTTGGAGAGACGCTTGAAGACGTCGCTCTTCACATAGGCGATCAGGTGCGCCGGATCGCGAAAGATGTACGGGAAGTAGGTCACGCCGATCGGCTTGTAATCGCGGGCCGCGAAGCTGGAGCCGGAAATGATCATGTCGACCGTTCCGAGCTTCAGACCCTGGTTGATGTCGGCTTCCTTGCCCAGCTGCGAAGCGGGAAACACATCGATCTTGTAGCGACCTTCGGTGCGCTTGGCGATTTCGCCCGCAGCCCATACGGATTCCGTATGGAACGGCTCCGAGGTCTCATAGACATGCGCCCACTTGAGCGCTGTCTGCGCCTGTGCGCCGATTGCCGACGCCATGACGACGGCGGCGGCACCTAAAATAGTGGTAAACTTCAACATAACTTTCTCCTCCCGAATTGAAATCTCAAACTATCGTCTCGATCCGCCGCCTCCTCGCGGTCGGATCAGTCGTTCCTCGTCGGCTCCTCTCCGAAGCTTTCCGAGAATCTCTTCTGCGACAGCGTCAAATGCTGCCGCATGGCCTCGCGCGCATCGGCGGGGTTGCCCGCAGCAAGCGCGTCGCGAATGATCTTGTGTTCTTCGAGTGCTGCCTTCCAGGTGTGCGGGCCTTCGAAATAGCTGGCCAGCTTGGTGAAATACGGCGACAGCCGCTTGTCGTAGATCAGGCCGGTAAAGCGGTTGAGCGCCGAATTGCCGATCATGTCCGCAATCGCCGTATGAAACGCCCGGTCCAGCGCCAGCGCCTGGTGCGAATCGTCGAGCGAACCCTCCATCTCCGCAAGGATCGAATTGAGCTTGGCGATGCTCTCGCTGTCGACCTTGCGGGCTGCCTCTTCGGCAATAGCGCTCTCGATCAGGCAGCGCGCCTGCAGGATTTCAAAAGGACCATCGCTGTCATCGGCGGCAAGGATTTCCGGCTGCCGGTTCGATCTGGCGCTGACATAGACGCCCGATCCCATGCGGATCTGGATCAGACCCTCGACTTCGAGCACGATCAGGGCTTCGCGAATGGTGGGGCGGGACACGCCAAGGCGCTCGGCAAGCTCACGCTCGGCCGGCAGCCGCTCACCGGGCCGGACTTCTCCGGCTTCGATCAGCGTACGAAGCTGTTCCGCGGCCTGCCTGTAAAGGCGGCGCGGCTCAAGGGCGACGAACATGGTGTCCTCCACGCATCCTCCCGACGCGCAATGCGGTCAGATTGTCTTACCAATTTTGGGAAGTCAAGTGCCATCAACCTGTGACTGTGCCGGCATCTCCAAAACCGGCAGTTGCGCCCCGTAGCGACCCGCAAGAACTTCGAAAGCGGCGTGTGTTGCCGGATCGAGCGTGACGCCAGATGCTTCTCGATCCGCCGCAACCACCCATTCCCGGTCGCCCGGCGCCATGACTCGGCAGTCCGCGCGGGCCGGCGAACTGCGCAGCACATCCAGATAGCGTGTCATGCCCGCATCGAACGTCTCCCGATCGCCGAACGCCTCCGGCAGGATCGCAAAGACAAAGGCTCCGAGACCACGCGGCGTCGAAATATCTGGACCGCCCATCGGGGCGAGGTCGAAACTCAGGCTCATGCCGGTCACGACAGCGCTGAGGATTTCCGCAAGCCCGGCAAGACCCGCGCCCTTGAAGCCGAATTCGCCGCCGAGCGGCGCCAGCATGTCGGCCTTGTCCGCATCGAGCGTGTCGATGCCCGAAACATCTGACGCGACCGACTGCGGCAGGGTCGTGCCCATGCTGCGGTAGAGCAGCACGCGGTTATAGGGAATGGCGCTGGTTGCCATGTCCAGCAACCACGGATCTTGCCCTTCCACCGGCACGCCGACGGCAATCGGGTTGGTGCCGTGGAAGCGCGATGCACCGTCATGCAGGCGCACGAAACTGTCGGAATTGCAAAAGGTGAAGCCGATCACGCCCTGGCGGGCCGCCTCCAGCGCATAGGCGCCGGCCGGGCCGAAATGCGAACTGTTGCGGATCGCCACAGCGCCGATGCCGAACTGACGCGCGAGCTCGATCGCTCGGTCCATCGCCGTATAGGTCGCGAGTGCGCCATGCGCATGATCCGCGTCCAGCGTCTCCACCGCCCCGAAACCGCCGACGGGCTTTAGCTTCGGCACCTTGTTGAGGCGCCCGCCTTCAAGCGCAGTCACGTAATGGTCGAGAAGACGCACCCCGTGGCTATCCACGCCATGGCGGGTTCCGTGCATCATCGCCCGCGTTGCAGCGTCTGCCGTCGCAGCGTCGGCGCCGCATCCCAGAAGAACCTCGCGGCAGAAGCGATCGAGCTCCACAAGCGAAACGCGCGCTCTGTCTTTCCCAGTCGGCATGTCAGGATATCCTCCACAATGTCTTTTGTCTACACTAGACATCCGATTTGGAAGATGCAATCCATGCACTGCGATTTCGACAGATTGCGTTTCATGTCCTGGAGACCCGAATGGCTGGCCCGTCCCCGAGGCTTCATCAACGCGTGTGCGAGATACTGGCATCCGAGATAGCCTCCGGTGCGCTGTCTGCCGGCACCTATCTGACGGAAACCAGCCTTGCCGAACGCTTCGGTATCAGCAGGGCACCCGCGCGGCATGCCCTGGGCGAGCTGGAGCAGCGCGGTTTGATGCAGCGCGTCTCAGGCAGGGGATACCAGATCTTATCCTCGGAAAACGCCGCGCCCGTCGCCCCGTCGAGCCATCCTGCGGGCTCCGACGAGAAGATCCATTTCCTGTCGAGCTGGGAACTGATCTACCGCCAGATCGAGATCGAGATCGTTTCCCGCACCTCGCTTGCCAGCTGGCGTATCAACGAAGCAGCGCTTGCCGCAGCCCACGGTGTCAGCCGAACCGTAGCACGGGACGTGATGGCAAGGCTGCAGCAACGCGGCGTGGTGCTGAAGGACGATGCCGGCCGCTGGCTGGCGCCGGGCCTGACGCCTGTCCATATCGGCCAGCTCTACGAGCTGCGCTGGGTGCTGGAACCGCTGGCGCTCGCGCAGGCCTTTGCGCACCTGCCCGATGGCTACGTGACGGGATGCATCGAGTTCGTCGAACAGGCGGTTGCCGCTGCCGAGACGGTTACCGGCGACATGCTCGACCGCGTCGAACATCAGCTGCATTCGGAGCTTCTCGGATACTGCGACAACCGCGCGCTGATGCAGGCGATCAGCCTGCCGCAGGCGATTTTGGTCGCCCACCATTTTCTCTATCAGCCGAAGACCACCGGCTATGACGGCGAGCCATTCCTGCTGGAGCATCTGGACGTGCTTTCGCCGCTCGCTTCCGGCGATATCGGCGCCGCATGCGATGCGCTGGAGAGGCATTTGCGGATCTCACGCGACCGCGCAATCGCCCGCATTGGGGCTGCCGCATCGCGAAACATCGCCCTGCCTGACCTGCCTTATCTGGAGCGGCAGGGGCACGTCAAAACAGACTGATGTCTACCACCGGGAGGAGGAGCCCAACAATGAAAATCAAATCCGTACAGCCATTCATCCTGCATCTGCCGCTGACCTCGGACTCGATTTCCGACAGCACCCACAGCATCACCCATTGGGGTGTCGTCGGCACCGTGATCGAGACCACCGACGGGCTGAAGGGCTACGGCTTTACCGGCACCCATGCCCATATCGCCTCCGACCGGCTGATCACGTCCTGTATAAGGGATTGCTACGCGCCGCTGCTGATCGGCGAGGATGCCAACGAACATCAGCGCCTGTGGACCAAGCTCGCACGCTATCCCTCCCTGCAATGGGTCGGCCGTGCGGGCATTACCCATCTGGCACTCGCCGCCGTCGACGTCGCGCTCTGGGATCTCAAGGCGAAAAAGGCCGGCGTGCCGCTCTGGAGCCTGCTCGGAGGCGCAAGAACCGATCGTCTCGAGGCGTATAATACCGATATCGGCTGGCTGTCGTTTTCGCTGGAGGACCTGCTGGCCGGGTCGGCGCGCGCCGTGGAGGAAGAAGGCTTCACCCGGATCAAGCTCAAGGTCGGCCATGACGATCCCAATATCGATGTGCGCCGCCTGGAAGCGGTGCGCAAGCGGCTGGGCCCAGATGTCCGGATCGCCATCGATGGCAATGGCAAATGGGATCTCCCGACCTGCCAGCGGTTTTGCGAGCGGGCCCGCGATCTCGATATCTACTGGTTCGAGGAGCCGCTCTGGTACGACGATATTGCCGGACATGCGGCCCTTGCGAGAAGCAGCACGATCCCGATCGCGCTTGGCGAGCAGCTCTATACCGTTGATGCGTTCCGGGCGTTCATATCAGCCGGTGCCGTGTCCTACGTCCAGCCTGACGTCACGCGCCTCGGTGGCATCACCGAATATATCCAGGTTGCGGATCTGGCACTGGCCCATCGGCTTCCCGTCGTGCCGCATGCGGGCGAGATGAGCCAGGTTCATGTCCATCTCAGCTACTGGCATCCGGCCTCGACGATTCTCGAATACATTCCCTGGATCAAGGATCACTTCGAGGAACCGTCCAATGTCGATGGCGGCATTTATCGAAGGCCACAGCAGCCAGGCGCCAGCACGACGGTGCTGAAGGAAAGCTTCGAGCGATACGGCAAGAGCCTCAGCTGAATGCGAAAGGCCGCCGGCGACGTTCGCCAGCGGCCTTCTCTACAACGTCGACAAACGCCGTCAGATCTCGAAGATATTCTCGAACGATTCCGGAAAGTTCTGCCGCGCCAGCTTTTCGTTGATGACAAGCATCGCCTCATAGGAAAGCGGGTCGAACGTTTTGTCGGCCGGCAGCACTTCGCGCCCGAACAGAAGGCTCAGACGCGCAGCATCGAGATTGCCGCGCTCAAAGGGTTCGGTGCCGAAGTGATGCCACAGCGCATGCAGAAAGGCCCCGTCGATCTTGTGCTCTTTCGTGCCGGGACGTGCCCTGCGCGGCAGAGCCTTGATCGGCGTCACGCCTTTCGGATTGGCCCGGCGGATGGTGAACTGCACCCCCGTGCTTGGCATCCCGCCCGGAAAGCCTCGGTGTTTTGTCATTTCAGGCAGGTTTGCCATGTTCGTATCCTCAAGTCCTATGCGGCTGACCGGCTTTTAGCCGATCTTGTCTTGTGTCTTGGTATCGAAATCCGAAGCGTCGTGGCGCTCATGCAGCTGCTCGGATGGCTCGCCGGATGTCCGGTTGACCATGCGGCCGCGCTTGACGCCAGGCCGTGCGAAAACCTCCGCCGTCCAGCGCTGCAGGTTCTCATAGCTCTTTACCTCGAGAAAATCACCTGCATCGCCGTAAACCTGGCCAAGCGCCAGCGTGCCGTACCAGGGGAAGATCGCCATGTCCGCAATCGTGTACTCGTCGCCCGCCATATAATGGTTGTCGGCAAGATGCCGGTCGAGCACGTCGAGCTGGCGTTTCGTCTCCATGGCATAGCGATCGATCGCGTATTTGATCTTGATCGGCGCATAGGCGTAGAAATGCCCGAACCCACCGCCGACAAACGGTGCCGAGCCCATCTGCCAGAACAGCCAGTTCATCGTTTCCGTGCGGGTGCGCAGATCCGTCGGCAGGAAGGCGCCGAACTTCTCCGCCAGATAGACGAGGATCGAGGCGGACTCGAACACGCGCAACGGCTTGCCGCCATCCTTTGGCGCATGGTCGCAAAGTGCGGGGATCTTCGAGTTCGGATTGATGTCGACAAAGCCGGAGCCGAACTGATCGCCCTTGCCGATATTGATCATCCAGGCATCATAGTCCGCTTCCGCGTGACCGGCTGCCAGAAGCTCTTCCAGCATGATCGTCACCTTGACGCCGTTTGGCGTGCCCAGCGAATAAAGCTGCAGCGGATGCTTTCCGACCGGCAGTTCCTTGTCCTGCGTCGGGCCGGAGATCGGGCGGTTGATACTGGCGAACTGGCCGCCATTGCCCTTTTCCCAGGCCCAGATCTTTGGCGGCTCGTAGCCGGCAGGAAAATTGTCGGCAGGAGTTTTCTCGGTCATCAGGGCGGTCCTTCCTGAAAAATTGCTCTTAAAATACGAACGATGCCTGCGATATAGGAAAAACGAGAAGAGATTTCCCGTTTTATAGCGCCATCGTATCGCGTTTTTTGGTGCTGGTCAGGATCTCTCTATGCTGCACCATCGTGTTCCGAACGAGCGGCAATGGTTAACCACGTACACGCAACTCCGCGATCGGTTCTTGTTCAGTTAACCGTTGCACCGGCACTGTCCAGCTATTCGAGGACACCCGTGCCTGCTTCAGGCGGAGACGTGTCCCACAACAAACAGGGCGAACGGTTTTTCCAGCGACGAACTCAACGTTGCGGCGAAGCTGGAAAAGGTGGTGGACATGGCAGTCAGAGCGGTCGTATCGATGGAAGAGGGTGTTTCCGCAGACGCCTCGGCGTTTGCCGCAAGGCTGGACGCTGCCCGTTCGCGCCTTGAGGAACGCTTCACCGAAGGCGGACGAGCGCTTCTTTCCATTCTCGACGTTCTCAACCGCTTGGTCGCCTCGCTCGATCAGGCCGAGAGCTCGCTCGACGAAGAAACGGCGAACGCATCCCTGTTCGAGCTCACCCAGACGGTCGCGCGGCTTTCTCAGCTGAGCGAAAACGAGAAAGGCCGACAGGTCCAGTTCACCCTCATTTCCGACGCCCAGGGGCACCTGAAGGGCCATGCCGAGGACATGCAGGAAACCCTGCGCTATCTGCGCACCTTTGCAGTTACTGCAAAGATCACCGGCGCCGGAATTGCCGACTTTGCAGGATTTGCTGAGGAAATCCTGCAAAGGATTCAGGACGGCACCCGTCAGGTCAATGATTTCTCGGACAAGGTCCAGTATCTCGGCCAGGGACTGGGTTCCCTGATCACAAGAGGGAAGAGGATTGTAAGCTCCTACGAGGACACAATCCCGCAGATCGCAGCAGGACTGTCGAACGGCGGCGAGGCGATCGCTCTCAATCGCAGATCGATGATCGAACAGGCCGCAAGCGTCCGGGCAATCGCGCGCGGCATCCAGACCAAGCTCGCCTCGACGCTGTCTGCCATGCAGATCGGCGACACAACCCGCCAGAGGATCGAGCATTGTCAGTCAACGCTCACGCTCCTCGACGATTTTCTGGCCTCACCGGACGCTACGCCGCTGACCAATCCTCAGCGCGACAACCTGTCCGCTGTCATCCGGAGGCTTGTCTCCCATCAGCTCAGGCAGTCCATCGATCATTTCGAGCGTGACACGGCAAAGATCGTCGCAAGCGTGGCGAGTTTCCGTTCAGATCTCCAGAAGATCGATGCAATCCGGGAAACGATGGCAGAAGGCCAGGGCGGCGCCGCCGCCATGCGCCAGCTCGACACCGGCGTCGGCGTTGCGCGCGAAGCGGTTCGCCAGATCGAAGCCGTTGCCGGCGAGGCGACGGAACTCAGCCGGTCGACCGGCCAGACCGTAAGCGAGCTCGTCACCAGCATCGGCGTCGTGCAACTGGTCCGCACCGATATTCACTACATGGCCCTCAATACCAATCTGCGCTGCGGCAGGATCGGAGATCAGGGCAAGGCGATCAACGTGGTTGCCGCCGAACTGCGCAATTACGCGGGCGAACTGGATGGTGCCGCCGACAAGATCCTCGTTCATCTCAGAATGCTGGAAGAATCTGCGCAAAAGCTCAGCGCCTGCGAAGATACGGGCGGCTCGCTCGATCTTCGGCTCGAACAGGCACTCGCCAATATCCGCGTTGTCGGCGATCGCAGGGAGACCGAAATGTCGCTGCTTGGCGAACACAGCCGATCCGCCGTCGGCGAAATCGATGCCTCGCTTGCTCGGCTTGATTTCAAGATTGAGCTTGGTGAGGTTTTGCGGGCCTGCGCGGAAGAGGGCGAAGCCTTCGCAAGCGCCCGGCCACTGGCCGCCATCGAGCCTGCCCTCATCGAACTCGGGGCTCGCATTTCCGCCCTTTACACAATGGGTTTGGAACGTGAACTGCACGCGAAGATCATGGGAACCACACCCCTTGGCGAAACGTCCCTCGTCTCGGTTGCATGAGTGACGACACGCTGTTTTCAGGTGTCATCGGCATCGACGGCCTCCAAGTCAGACCGATTAAATACCCGCTGGACCTTGACCTTTCGCCGGGCCTTTGTCATGTGACCGCCTTCATTTGACGAAGCGCCCCATCGGGACGAGCCCCGGCGGCGTTATACGAAAGAAACAACATGACCAAGCCCACATCCTCGGCGCCGTCGCAGCGCATGCTTCGTGTTGGCGAACAGGTACGCGCCGCCATCACCCAGGTCCTGCAACGTGGCGAAGTTCGCGACGACCTGCTCGAGAAAACCGTGATTTCCGTTTCGGAAGTGCGCATGTCGACCGATCTGAAGGTCGCGACGGCCTATGTGACCCCCCTCGGCGTCCCTGACCATGACGTCGTGATCGCAGCGCTCAACCGGCATGCCAAATATATCCGCGGCCGCATAGCCGGCCAGCTCCGTCAGATGAAATACATGCCGGAAGTGCGCTTCCGCGACGATACGAGCTTCGACAACTACAAGAAGATCGACGAGCTGCTTCGCTCGCCGGAGGTCCAGCGTGATCTCAACAGCGACGAAACCAAAGACCAGAAATAACAATCAAGAAGTATTGATGTCCAAACCCCGCAAACCAAAGGGCCGGCCGGTTTCCGGCTGGCTTATTCTCGACAAGCCGATCGATTTCGGCTCGACCGAAGCCGTGTCCAAGATCAAGTGGCTGTTCAATGCCCAGAAGTGCGGCCATGCCGGCACGCTGGATCCGCTTGCGTCAGGCATGCTGCCGATCGCGCTCGGCGATGCGACGAAGACCGTGCCCTATGTCATGGATGGGCGGAAGATCTACGAATTCGCCGTCACCTGGGGCGAGGAGCGGTCGACCGACGACCTCGAGGGCGCTGTCACCGCATCGTCCGACAGCCGTCCGAGCGAAGAGCAGATCCGCGCGCTTCTCCCGAACTACACCGGCACGATCAATCAGATCCCGCCGCAGTTTTCTGCCATCAAGATTGCCGGCGAACGGGCCTATGATCTGGCCCGCGACGGCGAGACTGTCGAGATCCCGTCGCGCGAGGTCCAGATCTTTCGCCTGACGCTGCTCGGCGTAACGGCGGACAAGGCGCATTTCGAAGTCGAATGCGGCAAGGGCACCTATGTTCGGGCGCTCGCCCGTGACTTCGGCCGCGATCTAGGCTGCTACGGTCATATCTCGGAACTGCGCCGCACCTTCGTCGCGCCCTTTGCCGAAGACCGCATGGTGCCGCTGGCCGAACTCGTGGCCCTGGAACAGATCGAGGATCGCGACGAACGGCTGGCAGCCCTTGATGCCTTCATGATCAACACGTCTGAAGCGCTTTCCAGCCTGCCGCATCTGCCTGTCACAGACGATCAGGCCCACCGCATCAAGATGGGCAATCCGATTATCCTGCGCGGCCGCGATGCACCGGCTGACGAAGCGGAAGCCTATGCGACCGTGCGCGGTAAGCTGCTTGCCATCGGCGAGATCGGCCAGGGAGAGTTCCGTCCCAAGCGGGTGTTTGGCTGAGCCTCTTCCATTCTCTCCTTGAATGGTCTATAGGCACCGCCAGCAAAAGCAGGCTTTTCTGCCTGTTTTGCGTTTCACGGCCAAGACTGGACGACATCCCGGCCTTAGGCGACCCATAATCCTCATATTCGAAAGGATAACACGATGTCGATCACTGCAGAGCGCAAGGCCGAACTCATCAAGGAATACGCAACCGTTGAAGGCGACACCGGTTCGCCGGAAGTCCAGGTTGCGATCCTCACCGAGCGGATCAACAATCTGACCGAACACTTCAAGGGCCACAAGAAGGACAACCACTCCCGTCGTGGCCTTCTGACCATGGTTTCCACACGTCGTTCGCTTCTCGACTACGTCAAGAAGAAAGACGAATCCCGTTACAGCAAGTTGATTGCTGCTCTGGGCATTCGCCGCTAAAAAATTTCCGGCGGGCGCTCAATCGGGCGCCTGCCGGTTTCTCATTCGGGCCAAGCGTCCGATGCAATGTTTGCGATGCGCTTTATCTCGCGCCGCAAGAATGCCCGCAGACCCGGATGGGCCGGATCTGCAAAAACCAAACCGTTGACCTGTCATGGGGCAGGATTGCCGGATGCTTTCGACCAGGGATCACTCAAAGACCCTGATCAGACGTCGACCACCGAAGTCGCCGACCCGAAGCCTCCCGTTGTCTTGCCCGTGATCTGTCACATCGATTGCGGTCGACTATGCACTGCGCCGGCTACGGCACTGCGCGTGCTCCCGCATTAAAGGACACCATATGTTCAATACCCACTCCGTCGAAATCGAATGGGCAGGCCGCCCGCTGAAGCTTGAAACGGGCAAGATCGCCCGCCAGGCTGACGGCGCGGTTCTCGCCACCTACGGCGAAACCGTCGTTCTCGCCACCGTTGTTTCGGCCAAGTCGGCCAAGCCCGGCCAGGACTTCTTCCCGCTGACCGTCAACTACCAGGAAAAGACCTATGCCGCCGGCAAGATCCCGGGCGGCTATTTCAAGCGCGAAGGTCGCCCGTCGGAAAAGGAAACGCTGGTTTCCCGCCTGATCGACCGTCCGATCCGCCCGCTCTTCCCGGAAGGCTACAAGAACGAGACCCAGGTCGTCGTTACCGTCATCCAGCACGACCTTGAGAACGATCCGGACGTATTGTCGATGGTTGCAGCCTCCGCTGCCCTGACGATCTCGGGCGTACCCTTCATGGGCCCGGTTGGCGGCGCACGCGTCGGCTACATCAACGGCGAATACGTTCTGAACCCGCATCTCGACGAGATGGACGAGTCGGTTCTCGACCTCGTCGTTGCCGGCACCCAGGACGCCGTCCTGATGGTCGAGTCGGAAGCCAAGGAACTCAACGAAGAGATCATGCTCGGCGCCGTCATGTTCGGCCACAAGGGCTTCCAGCCGGTTATCGACGCGATCATCAAGCTCGCTGAAGTTGCCGCCAAGGAGCCACGCGATTTCCAGCCGGAAGATCATTCCGCGCTCGAAGCCGAAATGCTGCAGCACTTCGAAGCCGAACTGCGCACCGCCTACAAGAACACGCAGAAGGCTGAACGCTACGCTGCCGTCGACGCCGTCAAGGCGAAGGTCAAGGCACACTTCTTCCCAGAAGGCGTAGAGCCGATGTACCCGGCCGAAGTCATCGGCGCGACCTTCAAGCACCTGCAGGCGAAGATCGTTCGCTGGAACATCCTCGACACCAAGAGCCGCATCGACGGCCGTGATCTCGAGACCGTTCGCAAGATCGTGTCTGAAGTCGGCATCCTGCCGCGCACCCACGGTTCGGCCCTGTTCACACGCGGCGAAACCCAGGCGATCGTTGTTGCGACGCTCGGCACCGGCGAAGACGAACAGTATGTCGATAGCCTGACCGGCATGTACAAGGAACGCTTCCTTCTGCATTACAACTTCCCTCCCTACTCGGTTGGTGAAACCGGCCGCATGGGTTCCCCAGGACGTCGCGAAATCGGCCACGGCAAGCTCGCATGGCGCGCTATCCGTCCGATGCTGCCAACGGCTGAACAGTTCCCGTACACGCTGCGCGTCGTCTCCGAGATCACCGAGTCGAACGGCTCGTCCTCGATGGCAACCGTCTGCGGCACCTCGCTCGCTCTGATGGACGCTGGCGTCCCGCTTGCAAAGCCTGTTGCCGGTATCGCCATGGGCCTGATCCTCGAAGGCGAACGCTTTGCCGTTCTCTCCGACATCCTCGGTGACGAAGATCATCTCGGCGACATGGACTTCAAGGTTGCAGGTACCGTCGACGGCATCACCTCGCTGCAGATGGACATCAAGATCGCCGGCATCACCGAAGAGATCATGAAGGTCGCGCTCGGCCAGGCACAGGGTGGCCGCAAGCACATCCTCGCCGAAATGGCCAACGCCATCACCGAAGGTCGCTCGGAACTCGGCGAATTCGCACCGCGCATCGAAGTGATGAACATCCCGGTCGACAAGATCCGTGAAGTCATCGGTTCGGGCGGCAAGGTCATCCGCGAAATCGTCGAAAAGACCGGCGCCAAGATCAACATCGAAGACGACGGCACCGTCAAGATTGCCTCCGCCTCCGGCAAGGAAATCGAAGCGGCCCGCAAGTGGATCCATTCGATCGTTGCTGAACCGGAAGTCGGCACCATCTACGAAGGTACCGTTGTGAAGACCGCCGACTTCGGCGCCTTCGTCAACTTCTTCGGCGCCCGCGACGGTCTGGTCCATATCAGCCAGCTCGCTTCCGACCGTGTTGCCAAGACCCAGGACGTGGTCAAGGAAGGTCAGAAGGTCTGGGTCAAGCTGATGGGCTTCGACGAGCGCGGCAAGGTTCGCCTGTCGATGAAGGCCGTCGACCAGGCCACCGGCCAGGAAGTCAAGAAGGCTGACGGCGAAGCTGCCGAATAAGCCCTCGACCTATCGAGAGATCGAGGCGCGGAAGGAATAACTTCCGCGCCTTTTTTGTTTTCACCGACGACACGACCGCCCGAGATCCGATCATGACCCGAGAAGCCCTGAAGACCCTTTTCCATCCCTTCGCCACCGACGCGATCCAAACGCCCGGCGAGGGTGAGCGCATACTGTTTCTGGGTGCGGAAGCGGGCAATGCCCTGCCTGACGGGTTTGATGCCGAGATCACGGCCATCCAGCCGTTCCGGCCACTGTTCCGCAGCCTGCGCGACAACGCGTTTCCCGAGCCCGAGGGCGAGGATTACGACGGTGCGCTTGTCCTGTGCGGCAAGCATCGCGGCGAAAACGAAAACCGCATCGCCGAAGCGCTTGCGCGGGTGAAGGTCGGCGGAGTTATCGTCGTTGCCGGCGGCAAGGAAGACGGTATCGCACCCATTCGCACGATGCTGCTGAAGCTTGGTATCACGCTGGACTACGCGCCGAAGTATCACGGCGTTGCCATCTGGTTCGGCCGGCCGGAAGATGCGTCTGGCGCGATCCAGGCACTGAAAAAGACGGCCGTGACGGTCGACGGTCGCTTCCAGGCCGCTCCCGGCATGTTCTCGCATGACCGCATCGATCCGGGCTCCGAACTTCTGGTAAGCCGCTTCCCGACTGATTTCGACGGCAATGCCGCCGATTTCGGTGCCGGCTGGGGTTATCTTTCGGTCATGCTGGCCGAGCGTTCGCCCCGCGTGAACCGTATCGACCTGTTCGAGGCCGATCACCGGGCGCTGGAATTTGCAAAGCAGAACGTTGCGCATAACTGCCCGGATCTCGAAGCACGCTTCTTCTGGCAGGATCTGGGAACAGAGCCGCCGAAGGAAAAGTACGACCTCGTCATCATGAACCCGCCCTTCCATGAGACGCAGGCTGCGGATCCGGAACTGGGCAAGACGATGATCCGCACGGCTGCAGGCGCGCTCAGAAGCGGCGGCAGGCTGATGCTGGTCGCCAATCGCGGCATGCAATACGAGCCGGTGCTCGAGGAAGCTTTCCGGGAATACGGCGAAACCTGCCGCAACGCCCGCTTCAAGATCCTGTGGGCGAAGAAGTAACGCCGCCCCTAAATATCTAGGATTGCCCGCCCCGATAGCTCGAATGCACACTGAAGTTGCGTTCGAGCTGTCGGGGTTTTTGTATGAAAGGCGTTGTTTCAGCACTTCTGCTCTTGATCGCCACTGAAACGGCGAGCGCCGAAGAGCGACGCGCTAGTGTTCGCTTGACCTGGGAATGGTTCAACACCGCGGAAACCTATCGCAAATACAAGGTCAAAGGGCCGGATGACCTTCGCATCGCCGCGCATTACTTCCGGCTCGCGGCTAGGAACGGCAACGCTGCGGCGGCATACAAGCTCGGTCAAGCTTATGAGATAGGCTCCGGTGTGCCACTCGATCTTCCGGAAGCGCTTCGCTGGTATCGCCAGTCCGCCGACGCTGGCGATATGCATGCAGAGCTGAAGGTCGGCTGGTTCTATCAGAAGGGCTTGAGCCTGCAGGCTGATCCATCACGGGCCGTCGAATGGTACGAGCGCTCCGCCAGCAAAGGCAACCTGTGGGCCTATCATATGCTGGCCTTCATGCTGATGGACGGGGAGGGGGTCGCAAAGGACCTTGCCCTTGCGCAGCGCTATTTCGAAAAGAGCCTGCCTTTCACGCACGATCACTGGGCGCAGCTGAAGCTTTCGCAGTTGATCAGAGCGAGTGATCCACGGCGCTCAAGAGAACTGCTCAAGCAGTCAGCAACCGCCGGCAATGCGGACGCGATTCGTGAGTTGAACTCGTACTGAGAGCGCCTTACTGAGCGTCGGACTTCCGCAGTCTGTCGATGTTGGGCAGTGAAGTGATGCTGTATCCTGCGTCGACGTAATGCACTTCGCCGGTCACACCACGGGAGAGATCCGACAGTAGATAGAGCGCGGAGCCGCCGATGTCCTCGATCGTGGCAGTGCGGCGCAACGGCGCGTTCTGCTGGTTCCAGGCATAGATTGCCCGTGCATCGGAAATCCCGGCGCCGGCAAGCGTGCGCACGGGGCCTGCAGAGATCGTGTTGACGCGGATGTCGCTCGGGCCGAAATCGGCGGCCAGATACCGCACCGAAGCCTCAAGCGCTGCCTTGGCAACGCCCATCACGTTGTAGTTCGGAATGACCCGCTGCGAACCGTTATAGGTCAGCGTCAGGATCGAGCCGCCATTCGGCATCAGGGCTGCGGCGCGTTTGGCGATCTCGGTGAAGGAAAAGCAGGAAATCACCATCGTGCGCGAGAAATTCTCTCGCGTCGTATCGGCGTAGAGGCCCTTCAGCTCGTTCTTGTCCGAGAAGCCGATGGCATGAACGAGAAAGTCGATCGTGCCCCAGCGTTCGCGCAGCGCTTCAAAGGTCGCGTCGACCGACGCGATATCCTCGACGTCGCAGGGCACCACGAAATCCGAGCCGAGTTCGGCGGCAAGCGGTCTGACCCGCTTGCCCAGCGCCTCACCCTGATAGGTGAAGGCGACTTCCGCACCCTGTGCCGCGACCGCCTTGGCAATTCCCCAGGCGATCGAGTGGTTGTTGGCAACGCCCATGATCAGGCCGCGCTTGCCCTGCATGATCCCGGACATCAAATTATCCGTTATGACGCTGGAAGACGAGCGTAGCGTTGGTGCCGCCGAAGCCGAAGGAGTTGGAGAGCACAGTGTCGATCTTGGCATTGTCGATCCGCTTGCGAACGATCGGTACGCCGTCAAATTCCGGATCCAGCGTCTGGATGTGCGCGCTTTCACCGATAAAGCGTTCCTGCATCATCAGAAGGCCGTAGATGGATTCCTGCACTCCGGCACCGCCGAGCGAGTGGCCGGTCAGAGACTTGGTCGACTGGATGTGCGGGATCTTGTCCTTGAACACTTCGCGGATGGCGCCAATTTCCTTGGAATCGCCAACCGGTGTCGAGGTGCCGTGGGTGTTGATGTAGTCGACCTCACCTTCCACGTTGGCAAGCGCCTGACGCATGCAGCGGATTGCGCCTTCGCCTGATGGTGCGACCATGTCGTAGCCATCGGATGTTGCGCCGTAGCCGGTGAGTTCCGCATAGATCTTGGCGCCGCGCGCCTTGGCATGCTCCAGTTCTTCAAGCACGAGAACGCCTGCACCGCCGGCGATGACGAAACCGTCGCGGTCGGCGTCATAGGCGCGCGAAGCCGTTGCAGGCTGGTCGTTGTACTTGGAGGACATGGCGCCCATCGCGTCGAACAGGTTCGACATGGTCCAGTCGAGGTCCTCGTGGCCGCCGGCGAACATCACGTCCTGCTTGCCCCACTGGATCATCTCAGCGGCATTGCCGATGCAATGCGCAGACGTCGAGCAGGCCGACGAGATCGAGTAGTTGACGCCGTGGATCTTGAACCAGGTCGCAAGCGTTGCCGACGCTGTCGAAGACATCGCCTTCGGCACGGCAAACGGACCGATCCGCTTCGGGCTGTTGTTCTTGATCGTCGTCTCGGCCGCTTCGATCAGGGTGCGGGTGGAAGGACCGCCCGAACCCATGATGATGCCGGTGCGCTCGTTCTCGCTGTAATCCTTTTCCTCAAGTCCGGAATCGGCCAGCGCCTGCTTCATCGCCACATGGTTCCACGCTCCGCCCTGGGAGAGGAAGCGCATGGCGCGGCGATCGACGAGTTCCGTCGTATCGATGTTGGGCTTGCCCCAGACCTGGCACTTGAAGCCGTGCTCGGCGAAATCCGGCGAGAAAGAAATACCGGACTTTGCCTGCCGCAGGGACTCGGTGACTTCGGCTGCGTCGTTACCGATCGAGGACACGATACCGAGCCCAGTGACAACTACCCGTCTCATTTCATCAAACCTTTGTTGTTTTCGACAGCTGCGCTTTTCAAGCAGTTCAGGCGGTCTTTTCCTTGGACAGACCCACGCGGAGGTCCGTCGCCTGATAGATGGTCTCGCCATCGGCCTTCAGCCAGCCGTCGGCGGTGCCCAGCACGAGGCGACCCCTCATGACGCGCTTGAAGTCGATGCCATATTCCAGAAGCTTGGTGTCCGGGCGGATCATGCCCTTGAACTTCACTTCGCCGGTCGAAAGCGCCATGCCGCGGCCGGGTTCACCCAGCCAGCCCAGGAAGAAGCCGGTCAGCTGCCACATGCCGTCAAGGCCAAGGCAGCCCGGCATGATCGGGTTGCCTTCGAAATGGCAGGGGAAATACCAGTCGTCCGGACGCACGTCGTATTCAGCGCGGATGTAACCCTTGTCGAAGGCGCCGCCGGTTTCCGAGATCTCCGTGATCCGGTGGACCATCAGCATGGGCGGCAACGGCAGCTGCGCATTGCCGGGACCAAACAGATCACCGTGGGCGCAAGAGAGGATTTCTTCGTAGCTGAAGCTGGACTGTCTGGTGGACATGAATTTCCGTTTCCCCCCGTTTGAAGCTTTTGTTTCCCAAGCTTTAGAGCAATATGGGCCGAAATTGAAGTCTTGCCATGACAACACAGGTGCTGTCTGGGGAAGACTGCAGCTGCGGAAGCATCGCATTCAGGTCCGCATATAGGAAGCGGAGAGCGCAAACCAGTGGTAAAACACCGAAAATTAGCGTTTTTGCCGACCGCGGAAGGACGTATTAAGGGACACTATTGAAAGAATTCATCTTAAAAGTTATATCGGAAATCAGATTAGATCCCGTGTGACAAAACGGTTGGAGCCGAAGCACATATGGCGGATGCCATGCCGAACATCGAGATTAGATTGCGCCATTGCGGCCTTCGACCGACGAGGCAGCGTGTCGCGTTGGCGGATCTGTTGTTTGCAAAGGGTGATCGGCATCTGACGGTCGAGGAACTGCACGCGGAAGCCACGGAAGCCGGCGTGCCGGTCTCGCTCGCCACCGTCTATAATACCCTCCACCAGTTTACCGAGGCAGGCCTCATCCGCGTTCTCGCGGTGGAGAGCGCACGCACCTATTTCGACACCAATATTTCCGATCACCATCACTTCTTTGTCGAAGGGCGCAACGAGGTTTTGGATATCCCGATCAGCAATCTGGAAATCGGCAATCTCCCGGATGCGCCCGAGGGCATGGAAATCGCCCATGTCGACGTCATCATCCGGCTGCGCGAAAAGCGCGGCTAATCCTTGGCCTTGCCCTTGATCGCCTCGTCTGCCGGTCGCCCCGGCCGCGACTTGTAGCGTGGCAGCGTCCAGCCGTAATGGATCGCGCCGCCCCGCAAGGCGAAGGCGACACATACCCCGAAGCCTGAACTGACATATTGCGGAAAACCGAGCGCTTGTGCCGCCGTGAACGCGCCCGCGCCGGCGATCGCGGCCGTGATATAGATTTCCGAGCGCAGCAGCACGGAAGGCTCGTTTGCGAGAAGATCGCGCAGGATCCCGCCGAATGCCGCCGTCAGCGCGCCGGTGATGATCGCGATCGTGGGTGATCCGGTCGCGGCCAGGCCCTTGGCCGCACCCAGCACGGTGTAAGCGGCAAGGCCCACCGCATCGAGCCAGATCAGCAGGCGATAGCGCCATTCGACCCGGTGTGCCGTCAGGTAGACGAGAACGCCGGTTACGACGCAGATCAGGATATAGGTCGGGTCGAGAACCCAGAAGACCGGGGTACGGCCAAGAATGATGTCACGCACCGTGCCGCCGCCGAGCCCGGTCACGGCTGCAAAGAACAAAAACCCGATGAGATCGAGCTCCTTTCTTGATGCCGCAAGCGCACCGGTTGCGGCAAACACCGCGATGCCGGCATAATCGAGGATCATCAGCAGGGACATTCCATTCTCCAGCGTCGCGCAAGTGCATTGCTCTAGATGATCACGCTAACAACGGCAACGGCATCTCCGGTCAGGTCCGATGATGTCATGAACAGATGATTTGAGAATATGGGTAGGTGCGGTGAATAAGGTCTTGATACTTCTGGTCGCTCTCGTCCTGCTGCCGACCTTCGCGTCAGCCCAGCAGAAACTGTTCAGCGATCCGGAAGTCACGGAAAAGAGCCATTTCCAGAAAACCTGCGGAAAAGTCGAGTTCGGTCCGGGCTTCGTCAAACGTTTCGACATCAACAATGATGGCATAACGGACGTCGTCACCGATCACAGCGACCTGACGTGCGACGGCGTTCGCGGCCCCAAATGCAATGCAGATGGCTGCCCGCAGAACTTCTACGTCCAGGCGAAGGAGGGCGGCTATATCATGATCGCCACCGCCCAGATCTATGGCTACGATTTCGTCCAGTATTTCGGCAACATGGTGTTCATGCTGCAGATGCATCCGCGGTTCTGCGAGCGCACCGATGCCGCGCCCTGCGTCATGAGGGTCCGCGTCCGCGGCGGCCGTTTCGTGACGATCTCGAAACAGTAATCACGGCCCCTTTAGGGATCAGGGCGCCTTGATGCTGTCGATACGGCCCGCGAACCTATAGCCGAGAACGGCCATCCACTCCCGTGCAGCCGTCGCCGTCAGCTGCGCATTGAGCGCCGGCTGGGTAAAATCGAGCTTGGCGGCTAAGATGCCGCTGGTGCGAAAGTCGGTCGGCCACGGGCGAACCTGAATGCCCGCCTTCTGAAACAGGGCGACGGAACGGGGCATGTGGAAGGCCGAGGTGATCAGCGCGCAATCGCTGAAACCCTGCTGTTTCAGGATGTCGGCCGTATTCTGCGTATTCTCGTAGGTGGTGCGCGACGTGTTTTCCTTCACTACCCGGTCCGGTGCTATGCCGAAGGCTGTGAAGAAGCGTTCGGACGCTTGCGCTTCGCCTTCATAGACGCCGCTGAACGACCCGTCGCCGCCGGAAATCAGGATGCGCGACTGCGGAAATTGCAGCGCCAGCCGACCCGCTTCGATAAAGCGGTCCGCCGCCTGGTTGAATTCGATGCCACCCCGCGCCGCCGTCACCTCGCTCTCGAAGGCGCCGCCGAGAATGATCATGCAGGAGAGGTCGGCAGGATCGGTTGCCGGCTTGGCGTAGCGAGCCTCGAGAGACTGCAGCGCCAATGCGCCCGCCGTCGTATAGAGCGTGACGAACAGGGTGAGCGCACTCAGAAGTGCCGAGATGCCGGAAAGCTTCCGCAGGCCGAAAAACGCGAAGAGAGCGGCAAGCGCCGAAAGCAGGAAGGCGATGGAAAGCGGCTGCGCGAGCAGCCAGATCAGCTTGGAAATGAAAAACATGGACCGTCGTCTGTTTGAGTCCCGGCCAGTCTATCCTGTCGCGGGCCGATGGTGAACGCAGCAGCAGTCACTCTGTCTTGAGATAGGCTTCAACGCCGCGCGCTGCGGCAAGACCCGTGGCAAAGCAGGCAGTCAAAAGATAGCCGCCGGTCGGCGCTTCCCAGTCCAGCATTTCGCCGGCCGCGAACAGACCCGGACGCCGCTCCAGCATGAAGCCGCTATCGAGCTCGTCCCAGGCGATGCCACCGGCCGAGGAGATCGCTTCCGCAATCGGGCGAGGACGCAGCAGCGGGATCGGCAGCGCCTTGATCGCCCGCGCCAGATCCTCCGGCGGCATCCGGTTCACATCCGGTATCAGCTCGCGCAGCAAGGCCGCCTTGACACCGTCGAGGCCTGCACCCTTGCGCAGCCGGTTGGAAAAGCTCGCTTTCGCATCCTGCCGCGAGAGGTCGCGCACGAGACGCTCAAAGCTGCGGCCCGGCACGAGGTCGACATCAAGAGCCGCCTTTCCATCCCTGTTGATCAGCTCACGCAGGACTGCCGAATGCGCATAGACAAGGCTGCCTTCGATCCCGTGTTTCGAAATCACGAACTCGCCCTGATAGGTGCCCGCATCCGATCGCGTCGAGACGGATTTGAGCGGTGCCCCGGCAAAACGCTCGACGAACACGTCGCTCCACGCAACGTCGAAGCCGCAATTGGCCGCCTGGAACTCCGTTACCGCAATCCCCTCGGCCTTCAGCCACGGCACCCAGGCCGCATCCGAACCCAGCCGTGGCCAGCTTGCGCCACCAACCGCCAGAATGACCGCATCCGGGCGGATGAGAAGGTCGCCATCAACAGTTTCAAATCGGTAACCGCCGCCTTCGAACCCCGTCCAGCGATGGCGGGTCTTCAGCACCACGCCCCGATTGCCCAGTCGGGCAAGCCACCCCCGCAGCAGTGGCGATGCTTTCATGGCAACCGGAAAAACCCGGCCCGACGTTCCGACGAATGTTTCCGTTCCGAGCTCCTGTGCCCAGGCGCGAACATCCGATGGCGTGAACGCGTCAAGCGCCGGTTGCATCCGCGACGAAGACGAGCCGAAACGACCGGAAAACCGGCCAAAATCCTCCGCATGGGTGATATTGAGCCCGGATTTTCCGGCCAGCAGAAACTTCCGCCCGAAGGTCGGCATCGCCTCGTAAACGGTCACCGAAAATCCTGCGGCGGAAAGATGCTCCGCCGCCATCAGTCCCGCCGGCCCACCGCCTATGATCGCAACCTGTCTGGTCATGATCTCCGGTTACGGCAGATCACGCCGTTTTGCCATAGCCCCCAGCCGTCGGCGTGGTCACGGTCACCGCTTCGCCCGCCTCAATCACCGTCTGGGCGCAGCCCTGAAGTGTCTCGATCGAGCCGTCGAGCCTGCGCACGGTGGTCATCCCGAGTTCGCCCTCTCCGCCGCCGTCAAGGCCGTGCGGGTGGAGCGTCCGATGCGAGGAGAGGATGGCGCAGTCCATCGTTTCGAGAAACCGGATCGTCCGCTTTGTGCCGTCGCCGGCCGCAAACTGACCCTGTCCGCCGGACTTGTCGCGGATGTGGAAATCTTCCAGCAGCACCGGATACCGGGTCTCCAGGATTTCCGGATCGGTGAGACGCGAGTTGGTCATGTGCACATGGACAGCGTCGGTGCCGGCAAAGCCGCTACCGTCGTTGAACCGGCCGGCCGGCGAACCGGAGCACAGCGTCTCGTAATACTGGTAGGTGGCGTTGCCAAAGGTCAGGTTGTTCATCGTCCCCTGGCTTGCCGCGATCGCACCCAGTGCACCGAACAGCGCATTCGTCACGTGCTGCGACGTTTCCACATTTCCGGCAACGACCGCTGCCGGATATTGCGGCTTGAGCATCGAACCATCTGGCACGATGATGCGGATCGGCTTCAGGCACCCGGCATTCATCGGGATCGAGCTCTCCACCATCACGCGGAACACGTAAAGAACAGCTGCGCGCGTCACAGGCTCGGGCGCGTTGAAATTGTTCTTTTTCTGCTCGCTGGTGCCGGTAAAATCGACCGTCGCCTCGCGCTTTTGCCTGTCGATGGTGATCTTGACCTTGATCGTGCTGCCCTGGTCGGTCGCGTAGGAAAACTCCGCATCACCGAGCTTTTCCAGAACGCGGCGGACGCTTTCTTCCGCATTGTCCTGGACGTGGCCCATATAGGCCTGCACGACATCGAGCCCGAACTGCGCGATCATCCGACGCATTTCGTAAACGCCCTTTTCGTTGGCCGCGATCTGCGCCCTGAGGTCCGCGACGTTCTGTGCAACGTTGCGGGCCGGGTAGGGATGGTCGGACAGGAGGTTGGTGATGCCCGCCTCGTCGAACCGGCCGCGGTCGACCAGAAGCACGTTGTCGAACAGCACGCCCTCCTCGTCGACGGTCGTCGCCAGCGGCGTCATCGATCCCGGCGCTGTGCCGCCGACATCGGCATGGTGACCGCGCGACGCGACGTAGAACAGGATTTTCTCACCCGCGTCATCGAACACCGGTGTCACCACGGTAATATCGGGCAGATGCGTTCCGCCATTGTAGGGCGCGTTCAACGCGAAGACGTCGCCGGGACGGATCTTGCCCTGGTTCTGCGCAATGATGCTTTCGACGGAGCGATCCATCGATCCGAGATGGACTGGCATATGCGGCGCATTGGCGACCAGCGCGCCGTTCTCGTCGAACACGGCGCAGGAGAAATCCAGCCGTTCCTTGATGTTGACGGACGACGCCGTGTTCTGCAGCGTCACGCCCATCTGCTCGGCAATCGACATGAACAGGTTGTTGAAGACCTCGAGCAGAACGGGATCGGCCTGGGTGCCGACAGCCTTGGCACGCGAGAGCGTGACGATACGCTTCAGGACGACGTGGTTGAGCCGGGTCACTTCGAAAGCCCAGCCGTCCTCGATCACGATGGTCTGGTGCGGCTCGACGATCAGGCAGGGACCGCTCGCGCGCGCACCGGGATTGATGTCGGCGCGGCGATAGACAGGTGCCTCGCGCCATGCGCCGGTGGAATAGAACCGCGTGTGCTCCGCAGCCGTTGGAGCTGCTTCGTCCAGCGCAAACTCGGGCTCCGATGCATCGGCACCACCGCCGATCGCCTCGACCTCGTAGGCCTCGAAGATGATTTCGCGGTTCTCGAAGATAAAGCCGAACTGTTTCCGGTGGACAGTCTCGAACGCGGCCGTCATCTCGGCGGCATCTGTCACTGCGACCGAGAGGGTCGTATCCGTTCCCTGATAGCGAAGATGAGCACGGTGCAGCACCTCTGTCTGCGCTCGATCCACGCCCTGCGAGCCCATTTCCGCAAGCACGCTTGTCGACAGTTCGTCGCGAACCGGGTCAAGCGATGCCAGTGCTTCGGCAAGCGGCCGCGAGACCGTACGCTGGCGGGTAGCGCGGATATCGGCGAGACCCATCCCGTAGGCAGACAGAATGCCGGAAAACGGATGGATCAGGACCGTCGAGATCCCGAGCGCGTCCGCCGTCAGGCAGGCATGCTGACCGCCGGCGCCACCAAAGCAGGTCAGCGCATAATGCGTGACGTCGTAACCGCGCTGAACGCTGATCTTCTTGACGGCATTGGCCATGTTCTCGACCGCGATGGCAAGGAAACCATCCGCCACCTGTTCCGGCGTTCGGCCATCGCCGACCACCGTCGCCATCTCTTCGAAGGCTTTTCGCACGGCGGCCGCATCCAGCGGCTCGTCGCGGTTGGGCCCGAAAATCCTAGGGAAGAGTTCCGGGGAAAGCTTGCCGAGCATGACGTTCGCATCGGTGACGGTGAGCGGGCCGCCACGGCGATAGGCTTTCGGGCCAGGATTGGCGCCGGCGGAATCCGGGCCGACGCGGAACCGGCCGTTTTCGAAATGCAGGATAGAGCCGCCGCCGGCTGCGACCGTGTGGATCGACATCATCGGCGCGCGCATCCGCACGCCTGCGACTTCGGTCTCGAACGAGCGTTCAAGCTCTCCGTCATAGTGAGAGACATCGGTGGATGTGCCGCCCATGTCGAAGCCGACCATTCTGTCGAACCCGGCAAGTCGCGAGGTTTCGACCGCGCCAACGACGCCGCCGGCCGGGCCTGACAGGATTGCGTCCTTGCCCTGAAACAGTCGTGCCGCGGTAAGGCCCCCAGACGACTGCATGAACATCAGCTGGGGTCCCTCAGAACCGGCAGTCTCCGCATCCGTGCCAAGCTCGCTCGCCACCTGATCGACGTAACGGCGCAGGATCGGTGAGAGATAGGCGTCAACGACGGTCGTGTCGCCGCGGCCGACCAGCTTGATCAGTGGCGAAACCTCATGGCTGACCGAGACCTGAGCAAAGCCGATCTCACGGCCGATCGTTGCAACGAGCTGTTCATGAGCCGGATAACGATAGGCATGCATAAAGACGATAGCGATCGCACGGTAGCCCGCATCGAACTGCGCCTGAAGGTCCGCGCGCACCGTCGCCTCGTCCGGCTCCGCCTCGACTTCTCCGTCGGCACGCACGCGTTCGTCGACTTCCACGACCGCCGTGTAGAGCAGTTCGGGCTTCACGATCTTCTTGGCAAAGATGTCGGTTCGGGCCTGATAACCGATCGCCAGCGCATCTTTGAAGCCGCGTGTGGTCACGAGCAGCGTCCGCTCGCCCTTGCGCTCCAGCAGCGCGTTGGTAGCGACGGTCGTTCCCATCTTTACGGCGCCGACCAGTTCGGCGGGTATCGGCTGCCCGGCTTCGACCTGCAGCAACTCGCGAATGCCCTGCACCGCGGCATCGCGATAGGCTTCGGGATTTTCCGAAAGGACCTTGTGGGCCACAAGTGTCCCATCCGGCTTGCGCCCAACGATATCGGTAAATGTACCGCCGCGGTCGATCCAGAAGTCCCACTTGTCCTGCGCCATGCAATGCCCCCGTAACGATCGATTTGAGGCCACGAGAACATTTCGTCGATAAAACGTCAATGATCGATTGACAGGAAAATGCCCAGTACGGCATCATGCCTTTATAACAGGCAAAGTGGCCAGAAGAGCCGCGCCGCAGAGGCAACCGAGGGGAAGCCATATGAGCGATCTACGCATTCTTGTGCGGAGGGCAAACTGTGTCCACCGTTGATCCACGCCACAGCATCTTCCCCGAATGGCTCCGTAAAGGGTTGGACGGTTTGTACCTCGTGTCCGGCTGGCTGGCCGGGCTTTTCCTGATCGCGATCTTCCTCATCATGCTCGCGCTTTCCGCAGGTCGCCCGCTTGGGATAGACGTTCCGGCCGGCGACGATTTCGCATCCTGGGCAATGGCGGCGTCTGCCTTCCTCGGTCTCGCCCATACATTCCGCTCCGGCGAAATGATCCGCGTCGGCTTGCTGGTAGAAAGGTTCACCGGCCGTACCCGCCAGATGGTCGAGATTTTTGCCCTGCTGGTTGGGTCCGCCGCTGCCCTCTATTTCGCCTGGTACGCTTTCGACATGAACGTCACCTCGTGGCGGTTCAACGATCTCGCCCAGGGGGTGATCGCCATGCCGCTTTGGATCCCGCAGATGGGTTTTTCCGGCGGCCTGATCATCCTCGCTGTCGCCATGACGGACGAGCTTCTGCACGTGCTTTTCGGTGGGGCGCCGCGCTATGAAAAGCCGCCTGCCGAAACCGCCGAAGAAGTGATCGAACGCGCAATGCAGAGCGGGGCCTGAAGCATGGGAACGATTGAACTCGTTGAAATCGCCGGCGTCGTCCTCGTCGCGCTGCTGGCGCTTCTTGCCGCCGGAGTCTGGATCGGCTTCTCACTGCTCATCTGCGGCCTGATTGCCATGCTTTTCGTGCCGGGCATCCCGTTTGGGGCGGTGCTGGCCACCAACTCATGGAGCAACGGCGCGTCCTGGTCGCTGGCGGCGCTGCCGCTGTTTGTCTGGATGGGCGAAATCCTGTTCAGGACAAAGCTGTCCGAAGAGATGTTCCGGGGTTTGGCACCCTGGCTTGGCTGGCTGCCGGGCAGGCTCATGCATGTCAACGTTCTCGGATGCGGCCTGTTCGGCTCGATCTCCGGTTCCTCGGCTGCAACCACGGCAATGATTGCCAAAATCGCCCTGCCGGAATTGAAGAAGCGCGGCTATGACGAAATGGTCAGCCTCGGCTCGCTGGCCGGTGCCGGCACGCTCGGCATTCTCATTCCGCCGTCGATCACCATGGTCGTCTATGCGGTCGCCGCCAACGTCTCTATCATCCAGATCTTCCTCGCCGGCTTCCTGCCGAGCCTGATCGTGATGGTCCTCTATTGCGGCTATATCGCCATTTGGTCGCTGCTCAACCCCGACAAGCAGCCGCCTGCGCCGCCGAAGATGAGCTTTAAGGAGAAACTCAAGGAATCGGCGAACCTCATTCCGGTCAGCCTCCTGATCATCCTCGTCTTCGCAACGCTGTTGCTCGGCTGGGCAACGGCGACGGAATGTGCGGCCTGGGGTGTGGCCGGCTCGCTCGCCATTGCCGCCTGGTCGAAAACGCTCAGCTGGAAATCCTTCTGGGACAGCGTCATGGGCGCGACGCGTCTCACCTGCATGATCATGCTGATCCTGACGGGTGCCGGCTTTATGTCGATCGCCATGGGATATACCGGAATTCCAAACGCGCTGGCTGCCTGGGTCGATAGCTTCAACCTTAGCCCTTACGCGCTGATCGCCGTGCTGACGATCATGTATATTCTGCTCGGTGCGGCACTGGATGGTCTTTCGATGATCGTCCTCACGACGGTTGTCGTTCTGCCGATGATTGAGCAGGCCGGCTTCGACCTCGTCTGGTTCGGCATCTTCCTGGTGCTGATCGTCGAGATGGCGGAGGTCTCGCCCCCGGTCGGGTTCAATCTCTTCGTCCTGCAGACGATGAGCGGGCGCGATAGCCTCACGGTGGCAAAAGCCTCGCTGCCATTCTTTTTCCTGCTTGTGGCGACCGTCGCCATCATTACGGTTTTCCCGGAAATCGTGATGGTTCTGCCGAAAATGGCATTCCCGGGTTAATCACAAAGAGGGAACTGAAAATGAAGGTCACTGGAAAACTCGCCCGCCTCGGCATTGCCGCAGCCGCGCTCCTCGCGTCCACAGCATCGTCTTTCGCAGCCAACTGGGTCCTGCCGTCCGCCTATCCACCGACCAACTACCATGTCGAGAACCTCAACCAGTTCGCCAAGGACATCGATGCGGCCACTAAGGGTGAGCTGAAGATCACCGTTCATCCGAATGCCTCCCTCTTCAAGGCCCCCGATATCAAGCGCGCGGTCCAGACCGGCCAGGCGCAGGCGGGCGAAGTGCTGCTGTCGCTGCACGAAAACGAAAACCCGGTCTTCGGGATCGACGTCGTGCCGTTCCTGGCCACCAGCTTCGAACAGTCCAAGAAGCTTTACACAGCGTCGAAGCCCGCTATCGAACAGGCGCTCGACAAGCAGGGTCTGAAACTTCTCTACACCACGCCATGGCCGCCGCAGGGCGTCTTTACCAAGAAGGACGTCAACAGCGTTGCCGACCTGAAAGGTCTGAAATGGCGCGCGTATAATGTCGGCACGTCGCGGATTGCTGAAATGGTCGGCGCCCAGCCGGTCACCGTCCAGGCCGCCGAACTGCCGCAGGCTCTGGCAACCAGTGTCGTCGATGGCTTGATGACCTCCAGCGCCACGGGCGTCGACAGCAAGATCTGGGAATCGCTGACCCACTATTATGACACCCAGGCCTGGATCCCGAAGAACGTCATCTTCGTCAACAAGGCTGCGTTCGCAGCCCTCGACGCCGCCACGCAGAAAGCCGTGACGGATGCGGCTGCGGCTGCAGAAACCCGCGGCTGGTCGATGGCCGCCGAAAAGACGGCGTCCTACATGGAAACGCTGAAGAAGAACGGCATGCAGGTTCTGGAACCAAGCGCCGAACTGAAGACCGGCCTTTCCGCAATCGGCGCCAAGCTGACCGAGGATTGGTCCAAGAAAGCCGGCGCAGATGGCGCCGCCATTCTGGACGCCTACAAGAAGATGTGATTTCGGAAGCGCCGTGGCAATCGTGCCGCGGCGCCCTCTCATTCCGGAGAAGCTCATGTCCGAACCGATAGACACTGTTGGCCCGATCGTTTCTTCGGAGCACCTGGCAAGCGGCGCGCTGCCGGCTCTGTCCGAAATCGAGTTCGGCCTCACCATGCTCAATCATGCGTTCAGCCGCTGGATGGTGCGCTGCATGGCGGCATCCGGAGTGCCCGACCTTTCGACCGTCGACATTCTCGTCCTCCACAACGTCAACAGCCGCAACAAACCGAAGACGCTGGCCGATATCGCGCTCGTCCTCAATATCGAAGACACCCACGTCGTGACCTACGCGCTCAAAAAGCTGGAACGGCTGAAGCTGATCAAGTCCGGCAGACGCGGCAAGGAAAAGCTGGTCATGGTGACGGAAGCGGGCGCTGCCGCCTGTGCCCGCTACAAGGCGATGCGTGAAAGCCTGCTCGTCAAATCCGTGCTGGCGACCGAAGTGTCTGCAGACTCCCTGTCGGATGTCGCAGCCCGCCTTCGCGCCCTGTCCGGCCATTACGATCAGGCCGCCCGCGGCGCCGCGTCTCTCTAGCGACGAAACGCTAGGACAGAAGCGCCCTCGTCAGCGGATGGTTAGGATCGGATAGCCCGTACAGAACCGTGAAATGGTTTCTGTCCGGCTCCTCGACGGCTTCGGTCTCGGCCCCCAGACCCTTCCAGATATTGGCGAGCAGTGCGTTCTGTCGAAGGAATTCCGAGCGCTCGTTGCCACCCACCCAGCAGGTGAGGCGCGTGTTCGGCAGGGGTTCCAGCAAGGCCGGGCTTTCGCGCTGCGCCTCGTCAGGATCGATCCGCTGCTTCTCGTTCATCTTCGTCTTCATGATCGGGCGAAGGTCATGCACGCCTGAGATCGACACCGTGTTGACGATGCGGTCTCGGACGGTCTCTGCGAGTGGCGACGTGGTGGTGATCATCCGCGTCACCAGATGCCCGCCCACCGAATGCCCGGCAAGCCGTATCGGCCCGTCCACCAGATCTGCTGCGGCCGTGATGGCCTGGCCGATCTCGCGGGTGATTTCAGCGATCCGGTTTTCCGGCGCAAGCGTGTAGGCCGGCAGTGCCACCGCATATCCGCTTTCCAGCGAGCCATGGGCGAAATGCGACCAGTAGCTATTGTCGAGTGCGATCCAGAAGCCGCCATGGACATAGACGACAAGGCCTTCCGGCTTTCCGGCGGGAAGGAAGAGATCGAACCGGTTGCGCGGCTTGTCACCATAGGCAATGCCGAGCTTTGCACGGCCCTCGGCCACGAGCGTTTCGCGGTACAGTCTTGCCGGTTCCACCCATGCGGCAGGCCAACGATCGCCCTTTGGAATGTTCGGGCCATTGGCATAGGCGTCGTCCCAGTCGATGATCCCGTGGCGCATGTGATTGTCTCCTGTTCGATCCGACAAGCGTCATAACCCGCCCCCGATGTCGCTGGAAAGCCTGCGCTGCTGTTCGAAGACTTCTCCTCGTCGGCATAGTTTGCTTTGTGATGCTTTTTGCGCTTGCACGCGGTGGAAGTTTGCCGGCGAATGTGGAAGGTAACGGTTTCACCGCCATCGATGGATTGGCGGAGCAGGGGATAAAAAAGGGGAGAATGACGATGAAGAAAATCCTGGTCGCCGCCACGATGGCACTCAGCCTCGGCGCATCCGGTCTGGCGATCGCCGAACCGCTCAAGATCGGCATGATCACCACTCTGTCAGGCGGCGGTGCAGGCCTCGGCGTCGATACGCGCGATGGCTTCATGCTGGCGATCAAGCAGTCCGGCAACAAGGATATCACCGTCGTCACCGAAGATGATGCGCAGAAGCCGGAACTCGCCGTCCAGATCGCCGACAAGATGATCCAGAGCGACAATGTCGACCTGCTCACCGGCATCGTCTGGTCGAACCTTTTGATGGCCGTCGTGCCAGGCGCGGTCGCGCAGGACAAGTTCTACGTCTCGACCAATGCCGCACCCGCAGCGCTCGCCGGTGCCGGCTGCAACAAGCTCTATTTCAACGCGGCCTATCAGAACGACAATCTTCACGAAGCTGTCGGCGAATATGCCAACAAGTCCTACAAGAAGATGTTCATCCTGGCGCCGAACTATCCGGCCGGCAAGGATTCGCTGACCGGCTTCAAGCGCTATTACAAGGGCGAACTGGCGGGCGAAGTCTATACGAAGGTTGGCCAGACCGATTACGCTGCCGAAATCGCCCAGATGCGGGCATCGGGTGCAGACGGCATCTTCGTCTTCCTGCCGGGCGGCATGGGCATTTCCTTCATGAAGCAGTTTGCCCAGTCGGGTGTGAAGATCCCGGTCATGGGCCCGGGCTTCTCCTTCAGCCAGGATGTGTTGCCGGCCATCGGCGATGCGGCGCTTGGCGCCAAGGCATCGGGGCAGTGGGCTCCGGATTTCGATACCGACGTCAGCCGCAAATTTGTTACCGACTTCAAGGCGGAATACAATCGCCTGCCCTCGATCTATGCGCTCCAGGCCTATGATGCCGGTCAGCTCATCGCGTCGGCCGCCGCCAAGGCAGACGTCAAGGATACCGAGGCTTTCCGCGCCGAACTTCTGAAAGCCGACATCCAGTCGCCGCGTGGAAAGTTCAAGTTCAACACCAACCAGCATCCGATCCAGGATATCTACCTGACGGAAGTGGTGAAGAAGGACGGCGTTTTGACCAACAAGACGGTCGAGAAGATCTTTGCCGATCATGGCGATGCCTACGCCAAAGACTGCAAGATCTAAGGGAAGCATGTGACCATCTCGCTTGCTCTCGAGCAGCTGCTGAACGGCATCCAGCTCGGCGTCATGTTGTTTCTCATGTCTGCCGGGCTGACGCTGATCTTCGGCGTCATGGGCCTGATCAATCTCGCCCACGGCTCGCTCTATATGGTCGGCGCCTTCGCCTGCGCAGCCGTTGCAGCATTGACCGGGTCGTTCTGGCTCGGCCTCGTCGCCAGCCTCGCCTGTGCGGCGGCAGCCGGTGCCATCGTCGAGCTCGTGGTCATCCGCAGGCTCTATGACCGTGACCATCTCGATCAGGTTCTGGCGACATTCGCGCTGATCCTGATCTTTTCCGAGGGCACCCGCTGGCTGTTCGGCTCCTTCCCGCTTTATCTCGATATTCCGCCGTTGCTGCAGGGCGCGGTCGCTCTGCCGGGCGATGCAACCTATCCCGTCTACCGCCTGGCGATCATCGCCGTCGGTGCCTTGGTGGCGCTCGGCCTTTACCTGCTGATAGGCAAGACCCGGCTCGGCATGCGCATCCGGGCCGGCGAAAGCGACCGCGAGATGATCGGCGCGCTCGGCGTCGATATCCGCACGCTCTATACGCTGGTCTTTGCACTGGGCTCGGCTCTGGCCGGGCTTGCCGGCGCAATCGTCGGCCCGCTGCAATCGGTCCAGGTCGGCATGGGCGAACCGGTCCTCATCCTCGCCTTCGTGGTGATCGTCATCGGCGGCATCGGGTCGATCAAGGGTGCGCTCGTTGGCGCACTGCTCGTCGGCATCACCGATACGCTCGGCCGGCTTCTTCTGCCGCAACTGTTGACCCTGTTCATGGACCCGTCCCAGGCGGGCATGATCGGCGGCGCTGCGGCATCCATGCTGATCTACGTGGTCATGGCGGTCATCCTGTCGGTAAAACCTCGCGGCCTGTTTCCGCCAGCCCATGCATGAAAGCCGTTCAACGATGGTGCTGACCCGCGAAAACGCAGTCAATCTCACGCTGGCTGTGCTGCTGCTCGCTGTCCCCTTGATCGCGAGCGCGCTCGGCCAGCTGTTCTACATAACCCTTGCGACCCGGATCGCCATTCTGGCGCTGGCAGCGCTCGGCCTCAATCTTGCGCTCGGCCTCGGCGGCATGGTGTCGTTCGGCCACGCAGCCTTTTTCGGCATCGGAGGCTATGCGGCCGGCATTCTTGCAAGCCACGCGCTATCAGGCGAACCGCTTCTGTTCGATCTCTCGGGCACGGCGCAGATGCCGATCATCTGGCTGGTCGCGGTCATCGCAGCCGGTCTGGTGGCGCTCGCCATCGGCGCGCTCAGCCTGCGAACGTCAGGCGTCTATTTCATCATGATCACGCTCGCCTTCGCGCAGATGGTCTATTACTTCGCGATATCCTGGCCGGCTTACGGTGGCGAGGATGGGCTTTCGATCGCGGTGCGCAACCAGTTTCCGGGCACCAACACGATGCGCCCGCTCAATTTCTTCTTCGTCGCATATGCCGTTCTGCTGGCCGGCATCGGCCTTTTCGCGCTGATCCGTGCGTCGCGGTTCGGTGCGGCGCTGGTTGCCACGCGCCAGAACGAGATCCGCGTCGCCGCCCTCGGCATTGACCCCTACCGGATCCGGCTCGCGGGCTTCGTCATCTCGGCCATGATCACGGCCCTTGCCGGCGCGCTCTACGCAGATCTCAACCGCTTCGTCAGCCCGTCCATGCTCGCCTGGCACATGTCGGGCGAACTCATCGTGCTGATCATTCTCGGCGGCACCGGCAGGCTTTTCGGGCCGCTCGCCGGTGCAGCGCTTTATGTGGCCTTCGAGTTCGCGCTGGGCGGCCTTACCGAGCGCTGGCAGTTCTTCCTCGGTCTCATCCTTCTCGGCGTGGTGCTCTTTGCCCGCGGCGGATTGCTGGGCCTGCTTGCCGGAAAGACGAGACATGGTTGAGCCGGTCCTGCAGATAGACAATCTCGTCAAAAGCTTTGGAGCACTTCGTGCCACCGACGGCATCACGCTCGACCTGAAGCCCGGCGAAATCCACGCATTGATCGGCCCGAATGGTGCGGGCAAATCGACCCTGATCCACCAGATCTGCGGCACGCTTAGGCAGGACAGCGGCACGATCCGCCTGGCAGGCCAAGACATCGGCGCACTGAGCGCTGCCGCCCGAGCCCGCCGCGGGCTCGGTCGCACGTTTCAAGTGTCATCGCTGGCGCCGGAATTTTCGGCGCTGAGAAATGTCATGCTGGCGGTGCAGGCAAGGCAAGGGTCGAGTTTCGGCTTCTTCCGACCTGTCATGCGCGACAGATCGCTGATCGATCCTGCAATGGCGATCCTCGAGCGCGTCGGCCTCTCCGACCGGGCACGCCTGCCGGCGGCCGAGCTTTCCCACGGCGAGCGCCGCCAGCTGGAGATCGCCATGGCGCTGGCCCTGCAATCGAAGGCTCTGCTTCTCGACGAGCCGATGGCGGGAATGGGGCCGGAGGGTTCGAAACGGCTTACAGGCTTTCTCGATACGCTGCGCCAGGAAGCCCCGATCCTGCTTGTGGAACACGATATGGATGCCGTCTTCGCGCTGGCCGACCGGATTTCGGTTCTGGTCTACGGCCGCATCATCGCAACCGGCACGGTCGAGGATATAAGGCGCGATCCGGCGGTCCGCACCGCGTATCTCGGAGATCATGCCTGATGCTGCTCGATGTCCAGGATATCGCCACTTTCTACGGCAGCAGCCAGGCGCTGTTCGGCGTCGAATTTGCGGTGGCGGAAGGCGAGGTCGTGGCGCTGATGGGCCGCAACGGCATGGGCAAGTCCACGACCATCAAGTCGATCTGCAATCTCTTGAGCCCGAAAACCGGCCGCATCGTCTTCGATGGTAAGGACACCGGGAAGCTGGCCCCCTACAAGGTGGCGCGGCTGGGTGTGGGGCTCGTCCCCGAGGGCCGCCGCTGTTTCCCGAACCTGACCGTTCATGAAAACCTGGTCGCCGCCGCAAGACCCGGTGAATGGACCGTCTCAGAGATCAATGCCCTGTTTCCCCGTCTGGAGGAACGGCATGCGCAGATGGCGAGATCGCTTTCAGGTGGCGAGCAGCAGATGCTGGCGATCGGACGCGCGCTGATGACCAATCCGCGCCTGCTGATCCTCGACGAGGCGACGGAAGGGCTTGCCCCTGTCATCCGCCAGGATATCTGGAAGGCGCTGCGCCAGTTGAAGACGAAGGGCCTGTCCATTCTCCTGGTCGACAAGACGCTGTCCGAGCTCTTGCCGGTTGCCGACCGGTGCGTCATCCTCGAAAACGGCAGAAGCGTCTGGACCGGCGCCCCAGCCGATCTGACACCAGGGTTGCAGGATCGATATCTCGGAGTGTGAGCAATGACGGACGATCTGCAGGCCATCGTCGATCGGATCCACGCCAAGCTGCAGAGCCGGCTGGGCGAGGGAAAAGTGGCCGACTACATTCCCCAGCTTGCCCATGTCGATCCACGCAAGTTTGGCATGGCGGTCGTCACCGTCGACGGCAAGGTCCATAGCGCTGGTGATTGTGCCGAACCCTTCTCGATCCAGAGCGTGTCGAAGGTTTTCACGCTGACGCTCGCACTCGGCAAGCATGGCGAAACCACCTGGAACCGGGTCGGTCGGGAGCCGTCGGGCTCTCCCTTCAACTCCATTGTCCAGCTCGAACAGGAGGCCGGAAAGCCCCGCAACCCCTTCATCAATGCCGGCGCGATTGCCGTCAGCGATCTCGTTCTTGCTGGCCATACGCCGCGCGAGGCGATCGGGGAGATCCTGCGCTTCGTCCGCTATCTGGCGGATGACGAAACGATCGCGATCGACCCGTCGGTTGCGAAATCCGAGGAAGCGACCGGCTACCGAAATTTTGCGCTTGCCAATTTCATGCGCTCTTTCAACAAGCTCTCGCATCCGGTCGAGCATGTGCTCGGCGTCTATTTCCACCACTGCGCCATCTCCATGACTTGCACGCAGCTGGCGCGGGCCGGTCTATTCCTCGCCGCCAATGGCCGCAACCCGATGACCGGGCACACCGTGGTCTCAAGCCAGCGGGCACGGCGCATCAACGCCCTCATGCTGACCTGCGGCCACTATGACGGCTCCGGCGAGTTCGCTTATCGGGTCGGGCTTCCCGGCAAGAGTGGTGTCGGCGGCGGCATCATGGCCGTGGCGCCGGGACGCGCATCAATGGCCGTCTGGTCTCCAGGTCTCAATCAGAACGGCAATTCGCTGGTCGGTTCGCTCGCCCTCGAAATGCTGGCGGATGAAACCGGCTGGTCCGTGTTCGGGCACTGACACAACACTCCCTTCAAAACAGAAAGCCCGGCCTCCTTTCGGAAGACCGGGCTTGTTTCGTTGGGGGAAGGCTGAGGTCCTCAGTCTTCGCTGGCTGCCATCTGGTTCAGCACGTTGCCGCGTCCGCGCATGCGCAGCACCAGCGGTACGATCAGGGCAGCCGCTGCCACGAGCAGCAGGCCTGCGGCGATCGGCGAGGTGAACAGCACCGTCACGTCGCCCTGGCTGATAGACAAGGCACGGCGCAACTGCTGCTCGGCCAGCGGGCCAAGGATCAGGCCGACGATCACAGGCGCGATCGGGTAATCGAACACGCGCATGATGTAGGCGACGAGACCGAAGACGAGCAGCATGCCAAGCTCGAACACCGACGGATTGGCGCCGATCGTGCCAAGCGTCGCAAACACGAGAATGCCGGCATAGAGCCAAGGCTTCGGGATCGTCAGCAGCTTCACCCATAGACCGACCAGCGGCAGGTTCAATACCAGCAGCATCAGGTTGGCGATGAGAAGCGAAGCGATCAGACCCCAGACCAGCTGCGGGTTGGTGACAAACAGCAGCGGGCCAGGCTGCAGGCCATATTGCTGGAAGCCGGCCAGCATGATGGCAGCGGTCGCCGACGTCGGAAGACCAAGCGTCAGAAGCGGCACGAGCGTACCGGCGGCGGATGCGTTGTTGGCAGCTTCCGGACCGGCAACACCTTCGATCGCACCATTGCCGAACTCTTCAGGATGCTTGGAAAGACGCTTTTCGGTCGCATAGGAGAGGAAGGTGCCGATTTCTGCACCACCGGCCGGCATCGCGCCGATCGGGAAGCCGATGACGGTACCGCGCAACCAGGCTTTCCACGAACGCGCCCAGTCCTGGCCGGTCATCCAGACCGAGCCCTTGATCGCTTCCACCTTGTCGGGAGCCTGGGCACCCTGGGCTGCGATAAACAGCGTCTCGCCGATCGCAAACATGGCAACCGCCATGGTCGTGACCTCGATGCCGTCGAGAAGGTCAGGTACGCCGAAGGAGAGGCGGTTCTGGCCGGTCAGCTGATCGATGCCGACAAGCGACAAAGCAAGGCCGATGAACAGAGATGTCAGGCCACGCAGCGTCGAGTTTCCGAAAGCCGAGGAGACTGTGACGAAGGCGAGAACCATCAGCGCGAAATATTCGCGCGGACCGAACACCAGCGCCAGCTTGACGATATAGGGTGCAACGAAGGCGAGCGCGAGCGTGGCGATCAGGCCGGCCACGAAGGAACCGATCGCAGCTGTTGCAAGCGCTGGCCCCCCGCGTCCTGCGCGGGCCATCTTGTTGCCCTCGAGCGCAGTGACGATCGAGGCGCTTTCGCCTGGCGTGTTGAGAAGAATCGAGGTCGTCGACCCCCCGTACATGCCGCCGTAATAGATGCCGGCAAACATGATCAGCGAGCCGGTCGCATCCAGCTGGTAGGTAACGGGCAGAAGCAGCGCGACGGTGGTTGCCGGGCCGATGCCGGGCAGCACGCCGACCATCGTGCCGAGCGTTACGCCGACGAGCGCGTAAAACAGGTTCATCGGCTCTGCGGCAGAGGCCAGACCCTGAAGAAGGAATTCGAAAGTGCTCATGGATTAACTCTCTGGCTCCAAGTTAAAGGAGCAGGTTTTCCAGCGGACCGGCGGGAAGGGAAAGCTGCAGGACGCCCGCAAACAGGTACCAGATGGCGAGACAGATCGCGATGCCGATCGGAATGCTGATATGCAGCCGACGGGCACCGAAGCCGCGTGCGGCGAAAGCGAAAAGCAGGCCCGTCGCAATCGAGAACCCGACGAACCGGATCAGGATCATCTGGGCGAGAAGCCCGGCGACAACCCAGGCGACGGGACCGAATTCCTGCCGTTCGCGCGCGGGGAAATCCCGACGGAATGCCGCAAAGACCGTCCAGATGGCAAGGCCGATCAGGCCGAAAGCGATCCAGTAGGGCACGGAGGCGGGGCCGACAGGCGAGTAGCCAGTCGTACTCGTCAGCCGCGACACATCGATGAAGATGACGGCGGCGACGATCGCGAGTACGGCTGCAATGGCAAGCGCCGCCCAATCAGGGCGGCGCTGTTCGGTAGTCGTGTTTTCAGAACTCATTTGACCAGTCCGATGTCCTTCAGGATGGTTTCCGTCGCAGCGATATCCTTGGCGAGCTGCTCATCGAAGGCCGGACCGGAGAGGTAGGTGTCCATCCAGCCCTTGGTCTTCAGGTTATCCTGCCAGGTCTTGGACTTTACCAGCTTCTCGATGTCGGCAGTGATGGTCTTCTTCTGCTCGTCGGAAATGCCCGGAGCAGCGGCAACCATGCGCCAGTTCTGCAGCACGACGTCGAGACCGGATTCCTTCAGCGTCGGGGCATCGATGCCGTCTATCTTCTTGTCGGACGAAATGCCCAGCAGTCGCAGTGAGCCGGCCTTGATCTGCGATTCGAACTCGCCGTAGGACGAGATGCCGGCCGTCACCTGGCTGCCCAGGATCGCGGCAAGTGCTTCGCCGCCACCGGAAAACGCGATGTAGTTGATCTTGGTCGGGTCTACGCCGGCAGCCTTTGCAATGAGGCCAGCGCCGATATGGTCGGTGCCGCCAGCCGAACCGCCACCCCAGGATACGGAACCCGGATCAGCCTTCAGCTTGGTGACGAGATCCGCCATCGTCTTGATGTCGGAAGAGGTCGGGACGACGATCACTTCGTATTCGCCGGTGAGGCGTGCGATCGGTGTGACGTCTTTCAGGGTTACCGGCGACTTGTTGGTGAGGATTGCGCCGACCATGACGTAACCGCCAACCATCAGAGCGTTCGGGTTGCCCTTCTGCTGGCTGGCGAACTGGGCGATGCCGATCGTGCCGCCGGCGCCGGGTACGTTCATGACCTGGACGCGGTTGGAGATCTTCTCCTGCTGCAGGGCGACCTGCATCGTGCGGGCCGTCTGGTCCCAGCCGCCGCCCGGCGCTGCCGGTGCCATGACCGAATAGTCAGCCGCTACGGCCGGGAAGGCGACTGCGCCCGCGAGGAAAGATGCGATGAGAAAATGTTTCAAGGGTATGTCCTCCGTTGACGTCCTTTTGGACGAAATCTTTGATGGCGCAACGGTAGGATCGATTTGAGCGGACTGGTGCCGTCCGTTGATCTCCTCCCGTCACCGATCGAGTCCGCCTCCGAACGGGTCTCGAATGGTTCTAAGGCAGCATAACAAGCTGACATCTACCTGACATTTCCCTGACTGCGTCTGTTTGACAAGGGTAAATGCCTCAAAATCGCCAGAATTGATCACTGCTGGCGCAAGACCTCGTTCCATTTCGAGATCAGCCGTGCCCGTTTCACCTGATCGAGATAGACCATCAGCCCGAGACTGACCGGCACCGGCTTCAATTGGCCGCCCAGTATCTCGCGCATCGTCGTTGCGGTGTTGTTGCCGGACACTTCGGGACTGACGGCCGGGATCTGCAGTTCGCGGGCCATGATCGTCTGACCCTCCTTCGACATGAAGAATTCGAGGTAGCGCTTTCCGAGATCGGCACGTTCAGCTGCTTGCGGCACCAGCCCGATACGCGACATGACTACCGTGTAATCCTTCGGCAGCACGATCCCGACATTCGGGTTCCGTGAGGCCCAGTCGGCGGCGTAGGATCCGACGATATTGTAACCCATCAGGAAACGGCCATCCGCCACCCTCTCGAGGATGGCGCCGCTTGTCGAATAGAGTTTGACGCCCGCTTCGCCCATCGCCCGCACCACCGACCAGATGTCCCCGAACTGTTCCTGGTCGCGCGACATGAACAGGAAGCCGACACCGGAGCGTTCGATATCGTAGGTGCCGATGCGGCCATGCGCCTGGTCACCCTGGCGCGCCAGAAACGCGATGAACTCGGCGCGGGTGGCAGGCGGCGCCTCGTTCTTGAAACTCGGCTTGTTGTAGACGAACACGGCCGGCTCAAAGGTCAGCGCGTAAACCGTATTGCGCCAGTTCGCCCACTCGGGCCATCGCCCGCTCATCGGCAGGTCGCTCGCTTGGGCGTAACCGTCATTGGCAAGCTTGACCTGGAGATCCATGGCCGACGAAAACGCGAAATCTGCTGTCTTGTGGCCCGCGTCGGTCTCCCGCACGATCCTGTCGTAGATCTCTCCCGTCAGCATGTCCTCGTAGGACACCGCCACATCTGGGTTGGACGACTGGAAGCCTGTGATCATCGGCTTGGCAAGAGGCTCGTCCAGCGACGAATAGACGGTAAGGACAGGCGCATCCTTGTTGCCCGAGAGGGCAGGAAACATCAGCACTTCCGCGACGGCCAGATGCGGCGCAGCGATGAGACAAAGACAGAGGAGAAGCTTTTTCATTGCGGGCAAGAATGCCCGACCCGGGCGCTTGCGGCAAGCCGTTGGAAATCCATCACTGGCGTCCGGAATGCAGGGCTCGCGGTTTACCGCTCCCCTGTTGTATTGCCGGTCGCCGTTATTACCTGTGAATGGCGATTTCCCCACCAGCCCTTTGAGGTTACAACCATGTCGCTTTCCCTATACGACGTCTCCGTCCCGGCGTTTATCCGTGGATTTGCCAATCTCTCCGAGATCCTGAAGAAGGCCGAAGCCTTCGCCGACGAGAAGGGCATTCCCCACAGCCAGCTTCTCGAAGCGCGCCTGATCGAGGACATGCTGCCGCTGACGGGGCAGATCCAGCGCGCCAGCGACACGGCCAAGTTCGTCCCGGTGCGCGTCGGCCAGCTCGAAAACGTCGCGATGGAGGATAACGAAGTCACGTTTGCCGATCTCCATGCCCGCATCGACAAGACGGTCGCCTTCCTGAAGACCGTCGTTCCCGCCAGCATGTCCGGTCGCGACGAGGCCGAGGTCGTGCTGAAGACCCGGTCCGGCGAGATGAAATTCACAGCCACCGACTACGTTCTCGGGTTTGCCCTGCCCAACTTCTATTTCCACCTCACCGCCGCCTACGCGATCCTCCGCCACAAAGGCGTACCCATCGGCAAGACCGATTATCTCGGCCGTAGCTAGGCGAGCTATCGGCAGACGCTGCTCTGTCCAGTGACAACCCCGCGTCCCGGCGATAAGAGTCAGCCGGAACGGGGAAATGACGGTTTGCGTATCCTTCTTGTCGAAGACAATCAGACGCTGGCATCGGGCCTTGCCGCGATTTTGCGCGGCAGCGGCTATGTGGTCGATCTCGTGGCCGACGGAACGTCGGCGGAGGCAACGGTTGCCGCCGAAAGCTACGATCTGGTTATTCTCGACCTCAACCTTCCCGAAATGGATGGTCTCGATGTTCTGAAGGCCATGCGCGCCCGCCAGAACCGGGCGGCGGTGATGATCCTCACCGCCCGCGGCACGCCGGAAGAGCGGGTCAAAGGCCTCGATCTCGGCGCCGACGATTACATGACGAAACCGTTCGACGTGCCGGAGTTCGAGGCGCGCATCCGCGTCCTTCTTCGCCGTCAAGCGGGCCTGCGAAGCTCTGTCATCACCTATGGCGGCGTCACTTTCGATCTGACCTCCCGAACCTTTTCGAGCCAGGGCGTGCCGCTCGATATCCCGGCGCGCGAGGTGGCCCTTCTCGAACTCCTCTTCATGCGGGCCGGAAAGGTGGTCTCCAAGGAGGCGATCATTCGTTCGCTGACAGGCTTCGACGACGACCTCTCGTCCAATGCGATCGAGCAGTATGTGAGCCGACTAAGAAAGCGGCTTGCCGTCTATGGTCTGACCGTCAAGACCGCGCGCGGCATTGGCTATTATCTCGAGAAAATGGCCTCTCCGGAATGACGCCGACAGCCGCCTATTCGCTCCGCCGCCGCCTCCTAGCGTGGCTGCTTCTCTCGACGGCGCTGATCGGTGGCGTCGCCATGTTCGACACATGGGATGAGGCGCTCGATACGGCCAATGAAGTGTCCGATCGCGTGCTTGCGGGGTCGGCTCTCGCGATCGCCGAGCGCGTGATCGTCGCGGAAGACGGAGCGCTCGAGGTCGACATCCCCTATGTGGCGCTGGAAATGCTGACCTCTGCCGCGCAGGACCGGGTCTTCTACCGCGTCGACGGGCCGCCCGGCACCTTCATCACCGGCTACCAGAACCTTCCCTCCATCGCGCGTCGGGAGGGCCAGGCGGTGGCGTTCGAGAACGCCAGCTTTCGGGGCGAGCCCATCCGGGTCGCCGTCCTTGCCAGATCCGCGTCGACCGGCATCCGCTCGGTTCCCTTCGTCGTCACGGTCGCCGAAACCACCATGGCCCGTGAACAGCTGACGCGCACCATCCTGATCCGGTCGGCGCTGCGAATCCTGTTCATGATCATCGGTGCCGCCGTGATCGTCTGGATCGCCGTCACGCTGTCTCTGCGGCCCCTCTATCGCTTCAGCGAAGCGATCGCCGAACGCAGCCCGGACGATCTGCATCCGATCGGGGAAAGAGTACCGAACGAGGTTCAGGGCCTGGTCGATACCGTCAATTCGTTCATGGTGCGGCTCGAAGGCGCGTTGAATGCCCTGCGCCACTTCACCGGCAATGCCAGCCACCAGCTCCGAACTCCGCTCGCAATCGTGCGCACACAGCTCGCACTTGCGGACCGGGCGGACGATCTGGCCACGGCAAAGACCGCAGTCCGCAAGGCGGATGAAGCGGTCGCCGGTGCCGAACATATCCTCGCGCAACTGCTGCTGATGGCAAAGATCGATGCGGCAGGGCGCTCGGCCGCATTCCGCAAGCTCGATCTCACCGATCTCGTCCGCGGCCTGACGGGAGATCATGTTCCGGGCGCCGCCGATCGTGGCATCGACCTCGGGTTCGAAGGAGAGGGCGCAACTGAGGTCAACGTCGAGCCGCTGCTGATCGGCGAACTGGTGAAGAACCTGATCGTCAACGCGATCCTTCATGCGGGCTCCGGCACGGAGGTCACCGTCCGCATCGAACGGAGTGGCGAGACGGCCCGGCTCGAGGTGGAGGATAACGGCCCGGGCATTCCGCCCGAGAAGCGAGCTACCGTGCTCGAACGGTTCGGACGTCTCGGCCGCGGCGATGCATCCGGCACCGGTCTCGGACTGCCGATCGTCGAAGAGATCGCCCGCCTTCACGGCGCTGCCCTGTCGCTTCACGATGGCTCAGGGGGCACAGGCTTGAAAGTCCGGATCGATTTTCCGCTGGCGGGATAGGCTCTTCAGATCTGTGCGTGCGCACATTCTCCAGAAATCCAGGTGCTTCTCATGGAAAGATCCGCGCCAAGGATAACGAAATCCGCATCATATCCGGGCTTCAGAAAGCCTTTCTGGTCTTCGATGCGCGCCGCCTGCGCCGGATAGGCGGATGCCATGCGCAGGGCTTCCTCCAGCGACAGGCCTAGATTGCGGTGCACGTATTGAACCGACGAGATCATGTCGATATCGGCGCCGGCCAGCGTCCCGTCGGCGAGCGTCAGCCGGCCATCCTTGCGCAGGATTTCGCGGCCGTTGAGCGTGAAGGATGTCATGTCGGTCCCGATCGTCGACATCGCATCGGTCACCAGGAATATCTTTCCGGGACCTGCCTTGGCGCGCAGAGCTGCCCCCATTGCAGCGGGATGCACATGGATGCCGTCGGCGATCAGGCCGGCATAGAGTGCTCCCGTATCGAGCGCCGCCCCGACCAGCCCCGGTTCGCGGTGACCGAGAGGGCTCATGGCGTTGAAGAGATGCGTGACCGTGCGGATACCGGCCTTGGAATAGGCCGCCGCCGTATCGTAGCTCGCTTCCGTGTGACCGAGGCTGACGATGATGCCGGCGTCTGCGAGCTTTGTGACCTGTTCTTGCGTCACGCTTTCCGGCGCAATGGTCACCATCAGCACATCGAGCGCCCGTCCGCAGGAGAGCATCAGATCGAGGTCGCGATCCCCCATCGGGCGGATGAGCTTGGGGTCATGCGCTCCCTTGCGGGCAACAGACAGATGCGGGCCCTCCAGATGCAGTCCGAGAAAGCCGCGAATGCCCCGCTTCTTTGCGTCCATGCCGGCAGCAACGGTCCGGGCGGAAATGTCAGGTGTGTCGGTGATCAAGGTCGGCAACAGTGCCGTCGTCCCAAACTTCGCGTGGGCAGCGCAGATCGTGGCGATCCCCTCGACCGTCGGCTCTTCGTTGAGGAGCACGCCACCGCCGCCATTGACCTGCAAGTCGATAAAGCCCGGAGCAATGATCTCGCCACCGTCGATCCTCTCGATCTCAGGTGCGAGCGAAGCCGAAGGCTGGATGTGATCGATCCGGCCGTTCGAAAACACGACCGCGGCATTCTCATGCCAGTCGGCGCCGTCGAAGATGCGGTTTGCAGTCAGAGCCTTGAGGTCGGTCATAGGGTTTCGGTGACTTTGTTGAGGGCTGCCGGCTGATCGGGATCAAACCCTTTGGACCGCGACCAGGCTTCGACGAAACCGTAAAAGGGCACGATCAGCGCCAGCGCGTCGGTCAGCGGATGGCCGGTTGCGACGAATGGCAGCTTTCGGGCAGCCGTGACCTTGTCGGAGGTCGCGTAGGCGAGCGCGCCCTTGGCCGCGAAATTGTCTGCGATCTGCACCGCGGAAGCTTCCGCCGCGTCCCGTGCGGCAAATGTCAGCACCGGAAAGCGCTTTTCGACGAGCGCCACCGGACCATGCAGGACTTCAGCCGCGGAATAGGCCTCCGCATGCATGTTGGACGTTTCCTTGAATTTGAGCGCAGCCTCGCTGGCGATTGCTAGCGCCGGGCCACGGCCGAGCATATAGAGCGAATCAGCGTCGCCGAGTTCGCTCGCAAACGCGCTCCAGTCGAGCTTGATGGCTTCATCGAAATGGCCGGGCATGGCGCGAACCGCCGCCTTCAGCCCGTCGTCACCGGTCCATTCGGAGAGAAGGGCGAGACCGGCGACAATCGAGCTGACGAAGGACTTGGTTGCCGCAACGGCAATTTCCGGACCCGCATTGATGTCGACCCCATAAAGCGATGCCTCGGTGATCGGCGACGGGAGCGTATTGGTCAGCGCAATCGTCACCGCCCCTGACCGGGTCGCAGCCTCCGCCATCGCGACGATGTCCGGGCTCTTGCCGGACTGGGAGATGGCGATCGCAGCACCACCGCCAAGCTGCAGATTGGCACCGTAGATTGAGGCAAGCGATGGTCCGAGCGAGGCAACCGGACGTCCCGCTGTCAACTCAATCGCATATTTGATGAACGTCGCGGCATGGTCGGAGGAACCGCGTGCGATCGTCACCAGGAAGGCCGGATCCTTGTCGCGCAGGGCCTGGCCGGCCTTGGCAATATCTGCCGCCGAACGGTCGAGCAATCGGGCCGTCGCCTCCGGTATCTCGTCGATTTCCTGGCGCATATGGGTCTTCATCGTCATCCTCGTCTGATCAGCTGTCGCCAAGCGAAAGCTCGGCCACGAAATCATAGGCATCGCCCCGGTAAAGCGAGCGGGTAAGCTCCACCACCCGGCCGGAGGCCAGGTAGGAAACGCGTTCGATCGACAGGCCCGCCGCCTCGATGGGCACTTCAAGCAGGCCGGCGTCGATCTTTTTCAGATTGGTCGCGGAGATCCGCTGGATGGCGCGTACCGGTCGCGCATCCTTCTTTTCAAGTTCCGCATAAAGCGACTGCTGGAGCGATACCGGGTTGGGCAGGAATTCTGCCGATATGCTGGCGCGCTCGATGGCAAGCGGCATGTCGTTCCCAAAGCGCAAACGTCCGATCCGCGCAACCATCGTGCCGGGTGCGAGACCCAGCATCATCATCTCTTCGGGCGAGGGATGAAACAATCCGCGCTCCAGCCACTCCGATCGGGAAACCAGGCCACGCCTTGCCATGTCCTCGGTGAAGGATGTCAGCTTGGTCAAGGGTTGCTCGACGCGCGACAGCGGTTTTACCACGAAGGTCCCGGATCCATGGCGGCGGGTCAGAAGCCCGTCCCGGACGAGATCGTCGACGGCCTTGCGCACCGTGACGCGGCTGACGCTCGCATAGTCGGCGAGATCCCGCTCCGCGGGAAGCGCGTCGCCGTGACCGAGCTTGCCGGACCGGATCGCATCTTCCAGGCTTTGGCGCAGCTTGAGATAAAGCGGGCCGGAGCCGCCGGACTGCAGGCCGTCGAGGGGGAGGATGGCCGTCAGCGTCTCGCTCATGCGCACGCCTCAATCCGGGCTCCAGATGCGAAGGCCTTGACGGCCAGTTCGACGGCGCCGGTCAGCGCGTCCGCCCGCGGCTCGGAAAGGCGACGCCTGTGCCTCTGGGCAAGATAGGGAGGATAAAGCGGTGCGAGACCGCCCAGCAGGCAGAGCTTGGTCTTGTCGCCGGATAGCGCGGTAACTGCATCGAGCGCTTCGTCGATCCCGGCTGCACCGGTATGGAGGATCCGCAACGCCGTCTCGTCGCCACGCCGCGCAAAGTCGAAAACCTTTGGCGTGTGACGACCGAAGTCGCCGGGCTTTGCCAGCCGCGCGAAATCGACGATCAGTTCCGGATTGTTGTCGAACTCGGCAAGGATTGCCTCGCAAAGCGGGGTCATCGGCCGTATCCGGTCAAAGGCAAGCAGGGTTTCCTGCAGCGCGAGCTGTCCCAGCCTTGCACCGCTGCCGAGATCGCTCACCTGAAACCCCCAGCCGGCGACGGATCTGAACTGACCCTGGCTGCGAATGATATAGACGGTCCCGGTCCCAACGATGCCGATCGCACCGTCTTCGTCACCGATCGCGCCCTGCAAGGCGATGACGCCGTCAGAAACGATCTGCGATCTGGCAAAGGGGAGACGTTCGGTCACATAGCCCACCGCGCCGCCGACATTGTTGCCGGCAAGACCCAGGATTGCAGATGCGGATGAAAGATCCGGCGTGAGCCCAGCATCTTCGAACGCCAGCTCTGCGGCTTCAGCAATATGCCTGAGGGCAGTGTCGGGATCGGTCAGGATATTGGAGGCACCGCTCTTGCCGCGGCCGAGCAGGGTGCCGTTCCTATCGGCCAGCGCCGCCCGGCAGCTTGTCCCGCCGCCATCTATCCCGATCACGTAATCCGCCATGGATACCTCCACGAAGAATGATACCAAAAAAATACCATTTACCAAGCGCGAAATTATTGATGCGGACAGAGCGGCGCTAACACGCTATTTTAACTCGATTATTAGTCCTAAACGCCAGCTGCCATGTTTCAGTTGGTAACTTTCGTTAATTTCCTGCTGGACAATTGGTATTTTTTTGGCATCATTTTGCTTGAGGGAGAAACGGATGAGCCAAACAGCCACCGAAGCCAGGCATGGGAATACGGAAGGGCTCGATACGCGCGCCCCGACCGAAATCCTTCGGCTTCTGGCGTCCGGTCAGCAGCAGGCGGCCAAGAGCGTCGATGCGGCGATCCCCGCTCTTGCGGATGCCGCGGAACTCGTTGCGTCGGCTCTGAGGCGTGGCGGAAAGCTTGTCTATGCAGGCGCCGGCAGCTCCGGCCTGATGGCCATGGCCGATGCGCTCGAGCTTCCCGGAACCTACGGCATTGCACGCGAGCAGATCGTCCTTCTTCTTGCCGGCGGAACGTCCGTTCTGGCCGACCTACAAGGCGCGCCGGAGGATGATGTCGCCTTGGCCGATCAGGATGCAGCGGTCATTGCGGCGGGAGACTGCGTTCTCGCCGTTTCTGCAAGCGGCTCGACGCCTTACGTTCTGAAGATCGCCGAGCTCGCGCGGGCCCGTGGCGCCAGGGTCGTGGCACTCGCCAACAATCCCGATGCACCCCTTTTCAATCATGCCGATGTCGCCGTCCTCCTCGAAACGCCGCCGGAAATGGTGGCTGGATCGACGCGCATGGGCGCGGGGACCGCACAGAAGCTTGCATTCAACATGCTGTCGACGCTGGCTGCGATCAAGCTCGGTCACGTGCATGACGGACACATGGTCAATCTGCGCGCCGACAATGCCAAGCTGCGCACCCGCGCCGCCGGCATGGTTGCCGATATCGCAGGCGTGACTGCCGACGAGGCGGTAAGATATCTGCAGGTGGCGGACGGATCGGTGAAGATCGCCGTGCTTCTGGCTGAAGGCGCCCCCGATATCGACGCCGCACAATTGCTGCTTATTCGTTCCGATCAGGTGTTGAGGAAAGCACTTGCGGAACTGAAGATGACGGAAACGACCGAGACTCGCGCCGCAAGGCGCTAACCAAAAAGGGAGAACAGCATGAACAGCCTGTTGAAAACAATTCTTTTGGCCACGACGGTGATCGCGTCTGCGGGCGCAGCGTCTGCGGCCGATGTCACGCTCAACATCGAGAGCTGGCGCAATGACGATCTGGCGATCTGGAAAGAAAAGCTGATCCCGGCCTTCGAAGCGAAGAACCCCGGCATCAAGCTCAACTTCTCGCCGACCGCACCGACCGAGTACAATGCGTCGCTCAACGCCAAGCTCGATGCAGGCTCTGCCGGTGACATCATCACGTGCCGTCCGTTCGATGCCTCGCTCGAACTCTTCAACAAGAAGCAGCTCGTCGATCTCACCAGCCTGTCGGGCATGAGCAATTTCTCGCCGGTCGCCAAGGCCGCCTGGTCGACAGACGACGGCAAGTCCACCTTCTGCGTGCCGATGGCATCCGTCATCCACGGCTTCATCTACAACAAGGACGCCTTCGACCAGCTGAAGATCGCGGTGCCGAAGACGAACGAGGAATTCTACGCCGCGCTCGACAAGATCAAGGCCGACGGCACGTTCATTCCGCTTGCCATGGGAACCAAGGATCTCTGGGAAGCCGCAACGATGGGCTACCAGAACATCGGCCCGAACTACTGGAAGGGCGAGGAAGGCCGCAAGGCGCTGATCGAGGGCAAGCAGAAGTTGACCGATCCGGAATGGGTCAAGCCCTACGAAGAGCTGGCCAAGTGGAAGCCTTATCTCGGCGACGGTTTCGAAGCCCAGACCTATGCCGATAGCCAGAACCTCTTCACGCTCGGCCGCGCGGCGATCTTCCCTGCCGGTTCATGGGAAATCGCGCTTTTCACCAGCCAGGCCCAGTTCAAGATGGGCGCGTTCCCGCCGCCGGTGCTTAAGGCTGGCGAAACCGGCTACATCTCCGACCATCCGGATATCGGCGTTGGCTTGAACACCAAGAGCAAGCATCCGGAAGAAGCCAAGAAGTTCCTGACCTGGGTTGCTTCGCCGGAATTTGCCGAGATCTACGCCAATTCGCTTCCGGGCTTCTTCAGTCTGAATTCGTCGCCTGTGAAGATGGCAGATCCGATGGCGCAGGAATTCGTCTCCTGGCGTGAAAAATACAAGCCGACGGTCCGCTCGACCTATCAGATCCTGTCGCGCGGCACCCCGAACCTCGAAAACGAGACCTGGGTCGAATCGGCCAACGTCATCAACGGCACCGATACCCCGGCCGTTGCCGCCGAAAAGCTCCAGAAGGGCCTCGACAGCTGGTACAAGCCAGGTAAGTGACAAGCTTACCCTCCCCTTGATGGGGAGGGTCGGCCCGACGGGCCGGGGTGGGGTGATCCTTGTGCGTGTGGTGTCACCCCCACCTGCAGCTTCGCTGCGACCTCCCCCTTCAAGGGGGAGGTATCGTGATCATGCTGCGCCAGCGCAAGCACAAGAAAACAGGCAAAGCCATGAGCGACATCCACCCTTCATCTGCCCTGCAGCCGGTATCGATCAAGCGCCCGTTCCGCTGGCATATCGTCGTCTTCATGGCGCCGGCGCTGCTGGTCTACACGGCGATCATGATCCTGCCGCTGATCGAGACGCTCAGGCTTTCGTTCTACAACACTGTCGATGGTGCTCAGTCCTTCGTCGGCTTTGCAAACTACCAGGTCCTCTTCGGTGATGTCCGCTGGGCGCGCGATTTCTGGAATGCGCTCACCAACAACCTGATCTTCTTTGCTATCCACATGTGCGTGCAGAACCCGATCGGCATTGCACTCGCGGCGCTGCTGTCGCTGCCCAAACTGCGGTTTGCCGCCTTTTACCGCACCGCGATCTTTCTCCCGACGCTTCTGTCCTTCGTCATCGTCGGCTTTATCTGGAAACTCATCCTCTCGCCCATCTGGGGCGTTGCGCCCTGGCTGATGAGCCTTGCCGGTGCCAAATGGCTGTTTGCGCCCTGGCTCGGTCAGTCCGGGCCGGCGCTGATCGCGGTTTCCCTGATTTCGGTCTGGCAATATGTCGGCATACCCATGATGCTGATCTATGCGGCGTTGCTCAGCATCCCGGAAGAGGTGGTCGAAGCTGCCGAATGCGATGGCATTACCGGCTGGAGCCAGTTCTGGAAGATCAAGCTGCCGCTCATTCTGCCGGCGATCGGCATCATCTCGATCCTGACCTTCGTCGGAAATTTCAACGCCTTCGATCTGGTCTACACGGTGCAGGGCGCGCTTGCGGGCCCTGATATGTCGACGGATATTCTCGGCACGCTTCTCTACCGCACCTTCTTCGGTTTCCAGCTGCAACTCGGAGATCGCTCCATGGGGGCAACGATCGCAGCGGTGATGTTCGTCATCATTCTCGCCGGCGTCTCGTTTTACCTTTTTGCCATCCAGCGGCGCATGCGCCGCTACCAGTTCTAGAGGGCGTCCAGACATGTCCAACAAGGCACGCTCTTCACCGATCCGCTCAAGCCTCGTGCATCTGGCTTTGATCGCCTACACGCTGATTGCGCTGTTTCCGGTCTTTCTCACCATCATCAACTCGTTCAAGGATCGCAATTCGATCTTCCGCAATCCGATGCAGGTTCCCACACCGTCGAGCTTCAGCCTGATCGGCTACCAGACGGTTCTCGGCCAGGCGGATTTCATCGGCTATTTCCAAAACAGCATGATCGTCACGGTCGCCTCGATCGCGCTCGTGCTGTTGTTCGGCGCGATGGCCGCCTTTGCGCTGTCAGAGTATCGCTTCCGCGGCAACACGCTGCTCGGCCTCTACATGGCGATCGGCATCATGATCCCGATCAGGCTCGGCACGGTCGCGATCCTGCAGGGCATGGTCGCATCGGGCCTCGTCAACACGCTGACAGCGCTGATCCTCGTCTATACGGCGCAAGGCATCCCCCTTGCGATCTTCATCCTGTCGGAATTCATGCGCTCGGTTTCCGACGACCTCAAGAATGCCGGCCGGATCGATGGTCTTTCGGAATATGCGATCTTCTTCCGCCTGGTCCTGCCGCTGATCAGGCCGGCCATGGCAACGGTTGCCGTCTTCACCATGATCCCGATCTGGAACGACCTGTGGTTCCCGCTGATCCTTGCACCGTCTGAGGCCACCAAGACGGTAACGCTCGGATCGCAGATCTTCATCGGCCAGTTCGTCACCAACTGGAACGCGGTGCTGGCAGCCCTGTCGCTCGCAATCCTGCCGATCCTCGTCCTTTACGTCATCTTCTCGCGGCAACTGATCCGCGGCATCACGTCTGGAGCCGTCAAGTGAGTTCAACCGAAAAGCCGATCCGCGTTCTTGTCGCAGGCCTCGGCAATATGGGCCGTAGCCATGCGCTCGCCTATCACAACAACCCGGGCTTCGAGATCGTTGGTCTCGTCAACCGCTCGAAGCCGACGCTCGATCCGGCCCTTGCCGGTTACGAGATCCACGCCGATTTCCTGACAGCCCTTGCCGAGTTGAAACCGGACCTCTGCGCCATCTGCACCTATTCCGACAGCCATGCGGACTATGCAGTTGCCGCCCTCCAGGCCGGCTGCGACGTGTTTGTCGAAAAGCCACTGGCAACCACGGTTGCCGATGCCGAGCGCGTCGTTTCCGCCGCCAAGGTCGCGGGCAAGAAACTGGTGATCGGCTATATCCTGCGCCATCATCCGTCCTGGATCCGCCTGATTGCCGAAGCCCGCAAGCTCGGCCCGCCCTATGTCTTTCGCATGAACCTCAACCAGCAATCGTCAGGCCCCACCTGGGATGTCCACAAGGCCCTGATGCAGACGACGCCGCCGATCGTCGATTGCGGCGTGCATTATGTGGATGTCATGTGCCAGATCACCGATGCCAAGCCGGTGGAAGTGCGCGGCATGGGCCTGCGCCTTTCCGATGAAATTGCGCCCGACTTGTATAATTACGGCCACCTTCAGGTGATCTTCGATGACAAGTCGGTCGGCTGGTACGAGGCGGGCTGGGGGCCGATGATCTCCGAAACTGCGTTCTTCGTGAAGGACGTGATGTCGCCGAGAGGCTCGGTCTCCATCGTCATGGACCCCAATGCCAAGTCCGACGATATTGACACGCATACCAAAACCTCTGTCATTCGCCTTCACAACGCCGAGACCGGCCCGGACGGCAGGTTCATCAGGCCCGACGAGGATATGACGATGGCGGGTGAGCCCGGCCATCAGGAGCTTTGCGATTTCGAGCAGGCCTATATGCTGAAGGCGATCCGCGAGGATATCGATCTAACCAGGCACATGGACGACGCGGTTCAATCGCTGCGCATCTGCCTTGCGGCGGATGAAAGCGCAAGGACCGGCAAGCCAATCTATCTCTGAAAGCAACGCAAGCAAGACAGCCGGGCGGACAAACGTCCGCGATTGCACCAAACGACAGAAGTGGGAATACGCTCGTGGGTTCGCTGCAACTGAAATCCATCCGAAAGGCCTTCGGCGATCATGAAGTGCTGAAGGGCATCGACCTCGAGGTTCAGGATGGCGAGTTCGTCATCTTCGTGGGCCCTTCCGGCTGCGGCAAGTCCACGCTGCTGCGGGTCATTGCAGGCCTTGAAGATGCGTCATCCGGCTCGATCCGGATCGACGACCAGGAAATGGCAACCACCCCGCCGGCCAAGCGCGGCATCGCTATGGTCTTCCAGTCCTATGCGCTCTACCCGCACTTGACGGTGAAGGACAATATGGGCCTTGGTCTAAAGCAGGCCGGAACCGACAAGGCAGAGATCGAGACACGCGTCTCGAACGCCTCGTCGCTTCTCTCGCTCGATCCCTATCTCGCCCGTCGCCCGGCGGAACTGTCCGGCGGCCAGCGCCAGCGCGTCGCGATCGGTCGTGCCATCGTGCGTGAACCGAAACTCTTCCTGTTCGACGAGCCGTTGTCCAACCTCGACGCGGCTCTGCGCGTGCAGACCCGGCTTGAAATCGCCCGCCTGCACCGGCGGCTGAAGGCGACGATGATCTACGTGACGCACGACCAGGTCGAGGCGATGACGCTCGCCGACAAGATCGTCGTGCTCAGCGCCGGCGCGATCGAGCAGGTGGGGTCTCCGATGGAGCTCTACAACAAGCCCGCCAACGTCTTCGTCGCCGGTTTCATCGGCTCGCCGCAGATGAACTTTATCCCGGGCGAGACGCTTTCCGAAAGCGGCATCAAGACCATCGGCATCCGGCCGGAGCATATCGCTCTGTCGCGCGAAAGCGGCGACTGGAAGGCCAAGGTAGTCCATGCCGAGCACCTCGGCGCCGATACCATCCTCTATCTCGAAACCGAGACGGCGGGCCTCATCACGGTCCGTCTGTTCGGCGAGCATCGCTATGGTCCAGACGACATCGTCTTTGCCACACCAGACAAGGCCTCGCTGCACCGGTTCGACGAAAACGATCAGGCGATCGGTTAACCTTTAAATCGGCTGTAACCAGTTTCGTGTTCCACTACCTCCAATGCGGGAAAGCGAACCTTTGCGCTCCTTCCGCGTTATGGGGATGGAGGAAACGGCAATGACGGTAATTTTAATTCTGATTGCAGCGGTCGCCACTCTCGCAGGGACCGGCGCCTTGGTGGTTCGCCAGATCGCGGATGCTCGCCGCCAGCAGTACCAGGACGAGGTTCTGGCCTCAGATCTCGGCTATCTGCGCGAAGTCGAGCGCACCAAGAAGCGCTTCCGGCACGCGGCCCACAAAACCCGCAAACTCGCCGCCCGCCGCACCCGGATTCATCAGACGAAAGCTGCGCACAGCACAGCCGCGTACTTCGCGAATTAAGCTTTGTCGGCCTCTATTCAGCAGTCGGTTTACTGCGAGAAAGATTTGGTGGAGCTAAGCGGGATCGAACCGCTGACCTCTTGCATGCCATGCAAGCGCTCTCCCAGCTGAGCTATAGCCCCATCAGGGTGGTCCGGGTGTTCCGGTCCTTGGGAACTCCGAAGCAGCGATGCTGACCGGAGTGGCGGCTTATTACGTCCGGTTTTCGGAGAGTGCAAGCCTGTTTTTCAAAGCCCGGCAATTTTTCTTCAAATTACCGGGCTTTAGGTCGAAAGATCAATTCTCGTCGTCGTCGCCGCCAACGCCGACAATCCCGGTTACGTCGTCGTCTTCATCGTCTTCGTCGGCTTCGAGGAACGTGTTGTCGTCATCGTCGCCGATATCGACATCATCGTCGTCGCCCAGATCCGGGATGTCGTCGCCGGTTGCCGCATCGTCGGCGTCGTCGGTTGCGACGGGCTCAACAGTTGGGTTCTCGACGTCGACTTCCTCGACATCTTCTTCTTCCGCCTGCTCCAGTTTTGCAGCGGCGCTGTTTTCGGCGAAGAACGACAACGGCCAGGACTTGCCGCTATAGGGGGAAACGACGGGATCGCGGTTCAGATCGTAAAACTTCTTGCCGGTATCCGGGTCGGTGCGCTTGGTTCCGAGTTCCGCTTTAGCCACTATCAAAGCCTCATGAGATGGCCGAACAGGTCGGCGAAGCCGCATAAAGCGGCAATCAATGGGTGAAAAATCTAAGCCGGTCCCCATAAGGCCTGGCGGGCTCCATGTCAAAGACTAACTTTTCCTGAATTCCTTGGCAGGCAGGCTAATGACCCGCCTTTTGCTTTGTGATAACGACGGCGGAAATCAAAGGCATACGAGCAAGGACCGATCATGTCGCATGGGATTGCCCTCAAACCGGCAAAGTCGAGAAGATCGACAAACCTCACCGGGACCGTCCGCATCCCGGGCGACAAGTCCATCTCGCATCGTTCCTTCATGTTCGGAGGCCTGGCTGCCGGAGAGACGCGGATCACCGGCCTCCTGGAAGGCGAAGACGTCATCAACACCGGCAAGGCGATGCGTGCTATGGGCGCAAAGATCGACAAGGTCGGCGCTGAGTGGATCATCCAGGGCACCGGCAACGGCGCGCTGCTGGCACCGCAGGCGCCTCTCGATTTCGGCAATGCCGGCACCGGCTGCCGCCTGACGATGGGTCTGGTCGGCGTCTACGATTTCGAGTCCACCTTTATCGGCGATGCCTCGCTGTCCAGGCGGCCGATGGGCCGGGTGCTCGATCCATTGCGCGAGATGGGCGTCCAGGTGACGTCGATGGCCGGCGACAGGCTGCCCGTCACGCTGCGTGGTCCGCGCACGCCCAACCCCATCGTCTACCGCGTGCCCATGGCCTCGGCGCAGGTCAAGTCCGCGGTGCTGCTTGCCGGCCTCAACACGCCTGGTGTCACCACGGTGATCGAACCGGTGATGACCCGCGACCATACCGAAAAGATGCTGCAGGGTTTCGGCGCCGATCTGACCGTCGAGACGGATGCCGACGGCGTTCGCACGATCCGGCTGGAAGGTCGCGGCGCTCTCAAGGGGCAGGTGATCGACGTGCCCGGCGATCCGTCCTCGACCGCGTTCCCGCTTGTGGCCGCCATCCTGGTGCCGGGTTCGGACGTGACCATCATGAACGTCCTGATGAACCCCACCCGCACCGGTCTTATTCTGACGCTGCAGGAAATGGGCGCGGATATCGAGGTGATGAATGCCCGCAGCGCCGGTGGCGAGGATGTGGCCGACCTGCGCGTCCGCGGCTCCGACCTCAAGGGCGTCACTGTTCCCGCCGATCGTGCACCATCGATGATCGACGAATATCCCGTCCTCGCGGTCGCCGCAGCCTTTGCGGAGGGAACGACGACGATGCTCGGTCTCGAGGAACTGCGCGTCAAGGAGTCCGACCGTCTCTCGGCCGTCGCTGAAGGTCTGAAGCTGAACGGCGTCGATTGCGATGAAGGCAAGGAAACGCTGGTGGTGCGCGGCCGTCCAGGCGGCAAGGGCTACGGCAATCCGTCCGGCGCTGCCGTCGTCACCTATCTCGATCACCGCATCGCCATGAGCTTCCTCGTTCTCGGTCTCGCATCGGAACACGAAGTCACTGTCGACGACGCCTCGATCATCGCCACCAGCTTTCCGGAGTTCATGGATCTGATGACCGGTCTCGGCGCGCAGATCGAGAACCACATCGACGGAAAGATTTAAGGCGCCCCATGTACCAGCCGCCGCATTTCCGCGAAGACGATCTCGGCACCCAGCATGCGCTGATCCGGGCCTATCCGCTGGGCATGCTGATCACATCGGGAAATTCCGGCCTGCTGGCTAATCCGGTGCCGTTTCACCTCGATGGAGAAGCGGCAGAAAAAGGCGTGCTGCGGCTGCATCTCGCCCGGGCGAACAGCCAGTGGAAAGACATCCGCGACGGCGCGAGCGTCCTTGCTGTATTCCAGGGCGCCGACAGCTACGTGACACCGTCCTGGTACAAGACCAAGCAGGAGACGGGTAAGGTCGTGCCCACCTGGAACTACGCCATCGTTCAGGCCCGCGGTCCGGCCCGCATCGTCGAAGACGCCGGCTGGCTGCTTTCCCAGATCGAGGCGATCACCAGCCAGCATGAAAACAGCCGGCCGATGCCCTGGTCCGTCAACGATGCGCCAGACGATTTCATCTCCGCCCAGTTGAAGGGTATCGTCGGTATCGAGATCGAAATCTCGGCGATCGGAGGAAAGTGGAAGGTCAGTCAGAACCGCCCGGTCGGCGATCGTGAAGGCGTTGCCTCCGGACTTGATGATATGCCCGGTCAGAACGCAATGGCCGATCTTGTACGCCGCTACGGAGCTTCCCGCCTGACATGAATCCTGCAGACAACACTACGCCACTGGTGATCGCAATCGATGGCCCTGCCGCAGCCGGCAAGGGAACCCTGTCGCGCCAGATCGCCGAAACCTACGGCTTCCAGCATCTCGATACGGGCCTCACCTACCGCGCAGCGGCCAAGGCGCTGCTCGACCGGGGTCTGCCCCTCAACGACGAGGCCGTTGCCGAGACGATGGCGCGCGACGTTGAACTGGCAGGTCTCGACCGCGAAATTCTCTCGGCCCATGCGATTGGAGAAGCGGCCTCGAAGATCGCCGTCATGCCCGCCGTGCGCCGGGCGCTGGTGGAAGCGCAGCAGGCGTTTTCGAGGCGCAAGCCCGGAACGGTCCTCGACGGGCGCGATATCGGCACCGTCGTCTGCCCCGATGCACCCGTTAAACTTTACGTGACCGCATCGCCGGAAGTGCGCGCCAGACGCCGTTACGACGAGATCGTCGGCCGCGGCGATGCCGCAGATTTCGATGAGATTTTTGCCGATGTGCGAAAGCGCGACGAGCGTGACATGGGGCGTGCCGACAGCCCTTTGAAGCCTGCGAAAGACGCGCACTTGCTTGATACGTCAGAAATGGGTATAGAGGCCGCGTTTCAGGCCGCGAAGGCGATTATCGACGCCGCCCTGAAAGGATGATGACCGACCGGATAACCGGCGGCGCATTCGAGCCCGATATCTTAGTCCTTGCGCCGGATTGCCTCTGAACATGACGAGGCGGGCTTGGATTTCGGGTGTGATCAACACGAACCCACGGCGCAATGTGTCCTTGACTGGACACGACCAGGAGATTTCATGGCAGTAACTAACCCGTCGCGGGAGGACTTCGCAGCCCTTCTCGAAGAATCCTTCGCAACCAATGATCTGGCCGAAGGCTACGTTACCAAAGGTCTGGTAACGGCGATCGAAAAGGACATGGCCGTTGTTGACGTCGGCCTCAAGGTCGAAGGTCGCATCGCGCTGAAGGAATTCGGCGTCAAGGGCAAAGACGGTTCGCTGAAGGTCGGCGACGAAGTCGAAGTCTATGTCGAGCGCATCGAAAACGCGCTTGGCGAAGCAGTTCTGTCGCGCGAGAAGGCTCGCCGCGAAGAGAGCTGGGTCAAGCTCGAAGTCAAGTTCGAAGCTGGCGAACGCGTTGAAGGCGTTATCTTCAACCAGGTCAAGGGCGGCTTCACGGTCGATCTCGACGGCGCTGTTGCCTTCCTTCCGCGCAGCCAGGTCGACATCCGTCCGATCCGCGACGTGACCCCGCTGATGCACAACCCGCAGCCCTTCGAAATCCTCAAGATGGACAAGCGTCGCGGCAACATCGTTGTTTCGCGTCGTACGGTTCTCGAAGAGTCCCGTGCAGAACAGCGCTCGGAAATCGTTCAGAACCTTGAAGAAGGTCAGGTTGTTGACGGCGTCGTCAAGAACATCACCGATTACGGTGCGTTCGTTGACCTCGGCGGCATCGATGGCCTGCTGCACGTGACCGACATGGCATGGCGCCGCGTCAACCATCCGTCGGAAATCCTGTCCATTGGCCAGCAGGTCAAGGTTCAGATCATCCGCATCAACCAGGAAACCCACCGCATCTCGCTCGGCATGAAGCAGCTCGAGTCGGATCCGTGGGATGGCATTGCTGCCAAGTACCCGGTTGGCAAGAAGATCTCCGGTACCGTCACGAACATCACGGACTACGGCGCATTCGTCGAGCTGGAGCCAGGCATCGAAGGCCTGATCCACATCTCGGAAATGTCCTGGACCAAGAAGAACGTACATCCTGGCAAGATCCTTTCGACCACGCAGGACGTCGACGTTGTCGTTCTCGAAGTCGATCCGTCGAAGCGCCGCATCTCGCTCGGTCTCAAGCAGACCCTCGAGAACCCATGGCAGGCATTTGCGTTCAGCCATCCGGCCGGCACTGAAGTCGAAGGCGAAGTCAAGAACAAGACCGAATTCGGCCTGTTCATCGGCCTCGACGGCGACGTTGACGGCATGGTTCACCTCTCCGACCTCGACTGGAACCGTCCAGGCGAACAGGTCATCGAGGAGTTCAACAAGGGCGACGTCGTTAAGGCTGTCGTTCTGGATGTGGACGTCGAGAAGGAGCGTATCTCGCTCGGCATCAAGCAGCTCGGCAAGGATGCTGTCGGCGAAGCCGCAACATCCGGCGAACTGCGCAAGAACGCTGTCGTTTCGTGCGAAGTCATCGCCGTCAACGACGGTGGTGTCGAAGTGAAGCTCGTGGCTCACGAAGACATCACGTCCTTCATCCGCCGCAACGACCTGGCACGCGATCGCGACGATCAGCGTCCGGAGCGTTTCTCGGTTGGTCAGGTTTTTGACGCCCGCGTCACCAACTTCTCCAAGAAGGATCGCAAGGTCATGCTGTCGATCAAGGCTCTCGAGATCGCTGAAGAAAAGGAAGCAGTTGCACAGTTCGGTTCGTCCGACAGCGGCGCTTCGCTCGGCGACATCCTCGGCGCGGCTCTGAAGAACCGCGGCGGCGAGTAATCGTTGTAGCTTGAAATTCGAAAGCCGCCGGATCGAAAGATCCGGCGGCTTTTTTCATGCCCGCTATTTATCTCGGCCGGGTCTCGAACCGTCGGCTCAGGTCCATCCAGCCATGCGCCAGTAGAGGTCGTTCGGACGGCTTTCCTTATTGCTGACGTCCGCAGACGCGGCTTCGCCATCGCCGAGATTGTCGTCGTCGGAAGGATCTTTCCCGTCGTCGGGGTGGTCGAACGCCTGGCCCTGGCTGTGGTCGCCTTCGCCATCCTCGTCGATCGCCGTCACCGGCTGCGTCTTGCGGTTTTCGCGCCGCGGCTCGTCGTCCGCCATTGGGTAGGGGACAAAGGGCAGGCCAATCGCCTCGCGCTGCACGAGCGGCAGCGGCACTGGCATCGCTTGGATGTCGGGGTCTGGCACGCCCTCCGGGGCTCCGTTGGCTTTTGCGGCCGTGGTGTGACGTTCTGCAATGCGCAGCAGATCGTCCTCGGGATGCGTTATCCCGGCCGTATGCATTGCGTCTATGTCCGGAGCAGCCGGGGCAGGTTGTCCCTGTCTGCCGGCATGTGCCACCGTTCCACTGCCCCCGCCGCCAAACAGGTTCTTGAACAGTGCCGCTGTCGAATTCTCGACCGGAGCTCCTGTCGCGAGCAGCGCCGCCTGAAGCGCGCTTGGTGCGATCGCAGACACGAGTTGCGCGAGATTGCTGGGCCATTCCACAGCGGGTTTCGGCGCCGTCGTGGCGTCTCCAAACTGCGGGATCTTCAATTCGTTGTCGAAGGCGTCGATAACCGCTGCGACCAGAGCCCCGGTATTCGTCACGGTCGCGATGCCCGGCACGGCGGTCCGCGGCAGGGCTCCTGGCAAGACTTGCGGCACCGGCTTCGCATCTGCAGCCAAGATCGGTGCGGCTTGCGCAGGCGCCGGGCTCGCGTCCGGCTTGATCGGAACCGCGTTTGGGACGGCGGGAGACGGCGTGGCGGGTTTGGTTTGCAGGTCGGAGGTTGCCGTCGCGGGACCTTCTGATCGGACCGGCATCGGCCGCGCAAGGATCGCCTCGCGGGTCGGCTCTTCCTGCAAGTCAACGAGGGGCGGCAGCAGTTGGGGTCTTTGAAGCTCCTTACCGGGAACCTTAGTGTCAGGAGCCGCGGCGGCTGACCCGCTCGTGGGTGGCGAGAACGGAGCGATAGCTGGTGCCGCTGCACCGGTGGCGGGCGGCGTTGCGCTGGTGGCGGGCGACGTCACCGACTGCGATTTTGCTCCGATATCAGGCAAAGCACCGGGGGATGGCCTGGGGGTCTCTGTACTTGCTGTGTCCGGAGCAGAAGCTGGCAGAGGCACTACCGGCGATGCGGGGCTGGGCGTCGAGGGCTGGAGCGCTGACGGCGCGGGCGATGATGGGCCGGGCAAGGAGGGGCCAGTCTGGGCAACTGCCGGCGGGGGGCCGGGCCGCGTCGCAGGAGAGGGTGTCGCACCGTCTTTTGGAAGGCTGGCGATTTCATTCTGTCGATACGAGCTGACCGCTGCATTCTCCGCCTGATCGCTATCCGCGACAAGCGCTGCTTCGAGCGACAGGATCAGCCGTGCTGCATCGAGACCTGCCGGGTTCTTGAGAATTTCAGCCAGCAGCGACACGGACATGCCCTTCACCAGCTGGCTTAGCGTTTTCTCGAGCGCTGCAATGTCGTCCGCATTCATGGACTGCACGGTGACAGTCAGTCGCTCCGCGTAGTCTGCCAGCGTCTCGCCGTCGTTTCGTGGTATCTGCAGGATTTGGCCGATCGTTTCCGCGAAGATGGACGACCCGTAGGCGAGCTGCAACTGTCCAGACAGCGAGAGTAGGTTCAGGCGGTCCCCCGTAAGCATTCCGCCTCTGGAGGAGATTGCGGGATCACCTTCTGCGGATGCAGCGATGGAACGCGTTGCCGCAATCGGACGTGCCGAAGAGAGTGGGTCGGCCTGCATGCTTTGCGTAGCACCGACGGGGGTCAGCATGGCGTGCTTCCATCTCTCGCGTGTGAAGGGAGGGGACAACTCGGCCGCACACGACCGCACGCGCAAGGAGCACGCCGAAACTGTGCCGCCATCTCATGGCGCACGATTTGCCGATCAGCAATTTTAAGCGCGCGATGGTTAAATCATCGCTAATCGCTGGCAGGCCCGACCGGTCGTCAGCTATGCGCAAAAATGTCGGTCTCACCCCAGCCGAGCAGATCGAGCTTGGCTCGGGTCGGCAGGAACTCGAAACACGCCGTCGCGTGTTCGATACGCTCGTCGCGAAGAAGGCGCTCGGTCAGCTTGTCGCGGAGCGCATGGAGGTGAAGCACGTCGGACGCCGCATATTCAAGCTGGGCCTGCGACAGGGTTTCGGCAGCCCAGTCGGTCTGCTGCTGCGCCTTGGAGATGTCGACGTCCAGCAACTCTCTCAGATTGTCCTTGAGGCCGTGTCGATCCGTATAGGTCCGCACGAGCCGCGATGCGACCTTGGTGCAGAAGACAGGCGTGGTCGTAACCCCGAACGTGTGAAACAGAACCGCGATATCGAACCGGCCGTAGTGAAAGATCTTCTGCCGGGCGGGATCGGCAAGCAGTGCGACGAGATTGGGAGCTTGCTTCTGCCCGGCTGCGATCCGGATGACGTCCGCGGTTCCGTCGCCTGGTGAGAGCTGCACGACACAAAGCCTGTCGCGGCGCGGGACGAGGCCGAGCGTTTCCGTATCGATTGCGATCGCGCCTGTGTAGCGCGCAGCGTCAGAGGCTGGAATATCTCCTTGATGGTACCGTATCGACGTCTTCATGCGTGTCTCCGCTGTCAGGCTCTATGCGGGATAACCTAGAGGAAAGCTCCGGTGGAAGCACGCGGCCGCATCGTCTTATCCCGGACAATGGCTATCGCTTGGCGACGACTAAGCACGAACGCGTGAGCAATTGCCCAGCAATGCAGCAAACGCATTGCTGCATTGCAGCAGAGCCTCTTGGCGCACCGGGAAGATATGGCTAGAAGTTTGGTCATCGAACGACGCACCTCCTCCTCCCAGTGTCGTTCGATACGGATCAACAACACCCTCCTCCTCCCAGTTGTTGATCAAGTTTAAAGCCTGGCGCATCCTCCTCCCGCGCCAGGCTTTTCTCGTTTTATATCCCTTAAAATCCTCTGTATGACCGGCTCAGCCTCCGCAGAACGCTTGCTGCGCAATAAGGAAAAGCCAGCGCATCGCTGCACTGGCTTGTCTGGCATAAAGGTGGATCTGCAGGTCAGCCCAGAGCTTCTATCGCCTTCATCACGTCGTCGTCGATCTTGAGACCGTGCTGGATGCTTTCGGCGCGAAGACCGCGGCCGCGCCGGCCGGGCAGGCGGACACCGTCCTGCTTTGCCATTTCGCTCGCCAATGCCGCAAAGCGTTCTGCCGCGCCGCCACCCGTCGTGGCATCCGGATCGATGACGATCAGCGACTGGCCAAGCGCCGGCGGAGATCCGGTCTCGTCAAACAGCGAGCTGGCCTGGTAGGAGTATTGCGCACCGCCGATGCCGGCCGCCATCACTTCGACCATGAGTGCAAGCGCTGCCCCCTTGGCGCCCCCGGATGGCGCCATCGTTCCCTTGATCGCGGCAAATGCGTCGGTTGTCGGATTGCCGTCGGTGTCGAACGCCCAGTCGTCGGGAATACTGGTGCCCTTCTGGGTCGCTTCCATCACCTTGCCGCGGGCAACCTTGGAGAGTGCTAGATCGATGACCAGCGGCTCGTTACCGGCAATAGGCGCCGCAAAAGCGATCGGATTGGTGCCGAACAGCGGCACCTTGCCACCCCAGGGGGCCATGGAGGCGGGTGCGTTGGCAAACATCATCGCAACCAGCCCCTGCTCGGCAAAGCGCTCCACGGTCAACGCCATGACGCCTGCATGGTGCGAACGGTTGATGGCGGCAAAGGCGATGCCCTGTTCGCGCGCAATCGCTGGAAGTTCCAAGACAGCGAGATCGAGCGCCGGATAGGCGAAACCGAAGTTCGCATCGATTGCGAGAACTGCTGGTCTTGGCCTGCTCGCCTCAGGGCGAGCACTGCCGTCGACCTTGCCGGTCCGCACCTGTTTGACATAGGCCGGGATGCGGCGAAGCCCGTGACCGGACTGGCCGGCGGCTTCCGCCTGCACCAGGGCGCGGGCAACCGAGCGTGCGGTGCTATCAAGCACGCCGTTGGCTTCGAAAACGCCGCTCACCAGCGTTTCGGCTTCTTCAAGGGTAATTTGCATGGACAAGCTGTTCCGGGAGCGAGTGTTAAGGAGGGCAACCGAACCCGAAAGCACGGCTACTTGCACTCTACCGACTGAGTGACGAGGCTTGCAACACCTGCCGGTGCGATCGGAACAGGTGATGCGCGTCGAACGGCTGAGACGACGTAGTCGTCGATACGCGTATCTCCAGACGATCTGGCAACGGACACGCGCCCGATATTGCCATCGCTGTCGAAATTGAAGCTGATCGTCACGATCCCCTTCTGGTTGGACGGGCAGCGGCGGGCATTACGGGCGATCTTCGTGCGCACGCGGGTCATCCAGGTGGACGGTGACATCGTCGAGGCCACCGATCCGCTCGAGGTCTGCGCAGCGGCCGTGCGCTCCGACGGCTTTGCCTGAACCTTTGCCTGCGCCTTTTCCTTCTGCGCCTGCGGCTGACGCCGTGGCTTTTCTACCTTCTGGACCGGCTTCGGTGGTGGTGGACGAGTGACCGGCAGCGGGACTTCCACGTTCTCCAACGCTGCGGTGACCTTCTGCTCGATCGGATCGACAGGCTCGGGCGGCGGCGTTTCGACGATCTCCGGCGGCGGGGGCGTTTCCTCCGGCAGCGGCGTCTCGATCACGGGTTCCGGCGGCGGTTCGGGTGTCTCCTCAGCCACTTCCGGTGGCGGTTCGACCGGTGGCGGCTCCTCGACGGGTTCGACCTCTTCGACCGGCTCGGTCTGCTGGGTCTCGACCAGTTGCCGGTCTTCGGTGTCGGTAGCGATCTGCTCTTCGTCCGGGATCGCCGCCTCCGGCTCCGGCGCAAGCTCGATCATGATGGCGGCCAGCGGACCGTTGTCGGCAAGTTCCTCCGGCTCTTGCCTCATCAGAAGCGCTGCGGCGGCAATGTGGACCGTGAGCACAAGGATAGCGGCAGATCCCCACAGCGCGATCTCGCCGATCCTGCTCGCATATCCTCTGCGCTGCATGGCAAGGCTCATGGAGCGCCTCCGGTGGCCGGCGAAGCGGCTGGTGCAGGCGCTGCTGGTGCGGCGGGTGTAGACGCTGGCGCCTGTTGGGCACCCGACGCGGCCTCCAACCCGACCAGCGCAATCTTCAGGTAGCCGGAATCGCGCAGCAGGTTCATCACTTCCATGAACTGCCCGTAATCGACAGCCTTGTCGGCCCGCAGGAAGATCCGCGTATCCTTGTTGCCCTCGGTCTGGCGGTCGAGATTTGCTGCAAACTGTTCGCGCGCAACCGGATCGTTGCCGATATTGAGCGACAGGTCGTCCTTGACCGTCACATAGAGCGGTTCGTCCGGTCGTTCCGCGGGCTTCGCGCTGGATGCGGGCAGATCGACATTGACGTCGACCGTCGACAGCGGCGCGGCCACCATGAAAATGATCAGGAGCACCAGCATGACGTCGATAAACGGCGTCACGTTGATCTCGTGATTTTCGGGAAGTTCATCGCCGTGATGTTCGCGAATGCCGCCTGCCATGGGTTTATTCCCCCGCGACCAGAGACATCGACGCAGGCCTGCGTCCGCCTGGCGGCACCTTGCGGAAATCGAGATCGCGGCTGACCAGTCGTTCGACACCGGAAGCAGCGTCGGCCAGCAGCTGGCGGTAGCCGGTGACCGAGCGGGCGAAGGCGTTGTAGATGATGACAGCAGGAATTGCGGCGACCAGACCAAGGGCGGTCGCAAGCAGCGCTTCGGCGATGCCGGGTGCCACGACCGCAAGGTTGGTCGTGTTGGACTGCGAAATGCCGATGAAGGAATTCATGATGCCCCAGACCGTGCCGAACAGCCCGACAAACGGACCGACCGAACCGATCGAGGCGAGAATGCCCGTGCCGCGGGCCATGCGCCGTCCGGAATAGGCTTCGATGCGCGACAGAGCCGAAGACACGCGCTCCTTGACGCCACCGGTATGGGCGTAATCGAGAGCGGCTTCGGAAAGCTCCACCTCTTCCGTCGCCGCGCGCAGCATCAGGGCCGCAGGCCCGCCGCGGCTGCCTGTCGTCTCAAGCGCTTCCGGCAGCGTATGCGCGCCCTGGATGATCTTGAGGACGCGCCTGGCGCGGGTACGGGCGCCCATCAGCTCCAGCGTCTTGGCGATCCAGATGGTCCATGTGAGAAGCGACGCAATGGCAAGGCCGATCATCACGGCCTTCACCACCCAGTCGGCCGCCATGAACATTCCCCAGGGCGAAAGATTGTGAGGAATATCGGCGCGTGCTTCGGGGGAAGGTGCACCCGTTGCAGCCGGAGCCTGCTCGATTGGCGTCACGGAGGGAGCAGCAGGTTCTGCCGGGGTTGCGTCTTGAACGGGTGGCGGGGTCTGCTGTGTCGTAGGAGCAGCGCTTGGAGGAGCAAGGGCCGGCGCCGTCTGTTGTGCCGGAGCAGGCGCTTCCGGTGCAGGCGCCTCGACCTGCGCGACCGCATTTGTCGTCATCAGCATCAAGGCCGCAATCGTTGTCACGAGGGGGCCGGGCCCGGCAACGCGCAACTGCTTCCTGTAGAGGTGAGACTTCGGGACAACGGACATGGCAGCGATACTCCGACTGGTCGCCGGAAGGCTCAGGTGGCCCAACGGCTCGATATCATTCAGCCGGTCCGAAAACTGAGGGCGGCGGCTTGCCGCTATGCGATAATAAACATGAGTGCCGTTGGCAACTATAATCGGGAGAGTATCGCTTAAATTTGACTGCGTCCGTCATGATTTTCTCCGCGTGGCCATGCTGCCAGCTGCAGCCTGTCTCCCAAAGCTCCGCAAACGAAAAAACCGCCGGAGATTTCTCTCCGGCGGTTGATGGTTTCGGCAGCGCTAAACTTACAGCGTGCGCGTAATGTGCTCCACGCGGAAGCACTCGATCGTGTCGCCTGCGCGGATATCTTCGTAGTTTTCGAACGCCATACCGCATTCCTGACCCATCGGCACTTCGCCAACTTCGTCCTTGAAGCGCTTGAGCGTCTTGAGCTTGCCTTCGTGAATGACAACGTTGTCGCGCAGCAGGCGAACACCTGCACCACGCTCGACCTTGCCTTCGACGACGCGGCAACCTGCAACCTTGCCGGTCTTCGTGATGTTGAACACCTCGAGGATTTCGGCATTGCCAAGGAAGGTCTCGCGACGTTCTGGCGAAAGCAGACCCGACATTGCTGCCTTCACGTCATCCACCAGATCGTAGATGATGTTGTAGTAGCGGATCTCGGTGCCGGCACGATCGGCCGCTATGCGCGCCTGTGCGTTGGCACGGACGTTGAAGCCGATGATCGCTGCTTCGGAGGATTCGGCAAGCGCCAGATCCGACTCGGTGATCGCACCTGCGCCCGAATGGACGATGCGGGCGCGGACTTCGTCGGTGCCGAGCTTGTCGAGAGCGCCGATAATGGCTTCGACGGAACCCTGAACGTCGCCCTTGATGAGCAGCGGGAATTCCTTGTAGCCGGTATTCTGCAGCTTGCTCATCATCTGCTCGAGCGAACCGCGCTGACCGGACTGGCGAGCAACCGCCTTGTCGCGGGCAAGCCGCTGGCGATACTCGGAAATCTCGCGGGCGCGGCTCTCGTTTTCGACGACGGCGAACTTGTCACCGGCAGCCGGTGTGCTGGAAAGACCGAGCACCTCGACCGGCATTGCCGGGCCGGCTTCCTTGACGTGAACACCCTTGTCGGTCACGAGCGCGCGGACGCGGCCCCACTGATCGCCGGCAACGATGATCTGGCCAGGCTTCAGCGTGCCCTTCTGGACGAGCACGGTTGCAACCGCACCACGGCCACGGTCGAGCTGGGCTTCGATAACGATGCCTTCTGCCGTACGGACCGGATCTGCCTTGAGGTCGAGAATTTCGGCCTGCAGCAGAACAGCCTCGAGCAGCTTGTCGAGATTGGTCTTGTTCTTGGCCGAAACTTCGACGTCGAGAACTTCACCGCCCAGCGATTCCACGAACACTTCGTGCTGCAGCAGCTGCTGGCGCACCTTGTCCGGGTTGGCTTCGTGCTTGTCGATCTTGTTGATCGCCACGATGATCGGAACGCCGGCAGCCTTTGCGTGGCTGATGGATTCGATCGTCTGCGGCATCACGCTGTCGTCGGCTGCAACCACGAGGATCGCGATGTCAGTCGCCTGCGCACCACGGGCACGCATGGCCGTAAAGGCGGCGTGACCGGGGGTATCGATGAAGGTGATCTTCTGGCCGTTCTGTTCGACCTGATAGGCACCGATATGCTGGGTGATGCCACCGGCTTCACCCGAAACTACGTTGGCCTGGCGGATCGCGTCGAGAAGCGAGGTCTTGCCGTGGTCGACGTGACCCATGATCGTCACGACCGGAGGACGCGAGACCATTTCGCCAGCGTCGTCCATCTGGTTGAAGATACCTTCTTCAACGTCCGATTCCGAAACGCGCTTGACCGTATGGCCGAATTCACCAGCGATGATTTCAGCGAGATCGGCGTCGATAACGTCGCCGGCCTTCATCATCTGGCCTTCCTTCATCAGGTACTTGATAACGTCGACGGCGCGTTCAGACATGCGCTGCGACAGTTCCTGAATGGTGATGGTTTCCGGCAGGATGACCTCGCGCATAACCTTTTCGCGGGTTTCCTGCATCTGGCTGCGGCGGAACTTTTCCTGCCGGCGGCGCATGGCAGCCATTGAACGACCGCGGCCGGTGCCGTCATCATCGGTGCTGGCAGCAGTGATTGTCAGCTTGCCTTGGCGACGGCCTTCTTCGACCTTCGGGCGTGTTGGTGGCTTGGCAGGAACGGGCGCTGCAACGCGGCCGCGACCTGGAATGGTCCGGGCAGGTGCGCGATCCTCTTCCTCGTCGTTGCGGCGACCACGACCGATGACGGGCGCGGCAACAGGTGCAGCTCCAGGCGTCGGGCGAGGCGAGTTACGGTTGTCCTGGGTATTGGCGTTGCGATCTGCAGCGGCTGGCGCTGGCGCAACCGGTGCCGGACGCAGAGCTTCCTCGGCGGCGCGTGCCTTGGCTTCTTCTGCCAGACGTGCTGCTTCGGCTGCTTCTTCGACCTTGCGGCGCTCGTCTTCTACCTTGCGGCGTGCATCATCCTCGACGCGCTGCTTGGCTTCGACCACATCGCGCGCCTGGGCTTCGACGAGTGCGCGACGGCGTGCATCCATCTCGCTTGCGGACAGGTCGTGCAGGACAGCACCACCCGAACGCTGCGGCTGGCGCTGCGGCTGTGACGGCTGCTGCGGACGCTGGCCCTGATGCGACGAGGGACGCTGACCCTGCGATGACGAAGGGCGCTGGCCCTGCGAAGAACCGGGGCGGTATCCCTGCGATGAAGGCTGCTGGACGCGCGGCTGCGGCGGGCTAGGCTGGCTGACGGGTGCAGCAGGGGCGAGGGTTGCAGGTGCGGCGGCGGCCACAGGGGCGGCTGGTGCCGGCGCTGCAGGGGTTGCCGGCTGCGGGCGTGGCGCTACAGGAGCGGCTGCCTCGACTGGCCGAGGGGCCGGTGCTGCGATCGGTGTAATTGGCTTTTCGTCGAGCGGACGGGTCGGGCGGCGCTTGACCGTCTCGACGACGACCGCCTTGGTCCGGCCGCGACCCATGTCCTGGCGCACAGTACCCTGGGTCACACCCGATGGTTTCAGGGTAAGGGTCTTCTTCACGCCCAGTGTCTTGTCGTCGTTGTTATCAGTCATTCCGTTCCTGTTCCTTCGGACAGGAACAGATGGAAGCCATCAGTGCCTGTCGTTCAATTCGTACATATCGATGTGCGTCCGGCAAAAACCGGTAACCGCGTCATTGTTTCGGCATGTCAGCGACACCTTTTGTCTGGGACAGACCGCCCTTGCGGTACTGTTCAAGTAGGTTTGCGCGTTTCACTACACCTTCACCCGCCTGTCCCGCAAGCGCGCAGGCATGGATAAAAGCATTCTGGCCCATCACTTCGTCCAGTTCGGCCCCCGTGAAGAGCAAAAAGGATGGAATTTCTTCCTCGGCATTCGAGCCGAATTTGAAGGCCTTGCGGGCCTGATCGATCTTCCGGATACCGTCTGCCGCAGCGTCTGAGGCATGAAAGACGGCAATCGCGCCGCCGGAGCGAACTGCGGCATCGACCTTCGTCGCGCCCGAAATAAACTGGCTCGCCTTGCGGGCCATGTTCATCATGCCGATCAGATCGGCCGCGAGCAGTCTGTCGACCGTCGCACCCAGATCGGCATCCGCCTTTGCGTCGGTCTTCAACGCGCGGGCGAAGGATTTCTTCTGGACCGCCCGGTCGATCAACGCCCGTTCGGCCTTTACCCAGCAGCCCCGCCCGGGAAGGCGACGCTTGAGATCGGGAACAACCTGGCCATCAGGCCCGGCCACGAAGCGGATCAGCGTTTCCGGTGATCCGGCTTCACGGGTGACGATGCAGGTACGGTCATTCACGATAAGCTCGTCGTCTGCATCGTCGTCTGGTTCATTGCCAATCGGGATCATTCCCGCTCGGCGGCAGGCGCCTCCTCGGCGTCTTCGGCCTCTGGTGCTTCTTCGGTGGCAAGATCCGCTTCGGTGATCCAGCCAGCCAGCAGGCGGGCCTGCACGACCATGTTTTCAGCTTCGGTGCGCGAAACTTCGAACTTCGAAAACAGACCTTCGAACTTCTTGGTCTCGCCGTCCTTGCGCTCGCTCCAACCGACAAGATCATCGGCCGCGCAGCCGGCAAAATCCTCGATCGTCTTGATGCCGTCTTCGCCAAGCGCGACCAGCATCTGACCGGTCAGGCCTTCGATCTGCTTCAGCTCGTCGGCAACACCGAGTGCGACGCGCTTTGCATCGTTTTCAGACTCGATCCGCTCGAGATATTCGCGGGCACGGGTCTGGATCTCGGTCGCGGTATCTTCGTCGAAACCGTCGATGGAGGAGATTTCGTCGAGCTCGACATAGGCAAGCTCTTCAACCGCGGCAAAGCCTTCGGACGCCAGCACCTGGCCAACCATCTCGTCGACATCGAGCGCGTCCATAAACAGGTTGGTGCGCTCGTTGAATTCCTTCTGGCGGCGCTCCGATTCCTCGGCTTCCGTCATGATGTCGATATCCCAGCCGGTCAGCTGCGATGCAAGGCGCACGTTCTGGCCACGACGACCGATCGCCAGCGACAGCTGTTCGTCCGGAACCACGACTTCGATCCGCTCGCTGTCCTCGTCGAGAACAACCTTGGAGACTTCAGCCGGCTGCAGCGCGTTGACGATGAACGATGCCGGATCCTGGCTCCACGGAATGATGTCGATCTTTTCGCCCTGCAGCTCGCCGACGACGGCCTGAACGCGCGAACCGCGCATACCGACGCAGGCGCCGACCGGATCGATCGACGAGTCGTTGGAAACGACAGCGATCTTGGCGCGCGAGCCCGGATCGCGGGCAACGGACTTGATCTGGATGATGCCGTCGTAGATTTCAGGCACTTCCATGGTGAACAGCTTCACCATGAACTGCGGATGGGTACGCGACAGGAAAATCTGCGGGCCACGCTGTTCGCGGCGCACGTCGTAGACATAGGCTCGAACGCGGTCACCGTAGCGCATGTTTTCGCGCGGGATCATCTCGTCACGGCGAATGATGCCTTCGCCACGACCGAGGTCGACGATGACGTTGCCATATTCGACGCGCTTGACGGTGCCATTGACGATTTCGCCGACGCGGTCCTTGAACTCGTCGAACTGACGGTCACGTTCCGCTTCGCGCACCTTCTGGACGATAACCTGCTTGGCAGACTGGGCAGCGATACGACCGAAATCCATCGGCGGCAGCGGATCGGCGATGAAGTCGCCGATCTTGGCGTCAACGTTGCGATCGAGTGCCAGCGTCAGCGGGATCTGCGTGCCGTAATCCTCGGCGACGTCGACCACTTCCAGCAGGCGCTGGAGGCGGATCTCGCCGGTCTTGGAATTGATGTCGGCACGGATGTTGGTTTCCGAACCATAGCGCGAGCGGGCGGCCTTCTGGATGGCGTCGGCCATCGCAGCCAGCACGATTTCGCGGTCGATGACCTTTTCGCGGGCTACTGCATCTGCGATCTGCAGAAGTTCAAGCCGGTTTGCGCTCACTGCCATTGTCGTTGGTCTCCGTAAGTCGAGCTATGTGCGACCTTCTCAAAGGAAGGCGTGCTGTCGGTTATTCTTCGTCAGTGTCTTCGTCGGTTTCGTCGTTCTGATTGGCGGCCTGCTGCTTGGCCGCCTTGTCAGCCCGCAACGCGTCGCGGATCAGTTCGTCGGTGAGGACAAGCTTTCCTTCGGACAGCGCCGTAAACGGAATGAGCAAATGCTGTGTTTCGCCATCGGCGACCTGATCGCGGTCGATCGTGAAGCCCTCGGACGTGACGTCGGTGATCTTGCCGCGAAAACGCTTGCGATTGTCGACCAGGATCGACGTCTCGCATTTCACGATATGGCCGTTCCAGCGCTCGAAATCGGACTTGCGCACCATCGGGCGATCGATGCCGGGCGACGATACTTCGAGATGATACTCGCGATCGATCGGATCTTCCACATCGAGAACGGGCGAGATCGCCATCGAGACGGCTTCACAGCCCTCGACATCCATCGTGCCATCGTTGCGTTCGGCCATGATCTGCAGCGTCGCGCCATTCTGATTGAGCATCCGGACGCGCACGAGGCGGAAGTCCATGGATGTCAGAACGGGCTCGATGATCTCGGCCACTCTGAGTTCAAGCCCGGTCTCGACGATCAGGCGCGGTTCGCTGTCGGTTTGTGGCATGCGCCCTCCGAATTCGTGCTCCCTGTCCGGTTTCCGGAAGAGAGGGAGAAAAGCGATCGCCTAACAAAAAAGAGCGGGTCCGGGAGGGCCCACTCTTCATCGGACGATCAAGAATATGGCCTGCATATACGCTTTCACACCGGCGATTGCAAGACCGCCGCAAGACTCGTCGCATTCGCTCCGGTCCGTGATGGGGTTGGTGACAGCAGATCTCCATCATCGGGCATTTTAGGACATGACGCGGGTGGAATTTGTGGTCTTCAGGTCTATAACCCTTTGGTGACAGTGCCATGATGGGAGGAAGAGACTTGCCCGATCGGATTTCGACGCTGGCGCCGTTTCGGCTGCCGACGTTCCGAATGATCTGGATTGCCAGCATCGCGTCGAATTTCGGTGGGTTGATCCAGGCCGTCGGTGCCGCCTGGATGATGACGGCGATCGCCAGTTCGCAAGATATGGTGGCGCTGGTGCAGGCGTCCAACGCGTTACCGATCATGCTGTTTTCGCTGGTCGCCGGCGCATTGGCCGACAATTACAATCGCCGAAGCCTAATGCTGACGGCGCAGGTCTTCATGCTGACCGTGTCGATTGCACTGACGGTGTTTGCCTATCTCGGCCTGCTGACGCCCTGGCTTCTTTTGATGTTCACCTTCCTGATTGGCTGCGGCACGGCGCTCAATAACCCGTCCTGGCAGGCCTCGGTCGGCGATATCGTACCACGCGAAATCCTGCCGACCGCAGTGACGTTGAACAGCGTCGGCTTCAACATCACCCGCAGCGTCGGCCCGGCGATCGGCGGCGCGATCGTCGCAGCAGCAGGGGCTGCCGCCGCCTTCGCGGTCAACGCGATGAGCTATTTCGCCATCATCTACGCACTGGTTCGCTGGAAACCGCAGCGTGCCGACGATTCGCTTCCGCGTGAAACCCTGCTCCGGGCACTGTCTGCCGGCCTTGGCTACGTCGCGATGTCGCCGAATATTCTGAATGTGCTGCTGCGCGGCCTGCTGTTCGGTCTGACCGCAAGCGCTATTCTGGCCCTTCTGCCGATCGTTGCCCGCGATCTCGTCTCCGGTGGCCCGTTCACCTACGGCATCATGCTGGGCGCTTTCGGCATCGGCGCCGTCGCCGGTGCCATTGCCAATGCGAGGCTCAGGGAAAAGTTCTCGAGCGAATGGATCGTCCGGTTCGCGTTCGTCGGCTTTGCCGCAAGTTCCGCCGTGATCGGCGCAAGCACGAACACGACACTGACGGTGATTGCGCTCTTGTTCCCAGGCGCCTGCTGGGTTCTCGCGCTATCGCTGTTCAACACCACCGTCCAGCTCTCCACCCCGCGCTGGGTCGTGGGGCGGGCCCTGTCCTTCTACCAGACGGCAACCTTCGGCGGCATTGCTGCGGGCAGCTGGATGTGGGGTCTACTTTCCGAAAACTTTGGCGCATCGGTTGCACTGTCCATCGCGAGCTTGGCCATGCTCGTCGGCGCTCTCGTCGGATGGCGCATGCCGCTGCCACAGTTCGGCGATGTCAATCTCGATCCGCTCAACCGCTTCAACGCGCCGCTTCTGAGCCTCGCGCTGCAGCCACGCAGCGGGCCGATCGTACTGCAGATCGACTACCTCATCGGCGAGGCCGACATCCCCGAATTCCTGACCCTGATGGCACGCCGCAGACGGGTGCGGATCCGCGATGGTGCAAGGCAGTGGGCCTTGATGCGCGATCTCGAACATCCCGACGTCTGGACGGAGACCTATCATACCGCCACCTGGGCAGATTACGTGCGCCACAACCAGCGGCGCATGCAGATGGATGCGGAGATCTGGGACGCGATCCGCAAGCTGCATCAGGGTGAAGAAGAACCGAAGGTTCATCGCATGATCGAGCGTCAGACGATCCCGCCGCCCTCCGACATCATGCACAAGCCGCATATCGACCTTCACCACTAAGGCGAAGGCTGTGGTCCGTTACTTGAGCCGGGTTTTCAGCGATGCATCCGGATAGCAGGTCGGCGTCAGGCCATTCTTGGCCTGCCAGTCGCCAAGCGCCCGGCGGGTTTTGAAACCCGGCAGACCATCGACGTTTCCGACGTCGTAACCCTTGGCCACCAACGCCTTTTGCATGGCGAGCACGTCGGAGCGAAGCATCTTGCCGACGTCACCCCATGAGCCCTCGAAGGCGCCGGCACCATGGGCGATACGATCAGCAAGATTGCCGATGAACAGCGCATAGAGGTCGGAGTTATTGTATTCCTTCAGCACGTAGAAATTTGGCGTGACGACGAATTCCGGTCCGTTGCGGCCGGCAGGTACCAGCATCATGCCGGATGCCTTGAGATCGGCGGAGGGAAAAGGCTTGCCCGACACGCGGGTGATCCCGGTCGCCGCCCAGGCGGAGATCGGCTTTGCCAGATCCGGGCCTTCCTGGGCGCAGGAAACCTTGGCAGGAATGGAAACCTCGAAGCCCCAGTCACGACCGCGCTGCCAGCCTTCCTTCTGAAGATAGTGGGCGATCGAGGCCAGTGAGTCAGGGACTGAATTCCAGATATCCGGATGCCCGTCCTTGTCGAAGTCGACGGCGTATTTCAGGTAACTGGTCGGCATGAACTGCGGCTGGCCGAGAGCGCCCGCCCACGAACCCTTCATCGTCGCCGCATCCACGTCGCCGCGCTCGATCATCGTCAGCGCCGCAATCAACTCCTCACGGAACATCGGCTTGCGTGTGGACATGAAGGCCTTGGTCGCGAGAACCTCGAGTGCCGAATAGGGAAGCCGTGCCTTGCCGAAACCGGACTCGCGACCCCAGATGGCGACCACGATCTCACCGGGAACGCCGTAGGCGGCCTCGATCCGCTTCAGCGTCGCGGCATGTGTCGACGCAAGGCCGCGACCCGTTGCCGCCAGTCCTTGCAGCCGCTTTTCGGAGAAATAGGCGCCGGGGGAAGAGAACTCCGCCTGGCTCTGATCCTGGCTTTTCGGCGGCTTTGACCCCGGCGGCACCAGATCAGGAATGCTCCAGTTGAGCGAGATCCCGTTAAAGGCGGTTTTCAGTGTCCGCTCGGAAATGCCGGCTTTGCGGGCTTCCGGCCCAAGATCGCTGGCGATCCATCGCTGGAACTGCTTTTCCACATCGGGCTTGTTCTGCGCCATGACGGGTAGGGGAAGCAGACAGAGGATGGCTCCAAAGGCGATGAGTGTCTTGCGCATGATATCTCCTCAGATCGCCGTTCGTGCTCGAAGTGCCGCCGTCAGCGTGCCTTCGTCGAGATAGTCGAGCTCGCCGCCGACAGGAACGCCATGCGCCAGCCGGGTGATCTTCACATCGATCCCGGCCAGCTGGTCGGTTATATAGTGTGCTGTGGTTTGTCCCTCGACCGTGGCGTTGACGGCGATGATGATTTCCTTGACCAAGCCTTCGCTCACCCGGTCGATCAGGCCGCGAATGTTAAGATCATCAGGTCCGACGCCATCGAGCGGAGACAGCGTGCCACCCAGCACGTGATAGGCCGCGTTCATCGCGCCTGCGCGCTCCAGCGCCCAGAGATCGGACACATCTTCGCAGACGATCAGCGTCGACTGGTCGCGTCGGATATCGGTGCAGACGGTGCAGGGATCGGACGTATCCACATTGCCGCAGCGCGAGCAGATCTTCACCTTGTCATAGGCTTCGCCCATCGCATTCGACAGCGGACCGAGCAGCTGGTCCTTCTTCTTGATAAGATGCAATGCCGCCCGGCGGGCCGAACGGGGGCCGAGACCCGGTACTTTCGCCAGAAGCTGGATGAGTTTTTCGATTTCGGGGCCGGTGACTCGCTTTGCCATGGTTCTCCTTTAGCCCATATGCAGGGGAAACGGAATCGACGAAGGACCAGCCGAATGAAACTTCTTAGCCTCTGCCTTGGTCATCCGGAAAAGCTTCCGGGCAAGAGCTACAAGACCGGCATCAACAAGATGCCGATGAGAAATCCGGTCATGATCGACGTGGAAGGCCTGGTCGGCGATGCCGTCTGCAATACGAAATATCATGGTGGCCCTGAGCAGGCGATCCTGCTCGAAGGCAGCCTGACGCTCGACTGGTGGCGGTCGCAACTCGGCCGTGATTTGCCGGATGGCACGTTTGGCGAAAACCTCGTGATCGAAGGGCTCGACAACCGCGACGTGGCCGCGGGCGATTGTTTCCGCATCGGTGCCGAGCTTGTTCTGCAGGCGACATCCGCCCGCACACCCTGCGCGACGCTTGCCGCCAAGATGGGCGATCCGACTTTCGTCAAAGCCTACCGAACGGCTGCTCGCCCCGGCATCTACTGCCGGGTGCTGACGCCGGGTTTTGCGTCGGCGGGCGATGCCGTTGAATTCAGTGCGTACCAAGGAACGAGGGTTTCCATCCCGGAACTGCTGACCAAATTCGGCAAGCGTCTGGGAGATGACGACCGGCAGCGGTTTCTATCCGCACCCATCCATGCCGATATGCGAGAGGCGATCGAAGCCGGCAAACCCGCCAAGTTCTAGCGAATAGGCAGGTCTTGCCGGCAGACGGTTCCCAGAGGGAACGCCGGTCTCGGCTTAGAACGGCAGCTTCATGCCGGGCGGAATCGGCAGGCCGGCGGTCAGTTCCTTGGTCTTTTCGGCAGTGATTTCTTCTGCCCGATCCTTGGCCAGCTTGTGCGCTGCAATGATCAGGTCTTCGAGGATCTCGGATTCGTCTTCCTTGAACAGGGACGGATCGATCTTCAGACCCAGCATGTCGCCCTTGCCGTTCATCCGGATCGTCACGAGGCCGCCACCGGCCGTGCCTTCGACTTCGAGAGCGGCGATATCCGCCTGCATCTTCTCCATCTTGGCCTGCATTTCCTTGACCTTGCCCATCATGCCCATGATGTCGCGCATCGGGATCTCCTCTTCCTGATTTTTAAAGTTCGATGTCGCCGCCCGGCAGGATATCGCCCTCGGCGCTTTCCACCACGGCTGGCGGCGGCAATTCGTCTGCGTCGATTTCGTCCTCGCTCACGCGGATCCGGACGTCGGTGATCTTTGCGCCGGGAAACTGCGACAGGATCGCCGCGACATCCGGGTCGGAGCGGGCATCGGTCAGCCGCGCTTCGCGCGCCGTTCCCTCTGCCTCGACCAATGTCGGCGAACCGTCTTCCTTGCTGAGGGAGACGATCCAGTGGATGCCGGTCCATTCCTTCAGTTTGACGCCGAGTTCGCCTGGCAGCGTCGTTGGTCCGCCGTCGGTCAGGCGCATGTCGAGCCGGCCCGGCTCGATCTTCACCAGACGCACGAAATTGCGCACGAGCGCCTTCAGCTTCGCGTCACGGTTCTTGGAGCAGAGATCGACGATGTCGGCCAGCGAGCGCACCGCAACGCTGGGCTCGGGCTTCTCCTCGACACGGCCGACCGGCATCTCGCGCGGGTTGTCGTTCGGCACGGCTTTCAGCATCGCGGTCGGTCCGCCTGACGGCATCCGCTGCGATTGCATATCGATCCCGCGGGCATTAAGCGGCGGCTGCGATGACGAAGTCTGGCCTGCGCCATTGCCGCCGCCGTTCCCATTGGGCGCGCCGCGCTGGCCATCGCCACCGGAAAGGTCGGCAAGCCGCCGCGCCGCGTCTTCCGGCGAGGGAAGGTGGGCGGCATGAGTGAGGCGGATCAGCACCATTTCGGCGGCACCGGCGGGGCGGGAAGAGTTCTCCGCTTCCGGAATGCCCTTGAGCAGCATCTGCCAGATCCGCGACAGGGTGCTGACCGCAATCGTCTCGGAAAATTCGCGACCGCGCACACGCTCCACTTCGCTCAGCGAAGGATCGTCCGCAGCTTCCGGGATATATTTAAACCGCGTGACGAGATGGGTGAAGTCTGCAAGGTCGGTCAGAACCACGACAGGGTTGGCGCCGGCCTCGTATTGGGCGGTAAATTCGGAAAGGGCAGCCGTCACGTCGCCCTGCACGATCTGTTCGAACAGATCGACGATGCGGGCGCGGTCGGCAAGCCCCAGCATGCCGCGCACGGTATCGGCCACCACATGGCCTGCGCCATGGGCAATCGCCTGGTCGAGAAGGGACAGTCCGTCGCGAGCGGAGCCTTCAGCCGCGCGCGCGATCATCGACAGTGCCTCGGTCTCGGCCGGAATACCTTCCTTTTCGAGGATGGTCGTGAACAGGCCGACGAGATCGGCAGCACTGATCCGGCGGAGGTCAAAGCGCTGGCAGCGCGACAGGACGGTAATCGGCACCTTGCGGATTTCCGTCGTCGCGAAGATGAACTTCACATGCTCCGGCGGCTCTTCCAGCGTCTTCAGCAGGCCGTTGAAGGCCTGCGTGGAGAGCATGTGCACTTCGTCGATGATGTAGACTTTGTAGCGCGCCGAGACAGGACGATAGCGCACCTGCTCGATGATCTCTCTGATATCGTCGATGCCGGTATGGGAGGCCGCATCCATCTCGATGACGTCGACGTGCCGGCCTTCCATGATCGCCTGGCAGTGCTCGCCGGGAATGCGCAGATCGATCGTCGGGCGGTCGATTTCGGCAGTCTTGTAATTGAGCGCACGTGCCAGAATGCGGGCAGTCGTCGTTTTGCCGACACCGCGCACACCGGTTAGCATGTAGGCCTGGGCGATGCGGCCTGTTTCGAAGGCGTTGGTGAGTGTTCTCACCATCGGCTCCTGGCCGACCATCAGGTCGGAAAAATCCTTGGGACGGTATTTGCGGGCGAGAACCCGGTAGCCACTGCCGGAAGGCGTGGGCGCAGTCGGGTTGCTGGAATATGTCGGCCCGTCGTCGCTCATGAAAATCCTGCCAGCCTGTACGGGCCATTCCGGCCGTCAGAGACTGAGCGCGCCGGATGCTGACCAAGATGAGAGGGTGGGAGGCTGGCACGGCGACCCGTGCCTGGCTCGTTAGGGCTGCTTCCTTCCGGACCTGACCCGGTTGGCGAGTGGCTCGTCCACCACCAACCTCCCACCGCTCATATCGTCAATAACGCTTCCAAATGCAAGCCAAGCCTGTAAAAAACTACGACCAGATAAAAACATTAGGAGGAATGCTTGAGCGAGTTCGAACTGGACGGGCGCATTGCGCGGGACTCCGATCTCATCGCCACCCTCGATCTCTGCCAGCTGCGGATCCAGAATGACAGCCGCTGGCCGTGGCTGGTGATGGTGCCGCAGCGGGCCGACATGACCGAGATCTTCGAGCTTTCGGAGGCCGATCAGGCGCTCCTGTCGGCCGAGGTCAATCATGTTGCGGCGGCCTTGAAAGCCATAACGGGTGCGACCAAGATAAATGTCGGTGCGCTTGGCAACATCGTCCGGCAGCTCCATGTTCATGTGATTGCCCGCTTCGAAGGCGATGCGAACTGGCCGGGCCCGATCTGGGGCTACGGATCCGCAGAACCGTATGATGGCGAAAAGATGCAGGCCCTGATGAACAGACTGATGGAAAAGCTTTCCCGATGAGCAGCATATTCGATACCGATACACCCCATCCAGACCCAAGCAGTCTCACGGCGTTCTCCGGCAACAAGCTCGACCGGCAGGCGGAAAACCGGGAAGACGACTGCATCGAGAAGGCGCTGTCCGTCGATGGCACCCATATCCTCGCCTTCTCCGGCAGCCGGGTCATTCTGAAGCATGACGGCCAGATCCTCGATCCGCTGTTTGCCGCCTACGAGCTGGCGGAGCTGAAGCCGGATTTCGACCGCGCCGTGCTGCTCGGCCATCACGAGAACGGAGAGCCGCGCATTGCCGTCCCGGTCATGATCGCCGATGACGAGCTCGCAAGCCATTACAAGCCGACCGAGGCGCGCGCTCTTTTCCGGGAAGGCCTGCTCGATGACGAGCTTCAGGGCGAGGTCGCCCAGGCTGTGTCACTGCTCAACTGGAATGCCGCCAATATCTTCTGCGGAAAATGCGGCTCACCCACCGAAATGAAGATCGGCGGCTACAAGCGCGTCTGCACGAAGTGTCAGCACATGATGTTTCCGCGCACCGACCCCGTCGTCATCATGATGACGATCGACGAGGAAAACGACCGCTGCCTGCTGGGACGCAGCCATCATTTCCAGGAGGGCATGTATTCCTGCCTCGCGGGCTTCGTCGAACCCGGCGAAACGATCGAACAGGCCGTCAGGCGCGAAACGTTGGAGGAGTCAGCGATCGAAACCGGTCGGGTGCGCTATCACGCGTCGCAGCCCTGGCCGATGCCGCATTCGCTGATGATCGGCTGTTTCGCCGAGGCGACGTCGACGGAGATCACCATCGATGCCCACGAAATGTCTGACGTTCGCTGGTTTTCGCGCGCCGAGGTGCAGGCGATGCTGGAGGCAGGCCCGGATGACAAGCCGTTCGGCCCCGCCAAGGGAGCGATTGCCTATCGGCTGATGCGCGACTGGATCGACTGGAAGCGCTGAAAGGAGCGCTTCCGCCCGTCAGCGTTTCTGCAGCGCGCCGCGCATCGGATGACCCTTGTAGGTTCCGAGGATGCGGACTTTCTCGGAGAAGAACCGCAGTTCTTCGAGCGCACGGCGCACAGGGGCATCGTCCGGATGCCCCTCGATATCCGCGTAGAACTGCGTCGCCACGAACTTGCCGCCCAGCTGATAGCTTTCGAGCTTCGTCATGTTGATGCCGTTGGTGGCAAATCCACCCATCGCCTTGTAGAGCGCAGCCGGAATGTTGCGCACGTTGAACACGAAGGTGGTGACGATCACGTCGTCGGCCTCGTTGCGCTGCACCCACTTCTCGTCGCGCGACAGGACCACGAACCGTGTGACATTGTTTTCCGTGTCCTCGACATTCTCAGCCAGAATGTCGAGCCCGTAGAGACTGGCCGCAAGCCGTGGCGCAAGGGCCGCCATCGAGCGGTCGCCCTTTTCGGAAACGAGTTTCGCAGCACCCGCCGTGTCGCCGGCAACAACGGCCTTCCAGCCATTGGCGCGGATGATCTTGCGGCACTGGCCAAGCGCGTGGATATGGCTGTGGACGGTGCGGATCTCCTCGCGCTCCACACCCGGCAGCACCATCAGCTGGAACCGGATCGGCATGAAATATTCGCCGACGATATGCAGACGCGATTCCGGCAGCAGGTAGTGAATGTCGGCAACACGGCCGGCGATGGTGTTTTCGATCGGGATCATCGCGAGATCCGAATCGCCGTTTTCCAGCGCCTGGAACGCATCCTCGAAGGTCGGGCAGGGCAGGGGTTCCATATCCGGAAACATGTCCCTGGACGCCATATCGGAATTGGCGCCGAATTCGCCCTGGAAGGAAATGCGGTTGGTCGAGGCATTCATGAGGCTGATCCGTTACAAACCGCGGGAGGAGAGGATGGCGCGTGCCTTTTCAAGGTCGGCCGGCGTGTCGACGCCCAGCGGCACCGACGCGACGATTTCGGCATCGATGCGCATGCCGGCTTCAAGTGCCCGCAGCTGTTCGAGTGATTCGCGCTTTTCGAGCACCGAAGGGCCGAGCGCCACGAATTTCTCGAGTGCAGTGCGGCGGTAGGCGTAAAGCCCGATGTGATGGTAAAGCGGTCCATTGCCGTAAGGGGCCGTGGCGCGGGTAAAGTAGAGCGCTTTCAGCCGCGTATCCGAGAGAGGCGATCCGACGATCTTGACCACGTTCGGATTGGTCTTCTCATGCTCGTCAGTGATTTCGACGGTCAGCGTGGCAATATCCGTCTGCGGGCTGTCCAGCAGCGGTTTGAGCGAGGCGCGCACGACGTCGGCTTCCACGGTCGGCAAGTCGCCCTGCACGTTGATGACGTATTCCACCTTGCCATCGGGGTCTGCCTTGGTCAGCGCTTCAAAGATCCGATCGGAACCCGACTGGTGGTCTTCGCGGGTCATGACCACCTCGAAGCCTGCAGCTTTCACCACATCGAAAATGTCCTGATGGTCCACGGCAACGACGATGCGACCAACATTGGCCTCCTCGGCGCGCTTTGCGACCTGCACGATCATGGGCAGCCCGGCGATGTCTGCGAGCGGCTTGCCGGGAAGGCGCGTCGACGCCATTCGAGCCGGAATGAGGACGAGCGTCCGGTTGAAAGCCGTGTAAGTCATCGTAAAACCTTCCAATCCAGCCTGCGCAGTGGCAAAAAGTCTCAAGCAGAACGAGCGTATCGTGTTGCAAGGCCTCTGCAAAAGACATAGCTTCCAAACAAATTCAAGGTGCCTGCTTTGGGACGGCGGGCCGGTGAGGAGAATTTGCTGATGAATCCCTATGTAAACATGTCGGTAGGCGCATTGCTTGCCACGGTTTTCGTGATGATGTCCGTATCGATCGCGTCGGAGGGGATTTTCCACTCGCCGTCGCCTGAGAAGGAAGGATTTGCAATCGCCGCGCTGGAAGAGCCAGCCGGCGGCGAAGCGGCTGCCGGTGGCGGTGCCGCGGAAGTTGTCCCTGTTGGTCAGCTGATGGCAGGTGCCGATGCCGCTGCCGGCGCAACGGTATTCAAGAAGTGTCAGAGCTGTCACTCCATTGAAAAGGGAGGCCCCAACAAGGTGGGTCCCGATCTATGGGGTGTTGTAAACCGTCCGATCGCCAGCCATGAGGGCTTTTCCTACTCTGCTGCCATGAAGGATTTCTCCAAGGGCGGCGCGGAGACCTGGACGTTCGATCACCTCAACCACTTCCTCGTTGCGCCCAAGGCCTACGTGAAGGGGACAGCGATGGGCTTTGCCGGATTGAAGAACGACAAGGAACGCGGCAACCTGCTTGCTTATATCCGCGAACAGTCTGATAGCCCTGCGCCACTGCCTGAACCCGGCGCTGCACCCGCTCCCGCCCCGACGAACTGATCCCACCCGGCGGCAGACATTCCAATCACGACAGCAGCCAACCCCAGAAGCTTACGGTGATAAGGCCGAACGCTGTCGTGATGCTGATGGTCGAGGCCGCAAGGCTTTGCCCGGACCGGAACCGCTGGGCAATCAGCCAGGCATTGATGCCCGTTGGAACAGAAGAGGTCAAAACCAGAGCGGCCGCCCAGTCCCGCGGCAGCCCGATCGCATGGCTTGTGGCGAACACGATCGCCGGCATCAGGGTAAGCTTCAGGACTGCAACGGCCGTGGCGAGATTGATATCGCCACGGATCGGATAACGGGTCAGCGCCATGCCGATTGAAATCAGCGCCACCGGCCCGGCTGAGGCGGCGATCTGGTTGACGACAGGCAGCACGGACGTGGGGATCGAGAAGCCCAGAAGATTGAACGGTATCCCGATCGCGATCGCGATCACGAGCGGATTGCGGACCAGGTTGCGGGCGACCTGCCGCAGAACCACGGAAAGCGTGCGCTTCTGTGTGCCGTCGACCCGCGCAGTTGCCCCCTCCATCAGGATCGAGCCGGCGATCATCATGATCGGCAGATGGATGGCGAGCAGGATCGAGACGGCAAGAAGCCCTTCCTTGCCGACCATGTGATCGATCAACGGCAGGCCGATGAAGATGTTGTTGGCAAACGCACTCGACATGCCCGCGATGACGCCGACCTTAGCATCCCTTGCGAAGAACCGCGTGGCCATCAGATGCCCGGTCGTCCATGTGACGGCAACGGCAATGAAATAGGCGCTCCACAGCCCGAAGGGAGAGACGCCGCCAAAATGGGCGTCCGCAACCGTCCGGAAGATCAGCATCGGAACCGCGATCTTGAAGACGTATTCCCCCAGCGCGTCACCGGTTTCGGCCTTCAAAAGCCCGGTTTTGGCGGCGAGCCAGCCCATCAGGATCAGGATGAAGACGGGCAGCACATTGGCGAAGACTGACGACACGGAGGCGGCTTTCGGAGGAGACTGTTATCTGCGTCTAGCGCAGATCTGGCTGAACGACAAATGCGTCGGGCGCAAACCCGTTGCAGGCGAAAGCCGAAAACAGAAAAGCGGGGCTTGATCCCCGCTTCCTTCCCCGGTCCAGCCAGGGGTGTCCAAACGCTTCGTCGCCAGTTCATCCGTGGTCGACATCAGCAATCGGATGATCGTTATCTAGCGGCTCACCATGACGGGAGAATGACAGCTGCGGATTTTTGGAGCCTTAGTGCCGACAGCGTTTTTTGCTTCCAATCACGGCTAAAGGCGAATACCCGTTCTCTCATCCATTCATTCGAAAGAGGATCAGAGCCGGATGCCGAAATTCGACGTGCTAACCATCGGCAATGCCATCGTGGACATCCTCGCGCGCTGCGACGATCAATTCCTTGGCGACAACGCGATCATCAAGGGTGCGATGAACCTGATCAATGCCGAGCGCGCCGAACTTCTCTACTCGAAGATGGGTCCTGCGGTCGAAGCCTCAGGCGGTTCCGCCGGCAACACAGCGGCCGGCGTTGCCAGTCTCGGCGGCAGGGCTGCCTACTTCGGCAAGGTCGCCAACGATCAGCTCGGCACCATTTTCCAGCATGATATCCGTGCCCAGGGTGTCCACTACGAAACAAAGCCTGACGGTGTTCATCCACCGACCGCCCGTTCGATGATTTTCGTGACGCCGGATGGCGAGCGTTCGATGAACACCTATCTCGGCGCCTGCGTCGAACTCGGTCCTGAACATGTCGAGGAAGACGTGGTGGCCGAATCGAAAGTGACCTATTTCGAAGGTTACTTGTGGGATCCGCCGCGCGCCAAGGATGCGATCCGCGAAGCAGCCCGCATCGCCCATGCGCATGGTCGTGAAGTCTCGATGACGCTGTCGGATCCGTTCTGCGTCGGCCGCTACCGCGAGGAATTCCTGGAGCTGATGAAATCCGGCACCGTGGATATCGTCTTTGCCAACAAGCAGGAACTTCTGTCGCTCTACGAGACGGACGATTTCGAGCTCGCCCTCGGCAAGATCGCTCACGATTGCAAGCTGGCGGCCATCACGCTGAGCGAGGAAGGTGCTGTTCTCGTGCGTGGCAAGGAACGGATCGCGATCCCGGCCTATGCCATCGAGGAACTCGTCGATACGACCGGTGCCGGCGATCTGTTCGCCGCCGGCTTTCTCTACGGCTATACCGCAGATCGTTCGCTTGAGGATTGCGGCAAGCTTGGCTGCCTGGTCGCGGCCATCGTCATTCAGCAGATCGGGCCGCGGCCGATGGTCTCGCTCGCGCAGGCGGCGAAGGAAAGAGGCCTTATTTAAAGGCCTCTCCCGGGTAAGCGCCCCAGATTTCCGCCTGGGCGATCCAGCCCTCTGCACCATTCGCTTCCGCATGGCACCAGTCGCCATTGCATTCGCTGATCTTGATCATCACGCCGGGCTCGAGCTTTGCAGTGAGGCCCGCGGATTGCTGCGGTTCGTTGCGCATGTTGACATAGATGTCCTTGCCCTTGCCGCGCATCCACGGCGCTGCAACGGCCGTGCGCTCGCCCGATAGCAGGGCCTGGTTGACCCAGCCCTCCGTGCCCTCGGCATCGCGAACACGGCGCCAGTTGTCGTATTCCTGGATGATTTCCATCGGGGTTCCCGACTTCATGTACATCCATGACACCGCATAATCCGTGCTCGGACCGATGCGGATGTTCACCTTTCTCGATTTCAGGCTGACGAAACGGGGAAGCGGCAGACCGCTTGCGCCCTTGGCAACGCCCTGTGCAAGTGCGCCGTCGGCGCCGGAAAGGCAGGTGAGGAGCCCGATCGAGGCTGCAAGGAAGGATGTAAAGAATGTTCTGCGCATGAATCTCATTCCGGCTGAAATTCCACAAGCGTTCCTGTCCATGCGAGGTTTTGTTTGTCTTCGCCGACGGGTCTGTTAAGAAAACGCCCTGGATGCCTCCGACTATTGCGCACCTTGGTTAAGGACGTCCTAATGGCAGCTGATTGCAATGCGGCTTTGAAACCATGACAGCGAAGAAAAAACCCCAGGTTTACATCACTCGCAAACTTCCGGACGCCGTTGAAACGCGCATGCGCGAGCTTTTCGACGCAGAGCTCAATATCGACGATTGTCCCCGTTCGCGCGAAGAGCTTATCGCTGCGATGAAGACCGCCGATGTGCTGGTACCGACGGTTACCGATAGGATCGACGCAGGGCTGATCGCGGAAGCAGGCCCGCAGCTGAAGCTGATCGCCAGTTTTTCCAACGGTACCGATCATATCGATGTGGATGCGGCCGCCAAGAAGGGGATCACGGTCACCAACACGCCGAACGTCCTGACCGAAGACACGGCCGACATGACCTTGGCGCTGATTCTTGCCGTCAACCGTCGCCTGGCGGAAGGATCGCGGATCCTCACCGACAAGCCCGGTGACTGGGAAGGCTGGAGCCCGACCTGGATGCTCGGCCGGCGGATCTGGGGCAAGCGTATCGGCATCGTCGGCATGGGCCGCATCGGCAGTGCCGTGGCGCGCCGGGCCAAGGCCTTCGGCCTCGCCATCCATTATCACAATCGCAAACCGGTCAGCCCGGCCACCGAGGAAGAGCTCGAGGCGACCTATTGGGACAGCCTCGACCAGATGCTTGCCCGCGTTGATATCGTCTCGATCAATTGCCCGTCGACGCCGGCGACCTTCCACCTTCTCTCGGCCCGTCGGCTGGCCTTGCTGCAGCCTGGTTCGATCATCGTCAACACCGCCCGCGGCGATATCATCGACGAGGTCGCGATGGTGCAGCTTCTGCGTGACGGAAAAATTGCCGGCGCAGGTCTCGACGTCTATCAGAACGAACCGGCCGTCAATCCGAAGCTGGTCAAACTCGCCCGTGAAGGACGTGTCGTGCTCCTGCCGCATATGGGTTCGGCAACGATCGAAGGCCGCATCGACATGGGCGACAAGGTGATCATCAATATCCGGACGTATTTCGACGGCCATCGCCCACCGAACCGGGTCCTGCCCGGCCGGAATTAGGTTGTCTGCGAAAGCCGCTTCCGCATCTCGATCGATGTCGTTCTGGCATAGCCCGCATGGGCATTCTCGGCCGTCTTCACGAAGCCCCACCTGGCGAAGGTCGTGTGATTGCCGGTAAGCTCGATGCGGGTCTCCAGCCTGAGCGCAGGCAGGCCTCTTTGCCGGGCGATATCCTCCGCCACGGAAAGCAGCTGCCGGCCGATGCCTCGGTTCTGGAACGCAGGCGATATTGCCAGCTTGCCCACATAGAGACACCCGGGTTCAGGCTTCAGAAACACGCAACCTGCAAGCTCGCCCTCTTCCATGGCGACGAACGCGATTTCATCGCGCGCCTTCTGCTCGAGCGAAACAGCTGTCAACCGGTGGGCAGAGGAGGGCGGATCGATCACCCCGTCCATATAGGCAAAGGATGACATGATCAGCGTCAGCAGGTCTTCCCAGCCGGTGAAACTCTCGTCGATGCGAACGATCTCAGTCATTCGGTAGCCGTCCGTTTCGCACGGCGCTTGTACTTGATCACATCGAACCGCGTTGCCAGTCCATCGTAGAGCAACAGGCGCCTAAACAGCGGTTCGCCAATCCCTGTCACCAACTTGATCGCTTCCATCGCCATCAGCGTCCCGATCACGCCGGTGAGCGCGCCGACGACGCCGGTCTCCGCGCAGGCGGGGATGAGGCCTTCCGGCGGCTGTTCGGGAAAAAGGTCGCGGTAGGTGGGGTTGAGCTCTCCGTCCTCGCCGGCCTCGTAGGGTTTCAGCACCGTCACCGACCCGTCGAAGCGTCCAACCGCACCCGTGACCAAGGGGATGCGTGCCGCCTCCGCCGCGTCCGCCGCCGCGTACCGCGTATCGAAATTGTCTGAGCCATCGATCAGCAAGCGAAAGCGGGAAAGATGCATCTGAGCCCATTCGGCGGAGAAGCGCTCCTCGAAATCCATCACCCTCGTATTGGGGTTCAGCCGCGCGATCGCTTCCCTCGCACTTCTCGTCTTCATCTCGCCGATCGTGCCGGTATCGTGGATCACCTGTCGCTGCAGGTTGGAGAGCGAGACCCGGTCGTCGTCGACGATGCCGATCGTGCCAACGCCGGCCGCTGCGAGGTATTCGAGAATGGGCGCGCCGAGGCCGCCGGCGCCGATCACCAGAACGCGTGCGCTCTTGAGCTTCTGCTGGCCCTGACCGCCGATCTCCGGCAGCAGGATATGGCGGCGATAGCGCTCGATTTCATCTGGGCGGAGCGTGTCCGAATTCTGGTTTTCCATCATGGGATCATAGCACCGCAGAAATCGAGTGTAAGCAGGTTCAGCGGGTTATGCCGCCATGGGAAACTGTCAGGAACTGCGCCCGATCGGCAAGCGCTGCAAACATGTGGCGATCGGTGCCGGTCATAAAGGCCTGCCCGCCCAGTCCATGCACGAGATCGAACAATGTCGCGCGCCGTCCCTCGTCCAGATGTGCTGCAATCTCGTCCAGAAGCAGGATTGGCGCATGGCCAGTCATATCCGCCGTCAGGCGGGCGTGGGCAAGCACGAGCCCGATCAGCAGGGCTTTCTGCTCCCCGGTCGAGCAGCGCGAAGCCTCGATGTCCTTCTCGCGGTGACGAACGGTTAGGTCGACACGGTGCGGACCATCCAGTGTTCGTCCCGCTGCAGCGTCGCGGCCACGCCCTAACGCGAGCATGGCGAGATATTCATCTTCGAGGTCCGCCGCTGGCCGATCCATGGCACCGTCCAGAAACCCTTCCAGCGAAAGCTCTGGCGTCGGAAACGGCGTGTCGCCGAGATTGGCAGACAGCGTCTTCAGCAGTCCCAGCATCTCGTGCCGGGCCGCTGCCATGGATATGCCGAGACCCGCCATCTGGGCCTCGATTGCGGAAAGCCACGCAGGGTCGAACCGTCCTTCGGACAGCAACCGGTTGCGGCTGCGCATGGCGCGCTCAAAATCGCTCGCCCGCCGACCGTGGCCTGCATCGAGCGAGAGAACCAGTCGATCGAGAAAGCGGCGACGGTCGGCCGAAGGGCCGGTAAACAGGCCGTCCATCGCCGGCGTCAGCCACAGGGCACGAAGATGGTCGGAAAGTTCCTCCGTCGATTTTGCCGGCGTGCCGTTGATCCGGAGCTTACGGCTGACACCGTCGCCGTCATTCGCTTCGATGCCGGTGCCGAGCGAAACTTCGCCCTCCATCCCGTCCACATCCGCAAAGACGCTGAAACCTGCGGCAGCACCGACGCGCGTGACATCGCTCAGCACGGCGCGGCGCAGGCCACGGCCGGGAGACAGGAAGGACACGGCTTCGAGAAGGTTGGTCTTGCCTGCACCGTTCTCGCCGGTCAGGACGACATGCCGGCCGTCGAGATCGAGCGAAGCCTGGGTGTAATTTCGAAAGTCGGTCAGCTTCAACCGGGAAAGGAAGGTCTTTTGCGCCATCTTGTATCGCGTTGTTTCCACGTAGGAGCTAAGGACTTCGCGCCAAGAAGGCAAGCGCAGGTCTGTAACTGACATCACCCTTGGCGAGTTGCAGGCCGTGCCCGCCGTTTTCTTCCCGTTCCAAACGCTGTAGTCTCGGAGAAAGCCCCAGCCGGAAGGATCCGGCGAATGCCCGAAATCGAGTGCGAGTGAATAGTGTGACCGAAGACGATAGAATTTTGAAGCTGGAGGAATTGGCGGCGCATCAGGCCAAGGTCATCGAGGAACTGTCCGACCAGCTTGCCGAACAGTGGACGGTCGTCGAGCAGACCCGCTCGAAGCTCGACCGGCTGACCGTACGCTTTCTGTCCCTCGAGGAAACCTCGCTGGAAGCGCCGGCCAACACCAGGCCGCCACACTACTGACCGTCACGCGGCGGCGCGGGCAAAGCGCCTCAGGGCCACATATTCCCAGATTGCGACGGCAAGAAGCGAACCCGTCGCAAGCATCTGGATGTGGACGGTTGTCAGGCTCGCAACGAGCAGAAAGCAGGTAACAAGGACGGCAATGCCGGCACAATGCGACCATGGCACATGCATTGTCGAATGCGTCTTTACCCAGATCATGCCGCTTAAGAACAGGATCGGACCGCCTAGAAGCGCGAAAGCCTGAGCAAGCGTTGCATGCTCGTGCGCATGCGACAGGGCGAAGTCTTCACCGACTGCAGTAAGGATGATGCCAGCGATAATCGGCAGATGACCGTAGGTGAAAAGATGATTCGCGGTCGCCTGCGGCTCTGAACTTTCTTCCGCCTTGTCGGCTGCCTTTTCCTGCCCGTCATGGAAGTAGATCCACCACATCAGCACGGTCGAAAGGAAGGCTACAAACAGCACGAGTGGCGTCAAGCTGCTTTCCAGATGACTGGACGCATTCTTGCCCGTGGTGAGGATCGTTTCCCCAAGTGCGATGATGACGAACAGCGCGCAGCGTTCGGCCATATGCTCGCCGTTGATATCAAGCGTTTCCGCAGGCGCGGCACCTAGCCCGGGCACCCGGTAACGCAGGATCGGTGCGATATATTCGATCGCCAGCGCAGCGATCCAGAAATACACCCGGACGGACTGTTCACTGAGGCCGCCGGCGATCCACAAAGCGCTTGAAACCGAAAGCCAGACGGTAATCCGCTGGAAGGTGACATAGGAGGCCCGATCGGCGTGTCGGAAGGCGTAGAGGGCAAACAGCGATCGAATGATCTGCATGGCCGAATAGGCGAGCGCGAAGGTCAGGCCCATGTCCTGAAACGCCCTCGGCAGGGCAATTGCCAGAATGACGCCGAGAAACATCAGGCCGAACAGCAGGATCCGCACGGGCTCTATTTCGGCATCGAGAAGATTGGTGACCCAGGTCGTGTGGATCCAGACCCACCAGAGCGCGAAGATGAAAATCAGCGCTTCGGCGGCGATCCCGAGCGAGAAATCCGCGGCCAGCGTTTCCGACAACTGGATGAAGGCGAAGACGAAGACCAGGTCGAAGAACAGTTCCGGGAAGTTGGCCTTGGTCGCCTGCTTGTCGTCTTTGCGAAGCCAGTAGTGTTTACCGTCCGTCATGTCTGGTCTCGATTGTTTCAGTCCCGCAATTACAGAGCGGGCTTGTTCAGCTCTATAATAATGGCTGGGCAGATTGCGGTGTCTATAAGGGTTTTAACGAAGAAAAACGCCGGCGCAGGGCCGGCGTTTTGCAATCTTCGTCGTTGCGACAGCCATCAGGTGTCGAAGAATTCCTTCATCCGGGCAAAGAAGCCCGTCGATTCCGGATTGTTCTCCTTGGACGAGATGTCCTCGAACTCCTGCAGCAGCTCGCGCTGGCGCTTGGTCAGCTTCTGCGGCGTCTCGATCTGGATCTGAATGTAGAGGTCACCCGTCTGTGAAGACCGCAACACCGGCATTCCCTTGCCCTTGAGGCGGAACTGCTTGCCGGCCTGTGTGCCCTCAGGAACGGTCACACGTGACTTCGATCCATCCAGCGTCCCGACATCGAACGTGCCGCCAAGCGCTGCCGTCGTCATGGAGATCGGCACGGCGCAGTAGAGATCGGCGCCATCACGCTGGAAGAACTCGTGCGGTCGGACCGACAGGAAGATGTAGAGATCCCCGGTTGGGCCACCGCGCGCACCGGCTTCGCCTTCGCCCTGCAGGCGAATGCGCGTGCCGTCTTCGATGCCCGATGGAATGTTTACGGACAGCGAACGCTCTTCGGTGACGCGACCCTGGCCGTGGCATTTGGTGCACGGATCGGTGATGGTCTGTCCGCGGCCATGACAGGTCGGGCAGGTCCGTTCGACCGAGAAGAAGCCCTGGGATGCACGGACGCGCCCGGACCCCTGGCAGGTGCCGCAGGTCTTCGGCTGGGTGCCGGGCTTGGCGCCCGAACCCGAACAGACGTCACAGGTGATCGAGGACGGAACCCGGATCTGCGCCGTCTTGCCGGCATAGGCCTCGTCGAGGGTGATCTCCATATTGTAGCGAAGATCGGCGCCACGTTCGCGACCGCCGGACGACCGGCGCGCACGGCCGCCGCCCATCATGTCGCCGAAAATGTCTTCGAAAATGTCGGAGAAGCCACCTGCTCCCGCGCCGCCGGAGAAGCCGCCACCGCCGCCGCCCATGCCACCCTGTTCGAAGGCAGCATGACCGAAGCGATCATAGGCCGCGCGCTTCTGGGGATCCTTCAGCGTCTCGTAAGCTTCGCCGATCTCCTTGAATTTCTTCTCAGCTTCCGCATCGCCGGGGTTCTTGTCGGGATGGTATTTCATCGCAAGCTTACGGAAGGCGCTTTTCAGCTCCTTCTCGTCAGCGGATTTGCCGACACCCAGCGTTTCGTAAAAATCTGCTTTGGCCATAAGCGGTAACCGGCTCCAGAAAGGGTTCCGGCTGCACGATGGCAGCCGGATATCTTAGTCGACTATCTAGCGGTATCCGTCAACGGAACCAGACTTAGGCCGACTTCTTGTCGTCCTTGATTTCCTCGTAGTCGGCATCGACGACACCGTCGTCCCTGCCGGCTTCGGCAGCGCCACCATCAGCCTGCTGGGCCTCATAGATGGCCTGACCAAGCTTCATGGATGTTTCCATGAGGGTCTGGGTCTTCGCCTGGATGTCATCTGCATCAGGCTCGGGAGCCTCGACAGAAGCCTTGAGCGCGGCAATGGCATCCTCGATCGCCTTGCGGTCGGTCTCGGTTACCTTGTCGCCATATTCAGCCAGCGACTTCTCGCTGGAATGAATGAGGCTTTCGGCCTGGTTCTTGGCTTCCACACCGGCACGACGCTTCTTATCGGTTTCGGCGTTCGCTTCGGCGTCCTTGACCATCTTCTCGATGTCGGCGTCGGACAGACCACCAGATGCCTGGATGCGGATCTGCTGTTCCTTGCCGGTACCCTTGTCCTTGGCCGAAACCTGGACGATGCCGTTGGCGTCGATGTCGAACGTGACTTCGATCTGCGGCATGCCGCGCGGAGCCGGCGGCAGACCGACGAGGTCGAACTGACCGAGCAGCTTGTTGTCCTGCGCCATTTCACGCTCGCCCTGCGAAACGCGGATCGTCACGGCCGACTGGTTATCGTCGGCGGTCGAGAAGGTCTGCGACTTCTTCGTCGGGATCGTCGTGTTGCGGTCGATCAGGCGGGTAAAGACGCCACCGAGCGTTTCGATGCCGAGCGACAGCGGGGTCACGTCGAGAAGGAGAACGTCCTTGACGTCGCCCTGCAGAACGCCGCCTTGGATCGCGGCGCCCATGGCAACCACCTCATCCGGGTTGACGCCCTTGTGCGGCTCCTTGCCGAACAGCTGCTTGACGACTTCCTGTACCTTCGGCATGCGGCTCATGCCGCCGACCAGAACGACTTCGTCGATTTCAGCGGCAGTCACGCCGGCATCCTTCAAGGCTGCCTTGCACGGTGCGACAGTGCGCTGGACGAGATCGTCGACCAGGCTTTCGAACTTCGAGCGGGTCAGCTTCAAGGTCAGGTGCTTCGGACCGGAAGCATCGGCCGTGATGAACGGCAGGTTGATTTCGGTCTGCTGCGACGACGACAGTTCGATCTTTGCCTTCTCGGATGCTTCCTTGAGGCGCTGCAGAGCGAGCTTGTCGTTCTTCAGGTCGATGCCGTTTTCCTTCTTGAACTCGTTTGCGAGATATTCGACGAGACGCATGTCGAAGTCTTCACCACCGAGGAAGGTGTCACCGTTGGTCGACTTCACTTCGAAGACGCCATCGCCGATTTCGAGAACCGAGATATCGAACGTGCCGCCGCCCAAGTCGTAAACGGCAATCGTCTTGCCTTCCTTCTTGTCGAGGCCGTAGGCAAGTGCTGCAGCCGTCGGCTCGTTGATGATGCGCAGAACTTCAAGACCCGAAATGCGGCCGGCATCCTTGGTTGCCTGGCGCTGGGCATCGTTGAAGTATGCGGGAACCGTGATGACAGCCTGCGTGACCTTCTCACCGAGATAGGCTTCTGCGGTTTCCTTCATCTTCTGAAGGATCATCGCGGAGATCTGGGCCGGAGAGTAGGCCTTGTCCTGAGCCTTCACCCAAGCGTCGCCGTTGTCGCCCTTGACGATGTCGAAGGGTACGAGGCCCTTGTCCTTCTCAACGGTCGGGTCTTCGTAGCGGCGGCCGATAAGGCGCTTCACTGCGAAGAGCGTATTGGTTGGGTTGGTTACAGCCTGGCGCTTGGCCGGCTGACCGACGAGACGTTCGCCGTCGTCAGAAAATGCGACCATGGACGGCGTCGTGCGCGCGCCTTCCGCATTCTCGATGACTTTGGAATCCTTGCCGTCCATGATGGCGACGCAGGAGTTGGTAGTGCCAAGGTCGATGCCAATTACTTTTGCCATATCTTCTCTCTCCTTTAAGCGAACTGTCGGAACCCCGTGAAAGGCATTCCTTTGACAGTTCCTCGACTGGGAATTTTCGCAGCACCGGCTGCTGTCATGCGGGGTATATAAGGACGGGTTTTTCGGACTGCAAGGCGGGAATTCGCCTGCATTCACGCAAAAAAATGCAATTTTCCTTCTGTCTTTCTAACGGGCTACTGGCCCATGAGGATATCGTACAGCGTCGTGCGACGCGTTTCCTGCGGCTGGTAGACTTGTCCGACGTCCGAAGGCGGCATCGGACGGCCGCCGACATCGCCGGGCGGCACCGGTGCCTGGCTATCGTAAGGGGCACGATATTCGCGGTAATCCCTGTATTCTCCGGGTTGCGCCCGGTTGGCAGAACCGCCTTCGCGATACTGTCGCGGCGGCGGTCTGTTGTCATAAACCGTCCCGGTGTTGCAGACCGCGTTGTCACCATAGGCGCAATCGGGCTGGCCCGGTGGGGCAGGCTGGACTTGCTGGCGCGTTGCGGGCGGAGGCCTGCGCGCCGGCTGTTCAAGAGAGGCTTCTCCACGAGGTGCCGGCTGTTGGACCGGCGCACGCGGAGCTGGCGGAAAATTGTCGGGCGCAGGCGCTTCACGCTGATCGCTCGCCCCCGGTATGATGCCGGAAATGATGTCGCCAATCGATGTCGATGGCGATTGTTCTTCCTCAACGGGCGGTGGCAGCTGAAGGCCGCTGTTGAAACCGAACAGTGGCGTCGGGGTATAGCCCTTCATTGCCACCGTCATGTATTCCTTCCAGGCTTTTGCCGGCAGGCCGCCACCCGTCACCTTTTTCATGAAGGCGCCGTCGTCGTTGCCGAACCAGATCCCTGTCGTCATGATGCTGGTATAACCGACGAACAGCGCATCGCGGAACGACTGGGTCGTCCCGGACTTGCCGGCAACCTGCCAGCCGTCGAGGCGCGCGGCCCGGCCGGTGCCGTCACGGACGACGCCCGACATCATGCTGTTCATGGCAGCCGCAACTGGCGCGCTGAGAACCCGCGGCGGGTTGGTGTAATCGGCCTCATAGAGAACCTTGCCGTCCGTATCGGCAATCCGCTTCACGATATAAGGCGTCGCCTTGTAGCCGCCGTTCATGAAGGCCGCATAGGACGAGGTGAGCTCCGTCAGCGAGACTTCCGATGTCCCGAGCGCGATCGAGGCGTTCGGCTGGATGTCGGAATCGACGCCGAGCCGATGCGCCATCGACACGACCTTTTCAGGTCCCACCGCCATCACCAGTTGAGCGGCGACGGTGTTGAGCGAATGAGCCATCGCATAGGAAAGCGGAACCGGCCCCTTGTATTCCTTTTCGTAATTCTCCGGCGTCCAGTTGCCGATCCGGACAGGCGCGTCGTTGACGATCGTGTCCGGATTGTAGCCCGCTTCGAGAGCCGAGGCATAGACGAACGGCTTGAACGCCGAGCCTGGCTGGCGCTTGGCCTTGACGGCCCGGTTGAACTGGCTCTGCGCATAATCGCGGCCGCCCACCATTGCGCGGATGGCGCCAGTCGCATCGACGGACACAAGCGCCGCCTGCGAGGCGTTCAGCTTGCCGCCTTCCTTGGTCAGCACATCTTTCAAAGCCTTTTCGGCGGCTTCCTCAAGACGCAGATCGACGGTGGTCTCGACGACGACATCGACCTTCGGCTCCCCGATCAGACGCTTGACCTCATCGACCACCATGTCTGCGGCATAGTGCTGGGCGCCGTTCCAGGAGCTCTTGGCGTTGGAAGGCGGCTGCGCCATCGCGGTCTTGAGGTCGCTGTCAGTGATGTAGCCTTCTTCCCGCATCGTGCCGAGAACGACCTGTGCCCGCTCTTCGGCCGCTTTCGGATCTCTGGCAGGCGAAAGCCGCGAGGGCGCCTTCAAGAGACCCGCAAGCGTTGCCGCCTCGCCGAGGTTGACGTCCCGTGCCGACTTGTTGAAGTAGCGACGCGAAGCGGCCTCGACACCATAGGCGTTCGCGCCGAAGTACACCCGGTTGAGGTACATCGCCAGGATCTGGTCCTTGGTGAATTTCGTCTCCAGCCAGAAGGACAAGAGCACTTCCTGGATCTTGCGCTCGAACGTGCGGTCCGGGGATAGGAACAGGTTCTTGGCAAGCTGCTGGGTGATCGTCGAACCGCCCTGGATCGGCTGGCCTGTCAGGTTGTTGACGAAGGCGCGCGCCAGACCCAGCGGATCGACGCCGAAATGGGAATAGAAGCGCCGGTCCTCGATCGACATGACGGCCTGGGGCAGGTAGGGCGACATGTCTTCCAGCGCCAGCGCCTCGCCACCAGTCGTGCCGCGGTTGGCGATGACCGACCCATCGGTCGCGGTGATCTTCATGTTTGGCGGACGGTCTGGAATGGTCCAGCTGCTGGCAGACGGCATCTGCGCGCCGTAGTAGAGAACAAGTCCACCGATGCCGATCGCTGCCCAGATCGACAGGACGACGCACCAGTAAACCAGTCGTTTCAGGGGCGCGAAGAAGCCACCATTGTCGCCACCGCGATTTGACGATGCCTTGCGCGAAGACCTGTCGCGGTCGTTGGACGGGTCGGACTGCTTGCGTTTCTTGCGGGGCGGGAGATCGTCGTAGTCGTCTTCGGCCTTCTGCGCACGCCGGGTGGAGCGTCCATTGCCAATGATGCGGTCGTCCGCGTCGAGACGGAAGTCATCTTTGTCCTGCGATCCGCCAAAAGACGGTTCGACGCGTTTGTCCGATTTTCTGGCTGCCATGATGAGCCGGCATATCCCCGTTACGCGCATCCTGAATGCGCTGTTCTCACAAATTGTCGCCCGAGTTATCTCGCTGCAGTGTAAATGCGGCGATTTAAGGAGATGTAAAATCCGATCGGACGCTATTTAATATGAGTGCCGCCTAAAAAAGGCTGGATTTCTACGTAAAACAGTTGCTTTCTATATACGGTAATTTGCCTGTCGGATCGGTTTGAGTTCCACCTTGGAGGAGGGGAGTGCATGATCAGGATCGTTGAGGCTGTGGTCATCAATGGCGACCGGCGTGTTCCGGTCGGTCTCGTCAGCGTCAAGCAGGCGCTCGAGATGCCACATAACGGTGTCTTTTCCAGCGGCATGTTTGAATTCAGTCATCCGGCCTATGAGGCTGGAAAGACCGATGTGTTTCTGACGCGAGAGGCGCTGTCGAAGTTGCAGCTCATGTAGAAGCTCGGTGGCCTTGCCCGCAAACCCGCTACGGCGGCGCTGCATGCCCAGTCGCGTCTTGCGGACGGAACTTCATTCCGGCCCGTGGATTGTCTTCAAAAGGAGATGACCATGGCGAGAAAACCACTCAATGTCGGCTTCACCGGTGATATCGACCCTGAAACGGGCGTCGTTGAAAAAGCAAAATCCACAGCCGCGAAGGTGAAGGACGAAGCGGGAATGGTCGCAGCGCATGCTGTGGATCACCCGGCCGCTACTGCATCCGTTGCCGCATCCATCGGCGTGGCGGCATTTCTACTCGGTTATCTGCTAGGCGTTTCGTCCCGGCCCCACGACAGGCAACGCTGGCTTTGACCCGCGATCCGCGTCCAGCGCTAGCCCTGCCCGATGAGCGGACCGGAACAATCATTGGTTATAGCCGTTTCCTCTAGACCTACCCGGAGACAAAGGAGGCATTCATGCCGAATCGTGACCCATTGCCAACTCCCGGCGTCGAGACTCCCCGTGGTCCCGTGGGGACTGGCGGAGTGCCCGACCGCACGCAGGAAAAGCCGCCGCTGACCCCGACGCAGGATCCGGGGGATACGAAAAACCCGCAGGATCCCACATTGGAGCCGGCTCTGATGCCGACGGGAGACCCGGCAGGCGCTGCCTGATTCGTGGTCCGAAGAAATTGATGATCTACGCCTTCCGGTGACAAGCGCGCCGGGCGGCGTGGCTCGCGATAAGGGTGTGGCTATTGTTAATAACCCCCTAAATTGCACCCGTGCGATCTTGTTATTGCTATTCAATTAGTCAGATCTCACACTGCCGGCTGCATCCACTCGTTTCCTTCGCTGAGGTTTGGAGGCTGCAAGCGGATAAGTCTTTTAGCCTGATCGCGGCTCCCAGGGGTATGGGGAGGAGCCTCGCCATCCGCACGTGAGGGGCAAATGCCAAGTCAGCTTATCCGCAAGCCGGTCAGTTCCGGCCAGCTCAACCTATTGCAGCAAGTCTTCGACGAGACCTGCTCCGAGCACCACATCGATAAAAGCAGTCCAGATGCAGAAGCACTGGCGCTCATTCTCGTCAACTCGCTTCAAAAGGGCGCCGACGAAAAAGAGAAACTGGCTGCATTGGCGGAAACTCTCGCCAAGGCGCGGTAGATTCCGGGTCGAACAGACATTCGGGCCATTCAAGGAACATATCCTGTCTTCGAAAGTTGACCGTGCTCTCGATCAACAACAGACAGGAGGCCAAAATGGCAGAATCCGTAAAGAGCCTGAAGCCAACCGAATCCCAGTCGCCATCCTTCGATCATGTGCCGAGCGAAAACTCGGCATTTAATTCCGAGATCGCCAGCCTCAAGTCCGAGATCGCCAATTTGCGTGATCTGTTGGCAGAAAAAGGCAGCGTTGCTTATGACCGCGTTGCAAGCCGCGCGTCCGATGCCGCAAGCTACGTTTCGGAAGAAGCAAATTCCGTGGCCGCCACTGTCCGCGAGCATCCTGCAGCAACCACGACCCTGATCACCCTGATTGGCGGTATCGGCTTTGCGATCGGCTATCTCGTCGCCAACGCGTCCGTCGACAGCAAGCAGGCCTGGTATCAGCGTTACATCAACGACCGCTTCTAAGAATACCTTATCCGTCTAGCCGGCCGAACTATCCGTTCGGCTGGCGCAGTCGATCCAGAAGGCCTTGGTGAGTTCTGCAAGTCGTTCCGGGTCTATCCTGATCGCAGCATTCGTTGCTCCAGCTGCGGGCACGACCTCAGGGTAATCCCTTAGCGAAAGGTCGCAATAGACCTGGAGCTCAGTCGCAAGACCAAACGGGCACACCCCTCCGATCGGATGGCCAGTTGCTGCCATGACCTCATCGCCGGACAGCATCCGCGGTTTGGCGCTGAAGACCGACCTGAACTTCTTATTGTCGATGCGACTGTTTCCCGACATTACGACCAACAGCATGACGTCGCCCGCTCGCAGGCAGATTGTCTTCGCGATCTGGTCAGGATCGACGCCATGCGCGAGTGCTGCAAGCGGAACGGTCGCCGAACTCTGTTCGGTCTCGATGATCTCGATGTCAGGCGCGTGGGTCGCGAAAAAGCTGCGTACGGATTCAAGGCTCATGGGTGCAGCATGACCGAAGCGCATCCAGCGGGCAAGTCTCGCGAGGCATGCAATTCTTGCAATGCTGCGGTGCGAAATTACGTCTGTTTTTTGTGCGTTTCCGCTGTATGTTTAAATCATCGACGGACGCACTCCTCCTCCCAGCGTCCCCGATGGGGCCGGCAACACTCCTCCTCCCAGTTGTTGGCCAGTTTCAGAAGCCCGACGCACCTCCTCCCGCGTCGGGCTTTTCTGTTTGCTGAGGGGCTGGAGCGATGAGATATCTTAAGCGCCTGAAGCTCTCGAAAAGGCCCGCAACTCCAAGAACTTGCGTCGATGTAGCGGATGCAGGGCACCACGATCGCGTCTGGATCGATCGATTTGCGCCCGGTCCTGCAGGCTTGACGCCAAAACGGCCAGACCTTAAATCCTCTGCATCGATATTTGTTTGACAAGCCAGCACGTGGCTAAACTGCCCCGCCTGCGACGATCTTTCTTCAAATACGAAACACAAACGCCCCGGGAAATTCCGAACGGGGCAGTCGGTCATTTGCAAGAGAAAGGCATCGTTATGGCGACTGGTACTGTAAAATGGTTCAACGCAACCAAGGGCTACGGCTTCATCACCCCTGACGACGGTGGCAAGGACGTTTTCGTTCACGTCACCGCGGTCGAGCGCGCAGGCCTCGGCCAGCTGCAGGACGGTCAGAAGATCGGCTTCGAACTGACGACCGACCGCCGTTCCGGCAAGGAATCGGCTGACAGCCTCCGCGCCGTCTAAGATACTCGTTTCATTTATTCATGAAGGCCGGTCATCGACCGGCCTTTTTGCGTTCCGACGATGCGTTTCGAGCAAGGCACAGAGCGCCGTTAACCAAATATTAACCAATTCGCGAGACGATGAACATTAGAGCCAATGTCGTCGACGGCGGCTGTTTCGCATTGCATGCCCATAAGAGTGACCACGGATGTACTGGCACTTGTGATTGGGATCAGAAAGGTCGGGCTAGCCCGACCTTTTTCGTTTCGTATGAGCTGGACGTGTATCGGCAAAGGCGCTGTCTGCTGCGCCCCGCCGATGCCCTCACTTTGCGAGGGCCGTGATGATCCGGACCCAGGACCTGATCCCCTTGTGGTAGGACTTCAGGTCATACTTCTCGTTCGGCGAGTGGATCCGGTCGTCATTGAGTCCGAAGCCGACCAGCAGACTATCCATTCCGAGCATCTTCTGGAAATCGCCGACGATCGGAATGGAGCCGCCCATGCCGATGATGACGGCTGGATTTGCCCATTCGTCCGAAAGTGCACTCTTCGCCTTGGTCAAGGCCGGTGAGTCGTATGAAAGCTGGATCGCGGGCGAGCCACCATGCGGGTGGAACTCGACGTTGCAGTCCGCCGGGATCTTGGATGTCACATAGGCGCGGAACGCGTCGCGGATCTTGTCCGGGTCCTGCGTTCCCACGAGGCGGAACGAGATCTTTGCCGAAGCCTTGGCCGCAATGACGGTCTTGAAGCCGTCGCCAGTGTAACCGCCCCAGATCCCGTTGACCTCGCAGGTCGGTCGGGCCCAGGTCATTTCCAGAACCGAACGGCCCTTTTCGCCGGCCGGCTCTGAGAGCCCGATTTCGCCGAGGAACTTTTCGGCCGAGCGACCAAGCGTTTCCCAGCTTGCCTTGATGTTTTCAGGCGTTTCCTCGACGCCGTCGTAGAAACCTTCAAGGGTGATGCGGCCCGTGTCGTCGCGAAGGCCGGCGATGATACCGGTGAGAATGTGGATCGGGTTTGCGGCAGCACCGCCGTAAAGGCCGGAATGCAGGTCGCGGTCGGCAGCGGTGACAGTGATCTCTTCGCCGACCAGGCCGCGAAGGGCGGCAGCGATTGCCGGTGTGTCGGTGTCCCACATGCCCGTATCGCAGACCAGGGCGAAGTCGGCCTTGAGCTCTTCGGCATTGGCTTCGAGGAAAGGCTTCAGCGACGGCGAACCGGATTCTTCCTCGCCCTCAAACAGGATGGTGATGCGGATCGGCAGCGCGCCATGCACGTCCTTGTAGGCGCGGCAGGCTTCGACGAAGGTCAGCAACTGGCCCTTGTCGTCGGATGTCCCGCGTCCGGTCATGATCTTGCGGCCACCCGGGAGCTCCTTCAGCTTCGGATCGAAAGGATCATGTTCCCAGAGCTCGATCGGATCGACCGGCTGCACGTCGTAGTGACCGTAGAACAGAACGTGCGGCGCATCCGGCGTTGCTCCCGCGTGATGACCGACCACCATCGGATGACCGGGGGTGTCGCGCAAGGATGCTTCGAAGCCCAGCGTCGTCAATTCCTGGACAAGCCACTCAGCAGCTTTGCGGCAATCGTCCTTGAAGGCCGGATCAGTCGAGATGGACTTGATGCGCACGAGATCGAACATCCGATCGATGCTGGCGCTGAGGTTCTGATCGGCACGGTCAAGAACGGGGGAAAGTTCGGTCATAACAATATCCTGTGTGTGGATGCTCGGCGCCGCTGTAGACGTGGCTTGCGACGCTCGTTCCGGAAACTAGCAAGCCTTTATGTCACCGTACAATGGAAAAGGCTGATTGGTGCAGGACAACTAGCGGGCAGTAACGTCGACTGCAACCTTGCACTGACAAGTCTCTGGCGCCCCCTAGAGCTTGCGGGCGTTCTCCAAAATCATCCGCATGTATTCGATCATCAGGTCACGCTCGAATCGCTTGAACCCGGAAAACAGGGCCGCGTCGGCTTCCGCTGCCGCCTCCACCGCACGGGCCTCCAGGCTGCGGCCAAGCGCCGTCAGGGTAATGATCTTTGCCCGCTTGTCGTCAGGATGGGGGATGCGCTCGATGAGACCGTCGCGCTGCATCCGCGCGAGCGTATTGGCAACCGTCGCCTGCTCCACCTCGAGCTTGTCCAGGAGTTGCTTCTGGGTAAGGCCATCCTGCTGCCAGAGTTCCAGGAGAACGGGAAACTGGCCCGGGGAAAAGCCGAGGCTGCTTGAGCGCTGTTGCAGGGATCGCGCAAAACCCTTCGCAAGCTGATTGGCGAGATAGGTTGCGGAATGAGAGCGATCGAATGCCATGGCTTCGGTATCTTGCTTCCCGGTTGAAAGTCCAAACAGACCTTGCCCGGAAGGATATATCGCACGCCGTGCTTTCGCCAACCCTGCAACGCTTCGCTAGATGCTGTGAGCCGCAAACAAAAACCGCCACGACCGGGAGGGGAGCGGTCGTGGCGGCATGATAGAAGAACAAAGGCCCGGAGAGGGGGGTGAGCCTTTGTCCGGTCTGACGCGGCAGGGGGCAAGCCGGGTGCCAGACTGCGGCGTGATCAATCGCCGGTAAGCTTGAAATGTGCGGCGGAATGCGGCTTTTCAAGGGATTGGTCTATTACAAATCGGTAACGTTGCGGTGAGCGTTCGGTGGCGCTGCCGGCGAACTTTTCGTGGACGCCGAAGATGCCTCGGGGTATTCCATCCTCATGAAAAAAGGCGATCATCTCTTCCTCATCGACGGCTCCGGTTTCATCTTCCGGGCGTTTCATGCATTGCCCCCGCTCACCCGCAAATCAGACGGGCTGCCGGTGGGCGCCGTGTCGGGGTTCTGCAACATGTTGTGGAAGCTTCTGACCGATGCGCGCGATACGTCTGTCGGCGTCACGCCGACGCATTTCGCCGTCATTTTCGACTATTCCTCGAAGACCTTCCGCAAGGAGATCTACGATGCGTACAAGGCCAACCGGTCCGCGCCGCCGGAAGAGCTCGTTCCGCAGTTCGGTCTGATCCGCCAGGCGACCCGCGCCTTCAACCTCCCCTGCATCGAGACGGAGGGGTTCGAGGCGGATGACATCATTGCCACCTATGCCCGCCAGGCCGAAGCGACGGGCGCCGACGTCACCATCGTGTCCTCCGACAAGGACCTGATGCAGCTGGTGACGCCGATGGTCCACATGTACGACAGCATGAAGGACAAGCAGATCAGCGTGCCCGACGTCGTCGAAAAGTGGGGCGTAGCGCCTGAAAAGATGATCGATCTCCAGGCTTTGGTCGGCGATTCGGTCGACAACGTGCCGGGTATTCCGGGCATCGGGCCGAAGACGGCAGCGCAGCTTTTGGAAGAGTTCGGCGATCTCGAAACGCTTCTTTCCCGCGCCGGAGAGATCAAGCAGGTCAAGCGCCGCGAAAGCATCATCGCCTTTGCCGAGCAGGCGCGCCTGTCGAGGCGACTGGTGGAGCTGCGCACCGATGTTCCCCTGGAGCTCGAACTCGATGCGCTGGTTCTCGAACCCCAGAACGGACCAAAGCTGATCGGCTTCCTCAAGGCCATGAACTTCGGAACGTTGACGCGAAGGGTTGCCACAGCCTGCGACTGCAACGCCGATGAAATAGAAGCGGCGGATGTCGAGGTCGAATGGGACGATGCCGCCCGCGGTCCAGACCTCGATGCGGGCGAGGCGGCGAAGGCCGATACGGGAGAGGCCACAGCTCCGGCGCCCGCCGAGCGAGCGGTTTCAACGGTCGCAAAGGTAACCGGCGAAGCGACGCCAGCCTCCTTTGCCGAAGCTCGTATCGCCGCGTTCGGGCAGGCCAAGCTCGATATGGAAAACTACGTCACGATCCGCGATGTGGAAGTGCTTGATGACTGGATCCGCGCGGCGCGCGAGACCGGTTTCGTCGCCTTCGACACGGAGACGAACTCGCTCGACCCGATGCAGGCCGAACTGGTCGGCTTCTCGCTGGCGATCGCCGACAATACCGAAAGCCCGTCCGGTCTCGAAGTCCGCGCCGCCTATGTTCCGCTCACCCACAAGACCGGTGTCGGCGATCTCCTAGGCGGTGGTCTGGCCGAAAACCAGATGGCCAGCCGCGAAGCGCTGGATCGCCTGAAACCGCTGCTGGAAGATCCGACCGTCCTCAAGGTCGCGCAGAACCTCAAGTTCGATTACCTCGTCATGAAGCGGCACGGCATAACCGTCCAGGCCCATGACGATACGATGCTGATGTCCTACGTGCTGGAGGCCGGAAAGGCCAACCACGGCATGGACGCATTGTCCGAACGCTGGCTCAATCATAAGCCGATCGCGTTCAAGGACGTCGCTGGCTCCGGCAAGAGCGGGGTGACGTTCGATTACGTCGATATCGAGAAGGCGACTGCCTATGCGGCCGAGGACGCGGATGTCACGCTGCGTCTCTGGATGGTGCTGAAACCGCAGCTCGCGGCAGCCGGCCTGACACGCGTCTACGAGCGGCTCGAGCGACCGCTGGTCTCTGTTCTTGCCGATATGGAAGAACGTGGCATCACTATCGATCGGCAGATCCTGTCGCGCCTTTCCGGCGAGCTTGCGCAGAAGGCGGCGGCCTTCGAAGACGAGATCTATGCGCTCGCCGGCGAAAAATTCACCATCGGCTCTCCCAAGCAGCTCGGCGATATCCTGTTCGGCAAGATGGGCCTGCCCGGCGGTGCCAAGACCAAGACCGGCCAGTGGTCGACTTCGGCAAGCGTGCTGGAGGATCTGGCCGCGACTGGTCACGATCTGCCGCGCAAGATCGTCGACTGGCGCCAGCTGACAAAGCTGAAATCCACCTACACCGATGCGCTTCCAGGCTACGTCCATCCGCAGACCAAGCGCGTCCACACGTCCTATTCGCTGGCATCGACCACGACCGGGCGTCTTTCCTCGTCGGAACCCAATCTTCAGAACATCCCGGTCCGCAATGCCGAAGGCCGCAAGATCCGCACCGCATTCATCGCGACCCCCGGCCACAAGCTTCTCTCCGCGGATTACAGCCAGATCGAGCTGCGCGTCCTCGCCCACGTCGCCGACATTCCGCAGCTGCGTCAGGCCTTCGCGGATGGCATCGACATTCACTCGATGACCGCATCGGAAATGTTCGGCGTTCCCGTCGAGGGCATGTCGAGTGAGGTCCGTCGCCGCGCAAAGGCGATCAACTTCGGCATCATCTACGGAATTTCCGCTTTTGGTCTTGCCAACCAGCTGTCTATCGATCGCTCGGAAGCAGGCGATTACATCAAGCGGTATTTCGAGCGCTTTCCCGGTATCAAGGACTACATGGAGCAGACGAAGGCCTTTGCCCGTGAGCATGGCTATGTGGAAACGATCTTCGGCCGTCGCTCCCATTATCCCGATATCAAGTCGTCCAACCCGTCGATGCGCGCCTTCAATGAACGCGCTGCCATCAACGCCCCGATCCAGGGGTCGGCCGCTGATGTCATCCGCCGTGCGATGATCGGGATGGAGCCTGCCCTGAAGAAGGCCGGTCTCGACGAAAAGGTCCGCATGCTGCTGCAGGTGCATGACGAACTGATCTTCGAAGTCGAGGATGCTGCGATCGAAGAAGCGATCCCGCTGATCGTATCGACTATGGAAGAGGCGACAATGCCGGCTGTCTCGATGCGGGTGCCGCTGAAGGTGGACGCGCGCGCCGCCGCGAACTGGGACGAGGCGCACTGATCTGGCTTGATCAGCCGTTGGGGTAAAGGGACAGAAGAGCTGTCGATAGCAGCTCGTCGGCGTATCGGTGCGCCGACTGGCTGCCTTCATCCGTCATGCCCAGTTCACGACAGCGGTGGTGGACGGTGTCGAGGATCAGGCTGGCAATGCCCTTGGCATGATCAACATTCGCGTTTTCGGAGGTATCCAACGCCATGGCGAGCGAGGTGATGGACACGATCTCGAGCACGGTCATCCGGGCTTCCAGATTGAGCCTTGCCGTTCCCGCAGCCTTCCCGTCGTCTAAGTCATCAAGCCTTCGCGTTTGGTCCATGCTGCGCCTCTTATGTTAGAAAGTCCACATAGAGGCAAAATCGGGACTGTAAAGTGCCCGTCGTGAAGATAGTCGCAAAATCACACGCGCCGGAAAAGACGTCGTTCCAGCGTGTCGATCAGTGTCCGGGCGGCTTCGCTCAGGGACCCGCTGTTGTCGATCGTCACGACCGAATAGTCGCCATCGACAGTGAGGGAGCCGCGCTCGAGACGCCGCAGGATGTCCTCGCGGCACTCCCGTCCCCGCGCTTCGAGCCGCGCGGCGAGCACGTCGCGCGAGGCAATGACGTTGATGACCAGTGTGGCCGGATACGCTGAGTGGAAGTGTGCAAGCGCCGAACGGGAGCCATTGGCGATGACCAGACGGCCATCTTCGACGGCATCGAGCGTATCCCTGGGAATGCCATAGGATAGCCCATGCGCATTCCAGGACACGGCAAAGCGTCCGGCTTTTTCCAACGCAGCGAACTCGTCCTCCGAGACGCCGTCGTGGTCCTCGCCGCCGGAAGCCGGGTCCCGGGTGATTGTGCGGCGGGCAAACACCACGTCGTCACGACCCGCAAAATGCCGCGCAGCCTCCGCCATCAGCGTGTCCTTGCCCGCACCGCTCGGGCCGACCACGACGACGATCACGCCGCTTTTGCCACTGTCGCTATTCGCCGGGCGGCCGTCCATCAGGCGACCCGCCGACCTTCGCGCCACACGGCACGCGCCACCGGCACGCCCTCCGGACGATGGACCCGGACCAGATCGGCGCGCAGGCCGGTGGCGATCCGGCCGCGATCGTCGAGCCCGACGGTGCGGGCCGGCGTCGCACTCACCATGGCGATCGCCTTCGGAAGCGAAATGCTGTCGACGTCATCGGCCAGAATGAACGGCGCGTAGAGAAGGCTGAGCGGCACGTAATCGGACGAAAGCACGTCCAGCACGTCTTTCTCAGCCAGATCGCGGGCGGCAATATTGCCGGAATGCGACTTGCCCCGCACGATATTGGGCGCGCCCATCAGCACGCTCATGCCGGCCTGGTGCGAGGCCTTGGCGGCATCGAGACTGGTCGGGAATTCGGCGAGCTTCACACCATTGCCGATCGCCTCGTCCACATGCGCAAGCGTCGCATCGTCGTGGCTTGCAACCGTAATGCCGTTATCGGCGCAGACCTTCGCGATGGCGATGCGGTGCGGGGTTGAATTGCGCTCGGACTCTTCCACACGCTTGTCGATGAAGATCTTGAAGGCTTCGTCGGAAAGCCCGCGCTTTTTCTGGTAGTAGAAGATGTACTGGTCCATCGTCTGGAACTGGCGCTGGCCAGGGGCGTGATCCATCAGCGAAACGAGCCTGACAAAAGGGTCGTTGGCAAAATCGGCGAAGTGATCCAGCACATTGTCTGCCGAAACTTCGCAGCGAAGGTGGATAAGATGCTCGGACCGCAGGCGGCCCTGGCGCTCTGCCGCCTGGATGGCGTCTGCCATCGCCCGCATCTCGCCCTGCTCAAAGCCGCCGTCTTCGTCGGATCCCATCCGCAGGCAATCGAACACGGTGGTGATGCCGGAAGAAGCGATCTGAGCGTCATGCGCCTGGATCGCTGCCGTCGCATTCCAGCGCACGCCCGGACGGGGCGAATAGTGCTGTTCCAGATGGTCGGTATGCAGTTCGACAAGCCCGGGGATCAGATAATCGCCCTCGAAGTCCTCGCCGACCTGTGCGGACCCCTCGGAAATGTCTGCAATCTTGCCGTCCCGGATCTGGATGGAGCCGGTCACGATGCTGTCCTCCAGCACGATGCGGGCATTTGTGAATACGGTCTCGACGGTCATGGGGTCGTCTTTCTGATATCGGAGGCCGGCGCCAGGGGCAGCCAGCGGTGAACTGTAAAATCTGCGCCCCGCTCGGTCTCTACGAAGAGCGCAACTCCGTTGATGGAGAGCGGTGCGTTGGTAAAATCTGCAAATCTGGTTTCAAGTGCCGTGCGCATGGCAGGCGCCTGTTCGGGCGGGACCTGTCCGGTCAGCGTCATGTGAAAGCGGAACTCGTCCATGACGTAGGGGTAGCCCCAGGTCATCAGGTTGTCGCGGTGTTCGGGTGAAAGGTTCTCCGGTTTGCGCCGGGCAATATCGGCATCCGAAAGCGGCGCGCGGAACGGCTCGAAATCTTGGACCACGCGGGCGGCAAAGGCCTGCAGTTCCGGATGGACCTGGTCAGGCACCAGAGCGAAGAAACGGCCGAGCTGGCCGATGACGGCATTCGGAATGTCGAAACCCGGTGTCGCCGCCGCAAACCTCTCGAAAGCGTTGAGCAGTTCGGCCTCGCTGCGTCCTTCAGCAAGCTCGAACGGCGCCTTCAGCGTCGCATGAAAGGCGTAGCGCCGCGGATCGGCCGTCAGCGCGTGCACATCCTCTTCGGGAATGCCATCCACGACCGCTGTCTCGAAGCGCTCCCCGCGGAAGGCATCGCGGCCGAGCCAACGGGAGGCGGTCTTCGTCAGCGGATGATCCGCTGCGGGCGAAAAGTAGAGAGCATATCGCAAGGCATGGTTCCGGAATCAGGAAAAGGGCGATGTCCGAGACTAACCATCTGTCGCGCCTCGAGACAGCCTTCGGCTAAAAGATTTCCATGACAGAATGATGATGCGGCAACCTTTTAATGTGTCGGGCCACCGATCAGACGTGAGCGGATCGCGTTGGACACATTGTCGAACAGGAAGACCACCATCAGGATCAGTAGAACCATGTAGGCAACCTTGTCCCAGTCCGCATTGGTGCCCATCGCTTCGAGCAGCTTGAGGCCGATGCCGCCCGCACCGACGGCGCCGATAACAGTCGCCGAACGGGTGTTCGATTCCCAGAAATACAGCGACTGGGAGATGAACACCGGCAGCACCTGCGGCACGACGCCGAAGCGGTTGACGATGACGGAGGGTGCGCCGACCGATTTGACACCCTCACGCTGCTTGTCGTCGACATTCTCGACGGCTTCCGAATAGACCTTGCCGAGCGCACCGGCATCCGTGAAGAAGATCGCCGCGATACCGGGGATCGGTCCGGGGCCGAAGGAGCGGGTGAAGAACAGCGCCCAGATCAGCATGTCGACGGAGCGCAGGAAGTCGAACAACCGCTTCATGCCCCAGTTGGCGGCCCGGTTGCGGGTAATGTTGCGCGCCGCGATGAAGGCGAGCGGGAAGGCGAACAGCGTCCCGAGCAGCGTGCCGACAAAGGCCATGACCAGCGTCTGAAGCAGTTTCGACAGAATGTCCGCATGCTGCCAGACATTATTGCCAAGGAAGTCGTCGCGCATGTGGCCGATGTTCGAGCGTGCCGGATCCAGCCGCTCGCCGATCGTTGCAAGGTGTGCAAGCTCGCCCCAGCTCTTGCCCCAGAATGCCGACTTGGTGTCGAACAGGAAGTTTGCCCATCCAAGGAAGCGACGCTGCACATAGACCTGCGCCGGGCGGATTTCCGCCTGACCCTCAAAGCCGTAATCGACCAGCACCTTGGCTCCGTCTTGGCGGAGGGCCGAAGGCGCATCGGCTGGCGCCGTCGCTGCGTTGCTGTCGATCGTGACTGGATAGACCGTGCCGTTCAGATAGACATCGACCCGGCCCGGCGTCACATCCAGACGATCCGCATCACTGCCATAGGTCACGCGGTAACCGCCGCCTTCGGTTGGCTTAAGCCAGGAGATGTCGGAACCTTCGGCATACTGCCCGCGGCTCGACCACTGCGGCTTGACGGTGCCGTCGTCTTGGAAACGCAGGCGCGGCTGGGCGCGCCAGGAATACCAGTCCTGGAGATAGAGCGATGCTCGGTCCCACTGGCCGTTCCTGAAGGCGGGACCGACATTGAAGGCGAAAAAGCAGGCAACCAGATAGGCGAGGATCAGTCCGGAGCCGATCACCAGTCCGTAGCGCTGCAGGAAGGACCGTTGAAACACCTGCGGATAGGTTTCGCGCAAGCGCTCTCTGTCGGATGCATTGATGGCAGGTACCGATGGCATCAGGCTGCTCCCCTGCCAAGTTCGAAGGACTGCTGGCCGATCAGCCGGCGGCGAAGCCAGGACGAGAACTGGTCGATGGCAATGACGCTGACGAGGAGCAGAATGATGATGGCATAGGTCTTGGCCGCATGATCGCGACCGATCGCCAGGCGAAACACCTCGCCGATACCGCCGCCACCGACCGCACCGATAATGGTCGAGGCGCGCACGTTTACCTCGGCGCGCAGCAGCGTGTAGGACACGAAATTCGGCAGCACCTGGGGAACGATCGCGAAACGCACCCGCTCGACCCAGGATGCACCGGCGGCCCGCAAACCTTCATCCGGCTTCATGTCGGAATTCTCGACCACCTCGAAGAACAGCTTTCCGAGCGCGCCGATCGTGTGGACGGTAATCGCAATGATCGCGGCGATCGGCCCGATCGACAGGATCGCCGTCAGAAGTCCGGCAATGACGATTTCCGGAAAGGCACGCAGGATTTCCATGATGCGGCGAACGACGAAACGCACAGGCCCGGCGCCGACAAGATTGGTGGACGCGAAGAAGCACAGCAGAAAGGCGATGGCGGAACCGATAATCGTCGAAACCAGCGCGATGTTGATGGTGATGATCAGCTGGTAGAAGAAATTCGGGATGTAGAACGTCTCGGTAATATAGTGGCGATCGGCCGTGTAATCATATTTCAGCGAGCCGTCGGCATAGGGGGAGGGAAGGTCGAACATCGCCCGGATGATTTCCATCGGGCTGTCAGGCACGAAGCTGCGAATGAAATCGAACATATAGGGCAGGCGTTCGAAGAACTTGCCCGCATTGGCGTCATTGGCGAATTTCAGCGAGGCGAACAGCACGACCAGAAACACGCCAATCGTAATAGCGGTATAGACGCGGCGGGTTCGCAGCTGCTGCCGGTAATGCTGCATCATCAGGGATGCCGCTGGTCCCAGTCGGCTGCCGGGGGCGCCGTCGAGATTGCCGCCGAGATGTCCGGTCGTCTGTTTGCTGATCGTCGCCATGCCCGTGTCTCTCGTTGCAGAACGGCGGCACCTTCTGCAGATGCCGCCGCCAGGTCTTTTGAAGGATGATCAGCCGCCGATAACGGACTTACGGGCGTCGACGATCGTCTGGTAGAAGGCCGGATTGACTTCGATGTAGTCCTTGTTCTTGCCCTGGGTGAAGGACTGGAAGCAGGCGAGGTTCTTCTTCGGCAGTTCCATGAAGAAGGCCTTGACCTTGGCCTTCATGTCGGCCGGAACCTTGTTGGAGACCATCAGCGGACCGTTCGGGATCAGTGGCGACTTCCAGACCTGGACGATATCGTCCATGTCGAGGTTACCCTTGGCGACCATCTGGTGCAGGTTGCCGCCGCTATAACCTTCTTCCCACTTGCCAACGCCCGAACCGAACGTCGTGCCGGCATCGAACTTCTTGTCGAGGACGGCGAGAACCAGGTTCTCGTGGCCGCCACCGAAGCCGGTTTCGGAGAAATACTGCTTGACCGGCATGCCGATTTCCTTCGGCAGCGCGACGTTCGGGACGAGATAGCCCGAGGTCGAATCCGGATCGGCGAAGCCGATTTTCTTGCCCTTGAGGTCAGCCAGCGTCTTGATGCCGCTGTCCTTGCGGGCAACCATGATCGAGTAGTAACCGCTGGAGCCGTCGGAACCCGTGTAGGTCAGGATCGGGTCAACGGCCTTGTCGTCCTTGAGCGCGATGGCTGCATAGGAAGCCGCACCCATCGAAGCAATGTCGATCGTGCCGCCGAGCAGGCCCTGGATAACGCCGTTATAGTTCGGCGACGGGAACAGCTTCACTTCGGATACGCCGGTCGCAGCCTTTAGGCCATCGGCAACACACTGGGTGTTGCGGATCTGGTCGGCTTCGTTTTCCGAGCCATCGAGACCGATGCGCAAAACCTTGACGTCCTGGGCAAGGGCGGAACCGGCGAGCAGGCTGAGCGTCGCGGCAGCAAGCATAGTTTTTCTGAACATGGTGATCTCCTGTTTCCGGATCATCCGGAGTTGGGTCGTGAAGCAACGCGCCCTTAACGTGGGCAGACGATCTGGATGCGGCTCAGGCCCTGGCGCTTGCCAGGCTGCCTATTCCGGCCGATTGCTTGGCCGCAGTCGCAGGGGCCGCGGGATTGTTGATGCTGGTCGAGGTCATCGTCTCGTCGATGCCGGCACCGTCGCGGTCCGATCCGTAGATCTCGCTGACGGCCTGCGCGTTCAGCTGCGACGGCGTGCCGTCGAAGACGACGCGGCCGCCTGCCATCCCGATGATCCGCTCGCAATAGGCGCGCGCCGTATCGAGCGTGTGCAGGTTGGTGATGACGGTGATGCCCTCGCGCTCGTTGATGTCGCGCAGCGCGTCCATGACGATCTTGGCGTTGAGCGGGTCGAGCGATGCGATCGGCTCATCGGCCAGAAGCATTTTCGGGGCCTGCATCAGGGCGCGGGCGATGGCGACGCGCTGCTGCTGACCGCCGGAAAGCGTGCCGGCGCGCTGCATGGCCGTCTGCTCGATACCGAGACGCTCGAGCGCTCCGATCGCAGCCATCCGCTCGTCGTCGGTAAAGATGTTGAGAAGGCTCATGATGGTGGATCGGTGGTTCAACCGGCCAAGCATCACATTGGTCATGACGTCGAGGCGCGGCACCAGATTGAACTGCTGGAAGATCATCGCGCAATCGCGCTGCCAGTTGCGCAAGCCGGCGCCCTTGAGAGCGGAAACCTCGAGATCGCCAAACCGGATGGAACCGGAGCTCGGCTCCTGCAGGCGGTTGATCATGCGCAGGAGGGTCGACTTGCCGGCGCCGGAGCGACCGATGACGCCGACCATCTGACCTTGAGGGATCTCCACGCTGACGGCGTTGACTGCGATATGATCGCCGAAACGTCGGGTGACATTCCTCAGTTCAAACTTCATGTTTTTCAATCCGTCCCATTGCCTGGTGAGGATCGGATTAGACTTCGTTGATGAACCCTGAATGTCGGTTTTATGTAGGTTTTGTTACATCTTTGCGCTGCTGGAATGCTTTGCTAAGCCGCGTATTTCGCAAGAAAGTCCTCAGCCGAAAGCGCCCGGAAGTCATCGAGTGCGGTGCGCAGCTTGAGGTGATCCCAGTCCCACCACGCGAGGCGATCCATGCCGTCACCGACCTCCCTCGTAAAGCGTTCCCGGATCAGCTTGGCCGGCACGCCGCCGACGATCGTGTATGGGGCGACATCCTTCGACACCACGGCTCCGGCGCCGATCACCGCCCCGTTCCCGACCGTTACGCCCGGCAGCACGGTGGCACCATGGCCGATCCAGACGTCATGGCCGATCGTCACGCGGTTGTCGCGGCGCCACTCGAAGAAGTCGGTCTCGTCATCCGCATCGTCCCAGTAGTTGGCGGCACGGTAGGTGAAATGATGCAGCGTGGCCCGCCATGTCGGGTGGTTCGTTGCATTGATGCGGACGGAAGCGGCCATGTTGACGAATTTGCCGATCGTCGCGCACCAGATGGAGCCATCCTGCATGATATACGAGTAGTCGCCGATCTCGGCCTCGTCGATGCGGCAGCGCTCGGAGATTTCCGTGTAGCGACCGATCGTCGAATTGCTGACGCTCGCCGTCGCGTGGATAACGGGGTTGATACCGACCTTGGCACTCATGCGGCAACTGCCTTTCGTGGTGAAAACGCACTGACATCGAGAATACGGTCCGCAACGGCCTCGCGCACCTCTTCGTCGTGGAAGATGCCGAGCATGGCAACCCCCTCGGCCTTCTTGGCAGCGATCATCTCGATCACCACCCGCCGGTTGGTGGCGTCGAGCGATGCGGTCGGCTCGTCGAGAAGCAGGATACGGTGGCTGGTGATGAACCCGCGGGCAATGTTGACGCGCTGCTGCTCGCCGCCGGAAAAGGTGGCAGGCGGAAGCGACCAGAGTTCGTGCGGAAGGTTGAGCCTGGCGAGGAGTTCGACCGCTCTGTCCTTGGCTTCCGCCGCATCGATACCGCGGGCAACGAGCGGCTCTGCGACCACGTCGACGGCAGCCACACGCGGCACGGTGCGCAGGAACTGGCTGACGTAACCCATCGTATGCCGGCGAACCTCGATGATCGTGCGCGGATCCGTTGCCGCGATATCGACGATCTTCTCCTGGTGGTTCACCAGGATCTGGCCTGCATCGACGGCATAGTTGCCGTAGAGCATTTTCAGGATGGAGCTCTTGCCGATCCCCGAGGGTCCGCCGAGCACGACGCATTCGCCGCCGGCCACGGAGAAGTTTACGTCGTTGACGACCGGCAGCTTGATGCCGTCGCGCAGGTGCATGATGAAGCTTTTGGAGACTTCCGAGACGACGAGTGGAGTGGCCATCGGTCTGTCCTATACCTGGAGAATCGAGGAAACGAGCAACTGCGTGTAGGGCTCGCGGGGGTCGTCGAGGACACGGTCGGTGAGCCCCTGTTCGATCACATGACCGTCTTTCATCACCATCATCCGGTGCGAGAGAAGGCGGGCGACCGCGAGATCATGGGTGACGACAATGGCCGAAAGGCCGAGATCGTTGACGAGCCCGCGCACAAGGTCGAGCAGTCTTGCCTGCACCGAGACGTCGAGGCCACCGGTCGGTTCGTCCATGAACACGAGGCGCGGACCTGTCACGAGATTGCGGGCGATCTGCAGACGTTGGCGCATGCCGCCGGAAAAGGCGCGGGGTTGGTCGTCGATGCGGTCGGCGGAAATTTCCACGCGTCCCAGCCAGTCGGTCGCCGTTTCGCGGATCTTGCCGTAGTGGCGGTCACCGACCGCCATCAGCCGTTCGCCGACGTTCGCGCCCGCCGATACCGTCATGCGCAAACCGTCGGCCGGGTTCTGGTGAACGAAACCCCAGTCGGTGCGCATCAGGAAACGCCGCTCGGCCTCGCTCATGTGATAGAGATCGCGAAAGTTGCCGTCGCGCATCCGGTATTCGACGCTGCCGGCGCTCGGTATCAGCCGGGTCGACAGGCAATTGAGCAGCGTCGTCTTGCCCGAACCGGATTCGCCGACGATGGCGAGCACTTCGCCCGGCCACAGATCGAAACTGACATCCTGGCAACCGATCCGGCTACCATAGAATTTCGAAACGCCGCTGACTTTGAGAAGGGGATTGTCGCTCATTCCGCAGCCTCCTTGTTGGGGGCGAGCATCTCGCCGACATGGCCATGTTCGCGGCGGTCTTCGCAATGGTCCGTGTCCGAGCAGACGAACATCCGTCCGCCCTGGTCGTCGAGCACCACTTCGTCGAGATAAACGCCGTGTGCGCCGCAGAGTGCGCAATCCTGCTCGAATGTCTGGATCTCGAACGGGTGGTCCTCGAAATCCAGGCTGACCACTTCGGTATGCGGCGGAACCGCATAGATCCGTTTTTCACGTCCGGCGCCGAACAGCTGCAGCGCATCGGACATGTGCATTTTCGGATTGTCGAATTTCGGTGTCGGCGAGGGATCCATCACGTAGCGACCGTCCACTTTGACCGGATAGGCATAGGTCTTGGAGATGCGGCCGTTATGGGCAATGTCCTCGTAAAGCTTCACATGCATCAGCCCGTATTCTTCGAGTGCATGCATTTTCCGGGTCTCGGTTTCGCGCGGCTCGAGGAAACGCAGCGGTTCCGGGATCGGCACCTGGTAGACCAGCACCTGGCCCTCGGTCAGCTTCTGCTCGGGAATGCGATGGCGCGTCTGGATGATCGTCGCATCCTTGGTGTGGGTGGTCACCGCGACATTGGCGACCTTCTGGAAGAAGGCGCGGATCGAGACCGCATTGGTCGTGTCATCGGCACCCTGGTCGATGACCTTCAGCACATCGTCCGGACCGATGATCGCGGCCGTCACCTGCACGCCGCCGGTACCCCAGCCATAGGGCATCGGCATTTCGCGCGAAGCAAACGGCACCTGATAGCCGGGTATGGCGATCGCTTTCAGGATCGCCCGGCGGATCATCCGTTTCGTCTGTTCGTCCAGATAGGCGAAATTGTAGGTGGCGAGATCGGCACTCATTCGGCAGCATCCTTCATCTCGGTATCGCCGTGGCGAGCGGCCTCAATCTCGGCGCGCATCTTGCGCACCATGGCAAGCTCCGCCTGGAAGTCGACATAATGGGGCAGTTTCAGGTGTTCGACGAAGCCGGTCGCCTGCACATTGTCGGAGTGCGAAATGACGAACTCCTCGTCCTGCGCCGGCGCCGTAATGTCTTCGCCAAGCTCTTCCGCACGAAGCGCACGATCCACCAGCGACATCGACATCGCCTTGCGCTCGCTCTGCCCGAACACGAGCCCGTAGCCGCGGGTAAACTGCGGCGGCGCGATGGAGGAGCCTTTGAACTGATTGATCATCTGGCACTCGGTCAGCTGGATGCGCCCGAGCGAGACCGGGAAGCCGAGTTCCGGCATGTCTACCTCCACCTCCACCTCGCCGATCCGGATTTCGCCGACGAACGGGTGGTTTCGGCCGTAGCCCCGCTGCGTCGAGTAGCCGAGCGCCAGCAGAAAGCCCTCGTCGCCGCGGGCGAGTGCCTGCAGCCTGAGGTCACGACCCATCGGAAATTCCAGCGGCTCGCGGGTCAGGTCTCCTGCCGCGTGGTCATCGGGCAGGTCGCCATCCGGCTCGATCAGTCCTTCGTGTGCGAGAATGTCGGAAACGCGCATGATCTCCTCGCCGGACGCCTCTTTGCGTGCAGGATCGGCGATCACCTCATCCGTCAGCAGCGAGGGATCGAGAAGCCGGTGCGTGTAGTCGAAAGTAGGGCCGAGCAGCTGGCCGCCCGGCAGGTCCTTGTAGGTCGCCGAGACGCGCCGCTCGACCTTCATGGCCGCGGTATCCACCGGAACGGAAGAGCCGAAGCGGGGCAGCGTAGTGCGGTAGGCGCGAAGCAGAAAGATCGCCTCGATCAGATCGCCACGCGACTGGCGCACGGCAAGCGCTGCCAGCGACCGATCATAGAGCGAGGCTTCCGCCATCACCCGATCGACGGCAAGGCCAAGCTGTTCGGCGATCTGCTCGATCGTGAGTGCGGGAAGCGCCCGGTCGCCGCGACGGCGGTCGGCAAGCAATGCGTGAGCGTTGGTAATGGCGGCCTCGCCACCCTTGACTGCAACATACATGGGTTTGATCTCCTTCGGCTTAGCCGGCAATCCGGGTGGTGCGCGGCAGGCACAGGAACTGCGCTCCGGCGGTGAGGATGACGTCGACTCCGCGGGGAAAGAGCGCCCTGTTGTCGTCCCAGAGCCTCTGAAACATATCCGGCAGTCCCGAGACTGCGACCGTCCTGGTGCCGAGGATCCCTGGTCCGGTCAGGCTCAGTTTTTCACCCTCGCCAAGAGCGGCGACTTCGAGGATCAGCGTCGTGGACCTGTCAGGGTATTCCTGGGTACCGGCGGCAAACAGGCCGAAGGAAGAGGGCGCTGTCCCGGCTTCGATAAAGGCAAAGCTGCTCTGCGCCTTCTCGCAGGTTATCGGTGCACCCGTATGGAAACCGATCCATTCCGGCATCGCAGACTTTGCAAGACCGTTGCTCAGCCAGACCGGGGTATCGTGATCGCAGAGCGTGAGCGCAATCGCGCCGGCAGCATTGCCGAGCGGTTCCGGCTGCCCGGCCTGAAGTTCGGTGCTGCTGATCGTTCCGGGCCGCGCCATTCCGTCCATCAGCGTTTTGAAAATGGTCTGGGACTGGAAGACCGGATCGGTGAACCCACCGGCGAGTGCTTGTGCATGAACGGCCATCAATCGTCTCCCCGTACCATTGTGAAGAAGTCGACGCGGGTTGCCGCGGTCTCTTCGGCGTTCTGTCTGTCCTCAGCGGCGATGCGGCTTTCCGTGGGTGAAAGAAGCGCCGTTTCGACGAAATTGCGCGTCTCTGCTTCCTGCCACAGGGCATCGAATATCGCAGACAGCCACGCCTTTTCCTTGTCGGTGCCGAGCGCCTGGGCATGGCCCGCCGTGCCGGAGGCAAGAAGGATCGTTGCGCGGGTGACTGTTGCTTCACCCAGATTGAAGGGCGAACCGCCGCCACCGATCCGGCCGCGAACCATCACCAGACCGGTTTCCGGTCCACGCACCGGCTTGACGGTTTGCTTTTCGGATAGCCCGTTCCACGCGGCCTTCAGTTCGTCGCACGAAGTCTGCGCCAGAAGTTCGATGCAGCGGCGCCGCTGTTCCGGTTCCGCCAGCGCCTTGTGATTTCCCGCAAGATCCATCGGTCATCTCCTAAATGTCTATTTATATAGACAACCATACAAATTACATGTACCAATAAAGCTGGCGTATAACAAGCGTGTGACAGGGGTACTGACCGGGTGATTGTGCAAAGGCAGAGTGGCGTCGCGTTGTGGCGGCAGATAGCCGACCGTATCCGCACGGCGATCGCAAACGGCGACTACGACGCGACCGGCAAGGTGCCGCCGGAGATCTCGCTGGCGGCGGAGTTCGGCGTGAACCGTCATACGGTCAGAAGCGCGCTGGCAGCGCTGGCGCAGGAAGGCATCGTCCGGGCCGTTCAGGGACGGGGAACGTTGATCGAGCGCAAGGAGCGGCTCAATTTCCCGATTTCGAGGCGCACGAGGTTCAGCGAGGGCATCGGCGATCAGGCGAAAGAAAAGGAAGGTCTGCTACTGGCCGCATCCGAGGAACCGGCGACACCGGACCTGGCGTCGCGCCTGCAGCTTGCGGTCGGCGCTGCCGTGATCCGGCTTGAAACCCTGCGCAAAGCGGATCGCCGTCCGGTATCACGGGCAACCGCCTGGTTCCCGGCCGATCGCTTTTCAGGGATCGCAGAGGCCTATCGCGAGAGCGGCTCCATAACCGCAGCCTTCGCGGCAATCGGCCTGACCGACTATCTCCGCGTCTCGACCGAGGTTACGGCAGTTCACGCAGACAGCGGCGACCTTGCAGATCTGGAATTGTCACCGGGTGCGATCATGCTGGTCACGCGCGCGTTGAACGCAGATCCGGACGGCGTGCCCGTGCAATATGCAATCAGCCGCTTCCCGGCCGACATGGTGCAGTTCACGATCGAGAACTGACAAATGCAAACGCCGGCCCGCATTGTTCATGCGAGCCGGCGCGATCTTGAAGACTTGGCGCGTCTTAGTGGGCGGCGGACATGTCGCCCAGAACCTTCTTGGAAGCGACGGTCGAATCCGCGTTCAGCACGTAGACCATCGGCACGCCGGTCGCGAGGTTGAGCTTGAGGATCTCTTCCTTGCTGAGACGGTCGAGAACCATCACCAGCGAGCGCAGCGAATTGCCATGGGCAGCAACAAGCACCTTTTCGCCGCGCAGCACGCGCGGCAGGATCTCGGTCATGTAATAGGGCCATACCCGGGCACCGGTGTCGCGCAGGCTCTCGCCGCCCGGTGGCGGGATGTCGTAGGAACGGCGCCAGATATGCACCTGTTCCTCGCCCCACTTCGCGCGAGCGTCGTCCTTGTTGAGGCCGGAGAGATCGCCGTAGTCGCGCTCGTTCAGGGCCTGGTCGCGGATGGTTTCAAGGTCGGTCTGGCCGAGCTTGTCGAGCACGATCTTCAGCGTATCCTGGGCGCGCTTTAGGTCGGAGGTGAAGGCGATATCGAACTTGATGCCGGTATCGGCAAGCGCCTGGCCGCCGGTCTCGGCTTCCTGAATGCCGAGCGGGGTAAGCTCGGGGTCCTTCCAGCCGGTGAAAAGGTTCTTCAGGTTCCAGTCGCTCTGGCCGTGGCGAACGAGGACGAGTGTACCGCTCATGAATTGAATTCCTCCGATAGTGTCAAGAAAGCCCGAGAACGTCGAGCATGGAATAGAAACCCGGCTTTTCGTCGCGCGCCCAGACGGCCGCAGTCACCGCGCCGCGCGCGAAGATCGAACGGTCGCGGGCACTGTGCGACAGCGTCACCAGCTCACCTTCGCCGGCAAGAATGACCGAATGATCGCCGACAACGGAGCCGCCGCGAAGCGTCGCAAAGCCGATCGTGCCGGCGGGGCGGGGGCCGGTATGGCCGTCGCGCACCCGAACCGATTGCGTGGCAAGATCGATGCCACGCCCGGCAGCCGCTGCCTCGCCAAGCAGCAGCGCGGTGCCGGATGGCGCATCCACCTTGTGCTTGTGGTGCATCTCGACGATTTCGATATCCCAGCCAATAGCAGGAAGCGCTTTCGCCGCATCGCGCGTCAGCACGCCGAGCAGATTGACGCCAAGGCTCATGTTGCCGGACTTCACGACCCGTGCATGCCGGGCGGCAGCCTCGAATTTTTCCTCGTGCTCCGGTCCGCAGCCGGTCGTGCCGATCACATGCACGATGCGCGCCTGTGCGGCGAGCCCGGCAAACGTCACGCTTGCTGCGGGTGCCGTGAAATCCAGAACGCCATCGGCGTCGAGAAACGCCTTCAGGGGATCGGTGGTGACGATGACGCCAAGCGGCCCGGTTCCTGCAAGATCACCGGCATCCTTGCCGACGAAAGCTGAGCCGTCCCGTTCGATCGCGGCATGCAGCGTGACACCGTCGGTCTCGTGGATGATCCGGATCAGGGCCTGGCCCATACGGCCTGCCGCGCCAACCACTACAAGCTTCATGTCGTTTGCGGCCATGGGCGACGGGTTTCCTAAAGGGTTTACGAAAAATCTTTGACGGGCAGTTGCAGGTTGTTGAGGCGAGCGTAGAGCCCGTCCTTGCGCTGCGCAAGAACCTCATGCGTGCCTTCTTCCATCACCCGGCCCTCATGCATCACGATGATCTTGTCGGCCTTGACGACGGTGGAAAGACGATGCGCGATGACGATGACGGTGCGTCCGCGCATGGCGGTATCGAGCGCCTTCTGAACGGCGGCCTCGGACTCGTTGTCGAGCGCAGACGTTGCTTCGTCGAGCAGCAGGATCGGCGCATTCCGCACCAATGCGCGGGCAATCGAAAGCCGCTGCCGCTGGCCGCCGGACAGGCTCATGCCGTTTTCGCCGACAGGCGTTTCGTAACCAAGCGGCTGCGCCAGGATGAAGTCGTGGGCATAGGCAAGTCTTGCCGCCTCTTCCACTTCGGCATCCGTCGCTTCCGGCCGGCCGTAGCGGATGTTGTCGCGGATGGTGCCTTCAAACAGGTAGGGCTGCTGCGAGACATAGGCGAGCTGATGGCGCAGCGACGACTTGGTGACCTCGGCAATGTTTTGCCCGTCGATCAGGATTGCGCCTTCCGCCGGGTCGTAGAAACGGGGAATGAGGCTGATGATCGTCGATTTTCCGGCGCCGGATGGACCGACAAGCGCCGTCGTCTGGCCACCTTCGGCCACAAGATCGACACCGCGCAGGATCGGGCTGCCACTGCCGTAGGAGAACACGACGTTCTTCAGTTCGACGCGCGCCTTGTCGACGACGAGGTCCTTGGCACCGGCCATTTCCCGCTGTGCCGGCTGCATATCGAGAAGGGCATAAATCATCTGCGCGTTGACGACGGCACGGTCGAGCTGCACCTGCAGCTTGGCCAGCCGTCGTGCCGGGTCATAGGCCATCAGCAGCGCGGTGACGAAGGCAAAGAAAGCGCCTGGAGGTACGTTGTCATAGATCGAGCGGAACGCCGCATAGGCCAGCACGCTGGAGATCGCAAAGCCGGCAAAGGTTTCCGTCAGCGGCGACGTGCGCTCCGACAGACGGGCGATACGGTTGGCGCGGCCTTCTGCCGCTTTGATGATGCGGCTCACCTTGCTGTCGAGTTCGCCTTCCATCGTGAAAGCCTTGACCACGGCGATGCCCTGGATGGTTTCCTGCATGGCGCCAAGCACGCGGCTGTTCTGTTCAACAGCCTCTCTTGTGGCGGCGCGAAGGCGCTTGGAAACATAGCGCAGCGCATAAAGAAGCGGCGGTGCGACTGCAAAGACGATGAGCGACAGGACCCAGTCCTTCGTCACCATCACCCCAATCAGCGCGACCAGCGTCAGGAGATCGCGCGCCGTGGAGGTGACCGTCAGGTTGAGGACGTCACGAACGCCGTTGATGTTCTGGCTGATCTGGGCAGCAAGATGGGCGGATCGGGCTTCGGCAAAGAAGCCAACCGACAGCGACATCAGATGCGAGTAGATCCGGCGCTGATAACGGGCAACGATATTGTTGCCGATCTTCGACAGCGTCACAGCCTGGCCGTAAGTGGCAAAGCCGCGCAGCACGAAGGCGGCAAGAATGGATCCGCAGATCAGCCAGACGATATCCGCCCGCTTGTTGGCGAACGCCTCGTTGACGACCTTCTCCATGATCCACGCCGTGAAGGCTGTCGAAAGGGCGACCATGACCAGGCAGGAGATCGCAAACGCATAGGATCGCACGTGATCCCGGCCATTCTCGGCGATCACCCGCTTGAGCACACTCACGATGGTGACGGAATCCACGTGGCGCTTCTTGTCTTTTGCGGCGTTCAATAGGGCGTTCCCGTTTCGGCGTCATGCCGGAGTATATTTCCGAAGGCGCTATTAAACGCTTGGGCAGGCTTTTGCCAGCCAATCGCGGGTGATTCCATCGCGCTGTTGCATTCGGGCACGTCGGCCCGGCGCAACTACCGCTGCCAGCAACGGCCTTCCAGCGCAATTCCGTAGGTCGCAGGCGAGCGCGCAAAGCTGGCGAGACCGGCAAGGGCCGCCTGCGGATGCGTGACGACAAAGGTCGGAATGGTCTTCATCAGCTCGTTGTGCGGCGCCTTGTCTTCGAACTCTTCACGAAACGCGGGCTTCGTCAATGCATCAAGGATCCGCGGCGAGATGCCGCCACCGAGAAAGACGCCGCCGCGTGCCATGAAGATGAGCGCGAGGTCACCGGCAAGGCGACCGAGATAGCGGACGAAAAGCTCGATCGTTTCCGTCGCCTGCGGGTTTTCGCCGGAAAGTCCCTGTTCGGTCACTTCGGGCGGAGCATCCAGGCTCGGAGCGATGCCATCGGCAGCACAAACGGCGTTGTAGATGTTGAGAAGACCGCGGCCGGAAATGATTTCTTCGGCCGACACCCGGCCGTCGATGCGGCGCAGATGCGGGAAGATCTCGAAATCCCGCTTCGAACGCGGACCGATATCCACATGCCCACCTTCGCCGGGGACTGGGAACCAGGTGTTACGGGCATGAACGAGCCCTGCGACGCCGAGACCGGTTCCGGGACCCAGCACGACGCGCGAAGCCTCGGTCGCTTCGGCGATCGGACCGATCGGCTGGCGATCGGCTGCAGACAGCGAGGCAACGGCCAGTGCCTGGGCCTCGAAATCGTTGAGCACGAGAACCGTATCGAAGCCAAGTTCGCCGATCATCTTTTTCGGACGCACGATCCAGTCGCAGTTGGTGAGGTCGATCTCGTCACCATCGATCGGGCCGGCGACAGCAAGGATCGCGCTGCGTGGCTTGTGCACGGAGTTCTTCAAGACGACATCGGCGATCGCATCGTCGATCGTTTCATAGTCTGCCGTCTGCACATGCGGGAACTGATCCGGCGCACTCGTTGCATCGACGAGGATGGAGAAGCGGGCATTGGTGCCGCCGATATCGCCGATCAGGATCGGGAAGGCGAATGTGTGCGGTTGCACTTCAGCCATGGCGAATTCTCTCCTCCTACTGGAAATCAACAAGCTTTTCTGCCGTGGCGCGGTTGAGCGCCATCGGAATATCGTAGACGGTTGCAAGCCGGGTCAGCGCCTTGACGTCGACGTCATGGGGAAGGGCACTCAAAGGATCGATGAAGAAGATCAGCATGCCCACTTCGCCGGTTGCGATCATCGCGCCGATCTGCTGGTCACCGCCAAGCGGACCGCTTTTCAAACGGGTGACATCGAGATTGGGAGCAGCTTCAAGAACGCGGCCACCGGTCGTGCCGGTGGCGACGATACGGAAGCGGGACAGCGCCGCCTGATGCCGGCGCGCAAATTCCGCCATCTCGTCCTTCTTCAGGTCGTGGGCAATAAGCGCGATGCAGGGAAGCGTCGACATGGAATTCCTCTGCAAAGCCATAGATCGGATTGCTGGCGATTGATGCTTGGCCTTCTAGCCTGCCTCCGGCGGGAAGAAAAGATGGTCCCGACGGAATCCCGATCAGCGCGAAGGACGCGGGCTCGGCAGTGGAACGTTGGAGCCCGGGCCGGGCATCTCGCCGTCCGTCATCGTATCCAGACTGCTGGCCGCGGCAGGAAGCGGTACCGATGGAGAGTAGGCCATCCCGCCGCCACCCTGGCCACCACCCTGGAAAGTCGCGTCCTGCTCGGAGCGGGAGGGGGCGCTAAGAACCGCAGCGCAGGCCCTGGGAAGGTTGGACAGCATAACCTGGCGCGGCTTTACCGGCTTCTTGTTCGGATCCGCAGGCTTCGGCGGCGCCCAAGGCTCCTTGGTAAACCACCAGGCGAGCGCCTTGCTGTTGCAGTCGTCGGTGGAAGGCGTCGATGCCTGGCGTTCGCAGCCGGCAGCGCCCGGCGGGCAGTTCATGCGGATATGAAAGTGTTCGTCATGGCCATAGACCGGCCGCACCTTGCCGAGCAGGCTGCGGTCTCCGGACCAGGTCTCGCAAAGCTTCTTCTTGATTGCCGGATTGACGAAAACGCGCTGCACCTGCGGATAGCTCGCCGCCTGCATCACCAGACGGGCATGGGTGGTGCTCCAGCGGCGGCTGTCGACGGTCAGGAACTTGCTCTTGTCCAGCATCGAGGTGAACGGAATGTCTTCGCGCTGCGCCGGCGACAGCGGCCGCTGCGGCTTTGGCGTGAACCAGACGTCTGCGTCCAGGCCGATCTGGTGCGAGGCATGGCCGCTTGGCATCGGCCCCCCGCGCGGCATCGAGATGTCGCCGACCAGAATGCCCGTGCCCCAGCCGAGACCTGCCGCATCGCGTGAGAACTGCTCCAGCAGGGAGATCATCGCCGGATTGCCCCAGCGGCGATTGCGCGAAAGGCGCATCGCCTGCCAGGTCGGCCCGTCCGTCGGCAAGGCCACGGCGCCGGACTGGCAGCCCTTGGCATAAAAGCCGAGCGGTTCGGCATCGCCTCTATTGGGCAGTTTCACGGATCCGAACAGCTGTTTGGCAGTCCTTTCCTCCTGGGCGAACGTCGGTTCGGAAATCGCACCGCAGAACAAAGCGGCAGCAGCCAGGCCCAGAATGGTCTTAGAAATCGGTCTCATGCACATCCGCCGCAAATCAAATCAGTCCTTCTTCTACCGTGGAATGCGATTTTGTTGAAATGGAGATCGCATCCGCTGCCGGATTTCGCGGATAAATCGCTTGTGACAGCGGCTGCCTGTCTTTTGCTGTTATTTGCCCTATGCTTCACTGCAACACGAATGACAAAGGGATGTTGCATGGGCTTGGCTTGGTGGAAGATGGGTTTTGTAACCGTGGCAGCCGTCGCGGTCATTGGCACATCCGTTGCGGCACAGGATGCAGGCACCAGATGGCGGCATGGGATCGCCGTCATCGGCGATCTTGCTCTGCCCCCAGATTTCAAGCAACTGCCCTATGTGGATCTCAACGCTCCGAAGGCAGGCGAACTGCGTCTGGCGGATGAGGGGACGTTCGACAACCTCAACCCGGCGATAGACCGCGGAGCTTCCGCAGCCGGTGTCGGTATGATTTACGACACGCTGATGAAACGGTCCGAGGACGAGGTCTTCAGCACCTATGGTCTCCTGGCCGAAGCGGTGTCTTATCCGGAGAACATGTCGACTGCTACGTTCAGGCTGCGAGCGGAAGCGACATGGGCTGACGGTCAGCCGGTCACGCCGGAGGACGTTATCTTCAGCATGGCGAAGCTCAAGGAGCTGAGTGCCATGTATTCCGGCTATTATCGCCATGTCGCAAGCGTCGAGAAGACCGGCGACCGCGAAGTAACCTTCCGGTTTGACCAGGAAAACAATCGCGAGCTGCCATCTATCGTCGGTGACTTCCCCATCCTCCCGAAACATTGGTGGGAAGGCAAGGATGCGGCCGGCAAGCAACGCGACATTTCCCGCACGACGCTTGAGCCCACGATGGCGTCCGGGCCCTACAAGATCGCTTCGGTGCAGCCCGGATCCGCCATCCGCTTCGAACTGCGCGACGACTACTGGGGTAAAGACCTGCCCATCAACCTCGGCCAGAATAATTTCAGGACCGTCAGCTACACCTATTTCTCCGATGCCGATGTCGAGTTCGAGGCTTTCCGAGCCGGCACGATCGATTACCGGCAGGAAAACAGTTCCAGCCGGTGGGTCACCCGCTATGATTTCGACGCTGTGAAGGACGGGCGCATCAAAAAGGAAGCGCTCGCCAATCCATTCAGGGCAAGCGGCATCATGCAGGCGCTCGTGCCGAATGGCCGGCGCGATATGTTCAAGGACGCGAGGGTCCGTGAGGCACTGAATTACGCGCTCGATTTTGAAGATTTGAACAAGAACCTCGCCTTTGGTGGTCTCAAGCGTGTCGATAGTTTCTTCTGGGGAACCGAACTTGCTTCGTCCGGTCTGCCGCAGGGACGCGAGCTTGAGATCCTGAACGAAGTGAAGGACCAGGTTCCCCCATCGGTCTTCACCACCCCGTTTACAAATCCGGTCGGTGGCGACCCCAACAAGGTTCGTGACAATCTGCGCAAGGCAATCAGCCTTTTCAAAGAGGCGGGCTGGGAGTTGAAAGGCAACCGGATGGTAAATGCCAAAACCGGACAGCCGATGAGTTTCGAGATCCTGCTCGGCAGCGCCTCGCTGGAGCGTACCGTCAATCCTTTCGTGGCAAGTCTGAAAAAGATCGGGGTAGAGGCACGGCTTCGCACCGTTGATTCCTCGCAGTATATCAATCGAACCCGCAGCTTCGATTACGATATGATCTGGAACGTATGGGGACAATCGATGAACCCCGGCAACGAACAGGCGGATTACTGGGGATCGGAGTCGGTCGATCGCAATGGATCGCGCAACTTTGCCGGCATCGCCGATCCGGCCGTTGATACCCTGATCAAGAAAATCGTCTTCGCGCCGAACCGTGACGACCAGGTCGCTGCGGTCAAGGCGATGGATCGCGTGTTGCTGGCAAAACGTTACGTGGTTCCACTCTTTTACTCCGGCGAAGCCAAGATCGCCTACTGGAACCGGATCACCCATCCTGCAAAGCTGCCGGAATATGGTATCGGCTTCCCCTCGACATGGTCGTCGACCGCGGCCAAGAAGTGATCATAGAAACTGACGGGCTTGCGTGGCTTCTGCGCACCTGTTCCAAATGACCCGATTGATTCGCACCTACGATGAGGATTGCCGTTTGACCCCTGCGCCGGATTTCGGTGATGCGAGAGCAGTCCCAGCAGACGTGCGAAGCGGACGTGCGTCCGGAGTTTTGTCCGACATCGGGCCACAGCCGAAAAGCAGGGTTCTCTGATGGGCGCCTATATTCTTCGTCGCCTGCTGCTGATGATCCCGACGCTGGTCGGCATCATGGCAATCTCCTTCCTCGTCGTGCAGTTCGCACCCGGCGGGCCTGTCGAGCAGATTATTGCGCAGGTTCAGGGACAGGATAGCGGCGACCGCCTGTCCGGTGGTGGCGATATGATCGGGCAGGGCGGCGGTGGCGATGAATCGCGCTATCGCGGCGCTCAGGGGCTCGATCCGGAATTTATCAAGAAGCTCGAGCAGCAATTCGGTTTCGACAAGCCGCCGCTCACCCGCTTCCTCGACATGATGTGGAACTACGCGCGCTTTGATTTCGGCGAAAGCTTCTTCCGCAACACGTCCGTGATCGACCTGATCATCGACAAGCTGCCGGTGTCGATCTCGCTCGGTTTCTGGATCCTGATCGTGTCCTATCTGATCTCGATCCCGCTCGGCATCCGCAAGGCGGTCAAGGACGGCTCGACCTTCGACGTCTGGACGTCGGGCATCGTCATCGTCGGCTATGCGGTTCCGGGCTTCCTGTTCGGCATCCTGTTGATCGTGATGTTCGCAGGCGGTTCCTTCCTCGACTGGTTCCCCCTGCGGGGCCTCGTCTCTGATAATTTCGACCAGCTCACCTGGTGGCAGAAGATCATCGACTATTTCTGGCACCTGACGCTGCCGCTGATCGCGCTGTCGCTATCGGCCTTTGCCACGACAACGCTTCTGACCAAAAATTCCTTTATCGACGAGATCAAGAAACAGTATGTCACGACCGCCCGCGCCAAGGGTCTCAACGAGCGGCAGGTGCTTTATGGCCACGTCTTCCGCAACGCCATGCTGATCGTCATCGCCGGTTTCCCGAGCGCCTTTATCTCGGCCTTCTTCACTGGCTCGCTGCTCATTGAGAACATCTTCTCGCTGGATGGGCTTGGCCGCCTCGGCTACCTCTCCATCATCAACCGCGATTATCCGATCGTGTTCGGCACGCTCTACATCTTCTCGCTGATGGGCCTTGTCGTCAGCCTGATCTCCGACCTCGTCTATACCTGGATCGATCCGCGCATCGATTTCGAGCGGAGGGACGTGTGATGCAGACACCTGCCGTGACACCGTCCGAGACAATCCCCGTAAAGCGCCCGCTGATGTCGCCGACCAATCGACGACGGCTGGCCAATTTCCGTGCCAACAAGCGCGGCTTCTGGTCCTTCTGGATCTTCATGGTCCTGTTCGTTCTGGCGCTGTCCGCCGAGTTGATCGCCAATGACCGGCCGATCATTGCGTCCTACAAGGGCGAGATCCTCTATCCTGTGATGATCGATTATCCGGAAGAGAAATTCGGCGGCTTTCTCGCCACGACGGATTACCGCTCCGACTTCATCCAGCAGGAAATCGAGGCCAATGGCTGGATGATCTGGCCGCCGATCCGCTATTCCTATCAAACGGTGAATTCGCAGATCCCCCATTCGGCGCCGACAAAACCCTTCTGGCTGATGTCTGCCGATGAACGCTGCAAGGCCTATCCGCAGGGCACACAGGATCCCAATTGCAGCCTCGGCAACCTCAACTGGCTCGGCACGGATGACCAGGCGCGCGACGTGACGGCGCGGATGATCTACGGGTTCCGTCTCTCCGTCCTGTTTGGCCTTGCGCTCACCATCTGTTCGGCCGTCATCGGCGTGACCTCAGGCGCCATTCAGGGCTATTTCGGCGGCTGGGTCGATCTCCTGATGCAGCGCTTCATCGAAATATGGTCGTCGATGCCGGTGCTCTATATCCTGCTGATCATCGCCGCCATTCTGCCGCCGGGCTTCTTCGTGCTGCTCGGCATCATGCTATTGTTCTCTTGGGTAGGCTTTGTCGGCGTCGTCAGGGCGGAATTCCTGCGCGCCCGCAATTTCGAATATGTGCGGGCCGCCCGCGCCCTGGGGGTCGGCAATGCCACGATCATGTATCGGCACCTTTTGCCGAACGCGATGGTCGCAACCCTGACCTTCCTTCCCTTCATCCTGTCGGGCTCGATTGCGACACTGACCTCGCTCGATTTTCTGGGCCTCGGCATGCCGGCCGGATCGCCGTCGCTCGGTGAAATGATCGCCCAGGGCAAGAACAACCTTCAGGCGCCATGGCTCGGCCTCACGGCCTTCTTCACGATGTCGATCATGATGTCGCTGCTGATCTTCATCGGCGAGGCGGTGCGCGATGCCTTCGATCCGAGAAAGACGTTTGGGTGAAACCATGACCGAACCGCTTCTCTCCGTGCGTGATCTCTCCGTCGCCTTCCATCAGGGCGGCGCAACGACGCTTGCCGTCGACAAGGTGTCGTTCGACATCAAACCTGGCGAGGTTCTGTCGCTTGTCGGCGAATCCGGGTCCGGCAAGTCTGTAACCGCCAATTCCATCCTCAAACTCCTGTCCTATCCAGCGGCCAGCCATCCCTCCGGCCAGATCCTGTTTGATGGCCGCGATCTCCTCCAGGCATCGGAGCCGGACCTGCGCCGAGTGCGCGGCAACGACATCACGATGATCTTTCAAGAGCCGATGACCTCGCTCAATCCGCTTCACACGATCGAGAAGCAGATCGGCGAGATCCTCGACCTGCATCAGGGCGTCTCCGGCCAGACGGCGCGGGATCGTACGTTGGAACTGCTGAACCAGGTCGGTATCCGCGATCCGGAAAAGCGCCTACAGGCCTATCCGCACGAGCTTTCGGGCGGCCAGCGCCAGCGCGTGATGATCGCCATGGCGCTTGCCAACCGGCCGAAACTCTTGATCGCCGACGAACCGACCACGGCGCTCGACGTCACGGTACAGGCACAGATCCTCGATCTGTTGCGCGCGCTGAAGGGCGAGCATGGCATGTCGATGCTGTTCATCACCCACGATCTCGGCATCGTGCGCAAATTCGCCGATCGTGTCTGCGTCATGACGAAGGGCAAGATTGTCGAGGCCGGCAGCGTCGAGGACGTCTTCACCAAGCCGCAGCACCCTTACACCCAGCATCTCCTGGCATCCGAACCGCGCGGCGAACCGCCGGTCGTCGATCCGCAAAGCCCTGTGGTAATGGAAGGCAAGGACATCCGTGTCTGGTTCCCGGTCAAGGCCGGTTTCATGCGCAGGGTGGTCGATCACGTCAAGGCGGTCGATGGTGTCGACCTGACGCTGCGCGCCGGTGAAACGCTCGGCGTCGTCGGCGAATCCGGTTCCGGGAAGACGACGCTGGGCTTGGCGCTCGCCCGGCTGATTTCGTCCGAAGGCCGCATCGTCTTCATCGGCAACGATATCGGCAAATATACCTTCAAGCAGATGCGGCCGTTCCGCGATCGATTGCAGGTCGTGTTTCAGGATCCGTTCGGTTCGCTCAGCCCGCGCATGCCGGTCGGCGAAATCATTGCCGAAGGCCTCAAGGTTCACGAGAGCCAGCTTTCGGCCGATGAGCGCGATACCCGCGTCGTCTGGGCGCTTGGCGAAGTAGGGCTCGATCCGGCCACGCGCTGGCGTTACCCGCACGAATTCTCCGGCGGCCAGCGGCAGCGTATCGCGATTGCCCGCGCCATGGTGCTGAAGCCGCGCTTCGTCATGCTCGACGAACCCACATCGGCGCTCGACATGACCGTGCAGGCGCAGGTCGTTGATCTTCTGCGCGACCTGCAGAAGAAGCATAACCTCGCCTACCTCTTCATCAGCCATGACCTGAAGGTGGTGAAGGCGCTCGCCAACCACGTCATCGTCATGCGGCTCGGCAAGGTGGTCGAAGAGGGCCCGGCCGATCAGATCTTCCGGGCACCCCGCGAGGATTATACCCGCGCCCTGATGGCCGCCGCCTTCAACCTGGAAGCCGTCGAAGCCGGCGCCATCAATCAGTAATCTCAAAATCCGGGAACAGGACATGTCCGAAAAAGGCGCGGTCGTCATCGATCTCAAATTCGAGCAGCGTGAAATGCACGCGGCCCTTGAGGGAGCGTTTCCCGGGCGAACCATCCTGCATGCCGCAGACAAGTCGGCGGATCTGTCCCAGGCGCGCTATGCGGTCATGTGGAAGCCGGATGTCGATCTCTTCCAGCGCGCGCCGAACCTCGACGTGCTCTTTTCCGGCGGCGCCGGCGTCGATTCAATCCTGGCCACACCCGGACTGCCGGATCGCCCGATCGTCCGCTTCGTCGATCAGAGCCTGACGACACGCATGAGCGAATGGGTTGTCCTGCAGGCGCTGAGCCACCTGCGACAGATGCCGACCTACCTTGCCCAGCAGCGTCGCAGCGAATGGCGTGAGCTCGCCCAGCCGGAGGCAAAGGACCTCACGGTCGGTGTCATGGGCCTCGGCAAGCTCGGTCTGGATTCCGTCGCCAAGCTCAAGGTCATGGGCTTCAACGTCGTCGGCTGGTCACGCAGCCCCAAGGTCATCGAAGGCGTCGAAACGTTCGATGCCGATGGGCTGAATACATTTCTCGGCCGCACCGATATCCTTGTCGGCCTCCTGCCGCTGACGCCGGAGACCCGCGGCCTGTTCGATTCGTCGCTGTTTGCGAAACTCCGTCAAGGTGGCGCTCTTGGCAAACCGGTCTTCATCAACGCCGGCCGCGGCGGCAGCCAGGTCGAGGCCGATCTCGTGTCAGCGCTCGAGAGTGGCATGCTGGGCGGAGCGTCGCTGGATGTCTTCGAACAGGAGCCGTTGTCGAAGGAGAGCCCTTTCTGGGCCATGGACAACGTCATCGTGACGCCGCATGCAGCCTCCGCGTCGGATATCCGCGCACTGTTTCGCAATGCCGAGGTGCAGATGCAGCGGTTCGAAGCCGGTGAGGCACTGCAGCACGTCGTGGACCGCACAGCCGGCTATTAGGCCATGTTCCCGATCCCGAAGGGCCGAAACGGAACCATTCGCACCAACCCGCGGTTTAGCTGGCATGGACCGGCGTGACGACGATGATGCCGGCAATGGAGGAGTGATCATGAACACCCGTTTCGATGCCGACAAACCCACACCGAACGTCTCGCGCGGCACAAGTTCCAACCCGAACGGCGCACCGGTTCAGGAAACTGCGACCGAAGCGCGGCAGGGTTCCTACGGCAAGCCGATGCTGATCGTGCTGGTTTGCGGTCTCGTTCTTGCGGTCGTCGCCTGGAGCGGCGCCGAGTGGTGGGGCGAATCGACAGATGCTCCGACGGAGCAAACCGCCACGCCGCCGGCTGGTAGCACGACACCTGGCAACTCCACCGGCGCAGCACCCAGCAACGCACCGGTCACCCAGCCGCAGGCCCCGACAACCAATGATCGTCCCTCCGGAAATCCATGATTGGCCGTCTCGTTCGGCCGCGATCTCGCGGCCGAATTGCGTTCTGGACTTGCCAAGTCATTTGCCGATAAGACTTTGCCCGGGATTGGCGCAGGGTTTCGAAATCTCGCGAGACGCCGATGTGGTGGAGCCGGCCGTCTGGCCGGGCAGGGGCAGGCATGACGAAGACTGATATTGCGACCAGGGTTTATAACCACACCTGGAAGCTCGACCCGATCATACGCAGTCTGATCGACACCGATTTTTACAAGCTGCTGATGTTGCAGATGATCTGGAAACTTTATCCGGACGTCAACGCGACTTTTTCGGTCATCAACCGGACGACCAGCGTGAAACTCGCCGAGGAAATCGACGAGGCTGCCTTGCGCGAGCAGCTCGATCATGCCCGCACTGTCGGTCTTTCCAAGAAGGAAATGATCTGGCTCACCGGTAACACCTTCTACGGCAAGAAGCAGATTTTCGAGCCGGAATTCCTGACCTGGCTGTCGACCTTTAAACTGCCGGAATACGAACTTTCCAAGCATAACGGCCAATACGAGCTGACCTTCCACGGCAAGTGGATGGAGACGACGATGTGGGAAATCCCCGCATTGGCGATCATCAACGAAATGCGGTCCCGCTCCGCCATGCGGACGCTCGGCTATTTCACCCTCGATGTGCTCTATGCCCGTGCCAAGGCCAAGATGTGGGAGAAGGTCGAGCGTCTGCGCACGCTTCCCGGTCTTCGTATCTCCGATTTCGGCACGCGGCGCCGCCACAGCTTCATGTGGCAGCGCTGGTGTGTCGAGGCCCTGAAGGAAGGCATCGGCGGCGCCTTTACCGGGACGAGCAACGTGCTCCTGGCAATGGATTCCGATCTCGAAGCCGTCGGCACCAACGCGCACGAACTTCCGATGGTTGCCGCAGCCTTGGCGGAGACCGACGAGGACCTGCGTCAGGCACCCTATCAGGTGCTGAAAGACTGGAACCGGCTTTATCACGGCAACCTCTTGATCGTGCTTCCCGATGCGTTCGGCACGGCCGCCTTCCTGCGCGACGCGCCGGACTGGGTTGCCGACTGGACCGGCTTCCGGCCGGACAGCGCACCGCCCATTGAAGGCGGCGAAAAGATCATCGCCTGGTGGAACAAGATGGGGCGTGATCCGAGAGAAAAGCTGCTGATCTTTTCGGACGGTCTGGATGTCGAAGCAATCGTCGATACCTATCGCCATTTCGAGGGACGGGCACGCATGAGCTTCGGCTGGGGGACAAACCTCACCAATGATTTTGCCGATTGTGCGCCACAGGAAATCGCCGGTCTCAAGCCGATCTCGGTCGTCTGCAAGGTGACCGAAGCGAATGGCCGCCCCGCCGTCAAGCTTTCCGACAATCCCCGCAAGGCTACCGGCGAACCGTCGGAAGTCGAGCGCTATCTCAAATTCTTCGGTCAGGAAGACCGGGTCGACCAAAAGGTCGTCGTCTAGTCATTTCCGCAATCAATAAGGCCCGACGAGGAAGCTCGCCGGGCCTTGTCGGTCTGGTGATGTCAGACCGAACTTACTGCTCGATCACCTGAACCACGGTGTTGGTTTCCGGATCAACGATGACGCGCTGGTTGTTGACGACCGTGTACGCGTATTTCGGATTGCTTGGCACAGGGGTCACGACGACGGTCTGCGGGATCCGCTTGCCGACGGCGATCGGCTGCTCGACCCGGTAGGCGGTGGTAGGCAGCGGCTGTTCCTGGACGTAGGTCACGACTTCGCGCGGTGGTGGGTCGATTGCTGTCCCGGCAACGGCGCCGATAACGCCACCAACTGCAGCGCCAACCGGGCCGCCAACGATCGCGCCGGTGACCGCGCCGCCTGCGGCGCCTGTAACAGTACCCTGCTGTGCAAAGGCTTGGCCGGTAAAGGCTGTCGCGAGGATGATGCAGGAAGCAAATGTCAGCTTCTTCATGGTGGTTCTCCTTTTTCTATACGCTCGGGCCTAACAACGGTAGAACTCGCAAACTCGTTCCGGAGCGGTTGTCACCTTTCGTAACCGGATGTAACGTTGTGCGGCGCTCTTGGCATCGGCGGATGTGGAGCAGGGCTTGCCTCTGCCGCGCTTCCGCCTATGTTTTCCTTCAACGCGCAGAGGAATTTGATGTGGAATACCGATTTCTGATTGTCGAAGACAGCTTGCTTGTCGCCATGGACATCGAGGATGCCGTCCATCGCAGCGGGCACGACGTCGTGGGCATTGCACCCGACATGACCGTTGCCTTGAACTACACCCGAGAGACCGACATCGCTTTCGTGGATGTCAGGCTGGCAGACGGCGAGACGGGTCCTGAAATCGCCAAGACGCTTGCCGAATTCGGCATCATCGTCATCATGATCACCGGCAATCCGGGCCTTGTCGCATCCGGAGTTTCAGGCGTTGTGGGCGTTATGGCAAAGCCCCTGACCGATCAGGCCTCCATGGATCTCATCCAGTTTGCGGTGGATCGCAAGAATGGCCGTCAGGGAACGCCGCCGGCAAGGCTGCGGCTGTTCCACTAATTGGTCTGTCCATAGCCGCATCAAGCGGTTATGACGTTACGCAAAGCAATTGCGGGACGATTGATGCGGTATTTCATCACTGGCACGGCGGGATTTATCGGCTTCCATCTGGCGCGGCGTCTGCTCCAGGATGGTCACGAGGTTCTCGGCTTCGATGGAATGACGCCCTATTACAGCCTCAAGCTTAAGGAAGCCCGCGTCGCCGGCCTCGTGCAGTTTCCCTCCTTCCGCCCCGTCGAGGCGATGCTGGAAGACCGGGAAACGCTGCATGCGGCAACCCGCGAATTCAAACCTGACGTGATCGTCCATCTCGCCGCCCAGGCGGGCGTCCGGTATAGTCTCGAAAACCCCAAGGCCTATCTCGATAGCAATCTGATCGGATCGTGGAACGTGCTCGAAGCGGCCCGCGAAGCCAATGTCGGCCACCTTCTGCTGGCCTCGACCTCCTCGGTCTACGGTGCCAATCCGGATATTCCCTTCCGCGAAACCGACAAGGCCGACGAGCCGCTCACCTTCTATGCGGCCAGCAAGAAGGCAATGGAGGCGATGGCCCATAGCTACGCCCATCTCTACAAGATCCCGACCACGGCCTTCCGCTTTTTCACCGTCTACGGCCCCTGGGGCCGGCCGGACATGGCGCTGTTTAAATTCGTCAAGGCGATGATCGAGGATCAGGAGATCGAGATCTACGGCGAAGGCAAGATGAGCCGCGATTTCACCTATATCGACGACCTCGTCGATTCGATCGTGGATCTCGCGTCGATCATTCCGTCTGAAGACAACCGCGTCGCCGGTATCGACACGCTGTCGCATCAGGGTCCGTTCCGCATCGTCAATATCGGCGGTGGTCAGCCTGCCGGTCTGATGGATTTCGTCGAAACGATCGAGAAGATCATGGGCAAACCGGCCAAACGGAAAATGCTGCCGATGCAGCAGGGCGACGTCCCCCGCACCTTCGCAAGCCCCGACCTGCTGCTCGCACTGACCGGCCGCAAACCCGAGATCGGCCTCAACGAGGGCGTCGGGGCTTTCGTCGAATGGTATCTGGAACACCGCAGCCAGATCGACTAGCGCTCGGAATGTTCAACGGGGAAGTCTGAAGATTGGGTTGGGAAGTGATGGCGGACAGAGCGGGATTCGAACCCGCGATACGCTCTCACGTATACACACTTTCCAGGCGTGCGCCTTCAACCACTCGGCCACCTGTCCTTAAAACCGACGCAAGCCTTGGGCGAAGCAGCGGTCGGCGCGATATATACCAATGAATTTCCAAGGATCAACCGGAATCTGGACGATTTGCGCCAGTTGCACAAATCTTATGTCATGCGTTGTCACGGATCAGGCTTGCCACTATTTTGCTTCCTGCAGCGATTGAGTGCCATCAGGGGAGCCTGCGATGAGGACAGTAAGGTTTCTGATGCGGGCTTTGAGCCTCGCGGCGCTCATCGCAGCCGTCGTCGCCGGCACGATGGACTCGGTCAATTCGGTTTCCTCCTCCTCGGTCGTCATGACGAGCCTCGGCAATGCCTGGCTGAACTTCGATCCCGAAGGCCTGACGATGGCGGAGATTTCTGCCAATTCCTATGTCGGCTCGGATATCTGGCGTCCCTACGTGGCCCCGGTTCTGGCGCAGCCGGCCTTTGTGATCTTTCTCGGGCTGGCACTGTTTTTCTGGATGGTCGGATACAGGAAACCCGCGCCGTTCGGGCGTTTTTCTGCTAGGTAGGGCAAGAGGCAGGCGAGGCGCGCCTCACTCGGGAGGTTGAAATGTTCTTGATCGATATGTTCAGCAAGAAAACTGTCATGCCATCGGTTGAAAAGGCCCTGCCCGGCAGAGAGACACCGGTCGCAACGTCGGACCATCATTTCGTCAACGGCCGCGCGCTGAAGGAACCCTATCCGGAAGGTCTGGATGTGGCGTATTTCGGCATGGGTTGCTTCTGGGGCGCCGAGCGGCTGTTCTGGCAAGTCCCGGGCGTTCATGTCACCTCGGTCGGCTTCGCGGGCGGCTTGACCCCGAACCCGACCTATCACGAGACAACAACCGGGCTGACCGGTCACGCGGAAATCGTGAAAGTCGTGTTCGACCCGGAGATCGTCTCCTACCGTCAGCTTCTGAAGCTGTTTTTCGAGGAGCACGATCCGACGCAAGGGATGCGGCAGGGCAATGATATCGGCACGACCTATCGGTCCGCGCTCTATACCACGTCGGCAGAGCAGGTGGTTGCGGCCGGCAAGGCGCTTGCCGCGTTTCAGGCTGCATTGACTGCTGCGGGGCGTGACGTCTCGATCACGACCGAGATCGCGCCGATTGGCAATTACTACTACGCCGAGGAGTGCCATCAGCAGTATCTGGCGAAGAACCCCGGCGGCTATTGCGGCTTGCGCGGAACAGGGGTGAGCTGTCCCGTCGCCTAGCCGGGCTGGCTGCCTAAAATCATCCCAGGCCGCTATGGATTTGAGCGACGCCGGCGCGAATTTGGTGAAGCCTTGAGCAGGGTTGCGACCTGCCTGTGGTTTTTTACCAAACGAAAAAAATCTCGTGAAATTTTCCAACACCCATGCAAGAGTATTCGACAGCCAAGCCTTCGAAGAGGGGGGCAGGTGACCGTGAGCGATACCTTTGTGAGGCGCTGCGGGAGGACCTAACTTAAAAAAACAGGGCTGAATGATGAAAAAAACACTTTTGAGCCTCATCGCCGTGGCCGCGCTGTCGTCGACAGCGATCGCCGCCGAAGTCAAGCCGGCGCTCGTCTATGGCACCGGCGGCAAGTTCGACAAATCGTTCAACGAAGCAGCCTATGCCGGCGCCGAGCAGTTCAAAAAGGAAACCGGCACCGACTATCGCGACTTCGAGCCGAAGGACGATACGCAGGGCGAGCAGGCTATCCGCAACTTCGCAAGCCGCGGATATAACCCGGTCGTCGCCGTTTCCTTTGCCTGGACTTCGGCGATGGAGAAGGTTGCCGCGGAATTCCCGGACACCAAGTTCGTCATCGTCGATTCCGTCGTTGACCTGAAGAACGTGCGTTCCGTTCTCTACAAGGAAGAGGAAGGCTCGTATCTCGTCGGCGTTCTCGCAGGCCTCGCCTCGAAGACCGGCAAGGTCGGCTTCATCGGCGGCATGGATATTCCGCTGATCCGCAAGTTCGGTTGCGGCTATGCCCAGGGCGTCAAGGCAGCAAAGCCTGATGCGCAGGTGTTCCAGAACATGACCGGCACGACCGGCGCTGCCTGGAACGACCCGGTTCGCGGTGGCGAGCTCACCAAGAACCAGATCGATCAGGGTGCCGACGTCGTTTACGCGGCAGCAGGTGCGACCGGTCTTGGCGTGCTTCAGACGGCGGCCGACAACAAGAAGTTCTCGATCGGCGTCGACAGCAACCAGAACCACCTTCATCCGGGTTCGGTCCTGACCTCGATGGTCAAGCGCGTCGATCTGGCTGTCTACAATGCCTACAAGGATCTGAAGGACGACAAGTTCACGGCCGGCATCCAGTCGCTCGGCGTCAAGGAAGACGGCGTTTCGGCTGCGATCGACGACAGCAACAAGTCGCTGATCACCCCTGAAATGCAGGCAGCCGTCGACAAGGCCAAGGCTGACATCATTGCCGGCACCGTCAAGGTTCACGACTACATGTCGGACAACGCCTGCCCGATGTAAGCAGGTAACCATCAAAGGGCGCATGGCGATCGATGTCGTCATGCGCCCTTTTTGTATATCCAGTGGAAGGGCGGATCATTGAGCTTCGAACCTGCGAAAGAGCCGGCGATCGAACTTGTCGGGATCGACAAGAAGTTTGGCGCTGTGCACGCGAACAAGAACATCAACCTCACGGTTGCCAAAGGCTCGATCCACGGCATTATCGGCGAAAACGGCGCCGGTAAGTCGACGCTGATGTCGATCCTCTACGGATTCTATCAGGCCGATGAGGGCGAGATTCGCATCTCCGGCAAGCCGGTGACGATCCGCGACAGCCAGGCCGCGATCTCGTCGGGCATCGGCATGGTGCACCAGCACTTCATGCTGGTCGAAAATTTCACGGTGCTCGAAAACGTCATGCTGGGCGCCGAGGGCGGCCAGTTGCTGCGCCGGGGCGTGGCCAGTGCCCGCAAGGAGCTGAAGCGTCTGGAGGACGATTACGGCCTCGACGTCGATCCTGATGCGGTCATCGAGGAATTGCCGGTCGGACGCCAGCAGCGTGTCGAGATCCTGAAGGCCCTCTATCGCGGCGCCGAAATCCTCATTCTCGACGAGCCGACCGGCGTGTTGACACCGCCCGAGGCGGACCACCTGTTCAAGGTCCTGCGCGTGCTGCGTGACCAGGGCAAGACGATCATTCTCATCACCCACAAGCTGCGCGAGATCATGGCGATCACCGATACGGTCTCCGTCATGCGCCGCGGCGAGATCGTGGCCACGCGCAAGACTGCTGAGACGACGGTGGAAGAACTTGCCGAACTGATGGTCGGTCGCCGCGTTTTGCTGCGTGTCGAAAAGGGCGAGGCCGATCCGGGCAAGGTTCTGCTGTCGGTCAAGAACCTCACCGTCAAGGACAGCCGCGGCGTGACCATGGTCGACGACGTGTCGTTCGAGGTGCGCGCCGGCGAGATCGTCGGCATTGCCGGTGTCGCTGGAAACGGCCAGTCGGAACTGCTGGAGGCCATCGCCGGCATCCGCAAGCCGTCCTCCGGCGAGATTATCGTCAACGGCCAGTCGATTGCCGGTTCAGATCCCGCCATGTTGCGCGCGCTCGGCCTCGCGCACATTCCGGAAGACCGCCATCATATGGGCCTCGTCCTCAAATTCGAGGAATATGAGAACTCCATCTTGGGCTATCATCGCGACCGCCGCTATGGCGGGGCGATGCTGGATCTCGATGCGATCCGCAAGCAGGCTGAGGAACAGATCGTCAAATACGACATCCGCCCGCCGAATGCGCGGTTGAAGACCGCCAATTTCTCCGGTGGCAACCAGCAGAAGATCGTCGTCGCCCGCGAGATCGAGCGCGATCCGGATGTGCTGATCATTGGCCAGCCCACCCGCGGCGTTGATATCGGCGCGATCGAGTTCATCCACAAGCGCATCATCGATACGCGCGATGCCGGCAAGGCCGTGCTTCTGGTCTCCGTCGAACTCGACGAGATCCGCTCCCTGTCGGACCGTATCCTCGTCATGTTTGCCGGCAAGGTCGTCGGTGAAAAGTCGGGCGAGGCGGGCGAGCAGACACTGGGCCTGATGATGGCCGGGATCGCAGCATGATCCGGCCTGGAATGATATTTTTGGAGTTTACGATGCCTGGGCTTCTCCCTGCAAACGACTGGAAGGGAGAGGGCGCATGAGCACCGCATCCGTGCCCCTGCCTGGCTGGATCAATTACGGCGTCATCCCGCTGATCAACCTCGCGCTCGCGTTCTTCTTCTCCGGTATCGTGGTGTGGGCGATCGGCGAAAACCCGTTCGAAGCGCTGCAGCTGCTTCTGGTCGGTGCGCTTGGCCGCGGCGAAGGCATTGGCTTCACCCTGTTTTACACCACGAGCTTCATCTTCACCGGCCTGTCGGTCGCAGTCGCCATCCATTCCGGCCTCTTCAACATCGGCTCGGAAGGCCAGGCCTATCTGGGCGGTCTCGGCGCCGCGCTGGTGGCGCTTTCGCTCGATGCCTATGTTCCCTGGTATGTGACGATGCCGTTTGCGGTGATCGGGGCAGCACTCTTCGGTGCCGCCTGCGCTGCAATTCCCGCCTGGCTCCAAGCAAAGCGCGGCAGTCATGTCGTCATCACCACGATCATGTTCAATTTCATCGTGTCGTCGCTGATGAACTACGTGCTGGTGCATATGCTGATCGTTCCGGGCAAGATGGCACCGGAAAGCCGCACCTTTCTGCCGGGTGGCCAGTTGCCAAAGCTCGACTGGCTGATCGCCATGTTCGGCGGCAAGCTCGGTGCGGCTCCGCTCAACTTCTCGTTCCTGATCGCACTCATCATGTGCTTCCTCGTCTGGGTTCTGATCTGGCGCACCAAGCTCGGCTATGAAATGCGCACGCTCGGCATCAGCCCATCCGCCGCAAGCTATGCCGGTATCGGGTATTCGAAGATCGTCATGATCACGATGCTGATCTCCGGCGGCCTTGCCGGCATGATGGCGCTGAACCCGGTCATGGGGGCATCCGCCCGTCTGCAGATCGAGTTTGTCGGTGGCGCAGGCTTCGTCGGCATCGCGGTATCCCTGATGGGACGCAATCACCCGGCCGGTATCGTTCTTTCGGCGCTGCTGTTCGGCATCCTCTACCAGGGCGGTGCCGAGCTTTCGTTCGACATGCCGGCGATCACGCGCGACATGATCGTCGTCATCCAGGGCATGGTCATCCTGTTTGCCGGAGCGCTCGAATATATGCTTCGACCGGCCATCGTGCGTGCCTACCAGCAGTTTGCCCGATCGCCGGCAGGGGGGAGATAGGCGCATGGATTATTTCGAAGTTTTCATCAGCATTCTCGGTTCTGCGATCCGCCTGTCGATCCCACTGCTGTTTACTGCACTCGCTGGCCTGTTTTCCGAGCGCGCCGGTATTTTCGACATCGGGCTTGAAGGCAAGATGCTGGTATCGGCGTTCGCTTCGGCCTGCGTCGCCTATTACACCGGCAACGCCTGGGCCGGACTTGGCGCAGGCATCGTCACCGCCATCCTGTTCTCCATGCTGCACGGCTTTGCCTCGATCACCAACCGCGGCAACCAGATCGTCTCCGGCGTGGCACTGAACTTCATCGCGGCGGGCCTCACCATCGTGCTCGGCCAGGCCTGGTTCAGCCAGGGCGGACGCACGGGACAGGTTCCTGCATCCGGCCGCTTCTCAAGCATCACGCTTCCCGGCGCAGACATGATGCGGGAGGTGCCGATCATCGGACCGCTCTATGCGAACGTCATCTCCGGCCACAATATCCTCACCTATATCGCCTTCCTGATGGTGCCGCTGTCGTGGTGGATCCTCTACCGTACGCGCTTCGGCCTTCGTCTTCGTGCCGTCGGTGAAAATCCCGGTGCGGTCGATACGGCCGGCATCTCGGTCAGCTGGCTGCGCTACAGGGCGTTGATCGTCACCGGCTTCCTCGCAGGCTTTGCCGGCACTTATCTCGCGATCGCGCAGTCGGCGGCCTTCATCAACAACATGTCGGCCGGCAAGGGGTACATCGCGCTTGCAGCACTCATCTTCGCCAAGTGGAAACCGGTGCCGGTCATGTTCGCATGCCTGCTGTTCGGCTTCCTCGATGCCTTCGCGAATTTCATGCAGGGCAAGTCGCTGCCGCTGATCGGCGAGGTGCCGGTGCAGATTTTCCAGGCGCTGCCCTATATCCTCACCTGCGTGCTACTCGCCGGCTTTATCGGCATTGCCCGCCCGCCCAAGGCCGGCGGTGTCCCCTATACCAAGGAGCGCTAATCGCGATGTCCGAATTTTCGCCACACGACCTGTTCGAAGCCGCCCGCGATGCCATGTCTAAAGCGCATGCGCCCTATTCCAAGTTCCCGGTCGGCGCCGCCATCCTTGCCGATGACGGCAAGGTCTATCTCGGCGCCAATATCGAAAACCTGTCCTTCCCTCAAGGCTGGTGCGCCGAACCGACGGCAATCGGCGCCATGATCATGGGCGGCGGCAAGAAGGTGAAGTCGCTTGCGGTGATTGCCGAAAAGCTTCCGCTCTGCACGCCCTGCGGCGGCTGTCGCCAGAAGATCTCCGAATTCGCCTCTGCCGATACGCTCATCTATCTCTGCGATGACGCCGGCGTGCAGAAGACCGTGACTATGGCAGAACTTCTGCCCTACGCCTTTGAGACGGATACGATCGGATGAGAGACGTCATCGATCTGCTCGTCGATCGGCTGGACGGCCTCATTCCGCGCCATGCGATCGTGCTGGGCTCCGGCCTTGGAACGCTGGTGGAGGAAGTCCGCGATCAGGTTCGTATTCCCTATACGATGCTGGAGGGCTTTCCCGTCAGCGGCGTCACGGGCCATGCCGGCGAACTGGTTGCCGGGTACCTCGGCGAAGAGCCTGTGATCATGCTGTCCGGCCGTGCCCACTATTACGAGCACGGCGATGCCAAGGCGATGCGCTTTCCGATCGAGGTCATGCGCGGGTTGGGTGTCCAGACCATGATCCTCACCAATTCCGCAGGCTCGCTCCGGGAAGACATGCCGCCGGGTTCGGTCATGCAGATCTCCGATCACATCAACTATTCCGGCATGAACCCGTTGATCGGCGAACGCGGCGACCAGCGCTTCGTCGGCATGACCTCGGCCTATGATGCGGGCCTGACGCTGGATATGCGCAATGCCGCGATACGAGCCGGCATTCCGCTGTTTTCCGGCGTCTACATGTGGTTCTCAGGCCCGAGCTTCGAAACGCCTGCGGAAATTCGCATGGCACGAACGCTCGGTGCCGATGCCGTCGGCATGTCCACCGTGCCGGAAGTCATCCTCGCCCGCTATTTCGGTATGAAGGTCGCAGCAGCGTCCGTGATCACGAATTTCGGCGCAGGCATGACGGGCGCTGAGCTGAGCCACGATGAAACCAAGGATATGGCCCCGGTCGGCGGCCAGCGGCTGGCTGCCGTCCTCAAGGAAATGCTGGCCTGATTCCCGTTTCAATTCAGCTGGATAGCTGTCCGTCGGCGACCACTAGGGTCCCGACGGCTTGCATATAATCCTTTCAACGATAAATATGTCCGCTCTTTAAGGGAGGCAGATCATGGAACTGCATAGTCCACGCGAAGCAGCATCCTTTGCGCTCTCGCTTCTTGACCTTACGAACCTGCGCGACGACTGCGACGATGCCGCGATCGAGACATTGTGCACGCGGGCGCAGACCCCGTATGGGGCCGCGGCCGCAATCTGCATCTGGCCACGCTTTGTCGCCCATGCGCGCGGGATCCTGGGGCACGGGCACAAGGTTCGCATTGCCACGGTGGTGAATTTTCCAGGTGGTGACCTGCCGGTCGCCGCCGTGGTCGAAGAGACCCGGAAGGCGGTGGAAGATGGCGCCGACGAGATCGATCTGGTCATTCCCTATCGCAAGCTGATGGCGGGCGACGAACAGGCGGTAACCGACATGGTCGAGGCCGTGCGCGCGGCCTGCCCGCAATCCTGCCTCAAGGTCATTCTCGAGACCGGGGAATTGAAGGACGCATCGCTCGTCGGCCGCGGTTCGGAACTCGCGATCGCTGCCGGTGCCGATTTCATCAAGACCTCCACCGGCAAGGTGTCCGTCAACGCGACACTGGAAGCGGCCGATAGCATGCTGCGTGCCATCCGGGCGTCCAAGAAGCGCATCGGCTTCAAGCCGGCCGGTGGCATCAGCACAATGGCGGATGCGGATCTCTACCTCCGGCTTGCCGAATCGACCATGGGCCCGAACTGGCTCATGCCATCGACATTCCGCTTCGGCGCGTCCAGCCTTCTCGACGATATCCTGGGCGTGTTGAGCGGCGCACCCGCATCCCGCGCTTCCACCGGCTACTAGGCGCCATGATCCCGCAGGAGATCATCCGTCGCAAACGCGATGGCGAGGTTCTGTCCTCGAATGACATAGCCGCCTTCATCGCGGCGATGACGGATGAGACGATCTCCGAAGGGCAGGTTGCAGCCTTCGCCATGGCCGTCTTTTTCAAGGGCATGTCGCGGGACGAAACGATCGCGCTGACGCTGGCGATGCGCGATTCCGGTCGTGTGCTGCAATGGTCGGATGCCGGGCGACCGGTGGCCGACAAGCATTCGACCGGTGGCGTCGGCGACAATGTCTCGCTGATGCTTGCACCGCTTGCGGCCGCCTGCGGCCTCGCCGTTCCGATGATCTCCGGTCGCGGCCTTGGCCATACCGGCGGCACGCTCGACAAGCTTGAGGCCATACCCGGTTACGACGTGATGCCGGACGAAACGCGCCTGCGTGCCGTCGTCAGGGATATCGGTTGCGCCATCGTCGGCCAGACACAGGAACTGGCACCGGCCGATCGCAGGCTCTACGCGATCCGCGATGTCACGGCGACGGTCGAAGCCGTCTCTCTGATCACAGCCTCGATCCTCTCGAAAAAGCTTGCGGCCGGTCTCGAAACTCTGGTCCTCGACGTGAAAGTCGGCAGCGGTGCCTTCATGCGGTCAAAGGACGAGGCGGAGCTTCTCGCGCGCTCGCTGGTCGATGTCGCCAATGGCGCAGGCCTGAAGGCCGTGGCTCTGCTGACGGATATGAACCAGCCGCTTGCCGATGCAGCCGGCAACGCGCTGGAGATCAGAAACTGTCTCTCAGTGCTCAAGGGAGAGAAAGCAGGGACGCGGCTGGAAAGCATCGTGATTACCGAAACTGCGGAAATGCTGGTTCTGAGCAATCTCGTTGCGACCATGCCAGAGGCCGAAGAGGTTGCGCGAGTGGCGCTGGCATCCGGCGCCGCCCTCGAACGCTTTGCTCGCATGACCCATGCGCTGGGCGGTCCGGCAGATTTCTGCGAGAGGCCGGATGTCTATCTTGCCGACGCACCGGTCATTCGCCCGGTTCTGGCCCCTGCCGATGGCTTTCTCGCCACCTGCGAAACGCGCGCACTTGGCATGGCGGTGGTGGAGCTTGGCGGCGGCAGGCGCCGTGCCGGAGACGCGATCGACCACCGTGTCGGTATCGATGCCCTTCTCCCGCTCGGCACCAAGGTCTCCAGGGGGCATCCGATCGCCATGGTCCATGCAGCAACGCAAGACGATGCAGCACGCGCCGTAGCCGACGTCACCGCCTGCTATTCAGTGTCTGACGAAGCGCCTGTTCTGCCGCCGGTCATCCTTGGCCGGGTCGAGTAATCGCTAAGGGATCAGCGTCAGGCTTCCATCTTCGACCTGGAAGGCCTTCAGTTTCTTCAGGAAAGTCATGCCGATCAGCGTGCCGGAAAGCGCCTCGTCGCGCAGCACGAAGGCATCGACCTGTCTGACCCGGACATTGCCGATCTCGATGCGATCGAGGATGACGCGCGCGCCGTCCGTATTGCCGTTCGCCGTATTCATCTGATACCGGAAATCGAGACTGTTGACCCCGAAGCCCAGCTTGCGGGCCGTGCTTTCGTTGATGGTGACGGCCGATGCGCCGGTATCGATCAGCCCTTCCACCATCTTGCCGTTGATCCGGAACTGGCCGCTGAAATGGCCTCTGCCATCGGCCAACAGCCGCAGCCGGCCGGGGGACACGGAAGCGGGTCGGGCCTTCGCAGAGCTCGGCGTTTCCGCAGTGCCGCTCGCAGGCTCCGGCACGCGATCAACAAGCGTCATCACCGCCGGGATTTGCGTTGCAAGCAGAGCTGCGAGGCCAGCGAAAACAAGGGTGCGCAGAAGCATGGTCATCCTTTGCGAGTTCGCCTTGAAGGTAGCAAAGGACAATGAAAAAATGGCCCGCGAAAAGCTTCGCAGGCCATTGGCATGAAATCTAGGTAAGCAAAGTCTGAACTGCGTTACTTCGTGCCGTACATCCGGTCACCAGCGTCGCCAAGGCCGGGCATGATATAGCCCTTTTCATTGAGGTGGCTGTCGATCGAAGCCGTATAGATCTTCACGTCGGGATGCGCGTCCTGGAAATTCTTGAGGCCTTCCGGTGCTGCAAGAAGGCAGAGGAAGCGGATGTTTTTCGCGCCACGCTCCTTCAGCTTTTCGATCGCGGCGATCGCGGAATTGCCCGTCGCGAGCATCGGATCAACGACAATCAGCAATCGCTCATCGAGATTTTCGGGCGCCTTGAAATAGTATTCGACCGGCTGCAACGTGTCATGGTCCCGGTAGAGGCCGATATGCGAGACACGGGCCGATGGCACCAGCTCGAGCATTCCTTCCAGAAGGCCGTTGCCGGCGCGAAGGATGGACACGAACACGAGCTTCTTGCCTTCGACGACAGGCGCCTGCATCTGCGTCAGCGGCGTCTCGATCGTCTCCATGGTGAGGTCGAGATCCCGCGTCACTTCATAGCAGAGAAGCATGGAAATCTCGCGCAACAGCCGCCGAAAGCCGGCCGTCGAGGTTTCCTTCTTGCGCATGATGGTCAGCTTGTGCTGCACCAGCGGATGATCGATGACAGTCACGCCGTCCATGGTTTTACCTCTCTGTTATCCGTGTCTTCATCCGGGAAAATGACCGCGCGCGCAAGTCGTCATTGTGCCGCGGTAGCGTCAAACCGGGCAAGCAGTGCGCCGCGGGTCGCCTCGTCCACAAAAGCCGCCTCGATCGCGACACGGGTCATGGCATCGATTTCGGCATCGCTAAAACCCATGACCTCCGCCGCAATGTCGTATTCCCGGGCAAGCGAAGTCTTGAAGAACGGCGGGTCATCGGAATTGATGCAGACCCGCACACCAGCAGCCTTCAGGGCTTTCAGGGGATGGCTTTCGAAATCCGGAAAGACCTGCAGCGCGATATTCGAACCGGGGCAGACTTCCAGCACGGTTCCGAGCTCGACCAGCCGCTCGACCAGAGCGGGATCTTCGATGGCGCGAACGCCGTGGCCTATCCGCGATGGACGCACGAGATCGAGCGCGTCGGACACGCTGAATGCCCCGCAGACTTCGCCGGCATGGATCGTCAGACCAAGGCCCGCGTCGCGAGCAATATCGAATGCACGCGCATAATCGGCAACGCGGCCCATACGCTCCTCGCCGGCCATGTTGAAACCCGTGATCAGCGGGTTCCGGCATCGGGCGGCGTATTCCGCGGCGGCAATCACGCTGTCAGGGCCGAAATGCCGCTCGCCGGTCACGATGATGCGTGTCTCGATCCCGGTCTTTTCCTTCGCGGCGTGAATACCGTCGCAGAGACCGGCGAGATAGACGTCGGCACCGAGCCCGATGCGGTCGCCATGATCAGGCGATACGATGATCTCGCTGTAAATCGTGTTGCAGGCGGCAAGCTCGCAGAGATAGGTCTCCGTCAGCAGCGCATAGTCGGCTTCCGTTCGGAACAGCGAGGCGATGGCGTCGTAGCTCAGGATGAACTCGGAAAAATCCTTCCAGGTATAGGTGTCACCGGAGAGGAGAGGGGCGATGTCCACGCCGTATTTCTGGGCTTGCGCCCGTGCCAGATGCGGCGGCGTGGCACCTTCGATGTGGCAGTGGATCTCGGCCTTTACAAAGTTCTTCGTCACAGAAAACTCCATCCGTGTCTTCCGGCGGGAATGCGGAGATGGGCAGCGACTGTCTCACCGATATCGGCGAAAGTCGGCCGAAGCCCGATCGAGCGGGAGCGAATGCCGGGACCGAACGCCATGATCGGCACCCGCTCGCGTGTGTGGTCGGTGCCGCGCCAGGTCGGATCGCAGCCGTGGTCGGCGGTGATGATCACCATATCGCCCGGCTGGAGGCGGCGATGCACTTCCGGAAGAGACCGGTCGAACTCTTCGAGAGCGGCCGCATAGCCCGCGACGTCGCGACGGTGTCCGTAGAGCATGTCGAAATCGACGAAGTTGGTGAAGACGAGATCGCCTTGCTCGGCTTGCGCCATCGTGTCGAGCGTCGCATCCATCAGGGCGTGGTTGCCGTTTGCCTTGATCACGCGGCTGATGCCCTGGTGCGCGAAGATATCACCGATCTTGCCGACGGCGTGGACGGTTCGGCCCGCCGAAACCAGCCGGTCGAGCAATGTCGGCTCCGGCGGCAGCACTGAATAGTCGCGCCGGTTGCCGGTTCGCTCGAACGTCTCCGGCGTCTCGCCAGTGAATGGTCGGGCAATCACCCTTCCTATATTCAAGGGATCGAGCAGCGTCCGCACGGTCTCGCACAGCTTCAACAACCGCTCCAGCCCGAAATGGGTCTCGTGCGCGGCGATCTGGAAGACGCTGTCACTCGATGTATAGCAGATCGGCTTGCCCGTCCGGACATGCTCTTCTCCGAGTTTTGCAATGATGTCTGTGCCCGAAGCATGGCAGTTGCCGAGAATGCCCGGGATATCGGCTTCGCGGCAGATCGCCTCGACGAGTTCGGGCGAAAACGCATCGCCTTCGGTCGGGAAGTAACCCCAGTCGAAGGTGACCGGCGTGCCGGCAATTTCCCAATGTCCCGACGGCGTGTCCTTGCCGAGCGACAGTTCGTTTGCTGCGCCGTGAAGGCCGAAGACGCGTTCGGGCCTCTGCATGCCGATCGGGTAGTCGCCGCTGGCAAGCTTTGCGATTTCGAGCAGGCCGAGCGAGGACATGTTCGGAAGGCTGAGCGGCCCCTGCCTCAAGCCGGCGCGGTCTGCAGCACCAGCGGCACAGAATTCGGCAATATGGCCGAACGTGTTGGAGCCAAGGTCATTATACGCCTGCGCATCCTGGCCGCCGCCGACGCCGAAGGAATCGAGAACGAAGAGGAAGGCCCGTGCCATCTGTCACCCGGAAATTGAAATCGCCTGTGCGGACAAGTGACACAAATCACCTGCCCGGATGGCGATACATATAGTCGCGCGATCATGTTGGCAAAGGGGAAGCAGAGGACCGCGTCAGCAGCCGTTACAGTCGATACTGGTTCCGACGCGTTGACGGTAGTAGTACTGGCGGCTGAGCGTGATCGTCTGGAGCTGAGGCGGAAGCAGTCCCGGCATGATCATCAGCAACTTGTGCGTTACCGATAGCTCTGTACGCACCAGAAACGTGCTGGCTGTGCGCATGTCGCTCGGAACGTTGACGGTGCTGCCCACCGCGTACGGCTTGCCGTTAGACTGATCCCACGACCAGGCAACCGTCGGATTGCTGTTTGCGTCCAGCTGCACGCCGGTGATCTTCAGGCTCAGGTTCTGCGGCGCGTAGGGCGCAAAGATGCTGCCCGTCACATCCTTCATTGTGGCAAGCCACGTCGGTGTCACGCTCGCCTGCTGCGTCGTGATGTCGGCAATCGTGCTTGCGGAACTCGCGGTTCGCTTGGAGACACTGAGCGCAATCGTCAGCTCGAATGCCGTGATGTAGAGAAAGATCAGAAGCGGCACGATCAACGCGAACTCGACGGCGCCCGCGCCCTTCGTGTCAACGATCAATGCCCTGAAGCGGCAGAGCCATCCGGTCTGTGCAGCCCGCCTGGTTGTTGGGGTCGCCATCACGGATAGTCCTCGTTCTGGAATGCAGCCGTCTCGACGATCAGGAAGTAGTTGGGCCGTGTCCCGCTGGTTGGCCGGACATTGGTTATGTAGGGCCGCACCAGATCGGTGATGACCTCCCATTTGTAATAGGCCCTCAGCATATTGACGGTCTTTGGCCCGCCCGGCGAATAGTAGTTGATGGAGGCCGTATCCAGTTCGCCGAATGTCGTGTTTGCGGGTGTCCGGGGCACTGTCTTCGGGATCGCTGAGAAGGTCGTAAAGGTGCGAACGTCGAGCCAGAGCTTGTTCGGGGTCGCGATTTCCGATGCATCGCATTTGATCAGGATTGCAATCTCGCCGCAGAACGCGGTCCGGAATTTCGTCCGGTCCATATCGGTGCCGGGACGGCCGAGAGCGTAGGTGATGTTGCCTGTTCTGATCTTGCGGGCCATCGTGTCGACGGCATTGGCAACCAGTTGCTCGCCGGCGAAGGCAACAAAGGTTTCGATGATGGCAAAGACGATCACGAAATAGGGGATGGCCAGGAGCGCAAATTCGATCGCCGCGGCACCATCCGTGGACCGGCTGAACCGGCGCCATGGACGCCGAGAGTGCGTCGCCGGCACGCGCGACGCGCCAGCGCCGTCAGTGTGCCTATCGTTCTGATGCATTGCCGCCCCCGGTCCATTCGAGCCGCGATACTAGGAGGGGAATATTGATATTCCGTTGCCGAATGGGATTAGAGTTTAGGCACCTGTGTCCACGTAGAGCAGGTCGGGCGACGCAGCTGAGCAATTTTCTGTCTGGCGTCGTGTCAGATCAAGGCCGTCAGGGCGTTGCACCAGCCGTATTCTTGAATTCCACATGCTGCTCGCAGTTGGGCGTGCAGGAGAGAACAGAGCGCTCGGTCTGACGGTACACGCGAACCGTATTGCCTTCGTCAATGGAGACGAGAATACGTTCGTCGGCAATTGCATTGCCGTCCTCATCGAGCAGGACGAGATTGGTCGTTCCAAACGCACGGCCCGTCAGGACGATGGTTGTCGGGTCGGCAACGGTCGCGTCGGCGACTTCCGCGTTGCCAACGATCACCTTGGCCACTGGCCTATCCAGTTTCAGCACCCGCGCGTGATTCATGAACACGCGCACAAGGCCGTCTTCCTGCGCCAATGCCGGGCCGCTAAGGCTTGTGGCAATGCCGCAAAGGCATGCGAAGGCAACGAGCATTTTGCGCACAACCATCGTGGTGGCCTTTGAATCGATGAACAGTCGTGTCTCAAAGATGGCGTGGAATGGTGAATGAAGCCTTAAGTAAACATCTCGAGGCTGAGCTTTCCGAAACGTTAACCAATGATGACAGGAGCAAGAGCGGCATTTCCGTGCAAAAATGCGGCTGCAAATATCCCATATCCGCATGTTTATGATATTTTATTAGGTAAATATAATGTTCGGGGACGCAGTTTTCGATTTGAATGATGCTGTTGGTGGGTTGTTTACCCAATGTGCCGTATCAGCGGAGTTAACACTTTGGAAAGGTTCTTCGTTAAGTCGATAGCAATCGTCTAGGGTTAGTTTGGGTTATCCGAACAGCGGAAAACAGTTGTCGGTAAGTGCTGAACCGTAGGTGGGAATAGGAGATTCCATGTCCAAGATTTTTGCTCGTTTTATGAAGGATGAGTCTGGTGCGACCGCCATCGAGTATGGCCTCATCGCAGCTCTCATTTCCGTGGCCCTGATCGCCGGTGCGACCACGCTCGGCGGCGCTCTGAACAACCAGTTCAAGAACCTCGCTACCAAGCTGAACCAGCAGTAAGTTCTTAAGAACCGTGATGTCTATGTGTAGACCGCCCCACCAGGGGCGGTTTTACAGCTTTAGGCCTTGATACATAAGATCGAGGGACGCGGCGCCAAAAGGATGCTTGAAATGGTTGTCATTGTAACCTTGATCGTTCCATTCTGTCTTGCGCTCGCTGCCATCAGCGATCTTTTCACCATGAAGATCCCGAACAAGCTGTCTGCCGCTATCCTCGTTTCGTTTCTCGTCTTCGCACCGCTGGTCGGTCTTGGATGGGCGGACTATGGGATGAGTATTGCCGCAGCTTCCGCCGTGTTTGCTGTGTGCTTCATGCTGTTTGCGATGAACGTGATGGGTGGCGGCGATGCCAAGCTTCTGACGGCAACGGCAATCTGGTTCGGCTTTACGCCCGCCCTGATTTCGTTTCTGGTCACCGTCGCCTTCGTCGGCGGATTTATTACACTCATCTTCCTGCTGTTGAGAGCAAACGCCAATACAGCAATGGCAATGGGGATACGCCTGCCGGCTTCGCTGGTGACAGAAAGCAAGATTCCCTATGGTATCGCGATCGCGATCGGCGGCTACTTGACCTTCCAGCAGTCGCCTGTCGTCAATCTTGTGCTTCTGGCCGCAAGCTAATCGACGCGCACGGCAGGGTAACATTGCGTTAACCCAAATCGTAAGCTTCCTATTAACCATAATTACACCATTCCGGCGCATGCTCTCGAGGATTGATTTGTATTCCTCCGAGGAAGCTCATGAAGCCCGCTCGTCTTATGATTCTCGCAGTCGCAGTTGTAGCGGCAGGTCTTGCCGGCCTGCTGGCGATGCGCCTTACTGGTCAGAAGGGCCCGGACCTCGTCGAGACGGTCATCCAGCGGGAGCCGACGACGAAAGTTCTCGTTTCGGCTGAGAACATTCCCGTCGGCAGCCGGCTCAATGACAAGTCGGTCCAGTGGGTAGAGTGGCCGAACGGCAGCGTCGTCGAAGGCTTTATCACGAGCGACGCCCGGCCGGATGCCATCGCCGATGTCGCCGGCTCTGTCGTGCGCCTGCCGATCTTCAAGGGCGAGCCAATCCGCGCCGAGAAGATTGCAGACTCCTCCAGCCGCATCATGTCCTCGCTGCTTCCGTCCGGAAAGCGCGCTGTCGCGACCGAGATTTCCGTGGCCACCGGGGCTGGCGGCTTCGTGCTCCCCAATGATCGCGTCGATGTGATCATGGTGCGCGAGAACAAGGACAGCGGCAATTTCATCACCGAAAACGTCCTCAACAACGTCCGGGTGCTCGCGATCGACCAGCAGATCCAGGAGGCGCCGGATGGCAGCAAGTCGGTGGTCGGAACGACCGCCACGCTGGAACTGACCCCCGATCAGGCAAAGATCATCACGGTGGCGCAGCAGATGGCAGAGCGCCTGACGCTTGCTCTCCGTTCGGTCGCGGATGCCCAGGAAGCCGATACGGTTGCAGCAGATTATCTGCTGCATGGCGGCGGCAAGGCAGAGGTCCAGGTCATCAAATCAGGGGCGATCGTCAAAAGTTCTGCCTCACAGCAGACGAAGTGAACGGGGCGGGCACATGAGCAAGCTAAGAGCCAGAATTCGTAGGTCCTCGGTCGCCGGGATAGCCCTCTGCCTGTCGGTATCGGGCTTTCCAGGCGGATACGCGCCGGTCGGTCTGTCGGTCCGCGATGCAGTCGCCGCTTCCGATGCCAACCTTATCCGCATCACCGAAGGCGGCCCTGGCGTGAAACGCCGTGTCCAACTCGGTTTGAACAAGGCGCTGGTTGTCGATCTCCCGGCCGATGCGCACGACATCCTGGTCGCAGATCCTTCGCTTGCCGATGCGGTCACGCGAACCTCGCGCCGCATCTACCTGTTCGGGAAGACCGTCGGGCAGACGAATATCTTCGTGTTCGGCCCGAACGGTGAGGAAATTGTCAGCCTCGACGTCGAGATCGAACGCGACATCTCCGGTCTGCAGCAGAACCTTCGCCGGTTCCTGCCGGAATCCGACATCAAGGTGGAGATCATCTCCGACAACATCGTTCTGTCGGGCACGGTGCGCACGCCGCAGGATTCGTCGCAGGCTGAAAAACTGGCCCGCGCATTCCTCAAGGGTGGTGAGGCAACCACCCGCAATATCACTGCACAGGGCAATAACGGCGATGCGGATATCTTCGCCGAAAACCGCCAGCAGTCGCAGATCGTCAACCTGCTGACGATCGAGGGCGAAGATCAGGTCACGCTCAAGGTCACGGTTGCGGAAGTCAGCCGCCAGGTCCTGAAACAGCTTGGTTTCAACGGCTCGATCAGCGGCAACAAGGGTAGCTTTTCCTTCTTCAATCCTGCGAATCTGGGGAATGCTGTCAGTCTGGGAAGCCAGGGGGCATTGTCTGGCTCCGTTGGTGCAGCCACTCTCGCCACAACCATGAATGCCATGGAACAGGCCGGCGTCATGCGCACGCTTGCCGAACCAAGCCTGACGGCGATTTCGGGTCAGCAGGCTAAATTCTATGTTGGCGGCGAGTATCGACTGCCAGCGGAGCAGGAAGTCAACGTTGACGACGAAACCCGCAAGACGACGGTCAACCGATCCATCACCACCGTGGACTATGGCATCGAGCTGAATTTCAAGCCGATCGTTCTGTCGCCTGGCCGTATCAGTTTGAATATCGAAACCAATGTTTCGGAGCCGACCTATGAGGGTTCCGTAACGACGGGCAACGGCACAAGCCTGAGCGTTCCGGGCAACACATACATGTCGATCCGCAAGCGCGAAGCCTCGACCACGGTCGAGCTTCCCTCCGGCGGTTCGATCGTTATCGCCGGCCTCGTGCAGGACAATGTCCGCCAGGCGATGTCTGGACTGCCGGGCATCTCCAAGGTTCCGGTCTTCGGTACGCTGTTCCGCAGCAAGGACTTCATCCGCAACGAGACCGAACTCGTCATCATCGCGACGCCCTATCTCGTAAGGCCTGTGGCCCGCAACGAGATCGCCCGCCCGGATGACAACTTCAATCCTGAGAACGACGCGGCTTCCTTCTTCCTGAACCGTGTCAACAAGATCTACGGCCGCAATGAGCCGGCCAAAAGCGGTGGCAGCCAGTATCATGGCTCCGTCGGCTTCATCTACAAGTAAGCGGGGATCGATCATGACCATCACATCGACATCGGCCTCCGCTGCAAAGCGTCGCCAAATCAGGTCTGCCCTGGGCATTGCGGCACTTGCCGCGCTTTTGTCCTCCTGCGGCAACAACATGACGACCGGCTCGGTTCCAGACGACTACCGCACCCGCCATCCGATCGTTCTGGCGGAGGGTGAATCGTCGCTGGATATTCCGATTGGATCGGGCGACGTTCGCCTGACGATCGGACTGCGCGACACGGTGAAGGGTTTCGCACAGCGGTTCGTATCCTCGCCTGCCGGCGTCATCCAGGTCCAGGTTCCGCAGGGCTCATACAATGCCGGTGCTGCATCGCATCTGGCCGGCGACGTTCGCCGCACCCTGATCGCCAACGGCATCAAGCCACAGCGCATCCTGATGACGAGCTATGGAGCCTCGCCGACCGGCGATGCGGCCCCGATCCGGCTTTCCTTCGTCACGACAAAGGCGATGACCGGCCAGTGCGGCAAATGGCCGGCAGACCTGTCGAACGATACCTACAACAACAGCAACTGGTACAATTTCGGCTGCGCCTCGCAAAACAACCTGGCCGCCCAGATCGCCAACCCGTCGGACCTGATTGCTCCACGCGGAATGACGCCGATCGATGCCACGCAGCGCGCCGGTGTGATCCGCACTTACCGCGGCGAGACGACAACCAGCGACAGTGGCAGCGGCACGACGATCAACATCAACGGCAACTGACGGCGGCCTTGAACCGGAGAGAACCATGAGCGCGATCAACTACGAAATTCGCGGTTCCGGCCAGGAGGAGATCTCGGGCGCCGAGCCGGAGCGGAACGGCGACATGGAGGCCCTGCGGCCTCTGCCGCGCATTTCCATCCACGCCTTTTGCGAAAGCGACACCATGCAGCGGATGATGGACCGCATGGGCCGCGACCGTCGCATGGCAAAAGTCAATCTGCGTGTCACAAGCGGCAGCGTTGCTGCAGCCGCCAACATGTTTGCGTCGTCACCAACCCCGAATCTGGTCATTCTCGAGACCGATGCGGAGCCAAGAAACCTGCTGCACGAGCTGACACCGCTTGCGGAAGTCTGCGACCCGACGACCCGTGTGATCGTCATCGGGCGCTATAACGATATCCCGCTTTACCGCGAACTGATCCGCAACGGCATATCGGAATATCTTGTCGGTCCTGTCGAGATGGCGGACATGCTGGCATCGATTTCGGCCATTTTCGTCGATCCGGAAGCCGAGCCTCTGGGCCGTTCGATCGCCTTTGTCGGCGCCAAGGGTGGCGTCGGTGCATCGACCATTGCGCATAACTGCGCATTCGGCATTTCCAGCCTGTTCTCCACCGAAACCATTCTTGCCGATCTCGACCTGCCGTTCGGGACCGCCAATATCGATTTCGATCAGGATCCGGCCCAGGGTATTGCCGAAGCGGTGTTTGCACCCGAGCGCCTCGACGAAGTTTTTCTCGATCGCCTGCTGACCAAATGCTCCGAACACCTCTCGCTTCTGGCCGCCCCCTCGCTGCTCGACCGGGCCTATGATTTCGACAGCATGGCTTTCCAGCCGATCATCGAGGTCCTGCAGCGCTCGGCGCCCGTGGCTGTTCTCGATATCCCGCATGGCTGGTCGGAATGGACCCGTTCGGTTCTCGCGTCGGTGGACGAGGTGGTCATCTGTGCGGCTCCCGACCTTGCCAACCTGCGCAACACCAAGAACATGATCGATGCGCTGAAGAAGCTGCGTCCCAACGACCGCGCTCCGCATCTCATCCTCAACCAGGTCGGCATGCCGAAGCGCCCGGAGATTGCGCCTGCCGATTTCGTCGAGCCGCTTGAAATCGAACCGATCGCCATCCTGCCTTTCGATGCGCAGTTGTTCGGCAATGCCGCAAACAGCGGTCGGATGATCTCGGAGATCGACGCAAAATCTCCGATGGCCGAAACCTTCTCGCAGATCGCTCACATCGTCACCGGTCGGGTGGCCATGAAGAAGGCGAAAAAGGGCGGTCTCGGCAAGGTCATGCAAATTCTCGGCCGCAAATAGTCAGACGTTTAGGGACTGGATCAAATAATGTTTGGAAAGCGCGGAAACGAAGGTTCTGGGAAGAGCGTCGGCTTGATGCAGCCCGTCTCTGCGCCGCCTGCCATGACGCCGCAATCGGCCATGAAATCCACAGCACCGGAGATTCTGGCCGAGCCCGTGCGCGATACAGGCGGAGTACGCCAAGCCGTCGCACCGCCACCGCTTGCGCCACCGGCTGCCGGCCGCCGTCGCCAGGCCCGCACCGAACAGTATTACGATACCAAGAGCCAGGTTTTTTCAGCACTTATCGATACGATCGATCTGTCGCAACTTGCCAAGCTCGATGCCGAGAGCGCGCGCGAGGAAATCCGCGACATCGTCAACGACATCATCACGATCAAGAATTTCGCGATGTCGATTTCCGAGCAGGAGGAACTGCTCGAGGACATCTGCAACGACGTGCTGGGCTATGGTCCGCTGGAGCCGCTTCTGGCCCGCGACGACATCGCCGATATCATGGTCAACGGCGCTGGCCAGACCTTTATCGAAGTCGGCGGCAAGACGATCGAGTCGGAGATCCGCTTCCGCGACAACGCGCAGCTCCTGTCGATCTGCCAGCGCATCGTCAGCCAGGTCGGCCGCCGCGTCGACGAAAGTTCGCCGATCTGCGACGCCCGCCTGCCGGACGGTTCGCGCGTCAACGTCATCGCGCCGCCACTGGCGCTCGACGGGCCTGCCCTCACCATCCGCAAGTTCAAGAAGGACAAGCTGACGCTCGATCAGCTGGTCAAGTTCGGAGCGATCACGCCTGAAGGCGCAACTGTTCTGCAGATCATCGGCCGCGTCCGCTGCAACGTCGTCATTTCCGGTGGTACCGGTTCGGGCAAGACCACGCTTTTGAACTGCCTGACGAGCTATATCGACAAGGACGAGCGCGTCATCACCTGCGAGGATACGGCCGAACTGCAATTGCAGCAGCCGCATGTCGTGCGTCTTGAAACCCGGCCGCCGAACATCGAAGGTGAGGGCGAGATCACCATGCGCGACCTCGTCAAGAACTGCCTGCGTATGCGCCCGGAACGCATCATCGTCGGCGAAGTGCGCGGACCTGAAGTCTTCGACCTGTTGCAGGCAATGAACACCGGTCACGACGGCTCGATGGGAACGATCCACTCCAACACGCCGCGCGAATGCCTGAGCCGTATGGAATCGATGATCGCCATGGGCGGCTTCACCCTGCCGGCTAAGACCGTTCGCGAGATCATCACCGGATCGGTCGACATCATCATCCAGGCGGCACGTCTGCGCGACGGTTCCCGCCGCATCACCCAGATTACCGAGGTGATCGGCATGGAAGGCGACGTGATCGTCACCCAGGACCTGATGCGCTACGAAATCGAAGGCGAGGATGCCAATGGTCGCCTGATCGGCCGCCACGCATCGACCGGTATTGCCAAGCCGCATTTCTGGGATCGCGCACGCTACTTCGGCGAGGAGCGCCGTCTGGCGGCAGCTCTCGACGCGATGGAAATGGTAAAATCTTGAGAGCGGATCAGAGATAGGTCTCGGGGGAGCGACGGATGTTCGGACTGGATATGACCGTTGTGTTGATCATCGCTCTGGCGGCCGTAGCCGCCGGTGCGGTCTGCTATGCGCTGCTGTTTTCCCGCATCGAGGTCGAGAAAAAGACCGATGCGCGGTTGAGCCGGGTCAAGAGTGCGGAAACCGACCTGACCCGCATGAAGGCATCGCGGGATCGGGTCCAGGAGCTTTCCAAGCGCCGCAAGTCGGTCCAGGACAGTCTCAAGGACCTCGAAAAGCAGCAGCAGGAAAAAAACAAGAAGATGGGCGACCGCAGCCTGAAGGCGCGGCTGCCGCAGACCGGTCTGTCTCTCACCGTCCCACGCTTCTACGTCTACAGCGCCTTGTTCGGACTTTTCGTCTTTCTGGTGACGTTGATCGCCGGCTTGCCGCTGCTTGGCGCCACCGGTGCCGCGTTTGCGGCGAGCCTTGGGTTTCCGCGCTGGGTCGTCGGTTTCCTGATCAAACGCCGTCAGGCCAAGTTCCTGGACGAGTTCGCCAATTCGCTGGATGTCATGGTTCGCTCGATCAAGTCGGGACTGCCGCTCAATGATGCCATCCGGCTGATCGCGTCGGATGGTCAGGAGCCGGTCAAGACCGAGTTCCGGCGCGTGGTGGACTCCCAGCAGATCGGCCTCAGCATCCCCGAAGCCTGCGCACGCATGCTGCAGACGATGCCGCTTTCGGAAGTCAACTTTTTCGCCATCGTCATCGCCATCCAGAGCCAGGCTGGCGGCAATCTTTCCGAAGCGATCGGCAATCTTTCGCGCGTCCTGCGCGAGCGCAAGAAGATGAAGGCCAAGGTGAAGGCGCTGTCGATGGAAGCCAAGGCTTCCGCGTGGATCATCGGCTCATTGCCCTTCGTCGTGTCGACGCTCGTCTATCTGACCTCGCCGGACTACATATCGATCCTTTTTACAGACCCACGCGGCCATATCATCATGCTCTTCTCCGCAGTCTGGATGGGTATCGGAATTTTCGTGATGCGCAACATGATCAACTTCGAGATCTGAGGAGAACCGCACGTGAAGGATCTCGCCGCCACTTTAACCGATCCGGCCATGTTGTTTGCGCTTCTGGTCGCCGTCGCAGTGTTTGCGACCTGCTACACGCTGGCGATCCCCTTCATGGAAAAGGGAACGCTCGACAAGCGCATGAAAGCAGTCTCGACCGAGCGTGATGCGATCCGTGCCCGCGAGCGCGCAAGAATGAACGATCTGTCGAAAGCATCGCTGCGCACCCAGAACAACCGTTCGGCCAGTCACATCGTCGACCGGTTCAATCTGCGCGAAGCGCTCGTGGACGCCAATACGGTCAACAAGCTGCGCGCCGCAGGTCTGCGCACCCAGAACGCCCTCAACTTGTTCCTGGCGGCGCGTTTCATCCTGCCGTTCTGCTTCCTCGCAGCAGCCGCGGTGTGGATCTTCGTGCTTGGCAATCTGGAATCCAAACCGATTGCCATCCGCATGCTGGCGGCCATCGGGTTCGGCTATCTGGGCTTCTACGCTCCCAACATCTATATTTCCAACCGTATGAAAAAGCGGCAGCATTCGATCAAGAGAGCCTGGCCCGATTCGCTCGACCTAATGCTGATCTGCGTCGAGTCAGGGATCTCGATCGAAGCCTCCATGCGCCGGGCGGCCGAAGAAATCGGCACCCAGTCCGCCGAACTGGCAGAAGAGCTGGTGCTGACCACGGCGGAGCTGTCCTTCCTTCAGGATCGGCGTACGGCTCTCGAAAATCTCGGCATCCGCACCCAGCTCGATATCGTCAAGGCGGTGGCGCAGGCGCTGATCCAGGCCGAACGCTATGGTACGCCGATCGCCCAGGCTTTGCGCGTTCTGGCTCAGGAAGGCCGTGACGAGCGCATGAACGATGCAGAAAAGAAGGCCGCGGCACTTCCTCCGAAGCTGACGGTGCCGATGATCCTGTTCTTCCTGCCGGTCCTCATCGCCGTTATCCTCGGCCCGGCCGGCATCCAGGTCTCGGACCGGTTCTGACCGGCAGCCTGAGAACCGCCCTCATTGGCTCAAAAGCAAAAACCGCCATCCCGATGGAAATGGCGGTTCTGTTTCGCTGGAATTGTCGAAACCGGCTGGATCAGTTGACCGCCGTCGTGCCCTTGTCGCTGTCGGCGAGTTTGCGCCAGGAGTTCTGCTGGGAGAGTATGGAGCGCAGGTAGGTCACGTTGGCATCGGCCTGCTGCTGGGAAAGTTCCCGGCGGGCAATGCCCTCTGCCTCTGCGAAGCGGCCCTGCAGACCGACGACAAGCGCCAGGTTCTGGCGAACGCGGCTGTCGGCACCCGGCTGCTGCGAGGCGTTCTTCATGTAGCTTTCGGCAGTCTTCAGATCGCCGGAGAGAACGTAGGACATGCCGAGGTTGGACATGACCGTCGGCTCGTTCGGCCGTGTGTTCAGGGCCTGGCGATATTTCGCGCGAGCTTCCTGCGAGCGGCCGAGCTGATCGAGAACGGCACCTTCCGCCGAATAGAGGCGCCAGTCGGGATGGTCAGGCGTCTGCGCGCGGTTGATCGTTGTCAGTGCCTGTTCGAGCTGGCCGGCACCTGCCTGTGCCTTGCCATAGGCGGAAAGGACATCGCGGTCTGCAGGATGCGCAATCGCCACCTGCTGCATTACGGCGAGTGCCTGGGTGTTCTTGCCGGTCATGCCGAGAACGTTGGCATAGCGCAGGCCGATATCCTTGTTGCTCGGGTTCTTGACATAAGCAGCGCCGATGGAGCGTTCCGCTTCAGCGAGTTCGCTTGCGTTCATGCCATCCAGCGGCGCAGCGGAGATCCTCTGGGGAATCGAGCCCGTCGTCAGCGTGTCGCGCTTGCTCGTGGTACACCCCGTCACAGACAGTGCCAGAAGAACGATCGCGGTTGCCTGCGCAAGCGGCGCGAGCGCGAACAGCCGGGACGAGCGAGACGGGGTGGCGACAGATGCAGTCATCGATGGCGATCTCGTTGGGGGCGTCGTTCAATCGTCGTCCGCTCTTGCAGCCGATTGTCGTCGGCGCTTTGCGAACACATTTGAAAGACAGGAATAAACTGTTAACCCTAACAGACCGTTAAAATGAACGTTTCCAGATCCTTGCGAAGGTTGCCATGACCCCATACCAGCATACCGTCCGTCCAGCATTGTTCAGCCAGAAGGGCGCTACGACCCGGCCCGTCCACGCCGTCACGCCCGCGGATCTGGAGAACGGTCGTCTCGACGCGGCGGTCACCGACTGGGCGAAGGCTGCAGGCTTCAAGGCCGAAGCCGGCGCATTCACCTTGCTGCCGGGCAAGAACGGCGGCGTCGCCGGCGCGCTGTTCGGACTGGGCAAGAACCCGTCGGAGCAACCGTTCGTCGCGGGAAAGCTGTCAAAGCTGCTTCCGCCAGGGGATTGGCACGTGGAAGGCGAGGGCGTATCGCCCGAGCAGTTCGCGCTCGGATTTGGTCTCGGCAGCTATTGCTTCAGCCGTTACAAGACCGAGAAGCCGAAAGATGTTCGCGTCGCTGTCGGTTCCTCTGCGGATCCGGCAGATCTCGAACGCCAGCTTGCCGGCGTGTTCCTCGCCCGCGACCTCGTCAACATACCCACCAACGAGATGGGTCCGGACGAACTGGACGCGGCATTCCGGGCGCTCGGCACACATTACGGCGCAACCGTCACCACGATCGTCGGTGAGGATCTGCTGGAACAGAACTTTCCGCTCATCCACACGGTCGGTCGCGCCAGCGCCTCGCAGCCGCGTCTCCTCGAGATGCGCTGGGGCAAAAAGGGCGATCCGCGGGTCACGCTGGTCGGCAAGGGCGTGTGCTTCGATACCGGCGGTCTCGACATCAAGGGCGCCGCCAACATGGCGCTGATGAAGAAGGACATGGGCGGTGCCGCCAATGTCATGGGTCTTGCGTTGATGATCATGGATGCAGGCCTCGCGATCGATCTCCAGGTTCTTGTCCCCGCCGTCGAAAACTCGATCTCATCCAACGCCTTCCGTCCCGGCGACATCTACAAGAGCCGCAAGGGCATCACCGTCCAGATCGACAACACCGATGCGGAAGGCCGGCTCGTGCTGGCCGATGCGCTCGCCTATGCGGACGAGACCCCGCCGGACCTGCTGATCGACATGGCGACGCTGACGGGTGCTGCACGCGTCGCGCTCGGCACCGAACTCGCCCCCTATTTCACCGACGACGAGGATCTTTCCACCAGACTTACGGCAGCAGCAGGCTCGCAGGCGGATCCGATGTGGCGACTCCCGCTGTGGATGGGCTACGACAAGGACATCCGGTCCCGCGCCGCCGACATTACGAACGCGCCCTCCGGCGGCATGGCCGGTGCGATTACCGCGGCGCTGTTTCTCAAACGCTTCGTCACGGCCGCAAAGAGCTGGGTGCATTTTGATATCTATGCCTGGGTTGCAGCGGACAAGCCGCATGCTTCCGTCGGCGGCGAAGCATTCGCGATCCGGGCGCTCTACAAGGTCATCAAGGATATGGCGGCGAGGTAAGATCGCGGGGCATCAAACGAAGCGGTAAGATCTCGCACCTAAGATGGACGCGACACGCAATCTTGGAGGCGGGATGGCCGCAGACTTAACCGCAACGCAGGCACTCGGCCTCTGGCATCGCGTTTCGCTGGAACAGGTGAAGCGCGACGAGCGGGATCTTACCCTGCGCCAGTTGTCGATCCTCTTGCATATCTATCTCGTGCCGCCGCCCCACACGGTACGTGGCTTGGCCGCCACCCTCGACGTCACCAAGCCGGTGATCACCCGCGCACTCGATACGATGGGTGCGCTCGGTCTGGTCGATCGGGTGAGGGACGAGCGCGATCGCCGCAATGTCGTGATAAAGCGGACCGTTGCCGGCGCCCTCTACCTCGAAAATCTCGGCGACCTCATCATCCGTGAAAGCCGCCCCACGGCTGCCGCATAGTGCAACGAACCTGCTGATAACTCCGATCTGACCTTGGAACACACAAAGATGACCGATCTCGACAAACGCCTCCATGCCTACCGTGCCGACCTTGCCGATGCGGCGCTCGAAGGTCGCGTCCATTCCGATCGATTTGTGCAGGGCGTCGCGGCACAAATCGCCGTGCCCGTTGCCCCGCTTCGACCTTCACCGAATCTGGAAAGTGGAATCGACACGCAACTTCTGTTCGGCGAAACCGTGCGCGTCTTCGACCGCAAGGACGGCTTCGTCTGGGTCCAGGCCGATCAGGATGGCTATGTCGGCTACCTGCCGGACGTGATGCTCGATGTCGTCGAGCAGGCGACGCACCGTATCGTGACGCAGCGCACCTTCGTCTATCCAGGCCCGGAATTGCGCAAGCCGCCGCTTCGCGCACTGTCGATGGGCAGCCGCGTGACGATCGTCGGCAAAAGCGAAACCCGCGGCACCCACTATTTCACGCTGGCCGGCGGCGGCGCCGTAATTGCCGACCACTGCCTGCCGATCTCGGAAGTTGCCGGCGACGACTATGTCGCGGTCGCTCTCCGGTTCCTGGAAACGCCCTATCTCTGGGGCGGCCGAACAGGCTTCGGCATCGACTGCTCCGGCCTCGTCCAGCTGTCGATGGCGATGATCGGCAAACCGGTACCGCGTGACAGCGACATGCAGGCAGCCTTTGGTGGGAGAATCGATGCCGAGGATCTCCGCCGCGGCGATCTCGTCTTTTGGAAGGGCCATGTCGGAATCATGGAAGACCCGGAAACCCTGCTCCACGCCAACGGCCACACGATGACTGTGGCGCGCGAAAATTTCAAAGCCGCTGTGGAGCGGATAGGCTGGCTCTACGGACAGCCGACCGATTACCGCCGCTTTCCATGATCCGGGCGCAACGATCACGCAAATGTGGGATCGCATCCGCTGGCACCGTGGCGTTGCACCTCTTATTTCGTGAAGGTGATAGAGTGCCGACAGGGACAGAAAAATGCTGAAGGGTGCATGGATTTTACCAGCCGCGATGCTGATGGGGGTCGTCGTAACGGCCCTTGTTCCTGATGACACGATGGCTGCGGAAGGCGACGTGTTCACCCAGTCGCCCCAGACCTTCTTCAAGAACCTGCCCGGCGTGAAACCGACGGAAAGCCTCGTCAAGTCGGATCCCGATTCCTATTCGTGCACCAGTGATATCGGCTACGTCTCGGAATTGAGGTCAGGGCCGGGCGCCCGCTTCTGGGATGACGTGCCGCGGCGGCTGTATCACTGCGAAACGAACAACGGCATTCGCTATACGGGCACGCAGATGCCGAATACGCACTGGGTCCCAGGCATCAACCCGCGGCATCTTCCGAAGTAGAGCGGAGGTGTTTACGCGTTCATTCCACCCGCAGGAACTACTTGAGATCCGAAAATTTCAACAGCAGAAAAGCCGTGTGTGAGGATCTCACACACGAGCTAACTGCATATTTCTAAATGGGAATGGTGCCCAGAAGAGGACTCGAACCTCCACACCCTTTCGGGTACCAGCACCTGAAGCTGGCGCGTCTACCAATTCCGCCATCTGGGCGACGGAGAGCGATGTACGAGGGACACCGGGTCAAGTCAACAGGGTTTTTGAAGTTTTCATGTCAGGCCCCGAAAAACTTTCGAAAACCGTCCTAACCTGCGGTGTCGACTTCGGTTTTGGCTTGGTGTCGGTCGATATGGCCAAGGTCCCGGTCGGGGTCGAGGATATCGCGAACCCGCTGCTTCAATTCCTTGGGACCAGGAAAACCGCCATCGCGTTTGCGCTCCCAGATCAACGCGCCGTCGATGCGGATTTCGAATGCTCCGCCGGTGCCTGGGATAAGCCCGACCTCGCCCAGCGAATCACCGAATGTCTGCAGCAGTTCCTGCGCCATCCAGCCCGCCCGTAGCAGCCAGTTGCACTGGGTGCAGTATAAAATGGTGATATGCGGTTTGTCGGGCATGCAACTGAACTCCTGTTTAATCCGCGTCGGCAACCAGTTTGACCATGGTCGCAAGGTCTGCGGCGCCATAGCCTGCGGCGAGCGCCGCCTCGAAGCTTGCAAGCGACGCCGAGATCGCAGGGATGGAGATCCCGAGCTCCTCTGCAAAATCGCGCACCAGCCGCGCATCCTTCACCGCACCCGACACAGGAAACCCGACCGTGTCCGTCTCACCTGAAATGACAGGAAGCCTGCTCTTCATCGCCGGGCTCGCAGCCGGGCTTCCCGCAAGGATTTCTAGGATCTTCGCTGAAGAGAGGCCGGCGCTCTTGCCTAGCAGCAGTGCCTCCTTGAGATTCTGCCACAGTCCCATCAGCATCATGTTGTTGACGAGCTTGGCCGATGCGCCATCTCCGAGTTTCCCCACATGCAGCGCACGGTCGGAAAGCGTTTCCGCAACGGGCCGGAAGCGCTCGTGGTCTTCAGGCGAGCCGCCGATATAAAGCCCGACCTTTCCCTGAAGCAGCATCTCCGGGCCGCCGGCGATCGGCGCGTCGAGGAGGGCGGCGCCCGATCGACCGATGGCCTCCTGGTGGCTCCGCAGAGTCATAGGGCTGACCGTGCTGGTATCGACGATCAGCTTGCCCGTAAGGGCCGTGGCCGCGAGTGTGTTAAGCACATCATGCACTGCCTGATCGTCGATCAGGGCAAGAATGATGACGTCGGAACGCTCTGCTAGGGAGGAAAGGTCTTCAACGGCATCAATGCCGAGAGCCCTCTGCCGCGCACCAAAAGCGTCGCTTCGGCTCCAGCCGATGACGGCGAAGCCCCGTTGTGCGAGGCGCGTCGCCATGGCGCTTCCCATTCGTCCAAGACCGACGATACCCACCCGTTCTTTGTTCAAATCCGTTTCCTTCATGGCAGGCGCATATCCCTCTTGTTCCATCCCTTATCCAGTGGCATCTTCTTGTTTAGGGTCAGCTGAGGGAGGCTAAATTGTACAAGTTTCAGGTCTACAAGGACAAGACTGGCGAGTTCCGTTTCCGCTTCAAAGCGTCGAACGGCGAAACGATGTTTATCTCTGAAGGATACAAGCAGAAGGCGTCGGCAATCAACGCGATCGAATCGATCAAGAAGAATGCGCCTGGTGCCACAACCGAAGACGGTACAACCGCCACCGTTTGACGGTTTGAACGTTCGTCTGCCGCATTCCAACGTAAGGTTTTAGCGCAGACACAATGTCCGATCCGCAGATCTTTGGAACAAATTCCCTGTGGTCGCATTGTCTCTGCTGAAACGGAGGAAACAAACATGGCTTACGATCCAAACTCGAATAACACCCGCCCTGACCTTCGCACCACCCCGGAGACGCGCAAAAGCTCTTCCTGGATGGGCTGGGTAGCCATTCTGGCAGTTATCGTCGTCGGCGCGTTTGTCTGGTCGCAGATGGGTGGCTCGACCACCGATCCTGCCACGACATCCTCGACCGCAACGCCGCCTGCTGTCACGGAACCGGCAGCACCTGCTCCGGCAACGCCAGCAGCACCTGCTCCGGCCGCACCGGCTCCTGCTGCACCGGCAACGGGCGGTACGACCCAGCCGTAACAGGCAGGGAAAGACCATCGATCGAACCGCTCGTCCGCAAGGACGGGCGGTTTTTCGTTTGCGGGGGACGCCCCCCGCGTCGTTAACCCTTTGTTAACCAAATTTGCCGACCCTTCGATGACGCCTCAACCCCATCCGTCAGTCGAAGGAGAGAGCATGAAGCTCGTTACCATCGAAAACAAAATCGTCGAGAACAGCCATCATACGTTGATCGTGATGCGGGATGGCCCCACCTGCCAGGCGGTCCGGGTCCTCAACGATGACGGAATCGGCAGCGTGCGATCAAAGCTCTCCCTGATGGAGACGATCGCCAGCCGCAAACTGGACCATGGGGAAGTGGCATTCGACGGCTGCGTCTGGATCACACCGGCGGACCTTCCGCATCCCTTCCTCCCGGCGAAACATTGAAGGCGCCGGGGCGTGATGCAGGCAACAGGCCCCGGCCATGCGGGGATCCGTACTACGAACCCGCGTTGACGCCTGCCAGAACCGCCGCAAGGTCCATCTCGTTATAAGGCTTCTGCAGAAGGCGGGAGCCGGGTGGCGCGTTGTCCGGCTTGTGGCTCTCTCCCGTTGCGAACACGACGGTCAGGTCGGGCTTTTCCGCCACGGCACGCACCGCCAGATCACCGCCGACTGTATCCGGCAGGCCGATATCGGTGATCAGGACATCGATCGAATTGCTTTCGAGCTCGACCAGCGCTTCTTTTCCTGTCCCAGCCTCGATTACCTGATGGCCGAGTTCGGCAAGCATCTCGGCCGTGTTTCCCCGGATCAGAAAGTCGTCTTCGACCAGCAGGATCGTCAGCGTTTTTGGCGTCGCGGCGGCAACTTCGGCAACGGGCTTGACTGTTTCCGCCCTGGGGGCGGTCGCCTGGTCCACCTGCTTCTGGTTGGCGATGACATGGCGAATACGGCGCGCCAAAGCCTCGCGGGTATAGGGTTTGGACAAGAGCTCGACACCGGCATCCAGAATGCCGCCGTGGACGATGGAATTTTCAGTGTAGCCGGAGGTGAATAGCACCGCGAGATGCGGCAGGCGCTCCTTTGCGCGACGCGCCATTTCGCGGCTCTTCAGAGGGCCCGGCATCACGACGTCGGTAAAGATGACGTCGATTGGAATGCCGCTCTCGACCACGTTGAGGCCGGCCTGTGCATCCTTTGCCGTCAGGACGCGGTAGCCGAGATCGGTCAGCGTCTCGAAAACGGTGTTGCGTACCGCCTCGTCGTCTTCCACGACCAGCACGGTTTCCGAGCCGCCGACGACCGGGCCGGCCTGGACGACCACTTCGCGGTCCTCATCGGCGACGGACCGCGGCAGGTAGACCTTCACGGTCGTGCCCTCGTTCACCTCGCTGTAGATCTTCACATGCCCGCCGGACTGCTTGACGAAGCCGTAGACCATGGACAGTCCCAATCCGGTTCCCTTGCCCTCTGGCTTGGTGGAAAAGAACGGCTCGAACACTTTATCGAGAATATCTGGCGCCATGCCGGCGCCCGTGTCCGTCACGGCCAGCATCACGTATTGACCGGGCGTGACTTCAACATGGGTGCGGGCGTAATCCTGGTCGAGAAAGGCGTTACCCACCTCAACCGTCAACTTGCCGGACCCCTCCATCGCATCACGTGCGTTGATTGCGAGGTTCAGAAGCGCGTTTTCGACCTGCGTCGGGTCGGCATAGGTGTTCCAGAGCCCGCCGCTGGCAATTACCTCGACCTCAACCGCCTCACCGAGCGACCGGCGCAGCAGATCGTCCATTCCGGCAATAAAGCGGCTGATGTTGATGACGCGTGGCTCCAGCGCCTGCCGGCGGCCGAAAGCCAGCAACTGGCTGGCAAGCTTTGCACCGCGGCTGACGCCGGCAAGCGCATTGCCGACACGCCGTTCCGCCTGTGCATTGCCGACAATGTCCTTGGCCAGGAGCTGAAGATTGCCGGCAACGACCTGCAACAGGTTGTTGAAGTCATGCGCAACGCCCCCGGTCAGCTGACCGATCGATTCCATCTTCTGCGCCTGCTGCAATGCCCGTTCGGCCTGGCGCCTCTCGGCGATCTCCGATTCGACGCGGGCTTCCAGGCTTTCGTTCAGCTGTCTCAGCTGTTCCTCTGCCCGCAGGCGGTGGCGGACCTGCCGTTCCAGGTTGCTGGCATGGTCCTGCAGGTTCGATTCGGCTTCCCGCTGCTCGGTGATATCGGTATGGACACCTACCCATTCCTCGATGTCGCCCGAGGAACCGATGATCGGCACGCCGCGGATGGCAAAGGTACGATAGAGGCCGTCATGGCGGCGGACGCGATGTTCCCAGACATAGGTGGATTTGGACGCGACGGCCGCCTGCCAGCTGGCGACCGAACCTTCCCGATCGTCGGGATGCACGGCATCTGCCCAGCCGTAGTCCTGGTATTCGTCGAAACGCTGGCCGGTCAGCGTGGCCCAGGCCGTCTGTTCGCCCAGCATCCGGCCGTCGGCGGTGTTGGTCCACAGCACGCCATGGATGGCCGCGACCGCGGCCCGGAACCGTTCATTGCTGCGACGAAGTGCGTTCTCGGATTGTTTGCGGTCCTCGATATCGATGATCAGCACATAGATGCCGTCGATCTCACCCTTGGAGGTGAAGCGCGGAACGTAGCGGATTTCGGCTGTCCGTTCTTCTCCGTCAGGACGTTTGATCACCGTGTCCGTGATCACCCGTTCGCCGGAGAGCGCTTTTTGAAGCAATGGTATGCGGGCAGCGTAATAGGCGTTGCCGATCACCTCCGCGGCATGCTTGCCAATGACGTCGCTGGCGGCTAGTCCGAACCACTCCTGATAACCGTCATTGGCGAAGCGATAGACATGGTCGCGGTCGAGGAACCCGACGAGGATGGGGAGCGCGTTGGTAAGGCGGCTGAGCTCTTCCTGGCTCTGAGCCAAGGCGTTCAGCGCGTGCACCTTCTCGGTGTTTTCGAGCACCGTGCACAGGACACCGTCGACCTTGCCGGTTTCGTCGTAGATCGGCGTGTAGAACAGGTCGAAGACGACATCCTCAGGCGATCCATGACGGTTCAGCACCATGACTTGGTCGCGGAAGGACTGGACCTCTCCCCGAAAGCCGGCTTCAAGGATTGTCTTGTTCCATTCCCAGATTTCCGGCCAGACAGCGGAAACCTTGTCACCGAGCGCGCGTGGATGATAATCCCCGGCAATCTCCTTGTAGCCGTCATTGTAGATCATCACATGGTCGTCGCCCCACATCAAAACCTGCGGGATCGGCGAATTGACCATCGAGTTGACCTTGATCCGCAGATGCGAAGGCCAGTCTTTGATCAGCCCGAGAGACGTCTTCGTCCAATCGAACTGGCGTATGAGCTCGCCGGTCTCGCCTCCGCCAATAGGCCAATGCGCGGATACGACCTGATAGTTCATGACGTCACCAAATGCGTGTGATGGAATAGGCGCCGGTAATATGCCGTCAATCGGCGGTTTTCAAAGCAATTTTTGCAGATTATCAAACTTTGGACGGCGCGATCTGTTCGTTTATTGCGGTCCGGCCCAGATCTTTTGATTCCTGTCCCGAAATGATCCGGCTGACTGAGCAATCGGCGAGTAAAAAGGGCCGGTTCTTTCGAACCAGCCCCTGTGCAAATCAATCGTCTTTCATCTTCAGCGCTGCAATGAATGCTTCCTGCGGAATGTCGACTTTGCCGAACTGCCGCATGCGCTTCTTGCCTTCCTTCTGCTTGTCGAGCAGCTTGCGCTTGCGGGTGGCGTCGCCGCCGTAGCACTTCGCCGTCACGTCCTTGCGCATCGCAGAAATCGTCTCGCGGGCAATCACGTTGCCGCCGATGGCTGCCTGGATCGGGATCTTGAACATGTGCCTGGGGATCAGATCCTTCAGCTTCTCGCACATGTCGCGGCCTCGCTTTTCGGCAGCAGTCCGGTGCACCAGCATCGACAGCGCGTCGACAGGCTCGCCATTCACCATGATCGACATCTTCACGAGGTTGCCCTCCTGATAGCCGTGCAGGTGGTAGTCGAACGAGGCATAGCCCTTGGAGATCGACTTCAGGCGGTCGTAGAAATCGAACACCACTTCGTTGAGCGGCAGTTCATAGGTCAGCATGGCGCGCTTGCCCACATAGGTGAGCTCCGTCTGAATGCCGCGCCGATCCTGGCAAAGCTTCAGGATGCCGCCGAGATAATCGTCCGGGGTCAGGATCGTCGCCTTGATCCACGGCTCGCGGATTTCCGAGATCTTGACGACATCGGGCATGTCGGCCGGGTTGTGCAGCTCGCGCTCGGAACCGTCGGTCATGGTCAGCTGATAGACCACGGAAGGCGCGGTTGCGATCAGATCGAGGTTGAATTCGCGTTCCAGGCGCTCCTGGATGATTTCGAGATGCAGGAGGCCAAGGAAGCCGCAACGGAAACCGAAGCCCAGAGCCGCAGACGATTCCATCTCGAACGAGAACGAAGCGTCGTTGAGGCGCAGCTTGCCCATCGCGGCGCGCAGGTCTTCGAAATCGGCTGCATCGACCGGGAACAGGCCGCAGAACACGACCGGCTGTGCAGGCTTGAAGCCGGGCAGGGCCTTGGCGGTCGGCTTCTTGTCTTCGGTAATGGTATCGCCGACGCGGGTATCGGCCACTTCCTTGATCGAGCCGGTAAAGAAACCGATCTCGCCCGGGCCGAGACTATCGACGGCCAGCATCTTCGGCGTCAGAACGCCGACTCGTTCCACCTGATATTTGGCGTCCGTGCCCATCATGCGGATGGTCTGGCCCTTGGAGAGCACGCCATCGAGAATGCGCACGAGAACCATGACGCCGAGATAGGTGTCGTACCAGCTGTCGACGAGCAGCGCCTTCAGCGGACCCTTGTCGCCCATCTCGCTCTTTGGCGGTGGCAGCTGGTTGACGATGGCTTCCAGAACGTCGGGAATGCCGAGGCCGGTCTTTGCCGAGATCAGCACGGCTTGGCTGGCATCGATGCCGATCACTTCCTCGATCTGTTCGCGGATGCGGTCGGGTTCGGCGGCCGGCAGGTCGATCTTGTTGAGGACCGTGACGATCTCGTGATTGTTGTCGATCGCCTGATAGACGTTGGCAAGCGTCTGCGCCTCGACGCCTTGGCTGGCATCGACGACCAGCAGCGATCCTTCGCATGCCGATAGCGAGCGCGACACTTCGTAGGCGAAGTCGACGTGGCCGGGCGTGTCGATCAGGTTGAGAACATAGGTCTCGCCGTTATTCGCCTTGTAATGCAGGCGCACGGTCTGGGCCTTGATGGTAATGCCGCGCTCGCGCTCGATATCCATCGAATCGAGAACCTGCTCGGACATGTCGCGTTCGGCAAGGCCGCCTGTCGTCTGGATCAGACGGTCGGCGAGCGTCGATTTGCCGTGGTCGATATGCGCCACGATCGAGAAATTGCGGATATGGTCAAGCGGCGTGCGGGAATTGGTGCTCATGGCTCGCGCATATAGCAGCGCCCGTGTCTGCCGCAAAGAGGGAAGATAACCTTTCGTTGAGGATGAAAGGCGTTAATTTCCGGGATTTACGGCTCCGGGTTCGGTCAGCGCTGCCGCATTGGGAAGCTGGGCGCTGCGCACTTCGTGGCTCTCGCGCTCCGCCTCGGGTGCCGGACCGCGTTCTTTCAGGCGCTGCAGCACGAACAGGCCATAGACGACAGCCACCGCCATCGCCGCAACGATAAAGGTCTTTCCGCCCAGAATAGGCGTCAGCATGGTGACCGCCAGCGGCACGATCGTCGCAGCCGTCGACCATGCCACGAGAAGCGTGGAAGACAGCGGCACGAAATCACCGGGGTCGGCGCGGTCGTTGGCATGGGCGTTGGCCACCGAATAGACCGTCTCGACAGAACCCCCGAAGATCAGGAACATGATCATCAGGAGATAGAGATGCGAGAAGGAGGAGAAAAACGCTCCGAAGCCGGCAAACACGATGAGCACGCAGGTGATCAAAAGCACATAGCGCCGGTCCATCCGGTCCGACAGGATGCCGAGCGGATACTGCACGAACAAAAGCCCCGTCTGCATCACGAACATCAGCATCGCGACATCGGTCTGCGACACGTTGTTGGTGGAGGCATAGATCGGCAGGAAGCCCTGCACCACCATCGAAAGACCGCCCGAGGCAAGCACGCCGACCAGACCGACCGGCGAGATCTTCCACGCCATCTTGATATCGACATTGACGCGCGCCGGTGCCGGCGGGTTCGGCAGGCGGGTCAGCCCGATCGGCAGGATCGCAAGCGCGGTAAAGAAAACCACCGCCAGCGGCGCAAGATTGCCGTCTGTCGGGATCTGGCCGAAAATCCAGTTGCCGCATCCAAGGCCCAGAACATAGGCCATGTAGAAGAACGACATCGCCTTGCCGCGCCATTCGTTGGAGGCGGCGTGGTTGAGCCAGCTCTGGGCGATGATGAAGTTGACGTTGGCAGCGGCGCCATAGATGCCGCGTGCAAAAATCCAGATATAGGCGGGAAGGTCGGCGGCGATCAGCACGGCTGCAATGATGACCATCGCCATCGAGCAGGCAAACAGCCGCGCATGGCCGACCCGCTTGATCAGCGGTCCGCCCAGCACGCAACCGACGAGGCCGCCGAATGCCACGGCCGTCACCGCAGCGCCGGCCGCCCAGGGAGCTTCCGATCGTGTCAGCATGAACGGCACATAGGCGAACATGATGCCGCTTCCGATCGCGGCGATCGTCATCGAGACGACGATGCTGGCGATTGAAAAGGGCGAGACAGCCGCTTGTCCGTTCATGTCGAAAATCCTGATTTTAGTGGACCCTCGGCGCTTCCGTCGCGGCTGCCTTGGTCGACGATCCATAGCGTATCGAATAGGACATTCGCTATCGCGGAAACGCCATCACCTGTAAAATTCATCCAGCCTTCGCAATTCGCTTGATTCCATCAAGAGAGAATTTATATCTCTGATAATGGAAAATTCAGACGGCGAAATCGAACTGGCAATTGGCGAAAGGCTGAAGGCGCTGCGGGCTTCCGCAGGGCTGACGCTGGACGAACTGTCGCTGCGGTCCGGTGTCAGTCGGGCCATGATTTCGCGCATTGAACGGGCAGAGGCAAGCCCGACAGCGGCGCTGCTGGCAAGGCTCTGCGAAGGACTGGGTCAAAGCCTCTCCACCTTCTTTGCGCCAGACGAGCAGTCATCATCACCTCTGTCGAAGAAGACCGAGCAAAGGCTGTGGCGCGATCCGACGACGGGATATCTGCGCCGCTCCGTCTCGCCGCCGGGCATGCCGACACCGGTCGATATCGTCGAGGTGGAGTTTCCGGCCGGCGCACGCGTCAGTTTCCCGCCGCGGGAGGAAAGCCGGGTCATGACCCAGCATGTCTGGCTGTTCGAGGGAGAACTGAACATGGTGCTCCCCGACATGACCCATCACCTTTTGCCGGGCGACTGCCTGTTCATGGATATCGGCGACGCCTTCGAATTCCACAATCCGAGTGATCGCCCCGCCCGCTACGCGGTAATCCTCAACCGCGGCCGCTGAACAACAGGAGCAAACAATGACCCCGACCATCCGTATCCTCGATGCCGCCGCCACCCGCGAGGCGATCCCCGATCTCAGTGACATCCTGTCCGACTGCATCAATGGCGGCGCATCGCTGGGCTTCATGCTGCCATTCGGGCCTCAGGATGCGACCGCATACTGGAACGGCATCGCAGACGAGGTGGAAAAGGGCACCATCATTCTGGCTGTCGCAGAGGTCGAGGGTCGAGCGGTCGGCACCGTCCAGATCGGTCTTGCGTCGAAACCGAACCAGCCGCATCGGGGAGACCTGATGAAACTCCTCGTCCACCGCGATGCCCGCGGCCTCGGCCTGTCGCGCAAGCTGATGGAGGCCGTCGAATCGGAAGCCGCAGGGCAGGGACGCACGCTTCTGGTGCTGGACACCGCAACCGGCAGCGACGCGGAACGCATCTATCCCCGGTTCGGCTGGGAACGCGTCGGCGTCATTCCGGATTATGCCCTGTGGCCGCAAGGCGGCCTCTGCGGCACGACGCTGTTTTACAAGCGGATCGGGTAAGCGCCATGAGTGGCCCGCAAAACACGCGGGCCATATCTCGTCATCGTTTTTCCGTGAGGAAATAAGCAAAGGCTGCGGCCGGCAGGGCGAGGCCGATCGCCGATGCGGCAAGCCAGCCGCCTTGCGCATAGGCCCAGGCGCCGATTGCCGAACCCAGTGCTCCGCCGACAAAGAAGGTTGCCATGAACAGGCCGTTCAAACGGCTGCGCAGCTCTGCATCAAGGCCGTAGATTGATCGCTGGCCGATCACCAGCGTCATCGACACGCCGAAATCGAGAGCGATGGCGGCCAGACCCAGCATCATCAGCGCAATGGTCGAACCTTCAGGCGCAATATGCGTCATCAGGAAGGCGGCAACGACGGCGAGGATGCCGAAGGCGGTTGCCGGCCTGCCAAGTCCGCGGTCGGCCAACCGTCCGGCGATCGGAGACGCAACGGCACCGGCGACGCCGACAAGCGCGAAGATGGCGATGGCGCCCTGTCCCAGCTGGAAAGCGGGCCCTGCCAGCAGCAGCGGCGTCACCGTCCAGAACAGGCTGAACGCGAAGAACTGGGCGAACTGGTAGAAGGACCGTCGGCGCAAAAGCGGCTGCGTCGTATAGATCCTTCCCATGGAAGCGATCAGGCCGGGATAGCTAAGCGTCGTCTTCGGCATGCGCCTGGGCAGGCGGAAGGACAGCACCAGACCGACGGCAACCATCACCGCAGCTGACAGGAAGAACACGGTATGCCACGACGATAATCCTGCAATGAAGCTCGCGACGGGTCGCGCCATCATGATGCCGATCATCAGCCCGCTCATGACGTTTCCAACGACCCGGCCGCGGCTCTCCTCCGGTGCAAGGTTTGCCGCAAACGGCACGATCATCTGCACCGCAGTGGAGGTGATGCCGATCGCAAGCGATGCCGCGAGGAACGGAAGCGGTGTCGTCGAGAGCCCGGCCGCGATCAGGGCAACGCTCGTGGCGGCAATCATCAGGATGATCAGCCGGCGGTTCTCGACGAGATCGCCGAGTGGCACCATGAACAGCAGGCCGAGCCCATAGCCGATCTGCGTCAGCGTGACGATCAGGCCGGTGGCGCTTTCGGAAAGGCCGATCGATGCGGCAATCGGGCCCGCAAGCGGCTGCGCGTAATAAAGGTTGGCGGCGATCAGCCCGGCCGCGGCGGCCATAGTGAAGGCCATTATCGGGGAGAGGGTGGGCGCTGCACTTGGCGATGTGGCCGCCGTTTCGACGTCCGGCGAAACCCGACGAGCGGGGGAAGGAACTGGGGATGTCATGGTGGGCTCTTGGGAGGAGAAAAGGGAGGGAGAAAAGAGACGTGCTGTCAGTCGAGAATTTTAAGCGCGGTTTCCACGGTGGCGATGGCGCGTTCCTGGCCCTGTCCGGCCTTTCCCGCGATCCGCAGACCCTGAATCACGGCGTAGAAGAACTGCGCCGTCACTTCGGGATCGCTCCGATCCGAAATCGATCCGTCCGCCTGGCCCTCCCGAACCAGGTTTTCGAACAGACCTTCAATCCGGGCTTGCGATACTTTCACGCGCAGATCCGTTTCGAGATCGAAGAGCGCAAGTTCGACGGCAGCGCCGACCACGAGGCAGCCGCGCCGGCCAAGTTCGCCATGCGCCGAGTTAGCATAGTGATGCAGCGCAAGGCGCATCCGTTCGCGGCCGTTGCCTCCCACCGAAATTGCCTCCGCAAGGGCTGCGTTGCGAACCTGCTTGTAGCGATCGAAGGACGCGAGAAAGATGGCCTTCTTGTCCTTAAACGCCTTGTAGAGGCTTCCGGCCGTCAGCCCCATCGCGTCCTTGAGGTCCGCAATCGACGTCGCGTGATAACCCTGCTCGGAAAACACGACGATCGCTTTGTCCAGCGCCGCTTCGATTTCGAACTCGCGCGGCCGGCCTGCCATTCGAGCAGTATCGGTGAGGGTTTCGATCGTCATAGTGGAATGCCTAATTAGGAAATGATCGTTTCCAAATAGGATCGGATTATGTTGTCGTCAAGGGAGATGTCGGTTTTTCGGGAACAGATCTTTGAGAGTTGAGTTGGAAACACCGTCACCAACCCCAAAAGCTGGAGGACATTATGAGCAAGAGTGACGTAGCACAGACCGTAAAGCGCGCAGAACGCCAGGTGGAAAACACCAGTTCCGGCGGCCACCTCGGTGGTACCTATTACGGACAGACCGCCGACGGGAAGACCGCGTCTACAAATACCAATGTCGGCAGCAATCGCCCCAACACCGGTAGCTAAGGTCATACAGGCCCATCTGAAGAGATAGGCCGAAGCTCTAAAAAGTTTTGAAAGCCCCGTCGCGTGCGGGGCTTTCGTCGTTTGGTCGGATGCTTAGAGCGTGCCTGCCCGCTGCTGCATCATCATGAACGTGTCGTAGCTGTATTCAGCAACCTGCGCCCAGAGATAGGAATCCTTCTTGAACGCCTGCTGGTGATCGTAGATCTTCTTGAAGGCCGGGCTCTTCTGGGAAAGCTCGGCATAGGTTTCCATCGCGGCCTTGAAACACACATCCAGAATGTCGCGGTTGAACGCTTTCAGGATCGCGCCTTCGCCAACCAATTTCTTCAAAGCGACAGCGTTATGGGCGTCGTAATTGGCAAGCATGCTCATGTTGGCTGCCGCGCAGGCATCGGTCAGGATCTGCTGGTAGCTCTTCGGCAGGCTGTTGAATTTTTCCAGGTTGAAGAAGGCATGCATGGCCGGGCCGCCTTCCCACCATGCCGGGTAGTAGTAGTATTTGGCGACCTTGACGAAGCCGAGCTTCTGATCGTCATACGGACCGACGAATTCGGTCGCATCGATCGTACCCTTTTCGAGCGCCGCATAGACATCGCCGCCGGCGATCTGCTGGGGCGTCACGCCGACCTTCTGCATCACCTGGCCGGCCAGGCCGGCAATGCGCATCTTCAGACCCTTCAGGTCGTCGATCGTGTTAATCTCCTTGCGGAACCAGCCGCCCATCTGCGTGCCGCTATTGCCGGCCGGCAGCGCATAAAGGCCGCGGGGCGCCAGGAACTCGTTGATCAGGTCGTTGCCGCCGTTCAGGAACCAGGCATTCGTCATGCGGGCATTGAGGCCGAACGGAATGGCGGTACCGAGCGCAAAGGCTGGATCCTGGCCGATGTAATAATAGGAGCATGTATGCGCCATCTCGACCGTGCCGTTGGCAACCGCATCGGCGGCCTGCAGAGCCGGCACCAGTTCACCGGCGCCATAGGTCTGGATGGTGAAATTGCCGTCCGTTGAATTCTTGACGCTGTTGGCGATCTGGGTCGCCGCATCGAAGATGATGTTCAGGCTCTTTGGAAAGGACGATGTCAGCCGCCAGGTGATCTTCGGACGCTCCTGGGCGATCGCCGGCGTGGCCAAAGCGGCAGCCGCGGCGCCGATGCCGGCAGTGGTAGCATTGTGCAGGAAACGTCTGCGATCCATGAAATATCCTCCTGAGATGTCTGAAAAATCTCGTTCAAGCCATCTTGGTCTTAAAGCGCTTCTCCCGGCTCCGACAAGAGGAATCGACAGCGTGCGCCCTGCCGCAAAAAGAAAACCCCGGGTTGAGCCGGGGTTTTCGGGTAACGCATGTCCGTGTCGATAATCAGAGCTTGCCGTTGCGCTGCTGGATCATCATGAATGTGTCGTAGGTGTAATCGGCGATCTGCGCCCAGAGATAGGCATCCTTCTTGAAGGCCTGCTGGCTGTCGTAGATCTTCTTGAAGGCGGCGTTCTTGGCCGTGAGCTCCGCGTAGGTTTCCTGCGCCGCCGCATAGCTGGCATCGAGGATCTGCTGGTTGAATGCCTTCAGCACGGCGCCTTCCGACACCAGCTGACGCAGCGCCTTGGCGTTGCTCGCATCGTAGCGCGCCAGCATGTTCATGTTGGCGTTGGCGCAGGCATCTTTCAAAATGCGCTGGTAGCTCTTCGGCAGGCTGTTGAACTTGTCGCGGTTGAAGAACGCGTGGACGGCCGGGCCGCCTTCCCACCATGCCGGATAGTAGTAGTATTTCGCGACCTTCACGAAGCCGAGCTTCTGATCGTCATACGGACCGACGAATTCGGTCGCGTCGATCGTGCCCTTTTCCAGCGCCGCATAGACGTCGCCGCCGGCGATCTGCTGCGGCGTGACGCCGAGCTTGGTCATCACCTGGCCGGCAAGACCGGCGATGCGCATCTTCAGACCCTTCAGGTCGTCGATCGTGTTGATCTCCTTGCGGAACCAGCCACCCATCTGGGCACCCGTATTGCCGGCCGGCAGCGCATAGAGATTGTAGTTGCCGAGGAATTCGTTGAGCAGGTCGTTGCCGCCGCCGATCGAGAACCAGGAGTTCGTCTGGCGGGCATTAAGACCGAAGGGCACCGACGTCCCGAGCGCGAATGTCGGATCCTTGCCGATATAATAGTAGGAGCAGGTATGCGCCATTTCGACGGTGCCGTTGGAAACAGCGTCTGCCGCCTGAAGGCCGGGCACAATTTCGCCGGCCGCGAATGTGTGGATGGTGAAGTTGCCGTCCGTCGCTTCCTTGACGCTTTGCGCGATATCGGTGGATGCGGCCCAGAGGATGTCGGTGTTCTTGGTAAAGGAGGATGTCATCCTCCAGGTGAGCTTGGGGCTTTCCTGCGCGATCGCGGGAGCGGCCAAAGCCCCGGCTGCAACTGCGCCGATTCCGGCGGTCCCTGCCTGCCGAAAGAAATGTCTGCGGTTCATACGGGTCATGCCTTTCTGACTGGCCCTTGACGGCCGGTAACTTCATTTCACCGGTCCTCACCGGCGTCTGCTCTTAATCCGATCATTTCGTCACCGGCAAGTAAAAAGTGCAGGAAGTTGCGCTGCGCTGCAGCATTGGTTTGCGAATATTGCGCGCGATTTTTTTTCTCAAACGGATTGAAGGGCACGGTTGGGAGTGACTTGAACTTTCACACAAAAAAGTTAGGTTAGAATTATTCTAATAAGGAGCTTCGATGTTCACTCGTTTGGTGCCCGGGTCCCGCCGGGCGTTTTTGTCGCTGAGCGAAGAGGAAATCCTCGCTCTTGCCATCTCGTCGGAAGAGGAGGATGCGCGCATCTATCTCTCCTACGCGAAGAACCTGAAAGAGGCATATCCGAGCTCCGCAAGGGTGTTCGAGGACATGGCCGAGGTCGAGCAGACGCACAAGAACATGCTGATCCAGATGTTTCGCTCCCGCTTCGGCGAGAACATTCCGCTGATCCGCAGAGAGCATGTGCAGGGATTTTACGCCCGCAAGCCCGACTGGCTGATGCGCAATCTGCCGCTCGACAAGATCCGCGAACAGACGGAAGCGATGGAGCGCCAGGCGGCACGGTTCTATCGCGAGGCCGCCAAAAGGGTATCGGATGCCTCGACGCGGCAGCTCCTGGGCGATCTGGCCTTGGCCGAGGACGGGCATGAAGAAATCGCCCGGATGCTCGGCGAAAAGCACGTAACCGAGGAAACGCGTTCGGAAGAAGACCTGTCTGCCCGGCGTCAGTTTATCCTGACCTATGTCCAGCCCGGGCTTGCCGGCCTTATGGACGGTTCGGTTTCGACACTGGCGCCGATCTTTGCGGCAGCATTCGCCACGGGCGATACTTGGTCGACCTTCCTGATCGGTCTGTCGGCATCGGTCGGTGCGGGTATCTCGATGGGCTTTACCGAAGCGGCACACGACGATGGCAAGATTTCCGGTCGCGGCTCCCCCATCAAGCGCGGATTTGCCTCAGGCATCATGACCGCCATCGGCGGGCTTGGCCATACGCTGCCCTATCTCATTCCGCATTTCTGGACGGCCACTATCGTTGCGGCGATCATCGTCTTCTTCGAACTCTGGGCGATCGCCTTCATCCAGAACCGATACATGGAGACACCGTTCTTCAAGGCTGTCTTCCAGGTCGTGTTCGGCGGCTCGCTGGTCCTGGCCGCCGGTATCCTGATCGGCAACGGATAAGGCGCAGGTTATCGGTTCGCCGCAGCCGGCGCATCGACAGCAAAAAAGAAGACCCGCCGCTGCAAAGCAGGGCGGGTCTTGTCATTTCGACCGGTTGATACGGCCCGTCGTCTGCAAGCCGGCTCTACCGGAGAGCGCCGACGAGAAGGTCGCGGCCATTTTCGATGGTGACCCAACGCCCTGCGTTGAACGAAGCCTGGCGCTTCAGGAACGTGTAATGCGTAGCCGTCCAGGGCAGGACATCGTTATCAAGATTGTCGAGAATGAAATCTCCATCCGCAGTGCGAAGCGTCAGAACGGCGTGACCTTCTCCATCCGGCTTGCGCACGACCGTCATCAGAAGGTCGGAATAACTGAAGCCTGCTTCGGCCAGTTCCTTGCGCTTCTGCAACGCGAAATCCTCGCAGTCGGCGAAGATGGTCGGATAGGTCCAGAACTCTTCCCGACCGTAAGCATCCATGTCGGTCTTGGCTATATAGCGCTCGTTGACTTCCAGGTTGATCCGGCGAACCGTTTGCCAGCTGTCTTCGTTGAGTTTGGGAGCGGGCGCCGACCGGCTCTTCAGAGAACATTCCGCGGGGAGGCGCTGGCAGAACTCAAAATGGCCGATCGGTTGCGACGTCACGTCACCGGTCACCATCGATGCAATCGACCGCGGAGCCGGCATTGCGGCGCCCGCAGGCACCAGCGCGCACAAAAGGATCACCGCAAAGCGCCGTACCAGCAAGGCTTTCATCATGACCCGTCCCTTAAAGTCCTAACGAAAAGTTAAGGGCCGAATGGGGGTCAAGTCAATCGTTCAGGTTTTGTTAATCTTCATTAAAACTGCTTTATGGTTAACAATGCTGCATTCTCGCATCAGCCCAAAATTTACTCATTTATTTATTAGGCCCATGATTGCACCCCTCATTTTTTCGATATCCTGAGGCCTGGAAAGGCGGTGATCACCGTCACGTACAAGCGTCAGCGTCACGTCGTCGGCAGGCAGGAATTCCATGAGTTTCAGCGCGTGTTCATAAGGCACGTCGCGGTCGTTCATTCCCTGAAGGATATGCACAGGGCAACCGGTTTCGATAATGCCGGTCAGTACTCGGTTGCGTGCTCCATCCTCAAGCAGGTCGCGGGTGTAGATATCAGGTTCGCTGCTATATTCGGAGGGTTCCTCGACATAGCCGTTGACAGCAAGCGACTGTCGCTGCTCTTCCGTCAGATGCGGCTCGATCAGCTCCCCCGTAAAATCGGGGGCGGGGGCAATCAGCACCATACCCTCGACTTTGGGCGACCCGCCACGCTTCTTAAGCTCTTGGGCCACACGAAGCGCGATCCAGCCGCCCATCGACGAGCCGACCAGCACTACGCTCTTGGGTTTCGTGTGGTCGAGCACGGCAAGAGCCTCCTCCAGCCAGCGGGAAATCGTGCCGTCGCGAAACGCGCCGCCGGAGACGCCGTGGCCGGAATAGTCGAAGCGGATGCACTCGGTGCCGAGCGTCTCGGCCAGCGCGTCGAGTTCGACGGCTTTGGTGCCCGTCATGTCCGATCGGTAGCCGCCGAGCCAGACGAAAGCCGCGTTGTCATTGGAAGCGGATGCCGGCCTGACGAGAATTGCGATCTCGCGCATTGTCTCTGCGGTGCCAACCGGAATGCGGATAAGGTCTGATGGGGCGGTCGCTGACATGTGGGTCTCCTTGACGTCGCAGCCTCCGATTGCGTCAAACAGAGGCATCCTGAAAGGCGGGCATCTATAAATCACATTGTCAGACGATTGCAGCAGGTGATTTTTCCCCGCGTATATGGTATTGACATCTATCCAGTGATGACGACATTCCGCTTTCGGCTGCAGCCAAGCGAGGAATTGTCGTTGCTGCGTGCTGAAATTATCTAGGAGAACACGACCATTCGCAGACCATTCAAAGCCGATGCCCCCGTCAAGGAAGGCCCGCGCTCAAACCGGGAAATCCGCGTTCCCAAGGTCCAGCTTATCGATGCCGAAGGCTTGAATCTCGGTGCGATACCGACCGACCAGGCCCTCAAGATGGCCGAGGACGCCGGACTCGATCTCGTCGAGATCTCGCCGAACAACGATCCGCCGGTATGCAAGATCCTCGATCTTGGTAAGCTGAAATACGCGAACCAGAAGAAGGCGTCCGAAGCGCGCAAGAAGCAGAAGATCGTCGAAATCAAAGAAATCAAGATGCGCCCGAACATCGACACCCATGACTATGAGGTGAAGATGAAGGCGATGAACCGTTTCTTTGAAGAAGGCGACAAGGTAAAGGTGACGCTGAAGTTCCGTGGCCGCGAAATGGCCCACCAGGAACTCGGCATGAAGCTTCTGCTGCAGGTCAAAGAAGACACTGTTGAAATTGCCAAGGTGGAAGCCGAGCCCAAGCTCGAAGGCCGCCAGATGATGATGGTGCTGGCGCCGAAGTAAGCGCCACGCCAATCGCCCCGTGCCTCTGGAAGGTCAGGGCATCGGCGTTGTCACGCCATTCTTCTTATACCATTGCGCTTTCGATCCTCTGCGGTTATAAGCGCGCGTCCGAACGGTCCGGCAGGGCATGCCGTGGCAGTTCAAAATGCTTGGAATTCGCATCGTCTGCGGATCCGATACAATTATGGAGTAGCAAAATGCCCAAGATGAAGACGAAATCGGCTGCCAAGAAGCGATTCAAGGTAACCGCGACCGGTAAGGTCGTTGCCGCCGCTGCTGGCAAGCGCCACGGCATGATCAAGCGTTCCAACAAGTTCATCCGCGATGCACGCGGCACGATGATCCTCGCTGAGCCTGACGGCAAGAAGGTTATCAAGAACTACCTGCCGAACGGTCTCTAAGACTCATTCGACGATTTGGAACAGTTTTAAGGAGATCATGACATGGCACGCGTAAAACGTGGCGTAACTTCCCGCGCCAAGCACACCAAGACACTCAAGGCAGCCAAGGGCTTCTACGGCCGCCGCAAGAATACCATCCGCGCCGCAAAGGCAGCAGTCGATCGTTCGCGTCAGTTCGCAACGCGCGACCGTCGCGTCAAGAAGCGCAACTTCCGCGCTCTCTGGATCCAGCGTATCAACGCCGCTGTGCGCGAATCCGGCCTGACCTACGGCCGCTTCATCGACGGCCTCAACAAGGCTGGCATCGAAGTCGACCGCAAGGTTCTGTCCGACCTGGCAATCCATGAGCCTGCAGCATTCGGCGCTCTCGTCGAAGCTTCCAAGACGGCTCTGGCCTACCTCAAGGACGCCGGCACGAAGAACGAGTTTGAAAGCGCGGTCAAGTAACCAGCGCTTCCCAAGCTTGTAGCTGATAGATTTTGGGGAACCCGCGCTGGCAGTGAGCTGGCGCGGGTTTTTCTTTTGTCGGCTTTCATGTTTTGTCTGCCAGCATTCGCATTCAAATCCGCTTCATTGTCCGAGCATCAACGGAACACATCATGTCCGATCTGGAAAATCTGAAAACCTCGCTTCTGGCTGAAATCGAAGGTGCGAGCGATGAGGCATCGATCGAAGCCGTGCGCGTCAACGCGCTTGGCAAGAAAGGCTCCGTCTCCGAGCTCCTGAAGACACTCGGCGCCATGTCTGCCGAAGAACGCCAGACCCGCGGTGCAGCAATCAACGCGCTGAAGACCGAGGTCACCGAGGCGATCACCAGCCGCAAGACGATGCTGAAGGACGCAGCGATCGACGCGCGTCTGAAGGCCGAAACGCTCGATGTGTCGCTGCCGGTGCGCTCCTCTCCAGCCGAGCGCGGCCGTATTCACCCGATCAGCCAGATCACCGACGAAATCACGGCAATCTTCGCCGACATGGGCTTCTCGATTGCCGAGGGCTCTGATGTCGAGACCGATTACTATAACTTCACCGCCCTGAATTTCCCGGAAGGCCACCCCGCCCGCGAAATGCACGACACGTTCTTCTTCCAGCCGGATGAAAAGGGTGAGCGCAAGGTGCTGCGCACCCACACCTCTCCGGTCCAGGTTCGCACCATGGAAGCCCAGGACCCGCCGATCCGCATCATCATTCCCGGCAAGACCTATCGCCAGGATTCCGACGCGACCCATTCGCCGATGTTCCACCAGGTCGAAGGCCTCGTGGTCGACAAGAAGGCGCATGTGGGCAATCTGCGGTATGTGCTGGAAGAGTTCTGCAAGACTTTCTTCGAAGTGCCGTCCGTGACGATGCGCTTCCGTCCGTCCTTCTTCCCGTTCACCGAACCGTCCTTCGAAGTCGATATCCAGTGCGACCGTTCAGGACCGATCGTGAAGTTCGGCGAAGGCACCGACTGGATGGAAATCCTCGGCTGCGGCATGGTGCATCCAAACGTGCTGCGCGCCGGCGGGCTCGATCCGGACGAATATCAGGGCTTTGCCTGGGGCATGGGCCTCGATCGTATCGCCATGCTGAAATACGGCATGCCGGACCTGCGCGACTTCTTCAATGCCGATGTCCGCTGGATGAACCACTACGGTTTCCGCCCGCTCGACATGCCGACATTGTTTGGTGGGTTGAGCCAGTAACCGGAACCATTGCGGACGGGATTGCCCCATGAGTGAGATGGTGACGCGACAGGAGAGGGTGCATCGCGGAGGCTGCCGCTGCGGCGCGATCTGCGTTGAGGTCAGCGCTGACCCGATCTACGCCAGTTACTGCCACTGCAGCGACTGCCGGAAAGCAACCGGTTCGCCTGTCGCTGCCTTTGTCGGGTTCAAAACCGGCGACGTGACTTTCGCAGGCGAGACCGGCTCGGCCTACGGCACAGCAGCCGTCAAGCGCAGCTTCTGCGCGACCTGCGGCGCACCGATCGCCTATACCGATGAGCGGCTCGCCGACCGGATCTACTTTATGCTTGGCGCCATGGATGCGCCGGAAAACTATCCGCCCAGCGTGCACGGTTACGTGCGCGAAGAGCTTCCTTTCTTCCATGTCGATGACGGCCTGCCACGGATGGAAACCATGACCGTGCAGAGACCTTCAGGAGAAAACCGATGAAATTCACGCTTTCCTGGCTCAAGGATCACCTTGAAACCGATGCCAATCTCGAGCAGATCTGCGAGCGCCTGACGGCGATCGGGCTGGAAGTCGAGGATGTCGATGACAAGGCAGCCTACAAGCCTTTCGTCATCGCAAAGGTCCTGTCGGCGGAAAAACATCCGGAGGCGGACCGCCTGAAGGTTCTGTCCGTCGATGCCGGTCCAGATGTCAACGGCGGCAAGCCGCTGCAGATCGTCTGCGGCGCGCCGAATGCCCGCGCCGGTCTGGTCGGAGCGCTTGCGCGTCCGGGCGATTATGTGCCGGGTATCGATGTGACGCTTGCCATCGGCAAGATCCGCGGCGTCGAAAGCCACGGCATGATGTGCTCCGAAAAGGAGCTGAACATGTCGGAAGATCATAACGGCATCATCGATCTTCCCGACGATGCGCCGGTCGGCACCTCGTTCGCCGCCTATGCCGGCCTCGACGATCCGATGATCGAGATCAACCTGACGCCGAACCGTCCCGATTGCACTTCGATCTACGGCATCGCCCGTGATCTCGCCGCATCCGGCCTCGGCACGCTGAAGCCGCGCGCAAAGCCTCAGCTCAAACTCGAAGGCGAAACCTCGGTCGGCCTGTCGATCGATCTCGATGACGAAAACCTGTGCCCCGGCTTCGGCCTGCGCCTCGTGCGCGGCGTGAAGAACGGCGCAAGCCCGGCCTGGATGCAGACGCGCCTGAAGGCGATCGGCCTGCGTCCGATCAACGCGCTCGTCGACATCACCAACTACATGACCTTCGACCAGGGCCGGCCGATGCACGTCTTTGATGCCGCCAAGGTCAAGGGCAATCTGGTCGTTCGTCGCGCCAGCGAAGGCGAAACGATCCTGGCGCTCGATACCCGCGAGTACAAGCTTACGCCCAGCAACGTCGTCATCGCCGATGACAACGGCGTCGAATCGATCGGCGGCATCATGGGCGGCGAGCATTCCGGCTGCGACGAGAACACCGTCGATGTCCTGATCGAATCGGCTCTGTGGGACCCGATCAACATCGCGAAATCCGGCCGCGCTCTCGGCATCATCACCGATGCCCGCTACCGGTTCGAACGCGGCGTTGATCCTGACTATATGCTTCCCGGTCTCGACCGCACCACGCAACTGGTGCTGGAACTCTGCGGAGGCACCGCGGCCGAAGCAAAGGTCGTCGGCTACACGGCATATGAGCCGAAGGTCGTCGATTTCCCCTTCACTGAAGTCAAGCGCCTGACCGGCCTTGAGATCTCGTCCGACGAAAGCCGCCAGATCCTCGATCGCCTCGGCTTCATGGTCGAAGGTTCAGGCGAACCAGTGTCGGTCAAGGTCCCGTCCTGGCGTCCGGATGTCGATGGCAAGGCCGATCTCGTCGAAGAGGTCATGCGCATCCACGGCGTCGATCACATCAAGCCGGAGCCGCTCGAAAGCATCGGCAGCGTCAACGGCAAGATCCTGACCACGTTGCAGATTCGCACTCGCACGGCAAAGCGTGCACTCGCTGCCCGCGGCATGCTGGAAGCGGTCACCTGGTCGTTCATTCCGGAGGCGCAGGCAAAGCTGTTCGGTGGCGGCGCGCCGTCGCTGAAGCTCGCCAACCCGATCGCCGCGGATATGTCGGATATGCGTCCCTCGCTGCTGCCGGGTCTGTTGACCGCTGCCCAGCGCAATGCTGACAAGGGTTTGGGCGATGTGGCGATCTTCGAAGTCTCCGGCACCTACGAGAACGACACGCCGGAAGGCCAGCGTCGCGTTGCCGGCGGTATCCGCCGCGGCACGGCCTCGATCAATGGCGCGGGGCGCCTCTGGTCGAACGGTGCCAAGGGCGGCGGCAAGCCGGTGGATGTCTATGACGCCAAGGCCGATGCGCTGGCCGTGATCGAAGCCTGCGGCTTGCCCATGTCGAACGTGCAGGTCGAACAGGGTGGTCCCGCCTGGTATCATCCGGGCCGCTGCGGCACGATCAAGATGGGTCCTAAGATCGTGCTCGGCACGTTCGGCGAATTCCATCCGAAGACGCTGTCCGCGCTCGATGTGTCAGGCGCACTGTGCGGCTTCGAGGTCTATCTCGACGCCATGGCCGAGCCGAAGAAGAAGGCGACCCGCACCAAGCCTCCGCTGGAACTCTCGCCCTTCCAGGCCGTCAAGCGCGACTTCGCCTTCGTGGTCGAATCGACTGTCGAAGCCGGCGCGATCGTCAAGGCCGCAACCAGTGCCGACCGCAAGCTGATCTCTGGCGTCAACGTCTTCGACGTCTTCGAAGGCGCGTCGGTCGGCGAGGGCAAGAAGTCGGTCGCGATCGAAATCCTGATCCAGCCGGTCGACAAGACACTGACGGACGAGGATTTCGAGGCACTCACCGCCAAGATCGTCGCCAATGTCGTCAAGGTCACCGGCGGCGTGCTGCGCGCCTAACCGGCGCGCTGGCACCGCCATTCCTGTGTCCTGCCGCCATATCCATAGGATGCGGCGCGGACGTCCTGAGCATAGATGTAGCTCTCCTCATGCAGATCGCCGAGGAGAGCCGAAAATCCTGCAAAGGCCGCCTGGATAGTGGCGGCCTTTTCGCTTTTGGTATTGGTTTCTTGGGTTTGAAACGGGCGTGGTAACTTCACACGAACCGTTGGGGGACCTTCCGATGCGCAAGCCGAATTCCATGAAGGGGCTGGAGGATCTGGGCAGAGTGAGACTGTCGGAAAACTTCTTCTTCCGCGATTTCCTGTTTTCCGAGATTGCCGCAGTCTATGGCATGGCCAATGTCCCTGATGATCCTGATCTCGCGATCGAGGCAGGGCGGCACCTCTGTGAGGAGCTGCTGGAACCGCTGCAGGTGACATTCGGCCGGCTGCATGTGCGCTCCGGTTACCGCGCAGCAGCGGTCAATGCCTTCGGCAATGCCCGGGGATTGAACTGCGCCACCAATGCCGCCTCGTCTGCAGACCATATCTGGGATCTTCGCGATGCCGATGGCTGCATGGGGGCAACGGCCTGTATCGTGGTCCCATGGCTGATCGACAATGTCAGCGAGGAGGGCGACTGGCGAAAGCTCGCCTGGTGGATCCACGATCACCTTCCCTATGCCTCGCTCTGCTTTTTCCCGAAACTCTGGGCCTTCAATATCCAGTGGCACGAACGGCCGGTGCGCCGCATCACGAGCTATGCCCAGCCCCGCGGGCTCCTGACCAAGGCCGGAATGGCCAACCATGGCGGCGACCATTCGGAGTGGTACCAGGGCTTTCCGAATGTGAGGCGGTAGCAAGCGGTGTCAGGAATGCAGGTGGTAGAGCTTGCTGACAATGACCCAGCGACCATTCACCTTCAAAAGAGAAAGGTAGTCGGTGAACCGGAGGCCGGCAAATTCGTCGATGAGTTTGACGCTGGCCGTATCGCCGGCGATATCCAGGGCAAGGATCTCGATCAGAGGCTGCGTGCCCGCCGGCGCTGGCCCTTCTGAGGCGACCGCTGCGACAAATTCGGCCACCGATAGCCATTCGACCGCATTGTCGTAGTTACCGATGATCGAAGCTTTTGGATGAAACGCTTTGCGGAGCGCGCCTTCGTGCGCAACTGTCATCCCGTCCACGTAAAGATGCACGACCGACTGCACTGCCTGCTCTTCGGACATGACGAGGCCCTCCCCAGGCTCTACGATAGCAGAACCCGGGGAAGGCTCAACACTCACATTTTCATCTTCTCGCGCAGCGCATCGATTCGCTTGGAGGCTTCGGCCTTGGACAGATCTTCGGCGAAAGCGTCGGGATCCTTCGCCTGCTCGCTGAGGGTCTTGAGATAGGAGCCCTGGGCGCCGGTCATCGGCTCGTCACCGGTGACCCAGTCATCCGGGTCCTTCTCGGTGTTCGATGCGGGATCCGGGTCAGTCTTCGGGTTATATATGTCGCTCATAGTTTCCTCACCGTTTGGATGTTCCTTAAACGTTCTCGGTGAAACGAAGTTCCATCAGCGGCGCGGTGTCCATGCCGCCTGTCCGCCGTAACGCGCACCGGCGATCTTGTCGGGAGACAGCATGTCGTCGAGGCGCTTCACGTCGTCGGCGGTCAGCACGACGTCGGCCGCTGCGGCATTCTGCTCCAGATTGGGGATTTTGCGCGCGCCGGGAATGGGCACGATGAAGTCGCCTTTGGCGAGTACCCAAGCAAGAGCAAGCTGCGCCGCCGTGATGCCCTTTTCCGACGCCATCTGTTCGACAAGCCGGACCAGCGCCAGGTTCGCCTCCATATTCTCAGCCTCGAAGCGCGGCATGGTGCGGCGCAGATCACCTTCGCCAAATTCCGACGTGTTCTGGATCTTGCCGGTCAGGAACCCGCGGCCGAGCGGGCTGAACGGCACGAAGCCGATCCCCAGCTCACGGCAGGTATCGAGCACATCGCCCTCGGGATCGCGGGTCCACAAAGAGTATTCGCTTTGCAACGCCGCAATCGGGTGCACGGCATGGGCGCGCCGGATGATGTCAGGGCTTGCCTCCGACAGGCCAAGCGCGCGCACCTTGCCTTGTTTCACCAGCTCGGCCATCGCTCCGACCGTCTCCTCGATCGGCACGTCAGGATCGACGCGGTGCTGGTAGAAGAGGTCGATCACGTCGATGCCGAGGCGTTTCAGCGAGGCTTCGGCAACTGCGCGCACCTGCTCCGGCCGGCTGTCGAGACCGGACATCGCGCTCGAGTCCTTTTTAGCGGGATCGATCCTGAACCCGAACTTGGTGGCGATCACCACTTTATCGCGGAACGGTTTCAACGCCTTGCCGACCAGCTCCTCATTCACGTAGGGACCATAGACTTCGGCCGTGTCGAAGAAATTGACGCCGATCTCGACGGCGCGGTGCAATGTCCTGATCGACGTCGCCTCATCCTGCCCGCCATAGGCATGGCTCATGCCCATGCAGCCAAGGCCAATCGCCGAGACCGTCAGTTCAGTTCCAAGTTTGCGTGTCTGCACGGGAATTCTCCAGGTTGGGCTTTACGGAAGGATCGATCAGGCGCCGGCCTCGTTGAGCAGCGTCATCTGAGCGTCGGTAAGCGTGAGCCTGCCGGCCGCAAGGATCGCCTCAAGCTGCTTCAGGCTGGTGGCGCTGGCGATCGGCGCAGTAATGCCCGGCCGTGCGGCAACCCAGGCGATCGAAATCGCGGCTAGGCTTTCGCCGGTTTCCGCAGCCACCTGGTCGAGTGCTGCAAGCCCCTTCAGGCCCCGGTCGTTGATATAGTCGGGCATGCGGTTGCCGCGCGTCTTGCCTTCGGCATCTTCAGCCTTGCGATACTTGCCCGTCAGGAAGCCAGCCGCCAGCGCGTAGTAGCTGATGACGCCGATGTCTTCGGCGATGCAGAGGTCCGCAAGCGGGCCTTCGAATTTGTTGCGGGTGTAGAGATTGTATTCCGGCTGCAGCACGTCGTAACGGGGTAGGCCGTTTTTGTCCGCAGCGTCGAGCGAAGCCTGCAACTGTTCGGCACTGAAGTTAGAGCAGCCGATCGAACGCACTTTGCCCGCATCCTTCAGCTTCGCAAGCGCGCCAAGCGTCTCCTCATGCGGCGTGTCGTCATCGGGAAAATGCGAAAGGTAGAGGTCGATATAGTCGGTCTGCAACCGCTGCAGGGATTTCTCGACGGCTTCCACCACCCACTTCGCCTTCAGCTTCTTGTCGTCGCCCATGGTGGGATAACCGAATTTCGTGACGATGACAGCCTTGTCGCGGGCCACCGTGCCGCGCTTCAGCCAGTTTCCGATCACGGTCTCGCTCTCGCCACCCTGATGGCCCGGTGCCCATGCCGAATAGACATCGGCCGTGTCGATCGTGTTGAAGCCGGCCTCGAAGAACGCGTCCAGCATCTCGAAAGAAGTCTTTTCGTCCGCGGTCCAGCCGAACACGTTGCCGCCGAAAACGACGGGCGAGATGGAAAGTCCGGTACGGCCGAGCAAGCGCATGTCCATGATGGTCTCCAGATAGATGACGTGGGGAAGCGATGAGTGCTGAAGGATGAAACTAGGCTGATTGGATCGACTGTCAAACCGACAAGCGGGCACAAGGTTTCAGCACTGCCGACAACGACAGTTGCCCGCCCGACCAAGCGGCCCTAGGTTAGCCTCCCAATGACTGTCTGTGAATGTGTGGAGGCACTGCTATGTTGCGTTTTGGAATCCTGTCGACGGCGAAAATCGGACGGGACGCTGTCGTTCCCGCACTGCTAGACGCCGAAAACTGCGTGGTCAGCGCCGTTGCCAGCCGTGACATTGCCAAGGCGCGCGCATTTGCGGACCGGTTCGGCGTGCCGCATGCGTTCGGTTCCTATGACGAGATGCTGGCGTCGGACACGATCGATGCCGTCTATATCCCACTGCCGACCAGCCAGCATGTGGAATGGTCGATCAAGGCGGCCGAGGCCGGCAAGCATGTTCTCTGCGAAAAGCCGATCGCACTGAAGGCGAGCGAGATCGAGCGACTGATCGCGGCAAGGGATGACAACAGCGTCCTGATTTCCGAAGCCTTCATGGTCACCTATGCGCCCGTCTGGCACAAAGTGCGCGACCTTCTGAAGGAGGGCGCGATCGGCGACCTCAAGCATGTCCAGGGCGCCTTCAGCTATTTCAACCGCGATCCTGACAACATGCGCAACATCCCGGAACTCGGCGGCGGCGCGCTGCCGGATATCGGCGTCTATCCGACGATCGCGACCCGCTTTGTCACCGGTAAAGAACCGGTTCGAGTCCAGGCCAAGGTGGAGCGCGACCCGGATTTCGGCACGGATATCTATGCAAGCGTCAAGGCAGCCTTCGAGACATTCGAAATGAGCTTCTACATCTCTACCCAGATGGCGAGCCGCCAGCTCATGGTCTTCCACGGCACGGAGGGCACGATCGAGGTCAAGTCTCCCTTCAATGCCGACCGCTGGGGCGCCGAAGAGATCGAACTCACCAACCAGAAGCACAACGTCTCGCAGATCTTCCGCTTCCCCGACAGCCGCCAGTATCGCCGCCAGGCAGAAGCTTTCGCGAAGGCAGCCATGGGCGAGGCGGCAGACATCGTGACGCTCGAGAACTCGCTTCTCAACCAGCGCTTCATCGACGCGATCTACCGCGCCGGTGAAACCGACGGCTGGGAGACGGTCTAGTCTTCTTCCCGCCACCGGCGAATGCGCCAAAGTCCGGCGATGAGGAACGCCACCGCTCCCAGCCAGGACGCGCCAAAATGCGCCAGCGGTTGGACCTGTTGCGCTCGGATCGTCAACGCTGCGAAGATCCCGTAGCTGAGCAGAGCGACGACGGCCAACAAAGGTTGAAGGCCAGGCCGCTGTGCAAGAGCAACCGGCGCCGGAAGGAGCCGGTTCAAAAAGATCGTCCCGGCAATCCCTAGCCCGAGCGAGAGAAGGCGTGCCGCAAACGCTCCCATGTCGACTGCCCTTGTCAAGGCCAGCAGCAGCGCTCCATCGGCAAGGATCAGCACCAGCAGCAGGAGGGTGAGGCGGATTCCGGTGCGCATGCCCGGCCTCAGCCGTTGATCGCCAGGAGGCCGGCAAAGATCAGGCCGGCTCCCAGCCCGTAACGCAGGGTCAGCGGTTCGCCGAAGACGACATGCGCCAGCAGCGGCACGAAGCAGAAGGTCAGCCCCATGAAGGAATAGGCGATCGTCAGAGGCACGGATTTGAGGACGTAGATCCAGACGATCGTGCCGAAGCCGTAAAGCGCCAGTGCCGCGATCAGGATCGGGTTGGCGGCAAGCGCCGTAAGTCCGCGCAACGAAAAATCCCCGGCCGTATTGCTGGTCATCTTGAACAGAACCTGGCCCATGGCGATCAGCAGTGGCGTGCCGAGAAGGCCGATCCAGGTGACGGGGGTGAGCGACGCGAACATGAGACGAATTCCTCAGCCTAACCGCTCTTCGCTGTAGAAGATGTCGCGGCCGATATCCTCGCACACATAGACCGTCGGCACCGGATGGACGGCGCGCAGGAAAGCGTAGGTATAGGGGAAGAAGTTGAAATGCGGGTTGAACGTGTAGCGGTATTCCCGCTCGCGCGGGACGACAATGATCAACCGCTTTTTCGCGATGCGTCGCAGTTCGGTAATCGCCTGCTTGTAGTCGAGGACGTGCTCGATCACGTGCGTGCACACGACCGTGTCGAACTCGCCGTCGGCGAAAGGCAGGCTCTCGATCTTCGCGGCCACATACTCGACACCCTTGATGTCGGCCGCATCGTCGACGACGAAATCGACGCCGACCAGGCGGCGCAGATCCGGATGGGCGGCGCGCATATGGGTAAGCAGCGATCCCGTGCCGCAACCCACATCGCAAACGCTTGTGCCCTCGACCATGGCGTTGATCCGTCGGATGCAGGCGGCGGAATTGTCGGTTCCCGCATGCACGCGCGGATGGTTGCGGTAAAGCTCGGCATATTCCTCGGCGGTCAGGAACGGCGCGCGTTCCCGGAACCGGGCGAGATGGGACATATGCTCGCCCCAGACGCGCTTGGCGAGCCAGAGAAAAAGCCTCGAGTCGCGCAGGATTGGCGGCAGCAGATCCTCAATGACGAAGCGGATGCGGTTGGTAGTTTCCCTGTTCATGCAGCACGGCTCCGGCGGCGCTTCGGTTGTTGGACCGGGGCCACGGCAGGCGCCGTGGCGATCAAGCCAGCCGGCATGCTCATATAGTGGATGCGCAACTGCTCGGACCGTGCCCGCGATAGGGAATCGAGGATGAGCCCGGCCGTGAACACCAGAAACGAGATCAGCATCAGCACCAGCGAGAAGACCCAGGTCGGCATCCGCTCGACCAGGCCCGTCTCGAAATACTCGACCAGCACCGGTGCCATGAAGGCGAGGCTGGTTGCCATGATGGCAGAGCTGATCACGCCGAAGAAGGCGAAGGGCCGGGTTTCCTTCATCAGCATCGCAAACATCCAGAGGATCTTCGCGCCATCGCGGAAGGTCGAAAGCTTGGAATGCGATCCTTCCGGACGCCGTCCGTAATCCAGCTCGATCTCGCATATCGGCAGTTTCAGACGGGACGCATGCACCGACATTTCCGTCTCGATCTCGAACCCGCCTGATACCGCCGGAAAGCTTTTGACGAAGCGACGCGAGAAGGCGCGGTAGCCGGAAAAGATATCGGTAAAGTCGCGTCCGAAGATCGTCCGGTAGAGAATGTTGAACAGCCGGTTTCCGGTCGCGTGGCCCTGGCGCCCCGCATCCGCATGAACGCCCCGACGGGTGCCGACAACCATATCGGCGCGCTCGGTCAACAGGGTGCGGATCAGCTCTTCCGCGTCTTTCGGGGAATAGGTGCCGTCACCATCCGCCATCAGATAGATGTCGGCGTCGATATCGGCAAACATGCGGCGCACCACATGGCCTTTGCCCTGGCGCCGTTCGCGCATCACCTCGGCGCCGGCCAGCATTGCTTTCAGCGCGGTGCCGTCGGTCGAATTGTTGTCGTAGACGTAGATGTGCGCATCCGGCAGGGCCTGCCGGAAGCCATTTACCACCGCTTCGATCGTCGATGCTTCGTTGTAGCAGGGCAGAAGAACGGCGATCTTCAGATCACCCGTCAGGGCATCGGTCATGGTTTTCACTCGATACAAAGAAGACCGCAGACGGCACACGCCGCTTCACCGCTTTACTATTTCTTGGGAAGGTTAAGGCTAGGTTTCGGGCTGGAATATTTCGGGGCGAAAATGCGAAAGCCCCGGAAATCAAGGTCGGAGGCGGGGAAGACATGCAGGTCGTTAGCGGGCGCGGTGCGATATCGTCGAGGCTTGCGCCCGTGGTGATGCTCTACTGGCTCGCAGTCTCGATCATGGCAATGGTCATCAAGCTGCCCACCGCGACCGATCTCATCGGCGCCGACAATGATGACATCATGCGGCTGGTCGAAGTGCGCGATCTCCTCGGCGGTCAGGGCTGGTTCGACATGATGCAGTACCGGCTCGGCCTTGCCGATGGCACGCTCATGCACTGGTCGCGGCTGGTCGATCTGCCGATTGCAGCAACGATCAAATCCCTCTCGCTGTTCATGGCGATGCCGCTGGCCGAAAGTGTCGCGGCGACGGTCTGGCCGCTTCTCGTCTCCCTCCTGCTATTCCTTCCGCTCGGTCTTGCCGGCCGCCGCATCGGCGGCGTGGTCACCCTGCATCTGGCGCTCGGCATCGGCGCGATCTTCGTCTTCACCAACATCAAATTTCAGCCGGGCGCGCTCGATCACCACAATTTCCAGCTGGCGCTCGCCATGTGGGTCACTGCCATGCTGGTCGATCCGCAGTATCGCCGGTCAAGCTATGCCGTCGCCGGCATTGCGGCGGCGCTGGCGATCGCCGTCGGTGCCGAAACGGTCCCTTTCGTCGCGGCCGCCTGCATCTGCGTCGTGCTGCAATGGGCCTGGCACGGCAGGTCGTTCGCCGGGGCCGCCAGGGCCTTCGGCCTCTGCCTCACGCTTGCGATCTCCGCCGCCTTTTTCGCGACCGTGCCACCCTATCGCTATGCGGTCGTCACCTGCGATAATCTTTCCTTCGGCTTTTATTCGCTGACGGCAATCGGTGGCGCCGGCCTGTTCATTCTGGCAAGCCTGCCCTTGCCCGATAAACGGTTGCTGCGTTTCGCCATGCTGGCGGTCGCCGGCGTCGCCCTTCTTGCCGCAGCCCGCGCAATTGCGCCGGAATGCCTCGGCAATCCGCTGGCAAACCTTGATCCGCTGCTTGTCGAACTCTGGCTGAACGGCGTATCCGAGGCACGCTCGATCGTGGCTGAAATGCGCGACACGCCCGAACTCGTCGGCGGCTTCTATGCCGTGGGCCTTTTCGCCATCCTCGTCTGCCTTGCCCGCATCGCGTGCCGCAGCAAGGTCGAAACCCACGTCGTGCTTCTCGTTCTGCTCCTCGTTTCCTTCGCCGTTGCTGCCATTCAGGTTCGCGGAACGATCTTCTCCAACCTTCTCAGCATCCTGCCGCTGTCCCTGCTGATTGCCGATATCCGCGTCCGTGCCAATGCGGACCGCAACAATCCATCCCTTGCTGCAGCCTATATCGTCACGGTCCTTGCTTCCGTCCCGGTCGTCTGGGGCGTGGCCGGCATTCTCATCAAAGAGGGCGTCGGCTCCGTCGACCTCAATATCCTCTCCACCGATAACGCAGGTGAAGAAGGCGAATGCGGCGGGCCGCAGGCATGGGCGGCGCTGAACACGCTGCCGGTCGGCGTCGTCGCGTCTCCATCCAACAGCGGCGCGGAGATCATTCGCTTCACGCGACATCGTGCATTGTCCGCGCCCTATCACCGCAATCAGGGCGGCATGCTGACCGAACTGCATATCGGCCTCGCGCAACCGGCCGAATCCAAGGCCTTTATCGATGGTGCCGGAGTGACTGCTCTCACCTTCTGCAAGAGCGATCCGCAGACCGAGCGGCTGATCGCGATGAAACCTGACGGCCTCTATGCCGCGCTCGCCCGGAGTGACGTCCCGCCATACCTGCAGCCTGTGGCCACCGGTCCGCTGGATGGGTTCATGATCTACCGGGTCGTGAGAGACTAGGGCGAGATTAAGCGTCGGATGATCCGGAAAGACGGATGAAATCGGCGCAGCCTTCGGTTAGAACAAAGGGCATGACGAGCACTACCGCCCAAGAATCGCCGACGAACCTCACCGAATTTTCCGTGTCGGAGCTTTCCGGCTCGATCAAGCGCACGATGGAGAATGCGTTCGATCATGTGCGGGTGAGGGGAGAGATTTCCGGTTATCGCGGTCCGCACTCTTCCGGTCATGCCTATTTCTCGCTGAAGGACGACCGCTCGCGCATTGATGCGGTCATCTGGAAGGGCACCTTCTCGCGCCTGCGGTTCCGGCCGGAAGAAGGCATGGAAGTGATCGCGACCGGCAAGATCACCACATTTCCAGGCTCGTCGAAATATCAGATCGTCATCGAAAACCTCGAGCCGGCAGGCGCCGGCGCGCTCATGGCGCTGCTTGAGGAGCGCCGCCGCAAGCTCGGTGCCGAAGGCCTGTTCGATCAGGACCGCAAGCAGCCCCTGCCTTATCTGCCGCGTGTCATCGGCGTGGTGACCTCGCCAACCGGCGCCGTCATCCGCGATATCCTGCACCGCATTTCCGATCGCTTTCCCGTCCATGTGGTCCTATGGCCCGTCAAGGTTCAGGGCGAGGGGTCCGGCGAGGAAGTCGCCGCTGCCATCCGCGGGTTCAACGCGCTCGGGCCAGGTGACGCCATCCGAAGACCAGATGTGCTGATCGTCGGCCGCGGTGGCGGCAGTCTGGAAGATCTCTGGAGCTTCAACGACGAGATCGTCGTGCGCGCTGCAGCCGAAAGCCGGATACCGCTGATCTCGGCCGTGGGCCACGAGACCGACTGGACGCTCCTCGATCACGCCGCCGATGTTCGCGCACCGACGCCGACAGGCGCCGCCGAAATGGCTGTTCCCGTGAAGGCGGATCTCGATGCGCAGCTCGCCAGCCTGGCCGCTCGGCTGCGGGGCTGTGCAGCGCGCCAGATGGACCACCGCAAACAGTCGCTGCGGGCGCTCGTCCGCGCGCTTCCGTCGCTCGACCAGCTGCTGGCACTTCCGCGCCGACGGTTCGATGAAGCCGCGGCTGGCCTCGGCCGCGGGCTGGAGCGCACGACGGTCGTCAAGCGCCGCGCGTTCGAGCGTGTCTCGTCCGGTCTGCGCCTCGATCTCCTGACGGGCAGGCTCCAGCAACAACGCCAGGCTTTGAACGACCGGCTGCTACGGGCCGATCGTTGCCTGGAGAGAAGAGCGTTGAGCGAACGCGGGCGTCTGTCGCGTTTCGAAGCGTCGCTGAAATCTCTGCCCGCGCGGCTGCTCGGCCAGATCCAGCGCGAGCGTCAACATCTCGTATCGTTCGGGCGCCATGCCGATACCGCTATGTCGCACACGCTCGCGCGCAGCCGTTCGGCCATCTCGGCGCAGGATCGCGTCCTGCAGTCGCTCTCCTACAAGAACGTCCTGCAACGCGGTTTTGCGGTCATTCGAGATGAGAACAACCACCCCCTGACACGGGCCGCTGGCATCGGCGAGGGCCGGGCGATTTCCGTGGAATTCGCTGACGGTCGTATCTCGGCCGTCACGGGCGGCGAGGCACCCGTTGACTATCCGTCGCCCTCCGCACGGCCATCTCAGCCGAAAAAGAAGCTGCCGAAACCGGAAGGTGCCGACCAGCCTGCCAAGCAGGGCACGCTGTTCTAACCCTTGGGCGGCAACCCATTCAAATCCCCGCCAAGACTTCCTATCTTCTCCACGAAGAGACCTCTCTGGAACACGGCGTTGCAAGCCGCGTTTCCTCGGCAGTTGCAAACGGAGACCATGGCCATGAAAAAAGCATTCGCGACCTCGTTGCTGATCCTCTCGGCGGCAGCTTTCGGCACTCCGGCACTGGCCGGACAGACGAGGGCATCGGAGATCATCTTCGGCAAGGCTTATGACGATAACGTCATCGCGATCCAGTCCGGCTCGCTCACCAGCCGCAAGGACGGGTATTCCGAGTGGTCGGGTTCCGGCAACGAACTGATCATGCGCCGTGCCCAGGCGGAAGTCAGTGCCGACGGCAGCCTGATGCGCTCGCTCGAAGCCCGCGGCATTGCCATCCACAACGTCCTGTCGGTGGAAACCGCTGCCAATGGCGGCAAGGTCGTCTATTACCGTTGATAGTGGCAAAGGCCCGGCAAATCCGGGCCTCGCGTCTCGTGCGTCAGGCCCATTCGCCGGCGCGCATGACGGGCACTTTGGAACCATCGGCCCTGATGCCGTCGATATCCACCTTGTCGGATCCGATCATCCAGTCGATGTGGATGAGGCTTGAATTTCCGCCTTGCGTCCTGATCTGCTCCGGCGTCAGTGAAGCTCCATCGAGGAAGCATTTCGAGTAGCACTGGCCGAGCGCGATGTGGCACGACGCGTTTTCGTCAAACAGCGTGTTGTAAAACAGGATGCCGCTTGCCGAAATCGGCGATGAATGCGGCACCAGTGCTACTTCGCCCAGCCGGCGGGCGCCCGCATCCGTATCGAGAACCCGGCTCAGCACTTCTCCGCCCTTGGCAGCGTTTGCCTCAACGATCCGGCCGCCTTCGAACTTCACTCTGATGTCGTCGATCAACGTGCCCTGATGCGACAGCGGCTTGGTGCTGGAAACATAGCCTTCCACCTTCAGCGCGTGGGGGGTGGTGAACACTTCCTCGGTCGGAATGTTCGGATTGCAGGTGATGCCGTTTTTCGCGACGGACGCCCCGCCATGCCATTCATGGCCATCAGCCAGGCCAACCGTCAGGTCCGTGCCGGGTCCGGTGAAATGAAGCGCTGAAAAACGCTCGCCGTTCAGCCAAGTGGAGCGCTTCTTGAGGTTCGCATTGTGCGATGCCCAGGCAGCGACCGGGTCTGCCAGATCGACGCGGGAGGCGGCGAAGATCGCATCGGCAAGCTTGCGCACCGCCACCTCTTCGGCCACGTCCGGGAACACCTGCCGCGCCCATGCCGGGTTGGGATAGGAAATGATGTTCCAGTTGATGTCGAAATTGGCGATCTTTTCAAGCGCCGGCTTATAGGCCATCGAATTGGCCTTGTTGGCCCGCGCCACCTTGGTAGGATCCTGTTCGGAGAGCATCATCGGGTTGTCACCGGAGATCGCCAGCCGCGCGGCGCCATTGGCGTAAGCCTTCGCCATGCCCTCGTAGAGCCAGTCCGAGGCCTTGTCGAAACTCGCATCGGGCGCGAATTCGTAGCGCGCAAGCGTCGTCTCTTCGTCGGAATAGAACGTGGTAACAAGACCGGCACCGGCCTTATAGGCGTGGCGGGTCAGGAACCGCACCAGCGGCAAGGCCGCAATCGGCGCTGTGATGACGAGATCCTGGCCCTTCTCCAGCCCAAGGCCAACCTTGACCGCCACTTCGGCAAGCTTTTCGAGTTTCTGCGGATCGATGGCGGTCTGGAAATTCGGCACGATTGTCATAATGGCCTCTGTTCTTGGAATATCTGCTGACACGACTTAGGGTAACTGAGGTGAATTTGAAGTCGATCGGTCACGATCATAGTCCCCTCGCTTCACGCAACAAGGGCCGCCGCTATCGCTTTCAATGCCGATTGTGCGTCTTTTGGGGCAAGACGAACCTGAAGCCCTCGCTGGCCACCATTGATGAAAACATGGACCTCTTCGAGAGCAGTCGCTTCGATGGCCGTCGGGACGAGCTTCCTCTGTCCGAACGGGCTGATGCCGCCGACACGATAACCGGTTATCCGTTCCGCATCGGCCGGCTTCATCATGGCCGCAGACTTGCCGCCGAAGGCCGCCGCAAGCTTCTTCATCGAGACTTCCCTATCGGACGGGATGACAACGCAGACCGCCTTGCCGTCCACCTCCGCCATCAACGTCTTCAGGACACGGCAAGGATTTTCGCCGATCGCCTCGGCTGCCTGAAGCCCGATGCGTTCGGCGTTGGGATCATAGTCATAAGCGACCGTCGTGAAGCTCACGCCAGCCTTCTCGAGGACTTCGGTTGCGCGGGTCGCCTTGGACATGAAATTCAGGTCTCGGTGAATGTCGCGGCGTAGTTTTCCGGTTTGAAGCCGACGACCAATTTTCCATCCGCTTCCAGTATCGGCCGCTTGATCATCGACGGCTGAGCCGCCATCAGCGCGATCGCCTTTTCCCGGTCGAGATCCAGCTTGTCGGTCTCGGGGAGTTTCTTGAACGTGGTGCCTGCGCGGTTTAGCACCTGTTCCCACCCGGCGCGCCCCGTCCAGTCGTTAAGATGGTCGGGGTCGATACCGAGCGCCTTGTAGTCGTGGAAGGTGTAGGCAACGCCCTTCTCATCCAGCCAGGCGCGGGCCTTCTTCATCGTGTCGCAGTTCTTGATGCCATAGATGGTGATCGCCATGAGAACCTCTTCCATTGATGACGATCGATAGCAACCACAGCTCGGTTTAGGCAAGGCATGGATGCCGTGAGGTCCGTGCCATGTGATTGGCGCATGCCTCCTCTGTGAGCTTGTCGATTGTATAGGCACAATGTGCAGCCTATTTTAGGAACATCACAAGGAGAGATCAAATGTCTGCATCTATCAAGAACCGCGTTGGCGCATTCGGTCGTGCATTTGCACTGTTCGGCGCTGCCGTCTCCGCATCCGCTGCTGTCGAAAACAATCGTCGTCCGCACGCCCGTGACCTTGAGATCCTCGGCATCGATCCCCAGGCTTTCCGCAAGGTTCGCTAATCATACTTTCAAAGACCGCCCGGCGGGAAAGCTCCTGCCGGACATGTGTGTCGTAACACATCGCCACACCACGAGCGCTGATGATATGACCCGGCTGAGACCTTCAGCCAGAGCAGGTCACCATCCCGCTTAACGCATGGCTTGTTTCGCAAGCCGATAGGCGTTCAGGACACAAACTTCCCCGCAGAATTGATGATACTAGGCCAGGAATGCGCAAGCAGCCTGATAACGTAGCCGCAGCTGGCGTCGCGCCAACTCAGCTCATCAGCATCTTGTAGGCGCAATAGACGGCGATCAGCACGACGGCGCCGATCAGTGCCAGCTTCCCGAGCCGCTTCTCGATGAAGTGCCGGATGCTCTCGCCATGGCGACGCAGGAGCCATGCCAGGAGAAAGAAGCGGGCACCGCGGGTCACCACGGCCGCCGCGATAAACAGCCAGATGTTGACATGCACGGCACCGGACAGGATCGTGACCACCTTGATCGGCGGCAGATGCGCAAAGCCTGAAGTGACCAGCATCAGCAGGATCGTCTCGTAGGTGATGCCGGACTTCAGCTCGTTGAACGTATCGAGCTTGCCCCAGAATTCGAGGATCGGCACGGCGATCGCATCGAAAGCGAAAAACCCGATCCACCAGCCCGCAATGCCGCCGAGGACCGAAAACGTCGTGGCGATCAGCGCGTAGCGCCAGGCACGCTCGGGTCTCGCGAGCGCCATAGGCAAAAACAGCACATCCGCCGGCACTAGGAAGACAGAGCTTTCGACGAAGGCGATGATAGCAAGCCACACGCTTGCGGACTTGCGGGCGCTGAGCGCCATCGTCCAGTCATAGAGGCTGCGGAGCATAGGGATATCCGGGAAGGGATTGGGAGGTGACAGGCCGCTGGGTGATGCGGCCGGTCACTAAAGGCCTATTCCCACTCGATCGTGCCGGGCGGCTTGCTGGTCACGTCGTAGACAACGCGGTTGATGCCGCGCACTTCGTTGATGATGCGGGTTGCCGCACGACCAAGGAAGTTCATGTCGTAGGGGTAGAAGTCGGCCGTCATGCCGTCGACCGAGGTGACCGCGCGCAGTGCACAGACGAAGTCGTAGGTGCGGTAGTCGCCCATCACGCCGACGGTCTGGACCGGCAGCAGCACAGCGAATGCCTGCCAGATCGTGTCGTAGAGACCGGCCTTGCGGATTTCGTCGAGATAGATCGCATCCGCCTTGCGCAGGATATCGAGCTTTTCGCGGGTAATCCCACCGGGGCAGCGGATGGCAAGACCTGGGCCAGGGAACGGGTGGCGGCCGATAAAGCTTTCCGGCAGGCCGAGTTCCCGGCCGAGTGCGCGGACTTCGTCCTTGAACAGTTCGCGCAGCGGCTCCACCAACTGCATGTTCATGCGCTCAGGAAGGCCGCCAACATTGTGGTGGCTCTTGATGGTGACCGACGGGCCACCTGAGAACGAAACGCTCTCGATGACGTCGGGATAGAGCGTGCCCTGCGCGAGGAAGCGTGGAGCGCCCTTGCCGTCGGACGCGATCTTGGCGGCTTCCGCCTCAAAAACCTCGATGAACAGGCGGCCGATCGTCTTGCGCTTGACCTCAGGGTCGGAAACGCCGGCCAGCTGCGTCAGGAACAGGTCGGATGCATCGACGGCAACAAGCGGGATGTTATAGGCGTCGCGGAACATGCCGACGACCTGTTCGGTCTCGCCCTGGCGCATCAGGCCATGGTCGACATAGATGCAGGTCAGCTGGTCGCCGATCGCTTCGTGGATCAGGATAGCGGCAACGGATGAATCAACGCCGCCGGACAGGCCGCAGATGACGCGCTCGGTGCCAACCTGTTCCTGGATCTTGCGGATCATCTCGGCCTTGTAGGCAGCCATGGTCCAGTCGGATTTCAGGCCGACGATTTTGTGCACGAAATTGGAGAGAAGCTTGGCGCCATCAGGCGTGTGCACCACTTCCGGATGGAACATCGTCGTGTAGTAGCGACGGCTCTCGTCGGCAGCGATCGCGAACGGCGCGTTTTCGGATGTGGCGATGACTTCGAAGCCGTCTGGCAACTGCGTGACGCGGTCGCCGTGGCTCATCCACACGGGATAGCGGCCGCCCTGTTCCCAGAAACCATCAAACAGCGGGCTGGATTTCTTGATCTCGACGTCGGCGCGGCCGAATTCCGCGGCATGGCCACCCTCGACGACGCCGCCGAGCTGGGTTGCCAGCGTCTGCTGGCCGTAGCAGATGCCGAGGATCGGAACGCCGCTGTCGAACACAGCCTGCGGTGCGCGCGGGCTACCCTCAGTCGTGACCGATGCCGGGCCGCCGGAAAAGATCACGCCCTTCGGCGCCATCCTGTCGAAGGCGTCCGCTGCACTTTGAAACGGGTGGATCTCGCAATACACACCCGCTTCGCGCACGCGGCGCGCAATCAGCTGCGTCACCTGGCTGCCGAAATCGATGATGAGAATGCTGTCGGGATGAGCTACCAAGGGCGTTGTCTGGGTCATGGCGAGCCTTTAGAGAAAAACTGGCTTTTGTGCAACTGCGTCAGAGCGCCAAATCGCCGCTTTCGAGGGCGTTTTCAAGCCGGTCGATGACCGCGGCAAGCTTCTCGTCAATGACATGGAGATATTCCGTCCAGTTGTCGACATGCTTCAGCTCCGCCTTGCCGTCGGAAATGCCCCGCAGGCCGATCAGCGGAAGACCGAAAAGCTGACAGCATCGCAGCACGGCGAATGTCTCCATGTCCACCATGTCGGCGGCCACGAGATCGTAGGCTGCTCCTGAAACGATATTGCCGCCCGTCGAAAGCGACGCTTCCGCGATGCCGGGGATGCGTAGCGGCATGGGGACGATTGCCGGGTGATCGAGAAACGGTGTGCGTCCCTTCTCGAAACCGAGCGGGGAGGCGTCCATGTCGCGATAGGCAACGGAGGATACCTGATAGACTTCCGTCTGCTCGAGACTGCGCGAGCCGGCGGACCCGAGTGAGACGACCAGATCCGGCAACCGGCTTTCCGCCTCCAGCAGTGTCAGCGCACGCGCCAGAACGATCGCCGCCTCCACCGGGCCGACGCCGGTCATCAGCGGCTTGATACGGGTTTTGAGATGCGGACCATATTCGGCATCGACGGCCATGACGAACATGATTTGCCTGCCAGAAACTGCCTTAAGTTCGAAATTCATCCGACGATATCCTGCCTGCCGCGGATGACCATCATCGATGCGGTCATGGACGCAATGAGTTTTGCCGGCCCGTCACCGATCGCATAACCACGCCCGTCCGCGACGATGATCGTTGACCCCGGTTTGGTGATTTCGCCGCGGAACAGAAACCGCTCCCCACGACCGGGCGACAGGAGGTTCACCTTGAACTCGATCGTCAGGATCGAAGCGTCAGGTGCGATCGTCGTGTAGGCGGCATATGTGCAGGCCGTATCGAGTGCCGCCGAAATCACGCCGGCATGCAGAAACCCATGCTGTTGGGTCAGCTTTTCGCTATAGGGCAGCTCGATCTCGATCATCGCCTGCTCGACCCGGGTGAGCTCCGCATCGAGCATTGCCATCGCGCCCTGCCGGTCAAAACTCTGGCGAATACGCTCGCGAAAATCGCCTGTTTCGAGAATGCTCATGCCTGCCCCTTTGATCGAGGCAAGGTGCCATGCCGGGCCGGTATCGGCAAGCCGGTTTGGTCTCGGCTCGTCAGTTGAGCATGACGATCGAAATATTGAGCATCGTCGCAAACGCGACCCACAGCGCATAGGGCACGAACAGCAGCGCGGCCGTGCGGTTCGGCCGCCAGCTCATGGCGATGAACAGCAGGATGAAAGCGAGCATAGGCACGATGATGGTGAGGCCGAGAACCGGGTTCTGCATCCCGAAGAAGGCCGGAGACCAGAGCAGGTTCAGGACGGCCTGCACCGCAAACACGACCAGCCTTCGAGTGTTGTTCTGGTCGTACCAGGTAGAGGCAAGCGCTGCGCCGATCATGCCGTAAAGAACCGTCCAGACCGGTCCGAAGATCCAGTTCGGCGGATTGAAGAACGGCTTGTTCAGCTGTTGGTACCATTCGCCGGGAATGTTGCTGACGCCGCTGATCACGCCGACGGCGACCGACGCGATGATGAAGAGACCGTAGACAATAGGTTTGCGCATGTACCCTCAGATAGAGCGGTTTGAGCGGCCGGAAAGATCATCCGATGCGAACGATGTGCTGGTCCCAGGCTATCCGGCTTTTGGTCTCGTTGAAACGCCCGTCATAGGTGGAGACCGCGATGCCGTGCGCGGCCGGTGCCACGCCTGCAGCCTCCCGCACCGTCTCTTGCTTGAGCACCTCGCCCGTCCTTGCATCCAGCGTCACCGCCGCACCGCCGACCGGCGATGTCAGGCCGACCAGCCCCTCGCGACGGTTGACGGCAATCGCACCCACATAGTTGCCAAGCCGGACCGTTGTCGGTTCGGGCAGGTCGAGGAATGCGATGTCCTCGCCCTTCGAAAACCAGCCGGCAAGCGGCGGCAATGCGTTGCGCGCACCTTCCCACTGGCAGGCAAACCAGATGCGGCCACTATCGGCAATGTCGAGATGCCTTGTGGAGAGCTGGGATAGCGTCGGCGGCATCAGGTGTTTCTGGATCAGCGCGCCGGATCTTGCGTCCAACAGCACCAGCGAAGGCTCCATGCGGTCGAGATTGAGCTTGGTGCGGCCGAAATCCGGATGCGTCTCGATACCGCCATTGGCGATGACCAGCATCGATCCGTCGTCGGAGACGGTCATATCGTGGGTCCCGACACCATGGGCATCGAATTCGCCGATGCGGCGGAAGCCGTCGCTTCCATCATAGACCCCGATCATGCCGCGATTGCCGTCGAAATCGTTTTCGCTCGCGTAGAGCCTGGTGCCGTCGGGCGAAAAATGCCCGTGCCCGTAGAAGTGTCGCCCCTCCGGCGCGGTGATCATGACAGGCTCCGCCCGGCGTGCCGCATCGAACACCATGGCGAACGTGCCCGGCCTTCTGGCAAAGGCGACGGTTCGACCGGTCGTAGCACTGAAGGCCATGCCATGCGCGCGCGCGGGCAGAGCCACACGGTCGATGATCTCGCCGCGCTCCGACACGGTCGCAATGCCGAACGACCCGTCGGGTGCGCGAAAACCCGCCGCGTAAACCGCGTCCGCCCGTTCCAGCGCCATCAGCGAGCCCGGTTGAAGCGCCGCGGTAAAGGCGACGCCGGCGGCCTTCAGGAAACCGCGTCGATCGATCGTTTCGCCGCGCCAGGTCATGGCCTAGTCGCCGTCTGCAAACGAGAAGCCGGAGGAAAGCCCAATCGCGCCTCCATAACCGTCGTTCAGCTTGGCGATCACGTCCTTGCCGCCGTCGAGAAGCGATTGAAGCTTAGCCTGTTCGCCGGGGTTTTCGACAGCCAATTCGATATTGGGCATCACGGTGCGGGCCGTGGCGATCATGGACTGCAATCTGTCCTGCGTTGCCGCGACGACCGGCTGGTCCTTTTCCTGCAACAGCTCGACCATGCCCGACGTGGCGAGCAGTTTTGACAATCCGTCGAGATTGCCGTGCAGGCTGTCCCAGGTGTTTTGCGAACGCCAAAACAGCGCCTGTTTCGGAAACGTCGCCTTGCCGGCACCCTTGTAGAATGTCTCGATCCGCTGGTCGCGCACGGCCTCCGCGCCATGGACCAGAATACCGAGCAACGCAGTTATCGCCTCGCCGCCGGTGCGAAAGGCCGGGTTGTCAGGTCCCGGCTGCTCCCAGGTTTTGGCGATGCCATCCGGTGCGTCCCAGATGCCGGCCACGTCCTTGGCCACATTGGCGACGTTCTGGGCGACTGCTGCGGCATAGCGGCAGCGAAATGCATTCTCGGCCTGCAGCAGATCGCTATCGGCCTTGGTGCCGTAAAGCAGATATTCGAGTGCCCCGAGACCCTGCGTCGCAACACTTTTGGAGGCAAGCGTCGTCGGGTCCGTCGCGGTCTCGTCCTTCTTGGCAAGCACAGCCTGCACCTGTTTCAGCCCGGTGCTCTTCCGGTCAGGATAAAACAAAATCCGCTCGAACCGGTTCTGCTCGATGATCGGACCGGTGCGAACGATCTCGATCGAACCCCAGCTCACGACGAGCGCGCGGAATGCGGTCTTGACGACATTGAGATTTGCGACCGAAGGCGCCTTGCAGAGCGCAGCACTCTTGTCGGCCACATCCTGCGCAGACGTCTCGAAGGCATCATAGCCCGGCCGGATAAAGCCGTTGACCGCCGCAGTCATCACTTTCGTGACGGTAGCTGCCGGAAGCTCGACTGCCGGCACGCTGTCGGCATCCTGTGCCTGCGCTGTTGTGGACAGCAGCAGAGCCAGGCCGGCCGCGAAGATCATGCGCATCAGAGTGACTCCAGGAAGGTGAGAAGAGAAGCGCGATCATCCTTGGAAAGCCATGCAAAGGCATCACGTGCCTTCTGCGCCTCGCCGCCATGCCAGAGAATTGCCTCGGTCAGGTTTCGCGCCCGCCCGTCATGCAGGAAGAACGTGTGCCCATTGACGGTCTGTGTCAAGCCGATACCCCAGAGCGGTTGGGTGCGCCATTCCTGCCCGTTCGCCACGCCCACCTGCTGGCCATCGGCAAGGCCTTCGCCCATGTCGTGCAGCAGGAAGTCGGAATAGGGCCAGATCAGCTGGAATGCATGCGCCTTGTTTCCCGCATCGCGGCGGGTCACGAATTTCGGCATGTGGCAGGACGCACAGCCCGCCTGATAAAACAGCTGCTTGCCCTTCAGCACGCCGGCATCGCCGATATCGCGTCGGGCAGGCACGGCAAGGTTTTCCGAATAGAACGTGACGAGCGGCAGCACCGGATCCGGCGCTTCCACCGAACCGAGCCTCGGCTGCACACCGGTCGGCAGGGCCAGACAGTCGATTTGCGCCTTCCGGCAGTCGCCGTGATCGAACGGATCGTCCGGCGTCGAGATGCCGATATCGCCGGCGAAAGCCGATGAGCTCTGGTCGCGGATGGAGGCGTTCTGCGCCTTGAAGCCGAAACGCCCGATCTTCAGGTCGCCGCTCTTGTGGTCGCGCACCAGCGCGGCCTTTCCGGAAATACCATCGCCATCGGTGTCGTCAGGATCGGCGTTTGCAAGCAGGTCGGCCTCGTGGATCGCCTGGATGAGGCCCATGCCGATCATCGGCGGGGCCACGCGCGGAGAAAGCGTGACATCGCCCTCCATCGGGCCAAACCCCAGATCAGCAACCGAATAGCTCGGCTTGCGCAGAGTAACCACCTCGCCATCGGCAAGTTTCACCGGCAGGTCCTGATAGGCGATCTGCAGTCTGCCTTCGGCCTGAAGGCCGGGGACCGCCAGATCCTGTAACTGCTCGCCATAGACCGCGTCCGGAAAGTTGAGCTTGCGATAATCGGCGATCGCCGCGCGTTCTTCGTCGGTCCGCGCCGGGCGTGCCAGCCGCAGAAACATCGATGTCGCGTCGGCGGCACCTTCGGGCGGATGTCCGCGGCCATCCTTCAGGTGGCAACTCTGACAGGCGCGTGCGTTAAACAGCGGCCCCAACCCGTCGGAAGCCTGGGTCGACGAGGGAGAAGACACCCAGAGCTTCGTGAACAGCGCATTGCCGAGCTTGAACTCCTGCTCTTCCTCGAACGTGATGTTGGCAGAAAAATGCGAGAAGATATTCCCGTTGACGCTTGCCTTGGTGGTTGCCCCGCCGCCGGCCATCAGCTCGAACTGCTCCGGCTTGGAGAAGTCCGTCGTGGCAAGCGTCACGCTCGCCACCCGCTTCTGGTCTTTCGGGTTGAGATCGGTGCGCGATGTCGGAAAAATGCTGTCGCCACCGGTGGCGACGATGGGGATCAGAAACAGAGCGCCGGAAAGCAGCGGCAAAACCAGCCGAAACAGATATCCGCTGCTTTTCCCGGAAGGAAGAAGGCAGCCGCAAGCAAGCCCGTCGTCCAGCGGGTGCTGGCGACAACCTGGGGAGTGGTTATGCCCCTCCCGCGTTCGGGGAGGGGTGAACGAGGTGAAGTGTTTCATCGCAATCGCTTGGCAACCGCTTCAGCGGCTTACTGAAATACGGCTTCCGGATTGTCCAGGCTGTCGGAGCCTTCGAGATCCACCTTGCCGAGATCGAGCGACGCAACGACGCGCTCGATCGTCTTGGTCTGGTCGATCAGCCCATCGATCGCCTTCTGGACCACCGCATTGCCGTCGGCATTGTTCTCGCCGATCATCTGGTCATAGGCCTCGACCTTCTGGGCACGGTCGGCCATCGCGTTCATGGCCGCAAGCGTCGCATCCAGCTTGCCCTTCATCTCGTCGTCCAGCGCCTTGTCCTTGGCCAAGACGAGATCTGACAGCGAAGCGCCGGTCATCTTGGTGCCGTCGATACGGGTATATTCTCCCGTATAGGCCGACTTGATGCCGATCGCGTCGTTCAGGTGCGAGGCATAGGTGTTGTCGGAGAAGCAGTCATGCTCTTCTTCCGGATCGTGCAGCAGCAGGCCAAGCTTCATCCGCTCGCCGGCAAGCTCGCCATAGGAGAGTGAGCCCATGCCGGTCAGGATGGCGCTCAGTCCCTTCTTGCCATTGGCCTCGACGGTCCTGGCGGCCTTGCCCTTGGGGCCCCACGCCACGACCATGTCCTTCAGATCGGCAACCAGCAATGCGGTCACAGCTTTCAGGTAGGCGGCGCGACGGTCGCAACTGCCGTTGGTGCATTCGGTCTTGCTGTAATCCGTATAGGGGCGCGCACCGGCGCCAGGCCCGGTGCCATTGGTATCTTGGCCCCACAGCAGAAACTCGATCGCATGGTACCCGGTCGCCACATTCGCCTCGATCTCGCCGGCCTCATGCAGGCTGCGAAGGGTCTTCGTGGTGATCTTGGTCGTGTCGAGCGTCTTGCCGTTCACCTTGATCTTGGGGTTGGCAATGATGTTGGCCGTATAGAGCGCGTTCTCGTCGCTTTCGGTGCCATAGGAGGGGTCGACGTAATCGATCAGGCCTTCATCCAGCGGCCAGGCGTTGACCTTGCCTTCCCAGTCGTCAACGGCAGAATTGCCGAAGCGATAGACTTCGGTCTGCTGGTAGGGAACACGCGCCGCGATCCAGGCTGCTTTCGCCGCCTTCAGCGTTTCCTCGCTTGGGCTTGCAATCAGCCCGTCGATGGCCTTTTCGAGGCTTTGCGCTGATATCAGCGAATCCTCGAACTTGGCATGCGCCAGCTCGGAATAATGCTTGAGCACGGCGGCCGGCTTCGTGTCGGCGCGCGCTGCCGTTAATGTCGTCGATGCGGCGAGAAGCGCCACTGCGGCGCCGAAAGCGATTTTGCGGATCATGTCCCTCTCCATTGCGGCGTCGTTTGAAACGAGGCTGCCTCAAAGGCTCATCGCGCAAATCTAAACTTGTGTCAAATGATCTAGTTTAGAATTCTTTCAGGGTAAAACCGCAATGCAAGTCCCGCTCAAACCTTGCGTTGCATGCGGCAGAAAAAGAATCCGTCCGTATCGGTACTTGCGGGTGACAGCGTGACAGTCGCTGCATCCTTCAAGCGAGGCGTGGCCGCGTCGCTTCCGAAAATCTTCGCCCACTGTTCGGCTGCCGGCACAATGGAGAATTCGGGGTTTTGCTCGCAGAAACGGACAGCCTGCTGGTCGTTTTCTTCCGGCAGGATCGAACAGGTCACATAAAGAAGCGCGCCGCCCGGCTTCACGAAAGCGGATGCTTCGGAAAGTGCGTCCTGCTGCTGCGCAATGCGCTCGTCGAGGTTCTTCTGCGTCAGCCGCCATTTCGTGTCGGGGCGACGGCGCCACGTTCCCGTGCCGGTGCAGGGCGCATCGACCAGAACTGCGTCAAGCTTGTTCCGGAGACCTTCAAGCTGGCGTGCATCGTCGTGAACCTGAACATTGCGGGTGCCGGCCCGACGCAGGCGCTCGATGATCGGCGCCAGCCGCTTGCGGTCGGTATCGTAGGCGTGAACCTGGCCCTTGTTGTTCATCGCAGCCGACATCGCCAGCGTCTTGCCGCCGCCACCGGCGCAATAGTCCAGCACCTGATGGTTCTCGGCAGGCTGTACGAGCTCGGCCACGATCTGCGAGCCCTCGTCCTGCACCTCGAACCAGCCCTTCTGGAAGGAAAGCTCGGCGGTGATATTGGGAAGCCGGGAAGCACCTTCGCCGGCAGCGATCCGGATGCCGTTGCGGGCAATGCGCGCAGGCTTGGCACCGGCGCGGTCCAGCGCCTTGACCACCTTGTCGCGCGACGCCTTCAGCGTGTTGGCGCGCAGATCAAGCGTCGGTCGGGTGGCAAGTGCCTTTGCCTCGGCAAGCCAGTCGTCGCCGAAATTTGCTTCGAAGGAGGGTTGAACCCAGTCCGGGATGTCGCCCTGGACGTGAAGCGGCGCGTCTTCCAGCTTGCGGGAGGAAAAGGCTGCCACATGCGCTTCGGTCAAAACCGGCGGCGCGAAACGGTCGTCGGCAAAATCGGCAGTCAGGGTTTCCGGAGAATATCCCCACTGGCGAAGGAGAACCGCATAGGCCAGTGCGACGGCACTATCGTCATCCATGATGAATGCGTGGCTGAGCCGCATGCGCAATGCGTCGTAGACGATGTTTCCGATTGCGGCGCGGTCGCCGGATCCGGCAAAGCGGTGCGCGAGGCCCCAGTCCTTCAGCGCGTCGGCGACGGGGCGTCTGCGTGCCTCGATATCCGCCAGTACGTCGATTGCTCCGGCTACTCGTCCGCCCAGTCGCATGTCATTCTCCGTCTCGGTTGAACCCGTGTGGGGTGGGTCGTAACCGCGAACGGTCGAAAGGGCAAGTGCAGCACGTCAGGCGTTCAAAGCTCTGGTGCCTCAGCCGTCGACGTCCTTGATGCCCTTGCCGGAGATCTTCTGGCTGGAAGCGCGGGTGTCGGCAACGATCTGGTAGCAGACCTGCGCAGTGCCCGAAGAGACCATGCCGATATCCTTGGCTGCGGCTTTCGAAACGTCGATCACCCGGCCGCGAATGAATGGGCCGCGATCGTTGATGCGCACGACGACGCTTTTGCCGTTGCGCTTGTTGGTCACGAGAACCCTGGTGCCGAAGGGCAGCGAGCGATGTGCGGCGGTCAGCTTGGCGGCGTTCATCCGCTCGCCAGAAGCGGTCTTCGAAGAAAGCGCGTACCAGGATGCGTGGCCGCAGCCGGGCGCAGCATTGGCCTGCGCGGTGCCGAGTAGTGCAAAAGCAGCAATGGCAACCGCGAGTGTCGAGCGTCGAATTGTTGTCAAGTCGGTCGTCCCCGTCCGTTTTGTCCCTGCACGTGGCGTGCAGCCGGCTTAAGCGGGGCCAAAAATGGCGAAAAAGTGGGATTCGGTATCACGGAGTGTTACGCATTGTAACATTCGTGATTACATTGCGATCGATGTTGTTAATGCACCCGGCTAAGCTTTTTCGGAAGAAAAGCTTTAGAATCAGTCTCCAAGCGAAACGTCATTCCGCTGGATCCCATGGATGACTCGTGTTCACGAAAACAGGCAAAATTTTTTTTCTCTTAAAGTCGGTCTGCTGTCTTATTTGGACCGGTTTTGGGGCGCTGCGCCCCAGGGATTAAGAATTTATGACCGGGATAATGGCTCAGGATGAAAATTCCCACCGATGAGTAGAGGAGATTTCACCCTCTCCAGCGGTCGGAACACCACAATTCCGAGAGTGAAACATGGTAGTTCGGAAAGCGGAACTGGAAGCCGGCGGCCCTGATCTTCTCATTCGAGACGCGCTTGTTGGCGCCATAGAAGGACCGCGCCATCGGCGACATGTCGGCGGTGTCGAAATCCTGTTCGGGCGGCGGTTCGACGCCCATCATCCGGGCAGCCTCGACGATCACGTCCTGGGGCGGGCATGGCTCGTCGTCGGTGACATTATAGAGGCCACCCATCCGCTGGCTCCCGAGAAACAGCGAGGCGCCCCCGATATCCTCTACCCGGATCCGGTTGAACACCTGACCCTTCTTGATGATGCGTCGCGCGCTGCCGCGGGAGAGATTGACGAACGCATTGCGGCCGGGCCCGTAGATGCCGGAAAGACGCAGCACTGCGCATGGCACGCCGACACTGGTCGCCTGCTCGCTCCAGGCATCCTCCGTATCGACGCGCTCGATTGAGCGCCCAAGAATGGGGCTTCCCGGCGTCTCCTCGGTCACCCAGTCACCGCCATGGTCACCATAGACACCGACGGTCGAGAGATAGCCGATCCATTCGAGCTTCGGAAACAAGGCCGAGAGCTTGCCGTCGATCAGCTTCAGGAGCGGATCGCCTTCATGACCGGGTGGGATGGACTGAACCAGATGCGTCACCTCGGCCATCTCGCCCGGCAGCGCTCCATCGAACTCGCTGCCGTCGAAGATGAAGGGCCGAATGCCCTTTGCGCGAAGAGCCACGGCCTTCTCCTCGCTGCGAACCGTGCCGGAAACCGTAGCGCCTTCGGCCATGAAGGCCTCCGCAATCGCCTGGCCGGAATAGCCGCATCCGAAGATCATCACCCGCATCAAACCACTCCTGCCATCGTCCATTCGTCTTTAACCTCCGCATCATCCTCCGGCCCGCGCGCATCTGCAAACAAAGCGAACTCACCTTGCGACATCAGCCGCTTCAGCGCCCAGATCGCCATGCCGCGCACGACAGGGGACGCATCCGCTGACAGGCTGCGACACTGGTCGATGAAGCCGCGGTCACCTGAATTGCCGGCGGCGATCAGCACGTTACGCACGAAACGGTCACGACCAATCCTCTTTACCGGCGAACCACTGAAGAAGGCGCGAAATGCTCGATCGTCCAGCGTCAGAAGAAAGGCGATCGACGGTTCCTTGAGGTCCTCGCGCGCCTTCAGCTTCATTTCAGACGCGCTGGCCGCGAACTTGTTCCATGGGCATGCCGCAAGGCAATCGTCGCAGCCATAGATACGGTTGCCGATCATCGGCCGGAATTCGGGCGCGATCGGTCCCTTGTGCTCAATCGTCAGGTAGGAGATGCAGCGCCGCGCATCCAGCCGGTAGGGCGCCGGAAACGCCGCCGTCGGGCAAGCGTCGAGACAGGCGCGGCAAGAGCCGCAATAGTCCCGCTCAGCCTCGTCGAAGGCCAGATCCGCTGTCGTGAACAGGCTGCCGAGAAAAAGCCAGGAACCGTGCGTGCGGCTGACCAGATTGGTGTGCTTGCCCTGCCATCCGATGCCGGCGGCTTCGCCAAGCGGCTTTTCCATCACCGGTGCCGTATCGACGAATACTTTGACATCCTCGCCGGCACGGGCGGCAAACCGTGTGGCGATCTCCTTCAGCCGACCCTTGATCACGTCGTGATAGTCGCGGTTGCGGGCATAGACGGAAATCGCGGCCTTGTCGGGCTTCTCCACAATGCCGCGCGGATCCTCGTCCGGCCCGTAATTCATCGCAAACATCACGATCGACCTGACTTCGGACCAGAGCGCCTTGGGATCGCCGCGACGCTCGCGCGTCTCCGCCATCCAGTCCATCGTGCCGTGATGCTCGTCAGATAGAAATGTCGTTAGCCGTTCCGGTGCTTTCGGAATGCTGTCGGGCCTTGTGATGCGACAGAGATCGAAGCCCTGGGCTGCGGCTTCCTCGCGAATGAAGGCGGTCAGCTTCTGCCGACGCCGGTCGGCCCGAAGGTCGACCTTCTCTAGGCTCAGGTCGTGGTCCGGCTCAGAAATCAAGGTCCGCATAATGCGATACCGGAGTGAGGCCGCGGATGCGCTCGGACAGCAGCGGACGGAAGGAGGGGCGCGATTTGATCCGCTGGTACCAGTCCTTGGCGATCGGGATTTCCGACCAGTCGATTTCGCCGAGATAATCGAGCACGGAAATCGAAGCGGCGGCAGCAAGGTCGGCATAGCTCAGGCGCTCGCCGGCCAGCCACTGGCGCGAGCCGGCAAGCCAGGCAAGATATTTCATGTGCTGGCGAATATTGGCGCGGGATGTACGCAGCACTTTCGAATCGGGTGCGCCGCCGCCCTGAGCCGCGGTCATCTGCAGCTTGTAGACCCGTTCGCGCGTCAGCGGCCGGGTCACGTCCTGCTCCATCTTGATCAGGAACCATTCCGTCAGCCGGCGTATTTCAGCCCGTTGCCACGGGTCTTCGGCAAGCAGCCGGCGGTCGCGCTTCAGCACGCCATGGGTCTCGTCGAGAAATTCCATCAGAACCGACGGACCGCACAGAACGCGCATATTGTCGTCAACATAGACAGGCAGGGTCGCCGCCGGGTTGAGCGTGAGAAACTCGCGGCGCTTCTCCCAGGGCTGCTCCTCGACAAGATCCGTCTGGAAGCCGTATTCGGCGAGGATCAGACGGACGAAGCGAGAGGAAGACGACATTTGATGATGATACAGGGTGGGCATCGATAAGAAAACTTCAGTTATAATGTATAGGAAAGCGGCTGCTTCGGGCGCCCGCCTGACATATGCCAGCTATATGGATTTGGTAGGGCCAGTACAAGCAGGGGCCACAAACCGCTAAGAAACGATTAAAAACCACCTCTATCGCATAGCAAAGGACTAAGAATGGTGGATCAGCCCATTATCAGCGCCCTCGTACTCGGTATTATCGAGGGGCTCACGGAATTTTTGCCCGTTTCATCCACCGCACATGTGCTGCTCGCCGGCCATTTTCTCGGTTTCAATTCTCCGGGGAATACGTTTGCGGTCCTGATCCAGCTCGGCGCCATACTGGCCATTCTTCTGGTCTATGCGCAGAGGCTGATCTCGATCGCCGTCTCGCTGCCGACCAGTGTCCAGTCGCGCCGTTTCGTTCTGACCATCCTTGCGGGTTTTCTCCCGGCCGCCGTGATCGGCGCGATCGCGCATGATTTCATCAAGACGGTCCTGTTCGAAACGCCGATGTTGATCTGCGTCATGCTGATCGTCGGTGGCTTTATCCTGCTTGCCGTTGATCGCATGAAGTTCGAGCCGAAATACCATGACGTGATGGATTATCCACTGTCGCTGGCGATCAAGATCGGCTTCTGCCAGTGCCTCGCGATGATCCCAGGTACGTCACGCTCCGGCGCCACCATCGTCGGCGCGCTTCTGCTTGGCGCGGACAAGCGTTCGGCCGCGGAGTTCTCGTTCTTCCTCGCGATGCCGACAATGGTCGGCGCCTTCACGCTCGATCTCGTCAAGAACCGTGCGCTCCTCTCCTTCGACGACAGCGCCGTGATCGTGGTCGGCTTTCTGGCAGCCTTCGTGACGGCAGTGTTTGTCGTGCGCTCGCTTCTCAATTTCATATCGAGCCGCGGCTACGCGCCTTTCGCCTACTGGCGTATCGCAGTCGGCGCCATCGGCCTCACCGCGCTGCTGCTCGGGGCCTGATGGCCGGAAGCTGAAAAAAGAAAAGGCGGCCACCGGCCGCCTTTGTCATATGGGTCGTTCAATCACTGCTTCAGTAACGGATGGATGCAGTGCTGCAGGGATCGACGCCATAAGCAGGCGCGCAATCGAGCTTGCCGGCGGCTCCGGTTTCAGGAGCCATGAACGATCCTGCAAGGATCACAAGTGCTGCACATACGAAAAAGAGGGCGATGGGTTTGCCCATGCAAATGCGCCTTTCAGAAGGGAAATATCTGTGTGTGGGTCTACGGGCCGTGTGGCTGATATTCAATAAACGTTTTTGCTAAACTGCCCGTTAACGCAAGACGGCCAATAACTGCGACCTTTGCGCCACAGAGCTTTCGGCACCTGCCCCCAAAAAAAACGACGCGCTCCGGAGAGCACGTCGTCAAGGATCCGGTAAGGATCTAGGATATTGAAATCAGGCGGCCTTGCCGGAGCCCGTGTACTGGCCCTGCGGCCGGTAACGCACGAGGTAGGACGCAAGAACGGAGGTAGCTAGCGTCGGCGTGATGCCGATACCGGCAAGCGTGCGGCCTTCTTTTTCCGCAGCGTCCGAAACCACATTGTCCCGTTTCAGGAGTTCCACCTGGTCCGCCGTGATCGGCGGGGCGATCAGGGGCACCATCGAGGCAACGCTGCCGATCATGGAGGCTACGCCGAAAGGCAGCGAGAGAAGCGGCTTCTTGCGGGCGGTCACACGCATGACCGCTTCCATGCAGTCGCGCATCGTCATCACTTCGCCGCCACCCAGCTCGTAGATCTTGCCGGACGGAATGGCGCCGTCGACGGAACGTCCCACGGTTTCCGCCACGTCTTCCACGAAGACCGGCTGCAGCTTGGTGTGGCCACCGCCGATCAGCGGCAGGAACGGGAACGTCCGTGCCATCGAGGCAAACCGGTTGAAGAAGCTGTCGTCGGCACCGAAAACCACGGAAGGACGCAGGATCACCGCATCCGGGAGTGCAGCCTGGATCGTCGCCTCGGCGCGGCCCTTGCTGCGGGCATAGCTCGAAGCGGAATTGACATCGGCACCGATTGCCGAAACATGGGTCAGCTTCGCGCCGGCAGCCTTCACGGCCTCGACCAAGGTCTTTACGCCGATATCCTGCACGCCGTCGAACGTGTTGCGTCCGCTCTCAAACAGGATGCCGATGCAGTTGACCACATGCGCGGAGCCTTCGACGGCCCGCAGCACGGAATCGCGGTAGCGCAGGTTCGCCTGCACCAGCGAGATCTGGCCGACATAGCCGGCGGGCAGAAGAAAGCCGGCGAGATCCGGGCGACGCACCGCGACGCGAACACGGTAGCCGCGCTTGGCAAGCGTGCGCACCACCTGTCTGCCGACGAAGCCGGATCCCCCGAAGACGGTGACGAGAGGCGGTAGATTGTTGATGGTCATGATAAGCTCCGGGAGCCTGAAGAGGGGACGACGAAATATGGAATGCTGTTTAGCCGAATCCGGGCGACGGTGGAAGTGTTTCCGCAACCGGTTGTCGCTGTCAGCGAGCGATATCAGACGCCCTCGACCACAACCATTTCGGCATCGGCCGCTTCCTGGCGGATTTTTGCAGCGATCTGGTATGCCGGCGAGTTGTAGCAATCGACTGCAGCCTGCATCGACGGGAACTCGATCACCACATTGCGACCGCGGGCAGCGCCCTCCAGTTCGGTCATCGCGCCGCCACGAGCAAGGAAATTGGCGCCGTATTCCTCAAACGCCGGTTTTGCCGCAGCGACGTAATCCTTGTATCGCTCGGCGTCGCGAACATCGACCCGAGCAATCCAGTAACCTTTTGCCATAATAACCTCTCCTCGATTGGGCATATTCGATTCGAGCAAATCTGGCGGGGAGTCAACATGATAAAGACCGGACCACGCGGCCGGATTGAAGCGCGCAACGCCTATTGGGCGCTCCCTTATCTCGTGCCGTTCATGCTTCTTGGCGCGCCTACGGCAAGCGCGGCATCCTGCAGCGCCGATACGCTGGAACAGCTCCGCTCGCCCGCCGAAGCGGCCACGCGCCCGATCGAAATCGATTGCGATCTCACCCTTCAGAAGAATGCCGTCATCACCGTGCCGATCGCGTTTTCCGGCAGTCGCGCGTCTGGGACGACGATGGACTGCAACGGCGCGACGCTTGATGGCACCAAGCCCAAGGCCCGCACGATCGTGATCCGTTCGGTTCAGCGCAAGGATGGCACCTGGGACACGCCCCGCGACATCCATATCCGCAACTGCACGATCAAGGGTGATATCCGCATCGAAGGCCTCGGTCACAACGGAGAGGCCGAGAAGGTCAGGGAATCCTCACTCACGCCGGGACATACGCAAAGAGCGCAGTCGATCGCGCCAAGCGATATCGTGCTGTCACAAAACCGCTTCATCGCCAATGTCGGCACGCCGGTCTATATCGCGCCCGGCGTCACCAATGTCATTGTCGAAAACTCGCGCTTCACCGGCAAGACGGTCTCGGCCGTGATTTATCTGGATGCGGAATCGGCCCGAAACCGCGTCATCGGCAATACATTCGAAACATCAGCCAGCCAGCGCGAGATCATCGCAATAGATGGCTCCGCGGAAAATCTCATCGAGAAAAACACGTTCGTGAACCCGGTAAAGGGCGGCGTGTTTCTGTACCGCAATTGCGGCGAGGGTGGCACGATCCGCCACCAGGCGCCTCAACGCAACGTCATCTCCGGCAACAGCTTCCGCTACAAGGACTGGCTTGCCATGCCGGCGGTCTGGCTCGGCAGCCGGCAAGGCGTGCGCAAATATTGCATGACACGGCCAACGGCGTCGTTTGGCAGCGGAGCCAGCCCGCTCGATTACGCGCAGAACAACCGGGTCACCGGCAACCGCCTGTCGGGCGGCGTCGCCACCTTCGTCCTCAACAGCGACGCGAACAATGTCGTCTCGGACAACCGCTGATCCGGATCAAGCGCCGTCTGCAGGTCAGAGCGCCGCCTGCATCTCCGCGAGGATAGCCTGCGCGGCCGCCTTCGGGTCGGCTGCCTGGACGATCGGGCGGGCAACGACAAGGTGGCTGGAGCCTGACTTCAGGGCATCGAAAGGTGTCACGACACGTTTCTGGTCGCCGGCATCGGAGCCGGTCGGACGGATGCCGGGGGTGACCACCGCCATGTCGGCTCCGACGATCGCTCTGACGGCGGCCGATTCCTCGGCCGAGCAGACGATGCCGCCCATGCCGGCCGCACGCGCCTGTTCGGCGCGGCGTGCCACCAGCTCGCCCGGTGTCTGCGCATAGCCGGCTTCGATCATATCGGCCGCATCCATCGAGGTCAGCACGGTAACGCCGAGCAGGCGGAGATCGGAGCCCTTTGCTGCTTCGACCGCGGCGCGCATTGCCTTCGGATAGGCATGCAGCGTCAACATGGTCATGCCCATCTTGGCGATGTTCTCGACAGCTTTGGCGACCGTGTTGTCGATATCGAGCAGTTTCATGTCGAGAAAGATCTGCTTGCCATCCTCTGCAAGCTCGCGGGCAAACTCCAACCCACCGGCAAAGGCCAGCTGGTAGCCGATCTTGTAGAAAGAGACGGTGTCGCCAAGCGTTGCCACCATCTTTTCCGCTTCGGACACGGTCGGGATATCAAGGCCCACAATCAGCCTGTCACGCGCTTGCATGTCTGTCAGTCTCCCTTCCATGTTTCGATCGGGGTCCAGTCGCATGTGACGGCGCGATCCGCAAGGGTGAAGCGGAACAGATTGCCACCGCCACCCGGCTGATCTTCCGTGCGGGATATGGCCGATCGTTTCAGGTGACATTTCAGGAGCGTGCCGACGCCGCCATGACCGACAAAGGCGATCGGCACCGCGGGATCGTGGCCCGCCAGAATGGATTCGACCACAGACACGATCCGCGCCTGCGCATCCGCGGCGCGCTCCCAGCCTTTGAAGCTCTCGGTCGGGTTGGCGAAAAACCAGTCGGCTGCCGCCTCGAAATCAGGCGGCGCCAGAAAGCCTGTCGCCGAGCGATCGTTCTCGTGCAGTTCCCCGATGATTTCCGTCTTGAGACCGACGGCCGCAGCCAGGATGTCGGCGGTCTCGATTGCCTTTGTCTCGTCGCTCGAGACGATGCGCCCGAGCTTGGATACCCAGCCGGATGTCGCCGCCTGTTCGGCGCGCAGGCGACCCGTGTCGGACAGGCCCCATTGCGGCACCGGCACGTTGGGGTCGATCCGGACCTGCGGATGCGTGATGTAAATCCCAAATGTCATGTCGGAGAAGGTCCGGACGCTAAGCTCGCGTATATGTCCATAGCTGCGCCGGCGGAATGTTGCGCACCACGAAGTCATAGTGCTTGATCTTGTAGCGCTCTGGCTTGGCGATAATAGGCGAAACCGGGCTGTAGGTGATCTGCATCACCGGGCGTCCCGGCGGGACGCGGTCGAGAAGATCTTCCAGAAGTTCGATGCGGCGTTCCATTGGAAAGCTCAGCATCGGAATGGCGCAGATCACGCAGTCGAATTTCTGGTGTTTCAGGGTGTCGAGCGTGCGATCCAGATCGAACGCGTCGCCATTGATGAAATGCACGCCTTCGAATGTCTTCATCAGATGCTGGTAGAAATCGGTCGAATACTCGATCGAAACAAGGTTCTGAGGCTCGATGCCGGTTTTCAGGATCGCCTTGGTGATGACGCCGGTGCCTGGTCCAAGCTCAAGAACAGGCAGGCCGGAACTTGTGTCGATGATGCTCGCCATCCGCTTGGCGGTGACTGACGATGTCGGGATGATGGCTCCGACCTGTTTCGGACCGTCGATCCATCCTTTGAAGAAACGGATTTCCTCGTCAAATTTCCGGCCAAGCCGTTCCTTCAAACGCAGTTCCATCAGGTCGTCCCCTCCAGTTTCATCCAATGTGAACCGTTTTGCCGCAAACACAAGATGAAATGTCGCAGGCGGAATACGGCACAAAAAAGGCGGCTGGGGTTAACCGAGCCGCCTGGTAAGATGCTATACGCGCATCGGCATCAGCACATAGAGCGCATCGTCGCCCGCCGTATCGCGCACCAGTGTCGGTGACCCCGCATCCGCCAGCATGAAGATCGCGTCGTCGCCGGAAAGCTGGGCGGTGATATCGAGCAGGTACTTGGCGTTGAAGCCGATTTCCATCGCGTCGTATTCGTAGCCGACAGCCACTTCTTCCGTGGCGCTGCCGGAATCCGGGTTGTTGACCGTCAGCATCAGCTGCCCTTCGGACAGCGACAGCTTCACGGCACGTCCGCGCTCGGAAGAGATCGTGGAGACGCGGTCCACAGCCTTGGTAAAGCTCTGGCAGTCGACGCGCATTTCCTTGTCGTTGCCCGTCGGGATGACGCGCTGGTAATCGGGGAATGTGCCGTCGATTAGCTTCGATGTCATGACGATGCCGCCGATCGAGAGGCGGATTTTGGCATCCGAAACTTCCACCGTCACGAAGGCTTCCGGATCGTCGACCAGCTTCTGCAACTCGCCCACGGTCTTGCGCGGCACGATGATGCCGGGCATGCCTTCAGAGCCCGAAGGCGCCTTCAGGTCTGCGCGGGCGAGACGATGGCCGTCGGTTGCAACAGCGCGCAGCTTCAGGTCGCCACCGGCCTCGATCGTGTGGAAGAAGATGCCGTTCAGATAATAGCGGGTCTCCTCGGTCGAGATCGCAAACTGGGTGCGGTCGATCAGCATCTTGAGATCGGTCGCCTTCATCTTGAACGTATGGCTGAAGCTGCCGGCCGTCAGATCCGGGAAATCCGTTTCCGGCAGGCACTGCAGCGAAAATTTCGAACGGCCGGACTGCACGGTCATGGTCGCGCCGTCGGCGCTGGTGGCGAGCAGCACTTCCGATCCGTCCGGCAGCTTGCGGACGATTTCATAAAGCAGATGCGCCGGCACGGTCGTGGCGCCGGACTGTTCCACCATGGCCGGTGTCGATTCCGTCACTTCCAGATCAAGGTCCGTCGCCTTCATATCCAGGCTCGCGTCGGACGCGCGCAGCAGGATGTTGGACAGGATCGGAATCGTGTTGCGCCGTTCCACGACGCGGTGCACGTGATTCAGCGACTTCAAGAGATTGGAGCGCTCAAGAGTAATACGCATGGACACTATCGCTTTCGACCGTGGCGATCCGGCTGGCCGGACCACCTGATATTCTCTGCCGGCCATTGCGCAGCCGGAACATGTGGACGGGCAAAATGGCAGACATTCGGATGCGAAAGCAAGAGCAGAACGGACCCTGCGCCATTTGAATTGCTTGTTCATACCGCACTTGCACACAGAAAACGCAACGCGGCGAAACCGGACGCGCAAAACATCGCCGGCCTCTGCTTGCCGAAGTCTGCGGCCTCGACCATAACAGGCGATGACCCTCGACCAATCTTCAGAGCAATCCACCGAAATCGCCGCCGAACCCATCAAGGGACAGCGTGGCTATCGCGTCGGCAATACGTTCATCGCTTCCCGCCCCATCGAGCCGGCGCTCTATCTCGTCGCCACCCCGATCGGCAATCTCGGCGATATCACGCTGCGCGCGCTCGAAACCCTGTCCGGCGCCGATGTGCTGGCCTGCGAGGACACAAGGGTGACCCGCGTGCTCCTCGATCGCTACGGCATCGTCAACCGACCCTATTCTTATCACGAGCACAACGCCAACGAGGCCGGGCCGAAGCTGATTGCGGCGCTCGAAGCCGGCAAGTCCGTGGCGCTGGTCTCCGATGCCGGCACGCCGCTCGTGTCGGATCCCGGCTATCGCCTCGGCCAGATGGCGATCGATGCCGGTTATCGGGTCGTGCCCATCCCCGGCGCGTCTGCCCCGCTTGCGGCCCTCGTCGGCTCGGGCATGCCGTCAGATGCTTTCCTGTTCGTCGGGTTCCTGTCTTCCAAGGACAAAGCCCGCCGCGACCGGCTTGGCGAACTTTCAAAGATCCCGGCAACGCTGATCCTGTTTGAATCTCCCCATCGCATCGCCCACACGCTCGTTTCTGCAGCCGATGTCCTGGGCGGCAGCCGGCTTGCCTGCGTCTGCCGGGAACTCACCAAGACCTACGAGGAGTTTCGCCGGGGCACACTGGCCGAGCTTGCCGCGCACTATGGAGACGGCCACAACGTCAAGGGCGAGATCGTCCTTCTGATTGAACCTCCAGCACCCGAAGAGGCGCCGTGCGAGGTTGAGGTCGATGCCATCCTGCAGGACCTTTCCAAAACGCATCCGACCGCAAAGGCTGCGACTGAAGCGGCGCGGATCACAGGCCTGCCGCGCAAGGATCTCTATCAGCGTCTGATCGCCATAAAGAACGGGACCTGATGGATCGCGATGGCACAACGGGATGAGATCGGCGCCAGACGTCGCAAGGCAGAGCGCCGCGGCCATGTCTCGGAATATGTCGCCGCTGCCTATCTCCTGCTGAAAGGCTACCGCATCCTCGCCCTCCGCCACCGCACGAAACTGGGCGAGATCGATCTCATCGCCCGCAAGCGCGATCTCGTGGTGTTCGTCGAGGTGAAGGCGAGACAATCCGAGATGCAGGCGCTCGACGCCGTCTCCTATGCATCGCAGAAACGGATCCGGGCCGCGAGCGATCTCTGGCTGTCGAAATGCAAGGATGCGTCCGGGTTATCTCAGCGATACGATATCATCGCCGTCCTGCCGGGAAGGTTTCCGCGCCATTTCCAGGATGCGTTCTAGGGCCGTCCTCAGCATAGGCCTTGCCGCGGCCCTGTCGGAATATCCCGGCCACGGTTGCCTTTCGGGGTTCGTCGTCCTACATCAGGCGGGCCAATCCTAGGGGGCTGAAGTCATGGCGAAAATTCGCACGGTCGCATTTCAGATGGACCACATTTCCGGCATCAACATTGCCGGCGATTCCACATTCGCCATGGCGCTCGAAGCGCAATCGCGCGGTTACGAGCTGTTCCACTATACGCCCGACCGCCTGACGATGCGCGACGGCCGCATCTTTGCAGCCCTCGAGCCGCTGCAGGTGCGTGACATCAAGGGCGATCACTTTACCCTTGGCGAAAAGCAGCCGACCGATCTGTCGACGATGGATGTCGTGCAGCTTCGCCAGGATCCGCCCTTCGATATGGGCTACATTACATCGACCCATCTTCTGGAGCGCATTCATCCAAAGACGCTCGTGGTCAATGATCCGGCCTGGGTGCGCAACTCGCCGGAAAAGATCTTCGTCACCGAATTCGCCGACCTGATGCCGCCGACACTGATCTCCCGTGACCCGGCTGAAATTGCCAAGTTCCGCGAAGAGCTCGGCGATATCATCCTGAAGCCGCTTTACGGCAATGGCGGCGCCGGCGTGTTTCACTCCGCCCGCGACGATCGCAACTTCACGTCGCTGCTCGAAATGTTCGGCCAGATGTATCGCGGCGAACCCTATATCGCCCAGGCCTACCTTCCGGCGGTGCGCAAGGGCGACAAGCGCATTCTTCTCGTTGACGGTGAACCGGTCGGCGCGATCAACCGTGTGCCCGCGGAAACCGACAGCCGCTCCAACATGCATGTCGGCGGCCGTGCCGAGGCGACCGATATCACGCCGCGGGAGAAGGAAATCTGCGCCCGCATCGGGCCGGCTCTGCGCGAGCGCGGCTTCATCTTTGTCGGCATCGACGTGATCGGCGATTACATGACCGAGATCAACGTCACATCTCCGACGGGCATCCGCGAAGTGAAGAAGTTCGGCGGTGCTGACGTCGCGAGCCTCATGTGGGACGCAATCGACGCCAAGCAGAACTGATAACCGTTCACATCTGTTCTCGTTATGCAACCTGATGCGCGCTGTCTTCGTCTCATACGCGAAATTGTTCACTGCCTGTTCTTGAAATTCACCGACAACCGTGCGAGCTTTCAACCTGCGGCACGGTAGGCGGGAATTTCCCCACCTTAGCTTGCGCAAGTGGGCGGGTCGGAATGGTCGCGCGTATCAGAACGGTAGCATTTCAGGGCATTGAGGGCATTCCGGTCGATGTGCAGGTCATGATCGGGCCGGGCAAGATCGGCATGCATATCGTCGGCCTGCCGGACAAGGCAGTCGCCGAAAGCCGAGAGCGGGTGCAGGCAGCCTTGCACGCCTCCGGCCTCGCCATGCCGCCCAAGAAGGTCACGGTCAATCTCGCCCCGGCGGACCTGCCCAAGGAAGGCAGCCATTTCGACCTCGCGATCGCCGTCGGCCTGATGGCGGCGCTCGGTGCCGTGCCCGCCGATATGCTCGCCGATTATGTCGTGATCGGCGAATTGAATCTCGATGGAACGCTTGCAGCCGTCGCCGGTGCGCTTCCGGCAGCCATCAGCGCCAGCGCAATCGGAAAGGGGCTGATCTGCCCGGCAGAGAGTGGCGCGGAAGCGGCCTGGGCAGGCCCCGGCGTCGATATCTTGGCCCCCCGCAGCCTGATCGCGCTTGCCAACCATTTCCGCGGCACGCAGGTCATGTCGCGCCCTCAACCGGCCGTGCGCGCACCGCCCGCCAATCTGCCTGACCTTGTCGATATCAAGGGCCAGGAAAGCGCCAAACGCGCGCTCGAAGTCGCGGCTGCCGGCGGCCATAACCTCTTGATGGTCGGTCCGCCCGGTTCGGGAAAATCGATGCTCGCCGCCCGGCTTCCATCGATATTGCCGCCGCTATCGGCCACCGAACTGCTCGAAGTCTCGATGATCCACTCGATCGCCGGCCAGCTCTCGGGCGGAAAGCTGTCGGATCGGCGGCCTTATCGCATGCCGCATCATTCCGCCACGATGGCGGCTTTGGTCGGCGGCGGTCTGCGCGCAAGGCCCGGAGAGGCGTCGCTCGCGCATCACGGCATCCTCTTCCTCGACGAGTTTCCGGAATTCTCGCCCCAGGTTCTCGATGCGCTCCGCCAGCCCTTGGAGACAGGCGAATGCGTCATCGCCCGGGCCAATCACCGTGTGTCCTATCCAGCCAGCATCCAGCTCGTTGCCGCCATGAACCCGTGCCGTTGCGGTATGGCGGGCCAACCGGGGCATAGCTGCGCCCGAGGTCCGCGCTGCGCTTCGGATTATCAGGCGCGTATCTCCGGCCCGCTCATGGACCGCATCGATATCCGTATCGATGTGCCTGCTGTCTCGGCAAGCGATCTAATCCGCCCGGCGCCGGCAGAGCCGAGTGCCGGCGTGGCAAAGCGGGTGGCGGCCGCTCGCGACAGGCAGAGAGAGCGTTTTGAAGGCGAGGGCCAGTACACGGTTCTCACCAACGCGCGGTGTTCCACCGCCATGATCGAGAAATTCGCCGAGCTCGATCCGGGCGGGCTGCAATTGTTGCGCGACGCGGCAGAAAAGCTCAAATTCTCCGCCCGCGGCTATCATCGGGTCTTGCGGGTGGCGCGGACGCTGGCCGATCTCGACGAGAAGGATGGTATCGGGAGAATACACCTTGCCGAGGCGATCTCGTATCGGATGGCCGGGGAGCGCCCCACGGTATCCGCCTGATTGACCTAGATCGGTGTCACAGGATTCCGGCAGACGTCAGACGCCGGTGGATCCGAACCCGCCGGCGCCGCGTGCCGTCGCACTTGCCTCGGAAACTTCGACGACCTGCGCCTGGACAACGGGCGCGAACACCATCTGTGCGATCCGCATGCCGCGGGCAATGACGAAATCCTCGTCTCCCAGATTGATCAGCAAAACCTTCACTTCGCCGCGGTAGTCGCTGTCGATCGTGCCGGGCGTGTTGAGGCACGTGATGCCGTTCTTGAACGCAAGCCCCGAACGTGGGCGGATCTGCACCTCGAACCCGGCGGGGATTTCGAACACGAGGCCGGTCGGCACCAGGGCGCGCTTGCCGGGTGCGATGGTCAGCGGCTCGCCATCGGTCACGGCGGCACGAAGGTCCATGCCGGCAGCACCTGATGTCTCGTAGGCGGGCAGATCCAGGTCCTGCCCGTGCGGAAGACGCAGGACATTGAGGACGGGTGAGGAGGGGGCTTGAATGGTCATTAGCCATTAGTTTGCGCCGCAGCGCGGCAGGTCAATTGCAATGGCGGGCTTTAGTCGCTAGATACCGCGGCAATTCACAGGATATAAAAGATGGCCGAAACCATTGCAGAGGCGGTCTCCCGCCGCCGCACATTCGCGATTATTGCGCATCCGGACGCGGGCAAGACAACGCTGACGGAAAAGCTGCTTCTGTTCGGGGGCGCCATCCAGCTCGCCGGTGAGGTCAAGGCCAAGAAGGATCGCATCCAGACGCGGTCCGACTGGATGAAGATCGAACGCGAACGCGGCATCTCGGTCGTGACGTCGGTGATGACGTTCGAATATGCCGACAAGGTCTTCAACATTCTCGATACGCCCGGCCACGAAGACTTCGCGGACGATACCTATCGCACGCTGACGGCGGTGGATGCGGCGATCATGGTCATCGATGCCGCCAAGGGCATCGAGCCGCGGACGCTGAAGCTGTTCGAAGTCTGCCGCATGCGCGACATTCCGATCATCACCTTCATCAACAAGATGGACCGCGAAAGCCGCGACATTTTCGAGGTACTCGACGAGGTCGAGGAAAAGCTGGCGCTGGATACGGCCCCCATCACCTGGCCGATCGGTCGCTCCAAGAGCTTCTGCGGAACCTACCACCTGGCCGATAACCGGGTGCGTGGTCCAGACAGCGAGGACGCGATCTCGGTCAACGGACCCCAGGCCGTCGCCGACCGACTGCCGGAAAACGAACGCGCGGCCTTCGTCGAGGAAGTCGAACTGGCGCGGGAAGCCTGCCGCCCGTTTGACAGAAAGGCCTTTCTCGAGGGTCACCTGACGCCGGTCTTCTTCGGCTCGGCGCTGCGCAATCTCGGCGTCCGGGATCTGATCACGGCACTGGCCGATTTTGCTCCGCCGCCGCGTGACCAGGTCGCCGATATCCGCACCGTGCATGCAAGCGAAGACAAGATGACGGCCTTCGTCTTCAAGATCCAGGCCAACATGGATCCGAACCACCGCGACCGTATCGCCTTTGCGCGCATCTGCTCGGGCAAGCTGGAGCGTGGCATGAAGGCAAGGCTTGCCCGCACCGGCAAGCAGATGGGCCTAACGGCGCCGCAGTTCTTCTTCGCCTCCCAGCGTCACATCGCCGATACCGCCTTTGCCGGCGACGTCGTCGGCATCCCCAACCACGGCACGCTTCGTATCGGCGACACGCTGACGGAAGGCGAAAATCTCGTCTTCCAGGGCGTCCCGAACTTCTCGCCGGAAATCCTACGCCGCGTGCGTCTGGAAGATGCGATGAAGGCGAAGAAGCTGAAGGAAGCTTTGCAGCAGATGGCAGAAGAGGGTGTCGTGCAGCTGTTTTCCCCGGAAGACGGATCGCCCGCCATCGTCGGCGTCGTCGGCGCGCTGCAGCTCGACGTTCTCAAAGAGCGGCTGTTGGGGGAATATACGCTGCCGGTCTCGTTCGAAATGTCCCGCTTCTCCGTCTGCCGCTGGATCTCGTCGGATCAGCCAGCCGAGCTCGAAAAGTTCCTGACCGTCAAGCGCGGCGATATCGCCCGCGACCTCGACGGCGATCCGGTCTTCCTGGCGCAGGACTCGTTTTCGCTGCGCTACGAGTCCGAACGCTTCCCGGCCATCAAGATGGTCGCGATCAAGGAATATCACGTCGCCAAGGCGGCGTGATTTCAATCCACTGATAGCTCCGACCTGCCGCTGGTGAGGTCGGAGATCAGCCTTGAGATGATGTCCTGCTCGGCTTCCGGTATCTGGATCCGCAGCTCGGCACCTGTCCCTGTGAAGACTTCCTCGGTGATCTTCACATCCTCGATCGACTGCAACCTGGCCTTCGTTCTTGCGAGGTCGGAAAACTCGATGCTGACGGCACCCAGCACAGACGGCTTCACTTCGACAAGCGGGGCCGCCCTCAGACAGGCGGCCGCCGTACCGCCATAGGCGCGCACCAGACCACCGCTGCCAAGCAGGATGCCGCCGAACCAGCGGATCACGATGACGACGGCTTTATCCAGCGACTGGCCGTCCATGGCGGCCAGGATCGGCTTGCCCGCTGTCCCGCTCGGCTCGCCGTCATCGGAAAATCGATAGGCTGATCCAATCCGCCAGGCCCAGCAGTTATGGGTGGCATCTGCAACGCTGTGCGCAGCAATGACATCTTTCGCTTCCCCCTCGCTCAACACGGGAAGCGCGATCGCCAGAAACCGGCTCTTTTTGATGACCTGCTCGAATGTGGCCGGCTGTTCTAGCTGAAACATGGTCTCAGCATTATCGCTGCCGCATCACGAAGGGAAGTGGGGCGAACCTCAGCCGAAATCGACAGCTGTCGTGTTCGATCCGCACACCAGCACGCAAACGCGCTCACCCGGTTGCGGACGGTATTTGCCCGACAAGACAGCCGCAAACGCTGCCGCACCACCCGGCTCGGTCACCAGCCGTGCGCCGGACCAGAGCGCCTTCTGCGCGTTCAGAATGTCCTCGTCGGTCACGAGAACCGGCGGCTCGATGAATGCCTGGGCCACCGGAAACATCAGCTGCCCGACCTGCCTTGGCGCAAGCGAATCGGCCGCGATACCGCCCGCCGGCGCATCCACGGGGCGGCCTGCCTTAAAGGCGTCGTAAAGCGTCGGCGCGCGGTCGGATTCGACGGCGACGATCTTCACCCGGCCGCGCATCCAGGATGCGATACCGCCGATCAGTCCGCCGCCGCCGACAGCCACCAGCAACGTCGTGATATGCGGCAGGTCTTCCTCGATTTCCTTGCCGAGCGTACCTTGTCCCGCCAGCGTTTCCGCCTGGTCGAACGCATGCACGGCCATCGCCCCGGACTGCGCGACATACTTCTCGCTGGCAGCAAGCGCATCCGCATAGCGGTCGCCGCCGATCACGAGCTCTGCGCCGTAGGAGCGGATAAGATCTATCTTCGCCTTGGAGGCGACGCTTGGCACAAAGATATGCGCGGGCACACCGAGTTTGCGGGCCGCATAGGCAACCGCTGCCCCGTGATTGCCGCCGGATGCCGCAACCACACCCGCCGCCTGCACCTCGCGGCCAAGAAGATTGGTAAAGGCGCCGCGGACCTTGAACGAACCGGAATGCTGCAACTGCTCGAGCTTGAGATCGACTTGGCATGGTTCGGCCCCGAAATCCTGCATGTCTACCCGCATCGTCGGGGTGCGGCGGATATGCGGACGGATCAGGGTTTCGGCTTCGGCAATATGTTCTGCTGTGACTGCGACCGGCATGAAGACCTCGAAATGAATTGGCATCAATCCGCAGGTCGCGAAATGATGAAAAGGCAATGGGATCTATTCAGCGCATTGGCGGCGGCCGGTCAATCCGCCTCGCTCGAGGTAAGTTGAAGCCGCCCGGCATTGCGGGGCGGCTCCAGCGGATACTCAGTCCTCGATAAGGTCCTTGAGGAAGTCGTCGCACCAGCGATTGATGTCGTAGGTCAGCAGGTGGTCCATCATCATCTGCCAGCGCTGCTTGCGCTCGTCGAGCGGCATGCTGAGCCCACGCGCGATGGCATGCGCCGTTCCCTCGATGTCGTAAGGGTTGACCAGAAGCGCGCCGCGCAGCTCGCGGGCCGCTCCGGCAAAGCGTGAAAGCACCAGCACGCCCGGATCTTCCGGATCCTGCGCCGCCACATATTCCTTGGCAACAAGGTTCATCCCGTCGCGCAGCGGCGTTACCAGGCCGATCTTCGCCAGCCGGTAAAGACCGGCAAGCACCGGGCGCGGTACCGATCTGTTGATATAGCGGATCGGCACCCAGTCGACGGTGCCGATCGCCCCGTTCACGCGGCCCGCCTGTTCGGCCACCATGCGCTGCATCTGCTCGTACTCCGGCACTTCCGAGCGCGATTTCGGCGTGATCTGCAGATAGGTCACCTTGTTGTGGTGATCCGGGTTGGTGGCGACAAACTGCTCGAAGGCGTCGATACGCTGGGTAATGCCCTTGGAATAATCCAGGCGGTCGACGCCGATGATGAGGTCCTTGCCCTCGACGCTCTGGCGCGCCTTGCGCACCATCGCGTTCTTTTCGGCCTTGATCGCGAATTTGGAAAAGATCTCGGTCTCGATCGAAATCGAGTAAGCGCCGCCCTTGAAGGTGCGCCCGAAGGTCGAGAACTTCTTGCCGCCGTCGATCCGCTCGCCGATCCCTTCGCGCACCAGCCCGCCGCCGAAATTGTCCAGATCGAAATCCGTCTGGAAACCGACCAGGTCATACTGCGAAAGACCGCGCATGATCTGCTCATGAACCGGCATGGTGAACAGCACGTCCGCCGGCGGCCACGGAATATGCAGGAAGAAGCCGATCTTGTTCTTGAAGCCCATCTGGCGAAGTTCGGCTGCCAGCGGGATCAGGTGGTAGTCATGCACCCAGATGATGTCGTCTTCCTTGAGAAGCGGCGCAAGCTTCTGCGCAAAGAAGCGGTTCACCCGGAAATAGCCGGCCATTTCCTTGCGACCGTATTCGGCCAAGTCCATCCGGTAGTGGCATATCGGCCAGAGCACCCGGTTGGCAAAGCCGTGGTAATATTCCTCGACGTCGGTGTCGGTAAGATCGGTCAGCGCATAGGTGATCGCGCCATGCTCCTGCATCTCGAGCGGGCCGGGTTCCTCGTTGCCGCTGGAATTGCCAGACCAACCCATCCAGATGCCGCCGCGTTCCTCAAGGGCTGCCTGCAGGGCTACGGCAAGGCCGCCGGCAGGTGCCGCACCGGTCTCGTCCGGAACGGTGACGCGGTTCGATACGACCACTAGACGGCTCACGATATTTCCTTTCGAAAATGCATTCTCAAATCAGTTCAGGCGGCGGCAAGCTTGGCGATCAGCGCGCGCAGTTCGGCCGCCGATCCCAATGTTGCCGACGCGACGGTGTCGGCCGCGATATCGGAAATCCGGATCGAGTGGCCGCCCAGCTTGTTGGCAACCCTGAACATCGCTTCATCAGTTACATCGTCACCGATCGCGATCGGCAACCGGCCGGCAAATGGCTCTTCGCTGAGAAAAGCCCGTAGCGCATCGCCCTTGCTGGCGCGGGCAGGGCGGATTTCCACCACCATCTTGCCCCGCTGCAGCGTAAAGTCGGATCCTGCCCGCTCGCGGTAGCGTTCCATCGCCGCCTCGACTTGCCCCTTGAATGTCGGCGCCTGTCGGTAGTGGGCAGCCACGGCGAGACCCTTGTCCTCGACAAGAACGCCCGGCCAGGCTGTTGCTTCCTTGGCAAGATCCACCTTCAGCGCCTCGAAATCAGGACCTGGCGTTACCCGCTCGATCGCTCCCGACATCGATCGTCTTTCCGCCCCGTGCAGGCCGGCAATCGGAAAGACATGCGGCTTGAAGAGCTGATCGGCGTAGGGCAGAGCCCGACCCGTCACCAGCGCCACGGCGCCGCTCAGTTTCGCGGAAAGCCGGGTCAGATTCTCGGCCAGATCGTCAGGCACGACGATACCATCAGGCGTATCCGCGATGTCGATCAGCGTGCCGTCGATATCGAAGAAAACTGCCCATTTCCCGGGCTGGTTCAGCACTTCGTGCAGAATGTCGGTGCCGTCAGATGTGCCGGCATGCGCGTCCGCGCTCGATTTTGTATCATCAACCATGCAGCTTCATTTAGGCTTTGAAGCCGCCGCGACAACAGGCTGAGGCAACATTGCGTTGCAAAACGTGATGGGGAAGGGGCCACAAAACTGTCATCTGGGCCGGTAATTCATGTTTCATTAACCCTATTTCGAGACGCTTGATTTTCGACGGTTGCGTGCGTTGCAGGCAGACAGAGTGGAGCAGAAAGACAGATGTGTCGTTGGGCAGCTTATCGGGGTGAACCGCTTTATCTGGAAGAACTGGTCTCTTCGCCCGCCCATTCCCTGATCGAGCAATCCCACTGTGCCACACGCGCAAAGACCGCCACCAATGGCGATGGTTTCGGCATCGCCTGGTATGGCGACAGGCCTGAGCCCGGCCGCTACCGGGACATCCTTCCGGCCTGGTCCGACTGCAATCTGCGCAGTATCGCACGGCAGATCCGCTCGCCGCTGTTCCTTGCCCATGTCCGCGCCGCAACGACGGGCGCAACACGGCGCGACAACTGTCACCCCTTCGTCCACGGCCACTGGTCCTTCATGCACAATGGCCAGGTCGCGAGCTTCGAAGCGATCCGCCGGCCGCTCGAAAGCCTGTTATCGGACGAACTGTTCTCGGCCCGGACCGGATCGACCGATTCCGAGCTTCTCTTCCTGCTGGCGCTGCAGTTCGGCATGGATGCCGATCCCTTGGGCGCAATGGAAAAGGCGATCGCCGCCGTCGAAGACATCTCGATGGAACGGCTCGGCTCGGCACTCGTCCGCTTCACCGCCTGCTTTTCCAACGGCCGCCAGCTTTACGCGGTACGCTATGCCACGGATCACAAGCCACCCACCCTCTATGCCGCACCGATGACGGGCAAGGGGTCGGATGCGGATGGATCAAAGACCGGTTACTGCCTGGTGTCGGAACCGTTGAACGACGAGGCCGATACCTGGGTGGAGATTCCCGACGGCAGCGCCGTCAAGGTCTGCCCGGATGGCATGCAGGCGTTGCTCTTCCAGCCGCAGGCGCTGTCGAAGGCCGCGTGATCCTCATGCGAGCCGGGCCGCTATCAGCTCGGCCAGCCGCATCGCAACCTCGTCCTTGCCAAGATCCGGCCACGCCTCGATAGCGGTCTCGGAGATGATCTTCACCTGATTGCGCATGCCGCCCATGACGCCGGTCTGAGGAGAGACGTCGTTTGCGACGATCAGGTCCGCACCCTTTCGCTGAAGCTTCGATCGCCCGTTCTCTTCCACATTCTGCGTCTCGGCAGCGAAACCGACGACAAGCGTGGGGCGCTTGTCGTGATGCCCGACCGTTTTAAGGATGTCGGGGTTTTCCGTCAGCATCAGCGGCGCCGGTGCCTCGCCCGGCATTTTCTTGATCTTCTGGTCGGCGGAGGTTGCCACCCGCCAGTCGGCGACGGCCGCCACCATCACGGCGATATCGGCGGGCAGACGCCTTGTCACGGCCTCGAGCATCTCGGCGGCCGTCTCCACATGCAGCGTCGTGACGCCAGCGGGATCGGGGATCGTTACCGGGCCTGAAACCAGCGTCACGTCGGCACCGAGTTTCGCCAGCGCCGCTGCAATCGCGTGGCCCTGACGGCCGGACGAGCGGTTGGCAATGTAGCGCACCGGGTCGATCGACTCATGGGTGGGACCGGAGGTCACAATCGCCGTCTTGCCGGCGAGCGGCTTGGGCGAAGCATCCAGCAGCGCAATCGCCGCGGCAACGATTTGCAGCGGTTCTGCCATCCGGCCGGCGCCTGCCTCGTTGCTCTCAGCCATTTCGCCGACCATCGGCCCGATCACATGGATGCCGTCTGCCTTCAGTGTCTCGGCATTGCGTTTCGTCGGTGCGGCCGCCCACATTTTCGGGTTCATGGCAGGCGCCACCAGCACGGGCAGATCGGTCGCCAGAAGCACGGCGCTTGCCAGGTCGTCCGCCATTCCGTGGGCCATCTTTGCCATCAGGTCGGCACTTGCGGGTGCGACGATCACGAGGTCGGCGTCGCGCGCCAGCCGGATATGGCCGACATCCTGCTCGTCCTCGCGCGAAAAGATCTCCGTATAGACATGCCCGCCCGACAGTGCCCCGACGGCAAGCGGCGTCACGAATTCCTGGGCCGCCCTGGTCATGACCGGCCGCACCGAGGCCCCGCGTTCGCGCAGCCGCCGGATCAGGTCGAGGCTCTTGTAGGCCGCGATGCCGCCGGAGATGATGAGAAGGATGCGCTTGTCTTTGAGTCCCATAGCCCGCCCGCTTTCGAAGTGACCGGAAGCTAGGGTTTTGTTCTTGAACATGCAATCGTCCTGCAGCAAGAGTGGTGAAACTCCGATGAACGGCGGTCGCAATGAATGATTTCAAGTCGGTCGAACCTGCCTCAAGCCAGACCCTGATCCAGCCGGCCGTCCCGATCTTCCGCATTTTCGACGTCGGCAAGGCGATGGAGTTCTATTGCGGGTTCTTAAGCTTCACCGTCGAGTGGGAGCATCGGTTCGCTCCCGACGCACCGCTCTATTGCCAGATATCGCGCAGCGGCATGCTGATGCATCTGTCGGAACATGCGGGCGATGCCTCGCCGGGTGCCCGCGTGTTTGTCCCCATCACCGGTGCTGCAGCGCTCCACAGGGAACTCAATGCCAAGGACTACGCCTATATGCGGCCGGGGCTGCACCAGGCGCCCTGGGGTCTGGAGGTTTCGGTGACGGATCCGTTCAGCAACCGCATCACCTTCTGCGAACGCGAGATCAAAGGCTAACCGGTCAGCCTAGACCAGTTCGAACAGGTTGAGCGCGATCGGGGAACGCTGTGCCTTCATCACGGCGATGCCCAGTCGCGCCACCGGTCCCGGCCCCTCGATCGGCCGGTACACGACGCCCTCGATGGCGATCTTCGTGATAGAGCCCGGGACGATCGAGACGCCCAGCCCTGCGGCAACCAGATTGACCACGGACGGGATCTGCGGCGCTTCCTGCGTGACGTTGAGCTCGAACCCCGCATCGCGGCAGGCGCTGAGGATATCGTCGAACAGGCTGAGACCCACCGTGCGCGGAAACAGCACGAAGGGCTCTCCTGCAAGCGCTGCGATCGGCACGGTCCGTAAGGTCGCCAGCTCATGGTTCGCCGGCAGTGCGATCAGCATCGGCTCGTCCGCCAGACGTTTCAGCCGCACCGCCTTCGGGTCTTCCAAGCCTGGACGGATGAAAGCGGCGTCGATCTCACCGCGTTCCAGTTTCTCGATCAGCCAGTTGCTGTTCATTTCCGCAAGCGACAGCGCAGCGCCCGGCCACTCGCTCCGGAAGCGGCGGATAGCGCCGGTTACGACCGGGTTGAAGGCGGCAGACGCGGTAAAGCCCAGCGCCAGCTTGCCTGTCTCGCCGCGCGCGGCACGCCGGGCAGAAAGTTTCGCAGCCTCTGCTGCCGCAAGCGAGGCCCGCGCCTCGGGCAGAAATGCTTCGCCAGCCGCAGTCAATTCCGCACCATGCGGCACCCGGTGAAAAAGCGCTGCACCGATCTCGGTTTCGAGATCGCGGATCTGCTGGCTGAGCGGCGGCTGGCCGATACCAAGCCGTGCCGCAGCCCGCGTGAAATTCTGCTCCTCGGCGACGGCGAGGAAATAGCGGATATGCCTCAGTTCCATCGGTATCTGTAAAACCTATCGAGAATGCCTGCGCCATATATTGGATTAATGGAAGGCGACTGGCTACCTCTGATGGACCTGAAAGGTCGAATACCTCATGCCCGCCTCCGCATCCCTGAACGCCGATTTGTCCGCGGCCTTGAACGGTCAAGCTCTTGCAGAAGAGGGGGAGGGGGAGAAGCTCTATCTCGTCCGCGGCACGCCGGCCTACCGGAGGGCAAGTCTGGCCTTCTTCATGTCCGGCTTTTCGACCTTTGCACTGCTCTACTGCGTCCAGCCGCTCATGCCGATCTTCGCGCGTGACTTCGGCGTCAGTCCGGCGGCAAGCTCGCTGTCCCTGTCGCTGTCGACGGGCTTTCTGGCACTCGCCATCTTTTGCGCCGCCGCCGTGTCGGAGCGGTTCGGCCGCCGCAGCCTGATGTTCGTGTCTCTGCTCGGCGCCTCGATCTGCACCATCGCCTGCGCCGCCATGCCGAACTGGAACCTGCTTCTGATCATTCGTGCGCTTGAAGGCCTGTTGCTCGGCGGCGTTCCGGCGGTCGCCATGGCCTATCTGTCGGAGGAAGTCGATCCGAAAGGGCTCGGCGCCGCGATGGGCCTTTATATCGCCGGCAACGCCTTTGGCGGCATGGCTGGGCGTGTCGTCACCGGGGTTCTGGCGGAATATTTCTCCTGGCGCCTGGCGCTTGTCGGCATGGGCGCGCTCGGCATCGTCGCCGCCATCGGCTTTCTCGTTCTCCTGCCGCCATCGCGCAACTTCGTGCCGCGCAAATCCAACCTGCGCTATCATGTCGATGCCTGGCTCGGTCACCTGAACCATCCGGCACTGGCACTCCTGTTTGCCATCGGCTTCCTGCTGATGGGCGCGTTCGTCACCATCTACAATTACATCGGCTTCCGGCTTGTGGACGCCCCCTACAGCCTCGATCAGACGGAGCTCGGCCTCATCTTCACGGTCTATCTGTTCGGCATCGTTGCGTCCTGGGCCGCCGGTCTACTCGGAGATCGCTTCGGCCATTTCGCCGTCATGCTCACCGGTATCGTCCTGGCATTTGCAGGCGTCGTCATCACACTCGCCACACCGCTGCCGCTGATCATTCTCGGCATCGTGCTGCTCACTTCCGGCTTCTTCATCGCCCATTCGGTGGCAAGCGCTTTGGTCGGCCGCATGGCAAAAGGCACCAAGGGCCACGCGTCCTCGCTCTATCTTCTGGGATATTATCTGGGCTCAAGCGTCGCCGGCTCGGTGGGCGGCCACTTCTGGAGCGCCGATGGCTGGTGGGCCGTATCGGCCTTTACCGGCACGATGCTGGCGCTCGCCCTCGCGGCAGCACTGCTGTCGCGCAGTATCACGCAGCGAAGCTAGCTCTTCTTGGCGGACGCGTTGACGGCGGGAGCCGGCGGGGTCGTCAGTTTGAAATCCGTCATTTCCTTCGGCGTCAGATAGTACAGTCGGTCCGGCGGGGTCTCCAGTGCGTGCAGCCACAGGCCGGAGCCGATCCCCATTTCCTCCAGATGCCGCGAGACGCGCGCCGTGGTCGCCTGTGCGCCGGACATTGCCTCGTCGGCGCTCGGCCTGTTGCGGCCGCCGTTGAACACCTGGTGCACACCGATCACCGCATCCTTTTGGGCCACCCGCGTGACACCACCGGCAAACACGATCGGGCAGGAGGAAGCACAGAGCCCCTTGGTCACCACAAGCGTGGCCAGCTTCTTCTCTCGGATCAGCTTCGACATGGCGATCGCGTCGCCCACCGAGCCGCCGGGGGAGTTGAGCGACACCGTCTTCACATATTCGCCGCGGGCTTCAATCTCGGTCGCAAAGCGCTCGGCAGCACCCGGCTCGATCGCTCCTTCAGCCTTCAGAATGCCACCCGTTGTCAGGTTGAAGGTCATCGCCTTGCGCAGCACGTCTGCCGGGCTTGAAGGCTCGACGGGCGGCGCTGCCGGTCGCCCCTCGGTCAGCGCTGGTGGCAGGACGGGATCCGTCTCGCGCATCGGATCGTACCCCGGGCTCTCGGGCTTTGCGGTCGCGATCTCGCGAATGTCGGTCACCAGGAAAATGCCGGAAATGCCGAGCATGAGATAGAAGACGCCGCGCAGGATGACACCGTCGTCGAGCCGGCGGATTGCCTCACCGATCCTCATGGCTGCGGTCCCGGCGCGTTTTCGGATCGAGACTGGTGATATTGGTATTCTCGTCGGCCTTAACCTCTTCGGCCTTCACCTCGTCCGCCTTCAGCTCGGCCAATCGGGCATCCTCCTGCGATGTCTCGGGCTTTTCCATGGCGGCGGTCGCCTGTTCCACGCTCATGCCGCTGGCACTGACGGCGCGCTGGACTTCGAGCGCCTGCAAAAGCTCGGCAGCGGTAATGCGCTCGGCAAACGGAAGCGGGTCCTCCTGTCTCCGGATCGCGCCATGCACGACGGCCAGGATGAACACCATCACACCCGGCAGAAGGTCGATGGAGATCGCGCCGGCCCAGGCGGGAATAAAGTCGCCGGCATATTCCAGAACGGCGCCTGCCGGCGAAAGCGGCACGAAGCGCCGTTCTCCCACAGTCGGCCGCGACAGGATTTCGTCGGCAGCCTTGGCCAGCGCCTTGGATTGCGCGCTCACCGAAGCCTTCACCGTCTCCATCACCTGGTTCTGGCGGTTGACGAGGTCGGGCGCTGCCCCGTCCGGCACCGGCGCGATAAAGCCGATCGCCAGATCGTCTGCCGCACGACGGATGGACGGCGCGATCGAGGTCTGCGACAGCGAGGATACGACGCCCGTCAGCGCCACGGCCTCGGTCGAGAACTGGTCGGCGCGAGGTCCGATATCGCCCGGCGCCGAGACCAGCCCGCGCATCGCCTCAAGCCGCTTCTGGCCCTGTTCGAAAAGATCGGCCACCTGTTCGCGCGACCCGTTGATATTGCCTTCCAGCGATTTCATCTGGGCCGACATCTGGGTGAGCAACTGCACCACGCTGCCGGAGCCGGTGGTGCCGGTCAGCGAGCCGGACTGGCGCTCGACACCGGCAAGCTGCGAGAACCGTTCACCGGCACGCTGGATATCCGGCAGCAGGCTCTGCGCCGCAATCGCGTTCTGGTGCGCGCGGTCAAGATCGGCCGTATAGGCTTCCACGGTTTCGGAAAGGTGCTGTTCGACGGCAGACGAACCGGCAAGTGCCGCGGCGTTGAGCCAGCTCGACATCGCCATGATCATCACGGCGCCCGCGGCCATCACCGCCAGCATCGCGGTCCGTCCGGTTCGCGAGGTGACATGCGGATAGAACCGCGCCATGTAGGACCAGAAGGCGTAGATGCCGACCGACACCGACACCGAATAGATGATCGCTGCAAAGAACACCGCCGTCGGCGAGCCGTCGAGAATGGTGCGGGCACCGAGATAGGTATAGACGCCCGATGCCAGCGCCAGCACTGCCAGCGCAAAGCGCGTCATCGTTTCGACGGCAACAACGCCGTCCTGCAGCCGTCGGGAAGCGCCAAGCGCCATGGGCAAACTCCAAATGGCCACTTGGGGCACGCGAAAGGACTATATTCCTTTAAGAAAGTCTGAAGAACCCGGCGGAATAAAGGCGTGCCGTGCTCACGCTTGCGTGGGCTGAACGCCCTGCATGCCGAAGCCACCAAGCGCAAAGAAACCGTCGATCGCATGGATCGGCGAGATGGCGATCAGCTCTGTCAGGAAGGCCTCGGACGCGAGTTCTGCCTCGATCGCCTCAACCTCCGCCGAAAGCGGCCGATCGACCGTGTAGAAGGCTGCATGGCGGCGTACGGCATCGTAGATCAGCTTGACCGCGCCACCCGGCTCGTCGCCGTGGATATCCATCGCCTGGGCAGCAAGCAGCGCTTCAAGCGCCGCCAGTCTCTGCAGGGCCTGCACCTGTCGCTCGAACCGCTCGATCACCAGCGGCAGAAACGCTGCCTCGTCCTCCATGCCGCCGGCCACCACCAGCGACTGCGCCGAAACCGGGTTGGTCATCGACAGCACGCGCGAAAAGATCTCGCCGGCCAGCTTGATGATCGGCCCGAAGCCCGTCGCAATCACACCATGCGGAACCAGATTGACCGGCAGATCGCGGCGCTGGCCGTTTCCAAGAAGAACGCAGCGGTTGAAGGCGTTGCGCGCCGCATGCGCCATCGTCAGCGACGCCGATTCCAGGAGCACCGTAACGTCGAGCGGCAGTGAACCGCCTGATGTCAGAACCCGGCCGTCGACGATCACGGGGTTGTCGTCGGAGCGGCCCGTTGCCGCGAGGATCTTGTGGCCGGCGGTCAGCACGCTTTCAAACACGGTGCCGAACACCTGCGCGATCATGCGCAGGCTCAACGGGTCCTGGATTTGCGTCGCCTTCGGCCAGTCCCAGCCTTCGGATGCGTTGCACAGCCATTTTCCGATCATCGCTTCGCGCGGCGTGCCCACATGGGTGACGGCAATCCACGGATCGCGGGAGCCGCCCATGGCACCGGAAGCGGCCATGCCGGTGGCAAGCAGCGTGCGGATGGCGCAGGCCGCCGTGCGCGTCGCGTCGGCGGCGGCCGCAAAGCTGACGGAATTGACGCTAAGCGAGGCAAGGCTGTCGCGCGGCGCCATTTTCATCGGCGCGATGCCTGCCGCCGCAAAGGCTTCCGCTGCGGGCAGGCGGCGTCCCTCGAACATTGCCTCGCCGACGCCGGTCAGGACAGCACCGATCTGCCCCATCAGACCGATATCGGCGCAGCCGATCGAGCCGGTGCGCCGCACGACCGGAATGACGTCGGCCTGCAGCAGATCGAGATAGGCCTGAACCAGTTCGGTCGAGCAACCCACATAGCCCGTCAGCGCCGTGTTGACGCGCAACGCCATCGCATTGCGCACGACGCAGATCGGAAACGGTTCGCCGGTGCCGAAGTGATGGGCCCGGACGAGCCCGATATTGAAAGCGTCGAGCTCTTCCGGCGACCACGCGACGTCCTTCATCGCACCAACGCCAGTCGTCGCGCCATAGACGGGCGTGCCCTCGGCAATCGTGCTCTCCAGCACCAACCGCGCCGCAGCGACACGGGCAAGCCCTTCGGCACTGGCTGTCACGGTAACTTCGCCACGGCCGATCTTGATCAGCTCGGCAAAGCCGATCGGCTGGCCGGTGAGTTCGATTGTGATGCGGTCTGGGTTTTTGGGTGCGGCGGACATGGCATTCCTTTTTGCCCGCACACTAATTCATCCTGTCGTCCAAGGTATATCCCAGAACCTGGACATCTGATGTCGCAACGCGCCTTTTCAGACGACGGCGAAGGCGATGACGACGAGCGAGATCGCGATGATCCACAGTGCCCAGCGGCCGGAGCGGCTGTGCCGGGCTTCCGCCTTGCCGATCGCGTCTGCCGTTTCGGGATCGAAACGCAGGCCGTGTTCGCTCATGTGAACGAGTTCCCGGTGCAGGGTTTCCGTCTTGGCGGCAATCTCCGGCAAGGCTTCGGCGAGCTTCAGCCCTGCCTTCATCCCGTCCTTAAGGTCGGATGCGATGCGCTTGGGGCCAAGATTGTCGCGGATCCACTGGCCGACGACCGGCTCTGCGGCCTTCCACATGTTGAAACGCGGGTCGAGGATACGCGAAACGCCTTCGACGACGACCATGGTCTTCTGCAAGAGGATCAACTGCGGCTGGGTCTGCATCTCGAACAGGTCGGTCACTTCGAACAGCAGCGCCAGCAGCCGGGCCATGGAGATGGTTTCGGCGGGCTGACCGTGGATCGGCTCGCCGATCGCCCGGATCGCCTGCGCGAAGGCTGCAACGTCGTGATGCGCAGGCACATAGCCCGCTTCGAAATGCACCTCGGCGACACGCATATAGTCGCGGGTAATAAAGCCGTAGAGGATTTCGGCGAGGAAGCGTCGTTCCTTTTTGCCCAGCCGTCCGGTGATCCCCATGTCGACGGCGACGATCGTACCGTCCCGCTCGACGAAGAGGTTGCCGGGATGCATGTCGGCATGGAAGAAGCCGTCGCGAAGCGTGTGACGCAGGAAGGACTGGATCAGCACTTCTGCGAGCTTTTCCAGATCGTGGCCGGCAGCCCTCAGCGCCGGGACGTCGTTCATCTTGGCGCCGTCGATCCACTCCATGGTGATGACGTCGCGGCCGGTCCGTTCCCAGTCCACTTCAGGCACGCGGAAACCTGGGTCGTCCGCCGTGTTTTCGGCAATCTCGGAAAGGGCTGCAGCCTCCAGGCGCAGGTCCATTTCCATCTTGGTCGTCTGTTCCAGCGTCCGCGTCACCTCAATCGGGCGAAGCCGGCGGCTGGAGGGCATCAGGCGTTCCTGCATGCGGGCAACCACATACATGCCTTCGATGTCATTTGCGAAACGCTGGCGCACGCCGGGGCGCACCACTTTCACGGCCATCTTTTTGCCGTTCACTTCGGCCGGGTGCACCTGCGCGATCGAGGCGGCTGCAATCGGCTCTTCGAACGATGTGTAGAGATCACTGATCGGGCGGCCAAGCGAGGTCTCGACGGCGGTTTTGGCAGCATCCGTGGGGAAGAAGGCCATCCGGTCCTGCAGCATGGCAAGATCGACGGCCCAGTCAACACCGACGACATCCGGACGGGTGGCGAGAAACTGGCCGATCTTCACATAGGAGGGACCGAGCCTTCCGACGGCGCGGGTCAGCCTTTCGCTGCGTGGCTGCTTCTTCGCCCGAAAACGGGTGAGCGGCTCCAGCATGGATTTGAGAATGCCGACGGCCGGCGGCAGGTCCTGTGTCGGCAGGGCCGAAACCACGCCTTCGCGGACAAGAACCCAGCCGACGCGGGCGAGCCGGAAATAAGCGCCGATCGTGCTCATCGCTTCAGAGCTTCCAGCCGGAATGCAGGGCTGCTATCCCGCCGGTATAATTGGTGTAGCTCACACGCGAAAAACCGGCAGTCCGGATCATCGCTGCGAAATTTTCCTGGTTGGGGAATTTGCGGATCGATTCCACCAGATACTGGTAGGGCTCGGAATCACCGGTGATCATCTTGCCGAAGCGCGGGATCGCCCGGAACGACCACTCGTCGTAAAACTTGTCGAGCAGCGGAAGTTCGACTTCCGAAAATTCCAGAACCAGCAACCGTCCGCCACGCTTCAGCACGCGAAAGGCTTCAGACAGCGCCACGTCGATGCGCGGAACGTTGCGGATCCCGAAGGCGACCGTATAGGCGTCGAAGGAATTGTCCTCGAAGGGCAGGGATTCTGCATTCGCCTCGATGAAATCGAGATTGCCGGACAGCTTTTTCTTCTGCGCCCGCTCGGCACCCACGGCCAGCATCGAGCCATTGATATCGAGCACCGTCGTATGGGCCTTGAGGCCCGAGGCCTCGACGATGCGGAATGCGACGTCGCCGGTGCCGCCCGCCACATCCAGCGTCCGGTAGCTCGCATCCTTGCGCGGATTGAGCGCGGTAATCATCGCGTCCTTCCACACCCGGTGCATGCCCGCCGACATGACGTCGTTCATCACGTCATAGCGCTTGGCGACCTTGTGGAATACGTCGTTGACGAGGCCCTGCTTTTCCCCATCGGCCACCTGGCGGAAGCCATAGGAGGTTTCCATTCCGCCTTCGGCGCGGGTGCGGGCTTCGGTCATGGGCAGCTCCTCGGTGTCTCTATCCAGGCGGACCATAGCGAAACCGGTTTCCGGACGCTATGTGGTGGATTACCGCCCGGTCTATAGAGCACCGGCGGCATCGTTGAAACAGGAAGTTAGGTAGACCATGCCCGAATTGCCAGAGGTCGAAACCGTTCGTCGCGGCCTTTCTCCGGCCATGGAGGGAGCAAAGCTTGCAAGGCTGCAGCTGAACCGCACCGATCTGCGCTTTCCGTTCCCGGAAAATCTTGTCGCCGCAGTCGAAGGCCGGCAGATCATCGCGCTGGGAAGACGCGCCAAATACCTGCTGATCGACCTCGAAGACGATCTCACCATCATTGCCCATCTCGGCATGTCCGGCTCGTTCAGGGTCGAGGAAGAGGCGCTTGGCACATTTCATCATCCGCGCTCCAAGGACGAGAAGCATGACCACGTCGTCTTTCATCTGGAGCGTGGCAACGAGACATTGAAGGTAATCTATAATGATCCGCGCCGTTTCGGCTTCCTGCATCTGGCAAAGCGCAGCGAGCTCGATCTCTACCCGGCATTTGCGCAACTCGGTCCGGAGCCGACCGGCAACGCGCTCGATGCGGAGTATCTCGGCAAGCGGTTTTCCGGCAAGGCGCAGCCATTGAAGAGCACGCTGCTCGATCAGACCGTGATCGCCGGTCTCGGCAATATCTATGTCTGCGAAGCGCTGTGGCGCGCGCACCTGTCGCCGAAGAGGGCAGCGGGCAGCATCGTCACGCCCAAGGGCCGGCCGAAGAAGGAGCTGGTGCTGCTGACGGAAGCGATCCGCGCTGTCATTGCCGATGCGATTGCAGCCGGCGGCTCGTCTCTGCGCGACCATATCCAGACGGACGGCTCGCTTGGCTATTTCCAGCATTCCTTCTCTGTCTATGACCAGGAGGATAAGCCCTGCCGCACGCCGGGCTGCGGCGGCACCGTTGCTCGTATCACCCAAGCCGGCCGCTCCACCTTCTACTGCCCGCGCTGCCAGAAGTGATCAGCCGTTGCAGGCGATGTTTGAACACGCGTCCCTATAAGGAGAGTGGGAGGGGTTATGGTCGCGAAAAGGACGCGGGACTTCGCCAAACGGCAAATTCAGCGGCACCCTTCATGCGAATCCGCGTTGACGAGGCGCGCTATACCGGTTATATGCCCGCCCACAGTTGGGAAAGCCTGATCGACGGCTTCCTCTATTGCTCCCGAATTGCTGGATTGATGGTCGCAGGACCTACGCGGCAACGGCGGAGTTTTGGTTCGAATTCGTAGAGAGGCATGATATGGCCAATACAACTTCGGCGAAAAAAGCGACCCGCAAGATCGCTAGCCGTACCGCAGTCAACAAGTCCCGCCGCTCGCGCGTTCGTGGCTTTATCCGCAAGGTTGAAGAAGCGATCGCAACGGGTGACGTATCCGTCGCTGCTGCTGCTCTGAAGGCAGCTCAGCCGGAAATCGCACGCGCTGCAACGAAGGGCGTCCTTCACAGCAACACGGCGTCCCGCAAGGTCTCGCGCCTGGCAGCTCGCGTCAAGGCACTCTCCGCCTAATATCACCTTTAGCGTGCATGCATCAAAAGCCTGGTCGGTCGACCGGGCTTTTTGTGATTCTCAGTCCTTTGTACTTCGTTAACCGGCTCAGTAACGGTTACGTGTCAGGTGCGTGACAGATTTTCCCGATGAATTACAAAGGCTTATGAGAGGTCTGCCCAAGTCTGGCGGCAATTCCGCCAACCCGCCGCCTGCTTTCTGAGTCAAGGTTTTTTTTATTTTTTCTCTGAATCGTACCATCAGAAATAGATGGATTTTGAATCCCATTGATTCAACTGGGATTCTTCTCCGCAACCCTCCGGCCATTCAAATCGCGCCCAGAGAGTCAACGGCCGCGCTCGGATTTTGCGTAAAATTCATCATTGATCTTGCCATTTGATCCTGCCTAAATGGCTTTTAGCGAGAGGCATGGAGATCACTCCTAGAGCCTGCCGACAACCGCTCGACACCGAGCGGCCCGGGGACTTTAAGCAGCTTGCGGCGAGATGTTTTTCTCGTTTCCTTATTTAACCGATGGTTGCAAGCCGGAAATTGGCTTTTCCGGCAACAGCTGAACTTATGCGTGACGGGGCCGACTGGGGAGTCGGAAGAAGGCAGTGGGAAGTCAGCGGCTCTTCATAACGAGGATGGAGCGTGCGCTGAGTTGCGGGTTGGCTCCCGCAGGTCTGGATCAGACGAGGTGATCCGGATCGATCTTTGATGGTCCGGGCGGTTGGCCTGGAACTTTAATCGATGGGGAAGGGCAGTCATCGTTTCCTCGCGGAGACGGGCTGTCGGACGTAGTTAAAAAGAATGTGTCCTGGCGGGAAACAGAACCGCCGGGCTCCTATGGAAAAGGCGGCGAATAATGCAAATGAATAACGTATCGGCTCGTGCAACCGGCAACGGGGGCAATGCACGACAGGCGTTTGATTCCGTTTGCGCACAGGCGGCAGGGGAAACACCAGTTATGAAGCATGATGCTCTTTTCGAGCGGTTCAGTGTGCGTCTTAAAGCACAGGTCGGCCAGGATGTTTACGCAAGCTGGTTTGCAAGACTTAAGCTTCACACCGTCTCGAAGAGTGTCGTCAGGCTCACGGTGCCCACGACGTTTCTGAAGTCTTGGATCAACAACCGTTATCTTGATCTGATCACGTCGATCTTCCAGGCGGAAGATGCCGAGATCCTCAAGGTGGAGATCCTGGTCCGCACGGCAACCCGCGCTGCAAAGCCGGTATCGGATGTCCAGGACGGCGTCATTGGCTCGGATGCCCCGGCACCTGTCGCGTCGCAACGCCCGTCTGCACCGCGTGAGATCGGCAAAATCGCCACGTTCCCGACGGCCGCGTCCACCCCGGTTCGCCAGTCCTCGCAGCCCGGCCCGTTGTTCGGTTCGCCACTCGACAGCCGTTATACGTTCGACACGTTCGTTGAAGGCGCCTCGAACCGCGTGGCGCTTGCCGCTGCCAAGACGATTGCGGAAGCCGGTGCCGGTGCCGTGCGTTTCAACCCGCTGTTTATTCATTCCGGTGTCGGTCTCGGCAAGACCCACCTTCTGCAGGCCATCGCCAACGCCGCCGTCGGCAGCCCCCGCATGCCGCGCGTGGTCTATCTCACCGCCGAATACTTCATGTGGCGTTTCGCAACCGCGATCCGCGACAATGATGCCCTGACGCTCAAGGACAGCCTGCGCCATATCGATCTGTTGATCATCGACGACATGCAGTTCCTGCAGGGCAAGATGATCCAGAACGAATTCTGCCATCTGCTCAACATGCTGCTCGACAGCGCCAAGCAGGTCGTGGTTGCTGCCGACCGCGCCCCCTGGGAGCTGGAATCGCTCGATCCGCGGGTTCGCTCGCGTCTGCAGGGCGGCGTGGCCATCGAGGTCGAGACGCCGGACTACGATATGCGCATGGAAATGCTCAAAGGTCGTCTCGCGGCTGCCCAGCAGGATGATCCATCGCTCGATATCCCGCACGAAATTCTCGATCACGTCGCACGCAGCGTCGTCAGCACCGGTCGCGAACTGGAAGGCGCGTTCAACCAGCTGCTGTTCCGTCGCTCGTTTGAGCCGAACCTCTCGATCGAGCGCGTCGACGAGCTTCTCGCCCATCTGGTCGGCGCCGGGGAAGCGAGGCGCGTCCGGATCGAGGATATCCAGCGCGTCGTGGCACGCCATTACAACGTCTCGCGGCAGGAACTGGTCTCCAACCGCCGCACCCGCGTCATCGTCAAGCCGCGCCAGGTCGCCATGTACCTCTCGAAAACCATGACGCCGCGCTCCTTCCCGGAAATCGGCCGTCGGTTTGGTGGCCGCGACCATACGACCGTGCTGCATGCGGTTCGCAAGATCGAGGACCTGATCTCGGGCGACAGCAAGCTCAGCCACGAGGTCGAGCTTCTGAAGCGCCTGATCAACGAAAACAATCTGTGATCATCGACTGACCGACCGAAGCCGGCTCTTACCCATCGGATGAGAGCCGGTTTTTGTTTGTCCGGGCGTTGACGGGATTTGGCTTCTGGCGCACACCAATCTTTCTGGTGTGCGAGGAGCGTGTCGTGTTTCTTTTATCCGTGGCGACCATCTGGGCTGTCGCCTGCATTACCCCCGGGCCAAATACGCTGCTGGTGATCCGCTATTGCCTCACAGCACCGCGCAAGGTTGCCATTACGGCAGCCATGGGAACGATTACCGGAACATGCCTGTGGGGCTTTGCGGGCTGGCTCGGGATCAATGCCCTGTTTCAGGCAGCTCCCTTCGCCTATGTCGCGCTGAAGATCGTCGGCGGTCTTTATCTCGTATGGCTCGGCCTGCGCGTCTTCATGGACGTCCGGAAGGCCCGGACAACACCCGAATTTGCCCCCACAGAACGCGAGATACCGCTGAGGAAGGCTTACCGACTGGGGCTTGCGACCAACCTCGCCAACCCGAAATCGGCTCTCTTCGTTGCCTCGCTGTTTGCCGCTACCATGCCGGCGGGCACGCCGTTTCTCTACGGGCTAGCGGCAATCGCTGTCATGGTCGCGGTTTCGGCCTGTTACTATACGTTTCTGGTCGGCCTGATCACCCATCCGCGGGTAGCGAGCGCCTATCTCAAGGCCAAGCAGAAGATCGACCTCGGCGTTGCCACCGTCTTCGTCGGCTTCGGCACCAAGCTTCTCCTGTCACAGAAGTAAGAGCCATGGCGGAACACGATCAGACCCTCCGCTTCTACGCCGACAATGCGAAGGCCTATGCCGGTTATCGGGAAAAGGCGAACGAGATCCGGCTGGAAGCATTTCTCTCCCGCCTCTCTCCGGGTGCCCGAGTTCTGGAACTTGGCTGCGGCAATGGCCGCGACAGCGGTTTCATGATTGAACGCGGCTTTGACGTCACCCCGACGGATGGCGTTGCGGAAATGGCAGAGCAAGCCTCGCGCCGTCTGGGGCGTAGAGTCGCGCTACTGCGCTTCGGGGATATCGACAGCGTTGCTGCCTATAGTGGCGTCTGGGCCAATGCCTGCCTTTTGCACACGCCGAGAAATGATCTCGCCGATATCCTTGCCCGCATCCACCGGGCGCTGCGCCCTGGCGGCATTTTCTACGCAAGCTATAAGACCGGCGAGGAAGAGATGACGGATGCGATAGGTCGCTATTACAACAACCCGTCGCGGCCCTGGCTCGAACAGGCCTACAGGACCGTCACGTGGTCATCGCTCGAGATAAGCACGAACGACGGCAGCGGCTATGATGACCGGCCGACCGAATGGCTGCATGTGACGGCGGTGAAGGCCTAGTCAGCAGGCGAGGTCGGCAACGACAGCATCGAGGATCAGCATGCCGGACGGCGTGCAGCGCAGCCTGGAATTCCCCAGCCGCTCGATAAAGCCGTGTTCCAGAAGCCGCTCTTCGCGGACCGGGTCCGGATCGCGGCCGGAAAGCTCCTGCCAGCGCGCCAGGTCGACGCCTTCGGTCAGGCGCAGTCCCATCAGAAGCAACTCGTCCGCCTGCTCGTCGAAGCCTAGCAGTTCCTGGTCGACCATGCCGTGGCCTTGTGTCTCGACCTGGTCCAGCCACGTCTCCGGACGTCGCTCGGTGGCGGTGGCGATCTTGTCGCGTCCCCGCGTCAGGCGACCATGCGCACCGGGGCCGATGCCGGCATAATCGCCATAGCGCCAGTAGGTCAGGTTGTGCCGGCTTTCGGCGCCGGGTTTCGCATGGTTGGAAACCTCGTAGGCCGGCATGCCATGCGCTGCGGTAATCTCCTGCGTCGCCTCGTAGAGCAGCGCCGACTGCTCATCATCTGGAACGATCAGCTTGCCGGCCTTGTGGAGGCCGTAGAATGGCGTGCCTTCCTCGATCGTCAGCTGATAGAGGGAAAGGTGATCGACGGCGTAGGAAATGGCCTGCTTCAGCTCCGCCTCCCAGGCCTCCACCGTCTGCTTCGGCCGGGCGTAGATCAGGTCGAACGACATGCGCGGAAAGATCTCGCGCGCCAGCTTGATCGCCTTCAGCGCGTCTGCCACGTCATGCAGGCGGCCGAGGAATTTGAGATCCGTATCGTTGAGAGCCTGCACGCCCATCGAGACCCGGTTGATGCCGGCAGCCCTGTAGCCTCGAAAGCGTTCCGCCTCGACGCTGGAAGGGTTGGCTTCCATCGTGATCTCGATCCCGTCAGGCACATGCCAGTGCTGCGCGATCCCGTTGAGGATCGCCCCGACGGTTGAAGGATCCATCAGCGAAGGCGTACCGCCGCCCAGAAAGATGCTCGTGACCGTCTTCGGTCCGCTCATCTTGCGCATCGTTTCCATCTCTTTCAGAAACGCGGCGGTGTAGCGGAGCTGATCCACGGGCTGGTGGCGGACATGGCTGTTGAAATCGCAATAGGGGCATTTGGCCGCGCAAAACGGCCAGTGCACGTAAACGCCGAAGCCCGGCTCACCCGTGTCGGGTAGCAGCATGCCGGGAAAAAGGGGAGCGACGGCGTTCAATGGGGATCAGGCCTCCAGGCAGGTTTCGACGAACAGCTTGAACGCGCGGGCCCGGTGCGAAAGCGCGTGCTCATCGCCAGGCTTCCAGCCGTGCTTTTCCTCGCTGGTCATTTCGCCAAACGTGGTCTCGTGGCCTTCCGGCTGGAAGATCGGGTCGTAACCGAAACCGGCAGCACCACGCGGCGGCCAGGCGACAACGCCTTCGACATCGCCGCGGAAGAGTTCGGTGTGGCCGTCCGGCCAGGCAAGGCAGAGAACGCTCACAAAACGGCAGCTGCGCTTGTCGGGCGTGGTCGCACCTTTTTTCTGCAGCGCATCTTCCACCTTCTGCATCGCCATCGCGAAATCGCGTGTGCCATCCTCGCGCTCGGCCCAGTTGGCGGTATAGACACCGGGAGCGCCGTCCAGCGCATCGATGACAATGCCGCTGTCGTCGGAAAGGGCGGGCAGGCCCGAGGCCTTGGCAGAGGCAAGCGCCTTGATCGCCGCATTTTCCTCAAACGTCGTGCCGGTCTCGTCCGGTTCCTCGAACTTCAGTTCGGCCGCGGACTTTGCCGAAAAGCCGAACGGACCGATCAATTCGGCAATCTCGCGGATCTTGCCGGCATTGTGGCTGGCAACGACGATCGTTTTCGTCTCAAGCTTGCGCATGAAGGTTCCTATAGATTCCAGAGCCTCGGCTCTGCGCATTCCAGACTGTTGCCGGCCGGGTCGCGGAAATAGAGGGATCGGGCGCCGGTTGGCCAGCGAAAATCGCTTTCAATCACGATGCCCGCCTTGTTGAGCTTTTCGACCATTCTGTCAATCGCCGGGCCGTCCATACGAAAGCACACATGCCCGGGTCCTGGCGTGCCGTGCGGCGGAACCGGCAGCGCATCATCAGGCGGCGGCTTCAGCGTTTCGGCGCGATTGAAGATCAACAGGATGCCGGGTCCGCATCGGTAAAACACGTGGCGATCGCCGGCCCGCAGCACCCGCTCAAGCCCGAGCAGTTCACCGTAAAAGGCTTCCGCCGCATCGAGATCATCGACATAGAGCGCTGTTTCGAGAATGCCGTCGATCAAAACAGTGGCTCCCTTGTCTGATGCTGCCCCGCCATGAAGGCGGGGGAGGAGGTTCGATCGAGAGGTAGTCTCTCCGGAAAGGAAGACTGCCCCTCGCAACTCATGGATCAGCCAGCGTTGAAATCAGCCGCCGATCGCCTGCTTCTGCAGAGCTACCAGTTCCCGGGTGCCGTCCTGTGCCAGCGACAAAAGGTTGAGGAATTCCTCCTGGCTGAAGGGAGCACCCTCGGCCGTGCCCTGAATCTCGACGATGCCGCCGCTACCCGTCATGACGAAGTTCGCGTCGGTCTCGGCGGCGGAATCCTCGAGGTAGTCGAGATCTATGACCGGCTGGCTCGCAAAGATGCCGCACGAGATCGCCGCGACATGGTCTTTCAGAACCTTGTCGAGCTTGATCATCGAGCGGGTGTCCATCCATTTCAGGCAATCGTACAGCGCCAGCCAGCCACCGGTGATGGCCGCCGTGCGGGTGCCGCCATCGGCCTGGATCACGTCGCAGTCGATGGTGATCTGCTTTTCACCAAGCGCGGAAAGGTCGACCACGGCGCGCAGCGAACGGCCGATCAGGCGCTGGATTTCCTGGGTACGGCCACCCTGCTTGCCGGTCGCAGCCTCGCGCTTCATCCGGTCGCCGGTGGCGCGCGGCAGCATTCCGTATTCGGCGGTGACCCAGCCCTTGCCGGAATTGCGCAGCCACGGCGGCGTCTTTTCTTCAAGGCTTGCGGTGCACAGAACATGGGTATCGCCGAACTTGACGAGACAGGAGCCCTCGGCATGCTTGGAGAAATTGCGCTCGAACGAGATCTTGCGCATCTGATTTGTCTGTCTGCCTGAAGGCCGCATCCGTCACTCCCTGGATTATTGTTTCCGCCTTCTAAGGCTCGGAGCCGTCATTTGCAAAGAATTTCCCTTTTGCGGATGCGCAAGTGAGCGACTATATCTGGGAGATGAGATCAGCAGCATGGTAAAGGGGCCAATGGTATTTCCGGGACTGACGGGTCGCGACAACGGCTCCGTGCTTGATGATCGTTCGCGGGAAATCTTTCGCCGCATCGTGGAAAGCTATCTGGAATCCGGCGAGCCGGTCGGTTCGCGCAATCTGTCGCGACTTCTGCCCATGTCGCTGTCGCCAGCCTCCGTGCGCAATGTCATGAGCGATCTGGAAGAGCTCGGCCTCATCTACTCGCCGCATATCAGTGCAGGCCGCATGCCGACTCAGACAGGGCTGCGGTTCTTTGTCGATGCCTTCATGCAGGTCGGCAATCTCTCGGAAGAAGACCGCGCCAGCATCGACCGGCAGATCCGTCCGCCGGATCGCGATCAGACGCTCGAAAACCTGATGGCCGATGCAAGCCTGATGCTGTCTGGCGTCTCGCGCGGCGCCGGCATCGTCATCACCGCCAAGAACGATCCCGTCCTCAAACATGTCGAGTTCATCCGCCTGGAGCCCACCAAGGCGCTGGCCGTCCTTGTTGGCGATCATAATCAGGTGGAGAACCGGATTATCGACCTGCCCGCAGGCGTGACCTCGTCGCAGCTCGGCGAGGCCGCAAATTTCCTCAACGCGCATCTCGCCGGCCAGACGCTGCCGGAATTCCGCGGCCAGATGAAAATGCTGAAGGAACAGGTCGCAAGCGAGCTTCACACGCTGTCGCATGATCTGGTGGAGCGTGGTCTGGCTTTCTGGTCTGGTGATCAGGAGGACGGAAAGCCGGGCCAGCTCATCGTACGCGGCCGGGCAAATCTTCTCGAAGGTCTGGCTGACGTCAGCGATCTCGATCGGCTGCGTCTGCTGTTTGACGATCTCGAAAAGAAGGACAGCCTGATCGAGATCCTCGACCTTGCCGAAAAGGGACCGGGCGTGCGGATCTTTATCGGTTCGGAAAACAAACTGTTCTCCCTGTCCGGCTCCTCGCTCATCGTTGCGCCCTATCGTGATGGCGAGGAACGCATCGTCGGCGCGGTCGGCGTGATCGGCCCAACCCGGCTGAATTACTCGCGCATCGTGCCGATGGTGGATTACACGGCGCAGCTGCTTGCAAGGCTATCCCGCTAGGATGTTCCCAAGGCCTTGATTTTTTCGCCCCGAACCTCGATATCGGGCGCAACCACCCTTCCAGATTTCAATACGCACCGGAGACCGTCATGACCGACGAAACCAAGAAGAACGGACCTGACGCAGCTGCTGTCGAAAACACGGCGGAAGCCGTGGCGTCCGCTCTCGAAGACGCCGCCGATCAGAGCGCAGGGGAAGCCTTCTTCGCGCAGGAGCCCGATCCGATCGATGTGCTCAAGGCCGAAAATTCCGATCTGCGCGATCGTTTCATGCGGCTTGCCGCAGAAATGGACAACCTTCGCCGCCGCACCGAGCGTGAAGTGAAGGATGCCAAGTCCTACGCCGTCTCGGGCTTTGCCCGCGACATGCTGGCCGTCTCGGACAATCTGCGCCGCGCGCTCGACACTGTTCCGGCAGACAAGCGTGCCGGAGCCGATGCGACGCTGACGAGCCTGCTTGAAGGCGTCGAAATGACCGAGCGTGGCATGCTGTCGACACTCGAGCGGCACGGCGTCAAGAAGATCGATGCCGAAGGCGAGAAGTTCGATCCGAACTTCCATCAGGCCATGTTCGAGATCCCGAATGCGGACGTACCCAACAACACTGTCATGCAGGTCGTCCAGGCCGGCTTCATTATTGGCGAACGCGTCTTGCGCCCGGCCATGGTCGGCGTCGCCAAGGGCGGCCCGAAGGTTGAAGCAGCGGCGGCTGAAGACAAGAAGGACTGAGCTCCTCAGAGCCTTTCCAAGAAAAATGGGCGCCTCGGGCGCCCATTTGCGTTTGGCGACCGCGGGTAAGGATCAGTGCGTCGTATCCAGCGAAACATGCGCCAGGGAACGGATCAGGGCCAGTTCCGAATTGAGATGGGCTCGGGTCTTCTTGTCCGCATCGCCGATCAGTCCCTCCTGACCATCGGCAATTTTGAAGATTGCATCGAGCTCATCGAGAAGATGGGGATCCTTGATCGCCAGCAGGATGATAACCGCCTTGAGCAGTCTGTCATTCGCAGCGATCCTGGCACGTATGTCGTCATTCATGTCTATCTCCTTCAACGGGAAAGACATGTGGCGTATTTGACAAAAGGCAATTCTAAAGAGGGCTCGAAAACAAGATTAGCCGCTCCATTCGAGGGCGAACGGGCGGCTTTACTCTATAGAAAAGGAGTATAGAGCCGCCTCAGGCGGCGTGGTTTGCCTGTTCTGCATTCAGAAAGGCGTAGATTGCCGACGCGGAATCGGTCTTGCGAAGCTTGGCGACGAGATCCTGATCGCGCAATACGCGGGCAATACGCGAAAGCGCCTTCAGGTGGTCGGCGCCGGCGCCCTCTGGGGCGAGCAGCAGGAACACAAGATCGACCGGCTCGTCATCAAGCGCTTCGAAATCGATCGGCGATTCCAGGCGGGCGAACACGCCCTTGATGGACGATATGCTGCTGAGCTTGCCATGTGGGATGGCAATGCCGTGGCCAACGCCCGTCGACCCCAGCCGCTCCCGTTGCAGGATGACGTCGAAGATCTCCCGCTCGGGAACACCCGTCAGCTTGGCCGCTTTCACAGCAAGTTCCTGAAGAAGCTGCTTCTTGGAGGTCACTTTAAGGGCAGGAACAATCGCATCTTGCTGCAGCAAATCCGCCAAAGCCATTCTTATCATCCTTTTGCCGCGAAGGGCGAAGAGAGCGCCAAAGGCGCTCTCCCGAGAGTTTTTAGTTCTTCATACCGGTGGAATCGATCCAACCGATATTTCCGTCATTGCGCCGGTACACGATGTTCAGCTCCTTTCCAGGGCTGCGGAACAACAGGACCGGTTCGTCCGTCATGTCGAGCGCCATCACGGCGGTCGCAACGGACATGGTCATCAACTGCTTCGTGCTTTCCGCAACGATTGTCGGTGCGAAATCGTCTGGCACGTCGTCTTCTTCATCCGGTACCCGGTCCATGACCGTGTAAGCCACTTCGGAAAAACCGTTCGCGTGATTGCCGGCGTGATGGTCCTTCAGTCGACGCTTGTAGCGACGAAGGCGTTTTTCGATCCGCTCCGCTGCAGCATCGAAACTTGCCTGTGGATCATTCGCTTCTCCGGCCGCATGCAGGACGATCCCGGTATCGAGATGCACCTTGCAATCTGCCGAAAAACGCGAGCCGGACTTCTCGACGATCACCTGACCCGAATACCCCCCGTCGAAGTATTTGGTCACTGCACCGCCGATGTGGTCCTCGATCTTCTGTCGAAACGAGTCGCCGATTTCCATATGTTTACCGGATACACGCACACTCATGGAGTTACTCCTTATTGTCGTGACTTGCATGTTCCAGTCTACGCCAACCGGCCTCTTGATCCAAGCGGTTCACGAATGGCAGGGCCAAATTGGTTTGGGAATTGGTTTAGATCCCGTGTCGCCCGGTCAGGTTGCGGCGGGTCTCTAAACTGCCATTAACGGAATGTCAATCTGTGCGGCACGTGTGGCGAATACCGGGTCGCCTATGACTGCCCTCGATATGTGAGGCTAGAACGCTGCCAGTTTCGCGATGGCGCGCTTTTCCCGCCTGCGTTGCACCGATGACGGAATATTCATCGCCTCGCGATATTTCGCCACCGTCCGGCGCGCAAGTTCGACACCGCCCTGTTTGAGGCTGATGACAATGTCGTCATCCGACAGGACGGCACTCGGCAGCTCCTGAGAAATCAACAATCGGATGCGATGCCGCACCGATTCGGCCGAATGGGTGTCTCCACCTTCTTCCGCCGAGCCGATCGACACTGTGAAGAAGTATTTCAGTTCGAACAGGCCGCGTGGCGTCAGCACATACTTGTTGGAGGTGACGCGGCTGACGGTGGATTCGTGCATCTTGATGGCCTCTGCCACCGTCTTCAGGTTGAGTGGTCGCAGGTGATCGACGCCGTGCAGCAGGAAGGCATCCTGCTGGCGTACGATCTCGCTTGCCACTTTCATGATCGTCTTGGCGCGCTGGTCGAGGCTGCGGGCGAGCCAGTTCGCCGTCTGCATGCAGTCCGACAGAAAATTGTGATCTTCGCCGTTCTTCGGGCAGTGTTTGGAGACCGTGTTGAAATAGGTCTGGTTGACCAAAACGCGCGGCAGGGTATCGGGATTGAGTTCGACGTTCCATCCACCATCAAGCGATGGCCGGACCACGACATCAGGTGAGATAGACTGCGAGAACCCGCCCTCGAAGCCCGCACCCGGCTTCGGGTTGAGCTTGCGGATTTCAGCCATCATGTCGATCAGATCTTCGTCGTCCACGCCGCAGATCTTGCGCAGAGACGCAAAGTCACGCTTGGCGAGAAGATCGAGGTGATCGATCAGCGCTGCCATGGCCGGGTCCAGCCGGTCGTTCTGGCGCAGCTGGATCGCCAGGCATTCGCTCAGGCTACGGCAAAATACCCCGGGTGGATCGAAGGTTTGCAGCTGAATGAGAACGGCCTCTACCGCCTCCGGCGCCTTGCCGAGACGGGCCGCGACCTCTTCGATGTCGCCCTGGAAATAGCCGGCATCGTCCAACTGGTCGAGCAGGTCCTGGGCGATCAACCGGTCGCCCGGGGTGGTCACCACGAAAGGCAGCTGTTGTCCGAGATGATCGCGCAGGGTCACCTGACCCGCAACGAAATCGTCGAGGTCGTAGTCCTCGCCGGCATCGCCGCCGGGCATCGATTTCCACTGGCCGAGAAGTTCGGGCGCGTCCGGCCGCTGTGCCGGTGCGTCGTCGGGAAACACGTTTTCAAGGCTGGCATCGAGGTGATCGCCAAGCTTGGCCGTGCCGTCGCGGGTTGCGCTCTCATACCAGTCGAGGGAGCCGACATCGGCTTGCGCCGCCGATTGGCCTTCGAACTGTCCGTCATCCTCGCGCGAACCGGAAAATTCCAGATCGCGGGGATCAAGCGCGCCTAAATCCGCATCACCATCGCCGTCGCCTGCCGCTATTTCGAGCAGCGGATTTTTCTCGACTTCCTGGGCGATGAACTGGTTGAGTTCAAAATGCGTCATCTGCAGCAGCTGAATGGACTGCATCAGCTGCGGTGTCATCACCAGCGATTGGCTCTGTCGCAGAAAAAGACTGGCAGATAACCCCATGGCGGACGCGAAACTCCCGTGATCTCCTTAAAATCATGCGGTCATCGCACGATAGTCGAGAGGAAGACACCGAGATTATCGGTGCCATCCTTCAACTGGCACAAGAATTGCTTTTTTGATAGATTTGGTCAAGCGGCACGAAGCGGGAAAGTGGATTCTTTCTGGCCTCAGAGGCTGAACTTGTCGCCAAGGTAAAGACGACGAACATCCGGATTGTTGACGATATCGTCGGCCCTGCCATGCGTCAGGACTTCGCCTGCGTGAATAATGTAGGCGCGATCGATGAGACCCAGCGTTTCGCGGACGTTGTGATCCGTTATCAGTACCCCGATACCGCGCGCCGTCAAGTGGCGAACCAGGTTCTGGATGTCGGAAACGGAAATCGGGTCGACACCGGCAAACGGCTCGTCCAGCAGCATGAAGGCAGGGTCGGTCGCCAGCGCGCGGGCGATCTCGAGGCGACGCCGTTCGCCACCCGACAACGCGACAGCCGCGGACTTGCGCAACTGGCTGATGTGGAATTCTTCCAGCAACTCGTCGAGCTTCGCTTCGCGCTTGTCGCGGTTCGGTTCGTGCACTTCGAGAACCGCCCGGATATTGTCTTCGACGGACAGTCCGCGAAAGATCGAGGCTTCCTGCGGCAGGTAGCCGACGCCGAGACGCGCGCGCCGATACATCGGCATATGCGTCACCTCGTTGCCATTGATGGCAATCATGCCCTCATCGACAGGCACAAGCCCAGTGATCATGTAGAAACACGTCGTCTTGCCGGCGCCGTTCGGTCCGAGCAGGCCGACAGCCTCGCCCTTGCGAACGACCAGCGATACGCCGTTCACCACGCGCCGCGTGTCATAGGTCTTGGAAAGACCATGCGCCACCAGCGTACCCTCATAGCGCGCCTTGTCGCGTGCAATGAAAGGTTCGGTCACGGGCGACCGGTCGGCGGACCGGTTGGAGAGGAAAGGTATTTTCAAGGGCTTGGATTTCTATTGCTTAGGTCGCGACTTCGGGTCGAGCATGATTTCCACGCGGCCACCGCAGGAATCGAGCTTCGCCTGTCCGGTCGCCATCTGCACGGTCAGCTTGCAGCCGCGAAACACGTTGGCGCCTTCGGAAAGCACGACTTGCTTGCCGGAAAGCACGAAGGTCTGCGAGGTCATGTCGAACTCGCCCTTTTCGGCGGTCGCCTGCTGAGTGCCCGAGGTGAGGAAAACGGTGTCGTCGAGAAAGATCTTGTCGATGTCGGTGCTGCCGGAGGTCACCGAAGCGCCTTCACCTTTGTAAAGCACGGTCATCTTGCCGGCCTTCATCGTGGTCGTACCCTGCACCACCTGCACATTGCCGGTGAAAAAGGCACGTTTTTCCTGATCCTTGATTTCCAGCTGGTCGCTCTGGATCTGGATCGGCGCATCGTTGGAAAGCTTCAAGCCTTCCATCTTGCTGCTGGTGGTCTGGGCGGTCGCGCTGAAGGCAAGGCCGAACACGAGTCCGGTGGCCATCACGGCGGAAGAGATACGAAAGAGTCGATTCGTCATTGCGGCCGTGCCCTATTTGCCTTGGTTGCGGATGCGGGCAGGGTCGAGGTCGACCTGAACCTTGCCGATCAGGGTGATTGTGTGTCCCTTATCCGTTATCTTCAGGGAGTTCGCAACAATGGAACCCGCGTCCATGGAGATTTTGACCGGGTCCGGCGTATCCATCAATCCACCCGGTATATCGAGGCGGGCGGATTGGAAGCGCGCAGTAATCCCGTTGGATAAATTAACGTCGAATGGTTTGGTCAGATCCAGCTTGTCGGCGCCACGATCGAAGTCGGCACCGGCGGCCGTGACACGGGCAACGACCTCATCATTGATCGGCACGGCGGCCTTGACGTTTTCGAGGCTGATCATGTTCGGGTTCTGGATATCCTGCAATGCACGGTTGGCAATCATCGAATAGCTGATGCCGTCGCTGTTGCGGCCGGAAATCGCAGGCCGTTCCATGACGATCTTGCCATTCTCGATGCGCGCGCTTTCGATCGACAGGTTTTCCGGCAGATAGGCGCGCACGATCGCCACCCCGATAAAGGCGGCGGAGATGATGGCTGCACTGATCGGCAGGAATATCTTGAGCTTGCGCACCCTTGCGGAATGGGCAAGTGCCGACTGATAGATATCGTCGGGCGACTGCCCGATCGCACGGGAAGCGCCGGCCAGGGCTGGGTTGCGGATATGCTGCAGCATTCTGCTCGTCCGGTCCTTTCCGGCAAGATTTGTCGTAAAGATGACTGGGCCGCCCGCGTTGAGATCGACGGAAGCGGCGCTAGTTGTTCACCTGCGGCCTCAATATGGTTTTTATCGTTCAACAAACAATAATGGACAACATAAAAACGTGATATGCCCGCTTGAAACAAAAAGCCGGACCCTATTTGGGCTGGCTCGCTATGAGGATTGAGAATGGATCAGATGGGGATTGCTGAACGGCGCCAGTTGCGTCGGAAACTGAGTTTCTGGCGGGTTGCGGCCCTCGTGTTTCTCGTCGGCATCGGTTTCGCGCTGTATCGGGTCACGGTCGGCGCCAGTGGCAACTCCGCGGTCGCGCACGTCGCCCGCGTCGATATCTCAGGCATGATCCTCGACGACAGGGAATTGCTGGAGCGATTGGAGAAGATCGCCGAAAGCAGCCAGGCAAAAGCGCTCATCGTCTCGATCAATTCTCCGGGCGGAACGACCTATGGCGGCGAGCGCATCTTCAAGGCCATCCGCCATATCGCGCAAACCAAGCCCGTCGTCTCGCAGGTCCGCACCCTTGCCGCATCCGCCGGCTACATGATTGCATCTGCTGGCGATCATATCGTCGCCGGCGAAAGCTCCATCACCGGCTCGATCGGCGTCATCTTTCAGTACCCTCAGGTCGATGAAGCGCTGAAAAAGATCGGCGTGTCGCTGGAGGAGATCAAGTCGGCGCCGCTGAAGGCCGAGCCATCGCCCTTCCATCCTGCCAGCGAAGAAGCCAAGACGATGATCCGCAATATGGTGATGGACAGCTACGCTTGGTTCGTCGATCTCGTGGCCGATCGCCGCAACATGCCGCGCGATGAGGTTCTGAAACTCGCTGACGGTACGATCTTCACAGGCCGTCAGGCGCTTGCCGTCAAGCTGGTCGATGAACTCGGCGGCGAAGACGAGGTCCGCGCCTATCTGGAGACCCGCGGCGTTGCCAAAAGCCTGCCCGAAGTGGAATGGAAGGATGGCAAGTCCTCGTCCTCATTCTGGTTCGCCAGTGCCGTGTCGCAGTTTTTCCGCATGACCGGACTGGGCGACCAGCTTTCCCCGGCAGCGCTTCGGATCTTCGGCTCCGACAAGTTGTTCCTTGACGGTCTGGTTTCCGTTTGGCAGGTTGGAAGCGACTGAAAGCCTAATTTTTTCAGGGGGCACCTAACTTTTTTCAGGGGGCAGAAGTGATCAAATCTGAACTGGTGCAGATCGTTGCAGCGCGCAATCCGCATCTCTACCATCGTGACGTCGAGAATATCGTCAATGCGGTCCTCGACGAGATCACTGATGCTCTCGCCGGCGGAAACCGGGTCGAGCTGCGTGGCTTCGGCGCCTTTTCGGTAAAGAACCGTCCGTCGCGCTCCGGGCGCAATCCGCGCACAGGCGAAAGCGTCTTTGTCGAGGAGAAGTGGGTGCCCTTCTTCAAAACGGGCAAGGAATTGCGCGAGCGCCTCAACCCGGATCTTGCCGACGAGGATGATTGATCGCCTCGAAGGTCGGGCGTCACACTTGAAAGCATGACGCCGCCCTCTATTCTGCACAGGACGCCGGCAGCGATGACGGCGATCCATCGTTTGATTGTCACTTGCCGGGAGAAAACCATGACCAAGTTCAAGAGGATCGTGAGCCTCGTGATCTTTGTGCCCCTCGGCATCGTTTTGATCGTGCTGGCCGTCGCCAACCGTCAAAGCGTCACGCTCGCGCTCAATCCCTTCCGTCCGGAAGACAGCCTCCTGTCGCTGACGGCGCCGCTGTTTCTGCTGCTGTTCCTGGCCGTCCTGTTCGGCATGGCGCTCGGCTCATTCGTGACCTGGTGGAGCCAAGGCAAGCATCGCCGACAGGCCCGGATCGAAGCGCGCGAGGCCGTCCGTCTGCAAAAGGAGAACACTGCCGCGGTCAAGCCGTCGCCGTCAGTCGTTCCGGCCAACCAGGCCGTTGTTCCCGCCCCGGCCAGCAACGCTGCGCTTCCAGCCAGATGACGACCCGCGGTCAGACCCCCTCGGTTCTGGCCTCCGCTGTCTTGGCGATGACCGCTGCGTTGAAATCCGCAAAGAACTTTGCTGCCAGCTTCTCGGTTGTCGACCGCACGAGCTTGGATCCGAGCTGCGAGATCCGTCCTCCGGTTTGCGCACGCGCGATGTAATGCAGCACGGTCTCAGTCCCGTCTTCCTCAAGCCGCACGTCAGCCGCGCCCTTGGCAAAGCCCGCAATGCTTCCCTGACCCTCGGCGGAGAGCGTGTAGCTTTCTCCCGCATCGATGTTCGAAAGCGTGATCGTGCCGGCAAGGCCGAGCGAGATCAGGCTAAAGCGAACCTTGATACTGGCGGCAAGTTCGTTGTCCGAAATCCACTCCAGCCGCTCGCAACCGGGAATGCACTGGCGGATGGTTTCGGCATCGTTCAGCGCGCGCCACACGATATCCCGCGGCGCCGCGATCCGTTCCTGCCCTTCGATATCCATCTCGATCTCCCGTTTCGCTGATTAGATAGGCGTCGAAGCGAGCGAAAACAGATCTGACGCTATTGCCGGCTTTGAAGAACGCGGCACAGATGCTATCTGCTGCGAAAGACAAGAACCCGAGCGGATGATCGCAGTGAAGAACAAGGAAAGGCGGCCGACCGGCAAGCGCCCGGAGAAGCCAGCAGCCAAGGGCGCGGCCAAGTCGCCTGCAAAAAGCCCGGACAAGCGCCGCAGCGAAGCTGGCAGCCGTCCGGCCGTTGCCGCAACCCGCAGCAGGTCGATCGGCCCCCAGGCTGCGCGCTCGGAAGGTCGGGCCGAAGCCCAAACCACCCAGTCGCGCCGGCCAGACAGACCGCAGGCACAACCCCATGCGCCGGTCGAAACACGTCCGCTTCTTGCCCGCAGCGGCGATCTGCCAGCCGAACGCGTGCCGATCATTCTCGAATCGTCGGGTGCGGGTGATTTCCACCTGATCGACACCGGCCGCGGCCTGAAGCTAGAGCAATACGGCGATTACCGGGTCGTGCGCCCGGAAGCTCAGGCCCTGTGGCAGCCGACGCTTGCCGACGATATCTGGGAAAATGCCGACGCGATCTTCACCGGCGACACGGATGAAGATGGGATGGGCCGCTGGCGCTTTCCGGTGCAGGTGCTCGGCGAAACCTGGCCTCTCGCCCTTCTCGGCATCGATTTCCACGGCCGCTTCACCGCATTTCGCCATGTCGGCGTGTTTCCGGAACAGATCGTCCACTGGGAGTGGATGAAGGAACGCGTCGAGGAAGCCGCCAAGGCCGGGCGCACGCTGAAAGTGCTCAACCTGTTCGGCTATACGGGTGTCGCCTCGCTGGTGGCGGCTGCCGCCGGTGCCGAGGTCACCCATGTCGATGCGTCGAAAAAAGCGATCGGCTGGGGCCGCGAGAACCAGTCCTTGTCGCGTCTCGAAAAGGCACCGATCCGCTGGATCTGCGAAGACGCGATGAAGTTTATCCTGCGCGAGGAACGCCGCGGCAACACCTACGATATCATCCTCACCGATCCGCCGAAATTCGGCCGCGGTCCAAATGGCGAGGTCTGGCATCTGTTCGATCATTTGCCGCTGATGCTCGATGTCTGCCGGCAGCTCCTGTCGCCCAAGGCCGTCGGCCTGGTGCTAACAGCCTATTCGATCCGCGCCAGCTTCTATTCCATCCATGAACTGATGCGCGAAACCATGCGCGGCGCAGATGGCGTGGTGGAATCGGGCGAACTCGTCATCCGGGAAGCGGGCCTCGACGGCAAAGTCCATGGCCGCGCGCTTTCCACCTCTCTTTTCAGCCGTTGGGTACCCGCATGAGCGATAATTTTCACAGAAACGGGCCACGGCGCGTCGGGCAGGTAAAAGAAGTCACCTCGCTCGCCAACCCCATCATCAAGGACATCAAGCTTCTCACCGACAAGAAGCACCGGGAAGAAGCCGGTGCCTTCATGGCGGAAGGGCTGAAACTGGTCATCGATGCGCTGGAACTGGGCTGGACAATCCGCACGCTCGTCTATGCCAAGGCTGCCAAGGCCAAGCCGCTGGTCGAGCAGGTCGCGGCAAAGACCGTGGCAGATGGCGGGCTCGTGCTCGAAGTCAGCGAAAAGGTTCTGTCCTCGATCACGCGCCGCGACAATCCGCAGATGGTGGTCGGCATTTTCGAGCAGCGCTGGGCGCGGCTTGCCGATCTGAGGCCGCAGAGCGACCAGACATTTGTCGCGCTCGACCGCGTCCGCGATCCGGGCAATCTCGGCACGATCATCCGCACGGCCGATGCCGCTGGCGCCTCCGCCGTGCTTCTGGTCGGGGAAAGCACCGACCCGTTCTCGCTGGAAACCGTGCGCGCCACGATGGGCTCGATTTTTGCGATGCCGGTCATCCGCTGCTCGGCGGAAGAATTCCTGAACTGGCAAAAGGGAGCGGGCGTCAGCGTCATCGCCACCCATCTGGCCGGCGCCACCGATTATCGCACGGCGGACTATACCCGCAAACCGGTCGTTCTCCTGATGGGCAACGAGCAGTCCGGCCTGCCGGACAGCCTTGCCCGCGCCGCCGATCGCACAGTCAAAATTCCGCAGCAGGGCAGGGCGGACTCGCTCAATCTCGCGGTCGCGACGGCAGTCATGCTGTTTGAAGCCCGCCGCCATCTGCTGACGCTGGAGGATAAATAATGACCGCCCGCGTTGGTCTCCTGTCTCGACCCATCAGTGCGGTCATCTTCATCATCATTGCCGTGCTGCTCGACCAGGCGATCAAGATCGCCGTCGAAAATTCGCTGCCGCTGGAGCAGATGGTGCCGGTCATTCCGTTTTTGGCGCTCTACCGCACCTATAATATGGGCGTAGCCTTCTCGCTTCTGTCCGGCATGGAGCGCGAGTTCATCATCGGCATGCGCCTTGTCATCGTCGCCTTCGTGCTGTGGCTCTGGCGCCGCACGCCCAAGGACCGGCCGTTTGCCCATCTCGGCTATGCGATGATCATCGCTGGCGCGATCGGCAATCTGATCGATGGCATCGTTTACGGGCACGTGGTGGATTACATCCTGTTTTACACCGCCACCTGGTCGTTTGCCGTGTTCAATCTCGCGGACAGTTTCATCACCGTCGGCGCAGGTCTGGTCATTGCCGATGAGTTGTTCGGACCGAAGGCAGCCGCATCCGTAGATGAGCAGAAGTAATTTTTCTCGGCGGAAAATGCGAAATTAGACGTTCGGCATAATTTTACCGGATTGCTCTAAGAATTCGGAAGGAAACCTCAGGTAGTCTTTCCGCATGCGCGACATCGCCGAAATACAGAACCGTATCTCACAGGCCTTCACGTCGCTCGCGCCGAAGGACGGGTCTGACGACGCCGCATGGAATGGAGTGCCCCGCACGCCGGAGCAGCCGGTCGCGGCGAACGTCCAGAGACATCCAGGCGCTCTTCGCGCACTCTTCACAAAAATCCTCAAATGGCGCCGCCCACAGGCCATTGCTGCCGACGTCTCGGGCTCTCCGCAGATCGCCAACGTCGTCCATGAGCTACGAACGCCACTGAACGGCATTCTTGGGATGACCCACCTCTTGGGTCAGACGAAGCTGACGGCGGAGCAGCAGAATTACTTGAGCGGTATCCGCCAGTCCGGCTACGCCCTGGCTCAACTGGTCGAAGATCTGCTGGATCATTCCACGATGGAGGCCGGCCGGTTCCGTCTCAACAACCGTGCAGCGGATCTACGCCAACTGATCGAAGGTGTCGTGGAAATGCTCGCGCCCCGCGCCCATGGCAAACGGATCGAGATCGCCGCCACCGTATCCGCCGCCGTGCCGGAGCTTCTCGACTTCGATCCTGCCCGCATTCGCCAGGTTCTGTTCAACGTCATCGGCAACGCCGTCAAGTTCACGACCACAGGCGGCGTGCTGGTTCGAGCCTTCATCGAGAACGAGACCGTGGCGATTTCTGTTGCCGATACCGGCCCTGGCATGACCGAGGAAGAGCAGACCCGAATCTTCGGTGCGTTCGAACAGGCAGGATCAGCGGAAACGCGCAGCGGCGGCACAGGTCTCGGCCTCGGCATCGCCTCGCGCATCCTGGCCGAATTCGGCGGCTCGCTGTCGGTCTCCAGCCGCAAGGGCAATGGCAGCGTCTTCACCATCCGCTATCCCATGCGTCTTGCCGAGGATGCGCCGGCCGGTGCTGCCGTTCGCAACCGCTCGCTGTTTGGCTCTCGCGTGCTTCTGCTCGCGCCAGATGGTCCGGCCGCCTTTGCGACCGTTTCCAGCATCGAAACACTCGGCGGCCGTGGGAGGCATGTGTCCGATCCCGCCCAGGTGCAGCTGTTGATCGATCGGGCCAAAGCGACAGGCTCGCCCTATACCGATCTCATCGTCGATCACCGACTGGCCTCCGACTACGCGTGGGAACCGTCGCACGCGCCGCTGCACCGTATTCTGCTGGTCAATCCGGAGGAAAGGGCGTCGCAACCCCAGGAATATTTCGATGCCTGGCTGATCCGGCCGCTGCGCGAAAAATCGCTGGTCGATGTCCTCAGTGGCCGCATGCGTGGTTTTGGCGCCCGCGACCGCCCGGTAATGGACGTGCCGGCTCCTGAAAATTCAAACTCGGTCGATCGCAAGCGGGAAGCCGGCCCGGCCCTCGATATTCTTCTCGGAGAAGACGATCCCGTCAGTGGGCTTCTGGTCGCCGCGGTTCTGCGCAAGGCAGGGCACACGGTTCGTTCCGTGGAGGATTTCGGAAGTCTCATCGAAGCCCTTGGCGAAAACCGCCCGGATGTCGTTCTCTGCGACATGCATATGCCCGGCGGCAACATCATGGATCTCATCTCTGCCGCCTCCAGAACCGCGCTGCAGCCGGTCCCCGTCATGGTGCTGACAGCCGAAAGCCGCGGCGAGGCGCGGCGCAAAGTCATCGATCAGGGCGCCTGCAAAGTGCTTCAGAAGCCGCTCGATCCGGCTGTTCTGATTGAGGAATTGCGTCTTTTTGCGCAGGCTTCCAGCACGTCCTGACAGTCGCGTTGACGGGCCTTGCACCACTTCCTATTGTGACGATATCTGTCACGCTCTTGTTGCAGATGCATGTTTAAACGCGGGTGATCCAACCGGTACGGGAAGAATCACCATGGCTATCGAACTCCTGAACCGCACATTGACCTCTGAGACAAAGCAGGCCCCGGCTGCTGATCCGGCAAATAGCCGCGTTGGTAGCGATGTGTTCGGCCGCATCGGCACGCTGGAAACGCGGCTTGCCCGCAACCTGCGCGAAATCGATGCCGCCCAGGCCGTGCGCTACCGCGTCTTCGTCGAGGAGATGGGCGCCACGATTGAGCCCGAGGCGATGCGGCTTCGACGGGATATCGATAGCTACGATGCGATCTGCGACCATCTGCTTGTCGTCGACAACGCGATAGACGGTGAAATCGAAGACCAGATCGTCGGAACCTACCGGCTTCTGCGCCAGAGCGTCGCTGAGGCGAATGGCGGGTTTTATTCGACGTCCGAGTTCGATATCGCGCCACTTCTCGCCCGCCATCCGGACAAGCAGTTCATGGAACTCGGCCGCTCCTGCGTGCTGCCCGACTACCGCACCAAACGCACCGTCGAACTGCTCTGGCAGGGCAACTGGGCCTATGCGCTGAAGCATGGTGTCAATGCCATGTTCGGCTGCGCCTCTTTCCCCGGCGTGCGTCCGGAAGAACACGCGCTGGCGCTGTCCTTCCTGCATCACAATGCGCTGGTGAAGGACGAGTGGATGGTCCACGCATTGCCTGATCTCAATCGCAACATGGATCTGATGCCTGTCGAGGCGATCAATCCGCGCCAGGCGCTGTCCGCCATGCCACCGCTGGTCAAGGGCTACCTTCGCCTCGGCGCCATGATCGGAAAGGGTGCCGTCGTCGATCAGGCCTTCAACACCACGGATGTGCTGATCGTGCTGCCGATCGCCTCGATCTCCGGCCGCTACATCAACTACTTCGGCGCCGACGCCGGTCGCTTCGCGAACTAGAGCGCTCTAGATTTGGAGCCTGGTCGGTCCGCAGTAGCGACCCACCATGTCGTGCACCGAGGATGGCAAGCGTTCGGACGCGGCGACAAGCCAGATCAGAAGATGGGAATCCGGCAACAGCCTCAATCGCGTGCGCCGTAGAACAGATCCTCGATCTCTTCGTCCAGCGCCTTATCCATGTCTTCCGGAATGAAGAACTGACCTTTAAGGAATCCGATCCGCCGTTTCCTGGGCCCGGTCACCTCGGGTGCGGCCGCCTCATCGACAGCAACCACCGTCACCAGCGGCTTGCCCGCCCTGGCGATCACGAACGGTTCCCCGTTCGCGGCTTCATCGACAAGCTGCGACAGGTTTTCTTCGGCTTCCTGAATGCTGACGGTCTTCATGAAACGGGAACTCCGATCGGACCAGATGAAACACCCTAATCCGATCGGCTGAAGCTTTCAACAAAAGCGTCGGCGCGGGGTCTCTCAGGACCCCGCGTTATAGGCCGCAATCGCCGCCATGTTGACGATTTCGGAGTCCTTCGCGCCCATCTGGGTGATCTGCACCGATTTATCCAAACCGACAAGAAGCGGCCCGATCAGCGTCGATGCGCCGATCTCCTGCAGCATGCGGGTGGCGATCGAGGCCGAATGAATGGCCGGCATGACAAGCACGTTGGCGGTGCCCGAGAGGCGGCAGAACGGATACTGCTCCATGCGGCTGGCATTGAGCGCCACATCGGCACCCATCTCGCCGTCATACTCGAAATCCACCCGGCGCCCGTCGAGGATCTTCACCGCCTCGCGGACACGCTCGGAGCGCTCGCCGATTGGCTGGCCGAAGGTGGAATAGGCAAGCAGCGCCACGCGGGGCTCGTAGCCCATGCGCTTGGCGACGCGTGCGGCTTCCACGGCGATGTCGGCGATCTGCTCGGCAGTCGGCATGTCGTGCACGGCGGTATCCGCCACGAAGATCGTCCGGCCGCGGGCCACAACGATCGACACGCCGATCACCTTGTGTCCGGGCTTGTCGTCGATGCAGCGGCGCACGTCGGAAAGAGCGGTCGCATAATTGCGCGTCGTGCCGGTTACCATCGCATCCGCGTCGCCTACGGCCACCATGGTCGCGGCAAAATGATTACGGTCGTGGTGGATCAGCCGCTGCACGTCACGCAGAAGCAGGCCCTGGCGCTGCAGGCGGGCGTAGAGGAAGTCGATATAGGTATCGACGCGCTTGGAAATGCGCGCGTTGATGATCTCGATGCCGGGGCGTTCGAGGTCGATACCGGCCTTTTCCGCCGTCTCGCGGATCACATCGTCGCGGCCGAGCAGGATGGCGGTGCCGAGACCCTGGCTGCAGAACGAGATCGCGGCCCGCATGACCTGCTCTTCTTCGGCTTCGGCAAACACCACGCGCTTGGGGAAGCGGCGAACCCGGTCGTAGATACCTTGCGTCGTTGCAGCGATCGGGTCGCGGCGGGCGGAAAGCTCGCGACCATAGGCGTCAAGGTCGGTGATGTCGCGACGCGCTGCTCCGCTTTCCATTGCAGCTCTGGCAACGGCGACGGGAATGGCCGAGATCAGCCGCGGATCGAACGGCACGGGAATGATGTATTGCGGCCCGAAACGCGGGCGGTTGCCCTGGTAGGCGGCAGCCACGTCATCAGGCACGTCCTCTCGGGCAAGATCGGCCAGCGCCTGCGCGGCGGCAATCTTCATCGCATCGTTGATCTGGCGGGCTCGCACATCGAGCGCACCGCGGAAGATGTAGGGAAAGCCCAGCACGTTGTTGACCTGGTTCGGATAGTCCGAGCGGCCGGTCGCCATGATCGCGTCGTCGCGGATCCGCGCCACTTCTTCCGGCGTGATTTCCGGATCGGGATTGGCCATCGCGAAAATGATCGGCTTGTCCGCCATCGAGCGGATCATCGCTTCGGTAAACGCACCCTTCTGGGAAAGACCGAACACCACGTCGGCACCCTTCATGGCCTCTTCCAGCGTCCGGCTGTCGGACTTGACGGCGTGGGCGCTCTTCCACTGGTTCATACCCTCGGTGCGACCCTGGTAGATCACGCCCTTGGTGTCGCAGAGGATGATGTTGGCAGGGTTGAAGCCCATCGCCTTGATCAGCTCGATACAGGCGATCGCGGCAGCACCGGCGCCATTGCAAACCAGCTTCGTCGTCTTGAGGTCGCGGCCGGTGAGTTCCAGCGCGTTGATGAGACCGGCGGCGGCGATGATCGCCGTACCGTGCTGGTCGTCATGGAAAACCGGGATGTCCATCAGTTCGCGCAGACGGCTCTCGATGATGAAGCATTCCGGCGCCTTGATGTCCTCAAGGTTGATGCCGCCGAAGGACGGGCCGAGGTAGCGCACGCAGTTGATGAATTCGTCTACGTTTTCCGTATCGACCTCGAGATCGATACTGTCCACATCGGCAAACCGCTTGAACAGGACGGACTTGCCTTCCATGACAGGCTTTGATGCCAGTGCACCGAGATTGCCGAGACCAAGGATTGCCGTGCCGTTGGAAATCACGGCCACCATGTTGCCGCGCGTCGTGTAGTCATAGGCCTTGGAAGGGTCGGCGGCGATCGCCAGAACCGGCACGGCGACGCCAGGCGAATAGGCCAGCGAAAGGTCGCGCTGCGTCGCCATCGGCTTTGTCGGGGTGATCTCGAGCTTGCCGGGACGGCCCTGCGAGTGGAAATCCAGCGCTTCCTGCTCGGTCACCGACGCTCTGTTGCGCGTGTTCTTTTCCGGCGTCTTGTCGTTTGCGGGCATTGGCCTCTCCAGCTTTTTGTGGGCAGCGCCCCTCGAGGTCGCGGGGGATGTTGTAATTCAAGGGTCATCACCGATAGTGTCGCCTCTTTCCAGACGCAACAATAAATCTGCGCAACAAACATTGGTGCCGTGACCCATTTTCAAAGACCTACGCTCGATGCCCTGACGACCGACCAGCTGGCTTCGGAGGAAAGCCGCGCGTCGGCAACGCCGATGATGGAACAGTTCATCGAGATCAAGGCCAACAATCCCGGATCGCTTCTGTTCTATCGCATGGGCGATTTCTACGAGCTGTTCTTCGAGGATGCGATCGATGCCTCGCGGGCTCTCGGCATCACGCTGACGAGGCGCGGCCAGCATATGGGACAGGACATTCCGATGTGCGGCGTGCCTGTTCATGCAGCGGATGACTATCTGCAGCGGCTGATCATGCTCGGCTTTCGCGTCGCCGTCTGCGAACAGGTGGAAGATCCGGCGGAAGCGAAGAAGCGCGGCTCCAAATCGGTCGTCAAACGCGATGTCGTGCGTCTCGTCACGCCCGGCACGATCACCGAGGAGAAGCTGCTCGTCGCCTCGGAATCCAACTACCTGATGACGCTTGCCCGCATCAAGGGCGCCGCCGAACCGCTGATGGCGCTTGCCTGGATCGATATCTCCACCGGCGTCTTCCGGCTGGCGGAAACCGAGCCCTCGCGCCTGCTCGCCGATATCCTGCGGATCGAGCCGCGCGAACTGATCATGCCGGATACGATGTTCCACGATGCGGAACTGAAGCCGGTCTTCGACGTGCTTGGCCGCGTCGCTGTGCCGCAGCCTTCGGTCCTGTTCGACAGCGCCACGTCGGAAGGCCGCATCGCGCGCTATTTCGGCGTCGGCACGCTGGATGGCTTCGGCACGTTTTCGCGCGCTGAAATGGCAGCGGCGGCGGCTGCCATCGCCTATGTGGAAAAGACCCAGATGGCGGAGCGCCCGCCGCTCGGGAGGCCAGAGCGCGAAAGCGGCGCCTCGACGCTCTTCATCGACCCCGCCACTCGCGGCAATCTGGAACTGACGAAAACGCTCTCGGGCGAGCGCGAAGGCACGCTCCTGAAGGCGATCGACCGAACCGTTACCGGCGGCGGTGCAAGGCTTCTTGCCGAACGGCTGATGTCGCCGCTGACGGATCCCGACCGCATCAACCGAAGGCTCGATTCCGTCTCCTTCCTCCGTGACGAGCCCGGCCTCTGCTCGGATCTGCGCTCCTCGCTGAAACATGTGCCGGATATGCCGCGCGCCCTGTCGCGTCTGGCGCTCGATCGCGGCGGCCCGCGGGATCTCGGTGCGATCCTTGCAGGTCTCGAAGCGGCGCGTGGCGTTGCAAGCTTCCTCGATGGCGCAATGCTGCCGCAGGAACTGTCGGAGGCTCTCGATGATCTGAAGATGCTGCCGGGAGAACTCGAAACCCTGCTTGGCACCACGCTTGCGCAAGACCTTCCGCTCCTCAAGCGCGATGGCGGCTTCCTCGCGGACGGTGCACGTGCCGAGCTGGACGAGGTCCGCGCACTGCGCGATCAGTCGCGCAAGGTCATCGCCGGGCTGCAGCTGCAATATGCCGAAGAGACCGGTATTAAGTCGCTCAAGATCAAGCACAACAACGTGCTCGGCTATTTCATCGAGGTGACCGCCGGAAATGCCGGCCCGATGACCGATACGCCGGAAGCCAAGGCGCGCTTCATCCACCGCCAGACCATGGCGAATGCGATGCGCTTCACCACAACAGAGCTGGCCGATCTCGAAAGCCGCATCGCCAACGCCGCCGACCGGGCGCTAACGATCGAGCTCGAAGCCTTCCGTCTCATGGTCGAGGCCGTGACCGCCGAAGCCGAAGCGATCAAGGCCGGCGCCCGCGCGCTTGCCATCGTGGATGTTGCAGCCGGTCTTGCGATGCTCGCCGAGGAGTGGGACTACCGCCGCCCGGCCGTCGATGCGTCCCGCATGTTCGCGATCGAAGGCGGCCGCCATCCGGTGGTCGAGCAGGCTCTGCGCCGTCAGTCGTCAGGACCGTTCATCGCCAACGAATGCGACCTCTCGCCCGCCGGAACCGACGAGTTCGGTGCCCTCTGGCTTCTGACCGGCCCCAACATGGGCGGTAAATCGACGTTTCTGCGGCAGAACGCGCTGATTGCCATCCTCGCTCAGATGGGGTCCTTCGTTCCTGCCGCGTCCGCCCATATCGGCATCGTCGACCGCCTGTTTTCCCGCGTCGGCGCCTCCGACGATCTTGCCCGCGGCCGTTCCACCTTCATGGTCGAAATGGTCGAAACGGCAGCGATCCTCAACCAGGCGACGGACCGTTCGCTGGTCATCCTCGATGAGATCGGCCGCGGCACGGCAACCTTCGACGGCCTGTCGATCGCTTGGGCCGCAGTCGAGCACCTGCACGAAAGCAACCGCTGCCGCGGGCTGTTTGCCACCCATTTCCACGAACTCACCGTTCTGTCTGAAAAGCTGAACCGCCTTTCCAATGCCACGATGAAGGTCAAGGAATGGGACGGCGAGGTCATTTTTCTGCATGAAGTCGGACCCGGGGCGGCCGATCGCTCCTACGGCATCCAGGTCGCACGGCTTGCCGGCCTGCCCGACAGCGTTGTCGCCCGTGCCCGAGATGTGCTGACCAAGCTTGAGGACAGCGATCGCAAGAACCCCGCAAGCCAGCTCATCGACGATCTGCCGCTGTTCCAGGTGGCGGTGAGAAAAGATGAGATGAAGCGCGGTCCGTCAAAGGTCGAGGAAACGCTGAAAGCCATCAATCCGGACGAAATGAGCCCGCGCGATGCGCTCGACGCCCTATATGCGTTGAAGAAACAACTTGCGGCCAAGTAAGGCCGCATCTCAGTTGAAAGGAACACGCACGTGAGCGTCGCCTTCGTGAAGGAAGAAAGTGCCGAAACCGCAGCGGAAACCCAGCTGCCGGACAGGCCTATCTCGTCGCATCCCAACCTCGTCACCGAGGCCGGCCTGAAGGCGCTAGAGGCGCAGCTTCGTACCGCAAAGGAGGCTTTTGACGCGGCCAACACGGTTGAGGACGTCAACGAGCGCCGCCGCCAGGCCGCAGGTCCCGCGCGCGACCTCCGCTACTTCGCCGAGAGGCTGCACAGCGCTCAGCTAGTGCCTGCACCGGTTTCGACTGAAGTCGTCGCCTTCGGCAACACGGTGCGCTTCAGCCGTGACGACGGCCGCGAGCAGGCTTATCGCATCGTCGGCGAGGATGAGGCCGATCCGAAGGAAGGTTCGATCTCCTACGTTTCTCCCGTTGCAAGTGCGCTTCTGGGCAAGTCGGTCGGCGATGTCGTGACTGTAAACGGTCATGAACTCGAAATTACTGCAATTTCCTGACGCATTCTCCCGAAACCACACCTCAGCGCTTGAGAAGGCCCTCCGCTCCGGCTATCTGATTCTTTCCATTGAAAGAAAAGGCTGATCGCGGCATGACTCCAGATTATCTCGTCACCCATTCCGGTGGCTTCCATGCCGACGAACTCCTGTCCAGTGTCATCCTGACGCGGCTGTTCACCGATGCACGCATCGTCCGCAGCCGGGCGCCCGAATGGATCACGCCGGGTGGCGACCGCATCATCTACGACGTCGGCGGCTCCTTCGACGCGCAGGCGCAGATTTTCGATCATCACCAGCGCGGTGCGCCCTTGCGCGATGACGGCGCGCCGTTCAGTTCCTTCGGCCTGATCTGGAAGCACTACGGCCGCGATTACCTGCTCGCCTTCGGCGTACCGGAAGCCCATGTCGAGGCGCTGCATGCAGCCTTCGACACCAAGTTCGTGCTGCCGATCGACCTGATGGATAATGGCGCGCTCAGCCCCTCGGTCGCAGGTCCGATGGCCGGCCTGACACTGCCGTCGCTTCTCGAAACCCTGAAGCCCGCCTTCGACGAAAAGGACGAAGGCGCCGATGATCGCGCCTTCCATGCAGCGCTTGTCATTGCCCGCGCCTTTGTCGAAGCCGGTATTTCGCAGCGCGCCGCAAAGCTGCGGGCAGAGACGCTGGTTCTGGACGCCATTGCCAAGGCCGGCGAGGGTCGCATCCTCGAATTGCCGATGGGCATGCCGTTCCGCCCCGCCATCCTGAAGGCTGGCGCCGATCAGCTTCTCTTCGTCGTCCACCCGCGCGACAAGGACTGGTGCGTCACCGGCATCCGCCGTGCCGATGACGGTTTCGAACTGCGCGCCGATCTCCCCGCCGCATGGGCCGGCCTCACCAATGCAGACCTGGAAGCCGCATCCGGCGTCGAAGGCGCTACCTTCTGCCACAACGGCCGCTTTATCGCCGCCGCCAGAACCCGTGAAGCAACGCTCGCCATGGCGGAACTCGCGGTGAAGGAGGCCCTGTCGGAAGGCCTCCGTCCTGCCGTCGGCTGAGCGCTTAGCGTTCCAGCAGCGTTCTGCGAAGAAAGACGGCAATATTGAAGAAGATCTGCTGATGCAGCTTTTCGCGTGGGATGTCGCTCACCTCATCGCAAACCGGATCATCCTCATACTGCTTCAGCAATTCTGCTCCATTCGCGTTGCAGATGCTCAGGAACGAGAAATGGTTTGCGCCGGGAACTAGCGCGTAGTTGGCCTCCGGAATATCGACCGTCAGCGACTGGGCGTTGGTGCCGGACATGATGCCGTCGCCTTCGCCGAGGTTGATGAAAAGCATTGGTCTATCGATGCCGGCAAGACTTTCGTTCTGGTAAGCCATGGCAAAACCCGGATCGACCGCAATCACCGCTGAAACGCGCTTGTCGCCATAACCACCTTCGAATGCCTCCCGATCGACTTGGGAAAAATCCACCCCGCCCTTCTGAAACCAGTTGCAGCCCGCATCCCTGCCGCCTGCCTCCGCGCAATGGGTGACAAAGGTCTGAAGCGACGCGCGGACACCGGCGGTCAGCATCATTGTGTTGCCCCCAAGCGAAAAGCCGATGCCGCCGATCCGCTCCTTGTCGACAAGCGCGCTCCAGGTGGCGCTCGTCGTCAGTGTATCGATCAGGGCTGAAACATCCTGTGCCCGCTCCCAGATCTTGAAGCTTTCCACCGGAATGGAATCGCCTGAGGTCGAATGGATATGATTGGGTGCCGCAACGATGAAGCCGTTGCGCGCGAGTTCTGTCGAAAGCCAGCCCAGCCCCGCTGCATTGCCGCCCGAGCCATGGCTCAGAATGACCAGCGGAAACTTCTCCTGCACAGGCGTGGCATTGCGGCGAGCAGGCACGCCGACCCACAGAGCATCGGCACCGAGCGTATAAGGGTCGCCGTCGGCCTTTGCTGGATAGGTGATCAGCACCCTCTCGGGCTGGGTTCGGTGCGACGGATTGATCTGGATCCACTGGGTTCCCGCCTCGAAGGCGAGGGCCGGCAAGGCGGTTGCGGAATAGCCGAAACCGATCAGGGCAAGGGTTGCAAGGCGAAGGCGGGGTAGGGGCAGGGCCATGGAAATCTCCATCGGGGTTGTGAACGGCACCACCCTTGCGCCTGTATCTGCCTGCCTTTCGACCTCGATCGTGATATGGTCGGACCTCAAACATGTTTCAGGCCATTTCCCGCCGGGGTCACTGCAGTGCTCTCTATCCCTTTGCCGTTTCTGGTCGGTATCGTCTTTGCCCTTGCGCTCTATCACAGCCTCAAAGGCGTCGACGTGCCGGGAAGCCGTCGCTACTTCGTCGCATTTGTCGTTCTCTATGCGGCCCAGGGCTTGGTCGTCGGCCTTCATTTCGGCTACGGCATAACGGCACTCGCACCGGTTCAGCCGGTCACCGCCTCCGTCATGCCGCCGCTCGCATTTCTCGCCTTCCAGTCGCTTTCCGGCGGCGGGCGATCTGCACCCTGGCGCCACCTCGCCGCACCGTTTTGCGTCGGCACTTCGGTCGTCTTCGCACCGATCCTGGTCGATCCGCTCCTGCTGGTGATCTTTCTCTTTTACGGCGTCGCCCTCTGGCGGCTGACCCGTTCGGAAGGTTCCGATCTCATGGTCGAAGCCAGCCTTCAGCGAATGCGTCCCGCCCTGCGGGCCGCAAGAATGACGGCCGCGCTGATGCTGTTCTTCGCAGTCAGCGATGCTGCCCTCTCGATCTACACAACGTTCAACGGGAGGGACGACATTCCGCTTGTCCTGACGGCGATCAACATCGTCGTTCTCGTGGTAACCGGCATCTACTATCTTGCGCCGGAAGCAGGAGAAGGCCCGCTGCCGAACGGGAAGGCAAATGAGGCCAATCCACAGGATGAGGGTCTCGTCGCGCGCGCGACAGAGGCTTTGGATCGGGACGGTCTCTACCGCGACGAAAACCTCAGTCTTGCAAAACTGGCCCGCAAAGCGGGCGTGCCTGCGCGGGATCTGTCAGTTGCCATCAACCGCGCAACCGGCCTCAATATCTCGCAGTTCGTCAACAGACGCCGGATCGCGGAAGCATGTCTGCAGCTTCGCGAAACCAACCGGCCGGCGACGGTCATCATGTTCGATGTCGGGTTTTCCACCAAGTCGAACTTCAACCGCGAGTTTCGCCGCATCACCGGCATGAGCCCGCGTCAGTGGCGCAGCGGATCGAAGTCTATCGCAGACCCGGGCAATATCGGGCTTGACGTTCCGGTCGCGAACAAACAACTTGGCGCCGTCAAGCCGTAACCGTGGTAAGCACGCTGCTCACATGCGGAGCGCTCTGCGGTAACGGCTGCGCAACAAAAATGAGCTAAAGCGTATGGGGCAGGGCCGCAGGGACCTGGGAACGCTTTAGGGGAGGTGCCCGAAATCCGTCGTCGTCTCCATCGGGAATGGAGAGGGCGGGCACCGGCAGGAAGACATGGCCAAGCAAGCAACAAGACAAGATCATCGTCACGATATCGATTTTTCCGAACTGATGGACGTCGCCGGCCTGCAGACGGAATGCCGCGAGGCGCTCGGAACCAAGGATCGGCCGCTGCTGGAATCGCGGGCAGCTCTCCTGCCGATCCTGCGGCAGGCCAGTGTCGACGGTCGCGAAAAGGCACGCGAACTGCTGAGCCAGGATGGCAGCGGTCTTCGCTGCGCCCGCCGCATATCCTGGATCCAGGACCAGCTGATCTGCGTCCTCAATGAAACCATCACCGAGAGCCTCTATCCGGAAGGCCGCGAGATCGCCGTTGCCGCCACCGGCGGTTACGGCCGCGGCACGCTCGCGCCAGGGTCCGATATCGATCTTCTTTTCCTGCTGCCCGAAAAGAATTCCGATGCCATGCGCAAGGCGGTGGAATTCCTGCTCTATCTCCTGTGGGACATGGGCTTCAAGGTCGGCCATGCCACCCGCACGGTGGAGGAATGCATTCGCCTGTCGAAAACCGACATGACGATCCGCACCGCCATTCTCGAATGCCGCCCGATCTGCGGCAGCGGCGCGCTGGTCAATCAGCTGATGTCGCGCTTCGATCTGGAAGTCGTTGCCGGCACCGGTCCGGAATTCGTCGCCGCCAAACTTGCCGAGCGCGACCAGCGCCACAAGAAGGCGGGCGATACGCGCTATCTGGTCGAGCCCAACGTCAAGGAGGGCAAGGGTGGCCTGCGCGATCTGCACACGCTGTTCTGGATCGCCAAATACTACTACCGCGTTCGCGAAACGACTGAACTCGTCAAGCTCGGCGTGCTCTCGCGCGAAGAGGCACGGTCCTTCGAAAAGGCCGACGACTTTCTCTGGGCGGTGCGCTGCCAGATGCATTTTCTGACGGGCAAGGCGGAGGAACGTCTGTCGTTCGACATCCAGCGCGATATCGCGGCAAGCCTCGGCTACAACGCGCGGCCTGGTCTGTCCTCCGTCGAACGCTTCATGAAGCATTATTTCCTGGTCGCGAAGAACGTCGGAGATCTCACCCGCATTCTCTGCGCAGCGCTGGAGGACCAGCAGGCGAAGGCCGCACCCGGTCTCACCCAGCGCGTCATCTCGCGCTTCACCAAGCGGCTGCACAAGATTGCCGGCTCCGTCGAATTTGTGGAAGACCGCGGTCGCATCACGCTGGCTGATCCAGGCGTCTTCAAGCGCGATCCGGTCAGCCTGATCCGCTTTTTCCACGTGGCGGATCTGACCGGGCTGGAACTGCATCCCGACGCGCTGAAAAGCATCACCCGTTCGCTTTCGCTCATCGACAGTGCCCTGCGTGAAGACGACGAGGCGAACCGCCTCTTCCTCTCCATCCTCACCTCCAGGCGCGATCCCGGCCTGATGCTGCGGCGGATGAACGAGGCCGGCGTGCTTGGCCGCTTCATTCCCGAATTCGGCAAGGTCGTGGCGATGATGCAGTTCAACATGTATCACCACTATACGGTCGACGAGCATCTGATCCGCTCGGTCGATGCGCTGTCGGAGATCGATCACGGCCGCGCGGCGGACATGCATCCGCTCGCCAACAAGCTGATGCCGACGATCGAGGAGCGCGCGGCGCTCTATGTCGCGGTGCTGATCCACGATATCGCCAAGGGCCGCCAAGAGGACCACTCGACCGCCGGTGCCCGGATTGCGAAAAAACTCTGCCCGCGTCTCGGCCTCAACGCCAAGCAGACCGAACTCGTGGTATGGCTGGTGGAACAACACCTGATCATGTCGATGACGGCGCAGACCCGCGATCTGCATGATCGCAAGACCATCGCCGACTTTGCCGAAAAAGTCCGGTCGCTCGATCGCTTGAAGCTGCTGCTGGTGCTGACCATCTGCGATATCCGCGCCGTCGGCCCGGGTGTGTGGAACGGCTGGAAGGGCCAGCTTCTGCGCACTCTCTATTATGAAACGGAGCTGCGTCTCTCCGGCGGCTTCTCGGAAGCATCCGGCAAGGAGCGGGCCAAGGTGGCGGAGGAGGACCTCGCCAACGCGCTGTCCGACTGGAGCCAGCAGGACCGCGAGGCGCTGGTGAAGCTCCATTACCAGCCGTATCTCCTGTCCGTGCCCGTCGAGGACCAGGTTCGCCACGCAGGCTTCATCCGCGAAACCGACAAGGCCGGCAAGCCGCTCGCCACTATGGTGCGCACCGACAGTTTTCGGGCGATCACCGAAATCACCGTTCTCGCCCCCGACCATCCGCGTCTTCTATCGATCATCGCAGGCGCCTGCGCGGCCGCCGGTGCCAACATCGCCGATGCGCAGATCTTCACCACCTCCGATGGCCGTGCGCTCGATACGATCCACATCAACCGGGAATTTGCGGTCGATGACGACGAGATGCGCCGTGGCGGCACGATCGGACGGATGATCGAAGACGTGCTCGCCGGCAAGAAGCGACTGCCGGAAGTCATCGCCATCCGCGCGAAAGCCAAGAAGAACAAGAACAAGGCCTTCGATATCCCGCCGTCCGCGATCATCTCCAACGGGCTTTCCAACAAGTTCACCGTCGTCGAGGTTGAATGCCTCGACCGGACCGGTCTGCTTGCGGAAATCACCGCGGCCCTTGCCGATCTCTCGCTGGATATCCAGTCGGCGCGGATCACCACATTTGGTGAAAAGGTGATCGATACGTTCTACGTCACCGATCTCGTCGGTCACAAGGTGACCAATGAGAACCGCCAGGGCAATATCATCACCAGGCTGAAGGCGGTCATGGCGGAACAGGAAGACGAGCTTCAGGAAGCCATGCCGGATGGTATCGTCGCGCCCCAGCCGGCTGCCGCAGACGGAGCAAATGTCTTGCCGCGGAAGTCGAAAGTCGGTGTCTGAAACACGACACCGGTGCTATCCCTGCTGAACGGGTGCTTCGTTCGGTCCGCTCTTTTGCGCCGCAGAAACTGTGGGGCAGGGCGCCGGCCGAACGACGCATGCCAACGCACAGGCAGAACATGAACAATCCCAGCTTCCCCAGCATGAGACCAAGCCGATGAGCCCAAACCGATGAGTCTTGCCAGAAAATTCGCAACCGTCGGCGGCGCGACGCTCGGCAGCCGCATCTTCGGTTTCGCCCGTGAAACCTTCATGGCGGCGGCCCTTGGCACGGGGCCGATGGCAGACGTGTTTTACGCCGCCTTCCGGTTTCCCAACCTGTTTCGCCGGCTGTTTGCCGAAGGCGCCTTCAACGCCGCTTTCGTTCCGCTGTTTTCCAAGGAAATCGAGGCGAATGGCGTCGATGGCGCCAAGCGGTTTTCCGAAGAGGTCTTCGGCGTCCTGTTTTCCGCGCTGCTGATCATCACCATCGCCATGCAGCTGGCCATGCCCTGGCTGGTCCGGTGGGTCATTGCCCCGGGCTTTGCAGATGACGCGGAAAAGACGGCGCTGACTGTGCGCATGGCCATCGTCATGTTCCCCTATCTCATGTGCATGTCGCTGACGGCGATGATGAGCGGCATGCTCAACTCGCTGCATCATTTCTTTGCCGCCGCCATTGCCCCGGTGTTCTTGAACGTCGTTATGATCGCAGCGCTTCTCTACGGCCTCTGGGTCGGCGCCGATCCGCGCGAAATCGCCTGGTATCTGTCGTGGAGCGTGCTGGTTGCGGGCGTGTTGCAGCTTGGCGTCGTCTATGTGGGCGTGCGCCACGCGGGCATCAATATCGGCTTTCGCCGGCCGAAGATGACACCCAACGTCAAGCGCCTGCTCTGGCTCGCGGTTCCGGCCGCGATCACCGGCGGCATTACCCAGATCAACCAGATCATCGGCCAGGCGATTGCGTCGGGCAAGGAAGGCGCAATCGCTGCCCTGCAATATGCCGACCGCATCTACCAGCTGCCGCTCGGTGTCGTCGGCGTTGCCGTCGGTGTCGTGCTCCTTCCAGAATTGTCACGGGCGCTGAAGGGCGGCCACGTCAAGGAAGCCGGCAACATCCAGAACCGCTCGATCGAATTCGTGCTGTTCCTGACGCTTCCTGCCGCTGCCGGTCTCTGGATGCTATCGGATGCGATCATCCGCGTTCTATACGAGCGCGGTGCGTTTTCAGCGGAAAACACCACTGTCGTCGCCTCGATCCTTGCGATCTACGGTATCGGTCTTCCGGGTTTCGTGCTGATCAAGGCGCTGCAGCCGGGCTTTTATGCCCGCGAGGATACAAAGACGCCGATGCGCTTCACCATGGTGTCGGTCGTCATCAACTCCGGCCTCGCCATCACGCTGTTTCCGATGATCGCCGAACGCGGCATCGCGACGGCGGAAGCCGCGGCGGGATGGATCAACACGATCCTGCTATTCTCGACGTTGGTCTGGCGGGGTGATCTCGTCTGGGAATGGGCGCTTGCCCGGCGTACCGCACTTTTGCTGGTCGCGACAGGGGTCATGGCGGCGGCGCTGTTTTATGCGCTTCCCTATGCCAGCCCATGGCTGCAACCGGGCTCGCATCTGTTGACCCAGGTGCTGGCTCTGGCCTGCCTTCTGGGCATTGCAATGGTCGTCTATTTCGCCTGCGCGTTTGCGATCGGCGGTGCCGATCTCGGCATGATCAGGCGAAACATCAAGCGGAAGCCAAAGTCTGCTGTCCCACCACCGGCGGAGTCCTGATCTCAGGACTTTCCGCGGCGCTTCAGGCTTGCAAGGCTGCCCTTGCCACCTTTTCCACCCTTACCGCAATGCGCCCAGGCGCGCCGCGGGCCGACATCCACATGCACGATGCCGTTGCAGTAACGGCCGATGCCGCCGATTCCAGGGGCACTCGCTGCTGCCGCAAGCACCCTCTTTTCGGCAACGCCGGGAACGCGAATGTCGGCGGCGTAGCAATGGCTGTGCTGTGATGTCCCAGAGCGCGGACGGTGGCCGGAGGTCACCATCGGCTTCTTGCCGGTTTCCTTGGCGATATGGGCAAGGATGGCACCCAGCTTCTCGGGAAAGCAGTTGGTCCGAACGCTGACGCGCTGGACAGTATAGTAAGCAGAGTAGTCGTGCTTGAAAGAACTGCTGCGGCGTTTCTCGCCTTTTTCGGCGGCTTGTGCGGTTGCGGAGATCGTTAGGCAGAGCGTCAGGAAGCAGGACAGCGCGACGCGGTAAAAGATGCGCATACGGGTAAACCTCGGAAAATACTCACGACCGACTGGGGTCGACTTGGTGGGGGAGTATTTCTTTCCGAAAAGTGACCTCAGTATGGAGGAATTTGCCCCAAAGTGGGATTTGTCTGCCTCAGGGGTTAAGCTGCGTTAACCTTATGGTTGCTTCGAGTTCCTTGACATGGCGGGCAGTAAGCGTCGAAGACCTGTACCTGCCACGACAAAACAAGGTGTGTTTCGATGTCGATCCGTTCCCTATTTCTGGTCACACTGGTCGTTGACGACTACGATCGAGCGCTCGATTTTTACTGCGGAATCATGGGCTTTGACCTTGTCTCCAATACCCCTCTGGAGGCGACCAAGCGCTGGGTGGTGGTGCGCCCGCCGGGTGGAGAGGGGGCAGCGCTGCTGCTGGCACGCGCCGACAGCGACGTCCAAACGGCGGCGATCGGCAACCAGACGGCGGGTCGGGTAAGTTTTTTCCTGAAAACCGACGATTTTGCCGGGGATCACGCGCGGTTGTCGACAAAAGGCGTGCGGTTCATCGAAGAACCGCGGCACGAACCCTATGGCACGGTCGCAGTGTTTGCCGATTGCTACGGCAACCTTTGGGATCTCATTCAGCACGCGGATGATGCAGCCTCTTGATCCCTCGTGGCGGGGCGTGCATAAGCCCGGCCATCAGCTACATGGCCCGCGGGGCGCAGCAGCGGCAAGCACGCACACTTGTCAGGTTGCGCAAGTCCAACGGCCTGAGGCCTTCCATCAGCCTATCGAGGATCTAGAATGAACAGCTTCAAGCCGCTCGTCTTTTCCGGTGTGCAGCCCACCGGCAATCTCCATCTCGGCAATTATCTCGGCGCCATCCGCAAATTCGTCGCCCTGCAGGAAAACAACGACTGCATCTACTGCGTCGTCGATCTGCACGCGATCACGGCCCAGCTCGTGCATGACGATCTGCGCGGCCAGATCCGCTCGATCGCGGCGGCCTTCATCGCCTCCGGCATCGACCCGAAGAAGCATATCGTCTTCAATCAGTCTGCCGTGCCGCAGCATGCGGAACTTGCCTGGATCTTCAACTGCGTCGCCCGCATCGGCTGGATGAACCGGATGACCCAGTTCAAGGACAAGGCCGGCAAGGACCGCGAGAACGCCTCGCTTGGACTGCTCGCCTATCCAAGCCTGATGGCCGCCGACATTCTCGTCTACCGCGCCACCCATGTGCCTGTCGGCGATGACCAGAAGCAGCACCTGGAGCTTGCCCGCGATATCGCCCAGAAATTCAACATCGATTTCCAGGACAAGATCCGTGCGACCGGCACCGGCGTCGACATGGTCGTCGGCGAAGAGCCGATCCACGGCTATTTCCCGCTCGTCGAGCCGCTGATCGATGGTCCGGCCCCGCGCGTCATGAGCTTGCGCGACGGCACCAAGAAGATGTCGAAATCCGATCCGTCAGATCTGTCGCGCATCAACCTGATGGACGATGCCGATGAGATCCTGAAGAAGATCCGCAAGGCGAAGACCGATCCGGAAGGCCTGCCGAGCGAACTCGAAGGCCTCGACGGTCGCCCGGAAGCAGCCAATCTCGTGGGCATCTATGCAGCGCTCGCCGATCGCACCAAGGCGGATGTGCTTGCCGAATTCGGCGGCCAACAGTTCTCGGTGTTCAAACCGGCGCTTGCCGACCTCGCCGTTCATGTTCTGGCACCGATCTCGCTCGAAATGCGCCGCCTGCTGGACGACACGACCCATATCGACGCTATCTTGCGTGATGGGGGCGAGCGTGCCCGCGCCCGAGCCGAAAAGGTCATGGGTGAAGTGTTCGATATCGTCGGTTTCCTGCGCTGAGCGGGAGAGCGCCTGAAAATCTTGCACCCGTCACGGTCGCGTGGCGGGTTTTCATTTTCGCGGGTTCGTATAATTTCGCCACAACGACAACGTCCGACGGGAATTGAGGGGGCGGCATGGTTTCGAAACGGCTTTCCAGGCTTGAGGGACATCGGCGCAAGTTCATAGCGGTCATCGATGGCACCCCCGAATGCGAGCTTGCCGTGCACTATGCCGGCCGCCGCGCGAAGAATTCCAATGGCGGCCTGGTGCTGCTTTTCGTCATCCCCGATGGGGATTTCCAGCAATGGATCGGCGTCGAGCAGATCATGCGCGCCGAAGCCATGGAAGAAGCGGAATCGATCATGGCGAAAGCCGCCCAGAGGGTGCGCGAAACGATCGGGATCGATCCGGAAATCGTCATCCGCGAGGGAAGCGCGCCCGAGCAGATCAACATGCTGGTGGAAGAAGACCGCGATATCGCCGTCCTGGTTCTGGCTGCCGGATCGACCAAGGAAGGGCCGGGCCCGCTGGTCTCGGCGGTTGCGGGCAGGGGTGCTGCTTTCCCCATTCCCGTCACCGTTCTGCCGGATACGCTGACCGACGAGGAAATCGACGCGCTCGCCTGACCTCTCTCTTGACCGGATTGGCAGAAAGGCGCACTTGAACCAAAAGCTGATCGCGACTATCTTCTTTGGAAGAGTTCTAAGTTTGCGGCGACCGCTGGCGCGCACGGGTCAAGGAGACAAATCATGTTCATTCAGACGGAAGCCACACCCAATCCGGCAACCCTGAAGTTCCTGCCCGGCAAGATCGTCATGGAAAAGGGCACGGCCGATTTCCGCAATGCGAGCGAGGCCGATGCGTCTCCGCTGGCCGCCAGACTGTTCGGGATCGACGGCGTCACCGGTGTTTATTTCGGCTACGACTTCATTACCGTCTCCAAGGATAGCGCCGAGTGGCAGCATCTGAAGCCGGCCATCCTCGGCTCGATCATGGAGCATTTCATGTCCGGACAGCCGGTCATGGGCGGCGCCTCGTCGCTTGCCGAAGATACCGATGAAGACGGCGAGTTCTACGAGGCCGACGACGAGACCCTCGTCGCGACCATCAAGGAACTGCTGGAAACCCGCGTTCGTCCGGCCGTTGCCCAGGATGGTGGCGACATCACCTTCAAGGGTTTCCGCGATGGCACGGTCTATCTCAACATGAAGGGCGCCTGCGCCGGTTGCCCGTCCTCGACCGCGACCCTGAAGCATGGCGTTCAGAACCTGCTCAAGCACTTCGTGCCTGAAGTGCAGGCCGTCGAAGCCATCTGATTTCGAAAAACAGTTCCGCACATGCTCGTTCTGGCCATCGATACTGCCGGGGTTGATTGTTCCGCCGCGCTCTATGATGGCGCGTCCGGCAGGCTTCTGTCGTCCGTTACTGAGACGATCGGCAAGGGTCATGCTGAGCGCCTGATGGCGATCGTCGACCAGGCGCTTGATGAAGCTGGCCTTCAACTTTCATCCGTGCAGCGTATCGCCGTCGGCATCGGCCCGGGCTCGTTTACCGGTATTCGAGTTGGCGTTGCGGCCGCCCGCGGTCTGGCACTGGCTCTCAATGTGGAATGCGTCGGCGTCACCACGCTCGAAACGCTGGCTGCCGCACATCTTGCAAAGCATCCCGGACGCCCCGTCGTTGCGGCCATGGATGCCAAGCGGGACGAGGTCTATGCCCAGGCCTTTTCAGCCGAAGGCTCCCCGCTCAGCGAACCCGCGGCACTGTCGCCGGATGATGCCGCAGCACTCATTGCCCAGCTGTCGGCCGACGTGACCGGCTCATGGCGCCCGCACGAGGCGCCGGTCCTGCCTGACCATTTCGATATCGCCGTCATTGCAAGACTTGCGGCTTCAAAGCCGAAAGGTTCGCAAAAGCCGAAACCGCTTTATCTTCGTGGACCGGATGCAAAACCGCAGACAGGCTTTGCGTTGGCGCGGCAGATCTCGTAACTCCGCGTCGTTCAATTCTTTCACGCGACCGAATGCCCGATGTTTGACGATTATCTCAGCTGGAAGCCGTTTTTCGAAGTCGTCCCGATGGAGATCTCCGACTGCGTCGAAGTCTCCGAGCTTCATGGTGCGCGCTTCCCGCGCGGCTGGAACGATGGCGAATTCCAGAATCTTCTTCTTCAGAAAGGCGTGTTCGGCTTCGTCGCACGCCAGACCAACGCGTTCTTTTCAAAACCCTTCGGGGGCTTCGTGCTGGTGCGCGAAGCAGCCGGTGAGGCGGAAATTCTCACGATCGCCGTCCCCGAAAAGTTTGGCCGTCTTGGGCTCGGATGGAGGCTGATGCAGGCCGGCTTGCGCGAAGCGACATCGCGCGGCGCCGAAACAATGTTCCTCGAGGTCGAGGCCGAAAACAAGGCCGCTGTGACGCTCTATGGCAGGCTGGGTTTCAAAAAGGTCGGCGAACGCCCGGCCTATTATACCGGTGCCGATGGACGACGGTCCTCGGCGCTTGTCATGAGCCGCGTTCTTCGTTAGTTCGTGATGAAACGAGAGCATTTGAAGGCCAAAACGTCATGACGGATCTTTCCAAAAATCTGGAGGAACTGTGTGCCGAGAAGGGCATGCGCATGACGGATCAGCGCCGGGTGATCGCGCGTATCCTGCAGGACTCCGACGACCATCCGGATGTCGAGGAACTGTATCGTCGCTCCTCCAAGGTCGATCCACGGATCTCGATCTCGACCGTCTATCGCACCGTGAAACTGTTCGAGGACGAGGGCATTATCGAGCGCCACGATTTCCGTGACGGTCGCTCTCGCTACGAGACGGTGCCGGAAGAACATCACGATCACATGATCGATCTCAATGCCGGCACGGTGATCGAATTCCAATCTGCGGAGATCGAAGCGCTGCAGGAGCGCATTGCCCGCGAACTCGGCTTCCGGCTGGTCGGACACAGGCTGGAACTCTACGGCATCCCGCTCGACAAAGACGAATAGCCTGAACACGAACGGCGTGACGACAGCCAAGGATCGACAGTGATCACCTCAATCCGCATCGGGTTCATCGTCGTCTGTCTGCTGGTGGTCACGGCTGTGCTGTTGCCGTTTCAGTTGATCGGCCTCGCCTTCGATCTGAAGATGCGCCGTTATATTCCGCGCCTCTGGCACCGCACCGCCTGCTTCCTGCTCGGCATCCGCATCCACGTCCACGGTCACCTGCAGCATCGGCGCCCCCTGATGCTCGCCTCCAACCACGTCTCGTGGAAGGATATCCTCGTGCTTGGTGCTATCGCGGATGTCGTCTTCATCGCCAAGTCGGAAGTCGCCAAATGGCCGATCTTCGGCACGCTCGCGAAATTGCAAAAGACGATTTTCGTCGTCCGCGAGGAAAAACGCCGAACCGGCGACCAGATCAACGAGATTGCCGCACGCATGACGGCGGGCGAGATCGTCGTGCTCTTCCCCGAAGGCACGACGTCGGATGGCAACCGCCTGCTCGAGGTAAAGTCCTCGCTGTTCGGGGCAGCCGCTGCCGCCGTGCCGCACACGCCCCACGGCGTCGTGTATGTCCAGCCTGTATCGATCGCCTATACGCGGGTGCACGGCATGGCGATGGGTCGTTTCCACCGCCCGCTTGCGGCCTGGCCGGGGGATATCGAGCTCATGCCGCACCTGATGGGCGTGCTGAAGGAAGGCGCGATCGACGTGGATGTGGCGTTCGGCGAGACGGTCGATTTCCGCACGGGCGACAACCGCAAGCATCTCAGCCAGACCATTACCGCCCGGCTTCGCCGCATGCTGATCAGGCATCTTCGCCAAAGAGAGTACGACGCCGATTAGAACCGCTTCAAATCCGGTCCTTCTTGGAGTAAGGAGACGGCCATGAACGAACACGTCACCCTTTCGCCGGCAGAAGAGCCCGTCACCATCCCCAACACCCGCAAGGTCTTCATCAAGACCTACGGCTGTCAGATGAACGTCTACGATTCGACCCGCATGGGCGACGCGTTGGCGAGCGAAGGCTATGTCGCGACCGAAGAGATGGGCGAGGCGGATCTGATCCTCCTCAACACCTGTCATATCCGCGAGAAGGCCGCCGAGAAGGTCTATTCGGCGCTGGGGCGTCTGCGCGACATGAAGAAGGCGCGTGCTGCCGAAGGCCGCGAACTGATGATCGGCGTTGCCGGCTGCGTCGCCCAGGCGGAAGGCGAGGAAATCATCCGCCGCGCGCCATCGGTCGACGTGGTGATCGGCCCGCAGACCTATCACCGACTGCCGGATGCACTGCGCAAGGCCCGCGGCGGCAAGCCTGTGGTCGATACGGAATACGCGGTCGAGGACAAGTTCGACCATCTGCCGGCCACCGACCGCAAGCTTATCCGCGCCCGCGGCGTCACGGCTTTCCTTACCGTGCAGGAAGGCTGCGACAAATTCTGCACCTTCTGCGTCGTCCCCTATACCCGCGGTTCGGAAGTGTCGCGCCCCATCAGCCAGATTGTCGACGAAGCCATCCGGCTGGTCGAAAGCGGCGTGCGCGAAATCACCCTGCTTGGCCAGAACGTCAATGCCTGGAGCGCTGAAGGTCCAACCGGGAACGACTGGGGTCTCGCCGACCTTCTCTATCGTCTTGCTGAAATCCCGGGCCTTGCCCGCCTGCGCTATACGACAAGCCATCCGCGCGACATGGATGACCGACTGATCGAGGCGCATCGCGACCTGCGCATCCTGATGCCCTATCTGCATCTGCCGGTTCAGTCGGGATCCGACCGCATCCTGAAGGCGATGAACCGTCGCCATACGGGCGCCGAATATCTGGCGCTGATCGACCGCATCCGCAATGCCCGTCCCGATATCGCCATGTCGGGAGATTTCATCGTCGGTTTCCCGGGCGAGACCGATCTGGATTTCGAAGACACGTTGAAGATCGTCGAGGACGTCAACTACGCCTCCGCCTTCTCGTTCAAATATTCGACCCGGCCGGGAACACCCGGCGCGGATCTCACCGATCAGGTCGCTGAAGAGGTAAAAGCCGAGCGTCTCGAACGATTGCAGGCTTTGCTCTTGAAACAGCAGGCCGATTTCGCCACATCCTGTGTTGGAAAGACGATCGATCTGCTTCTGGAAAAGCCGGGACGTATGCCCGGGCAGGTGATCGGCCGTTCGCCCTGGCTCCAGTCTGTGAATGTTGATGCAAAAACATCGCAAATCGGTGAGATTATCCGTGTACGAATCATTGGTACCGGCCCGAACAGCTTGTTTGCCGAGCCGGCAGAGAGTTTAATGGGTGCCTGACCAGCAAGTGAGGAGCTTGTTTACTTGAGCGGACGAGAATCGGTTTCTTCGACAGCGCGCCACCCCAAATCAGCAGCGACCGACGCCAACCACTTTGTCCTGACGTTCGAGAACAATCGCTTCGCGAGCGAGCTGTTCGGTCAATTCGACCAGAATCTGAAACTTCTCGAACAGCGCCTCAATATTGATGCGCGGCCCCGCGGTAATTCCGTGGCCATTTCAGGCGATGTCCCAGCCACCAATCAGGCCCGTCGGGCTCTCGATACCCTCTATGAGCGAATCCAGAAGGGCGGCACCATCGAAACATCCGATGTCGAAGGAGCTATCCGCATGGCACAGGCCGCGGACGACCAGCTGCAACTGCCGACGCTCGAGAAAAAGGCCAGGCTTTCGATGAGCCAGATCTCCACCAAGAAAAAGACGATTGTCGCGCGTACCCCGACGCAGGACGCCTATATGCGGGCGCTCGATCGGGCAGAGATGGTGTTCGGCGTCGGTCCGGCCGGTACCGGCAAGACCTATCTGGCCGTGGCGCATGCCGCGCAGCTGCTGGAACGCGGTGCCGTCGACAAGATCATTCTTTCGCGTCCGGCCGTCGAGGCGGGCGAACGTCTGGGCTTCCTTCCAGGCGACATGAAGGAAAAGGTCGATCCCTACCTGCGGCCGCTCTATGACGCGCTTTACGACATGATCCCAGCCGACAAGGTCGAACGGGCAATCACGGCCGGGGTCATCGAAATCGCGCCGCTCGCCTTCATGCGCGGCCGCACGCTTGCCAATGCCGCGATCATCCTCGACGAGGCGCAGAACACGACATCGATGCAGATGAAGATGTTTCTCACCCGTCTTGGTGAAAACGCACGCATGATCATCACCGGCGACCCGAGCCAGGTGGATTTGCCGCGCGGCGTGAAATCCGGTCTGGTCGAGGCGCTGCAGATCCTCAACGGGGTCGAAGGCATCTCGGTCATCCGCTTCAAGGATACCGACGTCGTGCGCCACCCGCTGGTTGGCCGCATCGTCCGGGCCTATGACGCGCAATATGCCGTCCATGAGGAAAGCGAGGAGGCCGGACGCTAGTCCGGTTTCCAGTCCCTATGCCCGAACTCGACATACAGATCAGCATCGACGACGAAGGCTGGCCGGAAGAGCCGGCGCTTCTGGCGTTGACGCAAAAGGTTTTCGCAGCCGCCGCCGATTTTCTGGTGCGCGAAGAAGACCAACCATTCCCGAAAATGCCGCCCGAAGTCTCTCTCGTCTTTACCGACGATGAATCCATCCAGGCCATCAACGCCGAATGGCGAGGCATGGACAAGCCGACCAACGTCTTGTCTTTCCCTGCTTTTCCGCTCGAACCCGGCGGTATGCCGGGCCCGATGCTGGGCGATATCGTCATCGCAAGGCAGACCGTCGAACGCGAGGCGGTTGATCTCGACAAGAGTTTCGACGATCATCTGACCCATCTTCTGGTCCACGGCTTTCTCCATCTGTTCGGTTACGACCACATGGAAAAGGACGAGGCAGAGGAAATGGAAGCACTCGAGACTCGTATTTTAGCCGGTCTCGGCCTATCTGACCCCTATGCGGGGCAGGACCCGATAGTGTAGTTTGGACCAATGAACGATTATTCGAGCAATGTCGCCCGCGAGGGCAAGGACAGTTCGGACTCACCCTCGTCGGACGAGGGAAGTAGTTCGGGACGATCCGAGCATCACCCCAAATCCCATAATACATTCTGGTCTCGGGCGGTCCGCCTGCTGCGGCCGTCGCAGGGCGAACAGCTCCGCGAGGATCTCGCCGACGCGCTGATGACCGACACCAATGTCAGCAACGCCTTTTCTCCGGAAGAGCGCGCCATGCTGCACAACATCCTCCGCTTCCGCGAGGTTCGCGTCGAGGACATCATGGTGCCGCGCGCCGATATCGAAGCCGTCGACATGAGCATGACGATCGGCGAACTGATGATCCATTTCGAGGAGACCGGCCGCTCGCGCATGCCGGTTTACAGCGACAATCTCGACGATGCCCGCGGCTTCGTGCATATCCGCGACCTTCTGTCCTATCTGGCAAAACAGGCCCGCAACAAGCGCCGGACCGGTACCCGTGCAACGGCAGCAGCAGCCGTCGTTGCCGGTGGAGCGGTCGAGAAGCCGGCCCGTACCGCCAAGGCGGCCTTCGATCTCAGCCGCGTCAATCTCGATCAGACCGTTGCCGAGGCAGGCCTGGTTCGCAAACTGCTGTTCGTACCGCCATCGATGCTGGCATCCGAGCTGATGAGCACGATGCAGGCCGCACGTACGCAGATGGCGCTGGTCATCGACGAATACGGCGGCACCGATGGTCTCGTGTCGCATGAGGATATCGTCGAGATGGTGATCGGCGATGTCGAGGACGAGCATGACGACGAGGAAGTGATGTTCTCGCGTGCCGGCGACGATATCTTCATTGCCGATGCCCGTATCGAGCTGATGGAAATCTCCAAGGCGATCGGCTCCGATTTCGACGTGCGGGACCGGCTGGACGACGTCGATACGCTGGGTGGATTGATCTTCTCAGCGCTCGGTCGCATTCCGGTGCGCGGTGAAGTCGTGCAGGCTGTGCCAGGGTTCGAATTCCAGATCCTCGACGCCGATCCGCGCCGCATCAAGCGGGTCCGGATCATGCGCAAGCGCGCGCTCGTTCGCCGCAGGCAGCTCAAGGGCGAGGGCGAGCCCATTGCCGAGACGCAGCAGAAGGCGATTACTGACAAGACGCCGACCGTGCTTCTGCCGGCACCCTCGTCCGATCGTGGCAACGATCATCCATCGGCCTGAGTTTCCAGGTGTTTTGAACAGCCGATAACAGGACAAGCCGCAGTTTTTCATGAAAGACTGCGGCTTCTGATTCGGGCGAAGGGGACATCGATGGAGCGACTGGCTGGCAGGGTCATTCTTCTATGGGGCTGGCCGCGCATCCTCCTTGCTTTTTTTGCCGGCGCTGTCGGCGCACTCGCCCTTCCACCCTTCGGCTTCTTTGCTGCCCTGTTCGTGTCTTTCACGCTGTTCATCTGGCTGATGGACGGCACGACCGGCAATCCGGATGGTGGGCGGCTCAGCCGCCTGCGATCGGCCTTTTTCCTCGGCTGGGTGTTCGGCTTCGGCTACTTCGTCGCCAGCCTCTGGTGGCTCGGCAATGCGCTTCTCGTCGAGGCGGACGAGTTTGCCTGGGCAATACCGCTTGCAGTTCTGGGTCTGCCGGCTTTTCTGGCGCTATTCTGGGGCTTTGCGGCGCTGGTGGCACGCATCCTCTGGTCAGATGGCTTGGGCAGGATTGCGGCTGCCGCGTTTGGCTTTGGTCTTGCGGAATGGCTGCGGGGCTTCATGCTGACGGGCTTTCCCTGGAACTCGATCGGCTTCGGCGCCATGCCGATGCCGCTGATGATGCAGTCGGCCGCTCCGCTCGGCGTGACGGGTGTGACGGTGCTGGCTGTTTTCGTGTTCTCCGCACCGGCACTGATCGGGACGCGACGCGGCATGGGGTTTGGCCTCGCGCTCGCTGGCCTTATCCTCTGCGCCCATCTCGGCTTCGGCGCCTGGCGGCTTTCCGGTGCCGACGCAGTCCTGGCGGCAACCGCCAAGGATCCCGTCGAGGTGCGAATCGTCCAGCCGCTGATCGACCAGTCGCGCAAACTCGACGATTCCGAGCGCGGTGCGATTTTCGAAGAACATCTGGCGATGACGGCGCTGCCCGCAAAGGATGGTGCAAAGCGTCCGGATATCATCGTCTGGCCGGAAACCTCGGTTCCGTTCATCTTGACCGATAATCCCGATGCCCTGTCGCGCATTGCCGATGTGCTGGAAGATGATCAGGTTCTGGTGACCGGCGCCGTCCGCGCTGAAAATGCCGGGCCGGGTTTTGCGACCCGCTATTACAACTCGATCTACGTCATCGACAGCAACGGCCAGATCGTGTCGGCGTCGGACAAGGTGCATCTGGTCCCCTACGGCGAGTATGTGCCTTACGAGGACATGCTGCGGTCGCTCGGCATCCCCGATGCGATCGCCATGCCGGGCGGCTTTACCGCAGCACCGGGCCGCGCCATGCTGACGCTGCCGGGCGGACAAACCTTCTATCCGCTGATCTGCTACGAAGCGATCTTCCCGGATGAAATCGGTGCCGGCATTGAACGCTCGAGCGCGCTCTTGAACGTCACAAACGATGGTTGGTTCGGTGAAACGCCCGGACCCTTCCAGCATTTCCAGCAGGCGCGTATCCGGGCTGTCGAAAACGGCATGCCGTTGATTCGCGGTGCCAACACCGGTATTTCGGCTTTCGTCGATCCTTTTGGCAGGGTCGTACGCGGCCTGGATTACAATCAAAAGGGTGTGATCGACTCAACCATGTCGAGTGTCGAAATCCCATTTTGGAACGCTTCTGAACGGCGTTTTTACTTCTGGTTGCTGATATGTCTCATGTTTGTGATTGCACTTATTTCCCGTACAAGTTTTAAATTCTGGAAGAATTGACCCAAAACCCCTAAAATTGCATAGTGGTTTGGCCTATCGTCTCGCCATACACCTTGCTTGCCGGATTTGTTGTGACCGGCGCCACCAAAGTGTATCTCCCACACGCGGACCGGGTTGAAGATTGACAGCAACTTCGTCAGGACGTCGTTATGATTGAAAACAAGAAGAAGCCGAACCCGATTGATATTCACGTCGGGAGCCGGATTCGTCTGCGCCGCACAATGCTGGGCATGAGCCAGGAAAAGCTGGGGGAGAGCCTTGGTATCACATTCCAGCAGATTCAGAAATACGAGAAGGGAACGAACCGCGTTGGCGCCAGCCGTCTGCAGAACATTTCGTCCATCTTGAACGTCCCGGTCTCCTTCTTCTTCGAAGATGCGCCAGGCGATCAGGCGGGTGGAGCGTCCGGCATGGCGGAGGCATCCAGCTCGAACTACGTGGTTGATTTCCTGTCGTCCTCTGAGGGGCTGCAGTTGAACCGCGCATTTGTGAAGATCGCCGATCCCAAGGTTCGCCGCCGTTTGGTGGATCTGGTCAAGGCGCTTGCCGCCGATGCCGAGACGGAATGACCGGTCGACCGGTCATTATTTGAAAGGCGGCCTCCGGGCCGCTTTTTTTATGCCGTGACCTCAGGGAATTGGTAATCGCTTGGACGCATAAAGATATATTTATGTCGTTGTACGCTTGTCTTCAGCGGATGAACTTACTAAACATTCGATGTCTGTTCTTTGAGGGGAATCCCGTTATGCGCGCCAGTTATCTGTTCACGAGTGAGTCCGTTGCAGAAGGTCATCCGGACAAGGTCTGCGATCGTATTTCCGATGAGATCGTCGATCTCGTCTACCGCGAAGCCGCAAAGACAGGGATTGATCCTTGGGGCGTCCGCATCGCTTGTGAAACGCTGGCGACGACAAACCGGGTGGTGATTGCGGGCGAAGTCCGCCTGCCGCCGAGCCTGATGAAGAAGGACAAGAACGGCAACGACGTGATCAACCCGTCGAAGTTCAAGTCGGCCGCGCGCCGGGCAATCCGCGACATCGGCTACGAACAGGATGGCTTCAATTGGAAGACGGTCAAGATCGACGTCCTCCTCCATTCGCAGTCCGCCGATATCGCGCAGGGCGTCGATAACGCAAGCGACCGTCAGGGCGACGAAGGTGCCGGCGACCAGGGCATCATGTTCGGTTACGCCTGCAAGGAAACGCCGGACCTGATGCCGGCGCCGATCTATTATTCGCACAAGATCCTTCAGCTGCTTGCCACGGCCCGCAAGAAGGGCGAGGGCGAAGCCGCCAAGCTCGGCCCCGATGCCAAGAGCCAGGTGACCGTCCGTTACGAAAACGGCAAGCCGGCCGCCGTCGACTCGATCGTCCTCTCGACACAGCATATCGATCCCAGCTGGGACTCGAAGAAGGTTCGCTCCGTCGTCGAACCCTATATTCGCGAAGCGCTCGGCGAACTTCCGATCGCAGCCGATTGCAAGTGGTACATCAACCCCACCGGCAAGTTCGTGATCGGCGGTCCCGATGGTGATGCAGGCCTCACCGGCCGCAAGATCATCGTCGATACGTACGGTGGTGCAGCGCCCCACGGCGGTGGCGCGTTTTCCGGCAAGGACACGACCAAGGTCGACCGCTCGGCAGCCTACGCTGCCCGCTACCTCGCCAAGAATGTTGTGGCCGCCGGCTTTGCCGAACGCTGCACATTACAGATTTCCTATGCGATCGGCATTTCCCAGCCGCTGTCGATCTATGTCGACCTGCATGGAACCGGCAAGAACGTGACGGAAGACCAGATCGAAGCGGCAATCCGCAAGACCATGGACCTTTCCCCGTCCGGCATCCGCCGTCACCTCGATCTCAACAAGCCGATCTATGCAAAGACCTCTGCTTACGGCCATTTCGGTCGCAAGGCCGGTCGCGACGGTTCCTTCTCCTGGGAAAAGACCGATCTCGTGAAGCCTTTGAAGGACGCCCTCAAGGGTGATCAGCTCGAAGCAGCCTGATCGCCCTTTACGAGCACGCCTGTAAAACAGTAAAGCGGGTGCCTTCTGCCGAAGGCGCCCGCTTTTACTTTGAGAGAATACGATCCATGACCGACAAGCCGCATCCCAGCCGTTCCACGGAAGCCTTTTTCGGCCGCCGCAAGGGAAAGCCGTTGCGCGAGAAGCAGGCGGAAGGTCTGGCGACGCTTTTGCCGCAGCTGAAGCTCGATCTCGGCAACCCGGCGCCGGACACGATCGAGAGCCTCTACGACTTCTCTGTCGAGCGGATGCGGCTGGAAATCGGTTTCGGTGGCGGCGAGCATCTGATCCACCGCGCCGCCGAAAATCCGTCGACCGGCTTTATCGGCGTCGAGCCCTTCGTCAATTCCATGGCAAAGCTTTTGACCAGCGTGGAAGAGCAGGGCTTGCGCAACATCCGCCTTTACGATGACGATGCGACCCAGGTTCTGGACTGGCTGCCGGATGCTTCGATCGATCAGATCGACCTTCTCTATGCCGATCCCTGGCCAAAGCGGAAGCACTGGAAGCGCCGCTTCGTTTCGCAGGTCAACCTGGAGCGGTTCCACCGCGTGCTGAAGCCGGGCGCAACATTCTGCTTCGCCTCCGACATCGATACCTATGTGAACTGGACGCTGATCCATTGCCGCGATCATGGCGGCTTTGCCTGGCAGGCGGAACAGGCTTCGGACTGGCTGACGCCCTATGCCGGCTGGCCGGGCACGCGATACGAGAACAAGGCCCGCCGGGAAGGGCGGTCATCGGCCTACCTGACATTCATCAAGGTCTGACGATTATTCGCATCAGTGCAGGGTAACGGTCTTCAGCTCGTCTTCGGCAGCCTTGAAAAAGGTGCTGGAGCGGTTGTCGGTGAGCAGGATCGGCGTACCGTCCGCACCGAACAGGGCCCAAAGGTCAAGGCTGGGATCGATGTCCGGAGCCTCGGGAAAACAGCGGGACACATCGTCCGACTTCATCTTGCGAATGTAACCGACTTCGCCGTTTCCGAGATGCGCGAGTTCGGACTCCGTCAAGCTCGGATTCGCTTCTTTCATAAGCATTTCTGCCTCCACAGTGGGGACGCATCAGCGATTGCTGATTGATCTACTGTGAGACGGAAATGTTAATTTTTCGCACTACACGCTCCGGCTCGGGGCGGATCAGATCGATCGAAAGAAGACCATTCTTCAGCGATGCGCCCGATACCTGCATCCCGTCGGCCAGCACGAAGATCCGCTGGAACTGGCGTGCCGCAATGCCGCGGTAGAGGTAGTCGCGCTCGTTCTGCTCCACCTGCCTGCCGCGAATGATAAGCTGGTTTTCCTCGGTCATGACCTCGAGTTCGGCCTCCGAGAAGCCAGCAACCGCAAGCGTTATCCGCAGAAGGTCGCAGTCGTCCTCACGCGGTTCGTCACCGGCTGCTTTCTTGACGCGCTCGATATTGTAGGGCGGGTAGCCGTCGCTCCCCTTGCCCGAACGCTCCAAGGTCTTTTCCATCGCGTCGAAGCCCAGAAGCAACGGGCTTGCGAAAGGTGTCGTACGGCTCATCATTCGTCCCAGCTTTTATCCAGCGACTGTGCCGGCGTCCATAAGGCCCGCCGACGGGTCAATATATGGGAATTTGCGGCAGTCAGCGCAAGACGCCGGCAGCCGCTTGACACGATCCGCAACCCGGCTCAAAAACCCGCGACGATTAAGGGGTATCGACATGCAACGCAGAAAAATCATCATCGACACCGATCCCGGTCAGGACGACGCAGCCGCGATCATGCTGGCGTTTGCGAGCCCCGACGAGCTGGATGTGCTGGGTTTGACTGCCGTTGCCGGCAACGTGCCGCTGTCCTTCACCAGCCGCAATCTGAGGATCGTCTGCGAGCTCTGCGGCAGGCCCGATGCCAAGGTGTACGAAGGTGCGCTGAAGCCTTTGAACCGGCCGCAGGTGACCGCCGAACACGTCCACGGCAAGACTGGTCTCGACGGAGCGGAACTGCCTGAGCCGACCATGGCGGCGCAGGAAAAGAACGCCATCGACTTCATCATCGAGACGCTGCGCCGCGAGCCGGAAGGCACCGTGACGCTTTGCACGCTCGGTCCGCTCACCAACATCGCCATGGCGCTTACCAAGGCGCCGGACATTGCTTCGCGCGTCCAGGAACTGGTGATGATGGGTGGCGGCCTGTTTGAAGGCGGCAACATCACGCCGGCGGCGGAATTCAACATCTATGTGGATCCGGAAGCGGCCAAAATCGTATTCGGCGCCGGTATCCCTGTTGTCATGATGCCGCTCGATGTCACGCATCAGCTGCTGACCACCAAGGCACGGGTCGAAAAGATCGCCGCACTCGGCAACCGCCCGTCGCAGGTTCTCGTCGAATGGCTTGCCTTCTTCGAGCGCTTCGACATCGAGAAATACGGCTCCGACGGCGGCCCGCTGCATGACCCGTCGGTCATCGCCTATCTCTTGAAGCCGGAGCTCTTTACCGGCCGCCATTGCAATGTCGAGATCGAGACCGAATCGGAACTCACCGTCGGCATGACGGTCGCCGACTGGTGGGGCGTTACCGGCCGCACGGCCAATGCGACCTTCATGCGCCATGTCGACGCGGATGGTTTCTTCGAATTGCTGACGGAGCGCGTCGGCCGTCTCTAGGGCTCAAGCTCAACCGGCAAGCTGAATGGTCATTGCCCGATCAGGGCCTGTTTCCTCTCCCGCGCACGGGGAGAGGGTAAGGAACCTGCACCGTACCACCATCAAAGCCCGTAGAAATCCGCGATGATCTTCCACGCCTGATCTGCGGTTTCCACAAAGCTGATCAGCTCAAGATCCTTCGGCGAGATCGTGCCGAAATCGGCAAGCGCTTCGAAGTTGACGATGCCGCGCCAGAACTTTTCTGAAAACAGGATGAGCGGGATTCGCTCCATGCGCTTGGTCTGGATCAGCGTCAGCGCCTCGAACATCTCATCGAGCGTGCCGAAGCCGCCCGGGAAGACGGCAACGGCCTTGGCGCGCATCAGGAAGTGCATTTTGCGGATCGCGAAATAGTGGAAGTTGAATGAGAGCTCCGGCGTCACGTAAGGATTGGGCGCCTGTTCGTGCGGCAGCATGATGTTGAGCCCGATGCTCGGTGCGCCAACCTCCGACGCGCCAAGGTTGCCGGCCTCCATCACGCCCGGTCCGCCACCGGTCACGACCACATATTCCTGATGGTCGTAGGCTGCCGAATGCACACCACAGAGCGTCGCGAACTTGCGGGCCTCTTCGTAGAAAACCGAGGCTGCGATTAGGTTATTGCGCTGGGTCTCGTTGTGAGCCGCCCAAGGCGCCTGGCCCGGTGCCGGAATGCGGGCGCCGCCGAACAGCACGACCGTGGATTTGATCCCGGCCTCGGCGAGCATCATCTCGGCCTTCATGAGTTCCAGCTGCAGCCGCACCGGCCGCAATTCTTCGCGGCTCAGGAAATCCTCATCGGCAAAGGCAAGGCGATAGGTCGGCGACAGCGTCTGCGGTGTTTTCGGCTGAACTGCGGCGGCACTTTTGTCGGCCTTGTTGTCCTTCAGCGGATCCCAGACCCCGTCCTTCCGCCGTGGTCCGTCATTCTTCACCCGTGCCATCGCAATAACCCTTCCGGAGCCGTTCGCTTATATGCGTTGACGCCAATTCGCATTGACGCTTGAGTGCCGGTCGCTTAGAGCAATTGGCACCATTTGGCCAGCCACACGGCTGTGTCCCGGGCCTTTGCGGCCATCACGATATCGACGACGACGAAGGATTTTCCATGAGCAGCGCAGACCTCTCCTCCCTCGAAAAGACGATCGAAACCGCGTTCGACAACCGCGACAGCGTGACGATCTCGACCAAGGGAGAGATCCGCGATGCCGTCGAGCAGTCGCTCAACCTTCTCGATGCCGGCGAGGCGCGTGTGGCCGTACGCGGCGAGAATGGCAGCTGGACCGTCAATCAGTGGCTGAAGAAGGCGGTTCTCTTGTCCTTCCGCCTCAACGACATGGAAGTCGTCAAGGGCGGCCCCGGCACCTCCACCTGGTGGGACAAGGTTCCTTCGAAGTTCGAAGGCTGGGGCGAGAACCAGTTCCGTTCGGCCGGTTTCCGCGCGGTGCCGAACGCTGTCGTGCGCCGCTCGGCCTATATCGGCAAGAACGTCGTGCTGATGCCATCCTTCGTCAATCTCGGCGCCTACGTCGATGAAGGCACGATGGTCGATACCTGGGCAACCGTCGGCTCCTGCGCACAGATCGGCAAGAACGTGCACCTGTCCGGCGGCGTCGGCATTGGCGGCGTGCTGGAGCCGATGCAGGCCGGCCCGACCATCATCGAGGACAACTGCTTTATCGGCGCCCGTTCGGAAGTCGTCGAAGGCTGCATCATTCGCGAAGGCTCGGTCCTCGGAATGGGTGTCTACATCGGCAAGTCGACCAAGATCGTCAATCGCGCCACCGGTGAAGTCTCGTTCGGCGAAGTGCCGCCTTACTCGGTCGTCGTTGCCGGCTCGATGCCGTCCGGTAATGCCACGATGCCGAACGGCCTGGCCGCACCGCATCTCTATTGCGCTGTCATCGTCAAGACGGTCGATGAGAAGACCCGCTCCAAGACCGGCATCAACGAACTGCTGCGCGACTAACCGAAGGCCATCCCGATGTCCGCTGTCGACCCGATCGCAAACCTGCGGGACCTCATCCGCTGCCCGTCCGTCACGCCCGCCGAAGGCGGCGCGTTGTCGGCGCTTGAGGCGATGCTTTCGCCGCTCGGCTTTACCGTCGAGCGGATGGTGGCGACCGAGCCCGGCATGCCCGACATCGAGAACCTCTATGCCCGGCTTGGAACGAACGGTCCGCACCTGATGTTTGCCGGCCATACGGATGTAGTGCCGGTCGGCGACGAGGCGTCCTGGAGCCATCCGCCGTTTTCCGCCGAGATCGAAGGTGGAGAGATGTTCGGTCGCGGCGCCGTCGACATGAAGGGCGGCATTGCCTGCTTTGCCGCAGCCGTTGCCCGCCATATCGAAGAACACGGCGCCCCGCAGGGCTCGATCTCATTCCTGATCACCGGCGATGAGGAAGGCCCGGCCGTAAACGGCACCGAGAAGCTGCTGAAATGGGCAGCCGACAGGGGCGAGCGCTGGGATGCCTGCCTGGTCGGCGAACCGACCAATCCGGACGTGCTCGGCGACATGATCAAGATCGGCCGCCGCGGCTCCGTCTCCGGCAAGGTTACGGTCCATGGCGTTCAGGGCCACGCTGCCTATCCGCATCTTGCGGACAACGCCGTGCGCGGGCTGCTACCCCTGGCGCATGCCCTGATGCACCCGCGATTCGACGAAGGCACACCGGAATTCCCGGCCTCCAACCTCGAAGTCACCACGGTCGATATCGGTAACCCGGCCACCAATGTCGTGCCTGCCAAGGCGAGTTTTGCCTTCAACATCCGCTTCAACGACACCTGGACGGCCGAAACCGTGCAGGCCGAGATTCTGCGCCGTCTCGATATGGCGGCAGGCGATCAGACGCTGCGCCCCGGGCGCGACAAGGTCCGCTACGAGATCGTCTGGGCCGAGCGACCGAGCCACGTCTTTTTGACCCGCAACAACGCTCTGATCAGTTCGCTTTCGGGCGCCGTCGAGGCGGTGACGGGCAGGGTGCCTGCGCTGTCGACCACCGGCGGCACATCCGATGCGCGTTTCATCAAGGATTACTGCCCGGTCGTCGAGTTCGGCCTCGTCGGCCAGACCATGCACATGGTGGACGAGCGGGTCGCGATTGCCGACCTCGAAACGCTGACGCAGATCTACGGAACCTTCCTCTCCCGCTGGTTCGGCGATGCTGCGGTTTCATGACCTCAGCCATCACTTAAGCGGTCTCTGGCTGCTGATCCGCGGCGATGCGCGCGGCCTCAGCGCCTTCGACATTTCCGACAAGGGCGTTGCCCGGTCCTTTCTCGCGATCCTGTGGTGCCTGCCCGCGATCGTCGCGGGATGGATGTTCAAGCGTGCCGAATATGCGCAGGCGCATCCAAGGGGCGGTGACGGTGTCCTCGCATTCGCCGGAAAGATGTTTCTGGTGGAGATCGCGCAGTGGATCGTTCCGGTTCTCGCCATCTGCCTCGTCGCTGTCGCCTTCGGACTGCGACCGCTGCTGCGCACGCTGATCGTGACGCGCAACTGGTTCACGGTGCCACTGGTCTATGCGTCTTACGTGACGGCATTTCCGGTCAGCCTTGCGCTGGGCAGCCTGTTCGGTGCGGGCCTCGTTTACCGATATGGATTGCTTGCCGTCATGCTCGCCGTTCTCGTCGGTGCAGTTCTTCTCTACTGGCGGCTCCTGACGACGGTTGTCGGCGGTTCCCCATGGTTGCGGGCTTCGCTGCTCGGGTTCACCGTGTTGACCGAACTGGTCGTCGTGTCCTGGCTGGAGACAAGCCTTGGAGTGACGGTCGCATGATTGCCCACCGCGGACATTCTTCCCGCATTCCCAATCCAAGAGGTGCCGATGCCCAGCTACGCTGAAGTCCGGTTTTACGTGTCCGGCATCTGGCTGCTGATCAAGGGCGATGAGCAAGGGTTCAAACAGCTCGATCTCTCCGACCGCGGCCTGCTGCGCTCCTTCTGGGCCTTTGTCTGGTGTCTGCCGGCAATGTTCGTCACCTGGGCCTGGTGGCGGATGATGTTTCTGCAGGCGATGCCGCCGGGGACGAAGACCGGTGGCCTGTTCTTCTTCCGGCTCGGCATGCTGGAGGCGATCGACTGGATCCTGCCGCTCATTCTGGTGGGCATCGTCTGCGCGCTATTCGGGCTCTGCCAGAAATTCCCGACGATGGTGATCGTGGTCAACTGGCTGTCCGTGCCGTTTGCCTACGCCTATGCGGTTCTGGCGGCGGCCTTCATCCTGCCGATTGGCATGACCGGATTTCTGGCGCTTCTACATCTGTCGCTGCTGATCGCCGTCGTCGTCGCGCTGACGCGAGTGATGCGCATGCTTTGCGGCCCGCAGCCGCTGCTGGTGACTGCGGTGGTGATGGTGCTGATCGTGCCGGACATGCTTCTGTCCGAGGTGCTGCAGCGGTTCCTGGGCGTCTATCCGTCCTGACGGTCGTCAGGATAATCCACCTTCATGAAGTAGAGACCATCCGGCGGGGCCACCGGGCCGCACTGCTTCCGGTCGCGTGCCTCGAGCGCTGCCCTAACGTCCTCGGGTGTAACCTTGCCTTGTCCGGCGATCTTCAGCGTTCCCGCAAACGAGCGGATCTGGTTGTGCAGGAAGCTCTGGGCAGAGGCGCGGATTTCGATCAGATCGCCTGACCGCGTCACGTCCAGCCGGTCGAGCGTCCGCACCGGGCTATGCGCCTGACAGTGGGTGGAGCGGAAGGTGGTAAAATCATGATGCCCGACCAGCATCTGGGCCGCGGCATGCATCGCCTCGTGGTCGAGAGGTTTTGACACCCACCAGGCCCGGTTCGCCTCGAGCGCCAGGGGCGAAGGCCGGTTGAGAATGCGGTAGAGATAGTGCCGCTTGATGGCCGAGAACCGCGCATCGAAGGTTTCATCGACGAGGCTGACATCGATGACCGAGACCTTTTCCGATGCCGTCATCAGATAAGCGTTGACGGCGTTGCGCAGCTTGTAGGGAACCCACTCGCGGGAAAGATCCGTATGAACCGTCTGGCCCCAGGCATGCACGCCGGAATCGGTCCGCCCCGCACCACGGACCGATACGGTCTCGCCGGTCAGCTTCAGGATCGCCTTCTGCATCGCGGCCTGTACCGAATGACCGTTGTCCTGCATCTGCCAGCCCACATAGGACGTGCCGTCATATTCGACGATCATCTTGTAACGCGGCATCAGGCCACCCGCATTCCGGCCGTGATCGCCGTGCCACGCAGGAAATCGGCGGCATCGAGCGGCTTGCCGCCGGCCTTCTGCAGTCGCGTCAGGCAAACGGCGCCATCACCGCAGGCGATCGTCAGGTGGTCGTCCAGCACCGTGCCGGCGTCTCCTTGTCCAGCGCCGATCGCGGACGAGAGAACCTTGATGCGTTCCGGCTTTCCGTTGATCTCGGCCTCGAACCAGGCGCCCGGAAACGGGGAAAGCCCGCGGATATGGTTGTGAACGTCGCGCGCAGACCTTGAGAAATCGATGCGCGTCTCGCCCTTGTCGATCTTCGATGCGTAAAGCACGCCGTCCTCAGATTGCGGTGTCAGCGGCAGGTCGCCGGCTTCTAGCTTCTCCATCGCCTCGACAATGGCGCGGGCGCCCGTCAGCATCAGCCGGTCGTGCAACTCGCCAGCGGTCATGGCCTCGCCGATCTCGATTTCCCGGGTGAGTGCCACCGCACCGGTATCGAGGCCCTTTTCCATCTGCATCACCATCATCCCGGTCTTGTCGTCGCCAGCCATGATGGCGCGCTGGATCGGGGCAGCTCCGCGCCATCGCGGCAGCAGCGAAGCGTGGCCGTTGTAGCAGCCAAGCCGGGTGCCGGTCAGGATCGCCTCGGGCAGAAGCAGGCCGTAAGCGACGACCACGGCGACATCCGCCTTGAAGGACCTGAAGGTCTCGCGGTCTTCCTCGCTTTTGAAATTAAGCGGCGTCAGGACCGGAATGCCGAGCAGTTCTGCGGCCTGGTGCACGGGCGACTTGACGAGATCCAGCCCCCGGCGCCCGCCGGGACGCGGCGGCTGGCTATAGACCGCGACGATCTCGTGGCCTGCCTGCTTCAGGTTCTGCAGTGTCGGCACGGAAAATTCCGGCGTGCCCATGAAGATGATGCGAAGAGACATGGACCTTTTCGCGCCCGCAAGGAACGCGCCTTCAAACCGAGAGTGCCTGCAAGCGATCGCTAGACCGCCTTCGCCTTGGCAGCCTTGGTGAACCTCTTGACCACCATTTCGCGCTTCAGCCGCGATATATGGTCGATGAACAGCACGCCGTCCAGATGGTCGATCTCGTGCTGAAGGCAGGTGGCGAGCAGGCCATCGGCCTCGATCACGTGTTCCTTGCCGTCGCGACCGATATGCTTGACCGTCACGGAGGCCGGGCGCTCCACCTCGGCATAGTATTCCGGGATGGAAAGGCAGCCTTCCTCATACACCGATCGCTCGTCCGATGAGCGGATAATCTCCGGATTGATCACGACGATCGGGTTCTTCTCGTCCTCCTCGCGCGACACGTCGACCACGAGAATGCGGCGGGCAACGCCGATCTGGATCCCGGCAAGGCCGATGCCCGGAGCGTCGTACATGGTTTCCAGCATGTCGTCCGCGAGCTTCAAAAGAGCATCGTCCACCCGTTCGAAAGGCTTGGACACCTGACGCAGGAGCGGATCGGGGAGAATGATAAGCGGCTTGATCGTCATGGCGATCCCATAACCTATCTTTTTCGCCGATGGAACAGCCCCGGATCGCCGTTTTCGATCAATGTTCCCGTTTTGATCTTTCCAATCCGCGGTTTTCTGCTAGCTTGCCGCCATGAATGACCTGTTCCCCGAGATTTCCCGTTTTCTGGAGAGCCAGCACCCGATGGTGCTGATGGCCGCTTCCTGCGTTTTCGGCATGCTTCTGATGCTTTTTCTCATGCGCCTTTCCGGAGGCAGCGGTCGTCAGGCGGAAGACGCAGAGGCCCGCATGGGCGAGTTGATGCGGATGCAGGGGGAAATGCAGGGCAGGCTTTCGGCGATGGGCGAAACGCTTGCCGCGCGCCAGGTCGAACTCAGCCAGGTCGTCGGCCAGCGGCTCGATGGCATGACCCACCGGATCGGCGCAACCATTACCGAACAGACCAGATCCACCCATGACAACCTGCGCCAGTTGCAGGAGCGTCTGGCCGTCATCGACGCTGCCCAGAACAATATCCAGAGCCTTGCCAAGGATGTCGTGGGGCTGCAGGCGATCCTCTCCAACAAGCAGACGCGCGGCGCCTTCGGCCAGGGCCGGATGGAAGCGATCGTTTCCGACGGCCTGCCGATGGGTGCCTTCGAATTCCAGAAGACGTTGTCGAACGGGTCGAGACCGGATTGCGTGATCCGCATGCCGAACGGCTTGCCACCGCTGGTCATCGACGCAAAATTTCCGTTGGAGGCATGGAATGCGTTTCGCGAAGCGGCTGCTCCCGAAGCACGCCGTGCCGCATCCCAGCAATTCCGTCGCGACATGGAAGTCCATATCCGCGATGTCTCGGAGAAATACCTGATCGCCGGAGAAACGCAGGACACCGCCTTTCTCTTCGTGCCGTCCGAATCGATTTTTGCCGAGATCCATGAGCATTTCGAGGGCGTGATTCAGAAGGCGCAGCGCGCGAGGATCGTCATCGTCTCGCCGTCGCTGCTGATGCTGTCGATCCAGGTCATCCAGGCCGTGCTGAAGGATCAGCGGATGCGCGAACAGGCGCATCTGATCCAGGGCGAGGTAGCCTTGCTGATGGAAGACCTCGGCCGGCTGGACGAGCGGACGCGCAAGCTGCAATCGCATTTCTTCGCAGCCCAGAAGGATGTCGAGCAGATCGTGACGTCAACCGAAAAGCTCGGCCGGCGCGGTGCAAGGATCGAAGCGCTCGAACTGGAAGCACCAGTGGCCGCCCCGATACCCCAGACTGGACCAAGCCCCGCAGCTCCGGCATCCGGTGCGGTCGAGAGCCGGACGGGATCGCTGCGTCTGAGGGTAGTTGACGAGGACTGATCCTCTCGGGCAGTGTCGCGCCGCGTTTCACAAAACAGGCAGGCACAGCATGATCATCGTCTTCGGCTCCATCAACATGGATCTTATCGCAACGACAGAGCGGTTGCCGGGGCCGGGCGAAACGGTTGTGGGTTCGACCTTTGCGACGGCCTCCGGCGGCAAGGGTGCGAACCAGGCGCTGGCCGCGCGCCGCGCAGGCAGCGACGTGCGCATGGTCGGCGCGGTCGGAAACGACGGTTTTGCAGACCCGGCGCTGGCGCTGCTCCAGGCATCCGGAACCGATCTTTCAGCGGTCACGCGGACAAATATTTCGACCGGCACAGCTCTGATCCTGGTCGGCGATGACAGCGGCGAGAACATGATCGCGGTAGTGCCCGGTGCCAACGGAACGATTGGCGAGGCACAGGCAGAGCTCGCGGTGGACGCCATGGCTGCATCCGACACATTGATGCTGCAGCTCGAGATCCCGCCGGCAGCCGTTGAGGCGGCTCTACGCGCAGCAAAGGCGAAAGGCATCCGGACGATGATCAACACCGCGCCGCTGACGGCTGATGCGGTGCGACTATCCGGCCTTGCCGATATCGTCGTCGCCAACGAGACCGAATTCGACCTTCTCGCGGGCTGCACGATCAGCGACGCCAAGACGCGCGAAGATGTTTTGCGCCGCCTTCACAGTGAGACTGGTCAGACTTTCGTGGTCACGCTCGGTGGCGAAGGTGTCGTCGCCATACTGGATGGTGAAATCCTGTCGGCCAAGGGCCTGAAGATCGAGCCTGTCGACACGGTCGGTGCCGGCGATACGTTCTGCGGCTATCTGGCTGCAAGTCTCGATCAGGGAATTGGCTTTGCAGATGCCCTGCGGCGCGCAGCCGTTGCGGGCTCGCTCGCCTGCCTCGAAAGAGGCGCTCAGCCGTCTATCCCTGAGGCATCGGCGGTCGACGCGCGGCTCTGACAAGTTTCGGACAGTTGAAACGACTGGACCCGCCTCCCGGAAGGGAAGGCGGGTCCATCAGACGACTACCGGTCTAGTTCAGGGGGGCGTAGAACTAGAGGGGGCGGTCCGGCAGGTCGTCGATCGTGATCTGTCCGTCGTTGTTGGTGTCCATGCGGGCGAACAGCTTTTCGGTGGCTGCGGCTGCCTCTTCCTTGCTGATCTTGCGATCGCGGTTCTCGTCGATCATGCGGAACATGGCAGGACCCATCATGCCGCCGTCTGGTCCACCCCTTGGACCGCGGTCCCTGCGGGCTTCCCTGCGCTCATGCCGGTCGTGGTGGCGGTCACGGGCCTGTTCGCGGTCGGCACGTGGTCCGTCAGCCTTGGGGCCCTCAGCCTTAGGGCCTTCACCCTCGGGTCCTTCTGCCATCGGGCCGTCTGCATCCGGGCCTTCGTCCTCAGCCTCTTCAGGCGTCGGCGGCGGGTTGTTCTTGCGGAACTCGGCCATCTTGTTGTCACGGAAATCAACCATTTCACCGCGGGTGATGGACCCGTCCTTGTTGAGGTCGATCTCGGCGAAAAGCGCTTCCTGGCGAGCGGTCAGCTCTTCCTTGGAAATCTTGCCGTCCTTGTTCGTATCCGCCTGCTTGAGAAGGCGAACGAACATGACATCCTGCATCATCGCAGCGCGTGGACCGCCATGCGGGCCGCCGTCAGGGCCTTCGCGCCGACCTTCATGATGGCGTGGTCCGTCAGGGCCTGGTGCAGCGAAGGCGGGGATGGCTGCGCCAGCGATAAGAGCAGCGCTCAGGCTTGCCAAAACTATCTTCTTCGCGATCATCGAGTGGTCCTTTCCGGTTGCTTCGATAGCCTGAAGATAGGATCGGCAACTGGTCAAAACCACTTAAACATCTGTAATGTAGATGAACTTTTGGTAAGGCGCGGCCTACGCGAACTTGAGGCCAGACAGAAACGAGGTCAGATCGTCGGTGATGTAATCGATGTGATCGTCCTCGTCTGAAAACTTTTCCCAACGCTCGATGACGACAGTATCGAGATTGCGCGGCACCAGCAGTACTGTGCGCATGCCGAGCGCTTTCGGCGCGATGAGATTGCGCGGCAGGTCCTCGAACATGACAGCGTTCTTCGTATCGACCGTGTGGAGGGCCGCGAACTTGTCGTAGGTCTCGCCGGCCGGTTTTGGCAGATAACCGGCGGCAACAATATCGAAGATGTCGTCGAAATGGTCGAGGATGCCGAGCGCGCGCGCGGCGGCCTGCGCATGCGGCACGCTGCCATTGGTAAAAATGAACTTGCGGCCGGGAAGCGCCCGGATTGCCTCGCCCAGTTCCGGATGCGGCGACAGTGTCGAATAGTCGATCGCATGCGCCCGGTCGAGAAACCCATCCGGATCGATGCCGTGGTTGAGCATCAGGCCCTGCAGCGTCGTGCCGTGCTCGTGATAATACTGCTTCTGCAGCCGCTTGGCCTCGTCATGCTCCAGCTGCAGCAGTTCCTGCACATAGGCCGTCATGTTCTTGTCGATCTGCGAAAACAGATTGACGTGATGCGGGTAGAGCGTGTTGTCGAGATCGAAAACCCAGTCACGGATGTCTGCGAAATCGGCGGCGTCAGGGGCAGTCTTCGGCGTCTTGTCCATGGCCGTGTTATGCCAGCGTTTGGATGAGAAGAAAATCCGCTTCGACGAACATTTACGGGCCTTGCCGACCTTGGCCGATGATCGGGCCGCGTGATACCGCCTTGCGATGGAACTTTGGATCCCCATCACCATCGCTGCCGCCTTTTGCCAGAACCTGCGGTCAGCGCTTCAGAAGCATCTGCAAGGCTCGCTCGGCACCCGCGGCGCAAGCTTCGTGCGCTTCGGCTACGGATTTCCGCTCGCCGTCATCTACGTGCTCGTTCTGCATTTCGGTGTGGGCTATGCATTGCCCAGCCCGGATCTTGAGTTCGTCTTCTGGGTCGTGCTCGGCGGGCTTGCGCAGATTTTCGCGACCATGCTTCTGGTCTACCTGTTTTCGCTAAGGAATTTCGCGGTCGGCACCGCCTATTCGAAGACCGAGCCGGTGCAGGCGGCGATCTTTGGCTTTATCATTCTGGGCGACAAACTGACCACCGGCGGCATAGTGGCGATCATCGTCGGGGTGATCGGGGTGATGCTGATCTCGATGGCCAATCTACCGCTCTCGTGGCGCAATCTCGGCACCGCCATGGTCGGCAGGATCGCGCTGATCGGCATGGCCTCGGGCGGCCTCTTCGCCATCGCCTCGATTTCCTTCCGATCCGCGTCGCTGTCGCTCAACGGACCCAATTCGATCATGCAGGCCGCCGTCACGCTGACATGCGTCACGATATTCCAGACCGTTTTCATGCTGATCTGGATGCTGTGGAAGGACAAGCGAGAGATTGTTCAAGTCGTGCGTACGTGGCGCTCCTCGGCGCTGGTCGGGCTCGCTGGCGTGGTTGGCTCCGCCTGCTGGTTCACGGCCATGACGTTGCAGCAGGTGGCCTATGTAAAGGCGCTCGGACAGATCGAGCTGATCTTCACCTTCGCATCGTCCTATTTCCTGTTCCACGAACGGCTGAACCGCATGGAACTGTGGGGCTGCCTGCTGATCGTCTGCGGCATCCTCGGCCTTCTGATGTCCTGAAGGCCGAGCTCTTGGTGCCGCTTAGGGAACGATCAGCGTGCCCGCACCGTGTTCGGTGAAGATCTCGAGCAGAACCGAATGTGCAGTCTTGCCATTGAGGATGACGACGCCCTGCACGCCCGCGCGGATCGCCTCGATGCAGGTTTCGACCTTGGGGATCATACCGCCGGAGATCGTGCCGTCCTTGATCAGCACCTGTGCCTGCGCGACGGTCAGTTCCTTGATCAGGTTCTTGTCGCGGTCGAGCACGCCTGGAACGTCCGTGAGGAACAAGAGGCGGGTGGCGTGCAGCGCGCCGGCAATGGCGCCCGCGAACGTATCGGCATTGATGTTGTAGGTCGCGCCGTCGCGGCCGGGGGCCACGGGGGCGATGACGGGGATCATCTCGGACTTGGCGAGCAGGTCGAGCAGCGTCCGGTCAACTTCGACAACCTCGCCGACGAAGCCGAGGTCGAGCACGCGCTCGATGTGGCTATCAGGATCGATGATGGTCTTCTTGGCCTTTTCGGCAAACACCATGTTGCCGTCCTTGCCGCAGAGACCGATCGCCCATTCGCCGGTCTGATTGATCAGCGCGACGATTTCCTTGTTGATCGATCCGGCAAGGACCATCTCGACGATCTCGACCGTCTTTGCGTCGGTGACGCGAAGCCCGCCCTCGAATTTCGATTCGATGCCCATCTTGGTCAGCATCGCGCCGATCTGCGGGCCGCCGCCATGAACGACGATCGGGTTGACGCCGGACTGCTTGAGAAGCGCGATATCGGCCGCGAAAGCCTTGCCCAGAGCCATATCGCCCATTGCATGGCCGCCGTATTTGACGACGATCGTCTTGTTCTCGTAGCGCTGCATATAGGGCAGCGCCTGTGCCAGAAGTTGTGCCTGAAGTTCGCTTTCCGAAGCCGTCATGGAAATACCTCTGGGGAAATGTGTGGGGCCTTTTAACGCATGTTTTTGACAGATCAAATAATTCATGAGCAAAATTACGGTGAGGCATGTATGTGGCAGCGATGCATTGCGTCTTGTGCCGCACGGGGAGGCTTTGGTTTTGGTGAGTGATCGCGAGATTGCCGAATTGATCGGCCGCGTAGGACTGCGCGACCGGACGGCATTCACAAAGCTTTATTCCGGCGTTTCGCCGAAACTATTCGCAGTCTGCCTGCGTATCCTGAAGGATAGGGCCGAATCAGAAGATGCCCTGCAGGAGATTTTCGTGCGGATATGGCAGAGAGCCGATCGGTTTGCCCCTTCGGGAACAAGCGCAGCCGGTTGGCTCGTCGCAATCGCCCGAAACCATTCGATCGACCGCCTTCGCGCCCGCCGGCCCGTGACGGACGCTCTGGAAGACAGGACGGATATCGCCGACCTCGGTCCTGATCCGGAGGAGGCATCGGTGATGCGCGGTGAAGGAAGGCGCATTGACAGCTGCATGCAGGAGCTCGATCCTGACCGCGCAGGGGCGGTCAAAAGCGCCTATGTCGAAGGCCTGACCTATCAGGAACTGGCGGAACGCCATGGCGTGCCGCTGAATACGATGCGAACCTGGCTGAGGCGCAGCCTTCTCAAGCTGAGGGAGTGCCTGGACCGATGACGACACCAGACCAAAGCGAAAACGATCGCTCCCGCGACCAGCTTCTGGCTGGCGAATATGTGCTCGGGGTCCTGCCGCTTGACCAGCGCCGCCGCGTCGAGGATCGCATCGTCCGTGATGCGGCCTTTGCGGCCATGGTGATGCGCTGGCAGGAAAACCTGTCTTCCGACCTCGATGCGGAATACGGCGAGGAACGTCCGCCGAAAGGCGTTTACGCCAGGATCGAAAAGCGCGTCTTCGCCCAGAACGGTTTCGGAAACGAGCTGGCACGCGGTGGATGGTGGAACTCGCTGCTTTTGTGGCGCGGCCTGTCATTCGCCTCGATTGCCCTTTTGGTGACATACGCGTCCTTGTCGACGGGCTGGATCGGCGGACCTGTGGGTGGCTCTGCGCCGGGCAAGCAACTGGTCGCCGAGATGAGCGGCGAGGGCAATGCGTTCGGCCTGAGGGCGCGGTATGACGGTGCCAGCGGTCGCTTGCAGCTGACGCCCGTTGCCGCAACGACGGCGGAACGCCGCTCGCTCGAACTGTGGCTTGTCCCCGGCAGCGGTGAAGAGGCAATCTCGCTCGGTATCCTGCCGGAAAGCGGCAGCGACACGATCGAAGTGCCGGCCGGGCATCGCAAGCGTGTCGAGAACGGCGCGTCCTTCGCCGTCAGCCTTGAACCATTGGGCGGCTCGCCGACCGGTCACCGGACCGGGCCGGTTCTCGCCGTCGGAAAGATCCGGGATCTCTAATTAAGGGATGCTAAATCAAAGGCATAGCGGATTTCTGTCTTCGCGTCGCCAGCCTTTGAAACTCTTCCCGCTTTCCTCTCGTCTCTAGCCATGTCCCCACAGAGGGAAAGCCGGACCTGGGAGGCGCCTTCAGCGCCGGGGTCGTTCAGGCTGTAGAGAGGAAGAGAACAATGTTTAAATCCGCAATCCGCCTTGCCGCATGCGCCGCAATCCTGTCCGCCTCCGTTGCCGGCGCCTACGCCGCAAACCCGAAGGTCGGTGGCGCTGCCATGTATGAAGACAAGAACATCGTCGAGAATGCCATGAACTCCAAGGATCACACGACACTGGTCGCCGCCGTGAAGGCTGCGGGCCTCGTCGAGACCCTGCAGGGCAAAGGTCCGTTCACCGTGTTCGCGCCCACCAACGAAGCCTTCGCTGCGCTGCCGAAGGGCACTGTCGAAACCCTGCTGAAGCCGGAAAACAAGGCGCAGCTGACCAAGATCCTTACCTGCCACGTGGTGGCCGCGAACGCCATGTCGACCGCGATCGAAAAGATGATCAAGGACGACAAGGGCACGCATGACGTCAAGACCGTCGGCGGCTGCGTTCTGAAGGCCAAGGAAAGCATGGGCAAGATCACGCTCACCGACGAAACCGGTGGTGTAGCCACTGTGACGATCGCCGACGTCAAGCAGTCGAACGGCGTCATTCACGTCATCGACAAGGTTCTGCTGCCGAAGATGTAACGGCTGACCAAAGCAGGTCGAAGCCTCGCATAAAGATCCGGTCGCCTGTCACAGGCGGCCGGATTTTTGCGTTCTGGGAGTTATTTACCGGCCGATGGTCTTCATGATCTCGGCGCGCAGCTCGTCCAGGCCGCGGCCTTTTTCAGACGATGTCGACAGCACTTCCGGATAGGCAGCGGGCCGCTTGCGGATCTTTTCGAGCGTCTCGGCAATCAGCCTCGGAACCGCAGGATCCTTGATCTTGTCCGTCTTCGTCAAGACGATCTGATAGGAGACGGCGGCCTTGTCGAGCAGGTCGAGCACGTCCTCGTCGTTCTTCTTGATGCCATGGCGGCTGTCGATCAGCACATAGACGCGCTGCAGCGTGGCGCGGCCACGCAGGTAATCGAACACAAGCTTCGTCCAGGCGTCGACATTTTCCTTGGGCGCCTGCGCATAGCCGTAGCCGGGCATGTCAACCAGCGCCATCGGCGGCAGGTCGCCTGCCTGGCCGGAATAGCCGTCGGGCACGAAATAGTTCAGTTCCTGTGTGCGGCCCGGCGTGTTGGATGTGCGCGCCAGCCCCTTGTAGCCCACGAGCGCATTGATCAGCGAGGACTTGCCGACATTCGAGCGTCCGGCAAACGCGATCTCAAGCGGTCCTTCCGGTGGCAGAAACTCCATCGAGGGCACGCCGCGGATAAAGATCCACGCGCTGCCGAACAGCGTCTTTTCCTCGGAATTATGGTCTGCGGCCATGGTCTCGTCGTCCTGTCTTCAATTCAAGGACATCGCTTCCGGGTTTTAGCCCCATATGTCAAGCGTTCGACCGGTTCTGTCTCTTCTGGCGACGAAACTCGAATGTCAGATGGGTGATGAGCGCCGCAAGGATCAGCACCCCGCCCGCGATTGTGCGCGGTGCCGGGATCTCGCCGTGGATCACGGCGACCCAGACGGGCCCGAGAACGGTTTCACCAGTGCCGAGCAGGGCAGCCAGCGCTGAGGGGATAAGCCGCGCACCGGTGACGAACAGTGCCATGCCGAGCCCGAGATTGAGCGCACCGAAGATGAAGAGAATACCGAGTTCGCCCGGGGTGACCGCGAGGTTCGAAGACATCGTCAGCGCGATCATGCCGGCTGCAAAGCATCCGAAGCAGGTGGCGGGTGTCATCCGCACATGCGGGTAACGGCGGGTGATGACGGTCGCCAGCGCAAACACCAGCGGAATGATCAGCGCCAGACCGTCTCCGAGCGGCGAGACCTTTCCGGTAAACGAGGACGATACCATGATGCCGACACCGACGATCACGGTGCCGATCGCAAGCCAGGTAACGCCCGATATGCGCTCGCCGTAAAACAGCCAGACCATCAGCGCCGCAAACAGCGGCACACCGGCACCGAGCAGCACCACATTGGCGACGGTCGTATACTGGATCGATATGATGAAGCAGGTGGACGCCACCATGAAGCAGAGGCCGACCGAAAGGCCCGGCCAGCCCATGCTGCGAAACAGCGCCACCGTGCCGCGCGGCCCGTCGCGCAGCAGCATGAAGGCGAGCAGGAACAGGGTGCCGAACAGGCTGCGCCAGAACACGATCGTCCAGCTGTCGGGGATATCGAGAAAGCGGGCGATCGCACCGCCGAAACTCCAGGCAAAAGCAGAGCCGAAGACGAGCAGGGCGCCGATACGGTATTCCGAGCCGGGAAGGCTCGCGGGGATCGTGCCGGCCAAGGGTGGACCCGGTGGGGTGGGCGGCGGGAAGGGCGCAGGCATGGGACTGTTCCGGTTGCTGGAGCAATTCCAGCGTCAGCATGTTCTACTCTGCTTGCGGAACTTGCCTCGGGCAACCTAGCGCCGGCCCAAAGGCGGGACTGATCCACCCACGCCAGCCAATGTCGCTTTCCGCTCGCTAGGCTCTCAATCGGCCAAAGAAAAACCCCGGCGAACCGGGGTTTCTGAAGAATAGCTATTTGGACGCCGCGGGCTTTCGTTTGAACAGCCCCTTCATGTTGTCGAACAGCTCGATCTTGGCGCCGTGGCGCTTCATGATCAGGGCCTGCTGCGACACCGAAAGCGTGTTGTTCCATGCCCAGTAGATCACGAGACCGGCCGGGAACGATGCCAGCATGTAGGTGAAGACCAGCGGCATCCATGTGAAGATCATCGCCTGTGTCGGATCCGGCGGCGTCGGGTTCATGCGCATCTGGATGAACATCGTGATGCCCATGATGATAGGCCAGACGCCGATCATCAAGAAATGCGGGACGTCGTAAGGCAGAAGACCGAACAGATTGAACAGCGATGTCGGGTCCGGCGCAGAAAGGTCCTGGATCCAGCCGAAGAACGGCGCATGCCGCATTTCGATGGTGGTATAGATCACCTTGTAGAGCGCAAAGAAGACAGGGATCTGCAGCACCACAGGCCAGCAACCGGCGATCGGGTTGATCTTTTCTTCCTTGTAGAGCGCCATCATCGCCTGCTGAAGGGCCATGCGGTCATCACCGTGCTTGGCCTTCAGCTCTTCCATCCGCGGCTGCATGCGCTTCATGTTGGCCATGGAGGCATACTGCTTGCTCGCCAGCGGGAAGAAGAGCAGCTTGACGACGACGGTTGTCAAAAGGATTGCCACGCCGAAATTGCCCACGTGACGGAAGAAGAAGTCCATCAGTTTGAACATTGGCTTGGTGATGAAGTAGAACCAGCCCCAGTCGATCACCAGATCGAAATGCGGGATCTTGAGCTGCTCGACATACTGGTCGATCAGCGGAACTTCCTTGGCGCCGGCAAACACGAGGCTCTTCAGCTCTGTCGACTGGCCGGGAGCGATCGAAAGCGCGTCGCCCTTGTAATCCGCCTGGTAACGCGGCTGGCCGTCGGTGAAATGCGTGAAGCGGGATTCGAACGGCATCGCCTGTGGCGGCACGATCGTCGAGGCCCAGTATTTGTCGGTAATGCCGAGCCAGCCGCCGGTCGCCTTCGTGTTGGCGACAGCCTCTTCCTCGATATTGTGATAGGTATGTTCGCTGAGGCTGCCGTCGGCACCGAGAACGCCGATGAAGCCTTCGTGGATGACCCAGACGGACGGCGTTGCCGGCTTGTTGTAACGGGTCACGCGGCCATAGGAGGAGATCGAAACCGGCTCTTGGGTCGGGTTGTCGATCTTGTCGTTGACCGTGATCATGTAGTGTTCGTCGATCGCGATGGTGCGGTTGAAGACGATGCCCTTGTCGTTCGTGAACGACAGCGTCACCGGCGTTTCGCGCGTCAGCCGGTCGCCGCCAGCAAGCGTCCACCGCGTGCCGGAACCGGGTACGGTGCCGCTGGTGTCACTGCCGATGTAACCAAGCTCGGTGAAATAGCCGTCTCTGGTATCGGCCGGGGAGAATAGCGTGATGATCGGGCTCTTGTCGTCGACCGTCTCATGATATTCGCGAAGCTTCAGATCGTCGAAGCGAGCGCCGACCAGGTTGATGGAGCCCGAGACGGCCGCGGTCTCGATCGCAACGCGCGGAGACTTTGCAAGCGCCTCTTCGCGGGTAGCCGTCGCCTGCGCCTGGTTTGCGCCAGGAAGGTTGCCGGTCGAGGTTGCAGCGCCCGGGCTTTCCGGCGTGAAGTTCTGTCCGGCCTGCTCGGTGGTCTGCTGCTGCTGCGCAAGCCGTGCTTCGTCGGCGCGCTGCTGAGCTTCCATCCTCGGGTTCATATAGAGGAACTGCCAGGCAAGGACGATCATCACAGAAAGTGCGATCGCGATGAAGTAATTGCGGTTTTTTTCCATCATGCTTTCCTGGAAAGGGTCTCCTCGGACCGCTTCGATTTCGGCAGGCTTTCGATGCGCTCGATGAGCTGTGCCGTCATGTCTGCAAACGGGGTCTTGAGGACCTCCCTCCGCGCGACAATGACATAGTCGTGTCCGTTCTTCATTGCAAATGCGGCTGAGTGCCGAACCGCCTCTTTCAGGCGGCGGCGCATGCGGTTTCGTTCAACCGCGTTGCCGTGCTTCTTGGTAACAGTAAATCCGACCCGCGGCGCTTCGTCCGGCTGATGTCGATCAAGGACTTCCAGAAGGAAAGTCCGGCCGCGTCGGGTTTCACCCTTTCGCACGGCAAGGAACTGCGGCCGGCTTTTCAGCCGCCCGGCAGTCTTCTTGTTCGTAGGTTCGGTCGTCATCGCCCGCTATCCGGGCATCCCGGCGTTAAGCCGAGAGACGAGCGCGGCCACGTGAGCGGCGAGCGGCAAGAACCTTCTGGCCACCCTTGGTTGCCATGCGGGCGCGGAAGCCGTGACGACGCTTGCGAACAAGCTTGGACGGCTGGTAGGTACGCTTCATTTTTTTAATACCGCGGTGTGCGGCCCTTCTTGAAGTTTGCTTCGTTAAAAGCAAGAGCGTTTAGGAAACGTTCGGGCGCCGGCCGCAGTGCGACTGGGAGCCTTGTGAACGTGCGCGGCTTATAAGGGGAAGAGGCGCGAAAAGTCAATCGCAGCACCGCGATTGCGCTCGGTTCCGGGCAAGTGTCTGACGAAGTTGGCTGGATTCTGGATGTCGCGTTAACGCTTGTGTCCACACGGGCTTTCCATGTCCTGTAAGCCTGACGGATGAAAACCGTGCTTTCCCGGAGTAGACCCCATGTATTTTCGTGGATTCGGGAGACTTCAGTCAGTTGCGAGGCAGCGCTAGACTAGGCAGGCGCTCACTAACTGAGCTTTTGATCATCAACAAATGTTAATCTCTCAGTGCTATTTCTCGCACCATCAAGATGTAGGAGTTTAGGGCCCTCCGCATTTTTTAATTTGTCGCTTCGGGGGAATGCATTGTGAAGATAAGAGCCAAGATCAACATGCTCGTTGGTGTGATGAGCGTTGTAACCTGTGTCATCGGTGGCATATCGCTCTTCGCAGTCCAGAAATACAATCAGCAGACCAGAGACTATGCTGCTGTTGCGCAGCGCGTGTACCAGGGTGAGCATCTTAACCGCATGGTGACGGCCGTTGTTATGGATGCGCGGGGCGTCTATGCAGCCAAGGACGCAGCAAGCGCCAAGCCGTTCGGCGATGGTATCATGAAATCGCTTGCCGAAATCGAGAAGCTCCTCGCCGCTTGGGGGCCGACCGTCCCGGCGGAGGAGAAGGAAATCTTCGACAAGCTCGTCGCGCGCTTCCAGGAATTTAAGGCCTTCCGCTCCGAGACTGCGCGTCTGGGCCAAGCCGAAGGGCCACAGGCCGCCAACGTTCAGGGCAATAACGACGCCAATCGCGCCAACCGCAAGGCTTACCAGGAGCAGATCGACGCAATCGTCAAGATCGACCAGGCGGCGATGGACAAGCTCAGCGCCGAAATCGACGGCTTTGGCGACATGATCTTCTACAGCGTGCTCGGCGCTACCCTGCTGGGTGTGATGGGTGGTCTGGCATTCGGAATTTCGCTCGGTCGCAAGCAGATAAGCCAGCCAATTCTCGAGCTCACGTCTTCGATGAAGCGCCTGGCCACCGGCGACTACGCTGCAGCTGTGCCCTTTGCCGGCCGTGCCGACGAAATCGGAGACATGGCCGAGGCTGTCGGCGTGTTCAAGAAGAACGGCCTCGAGGTGGCGCGGATGAGCGGTGCCGAAGCAGAGATGCGATCGAAGAACGATGATCTTCAGGCGCGTATGGCCAACGTCGTCGGCGCAGCGGTCGAAGGTGATTTTTCGCGGCGCATAGACAAGCAGTGGGGCGATGAAAACCTCGACCGGTTCGCACGCAATGTCGATCAGCTTGTCTCAAGTGTCGATGCAGGCGTGGCGGAAACGCGCCGTGTCATCGGCAGCTTGGCGGAAGGCAAGTTCGACGACAGCATGGCTGGCCATTTCAAGGGCGCCTTTGCCGAACTGCAGCAGAACGTCAATGCGACGATGGACACGCTGCGTGGCACCATGCGCAACATCCGTGCCGGAACCGGCGCGATGAACGACGGAGCATCCGAACTCAGCTCCGCCGTCAACGATCTCTCCAAGCGCACCGAGCAGCAGGCAGCAGCTCTGGAAGAAACCTCGGCGGCACTCGACGAGATCACAGCTGTCGTGAAGACCTCGACAGAGCGCGCCACCGAGGCGACCGTGATGGTGAGCGAAGCCAAGACCAGTGCCGTGCAGTCCGGTGAGGTGGTGCGCAGCGCCGTCGACGCCATGGGCCGTATCGAGCAGGCATCGCGCGAGATTGCCCAGATTACCAACGTCATCGACGAGATTGCCTTCCAGACCAACCTCTTGGCGCTCAACGCCGGTGTCGAGGCAGCTCGTGCGGGCGAAGCCGGCAAGGGATTTGCCGTCGTCGCACAGGAAGTGCGCGAACTGGCGCAGCGGTCTGCCAGTGCGGCCAAGGATATCAAGGCGCTGATCGGCAAGTCCGGTGACGAAGTAGCGGCCGGCGTGCGTCTCGTCCAGAACACCGGCCATGCCCTGTCCGACATTGAATCCCGCGTCATCAGCATCAACGATCACATCAACTCGATCGCGGTTGCATCGCGCGAGCAGGCGACCGGCTTGGCGGAGATCAACAGCGCCATCAACCAGATGGATCAGGTGACGCAGCAAAATGCCGCGATGGTGGAAGAAACATCCGCCGCGACCTCGAGGCTTTCCGGTGAAGCGGACAATCTTTTCGCACTCGTATCCAAGTTCCGGATCGACGGAGAAGCGTCGGGTCATCGTGCGCCCGTCGCGGTCGCTTCCGGTTCTGCCTCCGCAAGAACACCGGCGCCCCGCGTGTCCCCGGTCAAGACCATGACCAAATCGATCGCCCGCGCCTTTGGCGGCGGATCCGCCGCTGCGGCAGCGGCGCCGTCGGCAAGCGCGGACTGGGAAGAGTTCTGAGCCGAACCAACCGTGCAAGCGAACAGGGGCCCAGGTGGTATCGTCCATCCGGGCCCTTTGTTTTTGTCGGTTCTGTCGTGCTTCAATCTAGCCCAGGAAACGCTCCAAGGCCGACTTCCGGTTGGGGGGTGGAAAAAATGCGCCAGAAAGCTAGAATATGCAGATGATTGCAGCCACCACCGAACGGCTGGACAGGCGAGATAACGATGACGAGCCACATGGATGATGGGGCCGAAACTCCAAAGCAGGAGCAATCGGCGCAGACCGGAACAGCCTCCAGGGCGTCTGCCGAGCAGATGCCGCAGCTTTTCCGTGGGCTCTCCGGTCGTCTTCTCTGGCTGACGATCGTCTTCGTGATGCTGGCCGAAATCCTGATCTTCATGCCGTCTGTTGCCGGCATGCGGATGAACTGGCTGCGTGACCGGCTGGATACTGCCGCTGCGGCCGGAATCGTCATCGACGGACTTCAGCCGGCGGAACTGCCCCGCGCCGTACAGGACGACACGCTTCTTGCCACCGGAACCAAGGTGATTGCGCTGCGCAAGGACGGGACCTCGCGCCTGCTGGCAGCAGTCGATGTGCCGCCGCAGATCGACGAGCAGTATGATCTGACCGATACGCCGCTTCTGGTGACGATGCGCGACGCGCTGGACACGCTGTTTTTGGGCGGCGGACGCGTCATGCGCATCTACGGCCCGATCGGCGAAAGCGACATGATCATCGAACTGGTCATGACCGATGATGCTCTGCGCAAGGATATGCTCAAATACGCGAAGATGATGTTTCTCCTGTCACTCCTGATTTCGATCATCACGGCAGTTCTTATCTTCCTCGCCATCAACCGCATGATGATCCTGCCGATCCGCCGCCTGACGAAAAGCATGCAGAAATTTTCCGAGCAGCCGGAAGATCCTGCGCGTGTGTTTACTGCCGACCGGTCTCGTGGCGAGCTCGCCGTCGCCGGCCGGCATTTGTCGGCCATGCAGACGGAGCTGCAGCGGACGCTGAAACAACAGCGCAACCTGGCCGATCTCGGTCTCGCCGTCTCCAAGATCAACCACGACATGCGCAACATCCTTGCGTCAGCGCAGCTGATGTCGGACCGCCTGACCGATGTCGAAGATCCGATGGTGCGCAGCTTCGCACCAAAACTGTTGCGCACGATCGACCGCGCCGTCGGCTACACGACCGAAGTGCTGGCTTATGGGCAGGCCTCGGAAGCCGCGCCGAAGCGGCGCCGGATTCTTCTCGCCGAACTTTTCCAGGAAGTCCGCGACATCCTGGCCATCGATCCTGATGCCGGCATCGAATTTCACGATCAGATCGCCGTCGATCTCGAGGTCGATTGCGACAGCGAACAGATCTTCCGGGTGATCCACAACCTCTGCCGCAACGCGCTGCAGGCGCTGGTGACGTTCGAGCCGGACGACAAGTCGATTGCGCGCCGCATCACGGTCTCAGCCCACAGGGTCGGCAGCGTCGTCAGCATCATGATTGACGACACCGGCCCCGGCATGCCCCGCAAGGCCCGCGAGAACCTGTTCTCGGCCTTCCGCGGTTCGGCCCGGTCCGGCGGCACCGGTCTTGGCCTGGTGATCGCACGCGAGCTTGTCCTTGCCCATGGCGGCACGATTGCGCTGGTGGAAAAGCCGACCGAGGGTACTCAGTTCCGCATCGAAATTCCCGACCGTCCCGTATCGCTGGACGACTACCGCGCCCGCGCCTGATCGCAAAATCACGCAAATTCAGGGGCTTGCGAACTATTTGACATGAAAATGACAGTCGCTGACCGAAAATCGCTTGCAATCCTTTGCCGCAGCATTTAGAGGATCGCCACGCAAGCAAAACACACTGCTTGCAGACGCACCCGTAGCTCAGCTGGATAGAGCACCAGACTACGAATCTGGGGGTCAGGAGTTCGAATCTCTTCGGGTGCGCCATTCTCTTCTTCCCAAAAATGTTCTCTCAACTCTCGGTCCGCCGGCAATCATTTTTGTTGATTTGTCGATAGGGGATATGCGACCTGCTGTTCCGTCAATTCGGAGCGAGAACCATGCAGAAGGCAAACATGCTGTCATCGAGAGACGGTGGCTCCGGCGCTAGTGGGGGCATCTCCGGCTTTCTTTCCGGTGGTGTGAAGCCGGTCGCGGTGTTGTTCGGCATCTACTTCATACTCAGCATCGCCATTCGCGTGTCGCTTCCCAATTCGTTGACGCTCGACGAGGCTGAGCAGTCGCTCAACTCGCAGTTCTGGCTGCTCGGCTACGGACCGCAGCCGCCTTTCTACAACTGGGTACAGAACCTGTTCGTTGGCGCGCTGGACATCTCGCTGCTGTCGCTGGCGCTGCCCCGGTTCGGAATGCTGTTCCTGGTCTATCTGTTCATGGGCCTTGCCGCGCGGGAACTGCAGGTCAGCCGCAGCTTTGCCGGCCTTGCTATGCTCAGCCTGACGCTGCTGCCGCAGGTTTCCTTCATGCCGCAGCAGGATCTTACCCACACGATCGCGCTCCTGATGGCGACCTCCCTGTTTTTCTACGGTCTTTGCCGCACGCTGGTGCGTCCTGACTGGCAGGGATATGCGATCATCGGCATTGCGATCGGGATCGGTACGATCTCGAAGTACAATTTCGTCATCCTTCCTGCCGCGACCATCGTGGCGGTTGCGCTCGATCGGGACTGGCGCGCGCGTCTTCTTGATCCGCGCATGCTGCTTGCCGCCGTCATCTGCATTGCCATCGTCCTGCCGCACGCGGTCTGGCTTCTCGGCAATCTCGATCTCGCAACGCGTGGCACGCTCGGCAAAATGGTTGAGTCGGATGCGCCGCAGGGTGTTTTCCGCGTCACCAAGGCGCTCGGATCGCTCCTCGTCGCCTGCCTCGCCTTTGGCGCACTGGCTGTCGTCGTGCTGGCACTTGCATTCAAGTCGTCGGTCAAGCGGGCGGTCAGGGCAGGCGATCGCTGGACCACGCTGTTTGGCCGCATCATGCTGTTCTCGCTGGTTGGCGTGGTTGCGGTCGTCCTCGTGGCTGGAACGACACGGATCACCGAGCGCTGGCTCGACCCTTATCTGCTGGCATTGCCGCTATATCTGCTGCTGAAATTCGATCGCGCCGGGGCCGACCTTGGTTTGGGTTTCAAACGGCTGGTCCCCGTGTTTCTGGTGATCATGGTGGTCGTGCTGGTACCGGGGCCGGCAAAGGTTCTGACGGCAGGCCTGCTTGGACCTCCGGGCCGTATCAATATGCCGTTTGCTGACCTGGCAAAGCAGATCCGCACCGAGGATCGCCCGGCAACCATTCTGGCGCTCGGGATGCATCTTTCCGGCAATATCCGCATGCAGTTTCCCGATGTACCGGTGTTCGACATCGACAGCGCATCAGTCAAGCGCGCGATGCGGGATCTCGCGCCGCCGGTCCTGGTGATCGAGGCGGATGGAGACGGTGCCGTTGTCGAGCCGAAACTCGATGCGGCAATGCTGGAAAGCGCGACTGGTCTTTCCGCCACCGATTTCCGGACAAGGCTCGTTCCGTATCATCGCGCGCCGGACCGAAACATGGGCTTCCGGTACCTCTGGCTTCGCTGAGGCCGGTTTCAAAGAGATCAGGCCGGTGAGATCCGGCAAAAGGTTCAAGCGCGTCAGGGGCGAAACATGAGATGGAAACGTACGATCCAGTTGCTGGATGTCCATGCCGAAGGTGAGATCGGACGGGTCGCAATCGGTGGCGTCCCGAAGATCCCGGGCGATACGGTCGCAGCCCAGCTTGCCTGGTTGAATTCCGATCCCAAGGGCCACGAACTGCGCCGCTTCCTCTGCCTGGAACCGCGTGGCGCCCCGATCGGTTCCGTCAACCTGCTGCTGCCGGCGAAGCATCCGGATGCGGATGCAGCCTTTGTGATCCTCCAGCCGGATCAGGCGCATGCCAGTTCCGGGTCCAACTCCATCTGCGCCACCACCGCGCTTCTGGAAGCCGGTATCGTCGAGATGAAAGAGCCCGAGACGGTCGTGACGCTGGAAACGGCTGCGGGCCTCGTCAGGGCCGTTGCTACCTGCCGCGACGGACGATGCGAGAAGGTGAAGCTCACCATGGTGCCGTCCTTTGTCCATCAGCTTGATGTGACGATCAGCACACCGCAATGGGGAGATGTCACGCTCGACCTGTCCTACGGCGGCATCTTCTATGCATTGGTTGATGTCGACCAGATCGGCCTGAAGATCGAGAAGGGCAATGCCGCGGAACTGGTCAAGGCCGGCATGATCCTGAAGGATCTGGTCAACCGGCAGGTCGAGGTCGTACACCCTGAAATTCCCGAAATTTCCGGCGTTGCTTATGTGATGTTTCGCGATACGGAAGTGGATGGCACGGTTAGAACCTGTACGACAATGTGGCCGGGCCGGGCAGACAGGTCGCCCTGCGGCACCGGCAACTCGGCCAATCTCGCAACGCTTCACGCGCGCGGCAGGGCAAAGGTCGGAGACAGCTTCATCTCGCGCTCCATCATCGGCACTCAGTTCGAAGTGGGATTGGCTGCCGAAACGACGGTAGCCGGCAAACCTGCGATCATTCCGACGATAGCGGGACGCGGTTTTACATTCGGTCTGCACCAGATCGCGCTTGATCCGTTCGATCCACTGGCCGATGGTTTCGCGATGACGGATGTCTGGGGTCCGTCAGCCGGAGAGATCTAAGCGGAGGCCGTCGGCGAGCCTGCGTTGTCTCGAAAGTCTTAGATATCTCTGCCGTTCTTGGCAGGAGTCTCAATGTCGCCTTGCTTCAGAACCAGCGTGTTCATACCCTCGTTCATGTCCTGCTTCGGCTGAGCGGGGATCATGCCGAGTTCCTGGAATTCCATGACCTTCTGGGCGCCGAACAGGTCGCCCTTCTCGGCAGCCTTGCGATAGAGGTCGACCGCCTTCTGGGCGTCGGCCGTAATGCCTTCACCGCTTTCGTACATCAGGCCGAGATTGATCATCGCATCGGTATTGCCGCGCTGTGCAGCCAGATCGTACCAGGCAATCGCCGTCTGATCGTCGGCCGGCAACATAGTGCCTTCGTCATAAATCGCGCCGATATTGAACGCAGCGGTATCGTCGCCTTCAGCAGCTGCCTTTTCAAACCAGGTGAGCGCCTTGGTGACGTCGACCTGAGTTCCCAGGCCATCGCGATAGGCGACGCCAAGATTGTAGGCTGCGAGCCGGTTACCGCCGTTTGCGGCTTCGGTATAGAGACGGAATTCCTGCTGCTCGTCACCGAGGCGGCCCATCAGCATGCCGAAGTTAACCTTGGCTGCAGGGTAGTTTGCTTCGGCAGCTACATTATAAGCCGTCATCGCCTGATCGGCCTGTTCGGAATTATTGAGCGCGCGGCCCAGCTGATAGGCGAAACGCGGGTTGCCGGTCGCCTCGTAAGCGGTGCGGCACGCATCAACGGCCTTAACGTCGATGTTTGCGATATCGACCGGAGCAAATGAACCATTGCGCTGCTCGTCGAACGGGCTGCCGGCAAGCTGGTCGCACTCGGTCTGAAGAGCTACAGTCACGAGGAGGTTGGAACGCTCCTGGGCACTCAGGGAAACCGTCAATGCACAGAAAGCTGCGGCAGCGCCTGCTGCAATTGCCAATCCCCTGTTGACTTTCGAATTAAGGGATTTCATCTTCTCGCTCCGGCTGGTAGAACTGTTCGATTGGTGGACGAACGCCGGAAATGCGGACTGGTTCCTGCCGATCTTAAGCTTTCATTGATAAATGGTATCCAGCCTGTGCACATTTGCGTGTAATCGGGGCGTGTAGTGATGGGGTTCCACACTATCGTCCGCGTCAGTTTGTTGTCGCGGTGATTGTTTTGAGCGGAATGTTGATGCTAAGGGGGATGAACTCTTCCAGCGCCAACAACCGCCCAGAGGCCCCATGAATACCATCAGTATCCGCCGCCCCGACGACTGGCATCTGCATTTGCGCGACGGCGCGGTTCTCGAAGGGGTGATCGGCGATACCAGCCGGCATTTCGCGCGCGCGATCATTATGCCCAATCTGGTCCCGCCGGTGGTCACGACCGCAGACGCAAGAGCGTACCGCGAACGGATCATGGCGGCATTGCCCAAGGGCGACCGGTTCGAACCGCTGATGACGCTGTACCTGACGGAACAGACCGATCCCAATGATCTCGAAGACGGCAAGAACAGCGGCCTGATCACCGCAGTCAAACTCTACCCCGCCGGTGCCACCACCAACTCGCATGGTGGCGTGCGCGATTTCGACAAGGCGATGCCGGCGCTCGAGCGCATGGCAAAGATCGGCCTGCCGCTTTGCGTACACGGCGAAGTCACGACGCCGGACGTCGATATCTTCGACCGCGAAGCCGTCTTCATCGAGACCGTTCTCGATCCGCTGCGCAAGCGCCTGCCGGAACTGAAGGTGACGATGGAGCATGTGACCACGGCCGACGGCATCGACTATATCAAGTCGGCCGAATCCAATCTGGCCGGAACGATCACCACCCATCACCTGATCATCAACCGCAACGCGCTTCTCGTCGGCGGTATCCGCCCGCATTATTACTGCCTGCCGGTCGCCAAGCGCGAAAACCATCGCCTGGCACTGAGAGCCGCTGCGACTTCCGGCGATGCCCGCTTCTTCCTCGGCACCGATTCGGCGCCGCATGTGGATCCGCTGAAGGAATGCGGTTGCGGTTGCGCCGGCATCTATACCTCGCTCAACACCATGAGCTGCCTTGCCCATGTGTTCGAACAGGATAACGCGCTCGACAAGCTCGAAGCCTTCACCTCGCTGAACGGCCCTGCTTGGTATGGTCTGGCGCCCAACGAAGAACGCATCTCGATGGTTCGCCAGGCTGATCCGGTTGCTTTCCCGGACAAGCGGGACACGGGGGCTGGCCTCATCACCGTGTTTGATCCGATGTTTCCGCTGCACTGGGAAGTCGTTGAAACCTAAGCGGCATTTGGCAGGAAATTTAAGCTTGACGGTTGCTTGGTAATAATTTGGAGACAAACGGGAGATAGTTTTCCGCCCGTTACCTGACTTCGATCACCGAAGAGTTTGCCGGCATGACGCTAGACTATAAATCTCTTCTGCTTGCGCTCGGCGTTTCTGCCGCGTGCCTGATGGTGACCTTGTTCGGCACCTGGTTTTCAAGGCGGACCGATTCTTTCCTGCTGACGCTGGTCATCGCATTGAGCATGACGGTAACCGGCATCTTCGCCTATGGCTTCTACACGGCCGAAGCCGGTACCCTGACCGCATCCGTCGCATACGTGTTCATGATCTCCGGCCTCAGCGTGATATACGGTGCTTCCGTGCAGTTCCGCACCGGTGCAAGGCCCTGGCGGCTTGCCGAACTTTTGGCGCTTGCGGCGATCGCCCCGGGTCTGCCGCTGATGATCGGCGGTCTCGACGGGCTGGGCTTCATCCTGATGAACATTGCAGCAGCGCTGCTTCTTGGCGGTACGGCATGGCAATACTGGCTGGCGCGCAGCGAAGCGCCCGGTCCGCTGACCGGCATGGCCATCCTTTATGCGATGAGCGGATTTTCCTTCGTTCTGTGTGCATCCGTCCTCATTGCCAACCAGCAGTGGGTGCTGGGTCACGCCCCGAACAACTGGGCCGAGACGCTCAATATCGGCATCTGCATCGCCGGCATGACAGGCATCGGCGCGCTCTCGCTGGCGCTTCACCAGTGGCGCATGGCAGCGCTCCATCGGCGCGAGGCAATGACCGATGCGCTGACCGGACTGATGAACCGCCGCGCCATGTTCGAGCGCAACGGCGGTCGGATGCTGGGCACCTCCACCGCAGTCATCGTGTTCGACATCGACCGTTTCAAGACAATCAACGACCAGTACGGTCATGCGGTCGGCGATGAAGTGCTGAAGATCTTTGCCGAGGATCTGCTGGTGGAAACGCCGGGCCCCAACACCGCGCGACTGGGCGGCGAGGAATTCGCCGTCCTTCTCGACAATGTTCTGCCGGGGCGCGCCGAGCGGATCGCCAACGATATCCGCAATCGTTTCGGTGCCCGTGACATCACGGTCGGGGTTGAACGCGTGCGCTGCACGGTCAGCGCCGGAATCGCGGTGGGTTCCCAATCGGGCGTGCTTTTCGAAACTGTGCTTAGCCTCGCCGATGCGGCACTTTACGAAGCAAAGCGGGCCGGGCGTGACCGCGTCCAGGTCTCAGGCTACCTGCGGTCAGTGTCGTCGGGCGAAAATCGCACAAGCGCCTGAAAACGCCTGAATTCAGTAAATCGTACCCGCCTTGCGCTGGCGCGGTCTCCCGCTTGCTGATATTGCGGCGCGTGGTTTCTAGATGCAGTTCCGACGAGAATGTCATGCGGCCTTACCGCCGGGACTTGCGACACGATGAATCGAGCAAAGGAGCGGGCGCATGATTCAAACCACATTTCCGGACCGTAGCGTTATGGCCGAACTCATGGCCAAGATGCTGTGGGAAATCGGTGCGGTGCATTTCAATGCCGAAAAGCACTACAAGTTTGCCTCAGGCATGATGAGCCCGGTCTATATCGATTGCCGCAAGCTGCTGTCCTACCCGCGCATCCGCTCCACCATCATGGATTTCGCCGTGTCGACGCTTCTGCGTGACGCCGGCTTTGAGAAATTCGATTGCATCGCAGGCGGCGAGACCGCTGGCATTCCGTTCGCTGCCCTTCTGGCAGACCGCCTGGCGCTGCCAATGATCTATGTGCGCAAGCAGCCCAAGGGCCATGGCCGCAACGCCCAGATCGAGGGTAACCTGCCCGAAGGTTCACGCGTCCTCGTGATCGAGGATCTGACCACGGCCGGCGGTTCGATGTTCAAGTTCATCGATGCCATCCGCGCTGCCGGCGGCGTCGTCGATCATGGCATGGCCCTGTTCTACTACGGTATCTTCGACGAGGGCGCGCTGCGTTTTGCCGATGGCAAGGTGCAGTTCCACCACATTGCCACATGGCGCAACGTGCTTTCGGTCGCCCGCGACCAGAAGCTGTTCGACGAGAACACGCTGTCGGAAGTCGAGGCATTTCTGGATGCCCCGCTGGCATGGTCGGCCCGCAACGGCGGCATCAGCGAACTGCCCCGCTAAGCATTCGCGGAACGCGAGCTTTTGCTCTGGTCAACGGACAAAAGCTCGCTTATTCCTGTCGAAAACAGGCAAATTCCTTGGGAGGAAAACCATGATCCTGTGCTGCGGCGAAGCTCTGATCGACATGCTTCCGCGTGAAACCACGCTTGGCGAAAAGGGCTTTGCGCCCTATGCCGGTGGCGCCATTTTCAATACGGCCATCGCGCTCGGGCGCCTCGGCGTGGACACGGGCTTCTTCACAGGCCTTGCCGACGACATGATGGGCGATGTGCTGCGCGAGACGCTGCGCGGCAGCAATGTCGATTTCAGCTACTGCGCCATCACCGCCCGCCCGTCCACCATTGCCTTCGTCAAGCTGGTCGATGGCCATGCCACCTACGCCTTCTATGACGAGGGGACGGCCGGCCGCATGATCACCGAGGCCGACCTGCCGGCGATCGGCGACGATTGCGAAGCCCTGCATTTCGGCGCGATCAGCCTCATCCCGGAACCGTGCGGCTCGACCTACGAGGCACTGATGGCCCGCGAGCAGGGCGAGCGCGTCATCTCTCTCGATCCGAACATCCGTCCCGGCTTTATCAAGGACAAGGCCTCGCATCTCGCGCGCATCAACCGCATGGCGGCGATGTCTGATATCGTCAAGTTCTCCGACGAAGACCTCGCCTGGTTCGGATTGGAAGGCGATGAGGACACGCTTGCCCGCCACTGGCTGCATCACGGCGCAAAGCTCGTCGTTGTAACCCGCGGCGCCGATGGTGCAGTCGGCTACACCGCCAATCACAAGGTGACCGTGCCGAGCGAGAAGGTGACGGTGGTCGATACGGTCGGTGCCGGTGATACGTTCGACGCCGGTGTGCTGGCCTCGCTGAAAATGCAGAACATGCTCACCAAGACACAGGTCGCAAGCCTGTCCGAAGATCAGATTGCGGCCCTTCTGGCGCTCGGCGCCAAGGCTGCGGCAGTCACCGTCTCGCGAGCAGGGGCGAACCCGCCGTTTGCCCACGAGATCGGGCTCTGACAAGGACCGTGTCGCCTGCCAGCTGTCCTCGTTGAAGAACGAGACAGCGGCAGGACAAGCTTAATTTGGCATCGGGATGTTTTGCATCACGTTGGGCCAAAGGCCAGTAACGCCGATGAAGATCAGATAGAGCGCCACCACGTAATTCAGAATGCGCGGCATCAGAAGGATGACAATCCCCGCGATGAGCGCGACGAGCGGCTGGATGAAGACGATCGATTGCATTGTCTTGGCTCCTGGTCAGACTTTGGGCGTTTCGCCTGCAACGGCGAAAATGTCCGGGCCTTTACAAACTCGGTGAGGAGCTATTGGTTGCTCGGATCGCCAATCACGACGAGTCCGGCATGCGCTTCCGTGGTATCAAGGATGAGCCGGGCGAACCCGGCTCATCCTAAGGCGTCTCAGCCAATCAATGCCTTCACGAGACCTTGCGTCGAGCCGTCCTGGTCGTCAGCGGCGGCCTTGCCCTGCACGACGGGCAAAAGACCTGTCGCCAGTTCCTTACCAAGCTCCACGCCCCACTGGTCGAAGGAATTGATGCGGAACAGCACGCCTTCGACAAAGACCCGGTGCTCGTAGAGCGCAATCAGCCGGCCGAGCGCAAACGGCGTCAGCTTGTCGTACACGAAGGTGATCGAAGGGCGGTTGCCGGTGAACACCCGATGCGGCGCGATGTGGCTGGCCTTCGCGTCGTCCATGCCGGCCTTTGCCAGCTGCGCCTTGGCCTCATCCAGTGTCCGGCCTTTCATCAGGGCCGCGGACTGCGCCAGGCAATTGGCGATCAGCAGATCGTGCTGGTGGCGCAGTTCCGGCTCGAAGCCTGTCTTTGCAATCATGAATTCGGCCGGGATGACGCTCGTGCCCTGGTGGATCAGCTGGTAGAAGGCGTGCTGGCCATTGGTGCCGGGTTCGCCCCAGACGACCGGGCCGGAATTGCCCTCGACCGGGGTGCCGTCGATCGTCACGCCCTTGCCGTTCGATTCCATGTCCAGCTGCTGAAGATAGGCCGGAAAGCGCAGCAGCCGCTGGTCGTAGGGCAGGATCGCGCGGGTCGGGTAATCCAGCACGTTGCGGTGATAAAAGCCGATCAGGCCGAGCAGCATCGGCAGGTTCTGCGCGGTCGGCGCCGTGCGGAAATGGGTGTCCATCGCATGTGCACCATCGAGAAACTTACCGAAATTCTCCGGACCGACGGCAAGCATCAGCGGCAGGCCGATCGCCGACCAGATCGAGTAGCGACCACCGACCCAGTCCCAGAAGCCGAACACCCGGTCGGAATCGATGCCGAAGGCCGCAACCTTGTCGAGCGCCGTAGAGACCGCGCAGAAGTGGTGCTTCACCGCATCGTCGCCCAGCTTGTCGGCGATGAACTTGCGCGCCGTGGCGGCATTGGTCATCGTCTCGATCGTCGTGAAGGTCTTGGACGCCACGATGAAGAGCGTCGTTTCGGCGTCGAGATGCTTCAGCGTGTCGGCAATATGGGCGCCATCGACATTGGAAACGAAATGCGCGCGCGGGCCGTCATGGAAAGGTGCAAGAGCCAGCGTTGCCATGACCGGGCCGAGATCGGAGCCGCCGATGCCGATATTGACGACGTCGGTGATCGCCTTGCCCGTTGCGCCCTTCAGGCTGCCGGAGCGAATGCCGTCTGAAAATTTGCCCATCGCCGCAAGCACGGCGTTGACATCCGGCATCACGTCCCGGCCATCGACCATAACAGGCGTGTTGGAACGGTTGCGCAGGGCGGTGTGAAGAACGGCCCGGTCTTCCGTGAAGTTGATGGCGACGCCCGAAAACATCTCGTCGCGCTTTTTCGCAACACCGGCAGCTTCGGCCAGCGTCTCGAACAAAGCGAGGATGTCGTCGTTCACCGCAGTCTTGGAATAATCCATGGTGAGGTCGTCGAAGCTGACGCTGAATTTCCCGAACCGGCCGGGATCAGCAGCAAAAGCCGCGCGGATATCCGTGGCATTTGTCTTCTCGGCAGTGGATTTCAGCTCGTTGACGATGGTCTGCATGGACGTTCCTCGCATTCGGATGGATGCGTGGGAACCTATTCGCTTTCGCGTTCAAATCAAGCGCTGCGCGCGATGTTCGCTGCGTGCCTGGACTTCTGGCCTTACGGAACGATGGCACTTTCGGCCGTGTTGCCGATGGCGCGGCCGAAGCGATCTACCTGTTCGGCGTAGTTGCGCCGCGTGCGCGGGTCGAAGATCGAGATCGGTGTGGAGACGGCAACGCTTGCAGCACTGCCGACCGTCTGTGCCGTGCCGAGCGCCACAGCACCCAGGCGCTCACCAAGTCCGACATCGCTGTCGGTCACTTCCTGGCCGGCGATCAGCCGGTTGCCGATCAGCTTCACGACATCCGGGCTTGAGGCGAACTTGCCGTGGTTGAGCGGATCGTTCCCCTTCAGCGCCGTCAGATCGAGCACGGTAATACCGGCCTTCTCGAATTCGGTACGATAGGGTTCGACGGTCGGATCGACCTGCCCGAGCCGATCGATATTGCCGGAAATCCGTCGCGACAGATTGAGCGCACGGTCATCGCGCGAAACGAACAACGTGAATTTCGGATGCTTGGGACCAAGCGCCGAGAACTGGTTGGTGAACACGTCGACATCGAGATCCGGCGAGGCAAGGATGACGTTGGTGATCTTCGGTGCCACGCGACCGTCGCGGATCGCCATCTGGCGCAGCGCCTCGACTGTCAGCCACGAGCCCATGGAATGCGCCATGATCGTCACTTCGCTGACCTGGGAATCCTTGGAAAGCCGGCTCAGCATGTCTTCCAGCGCGTCGCGGGAATAGTTGGTGCTTTCCTTGTCGTAGTTATAGGCAAAGATGCTGCCGCGCGACGGCCATGTGAAGAGGACCGGTGCCACATCGGTGCCGCTGTCGTGAACGATCTGGGCAAAGCGGTAGACGGCGTCGTCGTAGCGGTTGTTGAACCCGTGCACGAACACCATTACCCGTCGGCTTTTCGGCAGGTTGCCGCGCAGCCACTCACTGGCACGCTGCGGCGAGAGCGGCGTGACCGAAAGCGTCGCAAATTCCTTGGTCGGATCCGCCACGATCTTTTTCGGCCACTGGACCTCGCCGATCTTGCGGACGGAATCGGGTGGTATCGAGACGCTAATTTCGGTCACGCTCGGGGTCTTGTCGCGCTCTCCGGAAAACAGCACGCCCGGCGTCTCGGAGGGTCGGCGGGTGGTGGCGACGAGAACGTCTACCTTGGATATGCCCTTGGTTTCCGCAGCCCCTGCCGCGGCTGGAACGAGCACGCCTTCAGGCCGCCCGGCGCAGCCCGAAAGGGCGGCTGCCAAGAGCGCAGCAATGACGATGCAACGAAAGGGTCCAGCGCTTTTATCCAAGCGAACTCCACATGCCAAAAAGTTAATTATCCTTAACGGCTAACGGAGCAGGCGTCCAAGGTCCACCTCAAAAGGGTGATCTCTTGTGGGACGGGGGCAGTTGGGCAGCGCTTGTCGCAGCCGCGCAACGAATGGCTATTGCCGAAGCTCGCGCCTCAGAATTTTTCCGACATTCGTTTTCGGCAGCGCGTCGCGGAACTCGATAAAGCGAGGGCGCTTGTAGTTTGTCAGGTTGGCAATGCAGTGCGCCTTGATATTGGCCTCGGTCAGTTCCGGATCCCGGCGCACGACGAACACCTTGACCGCCTCGCCGGAATGCTCGTCCTTGACACCGACTGCCGCGCATTCCAGCACGCCCGGATGGCTCGCCACGACTTCCTCAACCTCGTTCGGATAGACGTTGAAGCCGGAGACAAGGATCATGTCCTTCTTGCGATCGACGATCTTGATATAGCCGGCAGCGTCCATGTAGCCCATGTCGCCGGTGCGGAAGAATCCGTCCGGGGTCATCGCCTTCTCCGTCTCGTCCGGCCGGTTCCAGTATCCGGCCATCACCTGCGGGCCGTGGATGCAGATTTCGCCGACGCCGCCGAGTTCGACCTCCAGCCCGTCGTCGTCGCGGATCGAGATATCGGTAGACGAGATCGGCAAGCCAATCATGCCGGTGAATCCCTGGACATCCATCCGGTTGGCGGTGGCGACCGGCGACGTCTCGGACAGGCCGTAGCCTTCGGTAATCGGGCAACCGGTCATCTCAAGCCAGCGCTCGGCGACCGGCCGCTGCACCGACATGCCACCGCCGAACACAAGCAGCAGCGCCGAAAAGTCCAGCTTCTGGAAATCGGCATTGTTCATCAGCGCATTAAACAGCGTGTTGAGCCCGGGGAAGACGTGGATCTTGTATTTCTGCAGATCCTTGACGAAGGCCGGGATATCGCGCGGATTGGCAATCAGGATATTGTGGCTGCCGGTCGCAACCCCCATCAGCGAATTCACCGTCAGCGCGAAAATGTGGTAGAGGGGTAGCGCGCATAGGAACTGCAATTGCGGCGGACGCGGCTTTGTCAGGAAGGCGGTGTCCAGCCACAGGCCCATCTGCGATGCGTTGGAAAGAAGATTGGCGTGCGTCAGGATCGCGCCCTTGGAAACACCCGTCGTGCCGCCCGTATATTGCAGGAACGCGACATCCTGTGGTCCCACATCCTGCGGCGTCAGGGTTTTGCCCGATCCGTCGGAGAGAACCTGCTTGAAGCTTGTCGCCGAGGGTAACGACCAGTTCGGAACGAGCTTCTTCACCTTTCGCACGACGAGATTGACGATATGGCCCTTGAGGCCCAGCATGTCGCCCATCGTTGCTACGACCACATGCTTCACATCGGTGCCAGCAAGCGACTGTTCTACCGTATGGGCGAAGTTTTCCAGTACGAAGAGCGCCTTGGCACCCGAATCCTCCAGCTGGTATTGCAGTTCGCGCGGTGTGTAGAGCGGGTTGACGTTGACGACCGTATAGCCTGCCCGAAGGATGCCGTAGACAACGACAGGGTTCTGCAGGATGTTCGGCAGCATCACCGCCACCCGGTCTCCCTTTTGCAAGCCCGTCGATTGCAGCCAGGCGCCGATCTTGCGGCTCTCGGCTTCAAGCTCGCGAAAGGTGATGGCCTTGCCCATGCTCGAGAAGGCCGGGCGATCGGCATAACGGGCGCAGCTATTTTCGAATAGAGCGCCGAGCGAAGCATGTGCCAGGGGTGGGATTTCGGGGGGAACGCCGGGCGGGTAGCTGGCAAGCCAGATCTTTTCCCTCGCTGTGGCGGGCTGCTTGGACAATTCGCTCATCTGCGTCTCCTCCCATATCGATCTGCGCGCATCAGGCGCAGCTGGCTGGCGGCTTCCTCCTCCGCCGGCCATCGTCGATGATTATGCCATGCGTCAGCCCCAACAGACCAGCGCAACCTATCGTGAATTGCTATCTAACTTTGACGTAAGCGTCAACGTGCCGAGACTTGATACTCGACAAGCTTTTGGCCGCAAAGTGCGGAACCTCCGCGGCCGCAAGCCGTTTTTCAACCATAACGACACGACAAAAAGGAGTTGCGTTATGATGCATCATGAACCGCGTGCGGGGCAGGACCCCTATGTCAAGGATACCGTTTCGCTGATTGCCAGCGACAAGGTAGAAGGCACCGCAGTTTACGGCGCCGATGGCAAGCGGATCGGCTCGATTGCGCGAATTCTGCTGGAGAAAAAGGGTGGCCGCGTTGCCTACGCCGTCCTGAGCTTCGGTGGCTTCCTTGGCATTGGTGACGATTACTATCCGCTGCCGTGGGAAAAGCTTCACTACGACGAGGAGCTGGACGGTTACCGGATCGACCTTACCAAGGACCAGATTTCCGGAGCACCGCGCTACAAGGATATCGACGACGACAGCTTCTATAGCGCCAAGGACAAGTCGGTGTACGACTACTACGGCGTCCCGCCATACTGGATGTAGTCGCTCAATAAGCTACTTTTGATCGAAAGGCCTCGCCGCGTGCGAGGCCTTTTTGCGTTTCCGCTCAATCCAGCCTCAGCACCATCTCGGACTGCGTCAGCCGGCTGCGTCGCCATCCGATGCGGCGCATGAAGGGATCAAGCAACCCGGCTGCAATATTCTCCGCCGTATATAGCCTGCGACCGGGATAGCGCGCCGCGAGGCTGTCGGCCAAGGCGCGGCCGAGACCCTTGCGCCGTTCCGCCGGATCGACCGCGAAACCATAGATCCGCACGTCGTGCTTGGTATCATCAAGCAATGCGACCGCCTTTGTCCCGACCGAAAAGCTCTTCAGCGGCGAACCGGGATGGCGGAAACAGACCGGATCCGTCTGCCATGTCGGGTGTGCATCCGCAAAACAGAACAGCATCGCGGCCACTTCCATCTGGTCGCATTCGGCTGCTGCTTGCACGTCCGGTACTGGCCTTGTCCGGCTGCGGCTGAAGCCAACCTGCCTGCGGGACGTCTCGAAGCCGAGTGACAGATAAAGGTCACGAGCGCGGATATTGGAATCGATCACTTCGAGGATAAGGACGTCATCGCCCCGTGCCCTTGCAGCGGCAATCGCATCCGTCATGACGCGGGTCCCGAGGCCCTGACCGCGGATCGTCGGGCCGATGCCGAGCGCACTGACGCGCGACCGTCGCCCACGTCGCGCAATCAGCAGGGTCCCGGCGGGCTTGTCACCGTCGAAAAACACTTCGCTTGCTTCAGGGTCGACATCTTCACGCGCCATGCGTAAAGCGAACGCGTCAGGCGAAATGGTGAATTTCACCACATAGCCCCGAAATCCTTCGGTGAAGGCGGCGGCTGCATCCTCCATCGTTGTTTCCGCAAGGCTGCGACGCGTGACGGCTTCCGTTCGCTGCATTGATCAAGACCTCCACCCACCGACACTGTCTACAGAACGTTGGAGGGTGCGCCTTTCTCAAAATTCTCTACATGGTCGATGACCTGTGCCCAGAGCGATTGCATCGCCTCGTCGCTTGCCCAGGCGACATGCGGCGTGACGATTACGTTCGGCCGGTCGAGAACGGCAAGCAGCGGATTGTCCGGTGCCGGAGGCTCCTTCGTCAGCACGTCGAAGCCCGCCCCGCCGATCAGCCCTTCATTCAATGCCGTCACCAGGTCGGCCTCGTTCACCAGCCCGCCGCGCGCCGTGTTGATGACCAGCGGCTTGCGCTTCATCCGCCGGAATTCCGCGATGCCGATCATATCGCGGGTCTCGGGCGTCAGCGGCATATGAAACGTGATGATATCGGCGCGCTCGAGCACCTCGTTGAACGCCGTATAGCCCGGCGCAACCTCCGTCGATCCCTTGCGAGCGGCAAACAGCGGGGTCATGCCCAGCGCTTCGCCGATCCGTGCCACGGATTTGCCCAGCGTCCCGCCGCCGAAAATGCCGAGCGTCGAGCCGGCAAGATCCTTGATCGGATGGTTGAAGAAACAGAACTGGTTCGCCCTCTGCCATTCGCCATCGATCACGTCCTGCCGGAAGCCGATGATCGAGCGGCGCACCGCAAAGATCAGCGCGAATGTATGCTCCGGAACCGTGTTGACCGCATAACCGCGCACGTTCGAAACGACGATGTCGCGCTCCTTTGCCGCTGCCAGATCGATCACGTCATAACCTGTGGCGGCGACCGCAATCATCTTCAGCCGCGATGCCTGCGCGATCGAGGCGGCACGCACCGGCGCCTTGTTGGTGATGACGATATCGGCATCGGCAATGCGCGCTGCGACGTCATCTTCAGGCGTCTTGCCGTATTCGATCCACTCATGCGCAAACCCCGGCCTTGTGATCGTTACCGAAGGGCCGATCGTGTCGCGATCCAGGAATACGATCTTCAGCACTGGCTTTCCTCCTCTGGCCTCACCGGATTTCTCGTATAACATCCGCCATGCCGCGTGGAAGGCGGAAACTGCGAGAGTGGGCATGGCGGAAATACTGGAGCTCGATTGCGTCGTCATCGGCGGCGGTGTGGTGGGGCTGGCGATCGCGCGTCGCCTTGCGCTCTCCGGCCGCGAGGTGATCGTGCTCGAGGCCGAATCAGTGACCGGCAGCATTACCTCCGCCCGCAACAGCGAAGTCATCCATGCCGGACTCTATTACGCGACAGGCAGTCTCAAGGCGTCGCTGTCAGTCGCCGGCAGACACAGTCTCTACCAATACTGCGAGGAGCGCGGCATTCCCCACCGGCGCTGCGGCAAGCTCGTCGTTGCCGCAAGCGAGCCGGAGGTCGCCTATCTCGAGAAACTTCTGAAGCAAGCGACCGCCAATGGTGTCGAGGATTGCCGGCTGATCGACGGCGCGGAACTGGCGGCCATGGAGCCTGATATCCGCGGCTTCAAGGCACTGCTTTCGCCCTCAACCGGCATCATCGATAGCCACCGGCTGATGGAAGCCTATATCGCGGACATCGAGAACAACGGCGGCAGCATCGTCCTCAACTCTCCGGTTCTCGGCGGCGCCTTGCGGGATGATTCGGTGGGCCTGTCGGTCGGTGGAGCCGATCCCGTCGACGTCGACGCAAAGCTGGTCGTCAACGCGGCAGGCCTTGGCGCCTGGGGCATTTCCGCCGAAATCGGAGGCCTCGATCCTACGACCATTCCCGAACGCCACTATGCCAAGGGATCCTATTTCTCGCTGTCTGCCCGTGCGCCTTCGCAGCGGCTGATCTATCCGGTGCCAGAACCCGGCGGGCTCGGCGTGCATCTGACGCTGGATATGGCCGGCCAGGCTCGATTCGGCCCTGATGTCGAATGGGTGGATACGATCGACTATGACGTCGATCCCGATCGATCGCAGAAGTTCTATTCCGCCATCCGCCGTTACTGGCCGGATCTTGCCGATGGCACGCTTGTGCCCGCCTATTCCGGCATCCGCCCAAAGGTCGTCGGTCCCAAGGGAGGCGGCGGCGGTGATTTCATCATTCAGGGACCGAAGCAGACGGGTCATCCGGGGTATGCGGCGCTCTACGGAATAGAGTCGCCCGGGCTGACATCGTCGATGGCAATCGCCGAATATCTAGAAAAACTAATATATTAACGATTTCGCGAGGTTTGGGAACGCACCTCCGCGAGCCTCGTTCAGCTTTTGTGAAGGAGTAAAGCTCATTGTTTCGCTCAGTACGGGCGATTCGCCCGGTATTTACGGAGTTGAAATGACGCTCTTACAGTTCCCGGCCGATCGACGCACTGGTGATGTCAGACGATGTGCTGAAACCCTGAGTGATCTTCATGGCCACGCCGCCAACCAGTTCTGGAGAACGGAAATGGCGGAATTTGCACGGTCCATGCGCCAGCGCGGCGCTGACGACCAGGAAATCTCAAGGCAGGCCGCACTGTTCATGCATGCCGTCCAGATGGAACTGCAGATGATGTTTGCAGAACAGGATGCGGACGTATCGGCTGGCTGATTTTTCGCGGAGCGCGTGACTGGTATCGCGTGACGCGTGAATGACGGGAGGACCGCCTACGGCGGGTAGCCAATCCTCCCGAATGACGCTCCTTGGCGGTGAGCGACGGGTTGTTGAATAATAACCGAAGCTTGCCTCACCATGGATTGCGTTTTGCTAATTTTACACTTGCTCAGCTAACGCCGGCGCCCGTTGTTGCAAGGAAGATCGCATAGAGCGATTTCGTTGCCGTGATGAACAACTGGTTGCGCCGCGGGCCGCCGAAGGTGAGGTTCGCCGCCGTCTGCGGCAGCAGGATTTTTCCCAAAAGCTTGCCGTCCGAACCGAAGCAATGCACCCCGTCTCCGGCGCTCGTCCAGACATTTCCGTCGACATCGACGCGGAACCCGTCCGCCAGACCGTTGTCGATATCGCAAAATACCCGGCTGTTTTTGAGCTGCCTGCCGTCCACGACATCGAAGGCGCGGATATGACGCGGCGCGGACGGGTCATGGCTCGACGATGAGTCGGCCACATAGAGGATCTTTTCGTCCGGCGAGAAGGCGAGCCCGTTGGGCTGGCCGAAATCAGTCACCACCGCGTCGATCTCGCCGGTTTCCGGATCCAGCCGATAGACGTTGCGGGTCGCCTGTTCAGGCTCGGCGCGAAAACCCTCGTAATCCGATTTGATGCCATAGGTCGGGTCGGTGAACCAGACGCTGCCATCCGAGCGTACCACCACGTCGTTGGGCGAATTCAGCCGCTTGCCCTCGTAGCTGTCGGCAAGCACGGTGATCGAGCCGTCGATCTCGGTGCGGGTGACGCGTCGACCACCATGCTCGCAGGAGACAAGACGCCCCTGCCGGTCGCGTGTATTGCCGTTGGCGAAATTGGAGGGCGTGCGAAACACCGAAACGCCGCCGTCCTTCACCCAGCGCAGCATCCGCTGGTTGGGAATGTCGCTCCAGATCAGGCATTGCAGATCGGAAAACCACACAGGCCCCTCCGCCCAGCGGCAGTCGGAATAGAGCTCCTCCAGGCCTGAACTCGGAACGATCAGGTGCCGGAAGCGGTCGTCGTGGATTTCGTAAGGTGAAGATGTCTGCGACATGGCATTGCGTCCGGTTGAAACTGTCTGAAGTGTTTGAAGATTATCGGCCGGATTGCCGACCGCCGGCGAGAAGAATGACGGCGATGATGATCGTACCGGTGAGGATCAGGCGCACACCGGCGCCGAAGCCGTAGGTGTTGAGCATCGACACGACCAGGAACATGAACAGCGAGGCGCCCCAGATGCCCGGTATGTTCGAATTTCCTCCCGCCACCGCCGTGCCGCCGATGACCACGACGGCAATCGACATCAGCAGGTATTCCGAGCCCATGTTGAGCGCAGCACCGCCGGAAAAGCTCGCCAGCAGATAACCGCAGACGGAGGCGAGAACCGCGCACAGCATATAGGTGACAAGCCGCGTGCCATCGACGGGAATACCGGTCATCCGGGCCGCAAACGTGCTCTGGCCGATCGCCGAGATCCAGCGCCCGTAGATCGACTTTTCGAGAAGCACCCATGCGAATGCTGAGAGGACCAACGCCACGAGCGCCACGTTGGGAATGCCGAACAGACCGGATGTGGCAAATTCCGCCAGCGTTTCCGGCGGCTTGATGCGCAGGCCGCGATTGCTCCAGATCGCCACCGACTGCACGATGAAACTCATCGACAGCGTCGCGATGATCGGCGGAATGCGCAAGAGCTTGATCAGGATGTAATTGCCCAGCCCGACGACGAGACCGATGCCAACAGAGGCGAGCAGTCCAACGACGATCATGCCGTCCTGTACGTCCATCAGCTTCAGGGCAAGCGTGCCTGATAGCGTCATCGTCGCCGGCACGGACAGATCGATATTGCCCGGCCCAAGCGTAATCACGAACATCTGGCCGATGCCGACGATGACGGAAAAGGCGGCAAAGGTCAGCGCTGCCTGCGACAGGCCGAACGAGCTTGCCCCGCCGGTAAAGAGAACGGTGATGATCCAGACGACGGCAGTCGCTGCAAACGACCAGATCCACGGCTTGGCGACGAGAAGACGTTGCATGGTCATTGGCTCTTCTCCCGCTTTTCGAGACGGTTGAGGGCAAGGCGAAGGGCAAGCACGACGATCAGGATCGCCCCTTGCGCGCCGATCTGCCAGTCCGGCGAAATCCGCATGAAGGACAGGAAAGACCCGGCAAGCGTCAGCGTCAGCGCCCCGATGACGGCCCCGATCGGCGACACCTTGCCGCCGACGAACTCGCCGCCACCGAGAATCACGCCCGCGATCGACAACAGCGTGTAGCGCAGCGCAATATTGGCATCGGCAGAGGTGGTAAGCCCCACCAGCGCGATACCGGCAAGCACGGCAAACAGCCCGGCCAGCGCGTAGGTTCCGGCACGGATGCCGATCACGGACCAGCCGGCCCGTTCGACCGAACGGTCGTTGCCGCCGACGCCGCGCATCAGAACCCCGAACGACGAGCGCATCACGATATAATGGGTGACGGCGGCGATGAGGATGCTGGCAACGATCGCCATCGGCACGAGCGGCGGCTTGGCGGTCATGATCCATCGCGCAAAACCCGGTGCCGTACCGCCAGGCGAGGGGAGGATCAGCACCGCAAGCCCGCCCCAGACAAAGCTCATCCCGAGTGTGACGACGATCGACGGCAATTCGCGCAGGTGGATGACGACGCCGATGACGGCATAGGTCGCGATCGCCCCGAGAAGGATGAGAATGCCGAGTGCCGGCGACGTCTGCAAAAGCGTCGCAGCGACACATGCGCAAAAGCTCACGAACGTGCCCATTGATAGATCGAGATCGTTGACGGACATGATCAGCATCTGGGCGATGGTCGCAAGCGCGATCGGCACCGCCAGATTGAACAGCAGGTTGAGGCCGTTATAGCTCATGGCGCGCGGCTGCATGTAGAAGACGGCCGCCAGCAGCAGCACCAGCGATGCGGCGGGGATGATCAGGCGAATGGTCCCGGATGAGATCTTCATGCCGCTTCTCCCTGCGCAAACGAGGCAGAAAGCACGCTCTTCTCGCTGATCTCCTCTCCGACAAGTTCGGCGACGATCGCGCCCTCGCGAAATACATAGACCCGGTCGCAGAGCCGGATTTCGTCCATTTCGGTCGAGTACCAGATGAATGTCCGGCCGCTGGCGGCCTCCGAGCGCAGGATCTCGTAGACTTCCTGCTTGGTGCCGATATCGACGCCGCGCATCGGATCGTCCATCAGCACGATTTCGGCAGTGGTGGCGAGCGCCCGCGCAAACAGAACCTTTTGCTGGTTGCCACCGGAAAGCGACAGGATGCGGTTGCCCATGTCGGGCGTGCGGATCTCGATCCGCTTCTTCCAGCCTTCACCCAGCGCATTCTCCCGGTCACCGTCGATCATCCGCTTCGAGGACAGCTGGTCGAGCGAGGCGATCGAGAGGTTCTTGAGAATGCTCCAGAGCGGGAACGTGCCGTTGAGGCTGCGGTCGCCGGCGACAAAGGCGATGTCGCGCTTTTTCGTCGGAAACCAGTTGCTGTTGCGCGCCAGATAGAGATCGAGCAGCGCCTGGGTCTGGCCATGGCCGCCGAGACCCGCAAGTCCGATCATCTCGCCGCGATAGGCTTCGAAGGGCAGCCCCTTGCTCTGTCCATGCCCGTGCCCACTCCCACGACGAGACGGCATCGAAAGCACCGGAGCGCCGGACTTCGCGACCGCTTTGCGCGATAGCTCCTGTTCACGCACCACATTGCCCATCGCCTCGACAAGGCTGCGGTTATTGAATTCGGAGGCGGCGCGGTCTGCCACCACACGGCCATCCTTCATGACGACGATGCGGTTGGACGTGGTGAGGATTTCGCCGAGAATATGCGAGATCAGCAGCACCGACCCGCCGGCGGAGACGAATTTGCGGATGTAGGCCATCAGCTGTGCCGCAAGTCCGGCATCGAGCGATGACGTCGGCTCATCCAGGATGACCAGCTTCGGCTGGGCCGAGATGCCGGCAAAGCTGATGGCGATCTCCACCATCTGCCGTTCGGCGATCGAGAGGTCGTCGACCGTGCTGTCGCAATCGATCGCATGGCCGGGAAAGATGTCCTGCAACTGGGCTTCGACCAGCGAAAGCGCCCGGCCGCGCCAGTTCCAGCCTTTCAGCTCCGCATGCATGATGCGGGCATTTTCGCCGACCGTCAGGTTTGGGCAGAGCGACAGTTCCTGGAATACGCAGCGCACGCCGTTGGCACGCGCAGCCGAAATGCCCCGCACATCGTTGCCGCTGTAGCGGAGCGAGCCTTCATGGGGAGATAAGCCGCCATTGATGACATTGACGATGGTGGATTTGCCGGCACCGTTATGGCCGACCAGCCCGACGCATTCGCCCGCGTGGATCACGAGGTCGGCGCCATCAAGCGCCTTCACGGCTCCGAAAGTCACACGGACGCCGCGCGCGGCCACAACCTCTTGTCGGTTCAAGGTTTCGCTCATGCAGATCGCAGTCTGTTTTTTGAATGGGAAATCATGCCGGGTCGCGAGAGGTCGAAGCCCTCGCGGCCCGGCACGCGGGAGGCGACGCTACTTGGCGTCGATCACCTTTTTGGCGTCTGCCAGCGAATATTCGACATTCGCCACGCCACCCTTCTGGGTGGTCTTCAGGCTTTCTTCGAGGCCCGCCTGGTCGATGCTGAGGAACGGCACGACGAGGTCTTTCTTGACCTCCTTGCCGTCGAGGATCTGCTGGGCCACCCAGAAGGCGAGCGTCGAGACGCCAGGCGCGATCGAGACCGACATGGTCTCGTAACCGTCCTTGTCCTTCTGCTGCTTCCACCAAACGAGTTCGTCTTCGCGGTTACCCATCACGATCGTCGGCGTCGGGCGCTTGGCGGCGGCAAATGCCTGTGCCGCACCATACCCGTCGCCGCCCTGTGTCACCACGCCAACTACGTCCGGAAGGCTCGGCAGGATGCCGGCAACCGCACGCTGGGCCACGTCCTGCGCCCAGTCGCCGTTGACAGAGCCGACCACCTTGAACTGGGTGTGCTTGGCAACGCCTGCCTGGATGCCGGCATGGATCTGGTCGTCCACGGAAACGCCGGCAAGGCCGCGGATTTCGAGAAGATTGCCGCCCTTCGGCAGCTTCTTCGCGAGATAGTCGACCTGGCTCTCGCCCATCTTCTTGAAGTCGACCGCGATGCGCCATGCGCAGGGTTCAGTCACGATACCGTCGAAGGACACGACGGTGATGCCGGCGTCGCAGGCTTCCTTGACGGCGCCGTTGAGTGCGGTCGGAGACGCGGCATTGATGACGATCGCATCATAACCCTGCAGGATCATGTTCTGGATCTGGGCGGCCTGTTCGGTCGCCTGGTTTTCGGCCGTGGTAAACGGATCAGCAGCTGCAACCACGCCATTGGAAACGGCTTCCTTGGTGATTTTGTCCCAGCTCGTCAGCATCGCCTGTCGCCAGGAATTGCCGGCATAATTGTTGGAAAGCGCGATCTTCTTGGATGAGGTATCGGCAAGCGCCGGACCACACAGGCACGCGACGGCAACGGATGCCGCAAGCATCGTTCTGATATTCATGATTTCCTCCCAAAAGCTCCCTCTATATCCCCGGGCCGCTCCTCAACGGGTGTCCGGAGATAATGATTGCCCTGAGCCCCTTTTGCTCAGTAAATCGAGAATGGAGGAGTTTTCTAATGTTGTACAGGCGCATCCAAGCACGCTTTCTGCGGGCTTTCGCGCAAAGTCTGCGGGTTCCCGCAGGACGTGACTGAAAAGCTGGCGCTTAATGTCGCCAGGGCCTGGGAGGAGGCCTGATCATGCTCAATCCGGCGCGCAACTCGCTGTTCGACCGCTATCTCGGCATATCGAGATTGCTGGCAGGCCAGCTCGATTTCGATGCGATCATCAAGGCCGTCGGCGAGGAGATCAGCCATATCATCCCGCACGACCATCTCGATGTCTGCATCAAGATGTTGGATGGAAAATACCATATTGCCTATGAGAGCGGCCTCGACACCGCCTGGAGCAAGGAGCCGCCGGCGCTCCTGACCGGCAGTCCGATCCGCACGCTGCTGGCCGGCGAGGTGGATTATCTTCTTTCGGGCAATGCCCTGACCGATCCGCGCTTTCATTTCGACGGCGCCTTTGCGAGCCCCATCATCGAGCTGTCGCTCAAAAGCCGTCTCCATGTTCCGCTCAAAGCCCAAGGCGACGTGATCGGCGCGCTCAGCTGTTCCAGCCGGCAATACGACTGCTACACGATGGAAGATGTCGAGAACGCCCGCGCGGTGGCCGACCTGCTCGCCCCCTATTTCTTCGCGCTACGGGCTGCCGAACAGGCTAAGCGCTCGGCTGTGATCCAGACCGAAGCCAGTGCCCGCGAAGAGGGTCTGCGGCTGGGCGCCCTGAAACTCACCGAGGCCCTGGAGGCGGAGCGCCAGCGCATCGGCATGGATCTGCATGACCAGACGCTCGCCGACCTCACCCGGCTGACGCGCCGCATGGAGAAGCTGACCGGGGTTGCGAGCGTGCCGGGCGATGCGCTGGAGCCGCTTTGTCGCGCCATGCAGCAATGCATGCACGATCTCCGCGAGATCATCGAGGAAGCCAAGCCCACCGTGCTGCAACTGTTCGGCGTCGCCGAGGCGATCGAGAACCATCTGGAGCGGTCGGTGCGCGAAAGCGGCCAGACGATCGCCTGGGAGATGACCGACGAGACCGGCGGCACGCTTCGCGATCTCGATCCGACGGTCGCAATCGCCCTGTTCCGGATCGTCCAGGAAGCGGTCAACAACGCCATCCGCCATGGCCAGGCAGGCCGGATCGACGTGGCGCTGACGCAGGCGGGCAGGGCCCTTTCGATCGAGGTCAAGGACGACGGCAGCGGCATCGGCGCGCCTGAAAACCGCGCCGGTCACGGCATCGACAACATGAAGACCCGCGCGCGGCTGATCTCCGCAAGGTTCGAGATCACCAGCGCCAAAGATCGCGGCACGCTCGTGCGGCTGACCCTTCCGATACAACCGAAGACGGGAGCGGAGATAGGATGATGATGGATGTCCTGATCATCGAGGACGACGCGCTTCACCGCTCCTATCTCCACGAGGCGGTGCGTGCGGCCCTTCCCGAGTGCCGTAGCGTTGTGGAGGCCGAAAACGGCCTCATCGGCGAAGCACAGGCGCGCTCCTCGCGCATCGAGCATGTGGTGATGGACCTGCAGATGAGCGAGCGCAACGGCATCGAAGCGGCGCGCACCATCTGGCGCGAACGTCCCGATACGAAAATCCTGTTCTGGTCGAACTATTCCGACGAGGCCTATGTGCGGGGCGTCTCGCGCATCGTGCCCGAGGGCGCGACCTACGGCTATGTCCTCAAATCCGCATCCGAAGACCGGTTGAAGCTGGCGCTGCGCAGCGTCTTCATGGAATCCCAATGCGTGATTGACCGCGAAGTGCGCGGCATCCAGCAGAAAAGCCTCGGCAATTCGCTCGGCCTCAGCGATGTCGAATACGAAATCCTCATCGACGTCGCGCTCGGCCTCACCGACAAGGCGATCGCCCACCGCAAGCACCTGTCGCTCCGCAGCGTCCAGAACCGTCTGCAGCAGCTCTACGAAAAACTCGATGTCTACGAATCATGCGGCCGCAACCACGAAGGCAGCGAAGGCTGGTTCAACCTCCGCATGCGCGCCGTCGCGGTCGCCCTCCAGCGCAAGGTCCTCAACACCAGCGCACTTGAACGCGCCGAACGCGATTTGCAGGCATCGGGGCGGATGTGAGGGGGTGGTGAGATGAGAGGTATTGGGAAAAATGGTGCCGCTTAGAGGACTCGAACCTCTGACCCCATCATTACGAATGATGTGCTCTACCACCTGAGCTAAAGCGGCCTACGCAGCGCAAGGTGTTGCCTGCTGCGAGTGAAGGCGCTGATACAGGCAATGGGGCGCGATTTCAAGCCGGTTTTCGATTGGCGTGAAATTTTATCGCTGCGGTCCGTGGGCTGTCAAAGCGCCAGCCTTGTGCGGGCCTCGCCATATTCGCGCTCCAGGCGGCCGACCAGATCTGCGACTGAGGTCACCGATTTGACGGCGCCGACGCCCTGACCGGCGCCCCAGATGTCCTTCCAGGCCTTCGGGCCGCTCACCGCCGCGTCGAAATCCATCTTGGTCGGATCGGCGCTTGGAAGCGCATCCGGATCCAGCCCCATCGCCGTCACTGAGCCCTTCAGGTAGTTGCCGTGGATGCCGGTGAAATAGTTCGAATAGACGATATCGGCAGCCGACGAATCGACGATCATCTGCTTGTAGCCGTCGACGGCGCGCGCCTCGTGCGTGGCGATGAAGGGTGAGCCGATATAGGCCATGTCGGCCCCCATCGCCTGCGCCGCCAAGATGCCGCCGCCGGTGGCGATCGAGCCGGCGAGCAGGAGCGGCCCGTCGAACCACTCGCGGATCTCCTGGACAAGCGCGAAGGGCGACAGCGTCCCCGCATGCCCGCCGGCGCCGGTTGCGACAGCAATCAGCCCATCGGCACCCTTGCGGATCGCGGACTTCGCATGCCGGTTGTTGATGACGTCATGCAGCACGATGCCGCCATAGGAATGCACGGCTGCATTCACTTCCGGCACTGCGCCGAGCGAGGAGATGACGATCGGCACCTTGTATTTCACGCACATCGTCAGATCGTGTTCCAGCCGCCTGTTGGACGTATGAACGATCTGGTTGACGGCGAACGGTGCGGCCGGCCTGTCGGGATTGGCTGCATTATAGGTGGCAAGATCCTCGGTCATCATGGCAAGCCATTCGTCCAGCTGGCTTTCCGGTCGAGCATTGAGGGCAGGGAAGGCGCCGATCACGCCGGCCTTGCACTGCGCCAAGGTCAGTGCCGGATGCGAGATGATGAACAGCGGCGACGCCACGACGGGAATTCGCAGTCCTTGTCTCAGCACGTCCGGAAGCATCGGCAATCTCCTTTTGGTTTACGTTTACGCACACGTAAGATCGGTTTTAGCAGATGCATTCGGCTCGGGAAAGATGGCGCCGTCTGGTGAAGGTATGCGTGCCATGCGCACTGGCGGCTCGATAAGCGGCTGTTTCCGCGGCATTCTCACGCCTAACCATATCTTCTCCCCAATCTTGGCGAAGGAAGGCCATTGACCACCGGCTTGCAGTTCGGCGACGGAGAGGTTACCGAAAATTAACGCCGTCTTTTCAGCAAGGCCGGCAGTCGGGTATGCACAACCGGAAGGATCCGCAGTGAGCGGTTTGGAAACAGCCATCAGGAATGCCCTTGATCGTTCCGATCGGACCGATGGCGACACGCGGGCACGGATTTATCAGTCGGCGCGACAGGCGCTGGAAGCAGGTCTGCAGCGCCAGGGCGTGACCGACAAGCTGATTGTCATGCAGCAGCAAAAGCGGCTGGAAGAAAAGATCCGCGAGATCGAGACGGAGGAAGTGGACCGGCTGGCCTGTCCCGCTATCGAGCCTGACGAGATCACTCATCCTGTCATCGACCCGGTTGTCGCACCTGCCGCCACAGCCAGAGCCGCAGCTCCAGATGTCGCAGCCCCGATCGTTGCGGATGAAAGGGTAGCCGTCCCCGATCCGGATACCGGTCTCGGCGGCGCAACACGCGCGCCATCCCCGGCAAATGACCAGAGGCAGCCCAACGATGTCCAGTCGGCCGGGGATCTCGGAAGTCTCGGCGCCGCGCGACCGGATTTCCGTCCGGCCTCATCCGAAGTGCCGCAGATGGACGGACTGACCTCGGTCGAGCCGGACCGCGTGCAACGTGGCCAACCGCCTGTTGCCAAGCCCGAGCGCGGCAGGAAGCGGCGCGGATCTCTCGACGCCGAGACGAACCCTGCAGCCAAGCCGCGCAAGAGCCGTCGTCAGCGGCTGATCTCCTGGCTGCTGAAATGGGTCATCTCGCTTGCAGTCGTCGGCGTCGCTTGCTGGTATTTCTATAATTCGGGCCTGGTCCAGTCGGTGATGGACGAGGCCCTGCAGGCCGCCAACCGGGCGTCGCAATCGCAGGCGGGTCCCAATGCGCGCTTTGATCCTCGCGGCGGCTTTTCCGATGAATGGGCGCAGGTCTTCGAACCGAAGCAGATCGATACGCTGCAGGTCGGTCGCGAGGCAAAGGCAGAGGCTGCAACCGGTTCGGAAGGTCCAGCCGTTCGGCTCCTGTCGGCAACCCCGCAAACCGGCGGTGATATCGCCGTCACGGTTCCGGCGGATGTATTGCAGCGCCTGGCAGGCGGGCCGGCCACCATCGCGGTCACCGTCCAGGCTGGCGGCAACCAAGGTGTCCAGATGTCGATACGCTGCGATTTCGGCAGCCTCGGGGGCTGCGCAAGACATCGATTCACGGCAACCCAGGAGCGACTGGAAGCCCTGTTCAAGGTCAGCTTCGACCGGGCGATCGCGCCAAACGCGCCGGGGCGCATCCTGATCAATACCGGCCTCGACGGTGCCGACAGACCGGTCCTGCTCTACTCCGTCCGCATTTTGCCCGCAGGCTGAACCCCGAACGCCGGACGACAACGTCGTCCGGCTCGCTCACCTGTCTGTCTCTACTTCAGGAACTTGCTGCCAAAGCCGAGGATCTTGTCGTCGATCTCGCCGATCGCGTCCCTGTCTTTCCCTTCGTAATCGAGGGATCCAAGGATGTGGCGGATGACGTTCAGATGCGCACGCCGCTTGTCGTTTGCCAGCACCACCGTCCATGGCGCAAGCTTGCTGTGTGTTCGCTCCAGCATCTGGTCGCGCTTTGCGGTGTAGTCAGGCCATTTGTTGAGTGCCGCGATGTCCATCGGCGAAAGCTTCCAGATCTTCAACGGATCGTGGCGCCGGTCGTGAAACCGCTTCAGCTGCATTTCCTGGCCGATATCCAGCCAGAACTTGAACAGATGGATATCGTCGTCGACGATCATCTCCTCGAACTGCGGCACGTCCTTCATAAAGGCTTCGTATTGGCCCGGCTTGCAGAAGCCCATGACAGGCTCGACCACGGCGCGATTGTACCAAGAGCGGTCGAACAGCACGATCTCGCCCGACGTCGGGAAGTGCGACACGTAACGCTGGAAATACCATTGGCCCGCTTCGGTGGGCGAAGGCTTGCTCAACGCCACCACGCGTGCAGATCGCGGATTGATATAGGAGCGGATGGACATGATCGTACCGCCCTTGCCGGCAGCATCCCGGCCTTCGAACAGCGCAATCATCCGCTTGCCGGTATCCTGCAGCCAGTACTGCACCTTCACGAGCTCGATCTGCAGCTTCTCCAGCTGCTTGGCGTATTTCTCCTTGTCCAACTTGTGGTCATAGGGAAAGCCGCCGGATTCCAGCGCGTGATCATGCACCCAGCCGGGCAGTTTCGGATCGTCAATGTCGAAATGCCTCAGCTTGCCATCGATTTCCAGTTCCGCTGACCGGCTGCTTGTCTCTGCCATGATTGCTGTCCTTTTTCCTTCGGCGGCCGAAACGGCTGCGACTGCTTCAACGGTTTGCAGGGCTTGAGGTTTCCCTCAGGACCGATGCATATCTGTCATGCAAGCGTTATATGACCGCAAGTTCGACCAAACAAAAAGGGGTTCGCGCGTGGAAGCGTTGCCGAAGGAAGAGCGCGGGTTTGCGCAAGAGCTGGCACTTCGCTTCCGGCGCGAGTGGCTGCTGCTTCTGCTGCTCTCGACGATCGCGGTGATCGCTTTTGTTGCCGGCGCGAACGATCTTCTGGTCTTCGCGCTCTGGCTTCCCCTCGTCGTCGCCGTGCTGTCCCGGCCCTTGCCGGAGATACCTGTCGTACCGGTTGAAATGCCTGTTCCGGAGCCACCCGTCTTCGACCCGCTGCCGCTGATCTCTGCAACTCTCGGCACGCTGGACATGCCGGTCGTGGTGCTGGGTGGAGACATCACCGTTCTCTACCGCAACAAGGCAGCGGAGCGGGCCTTCGGCGATCTGCCGATCGGCACCCATCTGACAGCGCGGCTGCGGTCGCCCGGCATTCTCGACATGCTGCGCGAAACTATCGCAACCGGCCAGCCGAACCAGATCGAACATTCCGAGCGCCTTCCGTCCGAACGGGTCTTCATCCTGCGCGTGGCGCCGATCGATATCGGCGGCCTGGCGCCGGGCATGGGAAACTATTACCTCCTGTCGTTCCGCGATGTCTCCGAACTGCGCAGCATCGACCGGATGCGATCCGATTTCGTCGCTAATGCAAGCCATGAGCTGAGAACGCCGCTTGCCTCGCTCAGGGGCTTCATCGAGACAATCCAGGGCCCGGCTCGCGGCGATCCGAAGGCGCAGGAACGCTTTCTCGGCATCATGCTCGACCAGGCGACCAGGATGAGCCGACTGGTGGACGACCTTCTCTCCCTGTCGCGGCTGGAACTGAAGTCGCATATCGCTCCGGACCAGACAGTGGACCTGAAGCCGCTGATCATCCATGTCAGCGACGCGCTCTTGCCTTTGGCTGAGGAACTGGGCGTCGAAATCCGCCTGCATCTTCCCGAAGGCAGGGTCGATGTGCTGGGCGATCGAGACGAACTGATCGAAGTGATCGAGAACCTCATCGAGAATGCCTGCAAGTATGGCCAGGAGGGCAAATTCGTCGACGTCTTCCTGAAAGGCGGCGGCAGGCTGCCGGTCGAAGTCAATGTCATCGACAAGGGTCCGGGCATTCCCGCTGAGCACGTTCCCCGCCTGACCGAGCGTTTCTACCGAGTCAGCGTCGCCGACAGCCGCTCCAAGAAGGGCACCGGATTGGGGCTTGCCATCGTCAAGCACATCCTCACCAGGCACCGTGCCCGCCTGCTTGTGAAGTCGGAACTCGGCAAGGGGACGGAGTTTACCGTCCGTTTCTGACATAAAACCAACCCAGTTTTCCCGGTCTCTTCCAGAACATCAATATTTTCAACAACTTGAATTGTCACAAATGTTTCACCGAAGTGACATAAAAGCTAAGGCCAAGGGCGGCTATGACCAGCGGGCCGAGAGCCGGCAAATGTCTAAGAGGCCGGCATGACAAGATTTCTGGAAACCCATACCGGGAGAACTTCGATGAACATGTTCAAACTTTCCGCAGCAGCCCTCGTGGCCTCTGTTGCCTTTGCCGGCGTTGCATCCGCACGCGACCAGGTTCAGGTTGCCGGCTCCTCCACCGTTCTTCCCTATGCGAAGATCGTTGCCGAGACCTTTGCCGAGACCAACCCGAACTTCAAGGCACCGGTTGTTGAGTCCGGCGGCACGGGCGGCGGTCTGAAGGCATTCTGCTCCGGCGTCGGCGAAGGCACGATCGACGTTGCCAATGCTTCGCGCAAGATCAACAAGAGCGAAGCCGAAGCCTGCAAGGCTGCCGGCGTCACGGACGTTCAGGAAATCCGCATCGGTTACGACGGCATCGTATTCGCTGCCGACTCGTCGAACGGCGACATGAAGATCACCCCGAAGGATCTCTACAAGGCATTGGCTGCTGAAGTCGTCGTTGACGGCAAGCTCGTTGCCAACCCTTACAAGAACTGGTCGGAAGTCAATGCGACCCTGCCGAAGGGCCCGATCGCAGCTTACATCCCAGGCTCCAAGCACGGCACCCGCGAAGTCTTCGAAGAGAAGATCATGGCTGAAGGCTGCAAGGAAGCCGGCGCGACTGACGTCATCAAGGCTGCCATCACCGATGCCAAGCAGGCTGCTGCCAAGTGCGTTGCAGTTCGCAAGGACGGCGCAGCTGTCGACATCGACGGCGATTACACCGAAACGCTGGCCCGCATCTCGGCCAACAAGACCGGCCTCGGCGTTTTCGGCCTGGCCTTCTATGAAAACAACATGGACAAGCTGAAGGTCGCGACCGTTTCGGATGTCGTTGCTTCCACCGAAACCATTGCTTCGGGCAAGTACCCGGTGTCGCGCCCTCTGTTCTTCTACGTCAAGAAGGCTCACCTCGGCGTTATCCCAGGCCTCAAGGAATATGTTGAGTTCTTCATCTCCGACGAAATGATCGGCCCTGACAGCCCGCTCGCCGAATACGGCCTGGTTGCTGCTCCGGACGATCAGCGCGAACAGGTCCGCAAGGACTTCGAAGCCGGCAAGACCATGTAATCAAAATTCCGGCGCCGCTTCTTGCGGCGCCGGTCTTCTTTCGTGCCAGGCGGCGACTTGTCCGTCGCGCGACAGAAGCAAAGCCTGGCGTCAGTCGCTGCGTTTTGGATGGCGAAACATATTGATTCCGATGGTGGGATTTGTGCGGTAATGGGTGCCGTCGATGGCGGTAGGCCGGGGGATTTTAATGAGCACACCATTGATTTTATTGATTCTGGCGATAATTGCGATCGCTTGTTACGTTGTCGGAACCAGGCACGCCCTGGCAATCGCCGGCGGCCGTTCCTCAAAGCTTCATTCACGTCCGGGCTACTACGGCACCTTCGTCGCACTCTGCGCCGTTCTGCCATCGGTTCTCATCCTGGCCGCGTGGCTGGTCGTCAGCCCGCTCTATATCAACTCCACTGTCCGCGATGGCTTTCCTGAAGACGTAAAGGCGCGTTCGCCGGCCGAACAGGGTCTCTCCTTCGGCATGGTAAGCTCGCTTGCGCGCGGCATGAACGTATTGAGCCTGGACGAGATCGAGCGCATCGGCGGAAATCCCGTCGAACTGCGCGCAGCGCTTGGCGCTAAGGGCGTCCCGCTTGCCGGCGACCCCGAACCATACATGGTCGAGTCCGCTGGCGATCTCAACGTCATGACCAAGATCAGCAACTGGGTTATGACCGCGGTAGTCCTTCTGGCAGCCCTGATCGGCGCCGGCTTTTCCTACACGCGCATCGCGCCACGGTTTCGGGCCCGCAACCGTGTCGAGAAGGTGATCCTCGCCAGCCTCGTCGTCGCATCCTCGATCGCGATCCTGACCACGGTCGGCATCGTTGCCTCGATGCTGACGGAAGCGACCCACTTCTTCACCAGCATCCCGCCGTGGGAGTTCTTCTTCGGCACCGTCTGGGATCCGCGCTTTGCGGCCGCCGGCGCCACGGACTCGGCTGGTCAGTTCGGCCTTATCCCGCTGCTTCTCGGAACACTCTATATCGGCTTCGTCGCCATGCTCGTCGCCGTCCCGAGCGGCCTGTTTTCCGCGATCTACATGTCGGAATACGCCTCCCGCGGTGTCCGCTCCGTGGCAAAGCCTCTGCTCGAAGTTCTCGCCGGCATTCCCACCATCGTCTACGGCTTCTTTGCCCTGACGACGGTCGGCCCATTCCTGCGCGACCTGTCTTCGCAGCTGAACGGCCTTGTCACAGGCGATTACGCCAACTTCATCCAGGCACAGAGCGTTCTCACTGCCGGCTTCGTCATGGGCATCATGCTGATCCCTTACGTCTCGTCGCTGTCGGACGACATCATCACCGCCGTGCCGGGAACGCTTCGTGACGGCTCGCTCGGTCTCGGCGCCACCCAGTCCGAAACCATCAAGAAGGTCGTCCTGCCGGCAGCACTGCCGGGCATCGTCGGCGCACTTCTGATGACCGCCTCGCGCGCCATCGGCGAAACCATGATCGTAGTGCTCGCCGCCGGCGTCGCCGCCCGCATGCAGCTCAACCCGTTCGAGCCGATGACGACGGTGACCGTCAAGATCGTCAGCCAGCTGACGGGCGACCTTGAATTCACCTCGCCGCAGACGCTTGTCGCCTTCGCACTCGGCATCACGCTCTTTGCGATCACGCTTTGCCTCAACATCTACGCGCTCTACATCGTGCGCAAATACCGGGAGCAGTACGAATGACCGACGTGGTTTCCTCCACCGCCGGCGTCTTGGCCAAGCCTGCCCGTCGCGATATCGGTATCAAACGCCGCTACGCCGCCGAGCGCCGCTTCCGTGCCTATGGCATCGCTGCTCTCTCGTTCGGCATCCTGTTCCTGATGCTCCTTCTGTGGTCGGTCGTCTCGAAGGGCTATACCGCCTTTCAGCAGACGATGATCACGATCCCTGTCGAGTTCTCGCAGCAGATCATCGACAAGGATAATGTGCGGGCTATGGATCCGGCCAAGCTGATGACGGCCAACTACCCGATCGTCGCCCGCAATGCGCTGGCCAAGGTTCTGGGCGTCGCCGAAAACGATCGCCAGGGTCTGCGTGCCGTCAACCAGATGATTTCGGACGGCGTTCGTGGCCAGCTGCGCGATATGGTCGTTTCCGATCCTGAGATCATCGGCACGACCCAGACGGTTTCGCTTCTGGCAGCCGGCGATATCGACAGCGCCGTGAAAGGCCAGATCAATCTCGACGTGGCGGAAACCAGCCGCAAGGTGTCCGACCAGCAGGTCGGATGGATGAAGCAGCTGACCGACAGCGGTGCGCTCGCCAAGGAATTCAACACCGGCATTTTCTTCAACGGCGCGTCCAGCCGTCCGGAAGCAGCTGGCGTCGGCGTCGCTCTGATTGGCTCCTTCTATATGATGCTGATCGTGCTCGTCCTGTCCCTGCCGATCGGCGTCGCAGCCTCGATCTATCTTGAAGAGTTTGCCCCGAAGAACCGGTTTACCGACCTGATCGAGGTCAACATCAACAATCTCGCAGCGGTCCCGTCGATAGTCTACGGTCTGTTGGGTCTCGCGGTCTTCATCAACTTCATGGGCCTGCCGCGCTCGGCCTCGCTTGTCGGCGGCCTGGTGCTGACGCTGATGACGCTTCCGACCATCATCATCGCCACCCGCGCGGCGCTGAAAGCAGTGCCACCGTCGATCCGTGCTGCAGCGCTCGGGCTCGGTGCCTCGAAGATGCAGACCATCTTCCACCATGTCCTGCCGCTTGCCATGCCCGGTATCCTGACCGGTACGATCATCGGCCTCGCGCACGCCCTCGGCGAAACGGCGCCGCTCCTCTTGATCGGAATGGTCGCCTTCGTGGCGAACTATCCGACCACGCCGATGGATCCGTCGACGGCACTGCCGGTACAGATCTACATGTGGGCTAACGAGGCGGAACGCGCCTTCGTTGAACGAACCTCGGGAGCGATCATGATCCTGCTCCTGTTCCTGATCTTGATGAATGTTGGCGCAATTCTCTTGCGACGCCGCTTCGAACGGCGTTGGTAGAGGAAGGGGGAAGCAATGAACATGATGTCAGAAGCTGCAGTTGAGAAGGCGCTGGACAAGAAAATGAACGACGTTGCTTATAAGATGATCGGCAAGGATGTCTCCGTTTATTACGGTGACAAGCGCGCTCTTTATGACGTGAACCTGAATGTCCGCCAAAATACCGTCACTGCTTTGATCGGTCCGTCCGGCTGCGGCAAGTCCACCTTCCTGCGCACGATGAACCGCATGAACGATACGATCGAGGGTTGCCGCGTCACCGGCAAGATCACGCTCGACGGCGACGATATCTACGACAAGGAAATCGACGTCGTGGAGCTGCGTGCCCGGGTCGGCATGGTGTTCCAGAAGCCGAACCCGTTCCCGAAGTCGATCTACGAGAACATTGCCTACGGTCCCCGGATCCACGGCCTTGCCCGTGGCAAAACGGAAATGGACGCGATCGTCGAGGCAAGCCTGCAGCGCGCCGGCCTCTGGGCAGAAGTCAAGGATCGCCTGCATGAAGGCGGTACCGGCCTTTCCGGCGGTCAGCAGCAGCGCCTTTGCATCGCCCGTGCGATCGCCGTTTCGCCTGAAGTCATTCTGATGGACGAGCCGTGCTCGGCACTCGACCCCATCGCCACGGCCAAGGTCGAGGAACTGATCCACGAACTGCGCGCCAACTACACGATCGTGATCGTCACCCACTCGATGCAGCAGGCGGCCCGCGTTTCGCAGCGCACGGCGATGTTCCATCTCGGCCACCTGGTCGAGGAAAACGATACCGACAAGATGTTCACCAATCCGGATGACCAGCGCACCCAGGATTACATCATGGGCCGCTTCGGCTGATGCGGGCGCAGAGCCCGTCAGCCGCAACTGCAGACATCAAGGATCAGACACATGGTTTCGACCCATATTCTCTCGGCCTATGACGAGGAACTGAAATACCTGAACCGCCGGATCTCCGAAATGGGCGGCCTGGCGGAGCAGATGTGCGGAGATGCCGTGCGTGCGCTCGTGAACTCCGACTCCGCACTGGCCCAGAAGGTCATCTCGGACGACGTCATTCTCGACCATGCCGAGCGCGATATCCAGGACAAGGCGATCGTCACCATCGCCAAGCGTCAGCCGATGGCGGCCGACCTTCGCGAGATCATCGGCACGCTGCGCATTGCAGCTGACCTGGAACGCGTCGGCGACCTTGGCAAGAACACCGCCAAGCGCGTGCTCGCCGTGCAGGGAACAGGCGTCCCGCGTAAGCTCGCCCGTGGTCTGGAGCATCTTTCCGAACTGGCGCTGGTGCAGCTCAAGGACGTTCTTGATGTCTTCGCTAACCGCTCTGCGGAAAAAGCCGAGATCATCCGCCAGCGCGACGAAGAAATCGACGCGATGTACACCTCGCTGTTCCGCGAACTCCTCACCTACATGATGGAGGATCCGCGCAACATCACCACGTGCACCCATCTCCTGTTCTGCGCCAAGAACATCGAGCGCATCGGCGACCACGCGACGAATATCGCCGAGACCATCTACTACATCGCGACCGGCGCACAGCCGGAGGGCGAACGTCCGAAGGACGATACGTCCAACATGCTCGGCTCCGCCGGGACATGATGCAGCTCTCCCGAAATCGCCCGCCGGTTTCGGGACGATAACTGCCAAAACCAATGACCTGAAGCAGCGCGAGCGGATCTGGCGGATCTAAGTGCAGTTCGGGACGAGTGACGGAGCAAGTCGGAATGCAGCCGAAGATCGCAGTCGTGGAAGACGAAGAGGCCCTCAGCGTCCTCCTTCGGTATAACCTGGAGGCCGAGGGTTACGAGGTCGATACCGTGCTTCGCGGTGACGAAGCGGAAATCAGGCTTCAGGAGCGCGTTCCGGATCTTCTCATTCTCGACTGGATGCTGCCGGGCGTTTCAGGCATCGAACTCTGCCGTCGCCTGCGTATGCGGCCGGAGACGGAACGCCTGCCGATCATCATGCTGACGGCGCGCGGCGAAGAAAGCGAGCGCGTTCGCGGGCTTGCCACCGGCGCAGACGACTATGTGGTCAAGCCTTTCTCGACGCCGGAACTGATGGCCCGCGTCAAGGCGATGCTGCGCCGTGCCCGACCGGAGGTCCTTTCGAGCGTCCTCAAATGCGGCGATATCGAACTCGATCGCGAAACCCATCGCGTTCACCGCAAGAGCCGCGAAGTTCGCCTCGGGCCGACAGAGTTTAGACTTCTGGAATTCCTGATGGCCTCACCCAGCCGCGTCTTTTCGCGCTCGCAGCTGCTCGACGGCGTCTGGGGTCATGACATCTATGTCGACGAACGCACCGTCGACGTGCATGTGGGGCGCCTGCGGAAGGCACTCAACTTCTCCAACATGCAGGATGTCATCCGCACGGTCCGCGGTGCCGGTTACTCAATGGAAGCCTGAGGACCGCGTCTCCTAGCCGGCAGCGTCATGGCAATGACACCGGCCACGACGCAGGCCAGGCCGAGCCATGCTGTCGAAGCAAGCGTTTCGCCGAGAAACACGACACCGATGCCAACGCCGATCGGCACCCGGAGATAGGCCTGCGCCGTCGTGCCGACGGAGCCGAGCGTCTGCACTAGCCGGAAATAGATGACGAAGGCGAGCGCCGTCGAAAATACCGCCAGCGCCAATAGGGCGAGCATGGAATCGGTGCTCGGTGTCAGCGTCCAGGGCCGGTCGACCACAAGGCTGACAGGAATGAGGATGGCCGCCCCTGCGATCAGCGATCCCGCGGCGGGCATCATCGGGTCCAATCCCTTAAAATTCTTGCCGAAGATGGCAGCCGCCGCATAGCAGATCGTCGCCGCCACGATGGCGAGTTGCGCCCAGAGGTTCTCGCCCGAGCCGGCAAGCGCCTCCATGCCGACGATCAGGCATATGCCGACAATGCCTGCGGCAACTCCGAACAGCTTGGCCGCAGAGACGCTTTCATGGCGCGTGATCAGCGCCGTCAGCAGAAACGCGAAGATCGGCGTCGTGGAACTCAAAATGGTGGCAAGGCCCGCATCGGTCGTCTGTTCGGCCCAGGCGATGAGGGTGAAGGGGACCGCGCTGTTGAGGCAGGCCTGAACCGTGAAAAGCTTCCAGGTCTGCCGGTCGGTCGGCAGCTTCAATCCGCGAAGGCGAAGTGCCGCAGCGAGAATGAGCCCGGCGACCAGTGTTCTGACGGCGATAAAGGTGACGGGCGAAATCGTCTCCACACCGACTTTGATCAGCGTGTAGGACGCGCCCCAAAGCGTCGCGAGCGTGAGGAGCAGCAACAGATCCGTTGCCATGCTTGTTTTGGTGTCCGCCATTCCAGTTCCTATCCCCATCCATGCAATCTCCGCCCGCTCTTAGCGGAGAGAGGAAAAGAAATGCTTCGGCGACGGCCGAACCGTTGATCGCTGACGGCAAAGTTTTCCGGTGCTAGAACTGGATCATGTCCAATATGGTTTCAGGAAATACGATTGCGGAAGTTGCAAGCCTGATCGGCGATGTCGCGCGCGCCAACATGCTGTCCGCGCTGATGGGCGGCCAGGCGCTGACGGCGGGCGAACTGGCACGCCATGCCGGCGTCACCGCGCAGACAACCAGCGGCCATCTCGGCAAACTGGCGCAGGCGCATCTGATCGCAGTCGAGAAGCAGGGCAGGCACCGCTACTACCGGCTTGCCTCTCCGGAAGTCGCGCACGTGATCCACGCGTTGATGGCAGTCGCCGCGGATGGGCCGAAGCGCCATCATCCTGTCGGCCCGAAAGACGAGGCGTTACGGCTTGCCCGCACCTGTTACGATCACATGGCAGGCCGTCTCGCCATCGCGCTCGCCGACTCCCTGACCGGCAACGGCTATCTGCTGCTCGGCGATGGAGCCGGCCTGATCGCCGATGAAGGCCGGCGTTTCTTTTGTGATTTCGGGATTGATCTCGAACAGCTGACCCGTTCGAAACGCCCGCTCTGCCGGACATGCCTGGATTGGAGCGAGCGACGGCCGCATCTGGCGGGACAAATGGGTGCAGCACTGCTGGACCGCGCTCTTGGCGTCGGCTGGATCAGCCGCCGGGAGGAAACCCGGGCTCTGCGGATCACGCGCGCCGGAGAGATCGGGTTTGCCGAGACATTCAGGCTTCCATCGGACTGGCGTATTGCACCGTCCGGAACTCTGATGGTCAGGCGGCTTCCTGGGTCTTCCATTCCGGCAGCGGGAACAGCTTGTCGTAGCCAAGATTGAAGAGATAGGCATAGACCACGTAGAACAGCGCGATCGCGATATCCATTGTCAGCGCATGGAGAAGGGTAATCTGCAGATACCACGCGATAAACGGCATCAGCACGACCAGCAGACCGATTTCGAACAGCACCGCATGAGCAATGCGCAAGGCAGGCGTCTTCAGCGTCGTACCCCGTCGCGCCTGCAGAAAGCGGTCGAAACCCAGATTATAGAGGTAGTTCCAGCCGGTCGCGACCGTCGCAGACACGACGCCGACAATGCCCATATGTTCGGCCGGCATGTCGAAGACGAGGGCGCCGAGTGGCACCATCATCAGAAGCCCGATGATTTCAAAGCTGATGGCGTGGCGAATACGGTCTCTTATCGAGCGCATGATCTTCCCCTTTAGGTCAGGTTCATGCCGGGTCGTCCCGGCGTTCTGCCCATTCAGGGGGAGGTCGTCCTCTCTCCAGGCCGAGATAGGGGCGGAGACGGCGTCCGGCAAGTTTTTTCAGCGCAAGTCAGCCATGCCAAAAACGCAAAAGGCGGGCCAGAGCCCGCCTTCGATCTTGTTTCCGCAGCCGCCTGGCTTAGGACGCGCGGGCAGCCGGACGACGGCGCTCGTGTACCGGCTGGTAGGCAAGCTTCGCGTGATATTTGCAATAGGGCGACGCATCCTGCGCATCGCAACCGCAGAAATGGAAGTCGTCCGTCAGCGGATCGCCGACCGGCCACTTGCATGTGCGCTCGGTGAGATCCGTCAGCGACAGACGGCGCGAGATCGGCACGACGACGCTGCCGGAAGCGGTGTATTTCACCGGTTCGGCGACGTTTACGTCCTGATCTTCCTTGAGTGCGTTTGCACCCACCGTCCGTGCTGCAGGACGGGCTGTGTCGCGTCCGGCAAAGCTCGGCGCGCGCGGAGCTGCGGGCGCTGGGCGCTTGGATGCCGGGCGATTGGCCGACGCCGAACCGCCTGCTTTGGCGCGACCCGGAAGGTTGAGACGGTGCACTTTGCCGATCACGGCATTGCGGCTTACGCCTCCAAGTTGGGCTGCAATCTGGCTGGCGCTGAGACCTTCCGACCATAGTTTTTTAAGTCGCTCGACGCGCTCATCAGTCCAGTTCATGCCGTTCTCCGCCTTTGAACGTTGCTGGCAGACAGAATCCGTTCACCTCTGCGGCGAAATAAATCCGCCGCACCCACGCAATCTATGCTTCGAGGTGACTAGTTCCGCCGCATGCGTTCTAGTAATTGAGGATTAACCTAGTGTGTGGCTGACTCCGTGGCAAGAGTCGCTCGAATCGCCGCGAATCGATTTCGCGGTTTTCCCCAACTTGCTGCCCTCAAGAGTCATTTTTGTCACAGACCGAAATGCCGCAATACAGCATCAGGTTGCATCGCGGCATATGCCCCGAAAGCCCTATAAAACACCAAGTTTTGTTGACATGGAGGCACTTAGCCATGATAGTGCCCGCGCCGCCCGGTGGGCGGCATTTTTGATTTTTCAGGCCGCATTCCCGGTCTCCGGAGAGGTCTGGAGAGGGGGGGCGGAACCTACCCAGAGGAGTGATGTCGCCATGGCTGAAGCCGCACTTTACGACACGTTTGCCCGGGCACCTTTGCGCTTTGATCGAGGCGAGGGCGTATGGCTTGTGACGGAAGGTGGCGAGCGATATCTGGATTTCGGGGCAGGCGTTGCCGTCACCTCCTGCGGTCATTCCAATCCGCATCTGGTGAACGCGCTGAAGTCGCAGGCCGAGAAGGTCTGGCACCTTTCCAATCTCTACGAGATCCCGGAGCAGGAGCGTCTGGCCCGCCGTCTGGTGGATGCCACGTTCGCCGACAAGGTGTTCTTTACCAATTCCGGCGCCGAAGCGCTTGAGACCGCCATCAAGACGGCGCGTCGCTATCATTTCTCCAAGGGCCATCCGGAGAAATTCCACATCATCACCTTCGAGGGTGCTTTCCACGGCCGGACCATCGCGACGATCGCCGCCGGTGGTCAGGAAAAATACATGGAAGGCTTCGGCCCGAAGGCGCCAGGGTTCGATCAGGTCCCGTTCGGGGATCTCGATGCCCTCAACGCTGCGATCAACGAAAACACCGGCGCGCTGCTGATCGAGCCGATCCAGGGCGAGGGCGGCGTGCGCGTCGTGGACAAGGAATTCCTGCGCGAGCTGCGTCGCATCTGCGACGAGAAAGGCCTGCTGCTGATCCTCGACGAAGTGCAGAGCGGGGTTGGCCGCACCGGTCGGTTCTTCGCCCACGAACTGACAGGCATCACGCCTGACATCATGGCCGTTGCCAAGGGCATCGGCGGCGGCTTCCCGTTCGGCGCCTGCCTTGCGACAGCGGAGGCTGCTTCCGGCATGAAACCCGGCATTCACGGCACGACCTATGGCGGCAATCCGCTCGGGATGGCCTGCGGCAACGCGGTGCTCGATGTCGTGCTGGCCGATGGCTTCCTTGACAATGTCCGCGATGTCGCGCTCGTGTTCCGCCAGGGACTGGCAAGCCTGAAGGATCGCTTTCCGGATGTGATCGAAGACATCAGAGGCGAAGGCCTGATGCTCGGCATCAAGGCGAGAGTGCCAGCAGGCGATCTGGTTGTCGCGATGCGCGATGAGAAAATGCTGTCGGTGCCGGCAGGCGATAACGTCGTGCGCCTTCTGCCGCCGTTGACGATCACGGCGGAGGAAGCCCGCGAGGGGCTCGCACGGATCGAACGGGCAGCGGAAAAGCTGACCGAGGCAGAACTCAAGAAAACAGCCTGAGCGCGATGAGGGGTGCCGGTGACGGTTCCCCTCGATAGGGGACGATAGCATGGCATCACCAAAGCATTTCCTGGATCTTTCGGCGGTTTCGCCGGAGGATCTTCGCACCATTCTCGACGACGCGAAAAGCCGCAAGCAGGCCTTCAAGGCCGGCAAGGGCGACCAGCCGCTCGCCGGCAAGATGTTGGCGATGATTTTCGAAAAGCCGTCCACCCGCACCCGCGTCTCCTTCGATGTCGGCATGCGCCAGCTCGGCGGCGAAACGCTCTTCCTGTCCGGCACGGAAATGCAGCTCGGCCGCGCCGAGACGATCGGCGATACGGCACGTGTCCTGTCGCGCTATGTCGATGCGATCATGATCCGCACCACCGATCACAACCGCATGCGGGAAATGGCCGAGCACGCCACCGTGCCTGTTATCAACGCGCTGACCGACGATACCCATCCCTGCCAGATCATGGCCGACCTGATGACCTTCGAGGAGCATCGCGGTCCTGTCAAAGGCAAGACCATCGCCTGGACGGGTGACGGCAACAACGTGCTGCACTCGCTCGTCGAAGGCTCGGCGCGGTTCGGCTACAAGATGAACATGGCCGTGCCAATGGGCTCCGAGCCGCATGACAAGTTCCTGAACTGGGCGCGCAACAATGGCGGCGAGATCATGCTCTGCCACGACGCCGAACGAGCGGTCACCGGCGCTGATGTCGTCGTCACCGATACGTGGGTGTCGATGAACCAGGAGCACAAGGCGCGCGGCCACAACATCTTCCAGCCCTATCAGGTCAACAAGGCGCTGATGGATCAGGCAAACAAGGACGCGCTCTTCATGCACTGCCTGCCGGCCCATCGCGGCGAGGAAGTCACCGACGAGGTCATCGACGGACCACAGTCGGTGGTGTTCGACGAGGCGGAAAACCGTCTTCACGCGCAGAAGTCGATCCTTGCCTGGTGCTTCGGCATCGTCTGAGGATCAAAAGCGCTTCCGACTTGAATTCGATGAGAGCCGCCACCATCTGACGGCTTTCAAAGCGCGCCGCCGAACGAGTGCGGCGCTTCAACACGATATCGTCAACGTTCTCAAATCCCCGGCCGGCGGTTCCGCTGCGGCTGGCGCTTGTGTAAAAGCGTTCGAGGAACTGGGAGCGCCGGCGCGAAGGAGTTAACTCATGGCGGAAGCGACTGTTGAACTGAACGAACTCGATTTTGCCGGCGACGACCGCGTCGTGCCCTTCCAGGTGGATGGTCTTGATGTGCGTGGCCGTGCAGTCCAGCTCGGGCCACTCCTCAACGCGATCCTCGGACGGCACGATTATCCGGCACCTGTCGCACGGCTGCTGGCGGAAGCCGTCGTGCTCACTGCACTGCTGGGCACTTCGCTGAAATTCGAAGGCAAGTTCACCATGCAGACCAAGGGTGACGGCCCGGTCGACCTGCTTGTTGCCGATTTCTCCACGCCGGATGCACTGCGCGCCTATGCCCGCTACGACGAGGATGCGCTGGCCGAAGCCGTCGAGAACGGCAAGATCTCGCCTGCCGAACTGCTCGGCCATGGCTTTCTTGCGCTGACGATCGATCAGGGTCGCGGCATGCAGCCCTATCAGGGCATCGTTCCGATGGACGGCTCGTCGCTTGAAGAAATGGCCGGCGTCTACTTCCGCCAGTCCGAACAGATCCCGACCCGGGTTCGCCTCGCCGTCGCCGAACTCATCGACCGCGACGAGGACGGCAACCCGCGCCACAACTGGCGCGCCGGCGGACTTGTCGCCCAGTTCCTTCCGCAAGCGCCTGAGCGCATGCGCCAGCCCGACCTGCATGGCGGCGACGGTGACGAACGCGATGCCGTCGAAGTCGAGGACGATGCCTGGTTAGAGGCGAGCACGCTGGTAGGTACCATCGATACGGACGAGCTGACCGATCCGCAGGTGGCGATCGAACGGCTGCTGTTCCGGCTGTTCCACGAGCGCGGCGTGCGGGTCTATGATCCGCAGACGGTGTTCGACCGCTGCAGCTGCTCGCGCGACAAGATCAAGGGCGTGCTGGACGGGTTCTCTGCGGAAGAAATCCACGCGAGTGTGGAAGATGGAGAAATCGCGGTAACCTGCGAGTTCTGCTCGACCACCTACAAGTTCGTGACGGAAGAATTCGAAAGCGCCTGATCCGCCTTGCGGGTCAGTTCAGAACGCGCACGACGCCTGGTGAATCCAGCGAGAAGGCGGGAATGTCGACTTTGAAAGTCTCGCCTTCGTCCGTCTTCATATCGTAGGTGCCGAACATGACGCCGGATGGCGTGTCGAGCGGGCACCCGGACGAATACTCGTAGCTGTCGCCCGGCTCCAGTCGCGGCTGGTCGCCAACGACGCCTGGTCCGTCGACCTCGTCGACGATCCCGTTTTCGTCCGTGATGTTCCAGTAGCGATGCACGAGCGTGACGCTGATCGAGGACTTGTTCTCGATCACGATCCGGTATCCCCAGACATAACGACTGTCCTCGGGGCTCGACTGCTCCTCGAGATAATAGGGCTCGACGGCGACGTCTATGTCTCTGGTGCGGGCGCGGTACATTGGCACCTCAAGATTGCTCATCGTGCCGATATCGTACAGTGGGGGAGAAAGGTCAAGAATTCTCGCGGCTTGCATCTGAGGCAATGTCGCGTTCTTGATGATAGGGATAACTGATTTGGTAAACCCGGAGCGTTCCGGGTCTACCCATCGTTCGGCGTAAAGCCGATCAGATCTGCTTCAGCGCCTGCGCGAAATCTTCCAGCAGGTCGTCCGCATCCTCGATGCCGGCCGAAAAGCGCACGGTGCCGGGCGAAATTGCTAGTTCCGTACGGGCTTCGTCGCTGAGGTTTTTGTGCGTCGTCGTTGCCGGATGCGTGATGATGGAGCGGGTGTCGCCGAGATTGTTGGAGATGGTGACCACCTCCATGGCATTCTGCAGCTTGAAGGCCGCTTCCTTGCCGCCCTTCAGCTCGAAACAGACCAGCGTCGATCCGCCCGTCATCTGCTTGGCGATGATATCGGCCTGCGGATGATCCTTGCGACCGGGATAGATCACTTTCGCGACCTTGGACTGCTCGGCCAGGAAATCGGCGATCTTTGCCGCATTCGACGTCTGCTGGGCAACACGGATCGGCAGCGTTTCCAGGCCCTTGATCAGTGTCCATGCGGTAAACGGTGACATCGCCGGACCGGTATGGCGATAATAGTCCTGCAGGTGCTCCAGAACCCATTCGCGATCCGACAGGATGACACCGGCAAGGCTGCGGCCCTGGCCGTCAATATGCTTGGTGGCGGAATAGACGACCACATGGGCGCCGAGTTCCAACGGCCGCTGGAAGAGCGGCGTTGCAAACACATTGTCGACCACCAGACGGGCGCCGACCTGATTGGCAAGCTTGGCAACGCCGGCAATGTCGATCACTTCCAGCGTCGGGTTTGTCGGGCTTTCCAGGAAAAACACCTTGGTGTTGGGCTTGATCGCCGCTTCCCAGTTGGCAAGGTCGCGACCGTCCACCAGCGTGCATTCGATGCCGTAGCGCGGGGCGAGCGTTTCGACAACCCAGCGGCAGGAACCGAACAGGGCCCGCGCGGCAACGATATGGTCGCCGGCGCGAAGCTGGCACATGAGCGCTGCCGTGATGGCGGCCATGCCGGAGGCGGTGGCGCGGGCTTCTTCTGCACCCTCCAGCGCACACATGCGCTTTTCGAACATGTCGTTGGTGGGGCTGCCGTAGCGGGCATAGATATAGCCGTCGGCCTCGCCCTTGAAACGGGCCTCGGCGGCTTCTGAACTGTCGTAGGCGAAGCCCTGCGTCAGGTAGATGGCTTCCGACATCTCGCCATATTGCGAGCGCAGCGTGCCGCCATGGACGAGCGTGGTGGCCGGGCGCCAGTTCTTGTTCGGGGTTTTGCTCATGTGTTCATCACCTTCGTGATACAAAAAAAACCGGCCGCAATCGCAGACCGGTTTTCAACCCGGTCTTTTTAGCCACTTGTTTAACGTGGCTGCAAGCCGACCGGCCAAATCACCACGGGATAAAGCTGCCTTACGCCTCGCTTCCGCTTGCGTCAATGGTCCGCATTTGGTTTTGTCGGCCCCAAAATCTGAAAGAGACATGATGGCTCGCGAAACGGGAATTCTGGCGGACCGCGCCATTGCGGCGCTCTTCGAACAAGGACGGCTGAAGTCCGAGAGGGCGCTTGATCAGGACCAGATCCAGCCGGCAAGCCTTGATCTGCGCTTGGGCCAGAAGGCGTTTCGCGTGCGCGCCTCGTTCATGCCGGGGCCGATGAGTCTCGTGTCCGACAAGCTTGAGCGCCTCAGCCTGCACGTCATCGATCTCTCCGAAAGCGCCGTCCTCGAAACCGGCTGCGTCTATATCGTGCCGCTGATGGAAAGCCTCGATCTGCCGGCCGAGATGTCGGCTTCGGCCAATCCGAAAAGCTCCACCGGCCGCCTCGATATCTTTACCCGCGTCATCACCGATCGCGCCCAGGAGTTCGACAAGATCCCTTCAGGCTATTGCGGCCCGCTCTATCTGGAAATCTCGCCACGCACCTTCCCGATCGTCGTGCGCCAGGGCTCGCGCCTGTCGCAGATCCGCTTCCGGATCGGCAACGCCCTTCTCCAGGAGCCGGAGCTGTTGGCGCTGCATGAAGCCGAAACGCTGGTTGCCGCCGCGCAGCCGAACATATCCGGCGGCGGCATAGCGCTGTCGATCGATCTTGCCGGCGACAAGGATGGCCTGATCGGCTATCGCGGCAAGCACCACACGGCCGTCGTCGATGTCGACAAGAAGGCCCAGCACGATCTGTTCGATTTCTGGGAGCCGATCCACAGCCGCGGCCGCAACGAACTGATCCTCGATCCGGACGAATTCTACATCCTCGTCTCGCGCGAGGCCGTCCATGTGCCACCGCTTTATGCAGCCGAAATGACACCGTTCGACCCGCTGGTCGGCGAATTCCGCGTCCATTACGCCGGCTTCTTCGACCCCGGCTTCGGCCACGAAGCCGCCGGCGGCCGCGGCAGCCGCGCAGTCCTGGAGGTGCGCAGCCACGAGGTCCCGTTCATCCTCGAAGACGGCCAGATCGTCGGTCGCCTCGTCTACGAACACATGCTGGAAGAACCCCAGGGCCTCTACGGCTCCGGCCTCGGCTCGAACTATCAGGCGCAGGGCCTCAAACTCTCCAAGCATTTCCGCAGCTAGAAAGCCGCCCCCGGACGCTTCCACCCCGGCGACCTTGACAGACACGGCCCATTGTTGGAAACCTTCCCCCGACGCGGGTGTAGCTCAATGGTAGAGCAGCAGCTTCCCAAGCTGAATACGAGGGTTCGATTCCCTTCACCCGCTCCAGACGTTTCAATTACTTACAGGAAATGGCGTTTCACTGTTTCACCGCCGTTACACTGGCGCGGTTCGCGTTTCGTGCTTCGGCTATTTTGCGGCTCGTCTCAAGCCCGTCGCCGCGGCTGTACTTTTTGGTCATCTTCGTTGTCGAGTGCGTCGCGAGACTGCTGGCAAGCTCCAGCGACCCGGTGGCCTCGACGGTTTCTGAAACCGCGCCTGCGCGCGAGTCCATCGACAAGATGTTCGAAGGAACTCCAGCCTTGTCTCTCACTTTGCGGTATTTCTCCGCGTAGCGGTTTTCCCACGTGGCTCTACAACGCCGGCGGCGTTGGCGAGCGCAACTCAATCGAAAGGCAGAACAATGAAGCAGGTGATGCGTCTGATCGTGCTCGCAGCAGCTTTGATGAGTGCTTCGACGCTGGCGGGGTGTTCGACAGCAGCTCCGGCAAGTGCCGACGGCCTTAAGCGGGTGGTCGGCACGGACCTAATCGGAGCTCGCGGGCTGACGTCGGCCGACAAGCGCAAGATCGGGCGCACGGTGGCCTCTCTCTGCGCCGCGTCCATCTGGTCGAAGGATCAGTGCCGACAGCACGACAAAGCGATCCAGGCGCCGCTATGATTCTAGCCAAGATCCTTATGCGAACCTGCAATCTTCGTTAGAGGCCATCCGCTTGGCGGTGGCGTGGCCCCTAGCTTTTCCGCACGCTGGTCCAGCTTCTCGGCAGCCTTTGCCCGCGCGTCTTCGTATGTCTCGGCCGTCACTGTGACGATCCAACGACCAGCCCGAAAACGATAGGTGTTTTTCGGGGGGTACATTCGGTGTCTGGATCCTGCTACGAATGCCATCCACGCCACGCGGCGATCGATCCCCTTCTTGGTTTCGTCTGAAAGCAAGTTCCACCAGGCATTGAAGCCTGCGCTTGTCTCTGATTTCGCCATGATACTCTCACTTACTCTGTTGGTCGTTGTAGCCGGCGTTCAACGCAGCATCTCTGCAATCTCGGCCGCTTCGCTGTGCGCCTGGTTCGGTTTGTGCGGGTAATGCTCCCAGCACCACCATTGCGGCTCTCCGCGATTGCTTGAGAAGCCAAAGCCGCCCCACTCCCGGCATGAGGGGACGCTGCACCAGTGGACGTAAAGCTTCGTCGGTCCACTTAAGACAGTCCTGGTCTCGTCGCTCATCGGCGTGGCTCCCCGAGGGTGTGTGCTTGCAGAAGGCAAGGAAATCTAGCCCTGCATCTCTCGGTTCCGGCGTGCTCGCACCTCATCGCCAGCACACGCCGGATCTGAACGAACTCCGCGTTCGCTCCGAACTTCTTGACCAAGCTCTTGTGGCTGAAAACGCCCTGGCGCGCGCAGGGGGTGCAGACCATCTCAATGGTCTCGGCGCGATAGTCTTGGAGCGTTGGAAGCGGCATAGCAGGTTTCGTCTGTCGTTCGGACACGGGTTCTCGCTCGCGCACGGTGCACGTGTTCGCCTTCGATAAGGATGGTGATGCCGACGTCATGCGGCGTTTTCGTTCTCACGATGTTCTAAATCTTTGACATGAGTCAACACCCGCTATCGCGCGAAAATGCCAGAGGCCTAAAAACGAATGACTGGGAGAAACGACATGCCAAACGGCAGCTTTGATCCGGAAGCGAAATACGCGCAGCTCGGCGAGCGCGTCGATAATCAGTCCCGGCAGATCGGCGACTTGGATACACGGATGAAGCAAGGGTTCTCCGAGATAGGATCTCAGATCCGGAGCCTAATCGATGACATCCGCGGCGGTTCAAAGACACAGTGGCCGATCATCATTGGCTTCTGCTCGGTGACGATCACTGTCTTGGGCGGTCTCGGCTTCATGGCGTTGCAGCCAATCAAGGACAACATCACCACTATGCGCGAGGACATGCGCATGCGGTCGATCGAGACAAAGGACAGCCTGTCGACGATCGTCTCCGCCATGGTCACGCAGAAAGAGATGGAGTGGCGGACAGCTCGTAGTCAGGAGGACCGCCAGCGAACGGAGGGGGCCATAAAGGACATCCGCGACGGGCTGGTGCCGAGGGCAGAACATGAGCGCGTCTGGGCAAACTATGACCAGCGGTTTCAGGATCAGCAGCGGCAGGTCGACGAATTGAGGCAGGCGCAAGGTGACCTGAGCCCCTGACCTTCCTCCAGATTTTGGTAGAGTCCGTCACATCAAGGAGACGGACGAATGAAGCGTTCACGGTTCACGGAAGAACAGATCATCGGGATATTGAAGGAGCAGGAGGCGGGCGCGAAGACGGCGGACGTCTGCCGCAAGCACGGCATCTCGGACGCAACCTTCTACAAATACAAGGCGAAGTATGGCGGCATGGACGTGTCCGATGCGCGCAAGCTGAAGGCGCTTGAGGACGAGAATGCCAAGCTGAAGAAACTGCTCGCCGAAGCCATGCTGGACAATGCGATCCTGAAGGATGTCGCTGCAAAAAAATGGTGACGCCCGATGTGAAGCGGGATGCGGTGGCTCATGTCTGTGCGCAGCATGGGGTGAGCCAGCGTCGGGCGTGCGAGGTTCTGTCGGTGGATCGGTCGAGCATGCGATATCGCAGCGTGCGGCCTGACGATGCGGCCATTCGTGAGGCGATGAAGAAGGTGGCATCTGAACGACGCCGCTTCGGTTATCGCCGTATCCACGTCATGCTCGACCGGCAGGGGATCGTCATGAACCTGAAGAAGCTTCGGCGTCTTTATCGGGAGGAGAAGCTGACGGTGCGCAAGCGCGGCGGCCGGAAGCGAGCCTTGGGGACAAGGCGTCCTCTGGCTCTGCCCTCGCGTCCCAATGAGCGCTGGAGCCTGGACTTCGTCAGCGATGCCTTCACCGACGGTCGCCGCTTTCGGGTCCTGGCCGTCGTTGACGACTTCACCCGCGAATGCCTATGCCTGGTCGCCGATACATCCCTGTCAGGCGCAAGGCTTGCCCGTGAACTGGATAGTCTCATCGCCAGACGCGGAAAACCGAGGACGATTGTCTCGGACAACGGGACGGAGATGACCAGCATGGCCATCCTCAAATGGTGCCAGGAGAGCAAGGTCGAATGGCATTACATCGCCCCCGGCAAGCCGATGCAAAACGGCTTCGTCGAAAGCTTCAACGGCAGCTTCCGCGACGAGTGCCTGAACGAGACGCTGTTCTCGTCGCTCGCTCAGGCCCGCGCCGCAATCACTGCATGGAAGGAGGATTACAACAGAAACAGACCGCACTCGTCGCTGGGCAATATCACCCCCAGCGAATTCGCAATGAAAATGGCCATGGAAAAACAGGCCGCATGAGGCCAGATTAAAAATCCAAGACTCTCCCGAAAACTGGAGGGAGATTGGGTCTCAGGTCAATCGCGTCGAGGCGAAAGGATCGGCCAGCGTTAGATATGCACCCGACTCGACAGTATCATAACATGTCTGTGTTTATTGATTGTCACTAAGGTGCTTATAAACACGATCTGATATCCACCGGGCGGCTTTGCCCTTGTCTGTAACGTCACACGCGAACTTGCGTCGGTAAGCGTACCAGAAAAGCCGAAACTCCTTGGGTGAAAGGCGTCCCTTACCGGCTTCGAATTGGGCAGCAAAGTCTCCAGCGTGCTTGCACACAAAGCACGCCGGCATATAATCAGCGCGGCCGAACACATAAACAGGCTTTTCATAAGTCAGGGCCTCAGCACCCACGCCAGAGTTGATGACGCAGACGGCAACCGCTTTGGGTATCACGTCGTGAATGTTCCCGGTTACGAGCACGATATCATTGGCAACCTGCTGGAGGAACATTGCAATTTCAGGCGATTTGCAGGAGGGATGGCGTTTCACAACGACTGCTAGATTCCTACGCTTAGCTACAGTGATCACCTCTTCCAGCATCTTGAATGGCGTGCTGTAGGCTAGGCTTTGAACGGCATCGCCAAGAATTTGCAGTGCAACGAAGATGAACGCATCTGGAAGTTCGCTGTCGGAATCAACTTGCTCATATTTCGAGAGGCGAGACGTGAGAAAGGCAATTCGGTCACGTTCGAAGAAGCTATCGGCGTCACTCTGACTGATCCCTTCTTCGACCCAGTCTGCTGGTCCCGTTGATGAGAAGGATGACCAGCCGGCATAGCCAGACGTATCGAAACTGAAGAGACCACGGCGGTCAGTCTCTTTGAAGTGAAGTCCCCGTGGGCTGTTTGAAATGGTATGGTACGAAAAGAAAGGGACATCAAAGTCCAACTCGCCATGAGTTTTTATCCGACTCTTCACGGTGTATGGAATTTTCGCTTGTTCGAGGGTCGCTATAATTTGCTTCAAGCAAAAGCGAATGTCTGCGCGAAACCCCGGATAATCGATAATGTTGGACCGTACCGCAGCTCCTGGAATAACAACGACAGCCTGGCCGTCGTGTCTGCTAGGGGAGCTTCTGCCGCAGCGAACTAACATGTCCAGCCGAGCCTGTTCGATTGCGCCCATGCAAGGAGCAAGGTCCGCTATGAGTTCTGAATATTCGTCGACAACCTTTTGTGCTTTTAGTAAAAGAGCTTGAGCACTTTCAGCAATAGATCTTGCTGACGACAAGTCGAATGTCGACGCCGCTCCGATTGCCGCATCTTTCCAATACCGCTTAAAGAGATCTCGATCCGTTCGAATCTTAATAACATCATCGAGTATCCGAGACGTCGCTATAACGAAAAGATCTTCACGCTGAGCTGTTTCCGCAGCGGCGGCGGCCGTGATGGACGCACTGATTAAGATACCGTCAGGTTCGGTTCTGATGAAGTCAGTCATTACCTCTGCGACTTTGGCCGGCATTTGTTGCGAGTGATAAATCGACCGCTTTAGAGACATTGCAGCATATCGGATATTGTAGTTTTCACTCGTGGTTTCTGAGAGCGCTTCCAAAGCGGCCGCAGCGTTGCCGTCTCTAAAAAGAATATGTGCATCAAGTAGCTGCTGTTGGTCGCTACGCAAAAGACCGGAGGCAACTAGCACACGAGCTGACTCCTGCATTTTCTCAGTCTTGTATCGGCTCAACATCGACCACTTCAGGCCGAACTTACTGGCGTACTCAAGCAGCGCGGCTTCTGCTTCTTGGCGGTCTCCATCCTGTTCTGCCTGTAAAATTATCCCCTGTAGGACCAAGTCGTTTACGTGGTTTAATCCCATCGCAGTAGACAGGCCACGCCCAGTCCAGAGCACAGCTTTCACGACGCGTTTATGCCTACCTTGCTTGATGGCTTCTTCTATGTAGTCGACGACGTAATCGATCATGATTGTTCTTGATAGGCATCCGTTTCCACAGCGCTATCGAGTAGCAGTATCTCGATAGTCAGGCCACAAGATTTCTTGCCGTTGGCTTGTAAGGTACAGAGCCGGTGAGATCCCGAATGACAATTTCACAACGTCCGGTTCACCAAACCTTGAAAGTGCCGGCGGACCCGGGACGTCTACTTTTCGCGAAGTCGGGACACGTTGAAGAACGTAAATAGTATGAACCCCAACGCTAGCGCCGCTCCCGATGTCTCCAGGACGAACGACATGTCGAGACCACTCACGGGAGACTCACCGTAGAAACCCTCTCGGAAAAGAATCACGATATGTGTAATCGGGTTATATAGGAGGTACGTGCTAAAGGGCTCAGGCATCGCGGATGGTACATAGAAAATGCCAGATAGCAGAAACAGTGGACGAGAGACGATCGCGTAGAATTTTGCGTAAAGCGGATAGTGGAAGAAAAGAACCATGTTCGTCATCGCGACGCCTATTGCGAATGCCCAGGCAAATGCAATTGCTTCGAAAACATCACGCCAGATTATTGGCGAGGTGTGCCCGGCATAATGGTATGCGGAGCCAATGATTACTGCCGCGACTAAAATTGATGTCAGGGCTTCCAAAACGAACCGACCGACAACAGCGTCGATTGGTGCGACGACCGGGTAGGTTAATAACGCCCGGTTGGCGCTTATGGACGACGTTAGGTAGTCTTCCATGGCTCGAAACATGTTGAATGCCATGTATCCGGTTGAGTAGAACAGTATGAAGCTCTCTCCCATCGCTGGCATCCGGCCGACCGATCCCATGAGTGCTCCCATGATTGCAATAAAAGCTATGGGCTGGACGAACGCCCATATGTAGCCGCCAGCTTTCGTGCCGTATCGCGTAGCGATTTCACGTATGATGAAAGCGAATACAACTCGTAAATGTATTTTTAGAGGATTCACGCGGAAGTCCGATCGGCTGGAAGCTATGCGTGGCACGATTACACCCAAGTTTTGGGAACTGAAAGACCTGCCAATGGCGAAGTTTTGTCAGGAAGGAGGACAACCCGCACGACGACTGGAGCAGTCTCAAAGAAGCGGTATGGTGCACGCGACGTGATCATGGACACACGCTTAGCGGATTAATCAGCTTTAATCATCGATCTGGCGGTTGTCCCTTGAGCGATTCGGCAGATCCTCCTGAGATCGGGTGTTGTGAGCACGTTGTCGCGTCAGATAGCGTTTAAGATACCCCGCCGACTGAACGTCAAAAGACGCCTGTCGTCAGCGCGGCGACATAAAAATGGCAGTCGAAAGTCGGACGAGCTAATGGCTATTTCTGCTGACCTTGTTCGAAGGATCATCGTTGCGGATTGCCTCATCTCCAGCTCCGCCGATCTTGTTATTTTCGACAATGTTATCTTGCGCAAGATCCTTTGAGGTCAAGCTGCTCCCGAATGGATGCGACGGGTCGATGAAGCAGTACGATCGGTTTCCGTTTCGTGAGTTTAGCCAGACCGCGGGACTTTTGCCGCCGCCCATTTTGAAGACGTTGCCTTCGATGCGATTATGCTGAGGAGCTTGATGTCTGATCGTTCCGCCCTCTCCACAGTTTCGGTAGAGGAATACCCCGCCGTTGAGGGCTGTGTTGAATGTGTTGCCGGAGATCTCATTATCCGCAGAGCCGTCTACAGCAATGATCTCACGGCCCGCCGTAGCGATATCGAATGTGTTGTTCAGTATCCTATTGCTCGCCGATTCGGCATCCAGGTAGATTGCGGTGACTCGTGACTTACCTTCTATCCTGGAGTTGATCAGCGATACTTTAGTCGCTCCAGGACTGACATAAAATGGAGCCGTCCCCGAACTCTTGATGCGTACTCGGTCGAAGGTAATGTTCGTCGGAGCCGCCGACTGAGCAAACGCAGTATGGTTTCGGTTCAGGGATGATTCCTTCACGTTTTCGGCTTCGCCGTTTCGTCCAAGACCGTAGATCCGGACACCACCTGTAATCTCGCAGTTTGTGACGGTCACGCTGCTGGGTCGAGACCACTTTCCTCCCTGCTGTTTAGATTTCACTAGTACCGCTCCACCGTCACCCTTCGGCCCGTCTCCTTCCAGCCGCCCGCCATTGCAATCCAATGTGCTTCCGCTTGATGCATCCCCCTCAAAGAGAACCTGGCGGGTGACCACTGCACCAGCAGGGAGCTTGACTGAACAGGTAATCTTGACTGGCGATGTATCGGACGCCAGGAGAGAATCGACTGTATTTGCTTCGCAGTCTGACGATCGTGCGTCCTCTTCCTCTACTGGCCTCGCAGGAGACAACTGGGCCACCGGACGTTCGTCGTGCCGGGAAGGGCGCTCACCTCTCTCTGCCATTCTATTTTCTGACAAATCACGCATGTCGATACCTGCAGTGATAGGACTGAGGTCCGCTTGGCAGCTGGTGAGGAGGTTAACTGCAATGATCAGCATTACGAGGGTGAACTTGTTTCTAGCCATGCTGTCCTCGTGAGATTCTGTGATGGGTACCTACAGAGGCTTTACTGAGGCTGACACCAAGGCCCTTAGATCTCGCGTCAGATCATGCGAACCCGATTCAACGTCGACGAGCGTGTCAGTCGCACCTTTGCCGAAAGGATGCGTCGCGCGGATCCAATATATTTCGTCAACTGCCACTGAGCGTTTCTCGCCGTGACAGAGATCACCCTTGCTGCTAATGACGTCGCATTCATCCGCAGGGATGGCCGCGTGATCGTGTCGGCAGCCCCGGGGCAAGGTGTGGTTTTCGGTTTCGAGGAATAGTGAAATGACAGTCTCCGCCAATTCTGAAGTGTCCGTGGGCGAGGGGAGTTCGAAAGTCGTTTTCTCAAACACGGCAAAGCTCTCGCTGATTGCCGGTCCCTGTCAGATGGAAAGCCGTGATCATGCGTTCATGATCGCCGGCACGCTTGTCGAACTCTGCAAGAAGCTCGGCATCGGCCTCGTCTACAAATCCTCCTTCGACAAGGCCAACCGCACGTCGATCTCCGGCAAGCGCGGCATCGGCCTGGACAACGCGATGGCAATCTTTGCCGATCTCAAGAAGGAATACGGCTTTCCGGTTCTGACCGACATCCACACGGAAGAGCAGTGCGGCCTCGTGGCCGACACGATCGATATCCTGCAGATCCCCGCCTTCCTGTCGCGTCAGACCGACTTGCTGGTCGCGGCTGCAAAGACGGGTTGCGCGATCAACGTCAAGAAGGGGCAGTTCCTGGCACCCTGGGACATGAAGAATGTTCAGGCGAAGTTCCTCGAAAGCGGCAATCCCAATGTGATGCTCTGCGAGCGCGGTGCGTCGTTCGGCTACAACACTCTCGTTTCCGACATGCGTTCGCTGCCGATCATGGCGTCGCTCGGAAGCCCTGTTATTTTTGACGCAACCCATTCCGTCCAGCAGCCAGGCGGCCAGGGCGGCTCTTCCGGCGGCCAGCGCGAGTTTGTCGAAACGCTTGCCCGTGCAGCCGTCGCAGTCGGTGTTGCCGGCGTCTTCATCGAAACCCACGAAGATCCTGACAACGCACCGTCTGACGGTCCGAACATGGTCTACCTGAAGGACATGCCGCGGCTTCTGGAAAAGCTGCTGGCCTTCGACGCCATCGCAAAGTCTTGAGAATAACTGCAGCTTACAAGCTAATTGTTTCGGAACTGAAGGATACGGTATGACGACGCCCGCTGTGCGAGTAGAAGAATACGACGTCATTGACTCCGCGCATCGAACCCTTTCATTTGGCAAGCAGGGGTTAGAAGCTTTGACCGACGCTATGCGTGGGGGCCTCGGCGAAGCGTTTCGTAAGACGACAGAGCTAGTAGGTCGTATTGATGGCCGGTTAATCATAACCGGCATTGGTAAGAGTGGCCATATCGGCCGTAAGATCGCAGCGAGCCTTGCATCCACTGGAACGCCGTCCTTCTTCGTACATCCGGTCGAAGCAAATCACGGCGATCTAGGCATGATTACCCCAAGGGATGTAGTGCTGGCGCTTTCCTGGAGTGGTGAGACGGCGGAGTTGCAGGGTATCGTTGCTTACACTCGTCGTTTTTCCGTTCCACTGATTGCACTCACATCCGGAGAGAACTCTGCCCTGTCACGCGGATCTGAGATTGTGCTGTTGTTGCCAAAGGCAACTGAAGCCTGTCCCCATGGTTTGGCGCCGACTACGTCAACGCTGATGCAGTTGGCTATAGGTGACGCTCTCGCCGTGGCGTTGCTTGAGGCTCGTGGATTTTCAGCCGTTGACTTCAGGGTTTATCATCCCGGTGGCAAACTCGGGGCTATGCTATCTCACGTCGCGGACCTCATGCACATCGGCGATCGTCTCCCCTTGGTCAAGGTGGGGATGTCTATGGTGGATGCTATCCACGAACTATCGCGTAAGCGCTTCGGCTGCGTCGGCGTAGTGGACAACTCTGGTCGCCTCCAAGGTGTTGTGACTGACGGAGATCTTGCGCGGCATCTCGATAGCAATCTGTCAGAGATGTGCGTGGAAGATGTTATGACGCGCAACCCGAAGACGGTGCCGAAAGACATGCTTGCTACCGCCGCTATGGCGATTCTTAACGAGTACAGCATTGGCGCACTGCTTGTTGTCAACGACGACAATCAGCCGATTGGGATCGTGCATTTCCATGATCTTTTACGGGCAGGAGTCGCCTAGCAAGATATGACGGGTGAGCGAAATCACTGTAGAAGTCGCGTGGCGTCTTTTACAACTTCGGTCGTCTAATCAACGTTAGTTGGAAGTAAGCTGGTCTGATGACTGTTGAAGCATTCGCGACTCGTTGAAGAACGTAAACAATATGACGTCACTCCCACGGCGCAGGTTGAATTAGAAGGTTTTTCGATGACTTACACGGCTTTCGACCGAACGCTCGTCCTCATTCCAGCACGAATGGCGTCAACGCGCCTTCCCGGCAAGCCGCTGGCAGACATCGCCGGCCTGCCCATGATCGTGCAGGTCGCAAAGCGCGCCGAAGAGGCAAATGTCGGTCGCATCGTCGTTGCCGTTGATCATCACGACGTCTTTGATGTGGTGAAAGCCGCAGGTTTCGAGGTGGTCATGACCCGCGAAGACCACCAGTCGGGTTCCGATCGCATCTTCGAAGCGCTGACCAAGGCGGACCCCGATGGCAAGGTGGAATACGTCATCAACGTGCAGGGCGACCTGCCGACCGTGGAAGCCGACGTCGTGCGCGCCTCGCTCAAACCGCTGCTGGACAGCCCGCAGACGGATATCGCCACGCTGACGGTCGAAATCACCGACGAGCATGAGAACACCAATCCGAACGTGGTCAAGATCGTCGGATCGCCTCTCTCGGATACACGGCTTAAGGCGCTCTACTTTACCCGCGCCACGGCCCCTTATGGCAACGGGCCGCTTTATCACCACATCGGGCTTTACGCCTACCGCCGCACTGCACTCGAGAAATTCGTGGCGCTCGGCCCTTCGGTGCTCGAAAAGCGCGAATCGCTCGAGCAGTTGCGGGCACTCGAAGCGGGCATGCGCATCGATGCTGAGATCGTCGCATCGGTGCCGCTCGGTGTCGACACGCCGGCCGACCTTGAAAAGGCGCGCGCCATCTTATCCTCCCGCGGGTTGTAACGGATCAGGTTCACCGACTGCAGGCCAACGGATCTCCGTTCAGCGAACGGTTCAACAGTTGTTTTACATCTGAAGGCTTGCTGCTTGGCAACGAGAACGCAGTCTATTCGGCTGTAATGACTGCTAGTGCACCTCAGGCGGGGGATAGCTCCGACCGATCGAAACGAGATATTCTGTGATCTCCTCGAGAAGGTGATCGCGTTTACCGTAGGCTTCCGTAATTGCGGAAAGCTGCGGCATGACTTCTTCAAGCTGACCATCTGGAAAATCGGCATCGCCGATTATATAGCCGACGCCGGCAATCCCTGTAATGTTGCAGCCGGTCGCGGCTACTTCCTCGACGAACGCGGGAATGTCTTCTGGCTTCATTTTGTGCATCGTTATCTCCCTTTCGCTGTGAACCATTGCGGTGAAGCGAAATGCGATCGACTAGCAAAACTGCTAGCGCGCTCGTCCTGGTGGGCTTGCGAGCTTCGAGTATCTGCGGTTCGCATGAGGCGAGAACGCCGGCCGGGTCGAAAACCCCGCCGACTGGAAGTCAACGGGGTCTCTGCCTCGTGAAACGCTGGCTTGATTTTCCTGATTGTTCTCGAAGCTTCCCAAGCTGAATACGAGGGTTCGATTCCCTTCACCCGCTCCAATCCCCCACCCGATCAGCTCTCCTTCCGGCGCGGCATGTGGGGTGTCTTGCTCCAGTGGAAGGGCTTTGTCCTGAGTTCCCGTAGCGCCTTCCAGGCGGCGAAGGATGTCATCATCCAGTAGAGCGGCACGGCAACCCAGCGGCGGCCGACGAGGCGCTTTTCGTGGTCGGTCATCGATCCGATGCCGAGGCCGAGGAAGATGAGATAGCTGCCGAGGATATTGGTGAAGTCGATCGCGAACAGGCCGACGACCTCAAGCGGCAGCGTGTCGATCGGCGCCCGCAGCATTGCCGAGAAGCCGACGCCGAGAAAGACGAGGATCAGCGGATGCAGCAGCGATGACAAAAGCATGCCGCCCACCAGCAATTGGATCACGCAGAAAGGCTTGATGCCGATTTCGCCGATCAGCCGCGCCGGGTCGCGCATCAGCACCAGCCAGGTTTGCAGCCAGCCCTTGAACCAGCGGCTTCTCTGCGACGTCCACACCTTGATCGATAAAGGCGCGTCCTCCAGCGTCTGGTGCCGCATCACGTCGGCGGTAAAGCCGAGCCGGTAGAGCCGCATGCCAAGATCGGCGTCTTCCGTCACGTTGTACGGATCCCATCCGCCGGCTGCGATCAGCGCGCTGGTGCGGAAATGGTTGGACGTGCCGCCGAGTGGAAGCGGCATGTTCATTCTCCCGAGCATCGGCAAAAGGCCGCGAAACAGCGCTGCATATTCGAGCGAAAACAACGCGCTCAACCAGCTTTCCCGGGCGTTGGTGATGATCAGTGGTGCCTGCAGGCAGGCAAGTTCGGATGGTGCCGCGCGAAACCGCCGGTACGCCTCGCGGAGTTGTAGCGGGTGCGGCCTGTCCTCGGCGTCGTAGATTGCCGTGAATTCGCCGCGCGCACCTTTCAGCGCATAGGTGAGAGCCTTTGGCTTCGTCCGCGGACCATAGGCCGGTACCTCGACGATCTCGAACTGCGGGCCAGGCTCAAGCGCCTTCAAGGCTTCGATCGTCTGCCGGTCGTCGATTTCGCATACGAACTTGATGTCGAGCAGAGATGCGGGCCAGTCCAGCCGCTTGAGGCTTGCGACCAACTGCTCGGCCATGGCCTCTTCGCGGTAGAGCGCGACGAGAATGGTGTAGTGCGGCAGCGGCCCGAACGGTGGAGCGACTGGCACGCGTTCAGGTGCCACCAACGTTTGCCGGATCATCGCCGAAAGCCGCAGACAAAGCGTCGAGAAATAGGTGAGCGACAGGACGATATGCAGCGCAAGCAGCGTATCGATCGGTGCAATCAGCAGGAGACAGGCAAGGGTCGTCAGAAACGACCCACCGTAAAAGCCCTGGTGGCCTGCGAGCACAACGCGGGCCGACAGCAGGGGTCTCTGCTCGAACAGGGTATTCGTGGTCTCGCGGATGCGGCGCGCTGCATCGGCTTTCCAGACGGATTCGCGAATGGCGCTCGGCGTGGTGATGACGAGATCGCGGCCCACAAGAGGCAGGGTCGCAAGCGTTGCCGCAATCTGCGAAAGTCGCGCCGCCTCCGGCACGATGGCGATTTCCTGCGCCTTGTTGCGATGGGCGATCCTCACCATGGTCGGGCGTGTCAGCTGGGCGTCGGTCGAGGGCAGGATAACGACAAGCGCGGGATCGAGCGACGAGACGAAGGGAAGTCGCAGCAGACGGGCGATGGCACCGTAATAGGCGTCTTCCCTCACGTCGCCGCATGCCAGAAGCTCGGCCTCGACCGTCGTCCCGTTTTGCCTGGAGAGGCCAGCCAGCTTGGCGATCAACGGTTTCGAGAAACCGAGGGCCGCAAGCGCTGTCAGCTCGACCTGGATGCCGGGACGAAAGTCGAGCAATTGCCCGGACTCGATCTCGTCGGTCGGCGGCGCCCCCGTTTCGTCGTGATAGGTCGGCTGCGAAGCATGTTCCTCTGAGCGCATGTTGCTGCTACACCGTCCGCAGACGAACCCCTATTGCCCCACACGGATCATAAAGATGCGATACCTGATTACATCCCTAAAAAGCAGTGGTGTTTTCAAGTTTATGCAGCTCTTGGTGGTGGTGATATACGGACTTCTGTCCGCAACGCAGGCACTTGCGGCCTCCACCGCTCCGCCTTCTACCCCGGCGACCCAGCTTCCGCTGATGTTTGACGCACGAGAACGCGTGGAGCGCCAGGATCTGTCGACAATCCTGCGCGTGCGCATCCTGACGACTGTCGATTTCCCCCCTTTCAATTTCGCAGATCAATCTGGCCGGCTGTCAGGCTTCAACATCGATCTCGCCCGCGAGATTTGCTCGGTCCTGAAGATCGAGGCAAAGTGCCAGATTCAGGCCATGCCCTTCGCGGATCTCGAAAAGACCCTGGAAGACGGGGGCGGGGAGGCCGTGATGGCAGCGGTCGCCGCAACTCCGTCGCTGCGGCAGCGCTTTCTGTTTTCCAGGCCCTATCTCGGTATCCCGGCAAGGTTTGCCCGCAACAACGCGGCGACACTGGCTGCGACCACGGTATCGGACCTCAGCGATCGTCCGGTCGGTGTCGTCAAGGGAACGGCGCATGAGGCGATGCTAAGAGCGTTCTTCCCGAAGCTCACGCAAAAGCCGTTCGACAGTTACGAGGAAATGCTGGCAGCGCTGAAGGAGAGACAAGTGGATGCAGTCTTTGCTGATGGCCTTCGCCTGCCTTTCTGGGTCGCAAGCGAGGCATCGGAGACCTGCTGCAGCCTGTTCGACGGCCCCTACCTGTCGCAGAAATTTCTAGGCGAGGGCCTGACCATCATGGTCCGCAGAAACGATCCGACCCTTGCCGCCGCCTTTGATCAGGCGCTGGCCGAATTGTCGCGCAACGGCCGCCTGCAGGAACTCTACCTGCGCTATTTCCCGAACGGCCTCTATTGAGACAGAGGAATTTTTTCTCAAGAGACGCTGAATGCAACGCGGCTTACTGGCTCGCCCAGATGATCCGCGCCATCCATTCCACATCGGCCGTGTCGAAGGAACGGTTCGCGTGTTCGGGGTTGAGCGACAGAAGCTCGATCAGGCGCGCGCTCTGGCGCGCCAGAACTTTCGCCATCACCTCGCCCTCGCGGGTTTTCAACACCACGCGGTCGCCACGCCGAACCTGTGCGCCGGGCTCGACGATCAGCACGTCGCCGTCCCGATAGAGCGGCATCATGGAATCGCCCTGGACCTCGAGCGCGTAGACACCGGCTTTTCGGGCGGGATCGACGGGAAATTCCACCACATCCCAGCCCTGTCCGGCAGGAAAACCGCCATCGTCGAAAAAGCCGCCGGAGCCGGCCTGGGCAAAGCCGAGGAGCGGGATCGTGCCGTTCTGGGAGGGAAAATTGCCGTCGGGAAGTTGCGACCTGCCCATCGCATGCGGCAGATAGCTCATGAACTGATCGACCGTTGCGCCGGTCGCTTCCAGAACTTTGGCAATCGATTCCGTCGAGGGCCATCGCAGCCGTCCATCGGGGCCAAGCCGTTTCGACTTGTTGAACGAGGTTGGATCCAGTCCTGCGCGTCGGGCAAGCCCGGACGGCGACAGCTGATGACGCTCAGCCAGCGTGTCGATCGCGATCCATATCGTCTCATGTGACAGCATCGTCGTCCCTGCCCCCGGCACAAGAGGAAACAGCCGTTGCCGCCTTCCGCCTGCCATTGCCGATCAGTCCCGTTGGATGCAAGCGTCAAGGATACCGGCCCTCAAGGCCGCCGCCCGGAGATGAGCGATCTCCGCTTGCTCGTCGCAGAATTTAGCCCAGCAGGGGGATTTCGTAAAGCAGAAAAGGAATAAAATCCTTTGCTGCTATCCTACGCCACCATGGCCATGTTGAGCCGGCCGAGCTTGATGACGGCTTGGGTGCGACTATCGACGTTCAGCTTCAAAAGAATAGCCGAGACATGCGCCTTGATGGTCGCCTCCGAGACGCCCAGCTCGTAGGCGATCTGCTTGTTGAGCAGGCCTTCGCCAAGCATCGACAGAACCCGGTGCTGCTGGGGCGTCAGCGTCCGCAGACGGTCGAGAATGTCTGATCTTGCGGCGTCTTCCTCGCTCTGCGATGTCTCGCCTTTCGGCACCCAGATATCGCCTTCCAGCACGGCCTGTATTCCGGCCCTGATATCGTCAAGCCCGCAGGATTTGGAAATGAAGCCGGAAGCGCCCAGATCGAGCGCCCGCCTGATCGTGCTGCGATCGTCCGTGGCTGAAACGATGATCACCGGTAGCGCCGGAAAGGCCGACCTGAGCGACGTCAGGCCCGCAAATCCGCTCACGCCCGGCATGGCAAGGTCGAGCAGCATGAGATCGGTTTCGGGATTGTCTTGCGCCGCTCTTCTTGCCGCATCGAAGTCGCCCGCTTCGACGATGACAATTTCGTCGGCAACGCCTTGTATCGCCTGTTTCAGCGCACCGCGGAAAAGCGGATGGTCGTCGGCGATGATGATGTTGAGTGTCTGCATGTCCACGCCCCCTCCCAAAGGCATAGTCGTGCTTTCCCTGTAATACCTAATGTGTAGCGCCGAGTGTGGCGCGACACAAGTCTGCAAAATAGCATGACTCAGGTCCTGTCCGGTTGCGGCTCGCCGCCAAATTCCCGTACCATCGACATGACGCCGCGCATGAACCGCTCGATGATCGAGAGCGACCGGTCGACAGCATCGTCATCAGGAAAGGTCTTGGGGCGATCGGCAAGACGCTGTTCCAGCGCGGTTACGCGTTTTTCGAGCAGATCCAGTTCCTTTTCATAGGCGGCCCGCTCGTCCGGTGCCATGCGGCAGACCAGTTCTCCGTCGGTGTCGTTGCACAGCGACATCGCGCCGGTTTGCGTATCCAGCCGAACGATCCCCTGTTCGGTCCGCTCCAGCTGGAACCGCCGGTCGTCTTGCGCTTGAGCCGGCAGCGAAAGCACCTGCGTCGAGAGCGCAACGGTTACAAAGACTCGTGTCGCAGTGATCCTTTTCATGATCCTTCCTCCTCATTGCACCATGGACAATCAACGCCCTTTGCGGCAAACGGTGCCGATCATAGATCAGAGCCGGACTATGGGAGTTCGTGATGCCCGATATCGTCTACAAGATTGTACCCGATTCACTTTGGCGCAAGGCCAAGGAGACTGGTCGCTTCGAAGGTGCGGAAATCGACCTGCGCGACGGCTACATCCATTTCTCCACCGGGTCCCAGGCGCGCGAAACGGCCAAGCGGCATTTCGCCGGCCTGACGGGCCTGATGCTGGTCGCCGTCAACACGCTGGTTCTGGGCGATGCCCTGAAATTCGAACCCTCGCGCGGCGGCGATCTTTTCCCCCACCTATATGGCTTCCTGCCGTTTTCAGCCGTGCTCTGGGAAATGCCGCTTTTGATCGGCGTTGACGGCCAGCATGCCTTTCCGGAGAAAATGCCATGATCGGAACAGTGATGCGGCCGTTTTCGGCGCTGGCGTCGCGCAGTCTGTTCGTCTTCGATCCGGAAAAAGCTCACGGCCTGTCGGTCGCGGCGCTGAAAAGCGGTGTCGTGCCGGCCTGCAGCCTCAAGGCCGATCCGCGGCTCGCCCAGACGATCGCCGGCATCCGCTTCGAAAACCCGATCGGGCTTGCCGCCGGCTATGACAAGAATGCCGAAGTGCCGGATGCGGTCCTGAAGCTCGGCTTCGGCTTCACCGAAATCGGAACCGTCACGCCGAAGCCGCAGGCCGGCAACGACAAGCCGCGCATTTTCCGGCTGGTCGAGGATCGCGGCATCATCAACCGGCTCGGCTTCAACAACGAGGGCCACGAGGCGGCGTTCCAGCGACTTTCGGCCCGTAGAGGCGCAAGCGGCATCGTGGGCGTCAATATCGGTGCCAACAAGGATGCGCAGGACCGTATCGCCGATTACGTCGCCGGTATCCGCAAATTCTACGGCCTTGCCACCTATTTCACAGCCAATATCTCGTCGCCCAACACGCCCGGCCTGCGCGACCTGCAGGCGCGCGACAGTCTGAAGGCACTGCTCGAGGCAATCCTGTCCGTGCGTGACGAAGAGGCGACCCGCCATGGCCGTTCCGTGCCGATCTTCCTGAAAATCGCGCCGGATCTGACCGAAGAGGGAATGGACGACGTCGCGGCAGAAGCTACGTCCCATGCTCTGGATGGTCTGATCGTCTCCAACACGACACTGGCGCGTGACGGTCTGCGCAACCAGACCCAGGCGAAAGAAGCGGGCGGCCTTTCCGGCGCGCCGCTGTTTTCACGCTCCACGACCGTGCTTGCCAAGATGCGCCAGCGGGTCGGCAAGGATCTGCCGATCATCGGCGTCGGCGGTGTGGGAAGTGCGGCGCAAGCGCTCGAAAAGATCCGCGCCGGAGCCGATCTCGTTCAGGTCTATTCCTGCATGGTCTATGAAGGACCGGGCCTGCCATCCGCGATCGTCCGCGGCCTGTCATCTCTGCTTGACCAGGAAAAGGCCACATCGATCCGCGAACTGCGCGACACGCATCTCGACCAGTGGGCGGCCAAAAGCCTCTAGATCAGTTGGAAAGTACCATCGCCCAGTAAAGCCGTCCGTCGCTTGCGCGGGCGGCGGCAACGCCGAGGCTCTTGTAGCTGCCCAGCATGTTGCGCAGGTGTTTCGGCGAATCGATCCAGGCCTGAACAGCTTCGCCGACAGTGTGCTGTCCGGTCGCGATGTTTTCGGCGGCTGGCAGCGCCACCTCGCTCTTTCGCATCCGGTCGCCGAAATCGTCGCCGAAGCCGATCAGGTGCTTCATCTCTTTCGCCTTCGCCATTCTGACGGCCTGCCGTCCGGCTGCTTGCTGGGCCGGCCTGTCGAGGCCAAGCGGCGAAAGGCCCTGGGCCTGGCGCAGCTTGTTGACGAGCGGAAGCGCTGCTTCCGTCTCGTCGACAGAACCAGGCGTCGGCGTCATGACAGATGTGGTGGAGCAGCCGGCAAGCAGAAGGCCGGTGCCGGCGAGCACCAGAAACGTGCGGCGGGAGGGGAGAGACACCATCGACATTCAGCGGCGAATGCTCAGAAGGCGCAGCACGATGAAAACGGGCACGACGATGATCGCGCCGAGCAGAAGATAGTCTCCGACGCGTCCCAGTGCCTGGAAACCGTTGTACCAGAGGTCGAGGAAATAGTAGCGGATGGTGTCGACGATATTGTCCGGCGTGAAGCCGAAAAACGCCAGCACGAAGCCGACGATCAGGCAGACGACGATCAGCTTAATGATCGTGCGGCCGATCGAATCGCCGAGGAACCTGTTCACGCCATCCGCCATCGTCGATCGTCTCCACCGTTGGAAAATTGGTTTGGGATTGCCATAGCCTTGCGGGAACAGTCCCGCAACCTGTCACATAGGCACGCTTCACTAGCCTCTCAAATACAACTTGAGTTTTTTTGTGGCCCGGGTGACAGGAGGGGCGAGGGGAATGGCGAGATGACGCAACTCCACCGTCGCCGAAATGCCCGCCGCAACTCCCGCCGTAACTCCAGTGAAAGCCGTCACGCCATGAGCGCGATCCAGTTCTCTTCCGGTGACGTCATTGCCGACCGCCGTGCGGATTATGCCCGCATGCTGGCCGAGGGACAGGATTTCTCCGCAGCGGCGGAACTGATGGAGCAGGCACTTGAGCTCGTCCCCACCTGGGCCGCCGGATGGTTCAGGCTCGGCGAATACCGCGACAAGGCGGCACTTGCTAATGCCGCCGACGCCTATCGCCGCGCGCTCGAACTGCAGCCGGACGATATCTTCGGCGCCAGCCTGCGGCTCGCGCTGATCGGCGCCGGCGATGTCCCGGACCAGCCGCCCAGCCGCTATGTGGAGGGCCTGTTCGACGACTATGCCGACAGGTTCGATACGTCACTGGTGGAAAAGCTCAACTACTCGGTCCCGCAAAAGCTTGGCACGCTGGTTGCGCCCCATGGGCCGTTTGCGACCGTGGTCGATCTCGGCTGCGGCACCGGCCTGTTCGGCGCCGAGATCCGCGACCGGGCAGGGCGCCTCGAAGGGTTCGACCTGTCCGCCAACATGCTGGCCAAGGCTGCGGAAAAACACCTCTATGATCACTTGAGCCAATCGGACCTCAGCCTTGAGGCAGCACAGTCCGGCCTGTTCGACACGCTTCCACCCCATCGCGCCGACCTTGTTTCGGCAGCCGATGTGCTGATGTATCTCGGCTCGCTCGAAACCGTCTTTCCGCTCGTGACCGAGCTTCTGGCATCGGCCGGTCTGTTCGCCTTCTCGGTGGAAGATGCGGGCGAGGACGAGACGTTTGTGCTCAAGGATTCGCTCCGTTACGCCCACTCGGAAGTCTATATCGGAGGCCTGCTCGCGCATTACGGCTTTGATCTGATCGCCGTCGAGCGCACGACCATTCGCATGGATGCCGGCAAACCCATCCACGGCATTCTGTTTCTGTCGCAAAAGGCAGCCTGACCCTTCACTTTGTTGTTATTTCGAAAGGCCGTCGGCGCGCGCAGCGATGTCGCTTGATGAAGCTGCTATCGCGGTGCACAATCCGCCAAAAATCAAGGGGAATAGCGTGGCCGACGAACAGGTTGCAGCAAGGCGCCGTATGGGTTTCTACAGCCTTGATCCGGCACGCCACACGATGCTGGAAGATGCGCAGGGCCTGTTCATCAGTGCCATGGTCGCAGCCCTAGGTCTTTATCTCCTGAACCAGGTCGGGCTCCTCACAAGCGGCACGGCCGGCGTCGCCTTCCTGCTGCATTATGCGTTCGATATTCCCTTCGGCGTCCTGTTCTTCGTCGTCAATCTGCCGTTCTACTACCTGTCCTTCAAGCGCCTTGGCCTCGGTTTTTCAGTCAAGACCTTTATCGCGATTGCCGGCGTTTCCGTCATTGCCGAGCTGGAGAAACGCTTTCTGGTGATCCAGTATCTGGATCCGTTCTGGGCAGCGCTGCTCGGCGGCATCCTGATCGGCTTCGGCCTTTTGGGCCTTTACCGGCATCGCGCCTCGCTCGGCGGCATCGGCATTCTCGCGATCTACATCCAGGACCGTTTCAAGATCCCGGCAGGCCTCGTCCAGCTGGGTTTCGATCTCTGCGTCATGGCCGCCGCCTTTTTCGTCGTCAGCCCGATGACCGTGGTCTGGTCGCTGCTGAGCGCCGTCGTGCTCAACCTTCTCCTGACCGTCAACCATCGCTCCGACCGCTACATCGCGGTGCGCTGATGGCAAACGTGACCGACAAAAAGAGCCCCGTCGGCCTTTGGGCTTCCAGCTCGGAAAAACATTCGCTCATCGAAGATGTGCAGGCGATCCTTGCCGGCTCCATGCTGGCAGCGCTGGGCGTCGTGCTGCTGCAGGCCGCAAACCTTCTGATCGGCGGCACGGCAGGTATCGGCTTCCTGCTGCGCTACTCCGTCGATATCAGTTTTGGTGCCGCATTCTTCCTGCTCAACCTGCCCTTCTACTGGCTTGCCTACAGACGGCTCGGTCCGGTCTTCACGGTCAAGACCTTCTCCGCCGTCGCGGTCACGTCGGTGCTCACGGGCGTCCTGCCGAAGGTGATTACCATCAGCGCCATCGATCCGGTCATTGCCGCCCTGTTCGGCGGTCTCCTGATCGGATGCGGCATGCTGATCCTGTTTCGCCATCGCGCCTCGCTCGGCGGTTTTGGCATCCTCGCGCTCTACCTGCAGGACCGTGTCGGCTGGCGGGCCGGCTTCGTGCAGCTCGGGCTTGATTGCGTCGTGCTGGTCCTGTCCTTCCTCGTCGCCAGCCCCTTCGTCATCCTCTGCTCGGTCATCGCCGCGGTGACGCTGAACCTGACGCTTGCGATCAACCACCGCACCGATAGATATATCGTTCGGTAATCCTCTTCATTTTCGCAAGGTTCGTCTTACCTTAGCGAGGTGGATCTCGTCGAAAACCCAACGTCCGGCTCTGATGCTGTCGCTCTGCCCCGCCCGTTCCTCAAATGGTTCGCGGAAAAGGGCTGGTCTCCGCGCGCCCACCAGCTGGAGCTTCTGGCCCGCGCCCAGGCCGGCGAGAACATGCTGCTGATCGCGCCGACCGGTGCCGGCAAGACGCTTGCGGGCTTCATGCCGTCGCTGACCGATCTGGTCATGCGTGGCAAGATCCCGCCGGGCTCGGCGTTTACCGGTATCCACACGCTCTACATCTCGCCGCTGAAGGCGCTGACGGTCGATATCGAGCGCAACCTGATGAAGCCGGTCACCGAAATGGGGCTTGCCGTCACCGTCGAGAACCGCACCGGCGACACGCCGCAGTCGAAGCGACAGCGCCAGAAGCTCAATCCGCCCGATATTCTGCTGACCACCCCCGAACAGGTGTCACTGCTGCTCGCCAACAAGGAAGCGGAGCGTTTCTTCAAGGACCTGAAATACGTCGTCCTTGATGAGCTGCATTCTCTGGTCACCTCCAAGCGCGGCCACCTCCTGTCGCTCGCCCTCGGGCGCCTGCGCCGCCTTGCTCCCGGCATGCAGACGATCGGGCTGTCTGCCACCGTGGCCGACCCGATGGATCTCCAGCGCTGGCTGGTGCCGCAGGGCGAACATCCTGCCCCACCCGCCGGCCTCGTCCATGTGACGGGCGGCGCTGCCCCCGATATCACCATTCTCGACACCGAAAACCGCATCCCTTGGGGAGGCCATGTCTCGGCCTATGCCATCCCGGACGTCTACCGCGAGATCAAGCGCCATGCGACGACGCTGATCTTCGTCAACACCCGCTTCCAGGCGGAATTCCTGTTCCAGGCGCTGTGGACCATCAACGACGACAATCTTCCGATCGCCCTTCACCACGGCTCGCTCGACGCCAGCCAACGCCGCAAGGTGGAAGCGGCGATGTCCGAGAACAAGCTGCGTGCCGTCGTCGCCACCTCGACGCTCGACATGGGGATCGACTGGGGCGATATCGATCTCGTGCTTCATATCGGCGCACCCAAGGGGGCCTCGCGTCTTGCCCAGCGCATCGGCCGCGCCAATCACCGCATGGACGAGCCGTCGAAGGCGATCCTCGTGCCCGGTAACCGGTTCGAGGTGATGGAATGCCAGGCGGCGCTCGATGCCAATTACCTCGGCGCCCAGGATACGCCGCCGGTCGGCGAAGGTGCGCTCGATGTTCTCGCCCAGCACGTCCTCGGCATGGCCTGCGCCGAGCCGTTCGATCCGCTCGAGCTCTATGACGAGATCATCTCGGCCTCGCCCTATGCCGGCCTTTCGTGGGAAATGTTCGAACGGATCGTCGATTTCGTCGCGACCGGCGGCTATGCCCTGCGCGCCTACGAGCGTTACGCCAAGATCCGCAAGACGGAGGAGGGCCTCTGGCGGGTGTCGAATGCGCAGGTGGCGCAGCAATACCGCCTCAACCTCGGCACCATCGTCGAGGCGACCGAGCTCAGTGTCCGCCTCGTCAAGCGCAACGCCAAGGGTGCCGTCGGCCGCGGCGGCATGACGCTCGGCAAGGTGGAGGAGCAGTTCCTGGAACAGCTCGCGCCCGGCGATACGTTTCTGTTTGCCGGCAAGGTGCTGCGGTTTGAAACCATCCGCGAAAACGAATGTCTGGTGTCGAACACCTATTCTGCAGATCCCATGATCCCGACTTATGCCGGCGCAAAGTTTCCGCTCACCACCTATCTCGCCGATCAGGTGCGCGCCATGCTGGCGGATCCGGAACGCTGGAAGGTGCTTCCGGATCAGGTGCGCGACTGGCTGGCGATCCAGAAGGAACGCTCCATCCTGCCGCGCCGCGACGAGCTGCTGATCGAGACGTTTCCGCGTGGCAAACGCTTCTTCATGATCGCCTATTGCTTCGAAGGGCGGCTCGCCCACCAGACGCTCGGCATGCTTCTCACACGCCGGCTGGAGCGCACAGGCGCAAGACCGCTCGGCTTTGTCGCCACCGATTATTCTCTGGCCGTCTACGGCCTCAACGACATGGGGGGCATGATCGCCGATGGCAGCCTCAGTCTCTCCGACCTGTTCGACGAGGACATGCTGGGCGACGATCTCGAAACCTGGCTTGCGGAAAGCTATCTTCTGAAGCGGACCTTCCGCAATTGCGCCGTGATTTCCGGATTGATCGAGCGGCGTCATCCGGGCAAGGAAAAGACCGGCCGGCAGGTCACGGTCTCGACCGATCTGATCTACGACGTGCTGCGCAGCCACGAACCGGATCACGTTCTTTTGGAGGCCACACGCCGAGATGCGGCAACGGGGCTTTTGGATATTGGCCGGCTAGGAGATATGCTGGCACGAATCAAAGGGCATATCACCCACCGGGCGCTGGATCGCGTTTCGCCGCTGGCGGTGCCGATCATGCTGGAAATCGGCCGTGAAACGGTACCGGGCGAAGCGCAGGACGTGGTGTTGGCAGAGGCCGCAGACGAATTGATCGCCGAGGCGATGGGGTAGGGCTTTATTCGCCACGCATGGCCCGGATAATGCCCGGCCCGGCGGATGAATGACTTTGTTCCGCAAGACAGGAAAGACGGAAAGACATTGCTGCATCGCCTGCGCCTAGCCGCCCAATCCAGCACGATGACCCCGGCCGCAACCGGCGCGGAAGAGATCGTCGTCCATGGCGTCGCTGCCGTCTGCGATCCGCTCGGCGGCCTCTATCTGCCGGCAACCGGCATGCTCGTCGTGTCCGACCTGCATCTGGAAAAAGGTGCTGCCTTCGCGCGTCGCGGCATGATGCTGCCGCCCTACGATACGATCGCCACTCTCAACATCCTCGCCGCCGTGATTGCCCGCTACGATCCGAAAGTCGTCGTTTCGCTCGGCGATAACTTCCACGATCGCCGCGGCTCCGAATACCTGCCGGCGAACCTGCGCACGATGATCGCAGACATGGCGCGCGGTCGCGACTGGATCTGGATCAACGGCAACCACGATCCGGACGGAACCATCGATCTGCCCGGTACCTGCACCGACGAACTCGTCTATGGCGACCTCGTCTTCCGCCATGAACCGAGCCTTGCCGCAGGCCCGAACGTCATCAAGGGCGAGGTTGCAGGCCACCTCCACCCGTCCGCCACGGTCCGCCGCCGCGAAAAATCCGTCCGCCGTCCGTGCTTTGCCAGTGACGGCCACCGCCTCCTCATGCCCGCCTTCGGTGTTCTCGCCGGCGGCCTCGACCTCAATCACAAGGCGATGCACGGCATATTCGACCGCGAAACCCTGGTCGCCCACCTCCTCGGGCGCGACCGCATCTATTCCGTCCGCTACGGCAATTTGCTGGGCTGATCGCTCCAGGGATCAACCCCCTCCTTCAGCCAACGCAGTGTTTCGTTCCAGAACTCCTCCCTGTGGCGCGCGTGGAACAGGCCGAAATGCCCGATCCGTGAGTGCCCGTAGACCGCGGGCTCCAGCAGAACCTCCGTCCGTTCGGCGCCGCTATAATAGGCGAGGCTGCGGCGAATAGCTGCCACGCTGCCGATGTCGTCGTCCGCAACGGCAATGGCCAGGATGGGTGCCGTGACCGCCGCAAACCGGCGCAGAACCTCGTCGCGCTCGCCGACCGGATGGGTCATCTCCATCCGGGCCCCGCGAAAGCTCCACTGGTTGGCAACGCCCGCCGGCAGGTCTTCGAGCCAGCCGAGCCGCTTGCCCGGGAAATAGCCGAATGCGGCGGTAAGCACCGGCATCACTACATGCCACTTGAAAAACAGCCGGGCGCGGTGCCCCGGCGCATAATCGCGCCAGTAGGCGTATTGCGCGCCCACCGTCAGCATCCGGTCGATCCGTGCCCCGTTCGGAGATAGGCCGGGCAGATAGCCGCCGATACTGTGGCCAACCACCTGCAGGGGTTGATCCGGCCGCCTGTCGTGCATGAACCGAAGCGCTGCGTCGAAATCCTGCTCGCCCCAGTCCCGCCAGCGATAGCCGCAGCCCTTAAGGCTCGCCGGTCGCGACAGTCCGATGCCGCGATAATCGTAAGTCAGCACATCGAAGCCGTGCCTCGTTAGAAACTCTGCATAATAGTGATAGTAGCGGGCAAGGACGCCGGTTGCCGGGTTGATGACGACACTGGCAAGCGGCGGCCCCGATGCCGGCCAGATGTGACCGCCGAGCACCACCCCGTCCTGGCAGGTGATCGTCACCGGTTCACCTGTCGGACGTGGTGTGTCCTGCGTCAGCGTCATCCCATTCTCCCTTCGGCGAAGGGAGAATACAGCCCGGTTTTTGGTGCGCAATTGGCCGAAAGGCCAAGGCGGTTGCGCGCCTCTACCGCGCCAGTTTCGCGAACCCCTTGGCAAGGATCGGCCCTGTCGGCCGTCCGGTTGGTGAACCACCCGCCTGTTCCAGCGTGATCTCGTAGAGCTGCGTTTCCTGTGGTCGCGGAAGAGTGGAGCCGCTGAGCTTAGCCGAGTGCGACTGCTCAAGCAGACCCAGCGACATCGGGCCCATCTCGCGGGACGGCAGGGTCCAGACCTGCATCGTCTTGTCTTGCGGCACCGCAAAATCGTTGAGCAGTTTCACGCTTGCCGTGTCGTTGCCGAAGTCTTCGACCACGGCCTGGATTTCGCCGGCCTCGTTGAGGAGCACAGCCACCACCAACGGCTCGTTTACCCGGGTGACGCTCCAGACCAGACCACCGGCAAGGATCAGCGACGCCGCGATTGCGGAGATGGCGGTTGCCCGCCAGCCGGAGCGGCTGTTGTCGTTGCCCGCGAGAGGCAGTCTCGGCGAAACCGAAGCGAGAGACGGGGCAGCGGCGCCCGGTTGCTCCGGCAGACGGGAAGAGATCGCGTCCCACAGCGCCGAGGATACCGGAGCCGGCTCGACGCTGGTGTCGAGCGGCAGGAACCGCTCGCGTGCCCTGGCGACTGCTTCGGCAAGGCCGCCGTCGCGCTCGATGGCGGCTTCGACCTCGGCAGCCTCAGCCGCATCGAGAAGACCCAGAACATAGTCGTCGGCGATGGCCGGAAAGTCTCGTTCCTCGATCCTCATGCCATGCACTCCCGCAGCGAGGAAAGTCCGCGCCGGATCCACGATTTTGCCGTTCCAAGCGGAAGCTTGAGGCGTCCGGCGATTTCGCCATGCGTGTAGCCGCCGACATAGGCCATCAGGATGCCGCGTCGCTTGATCTCGTCGAGGGAACCGAGGCACTCGTGCAGACGGCTGTTGCGGTCGAGCTTGTGGAAGGAGGCCATGATCTGGTCCAACTGCTCGCCGTCCTGCAGCGTCTCCAGCCGGTCTTCGCCAACCAGATCCTCGCGCTTGCCGTCGCGCAGCAGATTGAGCGCGCGGTTGCGCACGATCGCGTAGATCCAGCCGCGCGCCGATCCGCGCTCGGGCGAATATTGATGCGCATGCGTCCAGATGCGGATGAAGGCTTCCTGCACCACTTCTTCCGCCAGTTCCCGCCGCCGCACGATCCGCTGCGCAACAGCCACCAGCCGGCCGGCTTCATCGTCGAAGATGCGGCGCAAGCCCTGACGGTCTCCCGCAGCGCAGGCGGCAAGCGCCATCTCGAGATCGTGTGTTTGGTCAGTCACCAGGGCCAAGCCGCTCTCTCCCCATGCGCGTTCGCAGGAACGCGAATATTGTCTCTGTGCTGTTGCCACGGCGGGCATGGGCTCGTCCAGTCTCGAAAGGTTTACCGGCTGCAAAGTCGCCTTCGAACTTAAGGACACGCCAAACCGGAAAATGGATGCAGCGAAAAAATATTTTCGTCTGCTGCATCCAAACGTATCCTCCCGTGTGTCTCCCTTCTGAGAGCATCGGAAAGGCCATGCGCCGACATGCTCTCGTCAAAGGTTTCAACGGGAGAACAGACACCATGAAGACCCTTCGCCACGCTCTGATCGCATCCTCGATCCTCGCAGCTTCAGCCGTCACGGGCGCAGTTGCCGCCTCCGCCGCCCCGGTCCTCGGTCTCACCGGCGACAAGACGCTGGTGATGTTCGACACGGCAAAGCCTGAAGTCACCAAGACGATGGAAGTCACCGGCGTCACCAAGCTGGTTGGCATTGATTTCCGCCCGGGCAACAAGACCGTGATCGGCGTCACGCCGGAACACGCGATCGTCTCGATCAATCTCGAAACCGGTGCCGCCACCGAAGTCGCCAAGATGGACAAGATGCTGACCATGTCGGACGCTCCGGTCGTGGTCGATTTCAACCCGATGGCGGACCGCCTGCGCTTCATGACCGGCACCACCAACCACCGCGTCCATCCGGATACGGGCGCCGTCACGGTCGATGGGACGCTCGCCTTCGAAGAGGGCGACATGCACAAGGGCGAAGCCCCGAACATCGTCGCCGCGGCCTATACCAATTCGATCGGCAAGCCCGAGAAGACCGCGATGTACAACATCGATGCCACGATCGGCGCACTGATCCAGCAGACCAAGCCGAACGACGGTACCCTGAAGGCAATCGGCAAGCTCGGTCTCAAGGACAAGCCTGCGACCTACGCCTTCGATATCCAGGGTGAGGACGGCGGCAAGAACACCGCCTATCTCGCAGCCGGAAAGATGCTCTACACGGTCAACCTGGAAACGGGCGCTGCGACCGAAGTCGGTACAATCTCCGGCGTCGAGACCGATGTACGTGACATCGCGGTTCTACCTGCTATGTAATGCCACCGGCGGGGCGGGCCACAGCGGTTCCGCCCCGTCGACTCAAACGATGCGTGCCGCCTAGATCTCGCCCGAGATCTCCCGACGCCGTCGGTCCAGCTCTTCCGTATAGCGCCGCAGCGTATGACTTTCCGAAAGCTGGCCGATCACCTTGCGCTCGATCTGGTTGTTGACCACGGCCAGCGCTTCCGTCTCCGTCTTGTCGAACATCGCCGCTGCCTGCTTGGCATTCATGCTGCGCAGGAGAACGTCGTTCTTGAAGCGGATGAAATCGGCAAGCTGCGGCTTTTCCTCGCCGCCTTCGGTCGCCGCCGAATAGATTTCCGGCGTCAGCACCATGCCGATATATTTTTCGTCTTCGCCGACCATGATCACGCGCTGGGTTGATCCAAGCGGAAACTCCTTGCGAAAGTCCTCGAGCGTCATGGATGCCGGTGCCGTCTTCACGTCGGCGCGCATCAGCTTGTCGACGGTAAGGTTGCGGATCCACCCGACGTCATGGGCGCTGCGGATGCTTTCGCCGCGAAGGTGAAAACGCCAGGTCGCAAACGAGTAGCCGAATGTGGTGCGCACCACGACGGACGAGGTGATGACCGCGGCAAGCGCCAGCGCCGTGATCGGAAAGTCACCGGTCACTTCGAGCGCCAGGAAGGTCATGGTCAGCGGTCCGCCGATCACGGCAACGGCCATCGCGCTCATTCCGACCACGGCATAGATGACTGGCGTCAGCGTCGCATTGGCGAAGATGTAGGGTGTCGAATAGGCAAACAGCTTGCCGATCAGCGCACCGAGAAACAGCGAGGCAAAGAACAAGCCGCCACGGAAACCGGCGCCGATGGTAATGGCCGAAGCGACGGATTTCAGCAGAAGCAGGCCCAGCACCGCGCCAATCGCCATATTCTGGTTGAGGCTGGCATGCAGCGCGCCGTGACCGGCCGAAAGCACCTGCGTATCGATCAGCGCCAGCAGGCCCACCGCAAGTCCTCCGATCGCCGGCCGGAAGGCGGACGAGATGGAACTGGCGCGCGCCAGTTCCTCGACCTTGGTCACACCCTGCATGAGCAGGATGCCGCCGCCCGCACAGACGATGCCCAGCACCACCGCCGGCAGGTAATCGGCGGGCACGACGGTACCGATCTTGCCGATATCGATCATGAAGGCGTCGCCGACGAAAAGCCGGGTGACGAAGGTTGCCGCAAGCGCTGCGACGACGACGGGCGCGAGGCTCACGATCGTGTAGGTGCCGATGATCAGCTCGAACGCGTAGAAGGCGCCGGTCAGCGGCGCGTTGAAGGCGGATGCGATGGCACCGGCAGCACCACAGCCGACCAGCACGCGCAGATCCGTTCGGCGCAACTGCACCAATGACCCGATCTTCGACGCAATGCCGGAGGACAGCTGCGTATAGCCGGCCTCAAGCCCGATCGAGGTGCCGAAGCCGTTGGAGATCAGGTTCTGCACCGCGACGATGATGCTGTCGGTCAGTGACAGGCGACCGCCATGCAGCGCATTGGCCTCAATCGGGTCGACCATCGGCTTTTTACGCCACTTGCGCAGGATCAGGTACAGCAGGCCCATCACGACACCGCCGGCAACCGGCGCCAAAAGCACCGTCGTCGGCTCGAGAAAAGCCGCCGAACTTAAGCGCTCGGTGCTGCCGATCTTGAAGATCAGGACATGCAGCGCGTGCGAGATAAAACTCATCGCGGCGACCGCGAGGCCGGCGAGAACCCCGACAACGCCTGCGATCAGGATCAGGCCGAATTCGCTGCGCCTGATGACTGCGCGCAGTTCGGACGGCCGAAGCAGCGGACGGAGGAGGGACAGGGAAGCCAAAAGGCGTGCGGCGGTCCGGCGGAACATGCTGACGCTTTGCATTGGAACTGTATGTTGCGCCCTAACTAGGGCGTGAGGAGAGGATTGGAAACCGTTCCGGCGAATTTGTTAGACGATCAGTCCTTGCGGAAGATGATGCTGGCGCCCCATCCGGTTACGACAGCGATCAGCACGCAGAACAGACCGTAGGCGATCGGACGCTCGTGCGCTGCATCGGTGATCGCCTGCTCCAGGCCGGTCTTGACCACGCGCAACGGCATCTCCCGCTGAAAGATCAGGTCGCCGCTCTTGAACAGATAGGCGTGGACCATGTGCACGCCATCGGGCACGTTGGCTGGAAGCCGCAACGAGGCTCGGAACAGGCTGGACGAGACGAAGCGCACACCGCTCGTGTCGCGCTGGTAAAGCCCGCTGTTGAGCTTCTGCCGGCGATAGGCCTCGCGGAAATCGCTGATCAGACCGGAATTCGGAATGTAGCCGGTGGGGTTGAGAGGCAGGTGTTCGATGCCGACCCCGATATTGTTGAAGGACGGCGCCTGGTGATCGAGGTCGTTCAGCTGGCGTGTGCTGGCGATCGAATAGCTCTCCGGCACCTGTTCGAACGTCATCGCCTGAGTGTTCATCCAGATCCCGAGCACGCGTTCCTTGCGCCGCACGGTGGCATAGTCGCGCGGACCTTCAAGCGTCACGACGATATCGTACTGACCGATCGCGAGCAGCAGCTCGTCCGGATTGGTAATGGCCCCGAAGATGGTGAGGTCGGCGCCGCGGAAATCCGAGGTGATGGCAATCTCGCTCGACGATGCTCCGATCTCCAGCCCTTCCTTGATCGGCGAGGCCGTGTCGAACGGCGTCTGGGCCGCGACCTGCGTTGCCAGCGACAATCCGAATGAGAGAAGAAGAAGGAGGGAGAGGATCAGCCTGCGCATCAGTAGGACAGTCCTCCGACGGCCACCGAATAGACGTCGCTCGGCGTTGCGATCAGGCCGATCGCAAGACGGATGCCGACGGCTAGAACCAGCAGCGCCAGCAATGCGCGCAGCTGTTCGCCGCGCAGCTTCTGGCCGACGCGCACGCCGTACTGGGCGCCGATCACGCCGGCAATCATCAGGATCGTCGCAAGCACGATATCGACGGAGTAGTTCGTCGCCGCCTGAACCATCGTCGTATAGGCGGTGGTGAAGATGATCTGGAACAGAGAGGTACCGACCACGACATTGGTCGGAATGCGCAGGAGATAGATCATCGCCGGCACCATGATGAAGCCGCCGCCGACACCCATGATAGAGGTGAGCACGCCGATGACGAAACCGAGCACGAGGATCGGGATGGCGGAGAGATAGATCTTCGACTTCTTGAACCGCATCTTGAAGGGCAGGCGGTGCACCCAGTTGTGCTGGCCCGGGCGTTTCAGCGGTAGCTGCTGGTTGTTCCTTGCCCGCCGCATGGCTCTGAGGCTCTCCTGCAGCATCAGCGCGCCGATCGTCGACAAAAGCACGACATAGAGAAGCGAGATGAACAGGTCGAGCTGGCCGATGCGCCGTAGCCAGGAAAAGATCCACACACCGACCGTCGCGCCGACAAGGCCCCCGGCAAGCAGCACCGTGCCCAGTTTCATATCCAGCGACCCGCGCCGGAAATGGGTGATCGCGCCCGAGATCGAGGAGGCAACGACCTGGTTGGCGCCGGTTGCGACGGCAACGACGGGTGGAATGTTGTAGAAAATCAGAAGCGGCGTGATCAGGAAGCCACCGCCGACGCCGAACATGCCGGACAGAAACCCGACAGCTGCACCCATGCCAAGGATGATGAAGATGTTCACCGAAAGCTCTGCAATCGGCAGGTAGACAGTCACGGCTGAACCTCGACACGTCGAAAAAGACAACGCCGTTGCAGGCGGCACGCATTCAAGTGGGCCGTCGCTCTGGCTTTGGGGAACCCTTTCACAGACGCGATGAACCGCGCATGAAGGACACCCCGTCATGCGCTTGGCCTGCCGGGGTGTCAATTCGTGAATCTGCGGGGAAAACAGCAGCTTCAGCGTTTTCCAATGGGCGTGGCCGATAGTCCCCAGCCCGACCGGATTGGTCGTCTTACGGGTTGCTGGCTACTTGTTGCGTGCCAGCAATTCCCGAACCAGTGCGTCGTTGATGCGGCCGGAAGGCTCCTGGCCGATCGAGGACTGGAACGACTTGATTGCGCTTACCGTCTTGGCACCAAGCTTGCCGTCCGGCCGTCCGGCTTCAAAGCCGTTCTTGTTGAGGATCGCCTGGATGTTGCGGACGGCCTTTTCCATGTCAACAGATGCGGTGGTAAGACGCTTGCCGGCAGCCCATTCATCCGGAACAACAACGGCATTTGCCCGCGGCTCGGGTGTCATCACCTTCCAAAGGTCGACCTTGGCGCGGGCGCTTTCCAGCTGTTCCTTGCGCATGGCGTTGGCCACTTCGTCGCGCTTCTGGGCGGCGTCGTTGTCGCCAGCCTTTGCCGCAACGGCAAACCACTTGTAGCTCTCTTCCAGATCCTGCTTCACGCCGTTGCCGCGGGCAAACAGGATGGCAAGGTTGAACTGGCTGTCGGCGACACCGTGGTCGGCGGCCTGGGTGAACCACTTGACGGCCTGGGTGTAGTCAGGCTGGCCCGTGGCACCGGACGCGTAGAGAACGGCGAGGTTGTGCATGGCGCTGGCATTGCCGGCTTCGGCGGCCAGCTGATAGTAGCGAACGGCTTCACCGAGGTTGCGCTCGACGCCCGTTCCCTTTTCGAACATGTTCGCCATGCGGTACTGGGCAGGCGCAAGACCACGGTCGGCGGCAAGCTTGTACCAGGTTGCCGCCTCTGCGAGATCAGTCTTGACGCCACGTCCCTCGGTAAAGCGGGTGGCAATCTCGAACAGCGCGTTGGCATCGCCCGACGATGCGGCGTCGGCAAGCGATTTCGGCTCCAGGCCGACAGGCACGACGATCGGAGCCGGTGCCTCGATTTCAGCGGCAGCCGGCGCTTGTGCCGTGAAGCCGGCGTCTTCTGAAGGTGCCGGAGCAGCTTCGGCGGCCGGACGCATTGAAGCGAGATCTCCGGCTGCGGGAACCGGATCGATCAGGTGGTTTGTCGCGGCGTCGGGCGCGACCGGAGGCGGCGTCGCTGCCACATCCTGTCCGTCACCCTCGCTGGCTGCAGGGCTTTCGGCCGGGGTTTGAGCGGTGTCGACAGGAGCGGGAGCTTCGACTGGTGCGCTAGGAGCCTGCGCAGTCTCTTCCGGCACGGAGACCGGAGCCGGGGCTTCGAGGGCAGCCTGTTCGGGCGCGCTGTCGCTGCTTCCGGTCACGTTCTTGACCACCTGCATCGACATCATCACCAGCAGCACGGCGCCGACGGCCATCAGGATGGGGCGGCGATGCTGCGAAAACTTGGCAAACATGCCGGTCTTTTCGGACGGCGTGCCGGCAACCGACGTGGTCTGCGACTTGGTGGCGGAGCGAACGCTCTTGACTGCGTTGACCTGGGAAGGATCCGTCTCCTGTGCTGCGGCCTTGGCTGCACGACGGGCAGCGGCGATATAGTCAGCGCGGTCCGATTTGTCGGCCGTTCCGGGTTTCTCGCCACTGAAATCGCCGGCGGCCTGGCTGGCACGCACGCGCTCGAGGATCTTCTTGACATCGGGAGCGCCCGAGCCCGGCTCCAGCAGGTCGTTTTCACGGCCGGCTGGGAGAATGTCGGCTGGATCGATCGAAGGCGTTGGCTCTATGACGGTGCGGGCCGGCTTTTCGCCTGCATCGCGGGTGCCCGACTTGAAACGCTTCGAGAGGCCGGCCAGCAGACCGGGCTTGGCCGGCTCTTCCCGCGCGGCTGCAGGGGGCACGACGACCTCGTCGTTTTCGACGGGCGCATCTGCCAAAGCAACATGGCGGTCCTCGGCGCCGGCAAATTCCATCGCTGGAACGGACAGTTGCGCTGCGGCGGGCATCTTGGGATGGCGAAGCGGCTGGTCGGTCTGGGCTTCGCGACTGGCCGGCGCATCGCGATAGGCGGGCTCGAAACGGGCCGTGGAAATGCTGTCTTCCAGCGTGTCCAGACGATTGGCGATCTGCACCAGCGTTCCGTGCAAGGCTTCGAACGTCTGATGGCTGCGCGTTTCCGTGCCACGGGTCAGCTCTTCAAGGTGGCGAAGATCGTCGGCGAGGGCCGAAAGGGCTGCCATGTCGCCGGACGCGACGGCCATGCCGCCGGCGCCGGTATTGCGCGAATAGGCTTCGACGACGGCTTCTGCGGCCTGCCGTGCGGCTTCCAGAATGTACTCGTCGTTGGTCGACATGTAGCTTTCGATTGCCGAGAACCGATGCTCGAAACCATCAGGTAGCGCAGTGACCGAAGATGTCTGCGGCTCGCTGATCAGGCTCGAAAGATGCGCAATCTGGTCTTCCAGGCTACGCAGGGCGTTTTCGTCGCCGCGCGGTGCGCTGGCTGCTTCGTCCAGTCGCATGGCGATGTCGGTCAGCCGGGTTTCCAACCGGTCGAAGGCCCGCTCGTCGGTGGCAGGCGCCGGGCGATATTCGATCTCGTCGATACGACGGGCGAGATCATCCAGCCGCTCGCCCAGCATGTCGTTGATCGAGTTGTGATCAAGACCATCGATCTTTCGCGAGATATCGGCGAGGTGGTCGGAAAGCTCGGTCTGATAGGCGGGCTTCTGCGCCTGCGTCAGCATGACCGAAAGCTGGTCGAGCCGCTCCTCCAGCCGCATGGCGGCCTGTTCGTCGGAGAGTTCCTCGATCCGCGCGGTCAGCGCTTCGATCCGTCCGGACAGCATCTCGCTCGGATCGGCAGCAGCCTGGCTGATCTGATCGACCTGCTCTGCGATAGCGACGATCCGGCCGTCGAGCTTCTGCATGAAAGCCTGGTCGAGCGTGGCTGCGGCCGAAGCACGGCTGCCGGCGGCAACGGCGCGAGTGATTTCGTCGAGACGCTCGTCGAGAATGGTGAACTGTTCGGCAAGCAGTTCGTCGGATGGCTGCATGCGGCTGCCGAGTTGCTCCATCGCGGTCGCGATCGCAATCAGCTTCTGCTCCAGCGCGCGCAGCGCGGGGCTGTCGTTCATGCCGCCAAGCTGGGTCTTGATGTCGTCGATCCGGTAGGCGAGCTGCGAAACCTCGTCGCGCAGAAGCTCTGGCTCAAGCCCGTGGATTCGCTCTTCCAGCCCTTGCCAGCGGCTTTCCATGCGCTGCACGGAATCTTCGCGTGCCACGCCATCCATGACCTGGGCCATGACATTGCGCAGTTCCTCGAACTCGGCGCGCAGGGCCTCCGCATCGGGAGAATTGCTGTAGCCCAGCTGACTAATGCTGTCGGCAAGACGGGAGAAATCGCCGCGCAGGTCTTCGGTGCCGCGATGATCTTCGGCAATCGAGCGGATCGAGCGGATTTCGGTTTGCAGTGCGCCCATCTCGCGGGCGACGCCTTCGGCGATGTCCTGCTTCAGTTCATGACGCAAGCCGACCAGCGCTTCGGCGATTTCGCGCATGGAGGCGCCATCGGTCGCCTGCTGGCGGGTTTCCCGCATTTGCATATCGCGGCTGGCGACGGCCCGCTCGAAGCGGCTCGCAGAAACTTCGGTGGCAGTTGCCGCAACCGGTGCAGCCGGACGGCGCTCCTGGCTGGGACGATAGGCTTCCGGCGGCGTGATCTTATCGCGGAGTGGTGATTGGACGGGTTGGCGGACCGGTTCGGCCGCATGCGACTGCTGTGCGCTTGCCATGCGCTCGCGGGCCGATCCCAGCATGCGCTGTCGCTCGCGGATTTCCGCCAGCGGGTCGGCAAAGCGAGGCGCCGCTGGCCTCTGCATCTGCGGGGGCTGCACGGACGCCGGTTTTTCGAGGCGCGGGTCGGAAGCGGGCTGGCGGCGTTCGCGCCCGGCGCCCGACATCAGATCCTCGATTCGGGCCTCCAGGCCCTCGATCGTACGGTTCAGGGCGTCAAGAGAGGAGCGTTCGCCCGGGCGGTTAGGATTCGATCGTGATCCGTTCATGTGCTCGCTCGCTTCCGCGTTTTACCTGCCGACGCTCGGTTTCAGCCTCATCCGCCGCCTATTGGCACCGGTGAATCACATCCATATTAGACATTTCTTACGCAAGGCTTGCCTTATGAAAGAACGACTCATTCGTTGGATGGATTTGACTGACCTCCCGTAGTCCCCACTATTTCCAGAAACGTAGTAAATAAATCGTTAATGTTCGTTAAGATCTTAACCTTTTTGCCACGATTCCGCATGTTTGCCCGGATGACACGGGTTTCGACGATGCTATCACTGTGATGCAGCGCGGCGGGCGCGACTTCCTCGGCAGTGCAGGCGAAAGCACCTATTAGGTGATGCTAACGCCGGGTCAAAATCGGCTCGCGATATGAGACTCCAACTGTTTGACGTTTACGCGAACGTCAATTAAGTAAGTGCAGGAGACGACGGGCTGCGATGCCCGGGAGGAAGCGTCAGGCTAATCTGGAGGATGGATAACGATGCCCGTCTATAAGGCACCGGTAAACGATACACTTTTCGTTCTGAATGATGTGCTCGGCTTGGAGCGTTACGGCAACCTGCAGGGTTTTGCCGATGCGACGCCCGACATGATCGAGGCGATCATCGGCGAGGCGGCGAAAGTAGCCGAAGAGGCCCTGTTCCCGATCAACCTTTCCGGCGACCGGGAAGGCTGCACCCGCAACGACGACGGCACTGTTTTGGTGCCCAACGGCTTCAAGCAGGCCTATGACCAGTATGTCCAGGGCGGCTGGATCGGCCTGGCCGTACCGGAAGAGTTCGGCGGCCAGGGCCTGCCCTACACACTGCATGCCGCCGTCGGCGAATACATGTCGTCGGCCAACATGTCGCTGATGATGTATCCCGGCCTGACGCAAGGGGCGATCGCCGCCATCCTCGTCCACGGCACGGACGAGCAGAAGGCCACCTATCTGCCCAACATGGTCGGCGGTAGTTGGTCGGGCACCATGAACCTCACCGAGCCCCATTGCGGCACGGATCTCGGTCTGCTGCGCACCAAGGCGGTGCCGCAGGATGATGGCTCCTACAAAATCTCCGGTCAGAAGATCTTTATCTCCGCCGGTGAACACTCGATGACCGACAATATCGTGCATCTGGTTCTCGCGCGGATCGAGGGCGCGCCTGAAGGCACCAAGGGCATCTCGCTGTTCATCGTGCCGAAGTTCATGGTGGGCGATGACGGTTCGCTCGGAGCCCGCAACGGCGTCAGCTGCGGTGCGCTCGAAGAGAAGATGGGCATCCACGGCAACTCCACCTGCGTCATGAACTATGACGATGCCACCGGCTATCTGATCGGCGCCGAGAACAAGGGTCTCTCGGCCATGTTCGTGATGATGAATGAGGCCCGCCTCGGTGTCGGCCTGCAGGGCCTGTCGATCGCCGAGACCGCTTATCAGAACGCCGTCGCCTATGCCAACGAGCGCATCCAGGGCCGTTCGCTCTCCGGCGCGAAAGCGCCGGACAAGAAGGCGGACCCGATCATCGTCCACCCGGATATTCGCCGCTCGCTGATGACCATCAAGGCCTTCAACGAGGCAGGCCGCGCCTTCGTTTTGTGGACGGCGCTGAAGTCCGATATCGCCCACCGCTCGCAGGACGAAGCGGAACGCCAGAACGCCGACGATCTCCTCGGGCTTGCCACGCCGATCCTCAAGGGCGTGCTGACCGACAAGGGCTTTGATCACGCGGTGATTGCCCAGCAGGTCTTCGGCGGCCACGGCTATATCGAAGAATGGGGCATGAGCCAGTATGTCCGCGATGCCCGCATCGCGATGATCTACGAAGGCGCCAACGGCATCCAGGCGCTCGATCTGGTTGGCCGCAAGCTGGCGCTTAACGGCGGCCGCGCCGTCATGGCCATGTTCAAGGAAATCGGTGATTTCTGCGAGGAAAACCGCGGCGACGAGGCGATGGTTCTCTACACCAAGGGCCTCAAGAAGGGTCTGAACGACCTGCAGGCCTCGACCATGTGGTTCATGCAGAACGCCATGGCCAAGCCCGACAATGCTGGCGCCGGTTCGACCGACTACATGCACCTATTCGGCCTCGTCACACTCGGTTACATGTGGGCAAAGATGGCAAAGGCCGCGCAGACCGCATTGGCCGCCGGTGACCCGCGCGAAGACTACTTGAAAGCAAAGCTCGTCACGGCGAAGTTCTATATGGAGCGTATCATGCCGGAAACCGCGCTGCGCAAGGTGCGCATCGAGGCCGGCGCAGACACCATGATGGAACTGGCCGCCGAGGCGTTCTGAGCGTTGGCTACCCCCTCTGGCCTGCCGGCCATCTCCCCCTAGAAGGGGGAGAAAATGTGTGGCGACCGCTCGTCCCGATTGAACATCGGGGGCGCGGCGGGATAAACCCTCCCTCTTGTGGGGAGGGTTTGGGAGGGGTCTTCTCTCCCGCAGTGAAACAAAGGCAATGTAATTTGCCACCAAGGGAGATGACACCATGACCGAAGTCTTCATTTATGATCACGTGCGCACGCCGCGCGGTCGCGGCAAGAAGGACGGCTCACTGCACGAAGTGCCGGCTGTCCGTCTCGCGGCAAAGACCCTCGAAGCCATCCGTGATCGCAACGGGCTCTATACGGAAACCGTCGACGACATCATCATGGGTTGCGTCGATCCGGTCATGGATAGCGGCGCCGTCATCCCCAAGGCCGCAGCCTTCGAAGCGGGATATTCGACCCGGGCACCCGGCATGCAGATCTCCCGTTTCTGCGCATCGGGCCTTGATGCCGTCAATTTCGGCGCCGGTAAGATCGCAGCCGGATCCGACGACATCGTCATTGCCGGCGGTGTCGAATCGATGTCGCGCGTCGGCATGGGCATGTCCGGTGGCGCCTGGTACATGGACCCTTCGGTCAACTTCCCGTCCTACTTCATGCCGCAGGGCGTCTCGGCCGATCTCATCGCGACGAAATACGGTTTCTCCCGCGATGACGTCGATGCCTATGCCGTCGAAAGCCAGAAGCGAGCCGGAAAAGCCTGGGATGCTGGCTACTTCAAGAACTCGGTGATCCCGGTCAAGGATCAGAACGGCCTGACCATTCTCGACCGCGACGAGCATATGCGGCCCACAACCGACATGCAGGCGCTGGCCTCGCTCAATGCCTCGTTCCAGATGCCCGGCGAAATGGGCGGTTTCGAAGCTGTCGGCATCCAGGCACATCCGGAAATCGAAAAGATCAATTACGTCCACCACGCCGGCAATTCGTCTGGCATCGTCGATGGCGCTGCAGCCGTCCTGATCGGCTCCAAGGCCGGCGGCGAAAGCATGGGCATCAAGCCGCGCGCCCGTATCCGCGCGTTCGCAAACATCGGCTCCGACCCGGCGCTGATGCTGACCGGCCCAGTCGACGTCACCGAAAAGCTGCTGGCCCGCACCGGCATGACGATTGCCGATATCGACCTGTTCGAACTCAACGAGGCCTTTGCCGCCGTCGTGCTGCGCTACATGCAGGCGTTCGACATTTCCCACGACATCATCAACGTCAATGGCGGCGCGATTGCCATGGGTCACCCGCTCGGTGCCACCGGCGCGATGATCCTCGGCACCGTCCTCGACGAACTGGAACGCCGCGATCTCAACACCGCATTGGTCACGCTCTGCATCGGCGCCGGCATGGGCACCGCGACCGTCATCGAGAGGGTCTAATCGTGAGCTTCAATACGGGTACAATCGAAGATGAGTTTGCGCATGTTGACGACCACTGGTCTCCACGCGTCATTGCCGATCTCAACGGACAGAGCGTGAAGGTCGCCAAGGTCAAGGATCATCTGACCTGGCATTCGCATCGCGACGAGGACGAACTGTTCCTCATCTGGAAGGGCGAACTCACGATCGAATATCGGGACCGGCCGCATGTCCATATGAAGGCAGGCGACTTCCATGTCGTTCCAAAGGGCGTCGAGCACAATCCGGTCGCGGCCGATGAGTGCTGGATACTCTTGTTCGAGCCGTCCGAGACGAAGCACACCGGCGATGTCGTGGTCGAAAAGACCAGGACGTTGGAAACCCAGCGCAGCCATTTGTCGGCCTGATAGGGGAGGAACCCAATGACCTACACCAACTTCACCATCGAAACCGACGCGGACGGGATTGCTGTCGTCACCTGGGACATGCCGGGCAAGTCGATGAACGTCTTTACCGCCGAGGTGTTGGAAGAACTCGACGCGATCCTGAAGGCAACCGTCGCGGATGCCGCCATCAAGGGCGTCGTCTTTACCAGCGGCAAATCCTCGTTTTCCGGCGGTGCCGACCTCACCATGATCCGCGGCATGTTCTCCATGCTGCAGGAAGCGACCGCACAGGACCCTGCCACCGCCAAGCAGAAGCTGTTCGAGGTTGCAGGGCAAATGACCTGGCTGTTCCGCGCCATCGAAACCAATGGCAAGCCCTGGGTATCGGCCATCAACGGCACCTGCATGGGCGGCGCTCTCGAGCTGTCGCTGGCCTGCCACGGGCGCGTCGTCGCCAATTCCAAGTCGGTCAAGCTTGCGCTGCCTGAAGTCAAGGTCGGCATCTTTCCGGGCGCCGGGGGAACGCAGCGCGTCTCGCGCCTGACAGATGCCCAGTCCGCCCTGCAAATGATGACGACCGGTCAGACGCTGACTCCGCAACGCGCCAAGGCGATGGGTCTCGTGCATCAGGTCGTCGAACCCGATCAGCTCGTGACCGCTGCAAAGCAGATGATCAAGGATGGTTTGAAGCCCGTCGCTCCGTGGGACGAAAAGGGCTTCAAGGCACCCGGCGGCGGGGTCTGGACGCCACAGGCTGCCCAGCTCTTCCCGGCGGCTCCCGCCATCCTGCGCCGTGAGACGGCAGGCAACTATCCGGGCGCGCTCGCCATCCTCAAATGCGTCTATGAGGGGCTTCAGCTGCCCTTCGATACGGCGCTCAAGGTTGAGCAGCGCTATTTCACGCAGATCCTCGGCACGACCGAAGCCTTCTCGATGATCCGCTCGCTGTTCATCTCGATGCAGGAACTGGGCAAGGGCGCCCGCCGTCCGGCTGGTGTTCCAAAAAGCGAGTTCAAGAAGGTCGGCGTGGTCGGCGCGGGCTTCATGGGTGCCTCGATCGCTTATGTGACCGCTGCCGCCGGCATTCCCGTCGTGCTGATCGACCAGAGCCAGGAAGCAGCTGACAAGGGCAAGGCCGTCTCCGAAAAGCTGGTATCCGACAGCGTCGCCAAGGGTCGCCTGACGAAGGAGGAGGGCGAAAAGCTCCTCTCGCTCGTCACCGCCACGCCGGACTATTCGACACTTGCAGATGCCGATCTCGTCATCGAGGCAGTGTTCGAAGACCGCAACGTCAAGAAGGCCGTGATCGAGGCGGTCGAAGCCGTCATTCCGGAAACCACGATCTTCGCGTCGAACACCTCCACCCTGCCGATCTCGGGCCTTGCCGAAAACTCCAAGCGTCCGGACCAGTTCGTCGGCGTGCATTTCTTCTCGCCGGTCGAAAAGATGATGCTGACCGAAGTGATCCTGGGCGAAAAGACCGGCGACAGGGCTCTCGCAATGGCGCTGGATTTTGTCGGCAAGATCAAGAAGACGCCGATCGTCGTCAACGACACGAGAGGCTTCTTCGTCAACCGCTGCGTCTTCCGCTATATCAACGAAGCCTATGACATGCTGGCCGAAGGCGTGCCGGCAGCGATGATCGAGAACGCCGCCAAGATGGCCGGCATGCCGGTCGGGCCGCTGTCTCTCAACGATGAAGTGGCCGTCGATCTCAGCCAGAAGATCATGAAGGCCTCGATCGCCGATCTTGGGTCCAACTCGGTCAAGCCGGAACACATGGCGCTGATCGACAAGATGGTCGACGTGCTCGACCGCCGCGGTCGCAAGAACGGCAAGGGCTTCTACGATTACCCGGCCAAGCCCGCGAAGAAATCGCTCTGGCCCGGCCTGAAGGAGTTCTATCCACAGAAGCCGGCTGGAGACGTCGACGTCAGCGTGCTGAAGCAGCGCTTCCTCGTGACGATCGCACTGGAAGCCGCCCGCACCGTTGAGGAAGGCATCGTCACCGATCCGCGCGAAGCCGATGTCGGCTCCATCCTCGGCTTCGGCTTTGCCCCCTATACGGGTGGCACGCTGTCTTACATCGACGGCATGGGTGTGAAGACCTTTGTCGAACTCGCCGAAAAGCTGGCCGCGCAATATGGCAGCCATTTCAAGCCGACACCGCTGCTCATGGACATGGCGGCGAAGGGCGAGACCTTCTACGGTCGGTTCGACCCCTATGCGAAAGTCAGCCAGGCGGCCTGACGTCGCCAGCATCTGATCACGAAAAAGGGCGCCTCGTGGGCGCCCTTTTTGTATCGAAACGATAGTGGCTGCTACCGGATGATCATCTGCTGTGGAACGCTCTGGGCAGCCGGTGTCGGCGTCTTGAGCGTCTTCGCAGGCGCCGGTTCCGCAGTGCCGAGCAGCTTGTCGCGCTCGCGCCACAGAGCCGGGATCGACAGGAGGGCGACGGCGGTCAGCGCAATCGCGGTTTTTGTCCACTCGCCAAGCTCCGGCGTACGACCGTCGAAATAGTAGACAAAGTAGACGATCGCGACGTGCCACACATAGACATAGAGAGAGTGGCGGCCGAGCAGGCGCAGATACCGCAGGGTAAATACCCATGTCACGGCAGACGAGATGTTACGCACCCAGCTTGCCTTGTGCTGCGGACCGGCAACCAGCAGCCAGGTGACTAGAAGACTCATGGCAGCGAAGTTCAACAGATAGACAGGACCGAAATCGGCGCGGATTTCCATCGAGGCGAACTTGCCGATCATGTAGGCCGGCATCAGCTCGTTGGCGGTAATCAGGCGCAGCGGCAGGAAGAACATCACCAGCACCAGCGCCACCTTGGGGATGAACGTGTTGTCTGGCGACAGGATCTTGCCCCAGTTGATCTTGCCGGACGAGGTCAGCGCACCGAGCACGAGGCCCGAGAAGAACACGATCTGCCAGCCAAACAGGTTGAACGAGACGCGGATGCCCTGATCGTCCGAACCCATGATCAGCTCATTGATCGGGATCGTCGCGATCTGATGCAGACCCAGCTGTCCGGCCATCCACATCATGATCGAGGCGGCGACCACGTAGTGCCACTTGTCATCAAGCACCAGCTTGATGAGCATCGGTGCAAACAGCATGTAGACGATATACTGCGGCAGGATGTCCATGAAGGTCGGCTGGTAGAGGAAGGTGGCGATCGCAGCGAGACGCAGCGGATCGTCGAAATTGGTGTAGCCCAGCCAGTTGAACCAGACCGAATAGGCCCCCGGCAGCAGCATCTGCGCCACCAGCACGGCGATCACGATGCCCATCGCATAGCGATAGAGCTCGAAGGCACGGCTGTAGATCGCAGTGCGACCGGCGGCATATCCGCCTTTCATCATCTTGCGGGCGTAGACCATGCCGATCATCAGACCGGACAGGAACACGAAGCCCTGCGCATCCTCGACAAAAGCAAGCTGGTTGTGGTTGATTTTGACCAGGAAGTAGCCACCGGCAAATATCAGGTGGTTGAGAACCATAAATACAAGGAAATATCCCCGCATCCCGTCAATGATCTCGAATCGTTTCATCGGTCGCGGTCTCCGTCTCTACCGGTTCCGATGGCCTCGTGCCTTTCGGTCCGTAAGGCCTCTTCGGGCCGGGAAGTCACGCGCCTAAACGTCGCGACGCGCCGGAGAGTTCCGAGCGACACTCGCTTTGTATCTGACGTTCAGACATTTCAACCGTAAACAGTCTGTGATGACTATTCGATGAACAGCTTTTCAAGCAGTTTGCGTCATTCCGCCGCGAGACGCCGCAGACCGGCGATCTGGGTGAGGTAAGCGCGCAGCGCCGCCGGTCGCACCGGCTTGTGCTGCAGTGAAATGCCGTGTTTCTCAGCTTCGTTGCGCACATCCGCGGACCGATCGGCGGTGATGAGCAGGGCCGGAACATCGGCCTCGTAAGCGGTACGCAGCGACTGGATCGCCGCGATCCCGTCGCCGTCATCGAGATGATAATCGGCGATAATGATGTCCGGCGCCGGCTCACCCGAACGGATGATTTCGTCCAGCGCCGTGATGGACTGCGCTTCCCTGACCGTGCAACCCCAACCCGTAATCAACAGCGCCATCCCCTCCAGAATCTTCGGCTCGTTGTCGATGCACAGAACCCTCAGCCCGGTCAGCGGCTGCGAGCGTTTGCGCCGTTCAGGCCGCTCGGAGGCTTTCGCCGGTCGCGCGACCGATGCGTCGAGCGGCAGATCCACCCTGAAGATGGTTCCGCGACCGGGCCTCGATGCAAGCTGCACGGGGTGGTCGAGCACGCGCGAAATACGGTCGACGATGGAAAGGCCGAGGCCGAGACCGGTTGCGGTTTTCGCCCCTTCGTCGAGCCTTGCGAATTCCTTGAACACGGTCTCGAACTGCGCTGCCGGAATGCCGATGCCGGAGTCGTGCACTTCGATCGATACTCGCCCGCCATGCCGCCGCGCGCCGACCAGAACCTTGCCGCTGATTGTGTATTTGATCGCGTTGGACACCAGATTCTGCACCAGCCGGCGCAGGAGATTGGCGTCGGAGCGAACCCTGAGTGAGGTCGGCATCACCACGAAGGTCAGGTTCTTCTCGCGCGCCATCGGCTCATAGTCGGTCGCGATGCGGCGCAACAGATCGTCGAGGACGATGGTTTCAAACTGCGGCTTCATTGCGCCGGTGTCGAGCCGCGAAATATCCAGTACCGCCCCAAGGATCGCCTCGACCGACTCGAGCGCGGAATCGATGTTGCGCACCAGCGGACCGTTGCGGTCGGCAGGCGCCATGCGCTCGACCAGCGCGGATGAGTACAGTCGCGCGGCATTGAGCGGTTGCAGGATATCGTGGCCGGCAGCGGCAAAGAAACGTGTCTTGCCGATATTGGCTTCCTCGGCCTCGGCACGCGCCTGGCCCAGTGCATGGTTGACGCGGGTCAGCTCTGAGGTGCGCTGTGTAACCCGCTGTTCGAGCGTTTCATTCGCCTGTTTCAGCGCCTTTGCCGCCGCAACACGGTCGGAAATATCGGTGAAGGTTGCAACGATGCCGCTATCCGGCATCGGGTTGGTGCGCACTTCGATGATCCGCTCGCCGCTTGCAACGACAAGCGAGAACGACGCATCCAGCGTCTTGAACCTGTTGACCACATCCGCCTGTTCGTCTGCAGGAATGTCACCCCGGTCCGAAAGCATCGCCACGATTTCTGAGAGCGGAAATCCGACCTGTCCGACCTGGTCGGGAAGGTCGAGAAGATGGCGAAAACGCCGGTTCCAGATCGTCAGCCGGTCGGCACTGTCGAACACGGCAATTCCCTGGTCCATCTGCGAAAGCGCCGTCTGCAGCATGTCCTGATTATACTGCAGGGCTTCGCTCGCCTGATCGAGCAGGAAGGCGGTGTCGGCGCTGGCGTCCTCGGCCTTCTGCAGGATCAGCGACAAGACAAGCCGTGCCGAGGAAGAACCGATCGCGCTTCCCAGCAGCTGTTCGGAGAAATGCACCAGCGCCATATCGGCCGGCTGGTCGTCCTCGAACCGGCGTCCCGCGGTGCGCTCATAGTGGGAAAACGAACGCTGCATGCGCTCCTCGCCGAGATAGCGGGCTATCGTCGCCTTGAGGTCTCCCACGCTGACACGGGTCTTCCAGCCGCGGGTCGCGAATTCCGAGCGCAGATGCCGTTTGACGAAAATTCCGGCCTGCAAACGCTCCACCGGTCGTGGATTGCGTGACAGAGAGCCGAGCACGAAGGCCAGCATGTTGAGCGCCAGACTGAAGATCGTCGCGTTGACGAGCGGATCGGTTTCGGGACCGGAGAATATGCCGGTGCCGGGGATCAGGAAATTCAGCACGGCCGCGGCGATGTGGGAATTGTCCGGTCCGCCGAGGCTCGGCACGAACAACAGATAGGCCCAGGCCGCAAACCCGAGGCACATGCCAAGGATTGCGCCTCGGGCATTCGCCCTCCGCCAGATCAGCCCGCCGAACAGCGCGGGCGCCACCTGCGCGATCGCCGCAAACGCCAGAAGGCCGATCGAGGCAAGACCCGACTGGGTGTCCGCCATCCGGTAATAGCCGTAGCCGAGAAGCAGCACGGCGAAGATCGCGAGCCGTCGGATATTGAGAAGTGCACGGGTGAAATCGGCACGACCCCCATGCGCCGAGCGTGCCGCCATCAGCTTGCGGCGCAGGAAGACAGGAATGATGATGTCGTTCGACACCATGATCGACAGTGCGACGGATTCGACGATCACCATCGCGGTTGCGGCGGAAAAGCCGCCGATGAAGGTGATCAGCGTCACGACCGGCAGATTGCCGTGGAGCGGAAGCGTGAGAATGTAGAGGTCGGCATTGCCGGTTCCACCGAACGTGACCAGTCCGGCAATCGCCACCGGCAGCACGAACAGGTTGATCGCGACGAGATAGATCGGCAGCAGAAACGAAGCGACCTTGCGTTCCCGATCCGTGCGGTTTTCCACGACCGTCACATGGAACTGCCGAGGCAGAAGCAGGATGGCGAAGGCCGAGAGAAGTATCAAAATCAGCCAGCGGCTGAGGGGCGTTTCGTAGGACAGTGCCGAGGTGATCAGGAGGTTGTCGGCAGCCTTGGCCATCAGGTCTGCAGGACCGTCGAACAGCACGAACAGCACCGTCAGCCCAACGGTTGCAAAAGCAAAGACCTTGACGACGGATTCCATCGCCACTGCCAGGATCAGACCGTCCTGATGCTCCGTCGCATCCGTATGGCGTGTGCCGAACATGACGGCGAAACCGGCCATCAGCAGTGTCACGATCAGGGCCAGATCGATGAAATGCAGGTTGCCGCTGCCAATCCCGTAGTCGGAGGGATTGACCATCACGGCGACCGAACTCGACACGGCTTTGAGTTGCAACGCGATATAGGGCACGGAGGCCACCAGCGCGATGATGGCGACGATCATCGCCACGGTCGAGTTCTTGCCATAGCGGGCAGCGACGAAGTCGGCGACGGAGGTCAGTTTCTCGGCTTTCGCGAGTTCGACGATGCGTCGGATCAGCGGCATGCCCAATGTCAGCATCAGGATCGGGCCGATATAGATGCCGAGGAATTCAATCCCGCGACGGGAAGCCAGACCCACGCCACCGAAATAGGTCCACGAGGTGCAGTAGATCGCCAGGCTGAGCGCATAGACCACGGGCCGGCCGATCTTCGGCACGCCCACGACGCGGCTTCTCCGGTCGCCATAACTTGCGACCGCAAACAGCAGCAGAATATAGGCGAAAGCGGCGACGATGATCACCCAGCCCGAAAGCATGTCTCCTCCCCGCAATGCCGCGACGCGGATGAGATTAGGTCAAAAGCAAGGGTTTGCAAATCGCCGCGGCATTGGCAAAAAGTCCAATGCCTGGTCATCTTTAAGTCTCTGTCTTTTTCACCTTTTCAGCAAGTGGTGATGCACTATGTTGGGGCGGATCAACAACCCGAGCAGCAGGGGTAATGCTATGTCCGTTGTTTCCGAATTCCGTTCCTTTATCGCCAAGGGCAATGTCGTCGATCTCGCCGTCGGCATCATCATCGGCGGCGCCTTTACCGGCATCGTCACATCACTGGTCAACGATCTCGTCATGCCGGTCGTAGGTGCCGTGACAGGCGGTGGGTTCGACTTTTCCAACTACTTCGTGGCGCTGTCGAGCGCGGTCACAGCGCCCTCGCTGGAAGAAGCCCGCAAGCAGGGCGCGGTCTTCGCCTATGGCAGCTTCATCACGGTCGCGATCAACTTTCTCATCCTCGCCTTCATCATCTTCCTCATGGTCAAGGGCGTGAACAAGCTCCGCGCCATGGAAGAAAAGAAGCCTGCGGACGCCACACCGGCCCCGCCGCCGGCCGATATCCAGTTGCTTTCGGAAATCCGCGATCTTCTGAAGACGGGTAACCCGATCCGGTAATCCAACCGCGTCAACAGATCGGCGATCCATCAAGAAAAACGATCGCCGATCCACGGATTGTCATGGGATTTTCCGAGTTCTCTGCGCTAAACAGAATGAAAGCATAGGGAAATGTTCAGGAACCATGTCGATCATTGCAAGTCTCAGCCCGCGCGCCGTCTCCACTCCCGAAAGCGGTATTGTCGAGATCATCAATCACGCCCGCGCCGGTGGCCGCCGCGACCTGATCCCGCTGTGGGCAGGCGAGGGCGACCTGCCGAGCCCGGATTTCATCAATCAGGCGGCATCGAGCGCGCTTCTGGGCGGTGAGACCTTCTATACCTGGCAGCGCGGCATTCCCGAACTGCGCCAGGCACTGTCAGACTATTACACGCGGCATTTTTCAAAGACGCTGTCGTCAGAGCATTTCTATGTCACCGGCTCCGGCATGCACGCGATCATGATGGCCGTGCAGGCGATCGCCTCGCCGGGCGATGAACTGATCTACCTCTCGCCGACCTGGCCGAACATCATCTCCGCGATCGAGATTTCCGGCGCTTCCGCCATCGGCCTGCCGCTTGCCTTTACCGGCGGCGGCTGGTCTCTCGATCTCGACACGCTGGACGCTGCGATCACACCAAAGACACGTGGCCTTTTCATCAATACGCCCGCCAACCCGACCGGCTGGACGGCAACGCTTGATGATCTCCGAGACATTCTGACGCTCGCCCGCAAACATGGGATCTGGATCATCGCCGACGAGATCTATGCCCGTTACTACTACGGTGGTGCGGCAAGGGCTCCGTCCTTCCTCGACATCATGGAAGAGGGCGATCGGATCATCTTCGCAAACTCCTTCTCCAAGAATTGGTCGATGACCGGCTGGCGCATGGGCTGGCTGGTGGCCCCGCCGGAAATGGGGCAGGTGATCGAAAACCTCATCCAGTATTCCAATTCGGGCGTTGCCCAGTTCATGCAGCGCGGCGCGGTCGTGGCGCTGAACGAAGGCGATGGCTTCGTCAACGAGAACGTGGCCCGCGCCGTCGCCGGCCGCGATATCCTCTGCGATGCGCTGATCGCCACCAACCGCGTGCAGACGCTGAAACCGGATGGCGCGATCTACGCCTTCCTGAAGGTGGATGGCGTAACCGACAGCCGCCTGACGGCAATGGACATCGTCGACAAGATCGGCGTGGCGCTGGCGCCCGGTTCTGCCTTCGGAGAGGGTGGCGAACTGTTTCTGCGGGCCTGTTTTCTGCGCAATTCGGCCCATGTCGAAGAAGCCGCCGGTCGGTTGGCGGACTATATCAAGCGCCTCTAACCCCGCTCCATCACCGCAAAGAGGGCGGTCTGTAAAATTTTATCGATCGCCTGAACGCCGTGTTTTCCGTGTTCCGCGTTAAACCCGGCGGCCCCGCCCGGTGGTAAGGTTTGCTGAAGAACGGCCGTGTTTCTCTCTGCGAAAGAAAAAAGCAGGGGCGAGAAAATGGCTGTTCTGGTCACGGGTGGTGCAGGGTATATCGGAAGTCACATGGTCTGGGCGCTGCTCGACGCTGGCGAGGATGTCGTCGTGCTCGACCGGCTGTCGACAGGCTTTCGCTGGGCGGTTCCGGACGAGGCGCGCTTCTATCTGGGTGATGTCGGCGATTCCATCATCCTGAAGCAGATCTTTGCTGAAAATGACATCGACGCCATCCTGCATTTCGCAGGCTCGATCGTCGTGCCGCAATCGGTCGCGCATCCGCTGGATTATTACGAAAACAATACCGGCAAGACCCGCTTCCTGGCGGCAGCCGCCGTCGAAGCGGGCATCAAGCATTTTGTCTTCTCTTCCACCGCCGCCGTCTACGGCGATCAGAAGGATGACACGCCGGTTCTGGAAAGCGCGCCGACGCTGCCGAAAAACCCCTACGGTCAATCCAAGCTGATGTCCGAACTGATGCTGCGCGATGCGGCTGCAGCCCATGATTTCCGCTTCGTCGCGCTGCGCTACTTCAACGTCGCCGGTGCTGATCCGCTTGGGCGCACCGGTCTTTCCACGGAAGGTGCGACGCATCTCATCAAGATTGCCTGCGAGGCGGCTCTCGGCAAGCGCCGCGGCGTCGATGTCTATGGCACCGATTATCCGACAGCCGATGGTACCGGTGTGCGCGATTACATCCATGTGACCGATCTGGTCGAAGCGCACTTGAAGGCACTGAGCTATCTGCGTCGTGGCGGCGAACCTCTGATCGCCAATTGCGGTTATGGGCGCGGCTATTCGGTGCTGGAAGTGCTCGAAGCGGTCAAGAAAGCCGGAGCCCGCGGGTTCGACATCAACTACGGCCCGCGTCGCCCGGGCGATGCAGCGAGCGTCGTCGCCAATGCGACGCTCGCCCGGCGCCTTCTTGAATGGACCCCGCGCCACGACGATCTCGACCTGATCGTCGAAACCGCAATCCGCTGGGAACGGGAACTGGGCGATCGCCGTCCGGAAAGCATCCGTGCGATCCGCACCCGGCTCGCGTCGGCGAGCTTCTGAGCGCAAGCATGATGCAGTGATGCGGCCGCATTGCTGATACGTGAGAATGCGCATGGTCGAATGGCGTGCAGAGAATTAAAAGCGGGATCCTGGAACAACCCGATCCTGCGGAAACTGACCATGCGCCTCTTGTCCACCGCCGCTATCCTCCTTTGCTGTCTTGCGCCTTTGGCGAAAGCAGACGCTCTGGCGGTTCAGAAACTGGTCGAGCCGCGTCTGACGGTGGCGCCTGCGGGAAATGCGAAACACATCCGTGTTGCCCTTACCTTCGATGCCTGCATGGGCAAGGCCGACGAGCGTATTCTGACCACGCTGGTTCGTGAAAGAATTCCCGCAACGATCTTCGTCACGTCACGTTGGCTGAAGCACAATCCGGAAACCGTCGCTGTTCTGCGTGAAAACAGCGATCTCTTCGAGCTGGAAAATCACGGCGAGAATCACATTCCCGCAGTCGATATTCCGATCGCGATCTATGGCATACCGGCCGCAGGCTCGCCTGAAGCTGTCGGCCGCGAGGTGGGGAGAGGAGCCGACGCCATGCTTGCAGCCGGTCTTCCGAGACCGCACTGGTTTCGCGGCGCGACGGCAAAATATGATCTCTCGGCCATCCGGGAGATCCGGGCCATGGGTTTCAAGATCGCCGGCTATTCGCTGAACGGCGATGATGGCTCGCTCCTCGGCGCCGCGGCTGCCGAAAAACGGATTGCTGCTGCCAAGGATGGCGATGTGGTGATTTCACACATCAACCAGCCGACTCATGCCGCCGGCGAGGGGGTCGCTCGTGCACTGGTTGATCTGAAAAACAGAGGCGCAGAATTCGTTCGCCTCTCTGATTTCGAGGCCTCAGGCGACCATGAGACGACCGCCAAGCTGCCTGGATTGTTTTGAGGTGGATCGGGATCAGCCTCAAAAGGAGGGCTCGGAAATTGCTAGTTCCTCCGAATTTCATGTGAAAGCAACGAAGAGAGCGTGAGCATCTCGATTACTTAATTAAGCTTAAATTTTCTTGCAATTTTTATGCTGCACTGCATTATTGTCTCCGTTCAAGGAGTGCGATTATGCAAGCAGAGCTAAACTCATCTCTCTTCGATGCTGCTGCTTATGATGAAGGTGCGGAGCGTCTCCGGCTGTTCATGAAAAACGGGCAAATTCGCGAATTCGAGACGGTACCCGTGCAGGTGTTCCAGCAATTGGCAGGGTCCCGGTCGCCAGGACAGTATTACATCGAAAACATACGTTCCAAGTTCCCGATGTTCGGTTGATCGCCGAATCGGCGTTGCTCGGCGGTCGCGAACGGCCTGAGCTATCTCGCTGACGCGGATCGCCGGTGTTTAAAGGGTAGAGCTCCCTCATAATAACACGTGCACATTGTTTTAGTATTCGCTAAGTAATGGCTGTTATTGTCGTCGCCACCGATGTCGGCAGAGCAAGCCATGGAAAACAAACGCATCTGGACGAACAACGAACTGGACGACCTCCTGCGCCAGTTGAATGTTGCTTTGGAGGCTTCCGGCATCGGCATCTGGCAGCACAATCTGCGCAAGAACCAGACCCGGTGGGATGAGCAGCTACAGGAACTCTACGGTGTCCCGAAGGGTCCGACGGATGTGGTGTGGCTCGAATGCGTCCACCCAGACGACCGAGATGCCGCCAATGCGCACTTCGAAAAGGCAATCGAAAACCGCGAAGACTATGCGTCGCAGTTCAGGATCATCCGCCAGGATGGTTCCATTCGCCACCTTCGCTCACGCGCAAAGTTCTTCATCGACGGGAATGGCGAGCCATGCTTCGTCGGCGCGGAATGGGATGTCACCGACGATGTGATGCGAAGCCATCAACTGGCGGAAGAGCGGGAAGCCGCAGACCAGAGCCGCGCCGAAGCGCGCTATGCTGCTGACCACGACCACCTGACCGGACTTCTCAACCGCCGCAGCTTCGACGCGATATGTGCCAGCCTTGCAAAACGGGGTGAGCTGGACTTCGTGTCGCTGTGCCATCTCGACGTCGATAACTTTAAGGAAATCAACGACCGATATGGCCACGCCTGTGGAGATGTGGTCATCGCCCATGTCGCGTCGATCCTGAAGCAGGCAAGCCGCCCGGGAGATATCGTGGCGCGGCTGGGGGGTGACGAATTCGCCATCGTTTCGATGGACCGCGGCCTCAACGCGATGGAGAAGATCGTCGCCGAAATCCGCGCCGAGCTACAATCACCCGTTCTTCTCAACGGCAAGAATGTCGTTGTCACCTGTTCGATGGGCGTGGCGCAAACCTCGGCGTCGGATGTCACCGGACTGCTCGCCTGTTCCGATCTCGCGCTCTATGAGGCCAAGAGAAACGGACGCAACCGCGCCGAATGGTTCTCGCCCGCCATGGCAGCCGCATCGATCGCCGAAAAACACATCCTCTACGAGCTGCGCAGCGCCATCACCAACGGCAATTTCGTGCCGTTCTACCAGGTACAGGTCGATGCCCGGACCCGCGCTATCAAGGGCCTCGAAGCGCTTGTGCGGTGGAAACATGGAGAAGAGCTGAAACCGCCCGGCGCATTTCTGCCGACGGCGGTGACGAACGGGTTGATCGACGAAATCGACGAAATCATGCTGCGCCTTGTCCTTGCCGACTTGAGGCGATGGCAAGCCGAGGGATTTGCTCTGCCGCGCGTGTCCGTCAACATGTCGGCCTCCCGCCTCTCCGATCCTGATTTGGAGGAAAAGCTCAAGCGTCTCGATATCCCGGCAGGCCAGGTGAGTTTCGAACTGGTCGAGACGATCTTCCTCGATGAGCTCACACCGGAGATCAGAGCCAATATCGATGCCATCCGGTCGCTTGGGATCGAAATCGAGATCGACGATCTCGGTTCGGGCCATGCCTCACTGCTCGGGTTGATCAAGCTTCGCCCGGACCGCGTCAAGATCGATCGGCAGCTCATCCTGCCCATGCTGGATGGCCTGCCCCAGCAGCGCCTGGTCGCCGCACTGGTCGATATCGCCCGGACGCTGGACATGGAAGTCGTCGCCGAGGGAGTCGAAACGCTCGGCCATGCGGACGTGCTGGCAAGTCTTGGCGTTGACCTGCTGCAAGGTTTTGCCTTTGGCCGGCCGGAGCCGGCACATGTCGTCGAGAAGCGCTTGGAGAAGCGCCATACGACGGCGCCGACCGGTTCGCGCGCGTCGTCGGCAAGGCGTCGCTGATATCCGAGCCGTTTTAACTACCGTAAATAATTTTCTCGTATTCCCCCGAGGTGCTGGAAATTCGCATCCAGGCAGTGCTAGATTCGCGGTCGGTGAAAATAAATTACGGAGAGCATCGTGAGCCACAAGAAAATCGAACGTCTCGCTGCGGCCGACGCACAGGCGGGCGGCCAGCGACGTCCATTCGCCAAGGCCGTGCGCGCCGGCGATTTCGTCTATGTGTCCGGCCAGGTGCCGACGGTGGATGGCGAAGTGGTGACCGGTGGCATCGTGGCCCAGACCGAACAGGTCGTTGCGAACATCAAGGACGTGCTTGCGCTTGCGGGCTGCACGCTGGCCGATGTCGTGAAGGTCAATGTCTGGCTCGACGATGCCCGTGACTTCTCCAGCTTCAATGCGGTGTTCCAGAAGCATTTCATCGATCATCCGCCAGCACGCTCGACGGTCCAGTCGCCGCTGATGGTCGATGCCAAGGTCGAGATGGACGTGATCGCCTACAAGCCGATCGACTGATTGTGTCAATGACGACCGTCAGTCGCCGAGAAGCTGGCGGTCGTCGCCGTCGCGGTTGCGCACCAGTTCTTCCTTGATGCTGCGCAGCGCCTTGAGCGCAATGTTGCGGTCGGCATAGGCGACCATGTTGGCGAGGATGTCGATCGCAGCGAGATAGGCAAAGCGGGTCGAGGTGGGGCGGAAGATGTTCTTGCCCTCCTGCATGTCGATGGCGATCGTCAGGTCGGCCGCATCGGAGACAGGCGAACCCCGCTGCGTCATCACGATGGTGGGAATGCCGTGTTGGCGGAGCAGCTTGAGGCATTGGACGAGGCCCATGTCGCGGCCGGTATAGGACGACCCGAACACGACCGTGCCGGGCTGGGCTGCTGCCGAGATCATCAGGTTCATGTTGTGGTCGTTCGATGCATTGATGCGGCAGCCGAGACGAAAGAGGCGATTGTGCAGCTCGTTGACGACCATCGCGGAATTGCCGCTGGCACCGAAGGCCTGGATGAAGTCGGCACCGCGCAGCATCTGCGCGGCTTTCTCGATTGCGCCAAGGTCGAGCTGCCGATGCAAATCGAAAAGCGCGTTCTGGGCTTTCGAGATGATGTCCTGGGCAACCTCTTCCACCGTCGCGGTCGGCGCTTCCGGTTTCAGATAGCGCAAACCGACATAGGCCATCTTGGCCAGCTGAACCTTGAAGTCGGAATAGCCTTGGCAGCCCAGTCGGCGGCAGAACCTTGTCACGGTCGGCGGCGAAACCCCGGCACGCTCGGCCAGATCACTGATTGAAGAATTGACCACGAAATCGACATTGGCGAGCGCAAACTGCGCCAGTTTCGTCTCCAGGCTCGAGAGCCTGCCGTCTTCATCGGAAAGCGCGTGAAACAGGTCCATCAGGTATCTTCCTCGAAACTGGTCGCACAAACGAAGCACGTCACGATCGTGAAAATGAATTTCACCAGTTCTTGCCCTGATAGCACAAAGCGGGCAAGCATCAACGAAACCAGCCATGCCCACAGAGGTTTACATCATGAACTATCCCTGGCCTGAACCCGGCACGCCGCTCGATCAGATCGCAACGCCGATGCCTGTGATCGACGAGGATCGGCTCGCCGCCAATATTGCGCAGGTACAGGCCTACTGCGATGCGCAGGGCAAGGCGTTCCGCCCGCATATCAAGACCCACAAGATCGCAGCCGTCGCCCGCCAGCAGATCGAAGCCGGCGCCGTCGGCCTCAACTGCCAGAAGGTCACCGAGGCTGAAGTGTTCGCCGATGCCGGTTTCGACGACATCCTGATCACCTACAACATTCTCGGACCGGTGAAACTTGCGCGGCTGAAGGCGCTGAATGCGCGCGTGTCAAAGCTTGCCGTCGTCGCAGATAGTGAAACGACCGTGTCGGGCCTGTCTTCAACGTTCGATGCCGATCGCCCGCTGACCGTCCTGATCGAATGCGATACGGGCGCAAAACGCTGCGGCGTGCAGACGCCGGAACAGGCGGTGGCTCTCGCCGAAAAGATTGCAGCGGCGCCGGGCCTGCGCTTCGGCGGCATCATGACCTACCCGGCCATCGGTGGCGCAGAGGCCGTCGAGGAGTTCATGGCGACCACCATGTCGCTTCTGTCGGAAAAGGGCATCGAATGCCCGGTGCGGTCCAGCGGCGGTTCGCCGGATCTCTTTTCGGCACATCTGGTGCCCTCCGCCACCGAACATCGGGCGGGAACCTATGTTTATAACGACCGCAGCATGGTGCGCGCCGGTCATTGCACGCCCGATGATCTCGCCATGCATATCCTGGCAACGGTCGTGTCGAAGCCTGCGCCCGACCGGGCAGTGCTCGATTGCGGCTCGAAGGCCCTGACCTCCGATCTGCTCGGCTTTTCCGACTACGGTTCACTCGTCGGCTTCGAGGGTGCGCGGATCGTATCGTTGTCCGAAGAACATGCGGTGGTCGATCTGTCGGCCTGTGCAACCCCATTTGCGGAGATCGGCCAGATCGTAAAGGTCGTGCCGAACCACACCTGCGTCGTCACCAACCTGTTCGACCGGATGGTGTTTCACCGCGACGGCATCGTCACCCGGGTCGAAAACGTCGATGCCCGCGGCACCGTCTGGTAGCTGACGGATCGATTTCCTCCGAGCGAATGAAAATCGGGCGCCTGTTTCGGGCGCCCTTTTTCATGTTCGCAGCGCGAAATGCCATGAAGGTGAAAATTTCCCCGAATTCAGATCTGTAGAAAATAAATTACACAAATTGGTGCGAGTTCTGGAAATTCGTTGACTTCAGTCGGGTTTGACGCATTATGAAGAAAATAAATTACACCAAAATGGTGAATGGGCGAACTGAACGAGAAACGGGACTGAGGTTTTCCGGAGCGTGGCATGCCTGCTCCGGCCATCGACAAAATTCAAGCAATAGGGGTGCTGGCGCTCGGTGACCGTGATGGGAGCCTGATGCCGTCGGACCTATCCGGATAAGACATATGCGCATCTTCACCGCCTCCCTGGCGACCGAGACCAACACATTCTCTCCCGTTCCGACGGATATGAACGCCTTCAAGGCGGCGTTCTTCGCCGGGCCGGGCGAGCATCCGGATACGCCGACGCTGTGCTCGTCCGTCGTGCCGATCCTGCGCCGCCGCGGCAGGGCGGAAGGTTTTACCGTGATCGAGGGCACGTCCTGCTGGGCAGAGCCCGCCGGCCTGATCCAGCGCCAGACCTATGAGGCGCTGCGCGACCTGATCCTCTCCGAACTGACGGAAGCGCTTCCCGTCGATGGCGTCGTGCTCGGTCTTCACGGTGCAATGGCCGCGCAGGGCTATGACGATCCGGAAGGTGATTTTCTGGAGCGTGTCCGGCAGATCGTCGGGCCGGATGTTCTGGTTGCCGCCGAATTTGATCCGCACAGTCACCTGACGGCGCTACGCGTCGCCAATCTCGATATCATGGCTGCCTTCCTCGAATTCCCCCATACGGATTTCGAACAGCGCGGTGAACACGTGGTCGAGCTGGCGCTGCAGGCCTTGAAGGGCAAGATCAAGCCGGTCATCTCCACATTCGACTGCCGGATGATCACGATCTTCCCGACCAGCCGCGAGCCGATGCGCTCCTTCGTCGATCGCATGCAAGCGATGGAAGGCAAGGACGGCATTCTATCTGCCTCGGTCATTCACGGCTTCATGGCCGGCGACCTGCCCGACATGGGCACCCGCATCGTCGTCGTGACCGACAACGACAAGGCCAAGGGCGATGCGCTTGCGGCCTCCCTGGGGCGCGAGCTCTACAGCCTGCGCCGGCAGACCGCGATGCCCATGCTCGATACGGAAGCCGGCCTCGACAAGGCCGTGTCGATCCGCACAGAAAATCCCGGATTGCCGGTGACGATCGCCGATGTCTGGGACAATCCCGGCGGCGGCGTGGCGGGTGATGCGACCTTCATCCTGCGCCGGATGATGGAGCGCGGCATGGATGATTTCGCCGTTGCGACCATCTGGGATCCGATTGCCGTCACCTTCTGCCAGGCGGCAGGAGAGGGCGCGGAACTCAGCCTGCGCATTGGTGGAAAATCCGGTCCGGAAGGCGGTGAACCGCTCGATCTGCGCGTCACGGTGCAAAGCGTGTTCGATGCGGGCTGGCAGAGCTTTCGCAACAGCCGCGTTACACTGGGCAGCACCGCCGTCGTGCGCCCGGTCGGTACCCATATCGATATCGTGCTGATCACCAGCCGCACCCAGACCTACGAGCCCGACATCTTTGCCAATCAGGGCATCGAATTTGCGGCCAAATCCTATCTGCTCGTCAAGTCGACCAACCATTTTCACGCGGGCTTCCAGCCGGTCTCCTCCGAGATCGTCTATATCGCCGCGCCGACCTGTTACCCGACCAATCCCACAACGACGCCGTATCGCAAAGCGAGCCTCGAAATATGGCCGCGCGTCGCGGATCCGCTGGGACTGGATGCCTGAATTTTCGACCGGACAGGAAAGCCGGCCGGGATTTGACCACTGAAGACAACAAGGGGATGACAATGAAAAAGAGTGCACTTGTTCTCATGACGCTGGCGGCTTTGGCCGGCACCAGCAGCCTCGCGCTGACAAAGGCGAATGCCCAGGCAGGCGACGGCGTGCTGACGGTTGCAACGATCGGCGAGCCGCCGTCGCTCGACGTGATGCAGACGCCGACCGATATCGTGCTGACGATCGACCAGCACATTTTCGAAACGCTCTACACCTACGACGCCGAGTGGAAGTCCGTGCCGCTTCTGGCCGCCGCCATGCCGACGCTTTCGGAAGATGGCCTCACCTACAAGATCCCGCTGCGCGAAGGCGTCAAGTTCCACGACGGCAGCGACTTCGATTCCAAGGACGTCACGGCGTCGCTGAAGCGCTGGATGACGATCAATTCCAAGGGCAAGCAGGTTGCCGGCGTCGTCGAAAGCATCGCGGAAGATGGCGACCATGCCGTCGTCATCAAGCTGAAGTCGCGGTATGCGCCGCTGCTCGCGACCCTGTCTCAGGCGTCTGTCATCCTGCCGTCCGAAAAGATCGCCGATACGCTGACCGAATTCGTCGGCACGGGTCCTTATTCGCTGAAGGAACGCAAGCCCGACCAGTACACCCAGCTCGTCCGCTTCGACGGCTACAAATCGCCCGAGGGCACGCCGAGCAACTATGCCGGCAAGCGCGAGGCGATCGCCAAGGAAATCCGCTTCGTGCCGGTTCCAGACGCCAATACCCGCGTCGAAGGCCTGATTTCCGGCCAGTTCGATTTCGCCGACTCGCTCCCGGTCAGCGCCTATGAGCGCGTCGAAAAGAGCAGCAATGCCAAGCCCGTCATCTTCAAGAATGCCGGCTGGGCATCGATGAACATGAACATGAAGGAAGGCCTTCTGGTTAAGAAGGAACTCCGTCAGGCCGTTCAGGCAGCGCTCAATGCATCCGACATGATGCTCGCCGCCTTCTCCGATGACCGCTTCTTCAGCGTCGATGCCTCGATCTTCCCGGAAGGCTCCGTCTGGCACACCGAAGCGGGCGTTGCCCGTTACGGCGAAGGCGATCCGGAAGCAGCTGCCAAGCTGCTCAAGGCTGCCGGTTACGATGGCCAGCCGCTGCGCCTGATGACCAGCCGCCAGTATGAATTCCACTACAAGATCGGCGAAGTCGCCAAGGCCTATCTGGAAGCCGCAGGCTTCAAGGTCGATCTGCAGGTGGTCGACTGGGCGACGCTGACGACCCGTCGCGCCGACGCCAAGCAGTGGGACATCTTCATCACCCACTCCAACTTCCCGGGCGATCCGACGACGATCAACACGATCACCGACACCTATCCGGGCTGGTACGTCTCCGACCAGAAGACCAAGGCCGTTGCGACCTACATGGACGCCACGACCGACGACGCCAAGAAGACCGCATGGGACGCAATCCAGACGGTCATCTACGACGATGCGCCGCTCTACAAGGTCGGCAACTTCAATGGTGTTTCGGGTCTCGCCAACGGCGTTTCCGGTTATGAGCCGACCTACTGGCCGCATTTCTGGAACGTGAGCCCGAAGAAGTAAGCTGGATAACTAGGGACTGGCTATGGCAAGGATCGCACAGGCACTTTTGAAACGGCTGGGGGGCATGGCCATCGTGCTCGCCCTCGTCGTGACGGTGGTCTTCATCATCGTTCGCGTGACGCCTGGCGATCCTGCCGCTGTCATGCTGGGGTCGGATGCGACCCCGGAAGACATCGCGCAGCTGCGCACCCGCATGGGCCTCGATGCGCCCATGCTCGTCCAGTACGGCCAGTTCGTGCTGGGCATTCTGAAAGGCGATCTCGGTCAGTCCATCTTCTTGAACCAGCCGGTCACGACTGCACTTGCCGCGCGTGCGGAGCCAACCTTTTTCCTCACGCTGTTCTCGATCCTGATCGCGGTTGCCATCGCGCTTCCCGTCGGCATTCTCTCGGCCGTCAAGCGCGGCACGATCTTCGACCAGATCGTGGTGACGCTGACCATGGTTGCGGCAAGCGTGCCGAGCTTCTGGCTCGGGCTGATGCTGATCCAGATCTTCGCGGTCGGGCAGGGCTGGTTCCCGGCTTCCGGCTATGGCGGTCCGGGTACGCCGTTCTTCGAGCGGCTGCATCACCTCGTCCTGCCGGCCGTGGCACTCGGCGTCGTCAACTCGGCGCTCATCACACGCTTCACGCGCGCCGCAATGCTGGACGTTCTCGGCGACGATTACGTCCGCACGGCACGCGCCAAGGGAGCGGGCGAGGGCCGCGTTATCCTCAAGCACGCCTTGAAGAACGCGCTGATCCCCATCATCACCGTCATCGGCCTGTCGGTCGCCATGCTGGTCGCGGGTGCTGTCGTGACGGAAACCGTGTTCGGCCTTCCCGGCGTCGGCAACCTCGTCGTCTCGGCCGTGTTGCGGCGTGATTATCCGGTCATCCAGGGCGCGTTGCTCGTCGTTGCCGCCATCTACGTTCTCATCAACTTCATCGTCGACATGCTCTACATCATCGTTGATCCGCGGGTGCGCCTATGAACACCATGGCCTCCGTCTCCATGCCCTTCGCGTCAAGCCTTCGCCGCCTGTTCGGAAACCGCGCGATGCTGGCAGGCGCCATCATTCTCGTGGTCGTCGTTGCAGCTGCACTGCTTGCGCCCTGGGTCGCCCCTTACGCGCCAAACAAGCTGTCGATCGTCAACAAGCTGAAGCCGCCGTCGATGGCGAATTTCTTCGGCACGGACGAATTCGGCCGCGACATCTTTTCGCGCGCCATCTTCGCAGGCCGCATCTCGCTGATGGTCAGCCTCGGCGTGGTCGCCATTTCCACGGTTCTCGGGGTCATTCTGGGTGTCGCTGCCGGCTTCTTCCGCAAGCTCGACGCGCCGATTTCGCGCCTCCTCGATGCGATGATGTCGTTTCCCGATATCCTGCTCGCGATCGCGCTCGTCGCGGCACTCGGTCCGTCGCTCACGACCGTCATCCTGGCGCTCGGCATCACCTACGCGCCGCGTCTTGCCCGCATCATCCGCGGCTCGACGCTGGTGTTGCGCGAACTGCCCTATATCGAGGCAGCTGTGGCCATGGGTCTGCCCACATGGCAGATCCTGCTCCGCCACGTTCTCCTCAACCTCGCATCGCCCATCCTCGTGCAGGCAACTTTCGTGTTCGCCTCGGCGATGCTGGCGGAAGCGAGCCTCTCTTTCCTCGGCGTCGGTGTTTCCACTGACATGCCGACCTGGGGCACGATGCTCGCGTCAGGGCGCGAATACATGAACAACGCTCCGTGGCTAATGGTGTTTCCAGGCCTCGCCATCGTGTTTTCGGTTCTCTCCCTGCAATTGCTGGGCGATGGCCTGCGCGATCTCGTCGATCCACGGCTGGCGAAGGAAAGCTGATCATGACCGACACAGTAAAAACGACCCCGCCTGTTCTGTCGATCGAAAACCTGACGACCTCCTTCAAGACGCCGGAAGGATGGAAGGCCGTCATCCGCAACATCAGCCTGTCCGTCGATGCCGGTGAGACGGTGGCGATCGTGGGTGAAAGCGGCTCCGGCAAAAGCGTCACGGCGCTTTCCACCATGCGGCTCCTGCCGCCCGGACGCTCGCGCACCGAGGGCAGGATCCTGCTCGACGGCAAGGATCTGCTTGCCGCAAGTGAATCCGAAATGCGCAAGGTCCGCGGCGGGTCGATCGGCATGATCTTCCAGGAGCCGATGACCTCGCTCAACCCGGTTTTCACCATCGGCAACCAGATTGCCGAAGCGCTGGTTCTGCATCGCGGCCTGTCGTGGGGCCAAGCCGAAGCTGAAACCGTGCGGCTGATGGAGCGGGTGCGCATCCCGGCCGCCAAGGCGCGGCTGCACGAATATCCGCACAAGTTCTCCGGCGGCATGCGCCAGCGCGTGATGATTGCCATGGCACTTGCCTGCCGTCCGAAACTGCTGATAGCCGACGAACCGACGACGGCACTCGATGTGACGATCCAGGCCGAGATCCTCCACCTGCTGCGCGAGTTGCAGCGCGAGGAAAACATGGGCGTGCTGTTCATCACCCACGACATGGGCGTGGTGGCCGAAATCGCCGACCGCACGGTCGTGATGTTCCGCGGCGACATGATCGAGACCGGTCCGACCACCGAGATCTTCGCAAGCCCGAAAGCGATCTACACGAAGTCGCTGCTCGCCTCGATCCCGCGCCTCGGCGCGATGGGCGCGTGCGTGGCGCCCAAGCGCTTCCCCGAGGTCGATCCCGCGACGGGAGTAGCGACCGAAGGCCGCGAGATGAAACCGGTTTCCCAGTCCGTCGCACCAATCCTCAAGGTCGAGAATCTTGCGGTCCGTTTCGACCTGCCCAATGGTCGCGTCCATGCCGTGGAAGACGTATCCTTCGATCTGCGCTCCGGTGAAACACTGTCGCTGGTCGGTGAATCCGGTTGCGGCAAGTCGACGACCGGACGCGCAATCATTCGTCTGCTCAATCCATCCGCCGGCTCGATCGTCATCGACGGCCAGGATGTGACAAAGGCCGGCACGCGCGATCTGCGCACCATGCGTCGCAATTCGCAGATGATCTTTCAGGATCCGTTTGCCTCGCTCAATCCGCGCATCACCGTCGGTTCGGCGATTGCAGAACCGATCCTTGCGCATAAAATGATGGGCAAGCGCGAGGCCAAGGCGCGTGTGTCAGAACTGTTGGAACAGGTCGGGCTCTCGGCGGCAATGGCCGATCGCCATCCGCATGAATTCTCCGGCGGTCAGCGCCAGCGCATCTCGATTGCGCGCGCGCTCGCGCTGGAGCCGAAATTTATCGTCGCCGACGAAGCAGTTTCGGCCCTCGACGTCACGGTCAAGGCGCAGGTCTCCAACCTGCTGCTCGAGCTTCAGGAAAAGCACGGTCTGGCCTATCTGTTCATCTCCCACGACATGGCGGTCGTGGAGCGCATGAGCCACCGGGTCGCTGTCATGTTCCTTGGAGAGATCGTGGAGATCGGGCCGCGTGCGGCGATTTTCGACAATCCGCAGCACGCCTATACCCGCCGGCTGATCTCGGCCGTGCCGGTTCCCGACCCCTCACGCCGCGGTGAGACGCCGCCGCCACTGTCCGAAGAGATTAAGAGCCCCGTGAGGCCGCTCGATTACGTGGCGCCGAAGCGCACCTATCTCGAGGTCTCGCCGGGCCATTTCGTCCAGCAGGCGGCGTAAGCACCCTCGTGCCGGATACGGTCAGGCGATGATGTCGAAGTCTGCTGCGGTGATGTTGAGGCCCTTGTCGACGATGGCAAACAGCATCTGCCCGTATTTCCCGGTTCCATCGGCGTCGTAGTAGAGACGACCGGTCGCCTTGTCGTAGATGATCCGGTCGGATGCGTCGCTGGCCGCGGTGCCGCTATGGAATGCATCCGATGCGAGATCCCCAACCGTGCCGGCCTTTGTGAATATATCCGTGTCGAGCCAGATCGTGTCATCCGCGACGGAGAAATCTGTGATCGTATCCACATTGCCCTTCTTGTTCAGTCGCGTGTCGAACACGAAACTGTCCGCGCCTTCGCCGCCTGTCAGGCGATCGTTCGAAAGGCCGCCGGAAAGGACGTTCGCGCCCTGGTCGCCCGTCAGCACATCGCGATACTGCGAACCGATGAGGTTTTCGATCGAGGTATAGGTATCGCCCTTGGCATTGTTCGTATTGCCCTCCGGCGCGGCGAGGCTGGCAACCACTGCGGTTGTGGCATTGGCGTAGGAAACGGTATCGGTTCCGGCACCACCGTCCATCTTGTCGGCGCCGGCGCTGCTCATCAGCTTGTCGTCGCCCTTGCCGCCGGACATGATGTCTGCGTAACGCGATCCGTTCAGCACGTCGTTGCCGTCACCCCCGATCTTGGGTTCATTGAAGGTCACGGACACTGTGATGTACGACGTCGGACCCGCCTTGATGCCGGTAAAGTCGATCGCAATCTTGTTGTAGTCGAACGAAACGTCCCGGCTGTCGAGGCCGGCAATATTGCTCTTGATCGAGACGCCGACGATCGGAGACAGGTTGTTGTTGATATCGGTAAACACCGGCCCGTTGAAGTGCACAGCGCTGGCGGTATCGCTTGAAGTCGGCTTGTAACCAGAGGTCCACAAGGCATACTGGGTAAACTCGAAGCGGATCGAGTTGTCCTGCAGTTTCAGCTGGAACAGCGACTTTGTATTGACGGTAAGCGCGGCAACCGCGGTGGTGTCAACCACGCTGACGACGTCCTTGTCGAGGGACGGCGTAAGCCTGTTTGGGAACTGATACTCGTAGCCGAAGGGGTTGCCGTAAAAGCCCATGGGATGCTCCGCACGCTCTGAACAATCAGAAATAGCGGAGAATGCTTATTTAAGATTTAAACGATGTATTGGCCGCTGTTCCCGTTGTCGCGATCGCTCAAGGTTGGAAACACCTGTAACGCGGGCCTCACTCTCGCGTGATGAGGGAACTCCCTGTTGCGTCAATGTGTTGTCTCTCCATAACACGGAGAACTAATATGCATATTGTTACGAAGTTTCTGACCGCGTCGTCGCTTGCGGTGGCACTGGGCCTCACCTCGCTTGTCCCGGCGACTGCGGCACCCCTGCCGATGGTGAAGTCGCCTCAGGTATCCGATGTCGAACATGTCCAGTACCGTCGTGACATGCGCGAACGCCGGGAAATGCGTGATCGTCGCGGGTGGCACCAGGGCCACCGTGGATACCGTGATCGCCGTCCGGGCTATCGCCGCCATTCCGATGGTTTCTGGTATCCGCTCGCAGCATTCGGCGCAGGCGCAATCATCGGCGGTGCCGTGACAGGTCGCCCGGCCCGCGCAGGTACCCGTGCTCACGTCCAGTGGTGTGCCGACCGCTACCGCAGCTACCGTGCATCGGATAACAGCTACGTGCCACGTGCCGGCGTTCGCGCACAGTGCAACTCGCCTTACTGAGGGCGTCTAGCCTTTTGAGGTGATGAGGGGCAGCGCATTGAGCTGCTGCCCCCATTTTTGATCCCGATTTCCTGTTGAATATCTGGATCGAGCTCCCATATCGTGACTACAACATTGTTTTCGTCGGCGACCACGGATGTACTGGCGCAGTGGCTGAGAGCAATGCAGGAGGTCGGTGCGTGTATTCGCTCCGGCCTTTTTTGTTGCCCTGATGGGAGCAGTTCCTTGAACCATCAGCAAAATCGATGTTTGCAGTAGTTCTTAAACAGAAAAATTTAATCTGCACGACGATTAAAATCTTACACTTTCTCAAAACGTGATATACAACGAATGCAGGTAAATTACTCTCCATTCCACATGGAGACGTGCCATGAAACTGCATTCGATAGTCATGACTCTGGCGTTTTTCGCAGTTCCATCGGTAACGATGGCGGCTGGCCCTGTCGGCATTCTGCGGGATGTGAGAGGCTCAATGCAGCGCATCCAGGAAAGTGGTTTTGCGCTTGCACCTTACGCTTTTGCGAAATTCTGCCGTAGCAATCAGGAGCAGTGCGCCGATACCGGCGGCGACGGCATCGTCGAACTGACTGAGGATCGCAAGGCGCAACTGCTTTCGGTGAATTCAGGCATCAATCGCACCGTCCGTCCCGTCAATGATGCCGACGGCTCCGACGAGTGGAGCATTGATGTGGCGTCAGGCGATTGCGAAGATTACGCGCTCACGAAGCGCAAACACCTCATCTCCCTCGGCTGGCCTTCCGGATCGCTGAGAATGGCTGTGGCAAGAACGCGGTCCGGAGAGGGACATGCGGTGCTGGTTGCAAAGACATCCGCCGGCGACCTGGTGCTGGACAACCGGTTCTCCGAAATCAAGCCGTGGAAGAAGACCGACCTGACCTGGATCATGATGCAGTCGCAGAAGAGCCCTAGGATCTGGGTCAAGATCGGGCCATCCAACGACCGCCTGACCTTTGTTGCCAACCAATGGTAAACTAGGGTCGCACTCGTCAGACACCGGCGCGCTGTCCTGATCGATCAGGTCGGACGCCCCGACGGTTACGATGATACCGTATCAGACCACCAACCTTCCCCAGGACCTCGAGACGGAGGCCAGCCTGCGAGACAGCCGTGCTTTAGGTCAGGCAGCAGTCGGCGCACGAACGCGCCGCGCCTTCCAGATCTCAAGAACTGGCCGGATACGATCGTGAAATACGAACGCGCATATCAATGCGTATGCCAGAGAGGCCGTAACGCTAAATGATACAGCGACTGATAAGTGTTTGAGATCGAGCTGCCATAGCCATAGAAACCCGGTCAGGGTTGATACGATCGCAATCGCGACAAGCGCCGGAAATGTTGTTTTGATCCCATCAAACGCGTTGATCTCACTGAATCGCTTCTGCACGGCCAGGAGAATAAACAACGCTGTCAGAGAGAATCTCAGGCTGAACATCGCTGCTGCCCAAAAAATCCCGAAATATGCTCCGACTGCAATCATCGCGACATCAGCAAGTGCCTGGTAAACATTGTTCAGGAATGCCAAGCTTGGGTGTCCTGTTGCAACCAGGAAGGTTTGCACTGGCACGACAACCGCAATGAACGGTAGCGCCACCAGCATCAGTGTTATCGTTTCGGGCAGTTGTGGCCACCTGTCTCCAAAAAACATAAATGCGACATAGGGCGCTGAAAACGCGGAAGCGACAAAAGGTATCGCGGCAACAAGGCCTGTTACCGCGCATGACCTCCACATCGTGCTTATCATCCGGTCACGATCCTCACCCATCCTCGAAAAGATTGGGAGCAGGATGTTGTTGATCGGATTGAGAAACAGGCTTGATGCGAGATCAAGCACCGTGCGTGATAGCCGAAAAACACCCGTCGCTGTCGGTGTCGCGACCAAACCGACCACCACATCGGCAGAGCGCACGTTGATCTGCGTGACTGCCGACATTCCGATTACGGCGAACGAGAAATTCAGCGTCGACCGCATCGAGATCAGCGTCGGCATGGCCGTTGGCTTCCAGCGCGCCGCCACAACACTGACCATCGCCGCAACGATCGGCGTTATCACGACGACTGCAACGATGCTCCAGGCGCCGAACCCCGAAAACGCAAGCGCGCAGCAGACAATCCCGCCCACAAGCAACCCGGCCGACTTTCGGACCGCCAGTACCTTGTAGGCGAAATCTCGCGCGAGCAGTCCTTCCGGCACGACCGCGAGCGCTGAGACAAGGGGAGCGATCGACGTCACGGCAACCATGGCACTGAGGCCGGAGAAGGTTTCCAGGTGGCGGAGAAGGGCGCTCGCTATCAACAGTAGCGCCGAGCCGCAAAGGCCAAGCAGAAGGAAGAGACCGAAGACCGAATTGACGAAGTCATCGTCGAGCAATCGCCGCTGTATCACCACCTGGCTTCCGGACTGCAGGGTGGACGCGATGATCACGGCCGGCGCGGTTGAAAGCGCTGCGACACCAAACTCATGCGGCCCGAGCAAGGCTGCCGCAATCAGAAACACCACGGTCTGCGTCAGCCGCTCGACGAGCACCTGCGCAAGCGACCAGCTCGTACCCTTGATTGCCAGTTTCAAATAGGACATGTGAACCCGATCGGTGATATTTCGGTCGCGTCATGCGAATGGTCTAGGCTGTGGCCCGGTCGATCCGAGGTTCCACCTTAGGGAACGGGTCGATTTCACCGTCGATCAGGTCCTTCGCCAACTGGTTTGGAATGATCTTCGGAACGCCGCGCGGGATCGCCGGCCCGATCAGCAGGCAGGCAAGCCGCAGCAGGGCAAGCTTCGCCTCGCTCCACCTGTTGAGACATGGATAGAGCACCGTCTTTGCGACCTGCTTGAAGAGTTGCTTTGCATAGGCCTTGTGGAACCCTCTGGCGACCAGGGAGCTGCCGTTGCCAAGCGAGTAGTAGAACGTGCGCTGGACATCGAATTCGGAGTTCAACGGCAAAGGCGGATGGTCGATTTCCAGGCCGGCCAACCGCTTGCCCTTCAGGCCGGCATCGACCAAACGTGCCCCGAGATCGAAGCCCTCTCCCGATCCATGAATGGCGCCGATACCCAGCGTGGCATCGAACTGGAATTTTAAAAACGTCTTGCGGCGAAGCGTCAGCCCCGGTTCCCACATGTTGCCGATGATGGTTTGCCTGTTGATTTGGACATCGCTTTCGATCCGGCTTGCAGCCAGCCGCTTGCCGTTCGAGACGATGTTGCAGGTGACGAAATCGACCGCGCCGACATCGAGAATGGTTTTCACCCTGCGGTAGAAATCGCTCGCGGCAGGGAATGTGTCGTCATCCAGAAACGAGATGAGATCGGCCGTCGCGTGACAGGCGCCGACATTTCGGGAATGCGACGAGCTGAACACGCGCGAGAATATGGTTTTCACACCGTCGATGCCGATCGTTTCGGTCTCGTCGAACCCCTGCATCACGATGATGATTTCAAGCGCGATCGCCCTCTGCTCCTGCAATCGCCGCACCACTTCGCGCGTGCGCGCCAGACGACTGCTTTTCGATACGACTGGAATGATCACGGACACATCGTACATCGGGCCACCTACGAGCTTATTCTGGATTGGTTCAGATCGGCGACAACGGCTGAGAAAAAGCCCCAGGAGCTGATGAAGTACCGTTTGAACAAGCGACGGGGCTCGGTGGCCACTCGCCAAGACCATTCCATTCCAACCAACCGGAAAACCTTTGGCGCTCTAGTCTTGGTGCCGGCTGTGAATTCGAGAGCCGCGCCGAAGCAGAAGGCGTAAAGGTGCCCAAGCGCGGATCTGTTCTGGTTCACCCAAATTTCGGATTTGGGCGCGCCGATACCCATGAACAGATGCGTTGTGCGGTTGTCGCGGATCGCGCTCAGCAGGTCGCGCGTATGAGAGGGTTGTTTTTCAAAACCAAACGGCGGTATCGCGTAGCCGAAGCCGGCCTCCGGGAAGCCACGTGCCGTCATCTGGACTGCCAGCCCGTCCGCCGTCGCCTGGCTCGAGCAGACGAAGAACGGCCGATGGTTCGTGTCTGTCAGGGCATCGAGCAGCTTGGGAAAGAGATCGGCGCCTGGTATCCGCTGCTTGACGGCCGCGCCGCACAGTTTCGCATAGAGAAAGACGGGCATGCCATCGATCGTGACTGACCACGCACTGTCGTAAGCACGTCTGAATTCAGCATTTTTGTACAGGTTGGAGACGTGATCCGTATTCGCAGTGACGACCAGTTTTACCCCGTCCGTCTCGGAAAGGGGAGAAACAGCCTGTTCTACGAGAGCGTCGTCGGAATATTCGTAAAAGGATAAACCGAATATTTTATCTCTGGACCCAAGTCGATCTTCGGTCATTGCATTTATCTCTTTAAGTGTGTGACGGCTAAAACTTGCTCTGCAATCGCTTTCCAGGAAAAATTCTGATCGACATGGGCGGTCTGCCACCGCAGGATTTCCGCCCGCTCCGCCTCGTCTGAAAGTTTGGTCAGCAGTGCCTTGGCCTGCTCGATATTGCCTGCCTCGAAGGTCTGGCTGGCGCCGATCACCATCGGAATGCCGCCCACATGCGAACCGACAGCCGGCGTCCCGCAATAGATCGCCTCGATGCAGACACGGCCGAACTGTTCCCGCCAGTTCTTCGTCGAGAGGCTCGGCAGAATGAAGAGATCGAGCGCGCTGTAAAATGTCCGCAGATCATCCTTCTGAAGACTGGGAAGAACCGTTACCCCCGCCGCAACGAGTGTATCGACCAGATAATCATCTGCGACCGGCCCGCAGGCGAGGATCGTGACCGGGAGTTCCTGTGCAAGCTGCGCCAGGATCTCTATCCCTTTCGGCTGCCAGATCCGCCCGGCATAGCCGAGAACGAGACCGCCCTTCTTGAATGCATCGGAGACCTGCGGATACTTTTGCGCAAGCGCAGAACGTGCCGCCGACTTATCGACGATCGAAAACGACGACTTTGAAACGCCGTTACCGATGGGGCTTGAGATCTTGCTCCGGGGAGCCCCCCGTCTGTGAAGGACATCGGCGACCTCATGGTTCTTGGGAATGATCTTGGTTGCTGTTTTATAGACGAACCGCTCGAGGACATTCCATCCGGAGAGGTTTCCCTTGAGATTGATGGCCGAGCTTTCGATGTACATCGGCCGCCCGAGACGCAGGGTGGCGCTTAGGAACGCGACAAGCGAGTGCGGTTCCTCATGAACGTAGAGAATGTCCGCCCGTCGCGCTTCCCGGTAGAAAGCGATGGTGCTCGGAATGAATGTCAGCCAGTGCGACGACAAGACGGAATTAAACAGCTTCACCGGAAAGCGGAATTTCTCAGGGTCGAACGTTGTGCCTTGAAAGGTTTTTGGCCCCATGACCGTGAGATTGGCGACCTTCGAAAGCTCGACAAATCGGTCATGGTAGTGCGAGTTTCCGGCTTCATGCCAGAGCATGGTCAACTGGTGCTCAGGCATGGGGCCGTGCTCCGGTGCGTCTTTGGGCCTGGATTTTCGAAAGCAGGTTTGCCGCGATAAAATCCCAGGAATACCGGGCTCTGTAGGCAAGATACGCGCTTTCAGTCGCTCGCGGAGCCGTCATGATCTCAGTCGCGATCTCGTCAGCGCGTGCGCCCGGCGAGACCAGCCGTCCCCATGGCGGAGAAACAGTCCGGTGGATGGCGATGTCGGACGCGACAATACTGCAGCCCAGCGACCCTGCCTCGACGAGCGGCATATTGAACCCCTCGTCATGCGACAAGGACAGGAACGACCGGCAGTTTGCGTAAAGCCACCGCAACTGGCTGTCGGATATGTCCTTCATCCATCGGATGTTGCTCGTTGGGTCGTTGCTTGCCCGGTCGAGATCGGTGACAATATTCCCCCAACCGCTGCGACCAACAACGACGGACAGAACATTGTGCGGTTGAAGCGCTGCCGCGACGTCGATGATCTTTTCGTAGTTCTTTCGGGGCTCCACCGTCCCCACGCTCAGGACGAAGTCTTTGCCCCGCAGTTCCGCGATCTCGGACAGTTCGCCGTTGAACGGCAGCGCGGGGGCGTTGCCGATCTCGCTCACATCATGGGAGGGAAAGATCGGACGAAGCTTTGCCGCCGAGTAGCCGGTTGGCGCAAAGATGGCGCGGTATCGGGATGAGACGGCGCGCTCCACATCCCGAAACAGAAGGCGCCCCTTGATCGGCATCTCCTGTCCTCTTGTCCAGGGGAAGTCGTCGTGAATGATTCGATAGAGTGGCAGTCTGGATGATATGGAGAGCGGACTTGCCGGCATGCTCGGAAAGACGGCCGCATCGTAACTGGAAGATGCCAGCCTGAACGGCAAAGTGAGCCAGGCCATCAAAGGATGCCGGCAGAGGACCAGGTTGTCGTCGCTCGAAAAAAACGACGTCGACATGACATAGGCCGTGCTGCCAGGGCAAATTTTCCTGAATGCCTCGAATAGATTGATCCCGTAACGTTCGACACCGGTAATCTCCGGCTTGCGCGTGGCAAGCGTCAGATCGAATATCACTCGCATTCCCACTCCTGCTGTCGCCGGACACCCGCGCATGCCGTCCATCACCGCTGCTAATCAGTGAAATGTCGAGTAGCACGACATCGAATCGTGGTTACAGCATGGATATGCTCTTGCTGAGTCCTCAATAAACAAAACTAATCGCTAGGTTAATCGTATAATGGAATTCAATATGGGTGTTGTAGTGTGAATTCGCTGAGGTGTTGCACAAAAATCCGTAAGTTATTGATTGTTTAGTGCATCAATATTATAATAAAATCTTTATTACAGGCGTCTTACATGAATGAATGCTCAAGAAGATCTTTGTTGTTCGGCGCTGGCGCGTTTGCGGCGTCGGTTGTGTCGTCAGGTCCTTCCGTAGGCGCCCGAACGGCAACGTGCCCGCTGATCGGGGTTAACCTGGCCGGTGCTGAGTTCGAGATGATTGGCGGCCGTTGGAAGTGGCCTCACCTGGAGAACCTGAATTATTACCTCTCGCTGGGCGTGAAAGTGTTTCGGATCCCCTTCAAGTGGAACCGCCTGCAGCCCGATATTGCAAAACCGCTTGAGCCGGCGGCACTTGAGGGCCTCGATCGTCTGGTCGGCCGGGCAGTGGGCGAGGGTGCGGTTGTCCTCCTGGATATGCATGACTACGGAAGGCGCGATAAGATCGTCATCGGAGACGGCACGTCCGCGGCAACGCTCGAAAGCTACGCGGCGTTCTGGGGCGAGCTGGCACAGCGTTACGGGAAAAACAGCCTTGTCTGGTACGGGCTGATGAACGAGCCGCATGACCAGGATCCCATTCTCAACCTCAACACCCAGAACGCCGCATGCGCCGAAATCAGGCGGCGTGGCGCAACGGGAACCGTGCTGTTTTCCGGCATCGCCTGGACGGGCGCCCATTCCTGGACGAAGACCTCGAACGGCACCGTGATGTTGCAGGCGTTCGATCCTGCAGACAATTGCGGCTTCGACATGCACCAGTATCTCGACAAGGGATTTGGCGGCTCCAACCCGATCGCCACCGAAGGCATCGGAAAGCGGATCCTGAAAAGCGCCACAGACTGGGCGACCCAACATCGAAAACGCATCTTCATCGGCGAATTCGCCACAGGCCGAACCGAAGGCTCTCTACGGGAACTGCGCGACCTGCTCGATGCCATGATGGCCCGCCCCGACATCTTCCTCGGCGCCACCTACTGGGCCGGCGGCGGCGTCTGGGGCAACACCAACCAGCAAACTGTTGATCCCCCGCGCGACAGGCCGGATATCATGAGCGAGCAGTTGAAGCTGCTGATGCCGTATGTTGGGTGTCGGAGCTAGGCGGAGAGGGGGCGCGCGGCCTTTTACGACTTCGCCTTGTCCGGTGAGCCAAAGTACTCGCACGCGAAATCGACAATGAAACGGCTGGTAGTTTACGCACCGAAGACGCGAGCTTCGCGTCGCACGACGTCGTAAGATTGTCCGAAAAGTACTGGCAGACTACATATACTGGATGGGAAGAAAAATGGTGCTGCTAGAGAGATTTGAACTCTCGGCCTCTCCCTTACCAAGGGAGTGCTCTACCCCTGAGCTATAGCAGCATCTGCGGACGGGCTGGGTGAGCGTGTCGTCAGCGAGGGGGCTATTGCCATAGGTTCGGGGCAAGTGCAAGCAGCAAAATCGAACTTCTTGGAGAACCATCCGGGAAAACGCCGTGGGCGCTTTCGTGTGGAGGGCTTTTTCTCTATGGAGAAGCGATGTCGAAAAAACCAGAAACCTTGGATAGCCAGGCGCAGGCTGCACCCATGAGCGAAGCCGAGCGGCGCGAGATGGACCGCAAGCAGCGGGCGGCTGCGAAATTGCGGGAAAACCTGATGCGTCGGAAAGGTCAGTCGCGTGCGCGGCGCGCCGGCGAGGCGGACGAGACGCAAGGGTTGCCGGCCTCTTCACCCTCTGCCGTAAAAACGGACGAATCATCATAGCGATTGCCTGCAATCGACGGGTTGTGGCACGATTTGCTTTAATCCGCATTTTTCATCACGCATTGAAGCGACGCAGGGTTTGGTCTAGAGACGCAAACCCGGCCGCTTGAGAGAAAGAGTTACCACACCATGGATCGCATCAGAATTTCCGGCGGCAACGAGCTTCACGGCACGATCCCGATCTCGGGCGCCAAGAACGCCGCGCTGCCGCTGATGATCGCTTCGCTTCTGACCAGCGATACGCTGACGCTCGAAAACGTGCCGCATCTGGCCGATGTCGAGCAGCTTTTGCGCATCCTCGGCAATCATGGCGTCGATGTCTCCGTCAACGGCCGCCGCGAAAGCCAGGCCGAGAGCTATTCGCGCACGATCAATTTCACCTGCCGCACCATCGTCGATACGACCGCTCCTTACGAGCTCGTCTCCAAGATGCGCGCCTCGTTCTGGGTGATCGGCCCGCTGCTTGCGCGTGAAGGCAAGGCCCGCGTGTCGCTGCCGGGCGGTTGCGCCATCGGCACGCGTCCGGTCGATCTGTTCCTTGACGGCCTGCAGGCGCTCGGCGCCATCCTCGAGGTCGATGCCGGCTATATCAACGCGTCGGCGCCCAAGGGCGGCCTTGTCGGCGCACATTACACCTTCCCCAAGGTTTCGGTCGGCGCCACGCATGTCATGCTGATGGCGGCAACCCTTGCCCGCGGCACCACCGTCATCGACAACGCCGCCCGCGAACCCGAAGTGGTCGATCTCGCAAAATGCCTGACGGCCATGGGCGCCAAGATCAGCGGCGCCGGCACGCGCACCATCACCATCGAAGGCGTTGCCTCGCTGTCGGGCGCCCGTCACCGCGTCCTGCCGGACCGGATCGAGACCGGCACCTATGCGATGGCGGTTGCCATGACCGGCGGCGATGTGGTGCTCGAAGGCACGCAGGCCTCGCTGCTTGAAAATGCGCTCGATACGCTGCGCCTTGCCGGTGCCGAGATCACCGAAACCGAAAGCGGTCTGCGTGTCGTCAGGAACGGCAACCGGATTCAGCCGGTCGATATCGTCACCGAGCCCTTCCCGGGCTTCCCGACGGACCTGCAGGCACAGTTCATGGCGCTGATGACCATGTCGTCGGGCGTTTCGCACGTCACCGAAACCATCTTCGAAAACCGCTTCATGCACGTGCAGGAACTCGCCCGTCTCGGTGCGCGCATTTCGCTGTCGGGGCAGATGGCGCGTATCGAAGGCGTTTCGCAGCTGAAGGGTGCGCCAGTGATGGCAACAGACCTTCGCGCATCGGTGTCGCTCGTCATTGCCGGCCTTGCGGCCGAAGGCGAAACGATCGTCAGCCGCGTCTACCATCTCGATCGTGGTTTCGAGCGTCTTGAAGAAAAGCTGACACGCTGCGGCGCCATCGTCGAACGCGTCAGCGACTGAGCAATATGGCCTGAAGAGGCCGCATGTTTCGAGGGATGAGGGGCGGCCAGGGGGATACCTTGCCGTCCCTTTTTTCATGCCTATGTCAGGTATTGTCATCCAACACGCCCCGCCTCATTTTCATGATCCGGCTTTTCCATCGGAGATATTTTTATGACTGATGCATCTTCCAACGTCTGGTTCATCACCGGCTGCTCCTCCGGCTTCGGCCTGGAACTCGCCAAGCTGACAATTGCAAAGGGCTTTCCGACCGTCGTCACGGCCCGCGACAAGGCGAGGCTTGCTGATCTCGTTGCAGGCCACGACAATGCGCTCGCCGTTGATCTCGACGTGACCGACGAAGGCCAGATCGCAGCTGCTGTCAGCGCTGCCGAGGAAAAGTTCGGGCGCATCGACGTCCTCGTCAACAATGCCGGTTACGGCTACCAGGCCTCGATCGAGGAAGGCGAGGAAGACGAGATCCGCGGCATGTTCGATGCCAATGTCTTCGGCCTTTTCGCCATGACGCGGGCGGTGCTGCCCGGCATGCGCGCCCGCCGCAAGGGCCACATCCTCAACATCACCTCCCAGGCAGGCTTTATCGGCTTTCCGGGCTCCGGTTATTACGCGGCAAGCAAGCATGCGGTCGAAGGCTTTTCCGATGCGCTGTCTGCCGAAGTGGCGTCGCTCGGCATCAAGGTCACCTGCGTCGCACCCGGTCCGTTCCGAACGGATTGGGCCGGCCGTTCGCTGAAACAGACGCCTGTCAAGATCGACGAGTATCAGGATACCGCAGGCGCCCGTCTGTCGCAGACGGCAGGCTATAGCGGCCAGCAGCCGGGCGATCCTGTGCGTGCCGGCGAAGCCATGATCAAGGTCGTCGAGGCGTCCAACCCGCCGCGCCACCTCGTGCTCGGCGAAATTGCCTATACCGGCATCACCGCCAAGCTTGCGGAACGCCGCGACGAGATCGTTGCCTGGAAGGACACGACGCTCTCTGCCGACTTCCCGAAATAGTTGCTTCTTGCCATGCGCCATCCTATCTCCAGACCATCAAGCAACGGGCCGCAGATCGCGGCCCAGGAACGGAATGGACGCGCATGACCGAGCTCAAGCTTCTGGCTCTCGATACCGACGATCTGGGGATCGTGTCTGCCCATATGCAGGATGCGGTGTTCAAGCTGTCCGACGTGCAGTGGTCGGCGTCGGAAAAGATATTCTCGCTGGCTGCCAACAGGTTTGATTGGGAAAAGGCCGGCGAGAAGAAAAAGGGGTTCGAGCGGCACCGTGCAGCGCTCGTCCTCAAGCGCGTGGAAGCGGTCCGTTCGACGGGGATCGACCGCAACCGCAAGGACGATGTCCTGTCGCTTCTCGCCGTGCGCTTCATGCCCAAGGGCGAGGGGCCTGATGGCACCGTGGAACTGCTGCTTTCCGGCGGCGGCACCATTGCTCTCGATGTCGAATGCATCGAAGTTGCTCTTGCAGATATCGGCGGCGCATGGGAAACCGCAACGAGGCCGCGCCATCCTTGACCGGCCTTGTGATCATGGCATGGAACGGGAAGGAATATCCGCTTGGCACTCTGGCTTGAGCAGACAGCACCGGACTTCGAGACACGCTTTTCCGCTTTTCTTTCGACCAAGCGGGAAGTCTCCGAGGATGTGAACGCCGTCGTGCACGCCATCATCGATGACGTGCGCGCCCGGGGCGACGCGGCACTTGTCGACTATTCAAAACGCTTCGACGGCATCGATCTTGCAGCGACCGGCATCCGCGTGACCGATGAGGAGGTCGACAAGGCCTTCGCCGAAACGGACCGCGAGGTGATCGACGCGCTGAAGTTTGCAGCCGAGCGGATCGAAAAGCATCATGCCCGTCAGATGCCGAAGGACGATATCTACGAAGACGCGATCGGCGTCGGCCTCGGCTCCCGCTGGACAGCGATCGAAGCCGTCGGTCTCTACGTACCGGGCGGCACGGCATCCTATCCAAGCTCCGTGCTGATGAATGCGCTGCCGGCAAAGGTTGCCGGCGTGCCGCGCGTCGTCATGGTCGTGCCGGCCGGTGGCGGCAGCATCAACCCGGCCGTCCTTGCCGCGGCACGCATCTCGGGCGTTACGGAAATCTACCGCGTCGGCGGTGCGCAGGCCGTAGCAGCGCTTGCCTATGGTACTGATACGATTGCGCCGGTCGCCAAGATCGTCGGTCCCGGCAACGCCTATGTGGCGGCCGCCAAGCGCCAGGTCTTCGGCATCGTCGGCATCGACATGATCGCCGGCCCATCTGAAGTGCTGATCCTGGCCGACAAGGACAACGACCCCGACTGGATCGCCGCCGACCTTCTGGCGCAGGCCGAACACGATGCCGGTGCCCAGTCGATCCTGATCACTGACGATGCCGAATTCGGAAAATCGGTCGAGGCAGCCGTCGAGCGACAATTGAAGACACTGTCGCGCGCAGAAACGGCCGCCGCGAGCTGGCGCGATTTTGGCGCTGTGATCCTGGTCGAGAATTTCGAAGCCGCGTTGCCGCTGGCAAACCGCATTGCCGCCGAACATCTTGAATTGGCCGTTGCCGATCCGGATGCGCTCATGGCCGGCATCCGCAATGCCGGCGCCATCTTCATCGGTCGCCACACGCCTGAAGTCATCGGCGATTATGTCGGCGGCTCCAACCACGTTCTGCCGACGGCACGCTCGGCACGCTTTTCGTCCGGCCTCGGTGTGCTCGATTTCGTCAAGCGCACCTCGATCCTCAGGCTCGGACCCGATCAGCTGCGGCAACTGGCGCCGGCCGCCATCACGCTCGCCCATTCGGAAGGGCTCGATGCACACGCCCGTTCGGTCGCCATCCGCATGAACGCCCATCCTCCGCAAGACGAGGGCTAGGGATGGGACAAGGGCACTTCCGGCTCTCGGATGTCGTCCTCGACGACTCGATCGGGCGCTCGACGCCCGATGTCGAACATGAGCGGGCAGTTGCCATCTTCGACCTTGTCGAGGAAAACGCCTTCGAGCCGGTCGGCCATGCAGGCGGCCCCTACACGTTGAAGCTTTCGCTGGTCGAGGCAAAGCTGATGCTCACCATCACGGGCGAAGCGGGCGAGGGGGTTGCGGTCCACATCCTGTCGCTGACGCCATTCCGGCGGATCATCAAGGATTACTTCATGATCTGCGAAAGCTATTACGAGGCGATCAAGACCTCCACGCCATCGCGCATCGAGGCGATCGACATGGGCCGCCGCGGCATTCACAACGAGGGCTCGCAAACCCTGATGGATCGTCTCGACGGCAAGATCCGAATCGACTTCGATACCGCAAGACGGCTGTTCACGCTCGTCTGCGTGCTCTACTGGCGCGGCTGAAGACCATGGCGGCCGATGACGAACCGACAAGGAAGCAGACGATCGGCATTCCGACCGCGATCCTCTTCATGTGCGGTTTCAACTCCATCCGTTCGCCGATGGCGGAGGCCATTGCAAAAAGCCTGCTGCAGCCCGATATCTACATCCAGTCGGCGGGTGTCCGTTCCGGCGAGCACGATCCCTTCGTCGATGTCGTTCTGGAAGAGGTGGGCCTTTCGCTTAACCGCAACCGGCAGCACAAGCCGCGGACGATGGATGACCTTGAGGATGATTTCTTCGATTTGATAGTGACGCTGACGCCGGAGGCCCATCACGTGGCGCTGGAACTCACCCGTTCGAACGCCGTCGATGTGGTCTATTGGCCGACCATGGATCCGACGGCTGCGACCGGCACGCGTGAGCAGGTTCTCGACGCTTATCGCGAGGTGCGAGAGCATCTGTGGAAGCTGATTGACCGACGGATGAGGCCCATTCGCAGGCCACCTCCGGCAGGCGATTGACGGTCTTCAAGAATCGCTGTCAAGCGAGGTTCACAAACCGGACGCGATTGTGTAGTTTCCGCGCAAATTTCGAGGCGGCTGATCAGATTTCGGCCTGCCCGACCTTCAACACAGAAAGAAAACCAATACATGGCTAAAGAAGAAGTTCTTGAATTCCCGGGCATTGTCGTCGAACTGTTGCCGAACGCGACCTTTCGCGTGAAGCTCGAGAACGAACACGAAATCATCGCCCACACCGCGGGCCGCATGCGCAAGAACCGTATCCGCGTTCTGGCAGGCGACAAGGTTCTTGTCGAAATGACCCCTTACGACCTGACCAAGGGTCGCATCACCTACCGCTTCAAGTAAGAATTTCTCGCGGCAAAGACGGGTCCCCATGGCGATCGAACAAAAGCTCATCCTGGCCTCAGGCTCGCCGCGTCGTCTCGATCTTCTCAATCAGGTCGGCATCGAACCGGCCCGGCTGATGCCGATGGATATTGACGAGACACCCAAGCGGGTGGAACATCCGCGTTCGCTTGCGCGTCGTCTTTCGACGGAAAAGGCGGAAGCCGCCTTCGCCGCCGTCAACAACGATCCCGCCTGGCGCCACAGCTATATCTTGTCTGCCGATACGGTCGTGGCGGTTGGACGCCGCATCCTGGAAAAGACGGAGTATACGCAGGACGCCAGTGCCGCCCTGAATCTTCTGTCGGGCCGCGGCCACTGGGTCTATACCGGCATCTGTCTTGTCACGCCGGGCGGCCAGTTCCGCCAGAAGGTGGTTGAGACCAAGGTGCGCTTCAAGCGACTGTCGACCCGCGAGATCGAGAACTATATCGCATCGGGCCAGTGGCGGGGAAAAGCCGGGGCTTACGCGATCCAGGGCATCGCCGGCGCCTTCGTGCAGAAACTCGTCGGTTCCTATTCCAACGTCGTCGGCCTGCCGCTTCATGAAGTGACGGGTCTGCTGGCTGGCGAAGGTTTTGACGTCGCCGGCGCATGGCCGCAAGGCTGAAGACTTAAGAAGGAGGCCTGATATGGCTGAAACTTCAAACAAGGACATCACGACAGGCGGCAAGGTGGAGCCTTTGCGCAAGGCAAGGCCCTGTCCCGAATGCAGCCGCCCTTCCGCGCGCGAACACTATCCCTTCTGCTCGGACCGTTGCCGCAATCTGGATCTCTCCCGCTGGCTGCAGGGCAGCTACGCCATCCCCGTGGCCGACGATGAAAGCAAAGCCGACAACTACGAGGACTAGATCCTCGTCCGGTTCGGCCTTTGATTTCGCTCATGAAATCAGGTTTTTCACAAACCTTTCAAAAAAGTCGTCCGGGGTGCTGGACATGGCCGAACAAGATGTTATAACCCCGCTCGCTTCCCGGGGATACAAACCCCGGCCGGTCAACCAAGGACCGGAACGGCTTGCACAAAGCCCGGATGCCCGGATAGCTCAGTTGGTAGAGCAGCGGATTGAAAATCCGCGTGTCGGTGGTTCAAATCCGCCTCCGGGCACCATTTTTTTCCAATATTTTCATAAACTTAGCCGAATAAATTTTCAGCTTCAGTCGTTTTCGTGTTGCGTCTCGCTGCGTGCTATTCCCCTTGATTTCTCGACGCTTCTTGGCACACTCCGCTAGTCCACGCGACACGGATGCAACATGAAAAGCAACGCCCCAATGACCGACGGCATCTCCAGGCCACTCTTATTTGGATTTCTTGCGGTGGCGCTGGTTGCCTGCAGTGACCAGGAAAAGGACCCTGTTCGAGTAGAATTCGAAAGAAAGTTCCTGCGAGATGCGGTGCTGATAAAAACCTGTCCGGGAGATGCACGTTACGCGTCAGGGCCGACTGCCGTCACGACACGCGTTTATCGATACGAGCAAGCACTATGGTATGAAGACACTACAGGATACCGGAGGGTGGACGCGCCGCCAGAGCGCGTTTGCGATGTCTTCGTAACTCCGAAATGAGCGTGTCACGATGGCAGCTTACAGCGTTTCGAAAGCAATTACTGAGAGATACTGATGAGCGATGAACCAAGAGAAGACAGCAACGAAAATCCTCCCCTCATGGAGCAGCCACCTCCTTTAGAGTTTAAGGTATTCCTTGAGTCCGTCCACCCGTCTACCGAACGCGATGTCACCGGCTTGTGGGAAATTGCGTACTATCCGAGTGGAGGCGTCTTTCGCAAACTTACCTATCCTGAACTTAGGCTACATTGCAAAATTTGCGAGGGAGAGCGCACATTTAGGACTTCCACAAGTGGCTCCTTGGAAAGAAGTACGGCCAAAACAGTCCCTCACCCGATCTATATTTGTGGTGACTGCAACAGGCAGACCAAGCAGTATTCGTTGCACCTTACGCTAGACGATGAAGGAAAAGGAAAGGCGTATAAATTCGGCGAACTGCCTGCTTTTGGGATTCCCGCCTCGAACAAGGTACTTAGACTTTTTCGACAGGATGCACCGTTGTTCCTGAAAGGCCGACAGTGTGAGAGCCTTGGCTATGGGATAGCAGCTTTCGCATATTACAGGCGCGTTGTCGAAAGTCATAAAAACGATCTGTTCAATGATATCATCAAAGTCTGCAAAACGATCGGCGCACCGGCTGAGTTGATCGACGAACTGGAAAGCGCGAAACTTGAGATATCATTCTCAAAATCGCTCGATAAAATCAAAGTGGCACTACCTCAAGGACTTCTCATCAACGGTCATAACCCTTTGGCTGCCCTTCATAGCGCGCTAAGTGTAGGCCTACACAATGAGACTGACGATTTCTGCTTAGAAGCTGCAGCAGCGGTCCGGCTCGTTTTAAATGATCTGGTCGACAAGATTGCGACGCTGAAGCAAGATGACACCGCCCTTAACAAAGCCGTCCATTTCCTCATAGCTCGAAAATAAAGCCCGCCGGATCGACGCTATCAGTCGCTGACAGGATTGACGTATGTCAAATGATGAGCCCGTAGATCGCGAGACCGATGAGATCGTATTTTACGATCACATGACCGACCTCAAATATCGAGATAGGCTGAAGCTCCACAATGAGGAGCTATATCGGTACTATCGAGAGCAGGAGAACCAGTCTCATGCGGGCCACATGGACTACGCAAAATGGCTCTTTGCTTCGTTACTCGCAGTGCACGGCGGCGCGATATACGCACTAAACTCGCTTCGAACGTCCATACCTCAGGGTAAGAGCGACTTCTTAATCTATGCAGCCGCGCAGAACCTCGCGGCGGTCTTCATTACCCTTGTAGCGGGCCTTTTCGCATGGATGAACCTCCAACTGGCGGAGGTTTTATATCGAAACTATGCTGACCCAGCCCTAGTCTATCGCCATATAAAGCTCGACGAAGACGTCGGTTGGATGAACCGCACTATGTACATATCAGCAGCACTTGGCATGATCGCCGGCTTACTCTTCGCAACAAGCAGTGCGACAGTTATATGGGGCTTGGTCGCGGCGCAACCCAAGCCCCTCCCATGGCAGTAGATTAAGCGGCTGCGGCTTGATCATTAAACGGGCAGATCTTCTCCCCGATTTCGTCGGGCCAAGTCTTCAGCAGGGTTTGCTCGTAGCCAGTCGGCCGGATGATTGTGAGGTCGAGCCGGCCACCAATGCTATGGAACGGTTCCGCCCGCGGCCTCACTGGATTGACCATCTTTTGCCGCCGCATGTAGTCGAACAGGATGGGTGCATCGTGGCTGAGATCTTGGCCAGTTAAGCCGAGGCGTAGCATATCCTCTCCTGACGAGAACGCGCCCTGACCGAAGCCTGTAGGCTTCTCCGTCAGCACAAACGGCTCCAGCCCTCCTGCTTCTTCGAACGTTGCAAAAACATATGTGGTTGGCCCCCTCCCGTTCCCCACCGCTGGCCACGAGACCAGGCGCCGCAAAAACACGTTTCGTTAACAATTTCAATTAGCTACTTTAGTAACAAACATTTGAAACGGTGGGAGTTGATCGAATGCTCTGATCGAACTGCAGCATGATGCCGCTATAAAAACTAAAAGGCAGATTGCGGTTTATGCTTGCGACATTGAGGTCTATTTTTTCCTGCACCCGGGGCAATTTCGGCGTGCTCACCGGCCTTATCATGGTTCCTTTGATCGGTAGTGTCGGATTGGCAATCGATTTCGGACGCGCCCTGGAGGCAAAATCCTATCTCGATGCCGCTGCGGATGCTGCGGTACTTGCTGCTGTCTCCGAAAAATCCGCAGCGGTCGCAAAAGCCATGAAAATGGCCGAGGACGGTACTGTCGCCATCGCGGACACCGAAGCCAAGAAAATCTTCAAATCTCAGTTGTCGGCCAGATATGGGGACAACATGGAAGGTTTGTCGAGCCTGCTGATCGACGTCAAGCTGGAGCTGGTAAAGTCCGACGGTGTCGTCACATCGAGACTGAAATACGCCGCCACTCTACCCACGACCTTTACGCGAATCCTCGGCAATGACGAGATGGCGATTTCGGGGCAAGCGACCGCAGCATACCTGATACCGAGTTTTCTGGATTTCTACATGCTGCTGGACAACACGCCATCGATGGGGGTCGGCGCGACTGCCGACGACGTGGCGAAACTGGAAGCTGCAACGAAGAATGGATCGGATGGGAAAGGCAAGGACGCCAACTGCGCTTTTGCATGCCACATCGTTTCGACGAGCGGTGTCGCCGACAAAAACAGCTATTACTATCTCGCCAAAGAAGTTGGCGCGACCATCCGCATCGACGTTGTCGCGGAGGCGGTCTCCGCGCTCATGACAACGGCGCAGGAGACTCAGACCGTTTCAGGCCAATTCAAGATCGGTGCCTACACGTTCGGACAAACCTCTGCCGATGCCCAGTTATACACCGTTTCCGAGCCGACGAGCAATTTCACCTCAGTGGCAAAGGCCACGAAGATGATTGAGCTGATGAGCGTTCCGAGCCATTCGTCGCCGAACGGGCAGACCGACTACAATGAAATACTGTCCAAGATTGGCCAAAAGATCAAAACCGTCGGTGACGGGAGCAGTTCGGCGGATAGACAGCCAATCGTTTTCCTTGTCGCGGACGGCGTTGGAGACGCATACCGTTCCGATTGTACAAAGAAGCTCTCATCATCCAACGGCGATCGCTGCATGGAGCCGTTGAATGCCAGTCATTGCAACGCCCTGAAGGCGCGCGGAATAAAGGTCGCAGTCCTGTACACGACCTATTTGCCTCTGCCCAAAGACGGTTTCTACAAGAAGTGGATCGCACCCTTTCAGAAGGAAATTCCAACGCAGATGCAATCTTGCGCCACGGAAGGCTACTATTTCGAGGTCAGTCCGACCGATGGCATAAGCGAGGCAATGGATGTCTTGTTTCGCAAGATCGTGGGTCGTGTACGGCTGACAAGCTGACGGGCCTGATCCTTCCGATCTCGGTCCGGTTCACTCCTGGCCTAACCCGCCCTCACTCCACGAACACCCGCACGGTTGCAGCCCGGCCGGCGGAATCGATCACCGTCAGTGTCGAGAAGCCCGCGCCTTCGGGTAACCAGTTGTTGGTGCGGCGGCGGGAAAGATCGGTGAGGGGTTTTCCGTTCGCCAGCCAGCGGAACGGCGGGCGCCCGCCCTGCAGCTTCAGCACCAGCGGCGAGATCTCGCCCGATTGCGCGCCGAGATCCACTTTGGCGCCCTCGGGGGGATAGACGATCTGCGGGGCGGCTTCGCGGGTCGAGGCGCTGATCAGGCCGCTTGCCGTCATCGAGAAGCGCCGCTGACCGATCGGCAGGTCGGATTGCGCCAGCCGTGACGTGGCGGGCGGGGGCGAGGGATGCGGCGTGATCGCGACGCCGGAGCGGGCAAAGGCCTCGAACAGGATCGGCGCCGCTGTCTGGTAGCCGGCGATGCCCGGCACCGCACCATTGTCCGGCCGCCCGACCCAGACACCCAGGACATGGCGTCCGTCATAACCCACCGACCAGGCGTCGCGGTATCCGTAACTCGTGCCGGTCTTGTAGGCGATGCCGAGGCGGCGGCTTCCGGTTGGCGGCAGCACATCCGAGAGGATGTCGGTGACGTTCCAGACCGCCTGAGGCTCCAGCAAGGGTTCGCTGTCGAGACGCGCCGCGATGGTGTCGATGCCGTTGCCGAGCCGAACGGGCTGGCCGCCGTTGGCGAGAGCCGCATAGGCCTGAACCAGATCCTTTAGCGTGATGCCGACCCCGCCAAGCCCGATCGCAAGGCCCGGCGCCTCGTTCGGGGGAAGCACCGGTTGTACCGCGGCCCGTCTGAACCGGATCATCAGACGCGACGGGCCGACGGCATCGAGCAGTCGGATCGCCGGAACGTTGAGCGACAGCTGCAAGGCCTGGCGCACCGTGACATCGCCCTGATAGCTCATGTCGAAATTCTTCGGCCGATAGCCGAAGAAATCCGCCGGCCGATCCTCGATCATCGTTTCTTGCGCCACCAACCCCTGTTCGAAGGCAAGTCCGTAGATGAAGGGCTTCAGGGTCGACCCCGGCGACCGCAGCACCCGTGTCATGTCGGTCCAGCCGGCGCGGCTGGCATCGAAATAGTCGGCCGAACCGACCTGGGCGACAATTTCGCCCGTCATCGCATCCGCCATGACCATGGCCAGCGATGCTTTCGGTTCGAGCTTCGCCGAAGCTTCCCGCGCGACGTCTTCCAGCTTCTGCTGAATGCCGCGTTTCAGCGTGCTCTGGTATCGCGGCACCCCGGGCTGTTTACGGATTGCGGCTTCCGCCATATGCGCGGCAAGCGCCGGCAATTGCAGTCTGCGCCGCGGGAGGCCGTCATGGGACGCCCGTTCCGCTTCCCCTTCACCCGTCAGCGATGCCACGGCAGGCCGCGAGAGAACACCTTGACGGGCCCGCATTGCCGATTGCGGGTGCCGGTCCGGCCGCCGCGTTTCCGGGGATTGCGGCAGGGCGACGAGCAGAGCGGCTTCCGCCACCGTCAGTCTCCCCGGCTCCTTGCCGAAATAGGCAAGGCTTGCAGCCCTCACGCCTTCGAGATTGCCGCCATAGGGCGCGTAGGTGAGATAGAGCTCGAGGATCTCCTGCTTGTCGAGGCGGCGCTCGATCTGGATGGCGCGGGCGATCTGCAGGAGCTTTGCCGAATAGGACCGGGCTTCCCGGGGCTCGATCAGACGCGCGACCTGCATGGATAGCGTCGAGGCGCCGGAAACGATCCGCCCGTTGACGAGAAGCTGGACCGCGGCGCGGCCCATCGCCTTCAGGTCAATGCCGCCATGCTGGTAAAACCGCTGGTCCTCATAGGCAACAAGCATCTTCAGGAATCGCGGATCGACATCCGCGATCGAGGTCTTCAGACGCCAGCGGCTTTCGGATGTGGCAAATGCACGGAGCAGAAGCCCGTCCGCGTCAAGCACCTCTGCCGATACGGTTTGCGCCTTGTCGAGCGGCGGCGGATAGGCGCGGTCTGCAGCGTCAAGCCCGATCACCAGCCCCCCTGCGAGAGCGACGCAAAGACCAAGAGCCAACGAATACGTCCATCTGCGTCTCATGGTCTTCTTGTCGTCCTGACGCTGACTGCCTCGACTTCGCTCCGTGCAAAATGCCGCCCGTTGAGGAGGGCGGCAGACACCTGCCTGTCGTCTCTCACGGCGCCGCCACCACCTCCATCTTGCCCATCGCAGTCCTTGCGGAAAGCTGCGGGCGGTACATGTCATCCACCTGCGCCGCCGGATGATCGTAGGTGCCGGGTGTCACGGCGCGCACCACATAGGCGAGCGTGATCTTGCGGTTGTCACCTGCTGCGCGGTTGAAGGCTGCAACAAAACGGTCGCTGCGGAACTCCGTATGGGCGGCCTGCACCTCTTCGATCCAGTCGAAATTGGCAAGGCTGGCGCTGTTGACGATGCTCGGATTGTCGATCTCGAAACCCGCCGGCAGGAGATCCGTCACGACGATGCGAGACGGCCAGTCGTTTGTCTCCGTGACGTTGAGAACGACGACATAACGCGTGTTCTGCTGCGCCGTGCTGACATTCGCCTCCTCGCCGTCCATCGTGTAGTAGGTGCGGGTTATCTCGAAACCATCGCCGCCGGCGGCAAGTGGCTGTGCCGGGGCCGCAACCGTGGTGATGGCCGCAGACAGCTTATCCTTGCTGTCGTTGCGCACCGTCAGCGGATGATCGAGCAGCACGTCGCCTGGCATCTGCGACATCAGCGTCCCGATGTGGGCCGCGCCGTTGACGCTGAGACGCAGGTCTTCGTCGCCGTTCTGCAAGGCCCGGGATGCCAGCAGCATCCAGGTCTGTTCCTGCGTGCTGGTATGTTTCTTCGCCACCCATTCCTTGGCAACGACATTGGCAAGTGCAGGCACGATCGGCGGCACCGGCCGACTTTCGGCGGCCAGCGCCAGAACCGCTGCACCATCTCGCAGCGAGGAGCCGTAATCCGAACGGCTGAGGCTGACTTTCTTGATCTGCGCTTCTTCCGACATCTGCAGCGCGTCGTTGAAGATGGTGCGCGAGCGCTGGGCATCGCCGTAGAGCGAAAGTGCTGCAGCGATATGCGCCTTGGCAAGCGGTGTCGGGAAGTCGCCGAGCATCGTATCGGCGTAATAGCGCAGGTCGCTGATCGCAGCCTTGCGGTTGCGCGCCAGCACGTAGAGCGCATAGGCAATCTGATTGCCCTGGTCGGCGACATTGGTCGTGTAGGCCAGAGTGTTCTGCAGATTTTCGAGCGCCTGGATGAGGGGCTTTTCAGGCACGTCGAAACCCTGTTCGCGAGCCCGCGACAGGAAGTCGGTGATATAGGCGTCCAGCCAGAGATCGGTGCCGGCACCATCAGGTCCCCAAAGCCCGAAACTGCCAGCCGATGCCTGGAAGGAGAGCACGCGGAAGATCGCATCCTGCACCCGCTTCTTGACCTCGGCATCATCGGCAAGCCCGTTCTGAACCGCCATCTGGCTCAGATAGAGAAGCGGAAGTGCCCGGCTTGTCGTCTGTTCGGCGCAGCCATAGGGATAGCGGTCAAGGCTCATCAGCAGCGCCGGAATATCGAACGCGTTGGAACGGCTGACATTGATGCTGACGGAGGCACCCTGAAGCATGCTGTCGGCGAGAAGGTTGGCATCAACAGTCACGCTTGAGCCGGGCTTCAGATCCACCAGCCGCCGCTCCGTCACCGGCATGGCCGCCGGGCGAACCGGGATGTTGAGAACCTGATCGACCGACAGGCCCGACGCATTCGAGACGCGGATCGAAACAGTTCCGTCGCCGGGTCCGATACCCACCAGCGGCAGCGTGACGCTCGTCTTAGCGCCGGCCGCGAGTTGGACGGGCTTGATCGCACTCTGGCCGACCGCAACCGGGTCGTTTGTCGTGACGGCGAGATCATAGGTGCCGGCAGGCCCATCGGTGTTGACGATGTCCAGTCTGAGGTTGCTGTCGTCTCCCGGCGCAAGAAAGCGCGGCAGGCTGGCGGTCACGACGATCGGATCGCGGATGATGACGTCTTTGACCCCATGACCGACCCCGGATTTCGACCAGGCGACGGCCATCACGCGCGCCGTGCCATTGAACTGCGGAATGTCGAAGGAGACGTTCGCCTTGCCGTCGGCATCCAGCTTCACCGGGCCCGAGAAGAAAGCGACCAGCTTTTCCTTTGGCGGGCTTGCCTGCAGCGCGATGCTGCCGCCATCGCCGCCAGTTCGAAGGCGACCGGTAGCACCAAGCGAGCCATCGATCAGCCGGCCGTAGATGTCACGGATTTCGAGCCCGAGACGGCGCTGGCCGAAATACCAGTCGTCCGGCGCCGGTGGCTCGTAGCGGGTGAGATTGAGGATGCCGACATCGACGGCTGCCACCGTCATATAGGCATCTTCGTTGGCGCCGGCACCGGTTACGGCGACTGAGATATCCAATGGCTGGCGCGGCAGGGTTTTATCCGGTGCCGTGATCGCGACCGCGAGATCGCGTGCTTCCGGATCGACCTTCAGCCAGGTCACGCCGATCGCCCGCATCGGCATACGGTTTTCACGCGCAGCACCCGGGCGGTAGAGTGTCGCGGTCACATAGGAACCGGCTCCCCATTCGGCCGTGACGGGGATCTCGATCTCTCCGCCGGTCTCCGCAAGGCTTGCCGTCTTGACCGCGGTCAGCTGCTCGGAGCCTGCAATGATCATCAGTTCGCCGGCATAACGCGAGGAAACCTTGAGCTTGGCAGTATCGCCGACCTTGTAGCTCGGCTTGTCGAGGGCGATCTCCAGCGCGTCCGGCGTCTCGGTCGACGTGGCGGTCACGAACCAGCCGGCATCGAACTCGGTGCTTGAGGCCGGGCCGCCAGCATCGACCGTCTCGACTTCCAGGCGGTAACGGCCCCATGCGACCGGAACCGAAATCCGGCCGCCGTCAGCAGTTACGTCAACGCTGCCATTGGATACCTGCTTGGTGCGGGTGATCGGCTCGTAGCGCCAGGAACTCCCCTCGCGATACCACTGATAGTCCTGCTCGACCTTGACCAGCTTCCAGGCCAAGCCTTTCGCGGCCTGCTTTGCTCCGGTCTCGTCCACGAGAATGACCTTGAAACTGCCAACCGCGCCCTCGGGCAGGTCACCTGAAAACTCCGGCTTGATGCCGATCCGCGGCCCGTCCGCCTTGACCGGCAGCGACAGGGTCCGCTCGATCGCGCGGCCGCCCGATTCTTTCATGCGCACGACGATATCGGCATTGATCAGCTTGGTGGTCGAGGGAAGCTCCGCGACATCTGCTGGAAACGATGCCTTGCCGTCTTCATCGGTATCGTCGAGTGCCTCGAGCGGAATGCGGACGGTTTCCGCCTGTTCCTCATCTGCAAGGCCGAACTGGTAGCCGGGAAAGGCAGCATTTTCGCGGGTCGGCTTGAGGGCGATCTCGCCTTCCAGGCCAAGTCCCGCTGCCGGTGCGCCATAGAGGAAACGTCCGTCGATCTCGACCGTAGCCGGTTCGCCGACCACGATTTCCTTCGCCGCGCTGGTCATGTCGAACTCGATGCGATCAGGTACGAAATCATCGACCAGAAACGTCTTTTCGCCGATCGCCGAGCCCTTCGGATCGGTAAACACCTGCATCGTCCAGGTGCCGCGCATGGACGTGTCCTGCAGGGCGAGATCGAGCGTGTAGCCACCGAGCGCGCCTGACTTCACCATGCGGCGATCCTCGACGCCATCAGGGCGCAGGAAGACGAAGGTGAGCGGCAGGTTGTCGATCGCGGTCGCATCCACATTGCGGGCAAGGGCGCTCGCATGCACCGTCTCGCCTGGCCGGTAGATGCCGCGTTCGGTCCAGGGCAGAAGATCGATCGCGCCGGGTGCCGGCCGGCCGGTGACGCCGCGATCGGAGAGATCGAAGCCGGCGCGGCTCATGTCGAGAAACACGTAGTCCTGGCCGCTGTTTTGCGCCGTCAGCACCGCCGGCACCATGGCCGCCGTCCCGCGCATCAGGCCGGCCGTAAACGTGGCACGGCCATCGCCATCGGTCTTTGCGGTGCCCAGCACCTCGTTATTCTTGGCAAGAAGCTGGAGATCGACGCCGGCGATCGGCTTGGCGGAACCGAGAGAACGGGCAAACACACTGAGCCCGTCCGTGCCGGCATAGGTGGTCAGCCCGATATCGGAAACGACGAACCACTGGGTCGCCTTGTTATCCCATTCCTGGGAGATGGCGTTGGCGGCCGATGCCGTCAGCACATAGACACCCGGCTTGCGGTTCGGCAACGCCTCGTCAACCGGAAAACTGGTCGCCACATCCTTGTTGAGTTCGGGGTTGGATTCGGGCCCAAGAGCGATCGTGCCCTGCCAGACGAGTTCACCGTTTTCCTGCTCGATGCGGTCGGCGGTGTAGCCGCTCATCTGGGTCAGAAATTCCGAGTCCGTCAGAAGCGGCGCGATATTGCGGTCGCCGATCCGGTAAAGCTTGAGAGCGGCCGTTTCGGTATTGACCGAAACGATCGGAATGCCGCGCCGGGCCGTGGATGGCAGCACGAAACTGTCCCCGGTAAACCGCACCGTCGGAGAGCGGTCCTTGACGTAGAGGTCGAGATCGACCTGCGCTGGCAACGGTTCATCGACGGAGGAGGGAAGGCCGCGCCGCAGCGACAGCTTGTAACGCTGGCCGTGGGTCAGGCCCTCGACGCAGATCTGGCTGTCCTTGGCTTCCATCGCCTTCGGCGCCTTGCCGTCCAGCGTGACAAACGGCGCATAGTCGACGCCGGCCTTTACCAGAGGATCGGAAAACTGAACGCAGGCGCGGGGATTGGCGCTGTCTGCATCGACCGTGTTGCCGGTCACGCGAAAACCATGACGCTCGCGAAGGTCGTTATAGGATGCCTGCACCGTGCGGGCGCTGACCAGCGCAAGGCTCTGCTTGTAGGCGGAAATCGCCTGGCGGTAAGCCTGCTGCTTGGCAAGCGCTGCGCCAAGAACGGCAAGCGCATCGGCTCTTGCCTGGGTCGTTCGGGTCAGAAGATAGCCGTTGATGGCGCCAAGCGTTGCATCGCCGTCTGCAGAGCTGTTGCCGTTGGCAGTGGAGGCGGCGCGGGCAAATTCGATCCAGAGCGCGCCATCTTCAGGTGTGAGCGAGAGGGCACCCTTGTAATTATAGATCGCGTTATCGAACCGGCCTGCGAGAAGTTCGGCCTGCGCGTCGGTCTTCAGTCTTTCGACATCCCGGCCCTGCTGGTTGTCACCAAGCGTCAGGCCATCCTTCTGCTCGCGGGCCTGCTGAAGCAGTTCTTCCGTCAGAAAGGAGAGCCGCGGCGCCGCTCCGATATCCGGTTCCGCCGCCACTTCGACGATCTTGCCGGCGACCGCGCCTGCAAACGGATTGAGCTGCGCGTGGTCGGACTTGAGAAAGCACCACTTGGCTTTGACATTATAGGTAAAGGCGCGGCACTGGTTGTCGCCGATACAGGCAGTTTCGCACTGACCCTGGCTGACATTCTTGACGGTCCGCAGATCAAAACCCGAATAGTCCCCATCCGCCGTGGTCTCTATCCGCCGCTCCGCCGCAGTCAGAGGCAGCGCCAGAACTAGAGACGAAAACAACAATGCGGAAAGTCCGAAGATCGCGCGCCTAGACATCAAAAAGTCCCCCCGGTGGCTGCCGTCCAAGTTATGTTGTCGGATCTGAGTAAGCACTTGTCAACGGAAGTAAAGCCAACCGTCGGCATCTGTTTTGTCTATTTCTGTGCCGTCGTAGACTGCATCAGTCGAACGGTTCTGTCATGGGGCTATCGATCACTGTGGAAGCCGCTTTCTGCAAGACAGTGTCCGAGGACCGCGCTGGAATCTTCAGCGATCTGGCCCCTTACAACACCCGCCCCTTCATCTCCGCGAGCAGTTCGATCGCTTCCTCGAAGCTGAGCGGCTTGTGGAGGGTAGGGTGGAGATAGCGGGCGTAAAGGATGTAGGCGGCGGCGAATATCTCTTCGGGAGTTCGCTTTGCCGTCCGCCGTTCGCATTCCTGCCGGTCGTCCGTTGCGCCCCAGCCCGCATAGAACGGCATCCCCAGACAGGTGACCGGGATGCCGCGGATAAGTGCCTCGAAGCCTGACAGCGATGTGATTGTGTAGACATGATCAACGGTTTGAAAGGCATCTGCCAGGGTGATGTCCTGTTTCAGGATCATCGCCAGATCGCTCACGTCATTTGGATCGGACTGGTTAGCGCGCGTTCCGTGAAGCACTTCCGGGTGCGGCTTGTAGATGATCTGGGCCTGCGGGTTCTCGCTCGCGGCAATTCGCACCAGTGCATTATTATCGATGATGCGGTCGCACCCCAGTCGGATCGAGGCATCGTCCTCAACCTGACCGACGACGAGAATGCGCTTCCGATCGGTTTTGGGTCCATAGACTGCGGCGATATCGGTATCGGTCGAGGTGTTGTACTTGGAAAGCCGCGAGGCAATGAGCTTGTTAATGCCAGTCCGGGCACGCGCAATCAGGTCGGGGTCGGCGTTGAAGTCGTAGGCTTCGATCAGTTGTTCGAGGTCAGAACGCTGGGTCGCGTCGAAATACATCCCCGAACGATCGAAGCACAAGGAAAGGGGTGGCGCTTTGAAGGCGCCGAGAGATATGGACCGGATGAACCCGTCTTCGACACGGATGATCGGGATGTTCCGTGATCGACAGAACTGTTCGATGTGGGGCTGAACCTTGTAACCCCAGACATAGACCTTCGAGCCTTTCCGCGCGGCAATGGCGGGAGCGATAACAGCATGAAACCAGACTTTTCCGACATGCCTGCTTTTTTGCGAAACGGTTTCGCCGTCCAGCCAGTGGCGCACGTTTTTTTTCCACGGGCTCATCCCGAACACATAGGCACGCGGCTTGACCCCGGCCCACGTGAAAGATGAAAGCACCCAACCCAGATATCGCTCGTACATCGCGCGTGTCACCGCAAGTTTGTCAGGAATGATCCTCACCTGAAGTGCCGTGCTTTAGCATGCCGCCCGGCATCTTCAACCATCTCTCTGGACGTCCAGCATCCGCAGGAGTTCCCGGATCACATTTAGCGCTTCGTTCAGCACCACGATGACGTCGTCGGATGGTAAAGAGTCGTAATTCTCGATCGTATCCGTAATCCGGTCGATGACATCTAAGCTGATGCAGGTCGCTGAAAAATCATCTGCCATCTCTCAAGAGCCCTTCGCTGATCGCGAGAGGAGTGTAGCAGAACTTCAGGCTCAAGATGGGATATCCGGCGGCAGCCTGCGCTTGCTGCGGACGAAACGATTGCGGCATCTCACTGCCGCATGCAATTTCGCTTTATCGTGTGAAGACAAGTCGCAACGTCAGAACGAGTTATTTTATCGTTCACGTGCAAAAGGGATCAAGGTGAACGTGAGCATGCCGACGAACAACAGGCATGCCGACCATTCGGCCAGATAGAAGCGATCTACTCCATCCAACGGGCTCTGTCCGTAAAAGCCTTCCCGGAGAAGGATCACAACGTGCGTGAGCGGATTAAGGAGCATATATTCGCGAAACGGCGATGGCAGCAGGCTGGGTACGTAGAACACGCCGGAAAGAAGTAGAAGCGGCTTCGTCACGATCGAATACAGCTTCTCATACAACGAGTACCTCTGAAAAAGCGCTGCATTGAAGAAGGCCATGCCCAGCGCTAGCGCCCAAGCATAGAAAACTGCTTCCAGTAATGCTTTCCAGTTCAAGGCTAACGCGTGAGGTTCCGTCATGCGAGCAGCAGTCAGGATCACCAGCGCCACCAGAAGCGACGTTATGGATTGCAGAATGAAGCGTCCTACGAAAGCGTCGATTGGAGCGACTGTGGGATAGGAAAGAAGTGCTCTGTTCGCGCTGATCGAGGAGGTCAAATACCGGTATGTATCGGAATAGAGTGCGAAAGCGATGAAACCGGTCGCGAAGAACAGCGGAAAGCTGGTACCCAAAGCAGGATGACGCGCAAGGGCTCCGAAGAGGAAGCTCATCAGCACCACGTAGGATACAGGCTCAAGGAGCGCCCAAATATATTTCCGCCGGGATGCTTTCCATATCGCGTCGCGACCTCACGCAAAGCAAACGACGTCGATACCCTTATATGTGTCTTGAAATACTGCATTACGTCCCCGGCACTGCTTCCCAATTGTCATAGCGCGGAATTTGTGGCGGCAAAATGGATTTCTCGATATCCGCCACCTCTCCCGCCCCCAACACAAAAAGACTTGTTCGCCACCGAAAAATCCGTGACATCTACCCTATCGAACAGGAGGCTTTCATGGATCACGCGAGCAAGACAAACGCGCTCAATCTTGACAATTTCTGGATGCCGTTTACGGCAAACCGCCAGTTCAAGGCGACGCCGCGTCTGCTCGCGCAGGCGGATGGCATGTATTACACCGATGTCGACGGCAACAAGGTTCTCGACGGCACGGCGGGGCTGTGGTGCTGCAATGCCGGCCATGGTCGCAAGAAGATCGCACAGGCCGTCGAACGCCAGCTCACCACCATGGATTTTGCCCCGACCTTCCAGATGGGTCATCCCATCGCGTTCGATTTCGCCACGAAACTGGCGGAGCATGCGCCGGGTGGTGCCGCCGCCAAGCTGGATCGTGTCTTCTTTACCGGTTCCGGTTCCGAATCAGTCGATACCGCACTCAAGATCGCCATTGCCTATCAGCGGTCGATCGGGCAGGGGACCCGCACCCGTTTCATCGGTCGCGAGAAGGGCTATCACGGCGTCGGCTTCGGCGGCATTTCGGTCGGCGGTCTCGTCAACAATCGCCGTGTCTTTCCGCAGATCCCGGCAGACCATATGCGTCACACGCTCGATATCGAGCGCAACGCCTTCTCGAAGGGATTGCCGGCGCATGGCATCGAGCTTGCCGACGATCTCGAACGTCTCGTCGGACTGCACGGGGCGGAAACCATCGCAGCCGTGATCGTGGAGCCGATGTCAGGCTCCGCCGGCGTCATCCTGCCGCCCAAGGGCTATCTCGAAAAGCTGCGCGCAACGGCCACGAAACACGGCATTCTTCTGATTTTCGACGAAGTCATCACCGGCTTTGGCCGTCTCGGCATGCCGTTTGGCACGGATTACTTCGGTGTCGTGCCGGATCTCGTCACCACCGCCAAGGGCATTACCAACGGGACGATCCCGATGGGCGCGGTGTTTGCCAGCCGCACGATCTATGACGGACTGATGGCAGGGCCTGAGAACGCGATCGAGCTGTTCCACGGCTATACCTATTCCGGCCACCCGGTCGCTTGCGCCGCCGGTCTAGCGACCATGGAAATCTACGAGGAAGAGGGCTTGTTGACCCGCGCTGCTGGTCTTGCTGGCGAATGGGAAGAGGCGCTGCACTCGCTGAAAGGCCTGCCGCACGTCATCGACATCAGAAACCTTGGCCTCGTCGGCGCCGTCGAGCTGGCATCTCGCGAAGGCGCTGTGGGAGCACGTGCCTATGATGTCTTCGTCGATTGCTTCCAGAAGGGGCTGCTGGTCCGAGTCACGGGCGACACGATCGCGCTGTCGCCGCCGCTGATCATCGAAAAGGAGCAGATCGGCACCATCGTCTCGATGCTCGGTGATGCACTCAAGCGCGCGGCATGACGGGCGACCTTAAAAAGAAAGTGCAGCCGGTAGGTGGTACCGGCTGCACATGAGTTCGTCTGTCTAGCGTCGATAAGCGCGAGACCGTTTCCGGATCAGGGCCTTGCTGCTGGCGCAATGTCGGTTTGCGACGGCTGCAGCGTATCACTTTTACCGGACACTGGGGCCTGACCGGTCAGCCGCTCTTCTGCAGGGGCGGTTGGTGCGGCGAGTGCCGGTTCCGTGGAGCCGGTCGTCCCGTTGGCCGGAGGACTCACTGCTGCAACGGGTGCCCGATCCGTCTTGTCGGTGGTCGCGGCCTGCTGTGCGGTTGCCGCGGTCTGGTCGGTGCCGATCGGCTGCGGAATGACCGTGCCGTCGGCATTGGCGACCCGCCAGACCGTGTTGCCGGAATCGTCGGCAACCAGAAGCGCCCCCGTTCCATCGATCCCGACACCGACAGGTCTGCCGCGCGCCTGATCGTTCTCGATAAAGCCTGTCACGACGTCCTGTGCCTTGCCGACAGGCTTGCCGTTTTCGAAGGGCACATAGACGACCTTGTAGCCGTTGAAGTGATCCCGGTTCCAGCTGCCATGTTCGCCGATGAAGGCACCGCTTGCGAAGGCGGACGGCATGGCGGAATTGGCCGAAAACGTCAGGCCGAGTGCTGCGACATGGCTGGACAGCGCGTAGTCCGGCGCGATCGCCCGTTCGACCATGTCCGGCCGTGGCGGGTGAACGCGAACGTCGACATGGTTGCCGTAGTAGCTCCACGGCCAGCCGTAGAAGCCATCTTCCTTCACCGACGTCATGTAGTCCGGCACCAGGTTCGGACCGAGTTCATCACGCTCGTTGACGACGGTGTAGAGAACGCCCGTATCCGGGTTGAAGGCAAGACCATTCGGGTTGCGTAGGCCGGATGCAAAGACGCGTGCCGCCCCCGTCTGACGATCGACTTGCCAGATCGCGGCGCGGCCCTTTTCAGCCTCGAGCCCGTTCTCCACGATGTTGGAGTTCGAGCCGACTGAGACGTACAGCATCTTGCCATCGGGGCTGAGCGCCAGATCCTTGGTCCAATGGTGGTTGATTGGCCCACCAGGAAGCGGGGTCAGCACCTTGGGCGGCGCGGTAATCTCGTTCTGGCCGAGTTCATATGGGTAGGCGATCACGGCGCTGGCCGAGGCCACGTAGAGCGTATTGTCCACCCAAGCCAGGCCAAACGGGGAATCCAGCTTGGTCAGAAGGTCGTGTCGTTCGTCGACCGTGCCATCGAGATTGGTATCGCGCAGCAGAGTGATGATATTGGTTTCCTTCTCAGCGCCAATATCGCCGTGGGCGATCGACATGATCCAGCCGCGGATGAAATCCTTCGGCCTCGAGGTCGGCTCGCCTGCCGGTGCCTTGGATTGCACGACAAGCACGTCGCCGTTCGGCAGCGTGTGGACGGTGCGCGGGCTCGAAAGATCCTTGGCGTAAACGGTAACCTTCAGGCCTTCAGGAACCTTCGGCGTTTCGCCATCCTTCCAGCCGATCACTTCCGCGACTTTCAGGTCGGGGATGAGCGGGTGCGATGGTTCCGGCAGGACAGGATCGGGGCCAATCTGCGAGTTGACATCGAAGTCACTGCTTTGGGAAAAGGCCGGCAAGGCGGTGCCGAGCGACAGCGAAAGCGCGGAGGCAAAGAGAATGCGGGACGGCTTCATGGATCAGATCCTCCAGGCCAGGCGGGAATACTTGCGGGCGGAAATCGCGGCGGCGAAAATCGAGAGAACGAATGTGACGACAGAAATCGCCAGTCCGTAAGGCACAACGGCCGTCCAGCCGTCGCCGGCGTGAACAAGGCTATTGAGGAAAGCCAGCGCCAGAATGACGATATAGATGACGATGGTGAGAAATGCCGGGCGCAGCGGCCGTGTTCTTGGACGAAGCATATCCAGCAGGCCAGCGACGATTGCAACGCCACCGAAGACAAGGCCGGCGAACAGAAGCCAGGAGGAAAAGTTCTGCCACATCAGGTGACCATCGCTCAGCCAGAAGGCCAGGTCGGTCCCGAGTGTCAGGGTGAAGCAGACGAAAGGAAAGGGAACGAAGAGGGACTGCAGCGGATAGGCCGCAGAGTCTCTGTTATCGGAAGAAAAAACAGTCATGAAAACGCTCCGGGAGGCAAAGAGCCAGGGAATGGACGCCAACCCGTGACGAGGCCCTTTGTTCCCTTGGCGCTCTCGAGTGGTTAGGTTGGATCATGAACCGCAGAAATGGTGAGGCACGACATGGCACTGGCAGCCGGATTTTTCACGCGGTCCGCGGTGGATGTGGCGCGCGACCTGATCGGCGCTGAATTCGAGCTTTCGGGCGTCGGCGGCGTCATCGTCGAGACAGAGGCCTACCAGCCGGATGATCCGGCATCCCACAGCTTTCGCGGGCCGACGCCCCGCAACCTTGCCATGTTCGGGCCGGCCGGTCATGCTTATGTTTACCGTTCCTACGGCATCCACTGGTGCGTGAATTTCGTCTGCACGCCGGGCAGCGCGGTGCTGATCCGGGCCTTGCAGCCCGTGAACGGCATTGCCGAGATGGAACACCGGCGGGGCAGGGCGGAGCCCCTGCTGTTATGCTCCGGCCCCGGACGCGTCTGCCAGGCGCTGGGAATTGGTATCGAGCATGACGGCCTGTCGCTCATGGAAGTGCCTTTCCGGCTTGCTCCGCCGGTAACGCCGCCCTTGGTGGTCGCGGGACGGCGGATCGGAATATCGCGTGGTATCGACCAGCCCTGGCGGTTCGGCCTTCAGGGATCGCTGCATGTCAGCCGACGCTTTACCGGTAAGGGAGGGTTGCCGGAGGACCCGACAGCCGCACGGGATTGACCTGCCGTGCCTATTTCCGACCGAGCCGGGTCAGCAGTCCACCGGTTGCCAGCCCCACGAGAATTGCACTCGCGACGAGAAGCAGTCCGTAGGACATGATGTTGTCCGACAGCCAGTTCGTTGCGATCAACCGTGCATTCGAGAGTGAAAAGTTTGCAGTCGGCGTGAAGTGAAACCAGTTGACCGGAACAATCACCGGATCTGCTTCGGAAACATCGTGCACGGACACGCGTCCGTCGAGCTGGTTCCACGCCTCGCGTGCCGAAAAGGCCTCCATCCCGGCGGAAAGCTCATCGCCCGTCGCGCCGATCACCGCCGTCCAGGTGCCGGTCTGGGTCGGATCGTTTTCCTGTGCGATGATCATTCCGGCGGTTTTCGGGGGCACATAGATCGCGTCACCGGCCGGCGCAAACCGCAGCATCGGTGCGGAGAGGTCAAAGTTCCGCTTGGCCCAATCCGCCACGGAAGAAAGCTGTCGGCCGAAGAAGTTGTTGCCGTTGCGATCCTGCCAGTCCTGGAGCGTCAATGACGCCCGGTCGGCCGGGACGTGATCGCTGTTCTCACCCCAGCTACCGCGGCTTTTCTGCTCGATGCCGAGATCCGTCAGGATATTGGCTGGAAATTCGGAGATCGCGCCGACAAACAGCGCATTGCGCCCGGCGATACGCGCCGTTGAAATCGTCACCGAGACCGGTATTGCCCGATGTGACGCGGTCGCGATCTTGCCAAGGAAAGTCGCCGCAGATCCGAGGGTCTTTTCATCGATCCGCCCGAGGAACAAAGGAACGGACTCGGTGCCGGTCGAATAGGGAAAGCCGGTGCCGGACGTAGCGCCGAGATTGGGGACGCGGGCGATGCGGGCGAAATCCGGCATCTCGAACTGTGAAGTACCGAAGAGAGCAAACCGCGTGCCTTCATTCGCAGAGGCACCCGGCGCGCAGGCCTTGTCAGACGCCGTCAGCAGCGCAGCTTCGAGCGTGATCGTGTTGACCCCAGGCTTGAAGTGACGCAGCGTCAGCTTGATCGGCAGGTGGCGCAGAATGGCGCCTCCGTCCGAGGTGATCGGAACGGTTGAGGCAATATTCCCATTGACGAAGACGTCGATGTGACTGCCGGGCAGAACCTCCGACACATAGGCCGCATCCAGCAGGATCCGCGCTTCGCCATAGGCGTTCGCGTAGAAATCCGCCGGAACGCCGATTGTGAACTCGGTACGGTAAAGCCGCCCGGAAAACTCCTCGCTGCTGACCCCGAGAGAATTGAAATCAATCGATTTCTCGGCAAACAGGAATGGCGTATCGATGCCGCGCCAGCTCGAGGTCGCCAGTGTATCGCGGCGCTGGATGCTGCCGCCATCGGTGGAGGCAACGAAACTGTCGATAAGGCCCTGAAGCGCCGGCCAGCTGGGTCCCGACAGGACCAGAGCGGAGGATCCGTGCCCAGGGTAATCGGTAAAGCTTGCAACGGCTGCACTGGAAGCGGCTGCCGCCAGGTTCGGAAGGATCGGTCGAAGTTCGTCCGGTGTCCCCACGAAGACCGCAAGTTCGCCGGGCCTCAGATCGGGTGTAATGGTTTTCTGGAATGAAAACGACTGGTTCGGCATGCCGCCCACCAGCGATAGTCCCTGCGCAAGCCGCATCAGAACATCCGTCGCGGCCAGCTGGTCGAGCGCCGGCACAATCAAGCGGAATCGCGTCTTTCCGCTGCCGTCGACGCCGACTGCCCTGACATCGTCCAGTCGGTTGAACCGGTCGCTACGCTCGTCGTCGAACGCCAGGAACGTCCGCTTCGGGTCGATGTCGGTCCAGAGTTCGAACGTGGATTCGACCGTGCAGTCGGTGCGGTGACGCTGATTGGCCGCGAACCGTACCATATTGCCGCCCGCCTTCAGAACGCCCGGCGGTATGTCGAGCACCCGTTCGAACGGCTGGTCGGGCGATGCAATCTTGTCGCCATAGATCTCGACGTCGTTGATCGTCACGGAAAGTCGCGAGGCCTCCGGCGCAACGACGATCGAGTTCTGGTATGTGAGGTGCAGCTTTGCACCCGTCGCCGCCTGCTCCTCGGTCAGGTAGACGGACCAGGAACGCTGCTGGACCTCGCCGTTCAGGCGCAGCGACGGGGCAGGGATGAGGTAGCGCCGCGCCGTTTCGGTCGAAGCCTTGGCTGCCGCCTGAGGAGCAGGGGCCGTTACCGGAGAGGGAGAAGCGGTGGCCGCCGGTGCCGGTGCCGCGGGCGTTTTTGGAGCGGCTGGAATGGGCCGTTGAACCTGTGGCACAGGTGCCGGAGCCGGGGTTTGCGGTGAAGGCGGCGCGGTCGGGGTTACACCTTGGCGGGACCGCTCCGGACCCATGTCGAATGGCGATGATGCGGTGGCCGGCGATTGACCGGGTTGCTGCGCAAGCGACGAGACCGACAGGGCGCCGGTCGATGCCAGCATGGCCGCGACGAAGAGAAGGCGGGGGAAGCGTGTATTGATGATCATGTCGCTCAACCTTCCTTCGTCGTCTGGCTCTTGCCCAGATCCTTCAACAGGTAGCCGAGGCCGCGGGTCGTCTGATAGGCGGCAAGACCCAGGAACCAGATCGTGCCGCGCAAGAGGCCCGGGTTGTAACGTCGCGAGGTCTGGAATTGTGTCCACTGGCTCGAATTGGCGAATATGAGATCGGCGATCAAACGGTGATCGGTGGATTTCTGGGGCATGTAGCGGCACCCCGCCGTTGTCACGTCGCCGACCGTATCGAAATTGCGGATTTCGATCGGCAAGTCGCTGATCGGCAGGTCGCTGAACGGCTGGAACCGGAGCACACCCATGGCACCGTTCGCGATGTCCCTGGCGCCTTCCGTATAGATCTGCAGTGCTGCACCATTGACCGAAACATCCTCGATCGTCGCCGTGAACCAGCGGTCGCCGATCCCGAATTCGCAACGCCGGCTGACGCGGATACGGCGGGACGACTGCTTCTCTCCACGTTCGGAAACGACGCCGAGCGCGCAGCCCGCAATGATGATGTTGAGAAGATTCCAGCCGCCCACGACCAGCGTCACGTCCGCCTTGAACGGCTCGGTATAGACCCGGTAGATGCTGATGAAGAAGGCAATGACGAGAACGCAGAAGATCACGAAGAACGGACGGCTGATCTCCGAAAGTCGGCTGACGGACACGGACTCGTCCTTCGCCGTCACTTTGAAGGTCGGCTTGCGCGGATTGAGCATGACCGAAACGACAGCCGGCAGCAAGTGCACGGTCTGGACGTATTCGTAGAGCTCCGAAATCCACGGCCAGCGGAACGACCCATAGAGGTAGTTCTGCATCAGCATGTTCACGATCATATAGGTCAGCGAGTAGACCAGGAACTCGCCGCCGGACGAGGTGAAGATCTGCAGATCGAAGAACAGATAAAACAGCGGCGCAAACAGGAAGATCGTCCGCGGGAAGGGAAACAGCCAGAATAGCGTCGAAGACATGTAGCAGAGGCGCTGCGGGAAGGAGAGCCCGCGCTTGAGCGGCGGGAAGCGGAACCGAAGGATCTGCATCATCCCTTGCGCCCAGCGCGAGCGCTGGCCGATAAAGCTGGCGAAGGTCGCCGGCTGCAGGCCGGCAATCAGTGGGCGGTCGACATAGATGCTGTGCCAGCCGAGACCGTGCAGATCGAGCGCGGTTTCACAGTCTTCCGTGATGCTGACGCCGCTGAAACCGTTGGAGACTTCGAGCGCCTTGCGGTTGAGAACGGCCGCGGAGCCGCAGAAAAAGGCGGCATTCCACTTGTCGAGACCACGCTGGATGATGCCGTAGAACATCTCGTTCTCGCTCGGCATCTTCTCGAATGTGCGCAGGTTGCGCTCGACGGGATCAGGATTGAGGAAGAAGTGCGGCGTCTGCACGAGGAAGAGTTTCGGCTCCTTCTCGAAATAGTGGACGGTTTCCAAGAGGAAGTCGCGCGTCGGGGCGTGGTCGGCGTCGAACACGGCAATCAGATCGCCGCTCGAATGGGCAAGCCCGTTGTTGAGGTTGCCGGCCTTGGCGTGTTCGTTGCGCTCGCGGGTCAGGTATTTGACGCCGAGGTCTTCGCAAAGCTGGTTGAGGGCCTTGTAGCGCGCATCCGCAGCCCTTGCATCCGCCACGTTGTCGGCGCGGCGCTTCTGCAGCGTGCTGCCGTCATCGAGCAGCCAGACGGTCAACTTGTCGGCCGGGTAATCCATGTTGCGGCAGGCTGCAAGCGTGTTGGCAAGCAGCGTCTCGTCCTCGTTGTAGGACGGCACAAAGACGTCGACGCTCGGAAGCGGTCCTTCCGTGCGGCCGTGCGGCTTTCGCGCCGGCAGCGGCATGGCAACGACGAAGAGGCTGAGCGCCAGCATCATCACGCTGTACATTTCCGCAAGATAGACGAGCATGCCGGGAATGAAATTCTCCAGCTGGTTCACCGGCGGCAGCGTGCTCGTCGTGCGCCAGTAGACGTAGCGCATCACCATCGCGGTGCCGAAGGCGAGAGCCACGAGACGCCATTTGCCGTCGGCGTTGAGCATCTTGATGATGATCATCACCGTGACGATCAGGACGCTCGCGATCAACTGGGTGCGCGTGTTGATCGGCAGGGTGACCAGGGTCACGATCATGATCGTGGCGAGAACCCACACGATGGCAGAAATAAAAGTACGCATCGCCGGATTACCTTTGCGGTTCGATCGACCGGATTACGGTTGGCAGGATCACGACGGGATTGCCGGCCTGACGCTCAGCGACATACGACATTGGCACCCTCCGCCTGTGTCGAGCAGGAAGGCGAAGGAACAGTGACGCGCGGAGCGGCTGCGGGTGTCAGTGACCTCGGGGACGCAGCAGCGTCCGAGGGTGCTGACGGACTGAGGCCTGCGGGAGAAAGGGCGGAAACGCTGGGGATCCTTGGCCCCACCGGCTGCATGACAGGCTCCATCATGCTGCTGGCAACCGGTGCTACGGCTGGCCGGACCGGCGCCGCAGGGGCTGCGCGGCGGATCATCGGCGCAGCTTGTCGTTGCGGCAGGACCGGAACGATAGCTTCCGTCGAGGCAGGACGCGGGTAGGTCGGAGCGCCGGTTCGTCCGATTTCAGGCGAAAGCGGGCTCGCATCGCCATAGGGATTCCAGCCGAGCGAGTCGACGGAGGCGTTGATGGTGAAATTGTACATGAAGGCGAGAAGCGCCTGCTCCGTCGCGCCGGCCTCGCAGATCCGCACGCGGATCTGGATCGAGCCGTAATTATCGACCGGCGACATCTTCTGCGCCTGCGAGCGGATCTGCTGCCATCCGTAGAGGCAAAGATCGCTGCCCCTGCCGCGCCCGAACGCATAGCCGAACGGGCCATAGCTGTTCTGGACGTAAAATTGCGACCGCACCATCCGTACACCGGGAAACCCGGATGCCATTTCGCGGGCCGTGCCGCTTTGCGAGACCATTTTCGACGTCAGCCGGTTCGAGCTATAGCTGAACGCGCTCTTCGTGCCGAAGAACTGCGCCTTGATGAAGTTCTGGCCGGGCGTGAGTGCGGATGTGAAGAGCGGAATTTCCTGCTCGATGGCGTTGTCGTAGCGCCGCTCGATGACGCCGACGATACCGGGGCCGGATGGCGGGGGCATGACCATGGCTTCTTCCGCCTGCACGGTCTTCACCAGGGCGCCCGGCTGGATCGGAGCTCCGCCGCAACTTGCCAGGACGAGAGGCAGCAATCCTGCGATGGCAATTGCGAAGCTTCGGCGGTCGCTGCGTACGAACCGGCGAACTTCGGCAAATGATCTTTTCGTCATGGGCACTCGCATATAATGGCGCATCTATTGGACAGTCATCGTCCGATCGCTTCCGTCTCGATTTCCGCTTCCACAAAAGTCTACGCAACGAAGCGAATCGCGAGTCTTGCTTACAATTTGCTAAACAAATCTAAATTGTTCGTTAACCATATCAGCTCATTCTTACACATCATGGCGTTCATGCCATTGATACGCCTCGTTGCGGGGCAACAGGTCGGGGTTAGGATCGGGATCGGAAGTCCATGAAGGTTATGATGATCTCATTGACGGTGGTAGGTATCGCCGCTGTTGGATTCTGGAGCCTCGATAGACAATCCTCCAATGTCGACATGACGCAGCTGACCGGCGCCATCAGTCCCGAAGCGCCCGCATGGGCAGACGGTATGCAGCCGCGTCCCAAGACCGAGCGGCTTACGGCTCAACTGCTCTCCTCAGACGAACCTTCCGCGCAGTCTCCGGGTGCAGCAGCGCTTGTGATCACGCAAACGCTGCCGAACGGATCCGCCACCGAACCGGCCGATACGCCTTCCCCGGCGCGTTCGGGCATGCCCTTGATCGCACAGTCCCCGGCCGCATCGTCGCCACCACCCTTGCAGCGTCCCGAAAACTTGACGGCGCAGCGCGGCAACACGCCGCCTCCGGTCGTCGTGGATGAAAGCGCCTTGCGATATTTTGCTGCCCGTGGCGACACGGCACGGCTTCAGGCCGAGATCTCGCGCCTGCGCGCGCTCTATCCGACCTGGTCGCCGCCCGCTGATCCGCTGGCTGTGCGCGCAAGCAGTGATCCGCAGCTCGAAAACATGTGGCAACTCTATGCACAGTCGCGCTTTGCCGACGTGCGTAAGGCAATCGCCGACCGTCAGACTTCCGAGAGCGGCTGGCAGGCACCGGACGATCTCCTCGACCGGCTAAAGCTTGCCGAGGCACGTGTCAGCCTGACCGGCGCCTCCGACAGCAAGGATTACGACGTCGTCATCCGCATGGCGGCCGAAAACCCGAGCCTTCTCACCTGCAGCGAAATCGACGTCTTGTGGCGGGTGGCGGAAGCCTTTGCCGAGACCGAGCGACAGGGTCGCGCCCGGGATGCCTATCTCTACGTTCTGGACAATTGCGAGGACACCGCCGCGCGTGTCGCCACGGTGCAGAAGGCGAGTGAACTTCTTCCCTCCACCATGCTGGAAGATCTCCTCGCCAAGGAAAAAACTCCCGCCGGTGGTCAGCCGGAATTCGAGGGTCTGAGAAACGATCTCGCGCGCCGCTTTATCAGCGAAGCCGGCGACGATGCGAAACTGGTCGTCGGCCAGCAGTATGTCACGCGTCTCGAACAACTCGCGGAACGCGAAGGGCTCGCCTCGGACGCGCTGCTGCTGGGCTGGTATGCCTATCGCAGAGACAATCTCGGCGGTGCCGAGCGCTGGTTCCGGCGCGCCTATGGCAAGGAAGAGACGGCCTCCGCTGCTGAGGGGCTGGCGCTCACCCTGGTCCGCCAGAAGTCGCCGCTTGAAGCGGAAAACGTTCTCTATCGTTTCCGGGAAAGTTCCGAAGGCACCAAGGCGGCCTATCTTTCCGCCGTCGCCAATCTTCTTGCACTCGATCCTCCGCCCATGCTGCAGGAAGAGGTTCTGGCCCGCATGGCGCCTGTCGTGATCGCCGCCCGCGATGCCGACGCGGCACAACAGTTCGGCTGGTATGCAAGAGCAATGCGGCAGCTTCGCACGGCCGCCGAGTGGTTCGGGGCAGCACTCGCCTGGAAGCCGGATGACGAGCCCTCCGCCTATGGTCTGGCGCTGACCCGCAACGACCTGGGCGACCGGGCCGGTGTCGCTTCTCTCCAGCGTGCCTGGGGCGGTCGTTCAGAGCGCATTGCAAATCTCGGCAGACCATCTGTCGCGGGCGTCGACGACCGGACAGGTTACCGTCGCCAACCGCCGCTGCCGAGCGTCAGGCCCGAGGATCGCGTTGCGGAAGCCTATTCGCAGCAGGACGGACAACCCTACCAGCAACCAGCGCAACGCAGCGTTCAGCAACCCAACCCGCAGCGTGCCGCTGCAACCCGGCAGCCTGTTGCCGTGCAGCCGTCGGTCCGCCAGGCAACCAGATCCGCTCAGGCAAGCTCCGGGCCGCCGTCGCGCGGTTGTGCTCTGACGGAACTCCGCCAGACCAATCCGGACCAGGCACTATCGCGCGGTTGGTGCCTGATGGATCTGAACAGGCCGCTCGAAGCCGTCAAGGCTTTCGAGGTCGCGCAAAACAGTGCTTCCGACGTGGTCCGCTCCGATGCGTCCTATGGTCGAAGCCTTGCCTATCTGCGGGCAGGCCTGACGGATCAGGCATCGGTTGCCGCGGCCGCCGCCAAGCAGACCAACTCCCGCGCCGTGGAGCTTCAGAGCGCCATTCTTGCCAATCGCGCCCAAAGCTCCTTCAACCTCGGTCGCTACCGGGAGGCGCTCATCGCGCTCGATCAGCGCGCCCAGATCACGCCGGAACAGACCGATCTGATGATCCTTCGCGGCTACGCCTACCTCAATGTCGGTCGCAAGCCCGATGCGCGAAGAATTTTTCAGGCTCTTGCATCGACCGGAAGCAAGGACGGCCAACGAGCGCTGGCCGAACTGATCTGGCCGCCGGACAATTGAAACATCGGCACAAGCTGAACTTCCAGATTAGATCCATTTGATTTTACTGAAAGTTTTAAAGCTTTTGGTTGAGCTGTTCTGCGCCTCTGTTTGTTGTCACCTTTGCGGACAGTCGGAGCTATGGCCGGTTTCTGACTTTGCTTGAAAGAGCATTTCACACCGCCCGTGTTAACCTTCGGGCAAGGAATTAACCATACATATTAGATAGACGGCGAATGGGATGTCCCGAGGGCTCCCAACAGGCATGAAGCCGCCAAGCCGTACCGGTCTGAATCCGGTATTTCTCATCGACAGATTACGAAATGCTTCGCGGTATAAGCATCGCCACCGCAGACAGGTCATGGCCTGTCCCGGCACGCTCCCGCCCGTTTCGGATTTGCCTCGCTGGGCGGCAATACACCAACTCGTCGGGTTGGTCTGACTTTCATGCGGGGACGGTTTTGGTGCAGGACACGCCGACAGAACAGGGGCGACGGAGCCAGGCGGGCAGCCTGAGCGAACGCTTGGCCTTTGCTGGCCTCGACGGGGACCTGCGCGACTTGCTGCGCCGGTGCCGGCCGCAGCTCGAACCGCATCTCAAAGCCGGATTGCGCGACTATTTTCATCGGCTGCAGTCCGTTCCCGAAGCTGCCGGTATCTTCGAAAGCGAACAGCAGATCGAACGCCTGCATGACCTCCAGGCGTCTCACTGGAGCGTGCTCAGCGACGCGCGCTTCGATGCACTGTATGCCGAACGGGTCAAACTCCTCTCCGATACCGAAAGCCGCATGGGTCTTGATCCGCGCTGGCACCTTGCCGGTCATTCGGTGATGCTCGAGCATCTGATCACCGGTGCGGTCGCCGGCATGTCATCCCGCTCCATTCTTCCGGCAAGTCGCAAGCGCGAACAGGAACTCAACGATCTCGTCAGCGCAATCGTGCGTCTCGTCATGGTCGACGCGGAGATCGCAGTGTCGTTGCGCTTTAACGAATTGCGCCTCAAGCACCAGCGTGCCCTGACCGAGCAGCGCCAGGCCGATCAGGCGCAGGCCGTTGAGACCTTCCTCTCCGTGGTTTCAGCGCTGGCCGATCGCGATCTGACCGCAAAGGTTCCGGACGACATGCCGGACGCCTATCGCGAACTCGGCGACATCCTCAACAGCGCCATCGGCGACCTCCGCACGACATTCGAGACCGTCGGCGAGACCGGAATCCAGGCGGACATGCTGACCGACGCTCTTTCCGAGAGCGCACGCACGTTCGCCAGAACTTCCGAGAACCAGTCCGCCCGCTTGCAAAAGTCTGGCGAAGCGCTTTCGTCGATCGCTGCCGGTGTCCGCCAGAGTGCCGTCGGCACGGCCGCCGCCGAAAAGGCGACGGCCGCCACACGCCGGTCAGCGGAAGACAGCGGCAAGGTCGTCGGTCAGGCGATCAGCGCCATGGCGGATATCGAAGCGTCAGCCGAAAAGATCGGCCAGATCATCGGCACGATCGACGAGATCGCATTCCAGACCAATCTCCTCGCCCTCAATGCCGGCATCGAAGCCGCCCGCGCCGGCGACAGTGGCCGCGGCTTTGCTGTCGTTGCGCAGGAGGTGAGGGCGCTCGCCCAGCGTTCCGCCGAGGCCGCCCGCGAGATCAAGACGCTCGTCAACGGCACTAAGACGCAGGTCGATGCCGGTGTCGAAATGGTTCACCGCACGCAGGGCGCCATCGATGGCATCGTCCAGCAGGTGTCCGCCATCAACGACACGATTGCGGGCATAGCTCGCGATACCGGGGTCCAGGCGGAAGGCCTCGACGTCGTCACGGCACATGTCAGTGATCTCAGCCAGGAAGTCGCATCCAATGCCGTTCTGGCGCGTCGCTCGGGCGAAGGCGCGGACGAATTGCAGACGGTGATCCTGGAGCTTGGACGCACGGTTCGCGAATTCCGGATTGCGCGACAGGGCCGTTACGATGACGACCGCTCAAGACCGGCTGCACGCCGGCCGGAAATTGCCACCGACATCTCCCCGCGGGCCGCGGCGGAACGCATCGGTTCCTCAGAGACATTTTACTCCAAACGACAAGGAATAAGCTGATGGCGGCCAAGAAAGCCGGTCCGGGAAGTTTGAAACTGTCTTCCGTGCTGGACCTCAACGAGGCGTCCGCGCTGCACGCCAAACTGCTGTCCATGCGCGGTAGCGACATCGTCATCGATGCGTCCGGTGTCGAGCGTCTCGGCGTCCAGTGCGTCCAGGTCCTCGTCGCCGGCGCAAACGCCTGGGATGACGACAAGAAGTCCTTTGCCGTCCAAAAGCCTTCCGATGCCTTCGTCAAGACGATGCAGCTCATCGGCCTCGATACACAGAATTTGGTTGCTAAGGAGATTTAGCGATGAAGAAAAAAGTCCTGACCGTGGACGATTCACGGACGATCCGGAACATGCTTCTGGTCACTCTCAACAACGCCGGTTTCGAAACCATCCAGGCTGAAGACGGCATCGAAGGTCTCGAAGTCCTCGAAGGCTGCAACCCCGATGTGATCGTCACCGACATCAACATGCCGCGCCTCGACGGCTTCGGTTTCATCGAAGGCGTTCGCCGCAACGACAAGTATCGCGCCATCCCGATCCTGGTCCTGACCACGGAAAGCGACGCGGAGAAGAAGAACCGCGCCCGCCAGGCCGGTGCCACGGGTTGGATCGTCAAGCCGTTCGATCCCGCTAAACTGATCGATGCCATCGAGCGTGTAACCGCCTGAGCCAGGAAATCCTCCCATGGATATGAACGAAATCAAAGAGATCTTCTTTCAGGAATGCGAAGAACAGCTCGCTGAACTGGAATCTGGTCTGCTGAAGCTGAACGACGGGGACCGCGACCCCGAAACGGTCAACGCCGTCTTCCGCGCCGTTCATTCCATCAAGGGTGGAGCAGGCGCCTTCGGCCTCGATGACCTCGTGGGCTTTGCCCACGTCTTCGAGACGACGCTCGACTGCGTCCGGTCCAACAAGCTCGAGCCGAACCAGGACGTTCTGAAGGTGATGCTGAAATCGGCCGACGTGCTCGCCGATCTCGTCACCGCGTCCCGTGACGGCGGTGGTGTGGACGAGGCGCGATCACGCGGCCTCGTCAAGGAACTGGAAGCCCTTGCCCATGGCGAAATGCCTTCGGCCCATGCCGAAGTCGCAAAGCCTGCAAAGGCCGAGGCACCGAAGCCGAGCGATGACAGCGGTTTCCAGCCGATCCCTTTCACCTTCGATGGTTTCGACGACGACGTCCCGGCAGCAAAAGGGTCGGTCTACGAGATCGGCTTCAAGCCGCGCCACGATCTCTATGCCAAGGGCAACGAAGCAGCCCTCCTGCTGCGCGACCTGTCCAAGCTCGGCGAGATGAGCGTCGGCTGCGACATGGAGCAGCTGCCGACCCTCGACAAGCTGGATCCGGAAGCCTCCTATTTCAGCTGGAAAATCTCCCTGACGACCGAAAAGACCGAAGCCGATATTCGCTCGGTGTTCGAATTCGCCGAGTGGGACTGTGATCTCGACGTCAAGCTGGCCGCAGCAAAGCCAAGCGACGAAGAACTGCCGATGGTTCCGGTACCATTCGATCTCTCGTCGCTCGACGATGAGCTCGGCTCCGACACGAAGGCTGCCGACGAGGCAGCCGCCGTCGTGGCGACTGAAGCTGCCGCCAACGTCAGCAAGATGGCTGCCGCCGCGGCACGCGTCGAAAAGAAGGAAGCCGCAGCACCCGCGCCGGCTCCGGCCCAGGCCGCTGCCACAGCGGCCGCCGGCCAGACGATCCGCGTCGATCTCGATCGCGTCGATCGCCTGATCAACCTGGTCGGCGAGCTTGTCATCAACCAGGCGATGCTCTCGCAGAGCGTCATCGAAAACGATGCCAGCGGCACCTCCGCCGTCAATATGGGTCTCGAAGAGCTGCAGCAGCTGACGCGCGAGATCCAGGACTCGGTCATGGCGATCCGCGCGCAGCCGGTCAAGCCGGTCTTCCAGCGCATGTCGCGTATCGTCCGCGAAGTCGCAGACATGGTCGGCAAGCAGATCCGTCTGGTCACCGAAGGCGAGAACACCGAAGTCGACAAGACGGTTATCGACAAGATCGCCGAGCCGTTGACCCACATGATCCGAAACGCTGTCGACCACGGCATCGAAAGCCCTGAAAAGCGCGAAGCCGCCGGCAAGGATCCGGAAGGCACGATCAAGCTTTCGGCCAAGCATCGTTCGGGCCGCATCCTGATCGAACTGATCGACGACGGTGGCGGCATCAACCGTGAGCGCGTCAAGCAGAAGGCAATCGACAACGACCTGATTTCGCCGGATGCCAATCTGTCGGACGAGGAAATCGACAACCTCATCTTCGCGCCTGGCTTCTCGACGGCCGACACGATCTCCGACATTTCCGGCCGCGGCGTCGGCATGGATGTGGTCAAGCGTTCGATCCAGGCACTTGGCGGCCGTATCTCGATCTCCTCGCGCCCGGGTCTGGGCTCGACCTTCACCATGAGCCTGCCGCTCACGCTCGCCGTCCTTGACGGCATGGTGGTAACGGTTGCCGGCCAGACGCTTGTCGTGCCGTTGACGGCGATCGTGGAGACATTGCAGCCGGAAGCGTCTGCCATCCACTCGTTTGGCGCAACGCAGCGGCTCATCTCGATCCGCAACTCGTTCTGCCCGCTGGTCGATGTCGGCCGCATCCTCAACTTCCGCGCCACACAGGCAAATCCGGTCGAGGGCGTGGCACTTCTGGTCGAATCCGAAGGCGGCGGTCAGCGCGCGCTGATGGTCGATGCCATCCAGGGTCAGCGTCAGGTCGTCATCAAGTCGCTGGAAGCCAACTACACCCATGTTCCGGGCATTGCCGCCGCCACCATCCTTGGTGATGGCCGCGTCGCTCTCATCCTGGATGTTGACGCAGTGGTCGCCGCGTCCCGCGGGCAGTCGCTCAGTCCGGAGATGTCGCTCGCTGCGACAGGTTGAACACAATGTCCTACGCTGTGAAAAATCTGACGCAGGCAAGCCGGGAGCTGATCGCTTTCCGGATCGGCGATCAGGAATTCAGCGTCAACATCATGTCTGTCCGCGAAATCCGCGGATGGACGCCGGCAATGCAGCTGCCGCACGCTCCCGCCGATGTGCGCGGCGTGATCAATCTGCGCGGCGCCGTGCTGCCGATCGTCGATCTGTCGGCGCGGCTTGGAATGAAGGATGCCGAACCGACGGCGCGTCACGTCATCATCGTTGCGCAGGTCGGGAAACGGATTGTCGGCCTGCTGGTCGAGGCCGTTTCCGATATCCTTACGATTACAGAAGAGAATATCCAGCCTGTGCCGGAGATTTCCTCCGACCTGGCGAAACAATACGCGAAGGGCATTCTGGCGTTCGACAAGCGGATGATCTGCATGATCGAGCTGGATCATCTCTTCCCCGAGACGTACCTCGAAAAGGAAAGCGAAGCCGCATGATGCCCCTGGGCGCCATAGAAGCCAGACAGTCGCCGGACGAAGTCCTCGCCAGCGGGGAATACCCGTTGACGCGCCGCGACCTGTCGGAGATTGCGGCGATGATCTACGCCGATGCCGGGATCTACCTCAACGATTCCAAGGCGTCGCTCGTCTATTCCCGCTTGTCCAAGCATATCCGCAACCTCGGACTGCGGGGCTTTCGGGAATACTGTACCCTGGTCGCCTCCGTTGAGGGCGCTCCGGCACGCCGGGAGATGCTGTCGCATCTGACGACGAACTTCACCCGTTTCTTTCGAGAGAACCACCACTTCGAGCACCTTCGGGACGAGGTCCTGCCCGGGCTGATCCAGCGTGCCCGCAATGGCGGACGTGTGCGCATATGGTCGGCGGCCTGTTCCGATGGGCAGGAGCCCTATTCGATCGCGCTGACGGTGCTGGGCCTTCTTCCCAACGCTGCCGACTATGATTTCCGCATCCTGGCAACCGATATCGACCCTAAGATCCTGGCTGCCGCGCGGACAGGAGCCTATGACGAAGGTGCCCTCGAAACTGTTTCCCCGGCCATGCGCAAGCAGTGGTTCCGCGAGGTCGACGTCGGTGGCCGCCGCAAGTTCCAGGTCGATGATCGCGTCAAGAAGCTTATCACCTTCAACGAACTGAACCTGATGGCGCAATGGCCCTTCAAGGGCGGTTTCGACATCATCTTCTGCCGCAACGTCGTGATCTATTTCGACGAACCGACCCAGGTGAAAATCTGGTCACGCTTCTCCCAGCTTCTGCCGGAAGGCGGCCATCTCTATATCGGCCATTCGGAGCGGGTATCGGGCGAAGCGAAGAACACGTTCGATAATATCGGCATCACGACCTACAAATATATGGGCAAGAATGCCGGGAGGAAGGCATGATCGCACCGGCCAGAGTTCTCGTCGTCGACGATAGCCCGACCATGCGAGGCCTGATCACGGCCGTCCTCAATTCCGATCCCGATGTCAGCGTCGTCGGGCAGGCCAGCGATGCGATGGAAGCGCGTAGCGCCATCAAGCAGCTCAATCCTGATGTCGTGACGCTGGACATCGAGATGCCGAACATGAACGGCCTCGACTTCCTCGAAAAGATCATGCGTCTGCGTCCGATGCCGGTCATCATGGTCTCGACCATGACCCAGCGCGGCGCCGACGCAACGCTTGCCGCGCTCGAAATCGGTGCGTTCGACTGCGTCGGAAAGCCGGTGCCGGGAGACGTTCGCCCGTTCATGGATCTGGCTGAAAAGGTAAAGGCCGCGGCACGCTCTGCACGCCGACAGGTCAGTGCTCCGGTCTCAATGGTCCCGACGCCGGCATCAGATTACCGCAACGGTCGCAAGGTTGTGGCGATCGGATCTTCTACCGGTGGCGTTGAAGCGTTGATCGCAGTGCTTCAAAAGTTTCCGCTGAACTGCCCACCGACTGTAATCACTCAACATATGCCGTCCACGTTTACGAAAAGTTTTGCTGAACGGCTTAATCGTATCTGCGCTCCTGTGGTGCAGGAAGCGACCGATGATGCGCGTCTCGAGATCGGCAAGATCTATCTCGCGCCTGGTGGCGACCGGCACCTTCAGGTGGTCAATCCGTCGGCGCCATGCTGCCGGCTGGTCGAACGCGATCCGGTGAACGGCCACAGGCCCTCGGTCGATGTCCTGTTTGATTCGGTCGCGGAGTTGGCTGGTCGCAATGCGGTCGGGGCTATCCTGACGGGCATGGGTCGCGACGGGGCTTCGGGACTGTTGAGGATGCGTAGCGCAGGCGCTCGCACGATCGGCCAGAACGAAAAGACATGTGTGGTCTACGGCATGCCGAGGGTCGCCTACGAAATTGGTGCAGTCGAGCAGCAGCTGCCGCTCGGCTCCATCGGAGACGAAATACTGAAACTAACTGCCGCCCGAAAAGAAGGTACCGAATAATGTCCCTCGCTGAAAAAATCAAAGTTCTGATCGTCGACGATCAGGTCACCAGCCGACTGCTGCTCAGCGACGCTCTGACACAGCTCGGTTTCAAGCAGATCACTGCCGCCGGCGATGGTGTGCAGGGCATGAAGATCATGGCCGAGCAGCCGCATCACCTGGTGATCTCGGACTTCAACATGCCGAACATGGACGGTCTGGGCCTGCTGCAGGCAGTGCGCACCAACCCGAACACCAAGAAGGCAGCGTTTATCATTCTGACGGCGCAGGGCGATCGCGCTCTGGTTCAGAAGGCTGCTCAGCTCGGCGCCAACAACGTGCTCGCCAAGCCATTCACAATCGAAAAGATGAAAGCTGCTATCGAGGCGGTGTTCGGAGCCCTTAAATGAACGACCCGGCAGGTGCCAAACGCGTCCATATTATCCAGGGCGAATTCAAGGTCGAAAGCGATCCCAATGTGGTTTTGTCGACGATTCTTGGCTCGTGCGTGGCTGCCTGCCTTCGTGATCCTGTCGCCGGTGTCGGCGGCATGAACCACTTCCTGCTTCCGGGCTCGGGCGGGGCAGCGTCGTCGGGGGGCGACGCGACCCGCTACGGCGTGCACCTGATGGAGTTGCTGATCAACGGTCTCCTGAAAAAGGGTGCCCGTCGTGACCGGCTCGAGGCAAAGATCTTCGGCGGCGCAAAGACGATTGCCAGTTTCTCCAATGTCGGCGAACAGAATGCGGCCTTCGCCGTGGAGTTCCTGCGTGACGAAGGCATTCCGGTGGTGGGGTCCTCGACCGGAGGCGATCACGGCCGCAAGCTGGAATTCTGGCCGGTCAGCGGCCGTGCCCGGCAATATCCTCTCACAGGCGCCGAAACGCAAAAGACGGTTGCGCTGGAGCAGCGTCCTGTCCGTACGCCACCAAAGCCCGTCGAAAGCTCGATCGAATTCTTTTAATTCTTACGCCTGGGTAAAGACGAGGAAATTCATGACTGAAATCACCGCCCCGATACGCGATTCCCTTGAGGAATCTCTGCCCGAGGTACTGATGCGCCTCGTCTCGGAGCTGCACGATGTCGCCTATCTGATCGAGCGTATCGAACCGCAGGTGTTGGAACTGGCCGGCCCGGGCCTGCTTCATTCACCCGACAGCGTGAAAGTGCTGCAGGGCATCGATCTCGCGGTGCAGAAAACGCGGGGTCTCGCAGAGTTCATCGATACCGTCACCGCGAGCATTCCGAGCGACTGGATGGTGGATCTGTCGACGGCTCTCAGCCTCGTCAAACTTGCCGACATGCAGAAGGCGCTGGCCAACGGGATGCGCCACGGCCACTCCCAGCCGCTCAACAAGGCCGCTGGAGACTTCGATTTCTTCTGACGTCACAGACTGTCTCTGACCCTGCTGCCAGGCCGCGCAATCGTCATGCGGCAACCAGACACGACGTTTCGAAACGCTCGCGCAAGCTTCGCTCCCTAGGGTGATGCTGGGCATAGGCTCGAGATGTTATCTGGCGGCGTGGGACAGAATGAATCTGTTATCTCAATTTCCAACAATATTCAAAAATCTGGCCAGTCTTGGCCAGACACGATTGATCGCGCTGGGCGCCGTCGGCGTCGTTTCGATAGCGATCGTTCTGGCCGCTGCCCTTTATGTGAACAAGCCCTCCTATGAGGGACTGTATGTCGGTCTGGAAACAGCCGATCTCAATCAGATCAGCATCGCCCTTGCGGAAGCCAACATGCCCTTTGAGGTTGGCTCTGATGGCGCAAGCATCCAGGTGCCTGTCGGTATGACCGGTAAGGCGCGTCTGATGCTTGCAGAACGCGGTCTGCCCAACAGCGCCAATGCCGGCTACGAGCTGTTTGACAATGTCGGTTCGCTCGGTCTGACCTCCTTCATGCAGGAAGTCACGCGGGTGAGGGCGCTCGAAGGCGAAATCGGCCGTTCGATCCAGCAGATCTCCGGCGTGTCGGCCGCACGCGTCCACATCGTCATGCCTGATGCCGGCAACTTCCGTCGCGGCGAGCAGAAGCCGACGGCGTCCGTGATGATCCGTGCGAACGCATCCGCCGGTCGCAAAGCCGCTGCGTCTATCCGCCATCTCGTCGCCTCGGCCGTCCCGGGCCTCGAAGTCGACGACGTCACGATCCTCGATTCAACCGGCCAGCTTCTCGCCTCGGGTGACGATGGCAGCAACAGCCAGATCAGCCGTTCGCTCGGTGTGGTCCAGTCGGTCCAGCAGGAAATCGAAAACAACATCGACAAGGCGTTGGCACCCTTTCTCGGAATGGATAACTTCCGCTCCAGCGTGACTGCCGCCCTCAACACCGACAGCCAGCAGATCCAGGAAACCGTTTTCGACCCGAACTCCCGCGTTGAACGGTCGGTGCGCTCCACCAAGGAAGCTTCCAAGTCGCAGCAGGCCCAGAACGACAGCGCGACCACGGTCGAGCAGAACGTTCCCCAGGCCGCTCCTCAGGCCGGCGGCGACGGCGCTCCTAAATCCTCCGACCAGTCGGACAAGAAGGAAGAGCAGACCAACTACGAAATCAATCAGAAGACCACGGCGACAGTTCGCAACGGCTATCAGATTGAAAAGATTTCGATCGCCGTCGTCGTCAACAAGGGCCGTATTGCCAAGATGGTGGGCGAGCCCGCGGATCAGGCAAAGGTCGACGCCTATCTTGCCGAAATGCAGAAGATCGTGTCTTCGGCTGCCGGCATCAGCAGCGACCGCGGCGATGTCGTCACACTCACGGCCATGGATTTCGTCGAAACCCAGCTTCTCGACGAGGCCGCTTCGTCTGGTCCGGGTATGATGGAAGTGCTCAACCGTAATATCGGCGGCATCATCAACTCGCTTGCGTTCGTTCTTGTCGCCTTTCTCGTGGTCTGGCTTGGCCTTCGTCCTCTGGTGCGCACCGTCGGTGGCAACACCAGCGTCCCGGCCGGAGAGCTTACCGCCGATGCGGCCGGCCTCGAACTTCCCGACTTCTCACCGGGTGGCGCAAGCCCGGCGCTCATGGATGGCTTCGGCGCCGACTTCGGTTTCGACAGCTCGGACGATCTTCTGGGCGGTGCCGACGACGGCGGCTTCAACCGCCGGGTCAAGGAAGGTCCGGAAAAACGTCTCTCCCGCATGGTCGAGATCTCCGAAGAGCGGGCCGCGAAAATCCTGCGCAAGTGGGCGATCGACAAAGCAGCCTAAACTGCCTTCACAAACATATGATCACAACAGGCCGGGCTCGTCCCGGCCTTGTTGCGTGGGCATTGCCATACAGTTGGCGCATTTTAGCCTCATTGATGAAGCCTTTATGGATGGAAGTGGGCAAAATCGGCGCTCGCGGCATAGCATTTCCAAAAGCGATTCCTACAATGGCCCTGATTCGTACGGCAACGTCTAGGCTTTGCACATGTGAAGTCTGATTCGGAATGGACCGGTCACGCCAAGGTATCGGCACCCGGAACTGCCTTAATTCTGGAAGCGGATGCCATACGTCGTTTGAACATACCGGTGTCGCCCTTCGGGGAGAGGAGCCGGTGGGGAGCAGATAACGGTGGAGTTGCCTGAAGCAGAGATGACGATCGACCAGCGCGCGTATCACGATGGACCTGGGTCGAAAATTATCTCCCGTGAACAACTGGTAAGACGGCTTTCGATCTTGTCGAGATCGAACAACGTTCAGGCTATCATGCGGCTGCTCGCAGACTACGTTGGCGCTTCGCATTTTCTTCTCGCCCGCTACGACCTCGTCCAGGAACACGGTCTCGATTTCATCGTAACCTCCAACTGGCCATTCGATCTCGTCCGACGGCTTGGGGCGGATCTGGCGAGTGGTTATGCGCGTTCGACGGAACTCGAAAAGTGTCTGTCGCTGCTGACCCCGAGCTTCGCGCTCCTGCCCGATGACATCACGCCGCCGGACGACATCAGCCGCCAATACTGTTCGCTGACATTCTGCGTCGGCAAAACCCGTTTCTCTCTGATGCTGCTTTTCCTGGAAGGCATCATCCTGTCACAGGAAAGACTTCGCGAAGTCGGACTGTTTGCATCCTATGGCGCAAGCTTTGCCGAGGCGCGCGATGCCAAGGCTGAACGCGACTTCGAACTGACGGAACGCGAGCTGGAATGCCTGTTCTGGATCGCCGAGGGCAAGACCAGCGATGAGATAGCGGTGATCCTCGGGATCTCCCGCAATACGATCAACAACTACATCACCAGCGTGATGCGTAAGACGGCAACCAAAACGCGGTCGGAAGCGATCGCTTATGCCGTACGCAACAATCTGGTTTAGGAAGGCTTGGGGCAACAATGGGCTTTTCCCGCGGTGGAACGTCAGATGGACCGGGCAGCATCCAGTATCTGCGTCTTCAGCGTGCCTCCAGTCGTTCTGACATATTTCCCAAACTCGTCGCCATGCAGAGGAACCTCAAGGCGCGGCACTTTGCTGTGTTTCGTGTTACCGGCGCCGGGCTTCCCAACAAGCGCAAGCTGGTCTGCGAGCTGGACAACTGGGGCGCCGGAAGCGGGGAGCATCAGGGCGTACTCGTGAGCTCCTACGGCGATATGTTTCTCGATCATATCGAAATGTCGATCCTGCCGATCGTGTGGACCGGCACGGAAAAAGGGGCCTATAGCGAGGCCGGCGATTTTTCCTCGCTCGTGCGCAAGATCGACGACCGGATCATGCCATCGTCAGGAATTGCATTCCCGGTGCGGTTGGGTGCTCTCGGGAATGGCTACGTCACGTTTTTGTCGGGCTCGCTGGAGCTGGGCAGCAATCTGATCATCGACCAGCACGTCAGAAGTTGTCAGGTCATGATGGACCTTCTGGCACTCGATGAGCGTCGAAGCGTGCCGGCCGAATCCCTGAGCGAACGGGAAGTGGCGTGTCTTCAACTGGCCGGCGACGGTCGTATCAGCGAAGAGATCGCCGAGAAGCTTGGCCTCTCCGTTCACACTGTCAACGCCTATCTCGGCTCCGCGACGATCAAGCTCAATTCCGTGAACCGCATCCAGGCGATCGCCAAGGCGATCCGCCTCGGCTACATCCACTGAAGTCTCTATTTCGATGAAAGCTGGGCGACGGCAAGCAGCGTATCGGAGCTGATGCGTGTCGTGCCGGTGGTTGTGAGCAGCGTCAGCGCCGGCGATGTAGTCGAACTGTTCTCGGAATCGTAGAGCGCAGTGTATTGCTTGATCAACTTGGTCACGTAGTCCGGATCCTGAAGCTTCGAGATGTCGACGTATTTCTCGATCATGCTCGCCTGCTGATCCGTATCCATGTTGGATATGTAGTCGGACATGCTGAACGTCGTCTTGAAAAACTCGAACAGCGCCGTGTCGCCAAGGATCGTATAAGCGCTCGTAACGTCCGCCGCCTTGCGCTCGAAATACAGCGCCAGCCGCACGCCCTCGTTGGATTCCCCCTCCTGCTCTTCAAGCGTCTGTTGCTTGTAGTTATTGACGGTCGCCAGCACGTCGCCGCGCTGCTGGATCGTGCCCACGGGCTGCGCAGAAAGGTTGCCTTCGCTATCGAAGTTGAACGATGCGACGATCTCAGCAAACACGCCGTTGGCAAGACTGTTCACATAGCTTTTGGGATTGTCGAGATCGGACGAGAACATGTTCTTCAGCTCGTCCTTGGTGACCGATTTGGGATCGATCCCCTTCGATTCGAGCACGAAGGACACCAGGCGGTCGTCGGCAATAAGCTCGGCGGCCGTGGTGATCGTCTGCATCTGGGTATTGTAGTAGTCGATCTCCTTGTCGGCAGCTTCCTCCGCCTTCTCGCGAGCGCTGCCCTTGAGAAGTTTGAGCTGTTCCGTCTTGTAGTCTGTCGCGAAATTGCTGATGACGCTGGCTGACTGGACGAGGAGAGGCGTGTCGATATCGCCTTCCGCGTCGAAGTTGAACGCCTTGACCAGATTGACGTACCGGTCGTCTTTCAGCTGGTTGACGTAGCTCTTCGGGTCGTTCGGATCACTTGCCAGAATATCCTTGAGCCGGCTCTTGCTGACATCGGCCGGATCGATCCCATAGGCGCGCAGGGCGACGTCCCAGATCTCCGTCACATCGTCATTGGTATCGTCGTCGTCGTCTTTATTCGAACTTAGAAAGTCATCGAGGCTTTTCACCTCGGCGATGCGCGTCTGATAGTTGGTGACGGCGTTGGTAACCGCATCTTCCTGGTTGGCCTTGAAGGCCGTCTGGTAGGAGGTGCTGGTAGACGCCAGCTGGGTCTGGTTCTGAGCGGTCTCGCCAGCGGCGATCGAACCGTCGCTCTGGAAATTGAACATCGCCTTGACGCCCGTATAGCCGAGCGTCGCTGCAGCCGAATCGCTGGTCAGCAGCGACCGGATCGTGGAGGTGAACTGCACTTTGACGCTGAAGGCCGTGGTCAGATACTCGACCATCCGCGGGTCGTCGACCAACTCGTCGACACTGGTCATCGAGGCAATATTGGTTTCCCAATAGGTCTGGTTGGCGGCCGCGAGCGTATCGGATGGGAACGTCGATTTGTTGTAGACGTAATCGAGCCTCAGCGATTCGATCTGGCCGCTCGTCTGGGCGCTGTCGCCGTCTGCGACGGTGCCGTCAGCCTGGAAGTTGAACGCTTCGGCAAGCGCCACGAACTTGTCGCTGCCGGTCTGGTTGGCAAAGCTGTTCGGGTCTTCGAGATCGCTGGTCAACACCTGCTTCAGATAGCTGGTGGACGTGTACTTGGCATCGAGCCCGAATGAGTCGAGCACATATGTCTTCAGCCGGCTGTTCGACAGGAGGTCGTCGACATCGGTGATATTAGCGATGGCCTTGCTGTAATAGTCGACCTCGGACTGGATATCCTTTTCTTCCTGATCGAAGGAATCCTGATACGCCTTGACGAGATTATCTTCCTGAACCGAAGTCTGCGCCTCGGCGGTCTTCGTGCCGAAGTTGAAAGCCGCCGCCATGGTCGCATAGCGCTTGTCGGTCAGCGAATTGGCAAAGCTTGCGGTATCGCTGAGATCGCTCTCCAGGACCTTCTTCATGAAGGCCTTTCCGTAGGTCATTTCCTCAAGGCCATAGGCCTTCATCGCATAGGAATACAGTCGATAGTCATCGACGAATTCGTCGGCTGTCGTCACCTTGTCGATATTGGCTTCGTAATATTCGGTATCGCGAGCGACCGTGCCCTGGCTGGCGACGCGGTCAAGCGACGACTTCATGTCGCGGTTGACGATCAGATAGCTCGTATAGGTCGACAGCGTCGTCGAAGTCATGGTCTTCACCCTTAAAGATCGGGCTTCATTCCCGGGCATCGCCGCTTGATTCGGCAGTCAAATGCCGAATCAAGCATATGTACCAGAGACCCGGTTAAGCGGAGCTTTACGATCCGCGGTACGACGCCTTTTAGTTTGCCGTCGCGGCCATGCCGGCCAAACCGCGCATGGACGGTACGAAGGCTGCGTCCTGAAGACTGCGCTCGAGAAACCGGGTGTTCTCGTCAGGATTGGCCGAGGGCGAAAGGAAGCTGATGTAGTTGATTTCGACGCTCGCCTTTTCGGCCTGAAGCGTCAGCTGAGCATGGATCGTCACGCCACGCGGCTTGATCTCCAGGTCCAGCGTGACCGATGGGTGCGTATCCCAGTCGAGATGATAGTCGCCACCGACGCCGAAATTCACGGTGCCGGGATGGAAATACAGCTCGGCCGCCGAAGAGACGAGGTCCGAGATATTGGCATGATACTCAAGCCGCAAAAGCGAAATGAGATCGGCCGCATCGATGAGCCGTAATTCGGATGCAAGCGGGCCGATGGCCTTTGCAAGAATTTCTTCACGTACGGCGGAATAGGAGCATTTTTTCATTCTGTCAGCGCATCCGTTTGTTCTGACGACGTCCCGCATAGATCCGATGGATCAGTTCAGCGACCGCCTTATAAAAAACCGATGGGATGACGCTATCAACCGAGACTTGCGCAAACATGGAACGGGCGAGCGGTGGGTCTTCAAAAATCGGTATTCCGTGCTCCTGAGCAATTTCGCGGATTCGCATCGCAATCAGATCCTGGCCCTTGGCAACCACAACCGGAGCTTCCGATTCTTGCGCGACATACCGCAATGCGATCGCATAATGGGTCGGGTTGGTGATGATCAGTGTGGCGCGCGGAACGCTGTTGATCATGCGCCGACGGGCGCGATCACGGGCAATCGAACGCTGCCGCGCCTTGACGAAAGGGTCGCCCTGCGACTGCTTCATCTCGTCCTTGATTTCCTGCTTGGTCATCCGAAGCTCGGTAAACCAGTGGAAACGCGTCCAGGCGATATCCAGTGCTGCAACCAGAAACGTGCAGGCCAGGACGACGATGATCATCTTCTTGATGATTCGCGCCAGAATCGGAAAAAGCGTCTGCGGGTCGGAAAAGATCGAATCGAGCAGTTTGAAATACTCGTTGCGCAGCGACAGGTACATGATGATGCCGGCGGCGACGATCTTGATCAGCGATTTGCCGAAATGGACCATGCCCTGCATCGAGAAAAGTCGCTTGAACCCGGACATCGGCGAGATCCGGTTCCACTGCGGCCTGATTCGTTCGAGAATGAACGACGGCATGTGCTGACCTGCCGACGCAAGCAACCCGAAGCCCATGAACAGGACGGCTGCCGGAAGCATGAAATAAGCGCTCTGAAGCAGCACATAGGCGCAGAGCGACACCAGGTCCGCGCTCGAATCGATGCGCCACTGTTCGGGGCGTTCGACCAGATCTTTAAGAACCTCAGCCAGATGAGCGGTATTTTGCGGCAGGAAGAAGATCAGGTAGATGTAGAAGGCAAGCGTCGAGGCGAAGATCGCCACCTCGGACGAGATCGCGATGTTGCCCTTGTCCATCGCGTCCTGGATTTTTTTACCAGTCGGGTCTTCGGTTTTGCTGTCTTTATCCTGATCGTCGGACAAGAGCCAACTCCTGCTTCATCGGCAGCAAGCTTAGCAGAAGCACGGCGCGGTGGCATCTGTCCGCCCGTGCCGCGCCGCAAGGTTTACCGGTTTCTCACAGATGCTTTGAACCCAACGGCCGTCGAGCGGTTCACCGCGACGCGGTGAACCTTACTTATGCGACATAGCGGGCAATCACGGCGGAGATCTGGTCCGGGCTCAACGATCCCATTTGCGTATCGATCAACGCCGCAAGCTGGTCGCTCGTCAGATGCGAGATGTCTGCCGTCGATATGCCGGAGATCCCCGAGGCACTGATGAGCGAGATGTCTTCGGCCGAGAATGTCGCAAGGCCCGCATCCGTCAGTGCGGAAATCTGTGCCGACGTCATCGCGTTGACCTGCAGCGGTGTGAGGGCCTCTGCCTGTGCCGTGGTGAGCGACGCGATGACCAGCGTGCTCAAGCTTGAGATCGCACCGGTGCTGAAGGCGGCAATCTCCTCGGTGGTAAAGCCGAGAATATCGTCGGCGCCGATGCCCGATGCCTGAAGCGCGCCCAGGGCCCCGACCTGATCGACCGACAATGCGGCGAGCTGATCGATGCTCATGGCGACGATCTGGTTGTAGCCGAGGCCGGCCACCTGGCTGGTCGTCAGCGCGCCGATCTGGATCGTGGAAAGACCTGCGATGATGCTGACCGGCAGTCCCTTGATCGAAGTCGGGTTGAGAACGGCCAGCTCTTCGAGTGTGAACGTGCCGAAATCGTCTGCCGAAACCCCCCCAAGTCCGTTGGCGCTGAGGCCCGCAAGCTGTTCGGTCGAAAAGGCGTCAATCTGCTGCGAACTCATGGCGTCGATCTGCAGGCTTGTCAGGCCGCCGACGCTTCCGGCACTCAGAGAAGCAATCTGATCGTTAGAAAGCGCGGCAATAAAGCCGGTCGAAAGGCCCTTGATTGCGGATGAGCTGATCGCTGCCAGATCCGCCGTCGAGAAGGTTTCGAAATCTTCCGACGAGAGCCCCATCAGCGCGCCGGAACTCAGCGCCGCAATCTGGCTCGTCGTGAACGCGTCGATCTGCTCGGTATTGAGAGCCGCGATCTGAACACTGCCGAGACCGGAAATGCCGCCGGCACCGATCGCTGCGATCTGTTCGACCGAAAGTGCTGCGATATAGTCTGTGCCGAGCGAGGCCATCTGCTTGGAGGTCAGGGCGCCGACCTGGTCGGTCGTCAGCGCTTCCAGGTGATCGACGCTGATGGCGTTGATCTGGCTGGTGGAGAGACCCGAGATCGCCGCCGGGCTCAAGGCCGCGATCTGCTCCGTCGTGAAGGCGCCGATCGTTGCCGTCGAAAGTCCGCCGACGCTGGCCGAGCTGATGGCCGCGAGTTGCTGGCTCGAGAGAACGGCGAGATCGCCGGTGTCGAGCGCTGCAATCTGCTTGGACGTGAAGACCGCGATCTGCGTGGTCGTCAAAGCTTCGATCTGCATCGAACTCAAGACGGCGATCTGCGCCGTCGAAAGTCCTGCAATGCCGCCGGTACCGAGCACGGAGATCTGCTCGACCGAAAACGCCGACAGCATTGCTGTGGAAAGGCCAGGCATCGCCTTCGAACTGATCGCGGCAATGTCACTGGTCGAGAACGATTCGATATCGTCCTGGTCAAGCGCGGCAAGCTGTGTGGATGTGAGCATGCCCACCTGATCGGAGGTGAATGCTTCCACTTGATCGACCGTCAAGGCGGCAATCTGGGTCGCCGAGAGGCCTGATATCGCGCCTGTGTTGAGCGCCGCGATATCGTTCGGCGACAGCATCGCCAGATCGTCCGTGCCGAGCACCGCAAGCTGGCGGGACGTCATCACCGAGAACTGTGCAGTCGTCAGGGCTTCCACCTGCAACACGCTCATGGCATTGATCTGGGCGGTCGAAAGGCCTGCAATGCCGTCGGCGCTGAGAGCCGCGATACGGTCGGTCGAAAGTGCCGCAATCATCGACGTCGACAGGCCGGGCACGGCTTTGGACGTGATGGCGGCGATGTCTGCAGTCGAGAATGTCTCGATGTCGTCAAGGCCGAAGGCTGCGATCTGGCCTGAGCTCAAGGTGGCGATCTGGCTGGATGTCAGTGCCTCTGACTGGCTCGTGCTGAGCGCTGCGATCTGGACCGTCGAGAAAGCGGCGATCACCGACGGGTTGAGCGCCGAAATGTGATCGGCCGAGATGGCAAGAATGTCGTCGGTGCCGAGCGCTGCCACCTGCCTCGATGTCAGAGCCGAAAGCTGGCCGGTGGTGAGTGCGCCGACCTGATCGGTGCTCAGAACGTTGATCTGGGCCGTTGTCAGCCCGGCAATGCCGCCGGTGCCGAGTGCAGAGATCTGATCGGCGGAGAAGCCTGCAATCGTCGCTGTCGAGATCCCCTGCATGGCCGACGAACTGATCGCCGAAAGATCGCCAGTGCTGAATGTCGCCAGATCGTCCGTGCCAAGCGATGCGATCTGCGTCGAACTCAGCATGGCAACCTGAACGGACGTCAGAGCTTCGATCTGATCGCTGCTCATGCTGCTCATCTGGGCCGTTGTCAGCCCCGCGATGGCGGCCGTGTTGAGCGCTTCGATCTGATCGTGGGAGAAGGCAGCGATCCCGGATGTGCCGAGCGCCGAAATCTGCCGCGAGGTCAGGTTCTTGATTTGGCTCGTGGTCAGCGCAGACAGCTGATCCGTGCTCATCGCCCCGACCTGAGCCGTCGTCAGGCCGGCGATATTGGCGGTGCCTAGCGCTTCGATCTGGTCTGCCGAAAAGCCCGCGATGGTCGCGGTCGACAGACCCTGCATCGCAGCCGAGCTGATCGCGGCGATATCGGCTTCCGAGAAGGTCGAAAGATCGTCGGCGCCAAGCGCTGCAATCTGCGATGAACTGAAGGCGCCAACCTGGGTCGCCGTAAAGGCCTCGACCTGAGCGGTGCTAAGGACGCTGATCTGCGCGCTCGAAAGCCCCGTAACGCCGCCCGAACTCAGAGCGGCGATCTGGCCGGCCGAAAGGGCCGCGACATCTTCCGTATCCAGCGCTGCGATCTGCTTGGAGTTGAGAACCGCAATCTGGGACGATGAGAGCGATCCGATCTGGTCGCTTGTCAGAGACTGGATCTGCTTCGTCGACAGCCCGGACAGTCCGGCTGCACTCAGCGCTGCGACCTGATCGGTGGTCAGTGCTGCGATCACGGCGGTCGAAAGCCCGACGATGAGGTCGGAGCCGATCGCTGCAATATCCTGCGTCGAGAATTTGCCGATATCGGCAGTGTCGAGCGCCGTCGCCTGCCGGGAATTGAGGGCCGCGACCTGCTTGCTTGTCAGCGCCTCGATCTGCGCCGAGTCCATGGCGTCGATCTGCCTGGTGCTGAGACCGGCTATGCCGGCTGTGCTGAGCGAATCGACCTGGTCGACCGACAGTGCCGCAATCATGTCGGTGGAGAGGCCGGCAATGGCGTCCGAGCCGATCGCGGCGATATCTGCGGTGGAGAATGTGGCGATATCGTCGGTGCCGAGCGCTCCAAGCTGCTTGGAGCTGAGCGCGCCGACCTGCGAGGCCGTCATGGCTTCGACCTGCGCCGTGCTCAACGCACTCAGCTGGCCGGTCGAAAGCCCGGCGACACCCGCCGCGCTAAGCGCCGCGATCTGGGAGGTCGTCAGCACGGTCACGTCGCTGGCGCCGAGAGCACCGACCTGCGCCGAGGTCAGTGTCGCGAGCTGCTTCGTGGTGAGGACCGAAACCTGGTCGGATGTCAGCGCATCCACCTGTTTCGTCGTCAGTCCGGAAATGCCGTTCGTGCTGAGCGCCGCGATGGCTGCGGTCGAAAGAGCAGCGATCACCGATGTTGAAAGCCCGGCAACCGCGCTGGAGCTGATCACGCCGAGGTTCTTGGCGGAAAACGCCTCGATATTGTTGGAGATGATCGCCACGATCTGCGACGAGCTCAGAACCGCAGCCTGGCGGGTGGACAGCGCTGCGATCTGATCCGAGGAGAGCGCGGCAATCTGGCTCGTGGTCAGGCCGACAACACCGGTGGAACTGAGTGCGTTCACCTGGCTCGAGGAAAGAGCGGCAATATCTGTAGTCTCAAGAACAGAGACCTGCAGCGAGGTCAGCGCCGACACCTGCTTCGTGGAAAGGATCGCGATCTGACCAGCGCTCAGGGCATCGACCTGCCGTGTCGTCATGCCGGAGATACCGGCTGTGCTGATCGCCACGATCTTCTCGCTCGACAGGCTGGCGATCGTTGACGTGGACAGACCCGAAATTGCGCCCGAACCGATCGCCGAAATCTCCTTGGTCGAGAATGTCGCGATGTCGTCGGTCCCGAGTGCAGCAAGCTGCGAGGATGTGAGTGCACCGATCTGATTGGAATTCAGCGCTTCGGCCTGATCGACCGACAGAACGGCGAGCTGTCTGGTGCTGAGACCCCCAACGCCGGAGGCGCTTAGGGCTGCGACCTGCATGGAAGATAGCCGTGCGATGTCGGCGGTATCAAGCGCTGCGACCTGCGTCGATGTCAGGGCCGCCATCTGCTTGGAGCCGAGCACCGTGATCTGTGCGGATGTGAGAGCCTCGACCTGATCGACGCCAAGCGCTGCCACTGCGGAGGCGCTCAGTGCGGCGACCTGCGCCGTGGAGAGAACCGCAATGTCGCTCGCGCCGAGCGCTGCGATCTGTGTCGGTTTCAGGGCGGCGATCTGCTGGGTGCTCAACGCTCCGATCTGGGATGTCGCAAAAGCTGCGATCTGGCCTGTACCAAGTGCCGCCAGGGCACCAGTCCCAAGCGCTGCGATCTGGCTTGCGGAGAGCGACGAGATCGCATCCTCCGACAGCCCGCCAACCGCGCTCGATCCGATTGCTGCAATATCGAGCGTTGAGAAGGTGGCGATGTGATCATCGTCGAACGCCGAGAGCTGTTTCGACGACAGGGCGCCGACCTGTGCCGACGTCAGGCTTTCGGCCTGCCGGGTCGACATTGCACCGATCTGGTCCGCGACCAAGCCCTTGATGGCACCTGTTGACAGTGCTGCCACCTGGTTCGTCGACAGTGTCGCGATACCGTCTTCCGTCAGCGCAGAAACCTGCTTGGAAGACAGGACCTTCACCTGAGCCGCCGAAAGCGTAGCCACCTGATCCGTCGACAGTGCCGCAATCTGCTGCGTGCCGAGGTTGGCAATCGCGCTCGTCCCGAGAGCGGCGATCTGCGCTGTCGTGAGTGCCGCAATGATATCGGTGCTGAGGCCGCCGATACTTTTGTTGGTGAGCGTCGCGATTTCTGCGGCCGTAAACGTCGCGATTGCCTCGGGGGAAAGCGCTGAAAGCTGTTTCGAGGTCAGTGCCGCGATCTGCAGGGTGGATAGGATATCCGCCTGCTCGGCCGAAAGGCTGGCGATCTGGGTTGTCGAAAGCTTGGCGATCGCACCCGTGCCGAGAGCCGCGACCTGGCTGATGGAAAGTCCTGCGATCGCATCCGAACTCAGGCCGCCGATACCCTTGCTGCTGATCGCGGCGATTTCGGCGGTGGTAAAGGTTGCGACTGCCTCCGGCGACAGTGCGGCAAGCTGCTTCGAGCTCAGCGCCTTGATCTGGACCGAAGACAAGGCCTCGGCCTGTTCGACCGAAAGGGCGGCAATCTCGTCCGTGCCGAGGTTGGAAATGGCGGACGTGCTGAGCGAAGCGATCTGTCCGGTTGTCAGCGCGGCAATGTTCTCGACGGTCAGCCCCGCAATGCCACGATTGCTGATGGCAGCGATATCGTCGGTCGAGAAGGTGGCGATTGCCGAATCGCTGAAGGCTGCGATCTGCGACGAGGTCAGGGCCTTTACCTGGACCGAGGAGAGCGCTTCCGCTTGATCTTCGGAAAGTGCTGCAATCTGCACCGTGGAAAGCTTGGCAACGGTCGCGGTTCCGAGTGCTGCAATCTGCTGCGTGGAAAATTCGGCTATGGTGCCCGTGCTGATGGCGGTGATCTGCGTTGCGCTGAGCGCTGCAATCTGTGCTGTCGCCATGGCAGTGAACTGATCGACCGAGAGCGCTGCCACCTGCGTTGCCGAAAGCTTCGCAACCGTCCCCACGGTCAGGGCGGCGATCTGCTGTTCGGACAGGGCTGAGATCACGTCGGTTGTCAGACCGGAGACCGCCTTGCTGCTGATCGATGCAATGTCCGCCGTCGAAAACGTTTCGATCGCTTCTGCGCTCAGAACCGCGAGCTGGATCGAGGTCAGCGCTTTTACCTGGACCGAGGATAGCGCTTCGGCCTGGTCGATGGACAGAGCAGCAATCTGATCGGTGTTGAGACCGACGATCGCCCTTGTGTTGAGCGCCGCAACCTGATCCGTCGACAGCGCCGCGATATCGTTGCTGGTCAATGCGCCCATTTGCGACCCGCCGAGAGCGGCGATCTGGATTGTCTTCAGCGCGGCAAGGTGATCGGCGGAAAAGGCATCAATCTGGCTCGTGGCCAGATTGGAAATCGCCGCTGTGTTGAGCGCTGCAACCTGTTCTTCCGACAGTGCGGCGATCAGCGTCGATGTCAGGCCGCGCACACCTTTCGCGCTGATCGCAGCCATGTCGGCGGTCGAAAATGTTGCGATCTCGTCCGGTGTAAGGGCCGCGATTTGTTCCGAGGTGAGGGCGCCGACCTGGACGGAGGTCAGAGCCTCGGCCTGATCGTCCGAAAGGCTGCTGATCTGTGCGGTCGACAGTGAGGAAACCTGTCTCGTGCTCAGGCTGGCGATTTCGTTCCCGTTGAGAATGGACAACTGGTCCAGCGTCAGGCCGATGATCGCATTTTGCGAAATGGCATTGAGCTGCACCGTGTTCATCACGTCGACGTCTTCGACATCAAGGGCCGCAATCTGCGAGGACGACATCGCAGCGATCTGCTTGGTCGAAAGCGATGCGACATCTTCCGTGGTCCACGCAGCGACGCTTGCCGTTGAGAGGGACCTGACCTGAGAGGCACTCAGGGAGGAAATTGTCGAGGTCATACGCTATGATCCTTGATGCGGCATTTGATTTTAAAAATGGATTTTGAGCCTTTGAGACTGCCGAAAACCCGGACGCTCTCGATCGAGAACAGCCGGGTCAGGACAGTTCAGCCCTTGTTTTGTTTCCAGAAACGGTCGTCGTAGGGAATCGGCGCATATTCGTTCTGATATGCCAGCTTCGATGTGTAGCGCTTCCGGTAGGCATCGGCAGTTTCGAACTCGATCCCCTCGAGAACGAGCTCCGCGCCGACTTCGTAATAGATGTCGAGATTGCGAAGATCAGGCACCGGCGTCTCCCCACGCTCGGCCTCGCCCTGCATCTGCCAGTAGAGTTCTTCCAGCCGACGCGCGAGGCCGGGCATGTCCCGAAGCGCGCTCGTGTCGCGCTTGTCCCAGAGCGACGTTCTGATCGCGCGCAGGCTCTCGCGGTCATGCGCAAAGCCGATGGCGCGCGCGACATACTCCTCCGGTGTGGCGCAGATCATCTCCGGAATGCCGGCGGCGGCAACAATGCTGCCGCAGAACCGCGAGGCAAAGCCGTTGCCCGACACGGTGAGGATCGGAAGACCCATGGTGATGGCGTCCGATGCCGTCGAATGCGCGCCGTAGGGGAATGTATCGAGGAAGAGATCGGCACAGGCGATGCGGGCAAGGTGATTGGCGTTCGGCGCTTTCGGCGCGAAGATCAGCCGTTCTGCCGCGATGCCCTGCTTTTCTGCCAACTGACGCAGCCGCACATTGGCATCCTCGTCCCCCGCGAGCAGCCAGAGGACGCTGCCGGGCGTTGCAGACAGGATCTTCATCCAGCGATTGAAGCAGTCCGATGTGATCTTCTGCATGCCGTTGAAGCAGGCATAGACGAAGGCGCCGTCCGGCAGTCCGGCATCGATGCGGCTCGGCGTCGGGGCGATTACGCGCTTGCGGTCGATCGGCTGGTTGCAGGCGATCCGCAGCACCTTCTCGGTGTAGAAGATCTCGTTTTCCGGTGGCACGATGTGACCGTCGGCAATCATGTACTGGTGGAACGGGCTGCCGATCGATCCCGGATAGCCGCAGAAATTGACGATGACCGGTGCCGGACGGTAGGCGAAGATTTTCGCACGGGCCATTTTCGTATAGCCGTTGACGTCGATCAGGATATCGATCTCGTCGGCGCGGATGGTCTTCGCCGCTTCCGCATCGCCAAGTGCCGCAATATCGCGCCACTGGTCGGCGACCGCCTTGATGCGGTCTTGCGTGGCATCGTTGGTGCGGGCCTCGCCGCAATAGTAGGCGTAGATCTCGACGCTATCCTTGTCATGCAACTCGAGCACTTCACGCAATGCGAAACCGACGGCATGGTCGCGAAGGTCTGATGAGAGATAACCGATGCGCAGACGCTGCCCGGTTCCGGTCTTTTTCTTGGCCGCCTTGCGGGGGAAGGCGCTGAGGTCGAACGGCCCGCCGATAAGCTGCTTGCTGTAGCGATAGGCCTTGGCCAGCTGGAACATCGGATCGTCCGAATAGCACGACAGCGTCAGCGGCGACATCGCATCGAGAAGCTGGCGCGGCGTCACATGCGGCGATGTCGTAGTCAGAACCGGCCATTTGCACTGGCGCTGGCGAATCGAACTCCAGTGCTGGCCGGCCTCCGTCTTGTTTGGCTGCAGTTCGATCGCCTGCCACAGGATGGATTCCGCATCATCCAGCCGACCTGCGTTTTCGAGCACGCGGCCGGTATGCTGCATGGCCATTAGGCGGTTGTTGATGCGGTCAGGAATGACTTCGTCGGTCAGATCGATATAGGTGCGCCATTTCTGGAGTGCCTGATTGATGAGGCCGGAATCTTCGAGCGTACGTCCCAGATTGATATGGGCCGGGCCGAAAAGCGGATCGAGCCTGTTGGCCGCCTGCAAGGCGAGAATGGCGCCGGCATTGTCGCCCTGCTGTCGCAGCGTCACGGAGTAGTTGAAATAGGCGACATGCAAAAGCGGGTGGGTTTCGTTGAAGGCGGTCCACACCTTGTAGACCTCGACGGCGCGCGCCTGCTGGCCGCTGGAATTGAGCGCTTCTGCAACCTGGAACAGATCGCCGAGCGAGAGTTGCTGGTTCTGCGCCTTCTCCAGAATACTGGCGAAGGGCGAAGCCTGGGCAGTTGCAGGTGCGATATTGGCGTTCATGACCATCCCGTTCCAAGGCAGCGATGCTGACGATTGACGCACTCCACGCGTCTTATCCTTGTAATTATCGGGGTTAGCTTGCGTCGGGCTTGTTATTGCGGTCGCGAAGCAGGGTGAGGGCAATCCAGACTTGCATGCCCTGCGGTCAACCAAAAAGGCGGCGCAGCCTAAGCTGCGCCGCCTTTGATGATGGAGCGTATCGCCTTCGCTGGTCGTCAGACCGACGAGTATGCGGCAATGACAGCTGCGACCTGTTCGTCGCTCAGGGCCTGGATCTGACGCGAGTTCAGGGCATTGAGCTGTGTCGAGGCCAAGCCGGCAATGTCTTCTGTAGACAGGCCGGAGATGGACTTGGTGCTGATCGCGGCGATCTCGTCAGTCGAGAAGGCTGCAATTTCGTCGGTCGACATTGCGGCGATGCCGCCAGAGGTCAGACCGGCAATCTGCGAGCTGGTCAGTGCAGTAACCTGATCCAGGCTGAGCGCTGCAACCTGATCGGTTGACATGGCCGAGAGCACCTTGGAGCTCAGCGAACCGATGTCGGCCGTTTCGATTGCACCGATCGCGGCGGTGGACAGTGCCGAGATCTGCCTGGAGGTCAGCGCGCCGATCTGGGTGGAGCTGAGGGCTGCAACCGTATCAGTGCTCAGAGACGCGACCTGGTCGGTGGACAGGGCCGCAATCTGCTTGGAGCTCAGCGAACCAACGTTAGCGCTGAGAGCAGCAAGCTGATCCGTGGAGAGACCGGAGATTGCCTTCGTGCTGATGGCCGAGACTTCGTCAGTGGAGAAGGCTGCGATTTCGTCGGTCGACATGGCAGCGATGGCACCCGAGCTCAGGCCGGCGATCTGCGAGCTGGAGAGAGCCGTTACTTGATCGATACCGAGAGCTGCGACCTGGTCTGTCGACATAGCCGAAAGCTGCTTGGAGGTGAGGGCAACGACACTGGCGGTCGAGATTGCGCCGATCGCGTTGGTGGACAGAGCCGCGATCTGAGTGGACGTCAGTGCGCCGATCTGGTTGCTGCCGAGCGAAGCGATGACATCCGTGCTCATCGATGCAATCTGGGTAGTCGACATCGCCGAGATCTGCTTGGAAGTCAGGACAGTCACATCGGTCCCGAGGGCAGCCAGCTGATCCGTGGACAGGCCGGAGATTGCCTTGCTGCTGATGGCGGCGACTTCGTCAGTCGAGAAGGCTGCGATTTCGTCGGTCGACATGACAGCCATGGCACCCGAGCTCAGGCCGGCGATCTGCGAGCTGGAGAGAGCCGTCACCTGGTCGACATCCAGAGCTGCAACCTGGTCTGTCGACATGGCCGACAGCTGCTTGGAGGAAAGGGCAACGATGTTGTCTGTCGCGATTGCGGCGATAGCGGCAGTGGACAGAACTCCGACCTGCGTGGACGTCATTGCGCCGATCTGGCTGCTGCCGAGTCCGGCGATGACGTCGGTGCTCAGCGATGCGATCTGCGCGGTCGACATCGCCGAGATCTGCTTGGACGTCATGGACGTGACGTCGGTGCCGAGGGCAGTAAGCTGATCCGTGGACAGGCCGGAGATTGCCTTGCTGCTGATCGCGGCAAGTTCGTCAGTGGAGAAGGCTGCAATTTCGTCGGTCGACATGACAGCGATGGCACCCGAGGTCAGCCCTGCGATCTGCGAGCTGGACAGAGCCGTCACCTGGTCGACATCAAGAGCTGCGACCTGGTCTGTCGACATGGCCGAAAGCTGCTTGGAGGTGAGAGCAACGATACTGTCGGTAGCAATCGCTGCGATGGAGCCGGTCGACAGAACCGCAATCTGAGTGGACGTCAATGCGCCGATCTGGCTGCTGCCGAGCGATGCGATGACATCCGTGCTCAGCGATGCGATCTGGGTGGTCGACATTGCCGAGATCTGCTTGGAGGTCAGGACAGTCACGTCGGTTCCGAGGGCAGCGATCTGGTCGCTGGACAGGCCGGAGATTGCCTTGCTGCTGATGGCGGCGACTTCGTCAGTCGAGAAGGCTGCGATTTCGTCGGTCGACATGACAGCCATGGCACCCGAGCTCAGGCCGGCGATCTGCGAGCTGGAGAGAGCCGTCACCTGGTCGACATCCAGAGCTGCAACCTGGTCTGTCGACATGGCCGAGAGCTGCTTGGAGGTCAGGGCGGCGATGTTGTCTGTCGCGATTGCGGCGATAGCGGCGGTGGACAGAACTGCGACCTGAGTGGATGTCAGCGCGCCGATCTGGCTGCTGCCGAGTCCGGCGATGACGTCGGTGCTCAGCGATGCGATCTGGGCGGTCGACAGTGCCGAGATCTGCTTGGACGTCAAGGAGGTGACGTTGGTGCCGAGAGCGGTCAAGTCGTCAGTGGAAAGGCCTGCAATGGCCTTGGTGCTGATAGCGGCGAGTTCGTCGGTCGTGAAGGCTGCGATTTCGTCCGTCGTCATTGCGCCGATTGCGTCGGAGCCGAGGCCGGAGATCTGAGAGCTGGTCAGCGCGGTGGTCCGGTCGAGATCAAGTGCGGCGATCTGGTCGGAGGACATCGCGGAGAGCTGCTTGGACGTCAGCGAGGAGATGGTGTCGGTCGCGATTGCGGCGATCGCGGCGGTCGACATAACGCCGATCTGGCTGGATGTCAGCGCAGCGACCTGGTCGGAACCGAATGCAGCGATCGTGGTGGTGCTAAAAAGTGCGATCTGGTCCGTGCTGAGCGCCGAGACCTGCTTGGAGGTGAGGGCCGACACGTTGCTGCCGAATGCAGCGAAATCGTCGGCGTCGAGAGCGACGATAGCCTTGGTGCTGATGGCGGCAATTTCGTCGGTCGTGAAGCTCGCAAGTTCATCCGTCGACATCACGGCGAGCGACGCGGAGCCGAGAGCCGCGATCTGCGTGCTGCTGAGCGCGGTTACCTGATCGGCATCGAGAGCTTCGATCTGGGTGGAGTACATCGCGGCGAGCTGCGAGGTCGACAGACCCTGCACATTGCCGGTCGAAAGGACACCAAGCTGGTCGGTCGACATGCCCAGCACCGCAGCGGCCGAGATGGCGCTGATCTGTGCGGACGACATGACCTCGAAGTCGCCGGTTTCGATCGCAGCGATCTGCGACGATGAAAGTGCTGCGATCTGAGTGGAGCTCAGAGCGGCGACGTCATCCGTGCTCAGCGACGCAATCGTCGTCGTGGACATCGCCTTGATCTGGTTTACGCTTAGAGATGATACGATAGAAGTCATTATGTGCGCCCTCGGAGTTGGTTGATCACGTACGCATTCCCCTGTCCCTGGCTGCGTAATGAACGAACAGTTCCTACAGCGACCCAGGCGCGCAAAGGCGCCTGCCGGCAATCATGCCCACGTAGCCGGGCGCACTCAGCGACCACAACTCGGACCTCATGACGGACGAAACAATATCAAGTGAGACATGGCTCCTGCGAGCCTGCGTATTGGAAGGGCATCATGCTTCCAGAGCTGTTCGACAGCTCTGACCCCCTACGCCGGTGGCCGAGAAAGATTCCATACAAAGCCTCCCCGCGTTGCGTCTGACGCATGGGGGAATGGGACCTGTGTTTGAACTTTCGCGATCACTAAAGATGTAATGGAGTACCGCTTAATTTTGGGTTAATGCCGAGCGAGACTTCAGGAGTTTACTACGCCCGGCAAGAACTCAATGGAACCTGATTTGCCGGTTCACTGTCGCAGGAAGCAGCGACCTAAAGTTCCACTGAATTGGCGGTCTTTTCGTCAGCGACGAACAGCATCGCGCAATCGAACCGCAAGATATTGTCGACGCGACAAAGTATAGCGCGGCCATTTTCACCAATTCCGTTGCAGCCATCCGTTTCCCGCAAATCCGGGCAACCCTTCTTGCAGACTATGCCCTGTTACATCGGCTCTACGGATTAACGAAAAACGCTCCGAGCGCGCCTTTCCCCTGCAGGGCGTTGATATAGGCGTCCCCCGTGTCCAGGGCCTCGCGGATCGTCACGTCCATGTCGAGGTAGCGATAGGTCCCGAGCCTGCCGACGAATGTCACGTTCTGCTGCGTCCGGGCCAGCTCGACATAGCGCTCGAGCAAGGCCTTTTCGTCGGCCATGCGGATCGGATAGTAGGGGATGTCGCTTGGTCCGCAGGCGCGCGAATATTCCCGGTAGCAGATGCTCTTCTCATGGGTTTCCCAAGGCGAGAAATGCTTGTGCTCGGTAATGCGGGTATAGGGAATGTCGAGATCGCCGTAGTTCATCACGGCGCAGCCCTGGTGGTCGCCGTTGTAGCTGAAGCGGTCGAAATCCAGCGTCCGATAGCCTAGCCGACCCAGTTCGAAGTCGAAGTAACCGTCAAGCGGTCCCGAATAGAAGACATGGTCGAATGACGCGGCATCTGGCCGGGTGAAACGGGTCCCGAGCCTGACCTCGATGCGCTCGTGATTGAGAATGCGTTCAACCATTTCCGTATAGCCGTTCTCAGGCATGCCCTGAAAACGATGGAAAAAGTAGTTGTCGTCATAGTTGAAACGGACGGGCAGACGCTTCAAAATGCTGGCCGGCAGCTGGCTTGGCTCGCAGCCCCATTGCTTGACCGTGTAGCCCTTCAGGAACGCCTCATAGAGATCACGGCCGACGAATTTCAAAGCCTGCTCTTCGAACGTCTTCGGCTCACCGATGGACGTATCGGCCAGCGACGCGATGAACTCTCTTGCCTCGTCGGGTCGCAGCGTCTTGCCGAAGAACTGGTTGATCGTGTGCAGGTTGATCGGCAGCAGGAACACGCGCCCGCCACTGGTCGTCTTCACGCGGTTGACATAGGGCATGAAGGTCTGGAACCGGTTGACATAATCCCAGACCGGCTCATCGTCGGTATGAAAGATGTGCGGTCCGTAGACATGCACCATCACGCCCGTATCGCTGTCACGCTCGGTAAAACAGTTGCCGGCGATGTGGGCGCGCTCGTCGAGAACGACAGCGGAATGACCGGCCTCCGCAAGTTTCCTGGCGATGACGGCGCCCGACAATCCGGCTCCGACCAGCAATATGCGCTTATTCGACATCGATCTCTCCCAGTGGCATTCAGCATGTCGGCCCACGAAAGCGCGACATCTCCCCATACTCGTCCAGCTCGGCGAGCGCGAAAGCCTTAACCGATTCGCGGCGCTGCGAGCATAGTTTCCATCGTGTCCCGGCTATGCTTGACCGCATGCGAGACGGCGAAGGATAACAAAATGCCCGCACGAGGCGGGCATTTCGGTGTTGGATGCGTCCGGCAGCGGAGGCAATCAGGCCGCTTCGCTTGCCGGTGCTTCTTTTTCCTTGAGTTCGATCTGGCCGGAATTGGCAAGCCGGATCGCTTCCTGCGAGATCGCGCGGCGGGCAAGCGCCACTTCGCGCGGGTTGATCGTGCCGCCGGCGGCAAGATCCGATTCGACCATGCGGCGCTGGCGTGGGCTGAGGCAGACGAGCACGGATTCGCGCATCGGTGCCGACGAACCTTTCAGCGCCATCGTCAGGATGTCGCCCGCGATATCGTTGAGCAGGATGACACGGCTGCGCTGCGGCATGACCATGAGATCTTCGAACAGGAAGATCTTCGGGCGAACCTTCTGGGCTGCTTCCTGGCTGACCTGTTCCAGTGATTCGAGCAGGGAATCGACCTGCGGCTTTTCGAGCTGATTCATCAGGTCCGCGACCTTGACCGGGCCGGTCGAGTTCCGCTCGGCATCGATTTCGTTGACGAGATCGGCGATCCGCTTTTCGATGATCTGCACCGCCTGCGGATTGACGTTCTTCAGGTTCACCGCACGCTTCATGATGTCGGCACGCAGGCTTTCCGGCAGTTCGACCAGGATCTTCGCACCAAAGGCGGAAGGCAGCATCGAAAGGATGTAGGCGATCGTCTGCGGATGTTCGCGGCCGAGATACTTGCAGATGAACACCGGATCGGCGTCCTGAAGACGGTCCCAGAGACTGTCCTCGTAGGTCTGGAACGCGGTGCGTCTGCCGAGCAGGCCGTCGACCTCTTCCGGCGTCAGGCCTTCGTCGAGAATCTTTTCCATCGCCATGGCGTTGTCCATCAAACCTGTTCCTTCGGTGAACAGGTCTTCGAACTCGTTGACGAGAGTGGTCAGTTCGTCTGGCGGAATGGCGCGCAGGCTCTGCGCGGAGGCAATGATTGTCTGCAGTTCGGCTTGGGTAAAATACTTCAGCAGCTTACCTGCAACGCCCGTTCCCATTGCGAGCAGAACCGCAGCCGCTTTCTCTGCCTGAGAAAGCGGCTGGCCGGGCAGGTTGTCACTAAAGGTATCGAAGTCCATCATGGGCTTGTCCTAAAACGCTAAATTCATTTTAGCTCTTGGGAGCTCCTGACAATTCAGTGAGCTTTACGCCGAAGCGTGTATCGTCGTCTTCGAGAAGCGTGATTTCGCCGCGGGCGATCAGGCGACCGTTCACGGTGATATCGACCGGCTCGCCGATTTTCTTGTCGAGCGTGATCGTCGTGCCTTCCTTGAGGCTCATCAGACCCTTGACCGGCATGCGGCTTGAACCGAGCACGATCTGGACATCGATCGGAATGTCCAAGATGAGGTCATGATTGGCCTCGAGGCTTTCACCATGCGTGTCGGATCCGAAGCTCGGCATCGCACTTGCGCCACCACCAAAGCTGCTGGCTCCGAAGTCGGACTTGCCAAGGTCGCCACCACCAAAATCGCTGCCGCCGAAATCGGTCGAGCCAAAGTCGCTCGTTCCGAAATCCGTCGAACCGAAGCTGTCGCTGCCGAAATCGGAGGCCGGTGACGCGAACGGATCGGCCGACAGCAGCGTGCCGTCCTCGTCCGCCTTCAATGCGCCACGCAGGTCGTCGATCGCGTGTTCCAGATCCAGGCTGCTTGAAGCGATCGGATCTTCAGTCAGTTCGTTTTTGACGGTCGTTTTTCTAGCCATGATCTATTATCCACATCGAAACTTGTCTGAAGCTGCCGGGCGCGGAAGCGCCGCGTCAATTATCGAGAATTTTTTTGAGTATATTGCCGTCTGGAGAGACGTTGGATTTTATCTTTACGGAATAGCTGTCGCCGGACCGGCCGAACTCGCAGCGGTAGATCAGTTTCCCGTTCGCATCCATATCGACCCCAATGTCGCCGATGTCTTCGAACGGTATGGTATCACCAGGCTTCAATCTGGCAATTGAGCCAAGCTTGAGCGGCGTGAGCTTGATGCGCGCGCAAAGATCGATCTGCGAGCGCAGCACGTGATCGGCAACGGCGTCGGCCGGCGCCGGAAGACTGTTTGCCAGTTGTCCGGAAGGACGGGTGATCGTCGTCTTCAGCAACACGCTTTGCGGAATGACGATCACGACCTCACCCGTCAGCGATCCAAGCTTGACCTGAAGCCGGACCGCGGCTGCGAAACAGTCGGGTATCTCCAGCGACTGCCGGGCGTAGTCGGTGATCGGATAGCATGGCGACAGCACCGGCTCGAACTCCCCCTTGGGGCCGAGGCCGAGGCGAAGCACGCCCGCGATCCGCGAAACGAGCAGCGATGCGATATCGCCCTCGATAGACGTCAACGTGCGCGTGTCATCAGAAGGCTGGTCGGTATCGCCGAGCAGCTGCGCGATCATGGCGATCGGCAGGCTGTTCCGGGTGGCGATCACGAAATGGGTACACCAGTTGCGCTGACTGGCGCTGACAAGCGTGTAACCCGAGCCAAGCCCCGCGATGACCTGAGAGCGCAGACCGGAGACGTGGCCAGCATACTCGACGCCGATGTCGAGCTGCATTTCCTCCTGGACGACATCGCCGAGAAGCTGGCATTGCAGGGCCGCAACATCGCTGCAGCAATGGGCAATCGTCTTCACGTCACCCAGGCTGCCTGTCAGCCGCGCAAGGACGATCGGGTCGATCGGCTTAGTGACTTCGCTCGACGGATTGTTCATCGTTAGGCCGCCTTGCTCTCACCACCGGGGTTCATCATCTCCTGCTCGACGGCGTCGATCGAAGGACGATCGCCGTTGCCGATGGTCTTGCGACCGTATTCGAGAGCGACCTGCGGTACGGAGCCGTTCATGTAGGCGATGAGCGTCTGCTTGACGATCGTGTAGAGGCGATGCTGCTTTGTGCGGACGACCTTGATCTGCGAGGTCAGCGGATTGCAAACGCAGTAGGAGAGAATGATACCGAGCATGGTGCCGACCAGTGCGGCGCCGATCAGTCCGCCCAGGACCTCAGGCGACTCGTTGATCTTGCCCATGGCCTTGATGACACCGAGAACGGCGGCGACGATACCGATAGCCGGGAACGAGTCACCCATTGCGGTAATCGCATGATAGGGCTTGAGCTTGTCCGACAGCATCGTCTCCAGCTCTTCGTCCATCAGCGCTTCGATCTCGTGGCTGCGGGCGTTGCCGATGATGATCAGGCGAACATAGTCGCAGATGAACACGGTCAGCTGCTTGTTTTTTAGAACCGTCGGAGCCGTCTGGAAGATCGACGATTCCTGCGGATTGTCGATATGCGCTTCGATCTCGTTGCGCGGCTTGGTTCTGAGGTCGCGCATCAGTGCGTAGAGAACGCCGAGGATGTCGAGATATTCGCGCTCCTTGGGAACCGCGAACTTGAAGGCTTCACCCAGTGCCTTGCCGCTGTCTTTCACGACCTTGATCGGGTTGGCCATGATAAAGCCGCCCAGGCCTGCGCCGCCGATGATCACCAGCTCGAAAGGCTGGAACAGAACATTGAGATGGCCGCCCATGGCCATGAAGCCACCAAGCACGCAGCCAATAGTGATTATGAAACCCACAATGATCATCATTTTGATGTGTATCCGCCGTCATTAATGCAGCGGAACATCTAGGCGGGTAGCCTTGCGTGAAGCTGGCTATCGCAGCCTCTCCGCCGTTTCGCATTTTCGATCAGCTTCACACAAGCAACCCCTGTTTGAATGCGCACGAAGGCCGGTTCAGGCCGCTCGGCGATTCCTCGATGGTAGGAGCCGCTTCATCTCAGGAGATCCATCGATGCAATCTGGTATTTATGTTGGCCTGTCGGCCCAAATGGCGCTTGAGCGGCGGTTGACGACCGTCGCGGACAACATGGCCAACATGAACACCGTCGGCTTCCGGGCGACCGAAGTAAAGTTCGACCAGATGCTCGCCAAAATCGACAACAACATCTCCGCGTCGGTCTCTTTCGTGTCGCAGGGCAACGACTACCTCTCCACGAGATCGGGAGAACTGCAGCAGACCGGCAACCCTCTCGACTTTGCGGTCAAGGGTGACGCATGGATGGCGATCGATACGCCGGCGGGCCAGGTCTTGACCCGTGACGGACGCTTCACCATGGCAGACACGGGCGAACTCCAGTCGATCCGGGGCTATCCGGTTCTCGATGCCGGAGGTGGCGCCATCCAGCTCGACCGCAACGGCGGCCCGCCCTCGGTCGGCACCGATGGTCGCATCATGCAGGACGGCAGGATTGTCGCTTCGCTCGGCCTCTTCCAGGCCGATCTTTCCAAGGGCTATCTGCGCTATGAAAACAGCGGCGTCCTGCCGTCGTCACCGGCACAGCCGGTCGTCGACAACAGCGACGTCGGCGTCATGCAGGGCTTTATCGAGCAGTCGAACGTCAACGGCATCGGCCAGATGACCGAGCTGATTTCGATCAGCCGCAATTTTGAAAGCATTTCCTCGCTTCTCAGCTCCACAGACAGCAGCTTCACCGAGGCCATCAAGACCTTGGGCGGTAGCCAGTAAGCCGGAAAACGATCCCTCATGACCGCAAGTCAGACAGTTCACGGCCCGGCAAACAAGCTCGATCTCTTGGCAGCCCTTGTTGGGCGCCACACCGGGCCGGCCTTTGCGTTTGCACCGGGCGGCGTGGTCACCGCAATTTCCGCGACCTATTACACCGTCAGCGGCCTTTCGAAACATGTCAGGCTGGGCGACTTCGTCGAGCATTGCAGCAGTGTTGGTACGCATCTCGGCCAGGTGATCAAGGTCGAGTCCGACCAGGTTCATATCTGCCCGATCGAACCGGGAGAGCCGATCGGCATCCGTGACAGTGTTCTGCGCATCGGTGAGTTCAAGGTATCCCCGCATGACAGCTGGTGTGGTCGCGCCATCGATGCGCTGTGCCGGCCGATCGACGACCGCGGCCCGCTCGTGCAGGGCGACGTGGCGCGGTCGATCATGAGTACCGCGCCGCCATCCATGTCCCGCCGCCGTGTCGAGGAAGGTTTCCGTACCGGCGTCAAGGCGATCGATATCTTCACGCCGCTCTGCTTCGGCCAGCGCCTTGGCATTTTCGCAGGCTCGGGCGTCGGCAAGTCGACGCTCCTGTCCATGATGGCCGGCGCCGATGCGTTCGACCGCGTTGTGATTGCGCTGGTCGGTGAACGCGGCCGCGAGGTGCGCGAATTTATCGAAGACACGATGGGCGAGAACATGAAGAAATCGATCGCCGTGGTGGCCACCAGCGATGAAAGCCCGATGCTGCGCAAGATGGCGCCGCTGATCGCCATGACCATTGCCGAGCACTTTCGCGACAAGGGCGAAAACGTGCTGTTCATCGCAGACAGCGTGACGCGCTTTGCGCATGCGGTGCGTGAAGTCGCGATCGCCGGCGGCGAGTTGCCGATTTCGCGCGGCTATCCGGCGTCGGTGTTTACCGAACTGCCCAAACTGCTGGAACGGGCAGGGCCGGGCCTCGAAGACAGCGGCACGATCACCGCCATCATTTCCGTCCTCGTCGACGGCGATAACCACAACGATCCGGTCTCCGACTCCGCCCGCGGCATTCTCGACGGCCACATTGTGCTGGAGCGCGGTCTCGCCGACGAAGGTCGCTACCCGCCGATCAATCCCCTGTCGTCGATCTCGCGTCTCGCCCGAAAAGCCTGGACGCCCGACCAGGAGAAACTGGTCATGCGGTTGAAAACACTGATGCATCGCTTCGAGGAAACCCGCGATCTGCGCCTGATCGGTGGCTACCGGCAAGGGACCGATGCCGATCTCGACATGGCGGTGAGGCAGGTGCCCGCGATCTATGAAGTGCTGAAGCAGACGCCCGGCGACAAGCGCGTTGCCGACGCCTACGCGGAGCTGGCCATCGCGCTGCGCAATGTCGCGGCCCAAGGCCAGATGCCGGCTCTCAAGAGGGGTTGATGAGGATTGGGGATGAAATTCACGCAACGGCAGAAACTGGCAAAACGCTTCAAGAAGAAGTCGGACGAAAAGACCACGGCGGCAGACATCACGCTGAAGGGCGGCACGTTGTTGCTCGCCGTCGCCGCCGCCATGTTCCCGTGGTACGTCTTCCTCAACGAAGATAAGTTCGGCGTCAACGTTTCGGGTTGGGAGCAACTGCGCGACCTGCGCAGCTTCCGTCAGCGCGACGTGGTCGAAGTGCCGCCGATGTCGGTGGCCCGCAAACCGCCCGAGGACCCGACCGACCTGCTTGTAACGGCAACAGTTCCCAAGGCGGGCGCGGCCGATGCGAAAGGCGAGGACACGGGCACTCAGCAGCCGTTCCCTGGACGCTCCAGCTTCCGTCTTCTTCACGTCGCCAACGGACGCGCGATGATCGAGGACGATCGGGGAATGTACATTGTTCAGACGGGTTCGGTCCTGCCGGACAACAGCCGCCTGGCCGCGCTTACCCAGAAGAACGGCAAATGGGTGATCGTCACCTCCACCGGAGAAATGTACGAGAGCGCCCAGTAAGCAACTGGCAGCATAGCAAAAAGCTTCGGCACGTCCGTACGCTGCCCATCAAAGCTGTATCCAGCTTTGATGGGGTCAGTTCACCGGCGTCCGAGGCTTTTTATTGGGATAATTTCAGAGCCGTGGCGCTGAAGAGGGCCGCCCTACCTAAAGAGGGTCGCGAGGCTCTGCAGATGGGTATTGGCCATGCCGAGGATCTGGGACGAAAGCTCCTGCTGGGCCTGATAGGCGCTGACCTTGGTCGACTCCGCCTCCATGTCCGCATCGATGAGGTGCGAGATGCTCTTGTCAAACACGTCCGCCAGGCTCGAAACGAAGCTCGACTGGGTATCGATCCGGTTCGACATCGTCCCAAGCGTTGAACCGAGCGTCGTCAGCTTCTGCTGAATGTAGTTCATGACGTTGATCATGTCGTCGATGTCTTCGGACGTCGTCTCGTCGGTCAGTTCGATCGGGGAACCATCCGTGGCGATCTCCGACCCTGCGTCCAGCAGATAATACTGTTTGCCCGAGCCGGTTCCGTTCGAGGCAAGAGTACTCGGATCGATCGAGCTCGTAAGAAGCCCGCGGTTTGCATCGCCGGTATCGATCAGCGTGGAATTTGTTGCATCGAATGTCGCGTAGGACAGCGATACTGAACCCGACACACTGCGCTGGAAATAGGCCGGAACGGTCTTCGCGCCAGCGTCGGCCTCCGACGAGTTGTAAAGCCAGTTGTCACTCCCGAACGATGCGGATTTGATCAGTGACGAGAGGCTGGCCTTGAGATCGCTGATTGTGGCGTTGACGGCGCTCTGGTCGACACCGTCTTCCTTGGCGGTGGTCAGGTTGGCCACGATCTGGTCGGCAATATCGATCGACGATTCGACAGCGGAATAGGCGGCATCGACCTTTGCGGCGCCAAGACCGAGCGCATCGTTCACGCTGCTCAGAATTTTCGTGTCCGACGTCATCGAATTTGCGACCGACCAGTAGCTCGCATTATCCGCCGGGGAATTGATCTTGTAGCCGCTGGAGGTACGCTTCTGTGCCTCTTCCAGCGAATCACTGGTGAACAGCAGAGTCTGCAACGCACTCTGGATATAGCTGACGGAGATAGCGTCGGACATCAGGCATGATCCTTGAAAACTAAGGGATTTTGCCAAAACATCTGGCTGCGATCGAATGGCTTCATGCCCGCCTGGTCGAAGACGCAGGCCCATCGCTTTTGCAGCAATTTGTAAGCTTATGTTTAACAGAAAGTTAATTAGGCCTCAACGGTCGACCGGCAAAACCTCGTGCAACGGGTCCGCACCCACGCAGGATTCATCTTGGATGCCGGGCTCGCCGCGGGTCTGCGGGCATCAGCACAAGTCCCACGCAAGTTTCTAATCTTACTCCTTTGTCGAGAAGACGGAGAAGACGTGATGCAACAGATCCAATTGTTTGAGCTTGCCTCCAGGCAGGCGGAGTGGCTGTCGATCCGGCAACAAGTCGTCAGCACCAACATCGCCAACGCGAATACACCGCAATACCGGGCACAGGACGTGACGCCGTTCCAATCGGTACTCGACGCCTCGAACATCCCGATGGCGCGCACCAATTCGGCCCATTTCGCCAGCGTCGGCCTCGGCTCGGACAATGTCGACGTCAGGGACGAAGATCTCAACAACGAGATCGGCAATCAGGAGTCGGGCAACACGGTTGCTGTTGCCAGCGAACTCTCCAAGAGCGGGGAGATCAAGCGCCAGTACGAGCTGAATACGCAGCTGGTGAAGGCGTTCCACAACATGATGTTGACCGCAGTCGGCAAGTGAGCCCAATGGATCCTTTATCAGCAGCCCTCAAGATTTCTGGCAGCGGCATGGAAGCGGAAGCGACCAGGCTCCGCATCGTGTCGGAAAACATCGCCAACGCCCGCACCACCGGCGATACGCCGGGTGCCGATCCCTATCGCCGCAAGACGGTGACGTTCGGCGCCGAACTCGACCGGGCAACAGGGGTCAGGACCGTCGGCGTCCAGAAGATCGGTGTCGACAAGGGTGACTTCGTCGAAGAACTCGACCCCAGCAATCCGGCAGCGGACGCAAACGGCGTCGTCAAGATGCCGAACGTCAACATGCTGATCGAAATGGCAGACCTGCGTGAAGCAAACCGCAGCTACGAGGCAAATCTCCAGAGCATTCGCCAGTCCCGTGATCTGATCTCGGCGACCATCGATCTCTTGAAAGGTTAAAGATGATCAATCCTATTGAGGGCCTTGGCCTGTTCACAAAGCAGACCGACGGCGTCTCCGGCGACAATACGGCAGCAAATGTTCTCGGCACCGCGGTCAACGCGGCAACGACGGCCGTTGCAGGACCGGGCTTCGGTGATGTCCTGGGAAGCATGGCAACAGACGCGATCAACGCCGTCAAGGGCGGTGAAACTGCATCGTTTGCCGGCATCCAGGGCAAGGCGAACACCCGTGAAGTGGTCGATGCCGTTCTCCAGGCCGAACAGGCGCTGAAGACTGCAACGGCGTTCCGCGACAAGATCGTGTCCGCCTACCTCGACATCACCAAGATGCAGATCTAGAGACTGGAGCAGAGACCATGAGAGCACTAGCAATTGCCGCCACCGGCATGGATGCGCAGCAGACCAATCTCGAAGTCATCGCAAACAACATCGCCAACATCAACACGACCGGCTTCAAGCGGTCGCGTGCCGAGTTTACCGACCTTCTCTATCAGACCGAGCGCGCTTCGGGCGTCGCCAACCGCGCCGATCAGTCCGCTGTGCCGGAAGGTGCCAATATCGGTCTCGGTGTTCAGACGCAGTCCGTCCGCAAGCTCCACATCCAGGGCGAAATCACCCAGACGAGCAACGATCTCGACATGGCGATCGTCGGGCGTGGTTGGTTCATGGTCGAAGGCACCAACGGTGAGACCCTCTACACCCGCGCAGGGTCCTTCAACAAGGATGCCAACGGAAGACTGGTGACTGCCGACGGTTACGGTGTCATCCCGCAAATCACCATTCCGACTGACGCGACGTCGGTCAGCGTCAGCGAAGACGGGATCGTCAATGCGACGATCGGGACATCGACGACCCCGACGGAACTCGGCCAGATCACTCTGACCAACTTCGTCAACGATGCCGGTCTGAAGCCTTTGGGCGACAACCTGTTTTCTGAAACGGCGGCATCCGGGCAGCCGGTGGTCGCCAACCCGCAGGAGACTGGCTTCGGCTACCTCAAGCAGGGCTATCTCGAGAACTCCAACGTCGATTCAGTCAAGGAGATCACCGATCTGATCTCCGCTCAGCGTGCGTATGAAATGAACTCGAAGGTGATCACCACCGCCGACGAGATGGCGCAGATCGTCAGCCAGAACCTCAAGTAGCGGAAGATAGAAGGCGGACCGAGCATGATGCTTTGGCAAGAGAACGTCCGGAAGACCGGTCGGGCAAGCAGCTGGAAAACCGGAATGAAGACCTGGCTGGCCGGGGCGCTTTTGAGCGCGCTCATCCTGCCGGGGGCGGCATTCGCGGAGCCGCGCAATGCCGTCGTGCCCAGCACCACGATCTATCCGGGCGATACGATCGACGAAGCGTTCGTCAGCGAGGTGGCCGTCACCAATCCGAATATCGCGCCGGGCTATGCCAGTTCGCTGGATCAGGTAGTCGGCAAGGTCACGCGCAAGACGCTGCTTGCCGGCCGCACCATTCCTTTGAACGTTCTCCGCGATCCTTTCACGGTCAAGCGCGGCACAAGTGTTAGGCTTACCTTCTCGTCGCAGCGCATGGTCATCGCCGCCCGCGGCGCGCCCATGGACGATGCGATGACAGGCGAGGTCATCAAGGTCAGGAACCTCGATACGGGCGTCATGGTCAACGGCACGGTGATGGCGGACGGCAGCGTCGAGGTGGTTCAGAAATGAGTATGGTCCGGAAACTGATGATTGCGGCGATCGCGGTCGTCACGATGCTGCCCGTCACCGATGCCACGGCCACGTCGTCCCGCATCAAGGATATCGCTTCGCTGCAGTCCGGTCGCGAGAACCAGTTGATCGGCTATGGCCTGGTCGTGGGTCTGCAGGGAACCGGCGACAGCCTGCGTTCGTCTCCGTTCACCGATCAGTCGCTGCGCGCCATGCTGCAGAACCTCGGCATCTCGACGCAGGGCGGTCAGTCCAGCGCCAAGAACATTGCTGCGGTCATGGTCACCGCCAATCTTCCCTCGTTTGCAAGCCCCGGCAGCCGCATCGACGTCAATGTCAGCTCGCTCGGCGACGCCACCTCGTTGCGGGGCGGCACGCTGATCATGACATCGCTCACCGGTGCCGACGGACAGATCTATGCCGTCGCGCAAGGATCGGTGATCGTCTCCGGCTTCAACGCACAGGGTGCTGCTGCGACACTGACCGAAGGCGTCACCACAGCCGGTCGTGTGCCGTCGGGAGCGATCATCGAGCGCGAGCTTCCGTCCAAGTTCAAGGATTCGGTCAATCTGGTGCTGCAGCTTCGCAACCCGGATTTCTCGACATCGGTTCGTATCGCCGATGTCGTCAACGCCTATGCCCGCCGCACCTTCGGCGATCCGATCGCCGAAGCGCGCGACAGCCAGGAAGTGGTTGTCCAGAAACCGCGCTCAGCCGACCTGACCCGCCTGATGGGCGACATCGAAAATCTCGTGGTCCAGACCGACGCCCCCGCACGCGTGGTGATCAACGAGCGCACCGGTACGATCGTCATCGGCGCCGATGTCCGGGTCGCCCGGGTTGCGGTCAGCTACGGCACGTTGACTGTTCAGGTCACCGAGACGCCGCAGGTCATCCAGCCCGAACCGTTCTCTAGGGGAGAAACGGCGGTGCAGCCGCAGACCGACATCATGGCCGAAAAGACCGGCGGACCGATTGCCGTCATCGACGGACCTGATCTGAAGACGCTGGTCGCCGGCCTGAACAATATCGGCGTCAAGCCGGACGGCATCATCTCGATCCTCCAGGCGATTAAGTCTGCCGGAGCCCTGCAAGCGGAGCTCGTTCTGCAATGACCAACACAGTTTCAGGCAGGTTCCCGGTTCTCGCTACTCGCAGCTCGGTCTATCTGACCGCCGCCGCTCTCTCGCTCTGCCTCCTACCGGGCGCCCGCGCGCAGCAGCAGCCGCAACTTCTTGGCGCCGCACAGGAAGCCGGAGGCAACCAGCAGGAAGTCCAGCAGTTCTGCGGCAACATTGTCGATTCGGCCCGCGACCAGCGTTATCTCCTGCAGAAGCAGGAACTGGAAAAGCTGCAGGGCGACATCAACACGCGCATCACCGAGCTCGAAAATCGGCGCGCCGAATATCAGGATTGGCTGAAGAAACGCAACGCGTTCCTGGCCAGCGCCAAGGCCAGTCTGGTCGAAATCTACAAGACGGCAAAGGCTGACGAAGTCGCGCCGCAGTTCGACCAGATGAACATCAACATTGCGGCCGCCATCATCATGCAGCTGCCACCGCGGCAATCGGGCCTGATCCTTGCCGAAATGGACGCCCAGAAGGCTGCCATGGTCGCAATGATCATGGCGAGCGCCGCAGACCCCAATACTTCCAAGGACCCGTCATGAAAAAGCAACTCACGGCTCTTCTTGCGATGACATCGCTGATCGCCGGATGTCAGAACGGGCAGATGACGACCATCAAGGAAATCGGCAATGCGCCGGCCATGAGCCCGATCGGCAGCGGCCTGCAATATGGCCAGACGCAGCAGATGTCGATGTATCCGAAGCAGCCGCGCCACATGGCGAGCGGCTTCTCGCTGTGGAGCGACAGCCAGGGCGCCCTGTTCAAGGATGCCCGCGCGCTGAACGTGGGCGACATCCTGACGGTCAATATCTCGATGAACGACAAGGCGAGCTTTGACAACGAGACGGATCGCAGCCGCAAGAATTCCAAGACCACCAACTGGCAGGCCGCCGCGGAAATCCTTGGCTGGAAGCCGGAGGCAGATTCGACGGCGGGCTTTGATTCCGACAGCCAGTCGAACGGCAAGGGCTCCATCAGCCGCGCCGAGAAGCTGACGCTTCTCGTGGCCGCGGTCGTCACCGGCGTTCTCGAAAACGGAAATCTCATCATCAGCGGCTCGCAGGAAGTGCGCGTCAACCATGAGATCCGCATCCTCAACGTTGCCGGCATCGTGCGGCCCCAAGACGTCAATGCGGAGAACACGATATCCTATGAGAAGATCGCCGAAGCCCGCATTTCCTACGGTGGCCGCGGTCGCCTGATGGAAGTCCAGCAGCCGCCGGTCGGCCAGCAGATCAGCGACATCTTCTCGCCAATCTGACCGGGCGCGATTCGATGTCCCTCACTACTAGCGGAGTTTAGCCACCATGACCGACGCCAGCCTCACGGCGGATCAACCAGCGAAGAAAAAGTCTTCCCTGGTGATGACTGCGGCGGCCGTACTGGGACTGACGGTCGTCGGCGTGGGCGGAGGCTGGGTTGTCGGCAAGATGATCGTCCCGGCGCCGGTCGTGGAGGAGGCACCTGCCGCCGGTCACGGCGCAGCCGCGGCTCCTGCTGGGGGAGGGGAGCACGGCGCCGCTGCCGGTGCGAGCCACGTCCGGCCGCTGGAGCCGATCATTGCCAACCTCGCCTATCCTTCGGACAGCATGGTCCGCCTCGAGGTTTCGTTAATATTCGGTGAAAACATCGATGAAGCGGTGGCGGCTTCCATTCAGGAAGATATACTCGCCTATATGCGGACCTTGTCGCTGCAGCAAATTCAGGGGCCACGCGGCTTCGGTTATCTCCGAGATGACCTGAAGGAACGCGCCAAGCTGAGGTCTCAGGGCAAGGTTGCTGATCTAGTGTTCAGGACTTTCATCATCGAATGATTCGTTTTTTAGCCGTTCTTGCTCTCTTCGCTGCGTTACCCGACGCGGCGAATGCGCAACAGTCTGCCCTGGACATGCTGAACCTGCCGGTCGACGGCTCGGTTTCCGCCTGGATCATCCGCACCTTCGGCCTACTGACGGTTCTGTCCATCGCGCCCGGCATCCTGATCATGGTGACGAGCTTCCCGCGCTTCATTATCGCGTTCTCGATCTTAAGGTCCGGCATGGGCCTTTCGACCACACCGTCCAACATGATCCTGACCAGCATGGCGTTGTTCATGACCTTCTACGTCATGGCGCCGACAATGGACCGTGCCTGGCAGGATGGCGCACAGCCGCTTTTGCAGAACCAGATCAACGAGGCCGAAGCGATACAGCGCATCGCGCAGCCGTTCCGCGAATTCATGATTGCCAACGTCCGCGACAAGGATGTGGCGCTGTTCGTCGACATCGCCCGGGAACGCGGCCAGACGGTCACGCTCGGCGCGCAGACGGACTACCGCGTGCTGATCCCGGCATTCATGCTGTCGGAAATCCGCCGCGGCTTCGAAATCGGCTTTCTCATCGTCCTGCCGTTCCTTGTCATCGACATGATCGTTGCCAGCATTACGATGGCGATGGGCATGATGATGCTGCCGCCAACCTCGATCTCGCTGCCGTTCAAGATCCTTTTCTTCGTCCTTATCGACGGCTGGAACCTTCTCGTCGGCTCGCTGGTGAGATCGTTCTCGTAAGGCACGGCGCCTTCTCCAAGGCGAAGTTTTATTCCCGGACAACGTGACGAAGAAAGGCCGCGCATTGAGCGCGGCCTTTCTTTCGTATGTTGGACCAAACGCGTCTTACTGGAAGAGCGTGAGGATGTTTTCCGAGCTGGAATTCGCGATCGACAGCGACTGGACAGCGAGCTGCTGCTGCGTCTGCAGGGCAGACAGCTTGGCAGACTCTTCTTCCATGTCGGCGTCTACGAGACGGCTGATGCCCTCATCGATGGCGTCCGAAAGCTGGTTGGAATAGTCTGTCTGGAGATCGATACGTGTAGTCAGAGCACCGAGCGCGGCGCCGCCGATGGTCATCGTGGCGAGAGCATCTTCAACCGTGGTGAGCATCGCCGCGATTTCAGTTTCGTCAGCGATCGTGGACAGATCGATGTCCATGACCTCGCCGAGGATGCCGTCGGTGCCGACGCCGCCGGTAACGTCGTCGAACAGTGCAAAGGTGGAAATGCTATAGGTGGCGGACGTTACCTTTACGGTGCCGTCGTCACTGCGGACGAAGCCGTCTACGACCGTACCGTCGGTCTGGTCGCCGGTGACCATCCAGTTCTCGCCGCTGAAGGATGCACCCTGCGCGATCGACGACAGCTGTTCCTGCAGCTTGTCGATTTCGAGCTGGATCTGTTCCTTGTCGGTCGAGGTTTCCGTTGCCGTAACGAGCTTGGACTTGATCTCGTTGACGACGTCGATGGCACTTTCCATCGCGGCGTAGGCAGTGTCGACCTTTGCAGCGCCAACGCCAAGTGCGTCGGTAGCGGCATTGAGCGCCTTCTGGTCGGAATTCATTGTGGTGGAGATCGACCAGTAAGCAACGTTGTCCGATGCTTTGCTGACCTTGTAGCCGGAAGAAACGCGGTCCTGAGTGTCTTCCAGGCCCTTGTTGATGCTGCTGAGCGTCTGGAGTGCAGCATTGGCTGCGCTGTTGGTAAGGATACTCGTCATGTTACTAAACCCCTAGGCAAAACAAAAAAGAGGGGACATTCCGGAAGCACCGGAAAGCGGCCTGAGTGCATCATGCCAGTCGGAAAATACTCACTCATTCCGGCCCGCCGCTTAGATGAGCTTAGATAACAGCATTAACGTTAATGAAGTCCGAAGGTAGACGGTCTTTGACGAGAAAAAAGATCTTTCTTTACCATGGCCGGATCGAAGGTACGAAAAAAGCCCCGGGGATGACCCGGGGCTTTCCTTGAACAAACCAGACGTGAAGGCTGGTCTTCTTACTGGAACAGCGAGAGCACGTTCTGCGAAGAGGAGTTCGCGATCGACAGCGACTGGATGGCGAGCTGCTGCTGGGTCTGCAGGGCAGACAGCTTGGCAGATTCTTCTTCCATGTCGGCGTCGACCAGGCGGCTTACGCCTTCTTCGATCGCGTCAGAAAGCTGGCCGGAATATTCCGACTGCAGGTCGATACGGGTGGTCAGAGCACCAAGTGCGCCGCCAGCGATCGTCATGCTGGAAAGAGCCGTTTCAACGGTTTCGAGGTAGGTCGCGATTTCCGCGTCCGTCGTCGCGTCCGTGAGGTCTGCGGTTTCCATCAGGTCGCCGAGGATGCCGCCCGTGCCGACGCCAGCGTCAACAGACTCGAACAATGCGTTGTTGGTGATGTCGTAGGTTGCCGTCGTAACCTTGACCGCACCTTCGGAGTCGCGAACGAAGCCGTCGACAACGCTTGCAGTTGTCTGGTCGCCCTGGACGATCCAGTTTTCACCGCTGAACGAAGCGCCTTCGGCGATCGAGGACAGCTGTTCTTTCAGCTTGCCGACTTCGAGCTGGATCTGAGCCTTGTCGGTCGAGCTTTCCGAAGCGGTAACAAGCTTGGCCTTGATTTCGTTGACGACGTCGATGGCGCTTTCCATGGCGGCATAGGCGGTATCAACCTTGGCAGCGCCAACGCCCAGAGCGTCGGAAGCAGCGTTGAGGGCGCCCTTGTCGGAATTCATCGTGGTCGAGATCGACCAGTAGGCAACGTTATCCGAAGCCTTGCTCACCTTGTAGCCGGTCGAAACGCTGTTCTGCGTCTGCTCCAGGCTCTTGTTGATGGTGCTCAGTGTCTGAAGAGCGGACGAAGCAGAAGAATTAAAGTTGATGCTAGTCATGGATTGTCCCCTTGGACTCTATACAAAAAAGGAGGACATACCGGGTTCGGTAGTGTCACCGGCAAATGACGGCCCGGCTTCATGCCTCTTGTTCCTTACCGGATCCAAGCCCGTCATCTAGGCTGCAATTTCGCAGCCATTCCTTGCCAAGGTATTAAATCTGGTGGCATTGCTAAAACAGCTTCCAGCGTGGTTAATGACTTCAAAACAAAAGCAAATTCATGCCATTGCAGGTTGGTTCAGAAGGCTGTCCGGAGGTGGAACGCGCCGCGGCGTCGGAGCCGCGTTGCAGCTGCGGTGCAACGATGGGATCCTTTCCACTTCTATCCTGCGAACAAACAGTGGAGGCAGTCATTCAGGGTCCCCTAAAACCTACCGCCCATTAACCTTCGTTCGCGAAAGCTAAAAATGTTCCAGCCCGCGTTAACTTTTGTTCCCGCTTTAACCCTACATTAACCATAAGATGATTTTCTGTGTCCATCGCAACGGCGAGCCGAATGCAAGGGCGCGGCAGGCATGAAGCTGATCGTCGTTACCGGAACACCCGGGATGCCCTCCCATCCAATGCCATAAGGGGCAGTTTTAATGACCAGCATCTTGACCAACAACGCCGCAAACTCTGCACTTCAGACGTTGAGGGGTATCAACGATAGCCTGGAGCAGGCGCAGAGCCGTGTATCCTCGGGCTATCGCGTATCCGAGGCCTCCGACAACGTTGCCTACTGGTCGATCTCGACCACGATGGGTTCCGACAAGGACGCTTTGGTGGCTGCGACCGACGCTCTGGGAGTTGGTGCTGCAAAGGTCGATACGGCCTACGCCGCCATGGAAAGCGCTATCGACGTCGTCAACGAAATCAAGTCGAAGATCGTCACCGCGAACGAAAACTCGACCGACAAGGCACAGATCCAGCTTGAAATCACCAAGCTGCAGGAACAGCTGTCCTCGATCGCCCAAGGTGCTTCGTTCAGCGGTGAGAACTGGATGGTTGCAGAAGACGGCGCCGAGCCAGAATCGGTCGTCGACGGCTTTATCCGCAACGACGACGGTACGGTCGAAGTCACGACGGCATCCTATGACGTTTCAACCAACGCCATGTTCGAAGTTATCACTGACGGCGTCGGCTCGGGCGGTCTCCTCGGCGATGTCATGGACATTGCGCTGACGGCCGACACCACGGACACAGAACTCGCAGAATATCTCGACAATGTCGAACTGGCTCTCTCCAGCCTCACGGATGCTGGAGCTGCCCTCGGCGCGCTGACCACCCGTATCGACCTTCAGACCAGCTATGCCGGAACTCTGACGGATGCGATCGAAGAAGGCATCAGCCGCCTCGTCGATGCCGACATGGAAGAAGAGTCTGCCAGACTGTCTGCTCTGCAGACGCAGCAGCAGCTGGCCGTCCAGTCGCTGTCGATTGCAAACTCCAGCTCCGAGAACATTCTTACGCTCTTCCAGCAGTAAGATTGAACATACCAGCGAAATTATGCCGGCCGCGCTTTCGAGCGCGGCCGATTGCATTTGCTGTACGGCTCTTGCGGCGTAGGTGTCAGGTATCTTGGTGTCGTCGCACCTTGTCGTTCAGGTTCACGAGGACTGCATCATCCTCGCACAAGTTTAACTTCCTAATTTCTGATCTATTCCCATGGCGAACTCCGCCGCCCCGGCGATCGGGCGCGGGCCGGAGGCCGGTGTGGAGCATCACAGAACGGGCGATGCGTGAGACGTTGCGGCCTTATTCCGCAAACGACGTTGATGGAGTGCGTTGATGAATTCCCCACTTGCGCGGTATCTCAGAGATTTCGGCGCCGAGGCTGCGCTGCTTGCGGCCCCGATAGAAACGCCCTCTCACTTTGCGTCGCCCGCCGAGATGCCGGCGCTGGAAAGCTTTGCGCAGACCGTAGAAGTCGATCTCGAGGCCGAGCGTCGCGAAGCCTATGATGAAGGTCATCTTGCGGCGACCCAATCCTTGACGGCGCAGCATGCCGAAGAGCTCGAAGCGCTGAAGGAACAGCATGCGCAGGAGATCGAACAGCAGCGTCTCCAGTTCGAGGACGGGTTGGCCGATTATCTCTCGAAGGCTCTTCCGGATCTCGCGTCGCGGGTCTCTGCCGAACTGTCCGAGGCGACGGCCCGCGTTCTGTCTCCCTTGCTCAAAGAACAGGTGATGCGCGGCGCTATCAACGAGCTTGTCGAGGAGCTGAAACCGACGCTCGCCAAGGAAATTCTGGAGCAGATTACGGTCTTCGGACCGGAGCACCTCTGCGATCTTCTCAAAGCCCAGCTTGAGGAGAAAGGCGATGCGGTGTCGTTCGTCCACACAGATGACACCGACATCCGCGTCGAGATCGGTGATTCGCTTCTCGTGACGCGCCTTTCTGCCTTTGCCGCCGACCTTGAGAGGGTGCTGGCATGAGCGAAGCTGAGAACCATCATCACGGCAAAAACGAAATCATCATCATCAAGCGTCACCGCGGCGATCACGACAGCCATCACGGCGGTGCGTGGAAGATTGCGTTCGCCGACTTCATGACCGCCATGATGGCCTTCTTTCTCGTCATGTGGCTGGTCAACGCCGCCAATGAGGAAACGAAGGCATCGCTCGCGAGCTATTTCAATCCCGTGCCGCTGTCTGACGACACGCCCGCGTCGAAGGGCATCAAGAAGCCGTCGGATCAGGCCAAGGGCGAAGATTCCGACAAGAAGTCCACCGTGGAGAACGACAAGACGGGCGGCGGCAAGGCGGGCATGGATGGCGAGTCCATTTCCGCCTCTGGCGACGACATGACCTTTTCCGAAGCAGCTCTGTTCCAGAATCCCTATTCCGTGCTTGCCAGCATCGCTCAGGAAGTAGGCCAACAGGCCAATGTCAGCACGAAAGGCGAGGGCGGCGCGAGCGATTCCGGTCCGTCCACCGGTGCGGATGGCGGAGAAGCCTATCGCGATCCTTTCGATCCGGATTTCTGGAGCAAGCAGCTCGACACCCCGGCGCAAGCCAAGCTTGCTTCGGACACGAGTCTGCCGGGCGAGCAGGCGAGCGCCTTTTCCCAGCCGCCCGCCGTGGAAACTGTCCCAGTATCGGTAAAGCCGGATGCCGTCTCAGCACCCGATGCTTCCGATGCATCGGTCAAGACGGCAAAGGCTGAACTCGACGCCGCCGGACAGGACAAGGCCGAAGAGCTTCAGAAGGAAATTCAGGCGCAGGTCGCCGGGATTGCCGGCAAGCTGGCCGAGGGCATTGTGGTGCAGCCGGCCGAAGGCGGCACGCTGATCACGATCTCGGACGAAGCAAATACCGCGATGTTCAATGTTGGATCCGCATTGCCCGGCAAGGAGCTCGTGCTCGCCATGGAAAAGATCGGCAAACTCCTGGCCGCGCGTCCAGGGTCGGTGATCATTCGTGGCCACACGGACGGACGGCCTTTCAAGGGACGCACCGGAGACAATTGGAGCCTGTCTATGTCCCGCGCGCATGCGGCCTATTACATGCTCGTGCGGGGCGGCTTGAACGAGGAGAGGGTAAAGCAGGTCTCTGGATTTGCCGACCGGCGACTTCAAAACGTCGAAGATCCGATGAGCGGCGCCAACCGCCGTATCGAAATCCTGCTGGGCAACGGATAAATCGAGATGATGCGTTCGCGCGATCGCCATAACTTGCTGCGCTCACTGGTCGCCGGGGTTTTTCTCGCCGCTGCGGGCAACGCCGTGGCCAGTGAGGATCTTGAGCCATACAAGATGATCCGCTCCCTGCAATATCTGCAGGACGCGATCGTCGCGGGCGATCATTCCGCCAACGAAATGCAGCGCTTCCTTCTCAAGACACTCGACCAGCGGCTACGCACGGCATCACCTGATGTGTTCAAGGATCCCCGCAACGTCGATGCGGTTTTCGTATTCGCCATGAGTGGCGGCAATCCGCAGACGCTGGATTTTCTTGCGGCACGCGATGTCTACGGTGAATTCGATGGCCGGTTGGCGCGCGTTCTCCGTCGCTATTTCCAGGGGCAGGGCCTGACGGCGGTCGCTGCATTCGAGGGTTTGGTCAAGGAGTATGGCACAAGCCCGGTTGGCCCCTATCTGGCGCTCGTCGCCGGCAACATCACGGCGAATGCCGACCCCGCCAAGGCGATCGGCTATTTCGATCAGGTTCGGCTGCTCGCACCCGGGACCAATCTGGAAGAGGCAGCGCTCAGACGGTCGCTTGCCGTGATCCTACCGACGGAGCCGGGCAGGGGCTTCGATCTGGCGGCGAAATACGTCCGTCGTTTTCTCTATTCTCCCTATGCCAGCCAGTTTATCGACATGTTCGTGCAACTTGCCACTGACGATGACGGCAAGGGTGACCGGAGCCGCTGGACCGACGTCGTCTCAATGATGGACGATCCGCGCGCGCACGAGTTCTACCTCCGGGTATCCAGGCGCGCCTTGCTCGCGGGCAACAAGGATCTGGCTCGCTTTGCGGCATTGAACGCGGAACGTCTCTCCCCCAGTCCCGGTTCGGAGAACAATGCGATCGGGCAGCTGTATGGCGATCTTGCCAGCATTTCGTCCAGTAACGTGGTGGAAGCGGCAAAGAGTCTGTCGCAGATCCCCGATGGCGCGCTTTCCGAACGCGACAGGAACCTGCGTGCAGCGGCGCAAAAGGTCGTCGAACAGATCCTGATGGCACCCGAAACGTCGAGCGTATCGTCAGAGCCGGTGGTGATGCCCGCGGGCGAAGCGGGTCAGGCTGCGACGGCGTCCGCCACCATTCCTTCGGCGCCGGCACCCGCCACCTCTGTGGCCAAGCCCGCAGCAAAGACCGAGAACCCGGAAATGGAGGCAAGCCTCCAGACCTATGTAGAGCAGAACAGAATGAAGCTGAAGCAGATCGACGACCTGCTCAGCGATGAGGCATATGAATGACGAACGTAGCAGGCGCTTCGGTTAAGGCAGTATCAGACGGGCAGGTCGGGACTCTTTTCGGAAAGGCATCGCCGCAGAACGGCGAAGCCGGCGAATTTGCCCAGGTGCTGACAGACGCGGACGCCGATGCCGGGAAATCGACAGAGAACGGCACGGCGGTTGCCGAGGACGGATCCGGGACGGGAAAGATTTCGCTCGGCAGTTCCCGCTTCAAGACGCTTACCGACCTGACATCGCTTGCCGCAAACTTCAAGCCGACGGAACCTGCGGATACCGCTGCTCCATCCGCTGCAACGCTTGTCCAGGCTGCAGCCGAGCTTCCGGTCGCAGCCCCGCAGGTGGACGTGCCGCACCCGGTCGCCCAGCCGGTTCCGGCGCCGTCTGTAGACGAAGCGGTCAATGAAGAGCTTGTCGGACAAACCTTGCCGGAAGAGATTCCGGGTCAGCACCAGAGTGACAGCCTCAACCAAACAGGCAACATCAAACAGACCGGTAGCCCGGATAAGGCCGGCGGCCAGATCGACGTTACCCAGTTGGTTGCTACTGCAACCAAGCGCGTCACGACTGTTGCTGGCGACGATGGAAAGGCGAAGATCGCCGATGTGCTTTCGAAAGACGTGCCGGACGATGAAAGCCAAGGATTGGCCCTCGCGGCCGCTGTGTCAGATTCAACGGCTGCACTCTCAACAGCGGCACTGCTCAATCTGACGGCCAGCGTCGAGACCGGTAACCCGGCCCAGTCCGCGGATATAGCCGCACTGTCGGCCATGATCTCCGTGACCGAGACGGGGATCCCGAACGATAAGACGGACGCCAGCATGCCGTCCGACGACACGGATGCTGCCACGTCGTTCGATTTCCTCGATACGGGCGAGGCAGAACCCCAGACAGACGTCAAATCCTACCGCTTCCAGAAAGCCGGAGATGCGATTGCGGCTGTCAGCCTGTCGATCGTCACAGGCGCGGACGGTGGATCCGACCTGCAGGACAGCCTTCCGGGCACAGCCAACACCGAAACCGTCACGGTTCTCGACTCGCGGCGCTATCTCGGCTTTGGCGTCGGCGAAAATGCCAGCAATCTTTTGAGTGCCGCCTCCAGCAACAGGGAATGGACCGCGGCTATGCAGCCGTCTTCCGCTCTGACCGATCCGACCCGCACATCCGGCACCGGCAGCGTGGTCAATACGCTCAAGCTCCAGCTGACGCCCGACAATCTCGGCACCGTGACCGCGCATATGCGGCTGGTGGGAGATCAGCTGAGCATCCATCTTACCGTCCACAGCAGCATGGCTTATCGCGAGCTCAGCGATGACAGCAAGCCGATGCTCGATGCCTTGCGGGCCCAAGGCTTCAACGTCGACCAGGTGACCGTCAGCATGGCACCGTCGACCGACAGCTCGAACTCGTCTGCAGACCAGCAGCAGGGCGGCAGCGGCGCCCAGACACAGCAGCAGCTCGCCCGCGACGGCGAGGCAGCTCGCCAGCAGGGACAGGCTCAGGGTGGCCGCTCCAACGACGGCAATCGCAACGACATGGAGAAGCGCAATGAGACTGTCGTTGAAACTGACATCGGCAGCGCTGGCACTGGCGACATTTACCTGTAGCGCGGTCGAAACCCGCGCCTGGCAGCTCTACGCCACCCAGCAGCCTCCTCAGCAGGCAGACGTGCCCAACGCCGCGCAGCCGGGGACGCAGAAGCGCGCCGGCGCGCCGCAGCGGCGCGATCAGGCCCGAACCGCCCAGCCAGGGACTGGCCAGGCTGGAAACGGCAAGATCACCTCGGAACAGGTCAGCATCTGCGAGGCCCAGATCCAGGCCGCAGCGCGCAAATACGGCGTCCCTGAAGGCATCCTCTACTCGGTGGGACTGACAGAGACCGGACGCAAGGGATCGCTCAGTCCCTATGCGCTGAATATCGAAGGCAAGGCCTATTTCGCGTCGTCTGTGCAGGAGGCAATGCAGCTCTTTACCCAGGCGAAGAGCACGGGCGCCAAGCTGATCGATCTCGGCTGCATGCAGATCAATCACCACTTCCATGGCGAGGAGTTTGCCTCGGTTCCGGACATGCTCGACCCGAGAAAGAACGTCGAATATGCGGCGCTATTTCTGAAACGGCTGCACGACAAGCACGAGACATGGACGATGGCAGTCGCCAGATATCATGCCGGTCCCAACAACAATCCGGCGCAGCAGCGCTATGTGTGCCGGGTGATCGCCAATCTTGTTGCCACCGACTTCGGAAAATGGACGCGGAACGCGACGAATTTTTGTGGTCCGAGCGCAACCTGAAATAGAAATTAGTGAAATCTAATATCTGTTTACGGCTGCCGATGAGAGAATGCGTTCAAACTGCGTTTTCAAGTGAGCATTTTCTCAAAAATTAATTTTCCACCGCGCATTATGGGGAGGCCACCCTTTTTCCACTAGATCTAGTACCAAATCGGCGCAACATGGTTAATCAATTATTAGCAAGCCCCTGTTACTTCCTCTAGTTGCCCAGATTCCTGACGATTCGTATCACTCTCTCACAGAGATGCGATATTGATTCGGAGGCGGACGAATGATCGTAGTGGTTGATGAACGAGAAATAGTGAAAGACGGTTACACGTCTTTGTTTGGGCGCGAAGGCGTTCCTTCTACCGGGTTTGATCCGGAAGAATTTACAGATTGGGTGAATTCGGCAGCGGAAGCCGATATTGCTGCAATCGAGGCGTTTTTGATTGGTCAGGGCGACCTGATCCATGATTTGCCACGGGCAATCCGTGGACGCAGCAGTGCACCGGTAATCGCTGTCAGCGATCAGCCGTCCCTGGAATCCACGCTTGCGCTTTTCGACTGCGGTGTCGACGATGTTGTGCGCAAGCCGGTTCATCCGAGGGAAATTCTGGCACGGGCAGCGGCTATCCGCCGCCGCCTGAACGCGGTTGCCAATCACACCGACATCGGCGCGATCCGGGTTTTCTCCGATGGCCGCGATCCCGAAGTCGAAGGCGAAGCGTTTGCACTTCCACGGCGCGAACGCCGCATCCTGGAATACTTGATTGCCAATCGCGGCCGTCGTGTTTCCAAGTCGCAGATCTTCAACGCCATCTACGGCGTGTTCGACGAGGACGTCGAAGAGAACGTGGTCGAAAGCCACATCAGCAAGCTTCGCAAGAAGCTTCGCAAGAAACTGGGCTTCGATCCCATCGATTCGAAGCGGTTCCTAGGATACTGCATCGACTGGAACTAACACTGAAAATGGCACCCAAATATGAGGTGCCATTTTTTTTGCGTGCTCGATTTGTCATTTTTGTCAGACAGATAGGGCCCTCGACTTCGACGCAGATCAGCGCTCGATGCCAGCACGCAGACAGCTTCACGCAAGGCCCATCCCCTAAAGTCATAAGCCTAAGTGCAACGAGGATTGCTATGAGCCTTTTCGGAACTATGAAAACCGCCGTATCGGGCATGAATGCGCAGGCAAACCGTTTGGGCACCGTTGGCGATAACATTGCTAACTCGTCGACGACTGCCTACAAAAAGTCGTCCACGCAGTTTGCGTCGCTAGTGCTGCCATCGACGGCCGGCTCATACAATTCCGGTGGTGTCGAAACCAGCGTGAAGTATTCTATTTCTGAGCAGGGTGCTCTCGAATACACCACGTCAGGATCCGATCTTGCGATCCAGGGCGACGGATTTTTCGTCGTACAGAATTCAGCGGGCGAGACCTTTCTGACCCGTTCCGGCGATTTTACGCCGAACGAGCAGGGCAACCTGGTCAACTCTGCAGGCTATACGCTCCTCGGTTACTCCTACGATTCCGGAACCCCGACGACCGTCGTCAACAGCTATGACGGCCTGGTCCCGATCAATGTCGGCGGCTCGGAACTGAGTGCGGTCGCGTCGACCTCCGGGTCGCTCTCCGGCAACCTCAACAGCGCGTCCGATGTCGTCGCCGCCGACCTGCCGGCCGACAACACCGAAGATGTCGACGTCGACATGGACAGCACGCTGAAGACGTCGCTGACCAGCTACGACAGCCTCGGCAACCCGATCGTCTACGACTTCTATTTCTCGAAGACGGCTGCAGGCGAATGGCAGCTCAGCGTCTATAACGCAGCTGACGCAAGCACGACCGGCACCGGCAGCTTCCCTTATGGCGGTGATGGCGAACTCGCCAACCTGTCGCTCGCGTTTAATTCGTCCGGCAAGCTTGAAACGGTTGACGGTGCCGAGGAGCTTTCTGTCACGGTCAACGGGATCAAGTTCGATCTCGCCGGCATGACGCAGCTGTCGGCCAAGTCGAACATCTCGAGCGGCAGCGTCAACGGCAGCGCGCCGAGCTCCATCTCCAGCGTCAAGATCGAATCTGACGGCACGATCAACGCGGTCTATGCGGACGGTTCGTCGAAGTCGCTGTACCAGATCGCCATGGCGACGGTCGAAAGCCCCGACAACCTCGAAGTCTCCTCCGGCAACGTCTACCGCACGACGAGTAGCTCCGGCGTGGTCACCCTCGGCTTTGCCGGCTCCAGTGGATTTGGCGAGATCGTTTCGGGCGCGCTCGAAACCTCCAACGTCGATCTGGCCAACGAACTGACCGAGATGATCGAAGCGCAGCGCAGCTATAGCGCCAATTCCAAAGTGTTCCAGACCGGTTCCGATCTGATGGACGTACTGATTAATCTGGTCCGGTAGTTTCAGGAGTTAAGCGATGTCACTCGCATCGGCACTGAGTACGACAAAGAATATCTTGAACAACACCGCCACGCAGACGGGGGTGTTGTCGACAAACGTTCAAAACGTCGGGAACAGCGATTACAACCGCCGTTCCGCAGCGACTGTCACGAACGCCTATACCGGTGCCACGACCGTTCAGACAGCGCGGACGGAAGACGCCGCGCTGCTGAAGCAGACACTCTCGTCTACGGCCGACGATGCGGGACAGCAGACATTGCTGGCCGGACTGGAATCCGTCTACACAATCATGGGCGGGGACGGGTATTCGCTTGCTCCGTCCACGGCACTGTCTGAACTGCGGGACGCGCTGCAGACCTACGCGGCGACCCCCGGAGACGTCACGCTCGCTTCGGCCGCGGTCAACTCGGCGGTCGATGTTGCGACGGCTCTCAATACCAGCACCACCGAAGTGCAGCAGCTTCGCGCTGGCACCGACGCCCAGATTTCCGGCCAGGTTGACAAGCTCAATAAGCTGCTTGCGCAGTTCGAGCAGGCCAACAAGGCGGTTGTGACGGCGGCTGCGGCCGGCACCGACGGCAACAATGCTCTCGATACCCGCGAAAGCCTGCTCAAGCAGATTTCCGGCATCGTCGGCATCAGCACAGCGACGCGCGACAACAACGACATGTCGATCTATACGAATGGCGGCATCACGCTGTTCGAAAGCACGGCACGGCCTGTAACGTTCGATTCGACTGCGGGTTACGATGCAACGACGGTCGGCGGCGCAGTCTATATCGACGGCGTGGAGCTGAAGGCCGGCCAGAGCAGCGACACGACGGCACAAGGGTCGCTTCAGGCACTCGTCCAGCTGCGTGACGAGGTCTATCCAACGTACCAGGACCAGCTCGACGAAATCGCCCGCGGCCTGATTTCCCTGTTTTCCGAAACAGATGGCGCAAGCCAGATCGCCGGTCTTTTCACGACGACCACGGGCGACGAAGTCGATTTCGAAACGGCTGAGATCATCACCGGCCTCGCTGGGATCATCACGGTCAATGCCGAGGCGGTCGCCGACCCCACCAAGCTCAGGGACGGCTCGATTTCGGGTGCCAGCGTCAACACCGAAAGCGCGAGCGGCTTTTCCACGTTGCTCAGCGAATATGTCTCGGGCTTCGAGACTTCCATGGAATTTGATCCTGCCGCCAAGATCGGCGACAAGGCCACATTGCTGGATTACTCAACGGATTCAGTCGGCTGGGTCGAGGAATACCGGAGCGGAGCCACGAATGCTGCGGAAACCACGACGGCCATGCTGTCGCGTTCAACCGAGGCCTATTCCAACGCAACGGGCGTCAATCTCGATGAGGAACTGATCCTCCTCCTCGATGTCGAACAATCCTACAAGGCGGCCTCAAAGCTCTTGTCGACCATCGACGAGATGCTGGCGGCGCTGATGGAGGCTGCGAACTAAGTCATGAAGACGACATCCATCTCAACCCTGTCCGTCAGCCAGACAATGCAGCTGACCGTACAGAACTCGCAGACCGAGATCGCCAAACTGCAGAAGGAATCGGTCAACGGTACCTATGCGGATACGGGTCTGGAACTCGGTACGCGGACGTCTGCAAGCCTCGATTACGGCCGCGAGTCATCACGGCTGCAGGCAATCATCGATTCCAATTCGCTGACCAATCAGCGAATGGATTCCTCGCAGCTTGCGATGGAGCAGATGTCCGACTCCGGCCAGACGCTGCTGGATTCGCTGGTCGCGCTCTCCGGCAGCAGCGACAAGACGAGCTTGCAGGTTTCTGCCGATACGGCGACGTCCGTGCTCGAGAATTTCGTCAGCTACGCAAACGTCTCGGTCAATGGCGAGTATCTGTTTTCCGGCATCAACACCGATGCCGCACCTCTGGACGACAGCTTCATCACCGACCTTACGGACGACTTCAACACGCAGTTTTCGAGCTTCATGTCGGCCAACGGTATCTCCAGCGCATCGGATATATCGTCCAGCCAGATGGCGACCTTCCTCGACGACTATACGTCGTCCTTCGACTGGTCCGGCTGGACAAACGCGTCCGACACCAAAATGACCGGTCGTGTCAGCACGTCTGAGACCGTCACCACTTCGACGAGCCTGAATGCCGATGGCTTCAAAAACCTCGTTCTCGGCAGCCTGATCACGTCCCAGTTGGCAACGGCGGGCCTGTCCGCCGATGCACTGAACAAGGTCAACGCGACCGTTACCAATCTTGCCGGCCTATCGGTGTCCGGCATCGATGCTGAGCGCTCTTCCATGGGGCTTTCCCAGGAGCGCGTCGAAAAGGCCAATACCGCCATGTCGGCGCAAATGGATATCATCAACACCCAACTGACAGATCTCGTCGGCGTGGATACTTATGATGCTTCGGTGCGTCTCAACACGTTGTTGACGCAAGTAGAGACCTCATACACCATCACCTCCAAGATCCAGGGACTGAGCCTCGTCAACTATCTATAATGGGTAGTTGCCCCGCGGCATTTGGTTTGCAACATGAAGGAAGCAAGCATGTTCCAGTTTGCGTATGCCGAGGTAATCAAGGATGACCTCGCAAGCGCTAGAGAGAGAGAACGCCAGGTTCTGGCCCGCTCCATTGAGCTCCTCTCTGCAGTCCCGAACAAATCGCATTATGGACGCGAGGCCGTCGAGGCCATCCATTATACGCGCAGGGTCTGGACCCGGTTTATCGAAGACCTCAACCAGCCCGACAACGAGCTCGGCATCGAGCTGCGCGCAAAGCTGATCTCCATCGCCCTTTGGATACTGAAGGAATGCGAACGCATTCGTAAGAAGCAGTCCGACAATTACCAGGGCATTATCGACGTGACTACCATCATCAGGGATGGCCTAAGATGAAAAGCACACTGCGTATCTCGCTGAAGTCCGGCGAAAAGATCTTCATCAACGGCGCAGTCCTGCGTGTTGATCGCAAGGTTTCTCTCGAATTCCTCAACAACGTTACGTTCCTGCTAGAAAACCATGTTCTCCAGCCCGAGGATACGACGACCCCGCTTCGTCAGCTGTACTTCATCGCACAGATGATGCTGATCAATCCGGAAGGCAAGGACCAGGCCGTGACCATGTTCCGCCGGTCGGTCATGATGCTGCTCGCATGCTTCCGCAATCCGGAAATCATCGACGAGCTCAAGCAGATCGATGCGCTTGTCGCCTCCGATCGCGCTTTTGAAGCACTGAAGGCAATCCGCGCGCTCTATCCTGTCGAAGAGCGAATCCTGAACAGCAAGGAAGTCGCGCCGGCTGCTATCGCCGGTCTGCGCAAGGAGATGGGGCTATGGCAGTAGATACGGTATCGTCCGCAACCTCGACGACTGCAACCAGTTCGTCGAAGGCTTCATCCGCTGCGGCAAGCGCTTCGCTCGATTACGACGCTTTCCTGCAGCTTCTGATCGCCCAGATGCAGAACCAGGATCCGACGGATCCGCTGGATGCCAGCGAACAGATCTCGCAGCTGGCAACCTTCTCGCAGGTCGAACAGTCGATCCAGACGAACACCAACCTGGAAAGCCTGATCGCACAGTCGTCGCTATCGAACGCCTCGTCCTATATCGGCAAGACGATCACCAGCAGTGATGGCAAGACCAGCGGTGTGGTCGAATCGATCGAAGTCACGTCCGACGGTCTGGTTGCAACGACCGAGGCTGGCAAGGAGATCACGATCGGCGACGGCATCACGATATCTGCGACGAAGTCCTCGGAGTCCTGATCCGACTGAATTCATGAAATTGCAGGCGAGCCTGCGGTTTTGCCGGGGGCAGTACCGGTCGCTCAATTGCATTGGCGGTCGGTGGCTGTCATCATCCGCATGCGATTCGCGCCAGATGATGATGGCCACGACACCAATGCCCCGGATGATCCTGCAATGAATGAAGCCGATGCTCTCGACATGATGCACTCGGCGATATGGACGATTCTAATCGCCTCAAGCCCGGCAGTGCTGACCGCGATGATTGTCGGCATGGTCGTGGCGCTCATTCAGGCGCTGACCCAGATCCAGGAAATGACACTGACATTCGTGCCCAAGATCGTCGCCGTCATGCTGGCGCTCGGGATTGCCGCTCCCTTCATCGGCGGCCAGATCTCGCTCTTTACCGATCTCGTCTTTTCGCGCGTCCAGTCCGGTTTCTAGCGCACGGCTGCCAAGGCTGCGAGGCTTGCTCGCACGCTTCGCCTGCGATGATGGCGGACACCCTCACACAAGCTTCGCTGCCTAGAAGGGATCTGTCGCAACAGGTCCGGGCATTATCATGTCTTGCTTTTTGCGCGATCCATGGGCGCAGCACGCGCCTTTCTAATCTCATGAAGAGATACCGCATATGGCAATGACGAAGACGTCCATTACCCCCGTGAAGGCCGCGCCGAATGGCCGCGATATCGGCTTTGCCGTCGGTATCATGGCCATCCTGTGCATCCTGTTCCTGCCGGTGCCGGTCTTCATGATCGATATCGGGTTGGCGTTTTCGATCGCCTTTTCCGTTCTGATCCTGATGGTGGCGCTGTGGATCCAGCGGCCGCTGGACTTCTCGTCCTTCCCGACGATCCTTCTGATCGCGACGATGATCCGGCTGGCGCTCAATATCGCCACCACCCGCGTCATTCTTTCGCACGGCCACGAAGGCCATACCGCCGCCGGCGGCGTGATCGCGGGTTTCGCGAACCTCGTCATGTCCGGCGATTTCGTGATCGGTCTGATCGTCTTCCTGATCCTGATCGTCGTCAACTTCATCGTCATCACCAAGGGTGCGACGCGTATCGCCGAAGTCGGCGCGCGCTTCACCCTCGACGCCATTCCCGGCAAGCAGATGTCGATCGATGCCGATCTGTCCGCCGGCATCATTGACGAGAAGGAGGCGCAGCTGCGCCGCCGCGAGCTGGAAGAAGAAAGCTCGTTCTTCGGCGCCATGGACGGTGCCTCCAAATTCGTTCGCGGTGACGCTGTCGCCGGCCTGCTGATCACCACGATCAACGTGTTCGGCGGCATCATCATCGGGTACTTCCGTCACGGCATGGAAATCGGCGAAGCCGCCGACGTCTTCGTCAAGCTGTCGGTCGGCGATGGTATCGTTTCCCAGGTTCCGGCGCTGATCGTTTCGCTCGCAGCCGGCCTGATCGTCACCCGCGGCGGTACCCAGGGTTCCACCGACGTAGCTGTTATCGGCCAGCTGAGCGGCTATCCTCGCGCTCTGTGGGTCGCAGCCGGCATGATGGCGACCTTGGCACTGGTGCCCGGCCTGCCGTTCATGCCGTTCATGACGCTTGCATTCCTTCTCGCCGGTGCCGGCTGGGTCATTCCGCGGCAGATCGAAGCCGAGAACCAGAGGGTGCGCGAGAGCGAGGAAAAGAAGGTCGTCGAGAACCGCGAATCGGAAAAGGATTCGGTCAAGAACGTCCTCAAGACGGCAGAAATCGAACTGGCGCTCGGCAAGCAGGTCTCGCCGCGTCTTCTCGGCGCACACCAGGAACTCGGGTTCCGCGTCGGCAAGATGCGCAAGCGGTTTGCCACGCAATACGGGTTCGTTGTGCCGGAAATCAAGGTCGTCGACGATATCCAGATCCCGGAAAAGTCCTACCAGATCCGCATCCACGGAACGACGGTCGCCAGCAGCACGCTGCGACTGGGCGAAGTCCTCGTCATCGTCGGCAAGGATCGCAAGCCGTCGGTTCCCGGCGACGAGGTTCGCGAACCCACGTTCGGAATGCCGGCCGTCTCGGTGCTGGAGCATTTCGTCGAGGATCTAAAGCGCGAGGGTTTCCACCCGATCGACAACGTCTCGGTGCTTCTGACCCATGTCAGCGAAGTCATCCGCAACAACCTGCCGCAGCTTTTGTCCTACAAGGACGTCAAGATCCTCATCGAACGTCTCGATCCGGAGTACAAGAAGCTTGCCGACGAGATGTGCTCGTCGCACATGTCCTATTCCGGCCTTCAGGCGGTTCTCAAGCTTCTGCTTGCCGAACGCGTCTCGATCCGCAACCTGCACCTCATTCTCGAAGCGCTCGCCGAACTCGCGCCGCATGTCCGCAAGACCGAGCAGCTCGTCGAGCACGTGCGGGTCCGCATGGCCCAGCAGATCTGCGGCGATCTCGCCGACAACGGCATCCTTCGCGTCCTGCGTCTCGGCTCCAAATGGGACCTTCTGTTCCACCAGGCAATCAAGCGCGATCCGAAGGGCGACATCATCGATTTCGACATCGATCCGCGCTCGCTCGAAGAGTTCAGCGAACAGGCGGGCAAAGTCATCCGTGAATACATGGACAAGGGCATGCCCTTCGTACTTGTCACGTCGCCGGAGACACGCTCTTATGTGCGCATGATCATCGAGCGGCTGTTCGCAACCCTTCCCGTCCTGTCGCATGTCGAGCTGGCAAAGGGCACCGAGATCAAGGTACTTGGATCGATCTCATGATAACGGACCCGCAGGGCACGGTCATCGCTCTCTTTCTTGCATTCTGCCGAATCGGCGGCTGCATCATGATCATGCCCGGGTTCTCATCTGCCAGATTGCCCATGGAAGTCCGGCTGTTTTTATCGGTGGCGCTGTCCATGGCGGTGCTGCCGATGGTCTGGGATACGATCTACCCCAGGGTTTCCGGTGACGCTGCGGGTCTCGGCCTGCTGATTGCGTCTGAAACCCTCGTCGGGGCCGTGTTCGGCCTGATCGCCCGCCTTTATGCGTCGGGTCTGCAGTTTGCCGGCGCCGCCATCGCCATGTCGATCTCCTTCAGCGGTCCGCCCGGATCCGACGTGCTGGAAGATTCGTCGGAAAGCCAGCTGACCAGTCTTCTGACTCTGTCCGGCCTGCTTGTCCTGTTTATGCTGAACTTCCATCACATCGTCATCAGGTCGCTGGTCGATTCATACACGACAATCCCGCTCGCCGAAGGTCTCAATCCGCGGCGCATCCTGATCACTCTGACGGATACGTTGTCGGCCACGTTCATGATCGTCCTGAGGCTGATGAGCCCCTTCCTCGTCTACGGCATCATGTTCAACGTCGCTGTCGGAATGATCAACAAGATGGCGCCGCAGATCCCGGTCTACTTCATCTCGACGCCGTATGCGCTGATGGGTGGTATCTTCCTGCTCTATCTCGGCATCGCCTCCATGATCGAGGAATTCGTGCGCGGGTTTCCGCTTGTATTCACCGGGCTGTAGGCAAGGCTTCCAAGGAGGACGCGCGTGGCAGGCAACAAGAAATCCGACAAGCTGCGGCGTCTGGTCGATGTCCAGCGCCAGCTAGAAAAGCTCGCCGAGTTCGAGCTCAGCACCACGGTGCAGCGCAAGGCGGAAATCGATCAATCCATCGACACGACTGTTGATGCGCTGTCCTCGACCGATCCCGTACACCAGCAGTTCTCCAAGAATTACGCCGACCGGCTGACACGCCTGTTTTCGCGAAGCCAGCAGATCGTTGCCCAGCAGAAGGCGCAGGAACAGCGGGTCCTGCGCGAAAAGACCAAGGGCGATAGGCTCGAGGAGCGCATGGGCGACGCAAAGGAGCTGGAAGGCCGGCTTGCCGAGGACGAGCGCATGTACGATCTCGTTGATCTCGGCCTGATGGTCTCCACACCAGCTTCCAGCAAGCTTGATAAGGGATGATCCAGTTCGCTAAATAATGAGGAACTGGAATTGGCTATTTCCCCCCCGAGCGATCTTGTCCTGGATGTTGTCCAGGCCGCAGATCCGGGCCTGCTTCAGGCCGCACGTGAAAAGCTGAAGGCAAACGAAGCAACGGCGCAATCGGTCATGCTGGCCTCCAACGGTGTGGGTTTCGCCCAGGCCGTAAGCCAGACTGCCAAGTCCGCAGAGTCCGCCGGGTCCGACGCCACGGTCGAAAACGTCCGTGTTTCGCGCCACAAGGATATTCCGGAGACCTACCGGAAGTTCGAGGCAAGCGTTGCCTCCACGTTTATCCAGAACATGCTTCCATCCGAGAGCGAAGAAGTCTTCGGCAAGGGTTCCGCCGGCGATTTCTGGAAGGGCATGATGGCGGAACAGATTGCTGATGCCGTCTCCAAGCAGGGCGGTTTCGGTATTGCCGAAAAACTGTTCTCGCAGTCGGTTCAGCATGCACGTGGCACGGCACCGAATGCCAAGACCGATGAAGGCGATCGCCAGATGGCGGTGGGCATGATCACTGATTTCCAGCGGCAGATCCTGTCTCCGTCGGAAAACGCCGGCGCAGCCAAGAAATCAAATTAATTAACATTAGAAGGTTGATATGGACGTCGTTTCCACTGACTACCGCATCAAGACCGTGCTCTCCCGTCTTGAGATGATCATCGATAACGAGAATGATCGGATCGGCCGCGACTCCGGCTTCGACCTCAAAGTGTCGAACGCCCACAAGAGCCGCTGCCTCTATGAACTGACGACCCTGTTCCGCGGGCCGGACGTCAAGGAAACGTCGGCACCTTATCTTGGTCAGTTGCAGGGCCTGAAGAAGAAGCTGAAGCTCAACGCCCAGCGCGTCGAAGCGCATCTTGAGGCCGTCCGCGCCGTTGCCGACATCCTCAAGAACGCCGTCAAGGACATGGACGCCGACGGCACCTATTCGGAACATCAGTTCCGGTTCGGCACGTCCTGATGATCAAGGTTCTGCTGATCGGGCTCTGGGTCTGCATCGCCACGATCGGTGGCGTGTATGTCTCTGCGCAGATGTCGAAGGCGCCCGTGGCGACCGAGGCGGAAGCCGCGGTCGTGACCACGATCGTGCGAGGCAACCCGGTCAGCCTGCCGGTCATCAACAATGGCGCGGTGCAGGGTTATTTCCTTGGCCGCATCTCGCTTTCGGTCGACAGCATGAAGTCCAAGCACGTTCAGCTTCCGATGGAAGTCGTTCTGACGGACCAACTGTTCTCGCTTCTGATGGGCGAAAAGATGATCGACCTGAAAAGCGTCGGCACCTTTGATCCGGAAAGCTTCCGCACGAAGATCAAGGACGGCATCAACGCCAAGCTCGGCGATACGGTCGTCGCCAACGTGTTGATCGAACAGCTCGACTACATGTCGAAGGAGACGATCGACACGAACACGGCGAGACGCGGCAGCAACCCCATTCCGGCCCAAAAAATCGTCGAGGGCGTCAAGGTCGAGGCACCGGCGGCAGCTCCGTCGCACTAGGCAGCCGTCGCTCCGGATCAGGCATGCCGCTTCAACGGCCATGTCTTTTCGACACATCGCTCGCATTTTAACGGTTGGCTTCAAGGCCGGTTCAGCGCTTTCCGCTAGGCTCCAGGACGACTGGATTTTCGAGCGGAGAGCACACGTGAACGCCTCGGTACACATCAACGCCTTCAAGGCAGTCCCGCACGGTCTGGGCAACGGCATCGAAGAGCTGAGCTGGACTGCCGCATTCGAGCGTGCGGAGGCTATGCTCAACGATCCACATCCATCGTCGACCATAACGTTTTCACGCGGTCTCGTCGAATATCGGACCCTTTCAGAAACGGGTGAGAACGTTGCGCGCGCGCGGCTTCCGGTTCGTGGCAGCGTACGTCTGGCCGGCATATCGGCACGCCTGTTCGGCCCCGGCCTGCGTGACCGCTTCACCGCCTCGGCCTTCGTCCCGGCGTTCCTGACATTTTCCGAGAAGAACCGCCGCATCGGCCTGGTTGGCAACGACGTGGCGATTCTCAAGCCACTGCGCACCGCGTTCTCCCGCCATGCGCCCTGGCACCGTTTCGAGACTGTCGATCCGTCGTCGGTTCTGGAAGGCGGCTTTGATCTCGTGATCGCCGATCTTCGCCGTCCACAGGATCTCGATCGCCTCGTCCATCTGCCGGCCATTGCCTCCGCAGCTCTGACGATTGCCGCAAACGATGATCTCTTCCGTCTGCCGGGTCAGGTTTCGCGTCGTTAACGCTTTCTTTGCCATGGAAATTTAGACTGTCTTAAGAAAATCGGAGCGCTTCGGTGCTGCCCGCGAAACAAGACGGTCTTTCCATGGATAATTCTGAGATCGAAAAGCCCGACAGCCTGCTCGAGGATAGCGCCCGGGACAACCTTCCGGCGCGGCGTGCACTCCCGTCCGCGCTGCTCGGGATCGGTCTGATGACGGCCCTCGGAGGCGTGGCGCCGCTCGTCCTCCTTGGCAGCGGCGAGGCGACGTTTACCGCCCAGACGCAGCTGAAGGTCGGGGCAGTCAGTGAGCAGACCGTATCTGCTGCGACGGGGCAGCTTCTCGCCAGAACCACGATCGACAATCTCATCCATGCCCTGAACCTTGGCAAGGACAGCAGTTTTGCGACCGAACCCCAGAGCGTGACCGGCCTTCTCTACGAAATCCTGTCCGGCACCGGGACGACGACCCTGCAGGACGAAGCGGGTCTGCGCGACCGCCTGACCCGCGCAATCACCATTTCATACGACCGCAGCAGCACGGATCTGCGCATTGCGGCGACGGCCGGAAAGCCTGAAGAGGCCCGCCAGATCGTCGGCATGCTGGGCAATGCCGTGCCGACAGCGTTGTCTGTCGGCGCCTTCGATGGCCGCGACCCGGCCGTCGAAGCCCTTCGCGACACGCTTGGCCGCGCAGAAGCGGCGCTTTCAGGGTTTGTCAGCCGAACCGGCAAAGACAAGGTTGCCGAACTGAAAAGCCGGGCCTCCGAAATGCGCGACCTGAGCCGCGATGTCGAGCAGGCCGAGAGCGATCTCGTTGCTCTGAAAGACAGGCTGAGCCAGGCCTCCGCCATGAAGGTCGCCGACGTTCTGAACAAGCCTTTGCCGGACAGTCTGGACTATACCGGCCTCGAATATCAGCGCCAGCGGCATGTGGAAGCACAGCTTGCCGTCGATCAGCTTTCCAGCGATCTCGGCCCGCTTCATCCGCGTTTCCAGGCAGCCGAAGCAGTGCTTGCACAGGCGCGCCTCTCGATCCAGGACGCGTTGAAGCAACTGGTGAAGTCGCTGAACAGCCAGCAGGTGCATGCCGCCGCGCAGCTTGCGGAACTTCGCGCCAAGCTGGAACAGCTTTCCGCAGACAAGACGGTGTCTGACGAGATCGCAGCGCTCTCGGGGCTGGAAACGGCCGTTGCGGAAGCGCGCGACAATTACTCAAGCGGTCGGTTCAACAGCCCAGGTTCTTCCAAGCTGGTCGCCGCCCCACGGGTGCAGATATCAAAGCCTCTGACCGTCACCCCCAACGAAGCACCAGCGACCGTCTGGCTCGGCTTGCCCTGGTACGCGCTGAGCGGTCTTGGCGCCTTGGCTGGCCTTCTTTTCGGTGCTGCCGGCGCAATGCTGATGGGACGCCGTCCATCGCAGGAACCCGCGATCGAGCATCTCGACACAGAGCACGCGCCGATTGAAATGGATGAAGTCGAGGACGTCGCCGCGCTGCCGATGGATGCGCGTTGGGCCGCCGATCTGGATCTTACCGATGATTCCGAAGAGATCGCAGCCGCCTACGAATATGACCACGGTGCGGGCTCCGACGCCTGGGCGCAGGATGTCGAGACCTATGCCGTGTCCGGGGATTACAGACACGAAATGGAGGAGCGCGAGGCCGCCAATGGCCTGCCGCTGTCCGCTCAGCTTCGCGAACTGCTGATGGCAAACAGACAGCCTTACGATCAGGCCGCCGTTCCACCGCTTCTCGCGGTCGCAATTTCGGATCCGCACCGGCATGCGATGCGGGAGGAAGAGCTTGCCTATTCCGAACTCTCGCATGAGGATCGCCGGGCGATCGAAGAATTGCAGCTCCTGCGACAGGAAATGATAGAACTGCGCGACCGCGTGCAGAGCTATTCCGAACTGCGCACCGCGTCGGGACGATAGGGCAGGCACGGTCACCCGGATCAAGATTTGACCTTGCTTTTGTTTGCTCCCGACAGCATTAGGCGCAGGTGAGCCAGTTCGGGCAGTAGCCTCCGGCTTAGATCTGTTCGGTCAACGGGAGATGGCACGTGGTCACGGTAATCGACGGCAAGCAGGCGGCAGCATCGGTCATTTCGGCAGTCACGGAGGCAGCGCAAGGCCTCGAACGGGCCGGCGGCGCAAAGCCCGGCCTCGCAGTCGTCATCGTCGGCAACGATCCGGCCAGCCACGCTTACGTCAGCTCCAAAAGCCGGATGGCGAAGCAGTGCGGCTTCAATTCGATCCAGCACACGTTGCCGGAAGAGACGACGCAGGAGGCACTTCAGTCTCTCGTCGATACGCTCAACGCCGATCCGGCGATCCATGGCATTCTCGTCCAGCTGCCGCTTCCGAGACATCTCGATCAGGAGCCGGTGATCCAGTCCATCCTGCCCGAAAAGGATGTCGACGGCCTCAATATCGCCAATGCCGGCAAGATCGCCACCGGTGATCTGACCACGGGAATGATTTCCTGCACGCCGGCCGGATCGATGCTGCTGGTCAAGCGCATCCACGGCGAAGACTTGTCCGGCCTCAACGCCGTGGTCATCGGCCGTTCCAACCTGTTCGGCAAGCCGATGGGCCTGTTGCTTCTGGCCGCAAACGCCACCGTCACCATGGCGCATTCGAAGACGAAGGATCTCGCCGCCGTCTGCCGCAACGCCGATATCCTGGTTGCCGCCGTCGGTCGGCCCGAAATGGTCAAGGCGGATTGGGTCAAGCCCGGCGCGACCGTGATCGATGTCGGCATCAACCGGGTGCCGGCACCGGAAAAGGGCGAGGGCAAGACCCGTCTCGTCGGCGACGTTGCTTTTGACGAGGCCTCAGAGGTCGCCGCAGCCATCACACCGGTTCCAGGCGGCGTCGGTCCGATGACCATCGCCATGCTGATGGCCAACACCGTAATCGCCGCCCATCGCGCCGCCGGGCTGCCTGCGCCAAAGTTCTGATTTCGGACCATTCATCACATTCAAGGCGCTTTGCTTGCATCGTCGCCCTTGAAACCTCTGGCTCTGCCTTAAATCCCCCTGTAGATTACGCTTCAAAGGGGAGGATATTTTGATGAAGAAATCGTTTTGGATCGGCACGGCTTTCGTCGCATTGCTGGCTGGTGCCGCAGGTGCGCAGGAACTGAAGTTCGCGCCCGGCGAAGATGCCAAGTTCAACTGGAAAAGCTACGAGGATTTCAAATCCGCGCATGGTGACCTGAAGGGCCAGAGCCTGACCCTGTTCGGTCCCTGGCGTGGCGAGGACGAGGTGCTGTTCAACAGCGTGCTCGCCTATTTCAATGCCGCGACGGGTGCGAACGGTAAATACTCGTCGTCCGAGAACTACGAGCAGCAGATCGTCATCGATACCCAGGCCGGCTCGCCGCCCAATATTGCCATCATCCCGCAGCCGGGTCTTCTGGCCGATCTCGCGACCAAGGGCTTTCTGACGCCGCTCGGCCAGGAAAATGCCGACTGGATCAAGACCAATTACGGCTCCGGCGAGGACTGGATCCGCTACGGCACCTACAAGGGCAAGGACGGCAAAGAGGCCTATTTCGGCTTCCCGTTCAAGGCCGACCTGAAATCGCTCGTGTGGTTCGTGCCGGAGAATTTCGAGGAAGCCGGTTACGAAGTCCCAAAGACGATGGAAGACCTGATCAAGCTCTCCGACCAGATCGTCCAGGATGGCGGCGTGCCGTGGTGCATCGGTCTCGGATCGGGCGGTGCCACCGGCTGGCCTGCGACCGACTGGGTCGAGGATATGATGCTGCGGACGTCGTCGGCCGAAACCTATGACAAGTGGGTGTCCAACGAGATCAAGTTCGACGATCCGGCAGTGGTTGGCGCCATCGAGGAATTCGGCAAGTTCGCCCGCAATGACAAATACGTCGCGGGCGGTGTTGCAGCGGTCGCCTCGACCGACTTCCGCGACAGCCCGAAGGGCCTCTTCGACATCCCGCCGAAGTGCTACATGCATCACCAGGCCTCGTTCGTGCCGTCCTTCTTCCCTGCTGACAAGGAACTGGGCCTCGATGCGGACTTCTTCTACCTGCCGACTTATGCCTCCAAGCCTGAACTCGGCACCCCGGTCCTCGGTGCCGGCACGATGTTTGCCATCACCAAGGATTCTCCTGCGGCTAAGGCCTTCATCGAATTCCTGAAGACGCCGATCGCCCATGAAGTCTGGATGGCCCAGGCCTCCTTCCTCACGCCGTTCAAGGGCGCCAAGACGGAAGCCTATGCCAACGACACACTGCGCAAGCAGGGCGAACTGCTGACCACCGCCACCACCTTCCGCTTCGATGCATCCGACATGATGCCCGGCAAGATCGGCGCCGGCGCCTTCTGGACCGGCATGATCGATTATGTCGGCGGCAAGGATGCAAAGGCTGTGGGCGGCGATATCCAGAAGGCCTGGGACGGTCTGAAGTAGTCATTCGCGTCGAAGGCTGCGCTCGCGACTGCCCTTCTCCCTCGACCACGGGGAGAAGGGTGGATGCGGGGGCGAGGGGCATTTCCAGGGTTGGCATTTCCCGGATATGACGACGGAAGACCTGCTTAGCACTGCAGAAAAGGGGGAGGGCCTATGTTAGCTCAGATTGCATCTGCCATGGGTGTCGTCGTTGCCGGCGTTTTTGCCTGCGCGCTCTACTACTGGCTTTCCGACAAGCTGCTATCAGCGGCACTTCCGGTGCCGGAAGGCGATGCCCGCAAGGCCTCGGCCAATCTCAACCGTAGAGCCACGATCCGCCCCTGGCTGTTTCTCGGACCCGCACTCCTGCTGCTCGCGGTCTATCTCGTCTATCCCGTCATCGCGACGTTCATCCTGTCCTTCTACGATCGTTCCGGCGGCAATTTCGTCGGCTTGGCCAATTACCGCTGGGCCTTCTTCGACGCGCAGTTCCGCCAGTCGATCTTCAACAACATCCTCTGGCTCGCCGTCGTGCCGGCAGCCTGCACCTTCCTCGGCCTGGTCATCGCGGTGCTCACAGACCGTATCTGGTGGGGAAATCTCGCCAAGAGCCTGATCTTCATGCCGATGGCGATCTCGTTCGTCGGCGCTTCGGTGATCTGGAAATTCATCTACGAATTCCGTGGCGGCAACGAAACGCAGATCGGCCTCCTGAACGCCATCGTCCGGGCAATCGGCGGCGATCCGCAGGTATGGATCTCGCTGCCCTTCTGGAACAACTTCTTTCTGATGGCGATCCTGATCTGGATCCAGACCGGTTTTGCGATGGTCATCCTGTCGGCAGCGCTACGCGGGATTCCTGAGGAAACCGTCGAAGCGGCCGTCATCGATGGCGCCAATGGCTGGCAGATCTTCTGGAAAATCATGGTGCCGCAGATCTGGGGCACGATCGCAGTGGTCTGGACCACGATCACTATTCTCGTCCTCAAGGTGTTCGATATCGTTTTGACCATGACCAACGGTCAGTGGAACACGATGGTGCTTGCCAACCTGATGTTCGACTGGATGTTCCGCGGCGGCGGCGACAGCGGCCGAAGTGCCGTCATCGCGCTGGTCATCATGGCGGCGGTGACGCCGATCATGATCTGGAACATCCGTCAGGCGAACCGCGACATGGGAGACCATTGAGATGAGCGCTGTCGCAAGCCTTCGCCGCATCGGCGTTCAAAGACTGATCCTTCATGCCTCGGTTCTGTTGATCTGTATCATCTGGCTGATCCCGACGCTCGGCATCCTCGTCACCTCGTTCCGCGATGCCGGCCAGATCACCTCCTCGGGCTGGTGGACGGCGCTGACCGGTGCCGCCGAAACCAGCGCAGCACGCCTCGGCGATCCCGCAAGCGCCCTGCAGGACGGACCCAACTACATCATTTCAGGCTCCGTCTTCGATGGCGGCGACGTCAAGAGCGGCAGTGTCGTCGCCTTCGGCACCAGGGTCGCTGCACCGACAGAATTCGAGGCCGGCAAGGAAGCCGATCTGGGAGACGGTGAAAAGCTCACCGTCAACACGGATGGCAGCTATTCCTACGTGAAGAGCGGCCCATTCGACGACAAGCGCGGCAAGCGCATCTATCTCTCGATCACCCAACCGCCGAACTTCACCCTCAACAATTACCGCACGGTACTGACGTCCGCCGGCATCGGCCAGTCCTTTATCAATTCGCTGACGGTCGCAATACCCGCCACCATCATCCCGATCCTGATCGCAGCCTTCGCAGCCTATGCCCTGTCTTGGATGCAGTTTCCCGGCCGGTCGCTGATCATCGCGCTCGTGGTCGGGCTGATCGTCGTGCCGCTGCAGATGACGTTGATCCCGTTGCTGACGCTCTATAACGACATCGGCAACCTGTTCGGCGTGTCGTCGCGCTCCTATGTCGGCATCTGGCTTGCGCATGCGGCGTTCGGCATGCCGCTCGCGATCTATCTCCTGCGAAACTACATCGCAGGTCTGCCCAAGGAGATCATCGAATCCGCCCGTGTCGATGGCGCCAGCGATTTCGAGATCTTCGTCAAGATCGTCCTTCCGCTGTCGTTTCCGGCACTCGCCTCCTTCTCGATCTTCCAGTTCCTGTGGACGTGGAACGACCTTCTCGTCGCCATGGTGTTTCTCGGAACCGGCAAGGATCAGCTGGTCTTGACCGGCTCTCTCAACGCGCTGTTGGGGTCGATGGGCGGCAAATGGGAAATTCTCACCGCTTCGGCCTTCATAACCATCATCGTCCCGATTATCGTCTTTTTTGCGCTGCAGCGATACCTCGTCCGCGGCCTGCTCGCCGGGTCGGTCAAGGGCGGATGATGTCTGTGAACCAACAGGGATAGTGGATGACAAGTTCGGCGGAAGTCTCCGGAGCAATGGACGCAGCAAAGGATCGGGACTGGTGGCGTGGCGCCGTCATTTACCAGATCTATCCCCGCTCGTTCCAGGATAGCAACGGCGACGGCATCGGTGACCTGAAGGGCATTTCCGCGCGCCTGCCGCATATCGCAGCGCTTGGCGCCGATGCCATCTGGATCTCGCCGTTCTTTCCGTCGCCGATGAAGGACTTCGGCTATGACGTCTCCAATTATTCCGATGTCGATCCGATGTTCGGCACGCTTTCGGATTTCGATGGCCTGATCGCGGAAGCCCATCGCCTTGGCCTCAAGGTGATGATCGATCTCGTCATGTCGCATTCGTCGGATCAGCATTCGTGGTTCATCGAAAGCCGCTCCTCGCGCTACAATCCCAAGGCCGACTGGTATGTCTGGGCAGACGCCAAGCCCGACGGCACGCCGCCGAGCAACTGGCTGTCGATCTTTGGCGGCTCGGCCTGGCACTGGGATCCGACCCGCATGCAATATTACATGCACAACTTCCTCACCGCGCAGCCGGACCTCAACCTGCACAATGCCGAGGTTCAGGATGCGTTGCTGGACATGACGCGCTTCTGGCTGAACCGCGGCGTCGATGGTTTCCGCCTCGATACGATCAACTTCTACTTCCACGACAAGCAATTGCGCGACAATCCGGCGCTCGATCCCTCGCGCCGCAACGCGTCGACGGCGCCCGCCGTGAACCCCTACAATTTCCAGGAACACATCTACGACAAGAACCGGCCGGAAAATATCGCGTTCCTGAAGCGCTTCCGCGCCGTTCTCGACGAATTCCCGGCAATCGCTGCCGTCGGCGAAGTGGGTGACAGTCAGCGCGGATTGGAAATCGTCGGCGAATATACGTCCGGCGATGACAAGATGCAGATGTGCTACGCCTTCGAATTCCTGGCGCCCGACGCTCTGACACCCGCCCGCGTGGCCGAAGTGCAGACCGCCTTTTCCGAGGCCGCGCCTGAGGGCTGGGCATGCTGGGCCTTTTCCAACCACGACGTCGTGCGCCATGTCAGCCGCTGGGGCATGAACGTGCTCGACCGTGAAGCCTACGCAAAAATGCTCTCGGCCATTCTTTTGACCCAGCGCGGCTCCGTCTGCATCTATCAGGGGGAAGAACTGGGCCTGACCGAGGCCGATATCGCCTATGCCGACCTGCGCGATCCCTACGGCATTCAGTTCTGGCCGGAATTCAAGGGCCGCGACGGCTGCCGCACGCCGATGGTCTGGGATGCCCAGGCGCTTCAGGCCGGCTTTTCGACGGCCGAAAAGACATGGTTGCCGATCCCGGTCGAACACCAGCTGAAAGCCGTCGGCGCCCAGTATGGCGATCCGGCTTCGGTGCTGGAGCAATACCGCCGCTTTCTTGCCTTCCGCAAACTGCATCCGGCCCTGAGCAAGGGGCAGTTCATGTCTCTTCCGGTCGATGACACGGTGCTGGGCTACAAACGCCAATACGGCAATGAGACGCTGCTCTGCCTATTCAACATGAGTGCGGGCGAGGTCGCGACCGACCTGCCGATCGGTCAGTGGGACATGCTCGTCGGCCACGGTTTTGACAGCCGTGTCGAAGGCAATCGTGTCGAGCTGCCACCTTGGGGGGCGTATTTCGCTCGCCACACGTAAGAGACAACAAAGGGTAACGGGGAGGATCACGTCATGACCGGTGTCGTACTGAAGGATATCCGCAAGTCCTATGGCCAGGTGAAGGTGCTGCACGGCATCGACCTGGACATTGCGCAGGGCGAGTTCGTGGTGTTTGTCGGCCCGTCCGGCTGCGGCAAGTCCACGCTGCTGCGGATGATCTCCGGGCTCGAGACGATCACCGGCGGCGAGATGCTCATCGATGGTCAGGTGGTGAATGACGTTCCGCCATCGCGCCGTGGCATCGCCATGGTGTTCCAGTCCTACGCGCTTTATCCGCATATGACCGTCTACGACAACATGGCCTTCGGCATGCGGATCGCCAAGGAAAGCAAGGAGGAGATCGACCGCCGTGTCCGCGCGGCCGCCGATATCCTTCAACTGACGCCCTATCTCGACCGCCTGCCGAAAGCGCTCTCGGGCGGCCAGCGCCAGCGCGTGGCGATTGGCCGGGCGATCTGCCGTGACCCGAAAGTCTTTCTGTTCGATGAGCCGCTGTCCAACCTCGACGCAGCTCTCCGCGTCGCGACCCGCATTGAGATTGCCCGGCTTAAGGAGCAGATGCCGGACACGACGATGATCTACGTCACCCACGATCAGGTGGAGGCGATGACGCTCGCTGACCGGATCGTCGTGCTGTCGGCCGGCCGCATCGAACAGGTGGGGCCACCGCTCGAACTCTATGAGCGCCCCAAAAACCTCTTTGTCGCGCGCTTCATCGGCTCGCCGGCGATGAACATCATGCCCGTCACCGTCAAGGAAACCGGCGCCGTGACCACCGTTTCGCTTGTCGACGGAAAGTCGGTCATCGTACCGATCTCGACCGAAACCGGGGCGAACGGCAAGAGCGCAAGCTTCGGCGTCCGGCCGGAAGATCTGACCATCGCGACCGGCGAGGATTATCTCTTCGAAGGCAAGGTCTCCATCGTCGAGGCGCTCGGGGAGGTCACGCTCCTCTACATCGAAGGCTTGTCGGCCAAGGAGCCGATCATCGCCAAACTGCCTGGGATCATCGACGTGAAAAGAGGCGACACCATGCGTTTTTCAGCCGATCCGCAGAAGCTGCATCTCTTTGACGCGGACGGGCAAACCTATCGCCGCTGACGGGTCGGTATAACTTTACATTTACCGGAATTTTGTGACTAATGCTCCGATTCGGGCCGCAGATGAAATTCCAACGCTCTGTTAAACTTCAGGCCCTACTCTTTTGACATTGGAATAGGAGACACTGTCGTGACCGCGGCCCCCATTGGAAAAAGCCATTTTCTGAATAAGGAAGAGTCGTTCATGTATGACCGCGAAGCGCGGTTCCAGATGCATGACACGATGAACGCAGCCCGCATCGAGTATACCGAGAACGGCGTGATGAACATGGCGCAGCGCCGCTGCGACGTTCTGCAGATATCCGAAACCGAAGCGGTTCTCGGCATCATCACCCAGTACCACCTGCCCAAGCAATTTTATCTCGACATCCCGGACGCCCGCATCTCCAAGGTCGGCTGCATCCTGATGCGGGTCAACACCAACAACACCATTCAGGTTCGCTTTCTAAAGATGCTGACGAAGAAGGAGATGAACCGCATCTTCGTCTTCTCGACGCATCCGAACCACCGCGACATGACGATCGATCTCCGGGCCTGGTAAGCCACCTGTCCAAGGACCGTGGGCACTGTCGGAGTTATTGAAGGGGCGGCTCAAGGCCGCCCTTTGTTATTTCAGGAAAACACGCTGGCGCCGTGCTCGGCGCGGCCGACGTTGCGGCGGAAGGCGGCGAAGAGTTCGCGGCCCATGCCGAATTCGTTTTCGGAAAGGTCCGCCTTGGCAGGCAGGCGCGCGTCGAATTCCACGGCATCCACCAGAACCTCCAGCGTCCCGGCAACAGCGTCGAGACGGATCATGTCGCCGTTTTGGATCTTGGCGATCGCCCCGCCATCGCAGGCTTCAGGCGTCATGTGGATGGCGGCCGGTACCTTGCCAGATGCGCCGGACATGCGCCCGTCGGTGAGAAGCGCCACCTTGAAGCCGCGGTCCTGCAGTACGCCGAGCGGCGGCGTCAGACGGTGCAACTCGGGCATGCCGTTCGCCTGCGGTCCCTGGAAGCGCACGACGGCAATGAAGTCGCGGTTCAGATCGCCGCGCTTGAACGCGTCCTGCAGTTCCTGCTGGTCGTGGAACACGATGGCCGGCGCCTCGATGATATGGCGCTCGGGCTTGACGGCGGAAATCTTGATGACACCCTTGCCGATATTGCCGGTCAGCATCTTCAGGCCGCCGGTCGGCTGGAAGGGGGTTTCGATCTGCGCCAGAACCTTCGGGTCGCCACTTGTCTGCGGAACCGTATGGCGTGCCACAAGGCCCTTTTCGTCGAGCTTGGCTTCCACCGTATAGGCCTCGAGCCCGTGGCCGAACACGGTACGCACGTCATCATGCACCATGCCGGTCTTCAAGAGCTCGCGGATGAGGAAACCCATGCCGCCGGCTGCGTGAAAATGGTTCACGTCGGCCAGTCCGTTCGGATAGACGCGGGCCAGCAGCGGAACGATGTCGGAAAGCTCCGAAATATCTTCCCAGGTCAGATGGATGCCAGCGGCGCGCGCCATCGCGACGATATGCATCGTGTGGTTCGTGGAGCCGCCGGTCGCATGCAGGCCGACGACGCCGTTGACGATCGAGCGTTCGTCGATCATCTCGCCCGCCGGCGTGAACTCGTTGCCGAGTGCGGTGATGGCCAGCGCCCGCTTGACGGCCTCGCGTGTCAGCGCTTCGCGAAGCGGCGTGCCCGGATTGACGAAGGAGGCGCCGGGCATGTGGAAGCCCATGATCTCCATCAGCATCTGGTTGGAGTTGGCTGTGCCATAGAAGGTGCAGGTGCCCGGGCCGTGATAGGACTTGGATTCCGCTTCCAGAAGTTCGGCGCGGCCGACCTTGCCCTCCGCGTAGAGCTGGCGAATGCGCGACTTCTCGTCGTTGGGCAGACCCGTCGTCATCGGTCCGGCCGGAATGAACACCGCCGGCAGATGTCCGAAGGACAAAGCCGCGATCACCAGGCCCGGCACGATCTTGTCGCAGATGCCGAGATAGACGGCGGCATCGAACATGTTGTGCGACAGGCCGATACCGGCAGACATGGCAATCGCATCGCGGGAAAACAGCGACAGCTCCATGCCGGGCTGCCCCTGTGTGACGCCGTCGCACATGGCTGGAACGCCACCAGCCACCTGGGCGATGCCGCCGGCTGCGCGTGCCGCCTCGCGGATGATTGCGGGGAAGGTCTCGTAGGGCTGGTGAGCCGAGAGCATGTCGTTATAGGAGGTGATGATGCCGAGGTTCGGAACGACGTCTCCTGCGAGCGCGTCCTTCTCGGCGGGGGAACAGACCGCAAAGCCGTGTGCAAGGTTGCCGCAGGACAGGGTGGTGCGATGTGGCCCGCGCGATGCGGCGCGGCGCACCCGGTCGATATAGGCCTCACGATGCGGTTTCGATCGTTCAACGATACGGGCGGTGATCGCCTCAATGCCGGAATGGGCGCCCATGGTTCATCCTCCTTGGGTCGATCCCGGTCTGGGAGAGTGCCGGGATCGCTGGTGTTACTGCTTCGACCCCTCTAAAGGAGCCGCCAGGTGAGGCGCGTCTTACGGCGCCCAGTAGATGTCGAGTGGCGATGCGGCACGGTTCAGAACCGCACGGACCGGCATTTCGGTCTCATCGGATCCGGCAATCGCCTTTTCCAGCACGTCCTTCTTGCCCTGTCCCTCGATATGCAGCGCCAGGAACCTTGCATCCGAAAGGCTTGAGAAGGAGAAGGTCAACCGCTCTTCGCCGGCCCCTTCCGCTTCCATCGTCATGACGCGGCAAAGACCGGTAAGGTCGAGCGCCTGTTCCAGATTGTTGCCATGCGGGAAGAACGAAGCCGTGTGCCCGTCTCCGCCCATGCCGAGGATCACGACGTCGAACGGCTTGTCGAGCGCAGCCGTTGCCTTTGTCGCAATCACGGCCGCATCCTCGATCGAGGGCGCATCGTAATAGAGCGGCACGAAGGTCGCTGCCGCCGCATTGTTCGCCAAAAGATGCTTGGCAACCAGGAGATGGTTGGAGCGCTCGTTGTCGGCGGGCACGAAGCGCTCGTCGACCAGCGTCACCTTCACCTTGTCCCAGGCAAGCTCGCGCTTCGAAAGCTCCTCGAAGAATTTCTTCGGCGTGGAGCCGCCCGAAACAGCGATGCAGGCCGAATCGCGTGCGTAGATCGCAGCGGCGAGGCGGCTTGCCACCTCGTCGGCAAGCGCGGCTGCCAGAGCCGCGCCGTCAGAATAGTCGTGTTTCGTGTAGGACATGGCTACCTCAGGTCTCGTGCCAGGTGCGGCCGTCGCGCTCGATCAGGGCAATCGCCTGGCTCGGTCCCCAGGTTCCGGCCGTATAGCCCTGAACCTGCTGGCCAGCGGCTTCCCAACCCTTCAGGATCGGGTCGACCCAACGCCATGCGGCTTCCACTTCGTCGCGACGCATGAACAGCGTCTGGTTGGAACGGATCGTGTCCATCAGCAGACGCTCGTAAGCATCCGGATTGCGCACGTTGAAGGCGGCGGCAAAGCTCATGTCCAGCGACACTTCGCGCAGGCGCATGCCGCCCGGACCCGGATCCTTGATCATCAGAGACTGCTTGACGCCTTCGTCCGGCTGCAGGCGGATGATCAGCTGGTTGGCTGCAATCCGGCCAGCACTCGCATCGAAGATATTGTGCGGGATCGGCTTGAAGGTGATGACGATTTCCGACATGCGGCTGGCAAGGCGCTTGCCGGTCCGGATGTAGAAGGGAACGCCGGCCCAGCGCCAGTTGCCAATTTCGGCCTTGATGGCAACGAAGGTCTCGGTGTTGGAAACGCCGCCTTCCAGCTCTTCCAGATAGCCCTTGACGGCGCCGCCTGCCGAAGCGCCGGCGCGGTACTGGCCGCGCACCGTCATCTGCTGAACGTTGGATTCGTTGATCGGCTTCAGCGCGCGAAGCACTTTCAGCTTTTCGTCGCGAACGGCTTCCTGGTCCATCGACGATGGGACTTCCATCGCCACAAGGCACACGAGCTGCATGATGTGGTTCTGCACCATGTCGCGCAGAGCACCCGCCGTATCGTAGTAACCGGCGCGGCCTTCGAGGCCCACCGCTTCGGCAACGGTGATCTGCACGTGGTCGATATGGTTGGCGTTCCACAGCGGCTCATAGAGCGCGTTGGCAAACCGCAGCGCCATCAGGTTCTGCACGGTTTCCTTGCCGAGGTAGTGGTCGATGCGGAAGATCTGTTCTTCCGGGAAGACCTTGCCGATCTGGTCGTTGAGCGCCAGCGCTGACGCAAGGTCGCGGCCGATCGGCTTTTCGACGACGATACGGGTCTGCTTGGTGATCATCTTGTGATCGCGGATTTTTTCGGAAATGGCACCGAAAATTCCAGGCGCGACGGCGAGATAGAACACGCGGACGCGGTCCTTGCCCTCGTCGAGCAGCTTCTTCAGTTCGGCCCATCCGCCTTCCGATTTCGCATCGACGGACACGTAATAGAGACGCTTGCAGAACTTCTCGACTTCCGCCTCGTCGTATTCACCCTTCTTGAGGTGCTCCTTGAGAGCGTCCTGGGCGAACTTGCGGTAGTCGTCGTGCGAAAGCGCGCTGCGCGATGCGCCGATGATTCGGGTTGGTTCGGTGAAATGGCCTTCGATCTGACGATGGTAGAGGGCCGGCAGAAGCTTGCGCTCCGCAAGGTCGCCGGTGCCGCCGAAAACGACGCAATCAAACGGCTCGACTGGGATGATCTGGCTGCTCATCGCTATTCTTTCATCTCGCATAGTTGGTGGAACACATATTCTAATCGATTTAAAAACGCTAGCCCGAAATCGCAACTGGGCGGTAGGGGAGGCGTCTCACATCCTGTCTCTGAGCGCAAACCAAGTCAGCGCGAGGAACAGAAGAGGGCTTCGCATGCGCCGCCCGCCGGGGAAGGACGGTATGTCGAGGTCCCGCAGATAATCGAGCTCGGTGCGATTTCCCAGGACCATATCGGCGTAAAGTTTGCCGCAATAATTCGACAGCATCACACCATGACCTGAGTATCCGCCGATCGATGTCACGCCCGGCATGACCTCGCGAACGAACGGATGTCGCGGCAGGGTAATCCCGACATTGCCGCCCCAGGCATGGGTGATCTGGACATCCTTCAGCGCCGGATAGGTATCGACGATCTGGCGGCGGATGGCCTCGGCCGTGTCCTTCGGATTGCTCGACGTGTAGACCTCGCGGCCACCGAACAACAGCCGGTTGTCCAGCGACTTGCGGAAGTAGCGCACCACGAAACGGCTGTCGCAGACGGCCTCGCCACCGGGAATGACCTGCGGAAACTCGTCGAGCGGTTCGGTTGCCGCGATAAAGGATCCGATCGGCATGATATGCGCGCCGGTCACCGGTTCGAGATTGCCGATATAGGCGTTGGTGGCAAGCAGCACCCGAGCGGCCGAAATCGTGCCGCGCGGCGTCTCGATCAGCGTCTTGCCGCCGGACTGCGTGATCCTGGTTGCCGGCGTTTCCTCGTGGATCGCAGCGCCTGCGTCATGCGCCACCCGTGCCAGTCCGATCAGGAGCTTCAGCGGATGGATATGGCCGGTTCCCATGTCGCGCACGCCGCAATGGTAGTCGGTCGTGCCGACCCGCTCGGCGGTTTCCTCCGCGCCCATGAACGTCACATGCGGATAGCCGTAGCGCTCGGCCGCGATTGCGGCATTGGCCTGGTAATATCGCTCGTATCCCCGCTTGTGGGCAACGTTCAGCTGTCCCGGCACGTATTCCATGTCGATGCCGTGGGCGGACGCGAAATCCATCAGATAGCGCTTGGCGCCCTCGGCCATATCGAACAGCGCTTTCGAGCGCTCGAAACCCAGCTTTTCCTCGATCTCTTCCGGCCATGAGCGCTGGCCGGTGCCCAACTGTCCGCCATTGCGTCCCGATGCGCCATCGCCAAAATGCGCGGCCTCGATCAGCACCACCGACGTGCCGGCTTTCGCCAGCGTGTAGGCGGCCTGGAGCCCGGTATAGCCGCCGCCGATGATGGCAACGTCAACGATCTTCGAGCCGTCGAGGGGAGGGTAGGTCGCCCGGTCGCCAACGCTTGCCTGATACCAAGAAATGCCCGAGGCGATGGGGCTCTGCCAATTGTCCAAGATACCTTTTCCCTCACACGTTGAGGAGCAGGAATTCCCGTTCCCAAGGGCTGATCACCTGCATGAACGTCTCGAACTCCCCACGCTTCACGCCGGCATAAAGGCCGATGAATTCCTTGCTGAACACTTCCGCAAGCGCCGGCTCGTCCTCGAGCAGCGAGACGGCCTTCAGAAGGTCGCGCGGCAGGTCGATCTCGCCTTCATTGGCGGAATCTTCCGTGGGCGGTGTCGGATCGAGCCTGTTTTTGATGCCGAGCAGGCCGCAGCCGAGAGAGGCAGCAAGCGCAAGATACGGATTTGCATCGGAGCTCGGCAACCGGTTCTCGACACGCCGCGAGTTCGCGTCCGAAACCGGTACGCGAAAGGCCGTGGTGCGGTTGTCGTAACCCCAGGCGGAGTTGACGGGTGCCGCCATATCCGGCGTCAGGCGCCGGTAGGAATTCACGTAAGGCGCCATCATCACCAGCGCCTTCGGGATGAAGGCCTGCATACCGCCGATGAAGTGGAAGAATTCCTCCGATGCCGAACCGTCGGCGTTGGAAAAGACGTTCTTGCCGGTCTCGATTTCCACCACCGACTGGTGGATATGCATCGCAGATCCCGCTTGGCCCTGCATCGGCTTTGCCATGAAGGTTGCATAGATGCCGTGTTTCAGCGCCGCCTCGCGAATGGTGCGCTTGAACATGAAGACCTGGTCGGCTAGTTCCACCGGATCGCCATGGCGAAGATTGATTTCCAGCTGCGCCGGGCCTTCCTCGTGGATCAGCGTATCGATCTCGAGGCCCTGCTTTTCGGAGAAATGGTAGATGTCGTCGATCAGTTCGTCGAACTCGTTGATGCCGGCAATCGAATAGCTCTGTCCACCGAGGATCGACCGACCGGAGCGGCCCTTCGGCGGATGCAGTGGATAATCCGGGTCATCGTTTTTGGCGACCAGATAGAACTCGATCTCCGGCGCCACGACGGGCTTCCACCCGCGGTCGTTATAGAGCTTGACGATATTCTTCAAAACGTTGCGCGGCGTATAGGACACCGCCTGACCATCGGTGTCGACGATGTCGCAGATCACCTGCGCCGTCGGGTCGCTTTCCCAGGGCACGACGGCAAGCGTCGAGAGATCAGGCATCAGCTTGAGATCGCTGTCGCGCGGCTCATAGCGGAAGTTTGCCGTCTCGTCGGGATACTCACCGGAGATGGTATGGCGATAGAGCGCGGAAGGCAGCGCCAGCGAGGTGTTGGAGGTAAACTTCGACGAGGGCATCATCTTGCCGCGCGGCACGCCGGCTAGATCGGGCGTGATGCATTCGATGTCTTCGATCCCGCGTGCCCGAAGCCAAGCGGCTGCCTCGCGCCAGTCTGCAACGCCGCGAAGCGAAGTCAGTGTCGGCTGGGCTGTCGCGGCTTTCGCCACGGTTCCGGTTGCCAGGACAGGGGATGATTTCTTGCGCGGCATAACACACCGGGGTCATGTTGATCGGAGCCCCATCATAGCCATGGAATGATGTTTGGGAACACTCTTTGGCTGAGAGCGCGCTGACTTCTTGGCGAGGAGCAGGCTGAATTCGCTATTGTGCCCCCGCCATCTTGACTTGGAGGCTCCAATCGAAAACAGCAAGTCGATGACGAGAGGATGACCATTGGCACAGAAATTCGATGTGATCGTGTTGGGCGCCGGTGCCGCCGGCATGATGTGCGCCATCCGCGCCGGCCAGCGTGGTCGCTCGGTGCTGGTGCTCGATCATGCCAAGGCGCCTGGCGAAAAGATCCGCATCTCGGGAGGCGGCCGCTGCAACTTTACCAATATCGGTGCGGCCCCCCAGCATTACCTCTCCGGCAACGCGCATTTCGTCAAATCGGCACTCGCCCGCTACACGGCCCGCGATTTCCTCGACTTGGTGGAACGGCATCGGATTCCCTGGCATGAAAAGACGCTCGGCCAACTGTTCTGCGACAACAGCGCCAAGGACATCATCGCGATGCTGCTGTCGGAAATGTCGGCCGCGAAAGTGTCCCTGAAGCTTCAGACGGCGATCGACGGCATCGAAAAATCGCCCGACGGATATCGGCTGGCCACCTCTGCCGGCCAGTTCGAAGCCGGGTCGCTGGTGGTGGCGACGGGCGGCAAGTCCATCCCGAAAATGGGCGCCACGGGCTTTGCCTACGAGATTGCGGCGCAGTTCGGGCTCAAGCTGGTCGAGACGCGCCCCGGCCTCGTGCCGCTGACCTTCGATCAGAACACACTCGAAAAACTGTCGCCGCTGTCTGGGATCGCGGTTCCTGCAGAAGTGCGCCACGGCCGGACGGGATTTCGCGAGGCCATGCTGTTTACCCATCGCGGCCTCAGTGGCCCGTCCATCCTGCAGATTTCCTCCTATTGGCGGGAAGGTGACGACATTACGCTGTCGATCGAACCGGATGCCTCAATCAGCGATGCACTGAAGGCGGCCCGCAAGACGAACGGCAGACAGGCGGCGCAGACGGCGCTTGGCGAATTACTGCCCAAGCGTCTTGCTCAGTATTTCGTGGAAAACCGCGGCGTCACTGGCAATCTCGCGGATCTCTCCGACAAGATGCTGACAGGGCTTGCAGCATCGATCCAGGACTGGAAGATCCGCCCCGCCGGTTCGGAAGGGTATCGCACGGCCGAGGTCACGCTGGGTGGTATCGATACTTCCGCACTGGATTCCAAAACGATGCAGGCCAAGGCCGTGCCAGGCTTGTATTTCATCGGCGAGTGCGTCGACGTTACAGGCTGGCTTGGCGGCTATAACTTCCAGTGGGCCTGGTCTTCCGGCTATGCTTGCGGAGACAGCCTCTAGGTAGAAATGCCAGTTGTGCTCGATTCAGGTGTTGTTAATATGCCTGGAGGATGCTGCCTTAATGCCAGCCCATTTGTTTGGTCTATAGGCTGCGTACCCGCCGGCTTCCGGCGGCCATCACCAAGATCGTGGAGTCGGATACCTATGCAGAAGACCCGCAGCGCCCGTGCAATTGCTATTGCCAAGACCCAGGATAACGCAAAGTTGATCCGCGTAAGATTTCTGGCGATGGCGATTGGAGCAACTGTTGCTCTTCTTTCGGTTCCTTTCTACTTCTGACGTAGTCTCCCCGCAGCCTTGCTGCGGCAAGGAATGTGTGAACGAGTAACGGCGTCGGTGTAGCTCTGGATCTACGTCGGTCGCTTGAGTTACGTCAATTTCCTATTTATCTAATCTTCAGATATCTCCGTCAAAAACAACAGTGTCTCTCACATTTTGGAAAGAGCCCTGTTTTGACCAAGAAGCTTCTCCCCTCATCCGTTGTATCCCGGATTGTTCTCCTCTGCCTTTTTCTCGTTTCCGTGGCAGCGGCTACTCTTTCCGGGCTTGCCTATGTCAATCTTCGGAACGACGTCATGTCGAGTGCACGTGCCGATGCCTATAAGGCGATGCGCACGCTGGGGCTTCTTTATGAGCTGGAACTGCCCGGTGCGAAGACCGAGATCCGCGACGAAGTCGTCAACAAGGTTCTCCAGGGCGAAGGCGCTCTGAAAGGCCATGACGTGGTCGACCGTGCCGCTGCTGCCATCGGCGGCGTTGCAACGATTTTTGAAAAGCAGGGCGCAGACTACGTCCGCATCTCCACCAACGTGAAGACGGAAAAGGGTGAGCGCGCCATCGGCACGAAGCTTGCTCCCGAACATCCGGCGCAGCCGAAGCTCGGCAAGAGCGAATCCTATTTCGGAAACGCGGTTCTGTTCGGCAAGGACTACATGACCGGGTATTACCCGATCACCACTGCCGCAGGTGCAGTCACCGGCGTCCTCTTCATCGGTGTTCCGATGGAAGTCTATTTCGCCCATATCGCGTCGTCTGCTTATATCCTCATCGGCACGTCGGCGATCGCGCTTCTGGTGCTCGGCTTCTTCAGCTTTTTCGCCATCCGGGCTCTCGTGCGCCCGCTCGGCGTGCTGACCGGCAGCGTCCGCGCCATTGCGCAGGGCGATAACAAGAGTGCGATCCCCTATCTCCAGCTGCCGAACGAATTCGGCAACATTGCCAGAGCCCTTGAGGTTTTCCGCGATAAGGACCGCGAAAAGCAGCTGATCGAAAGCCGCAGCGCCGCAGAGCGTGCCGAGGCGGAAGCGGATCGCCATCGCAACGATACCGAAAAGCAGCATGTCGACGCCCAGATCGAGCACGCCGTCACGCAGCTTGGATCGGCCTTGTCGCGTCTGTCCCAGGGCGATCTGTCCGCATCGATCGACACGCCGTTCTCCGGTCGTCTTGAAGGCCTGCGGACCGATTTCAACAATTCGATCCTGCGGCTGCGTGAAACGATGACGCATATCCGGGCCAGCACGCTCTCGATCCAGAAGAGCAGCTCCGATCTCAGCCACTCGTCGACGGACCTGTCACGCCGCACCGAAAGCCAGGCCGCTTCGCTCGAAGAGACGGCAGCCGCCGTGGACGAGATCACCGTTACCGTACGCTCCTCCGCCGAACGCGCTCGCGAAGCCAATGACGCCGTGACGCAGACCAAGAAGAGCGCCGACAGTTCCGGCACCGTGGTCCGCAATGCCGTCGAAGCGATGGGCAAGATCGAGGAAGCGTCCAAGAAGATCGAACTGATCATCGACGTCATCGACGACATCGCCTTCCAGACCAACCTCCTCGCCTTGAACGCCGGCATCGAAGCCGCGCGGGCAGGGGATGCCGGCAAGGGCTTTGCGGTCGTTGCCCAGGAAGTCCGTGAACTGGCCCAGCGCTCCGCCGATGCGGCCAAGGAAATCAAGGGCCTGATCGACCAGTCCAGCCACGAGGTCCATTCCGGATCGACGCTGGTGCAGGAAGCGGGCGAAGTGCTGGCCACGATCAGCAGCGACATCACCATCATCAGCAAGCATGTCGATACGATCGCCACTGCCAGCCGCGACCAGGCCGCAGCGCTTCAGGACATCAATAGCTCCGTCAACAAGATGGATCAGATGACCCAGCAGAACGGTGCCATGGTGGGCGAAACCAGCGAGGCGAGCCGTCGTCTTGCTGAAGAGGCGGATATGCTGCTCGGCCTCGTCCAGCAGTTCAAGATCGATAGCCAGAGATCAATGGCCCGTCAGGATAGCCGGGCAGCCTGAGCGCGGGAAGATGAAATGACAAGGGGCGGCTTTCGGGCCGCCCTTTTTTGTGAACGATGAGCCGGTTGCGATTTCGGCTTGGCACAAGGGCATGGATTCAGGCGGCGTCGATTTCCGATAACCGCTGCTGCATTGCACATTCCCCCTTGTGGCCTGGGGAATTCCTTTCTACTCTCCTCAAAATTATAGGGAAATTCGCGCGAACCGTCCTGCCGCGCAGGGGCGTTGGCTGCAGGTGCTGCAACAGGAGAGAATTGATGAAAGCCCATTTGCTCAGCATAGCCGCCGCTTTGGCTGCGACCGCTTTCGGCGTGTCTGGTGTTTCCGCCCAGGAACGCACTGTGCATGTCTACAACTGGTCCGACTACATCGATGAATCGATCCTGCAGGACTTCACCAAGGAAACCGGCATCAAGGTTGTCTACGACGTCTTTGACAGCAACGATATCCTGGAAACCAAGCTGCTTGCCGGCGGCTCCGGTTACGACGTCGTGGTGCCGACCGCCCCGTTCCTCGCCCGCCAGATCCAGGCCGGCGTCTTCCAGAAGCTCGACAAGTCCAAGATCCCCAACCTTTCCAACCTGTGGCCGGAAATCTCGGCGCGTCTTGCCAAATACGATCCCGGCAACGAATACGCCGTCAACTACATGTGGGGCACGACCGGGATCGGCTACAATGTCGATAAGGTCAAGAAGGCACTCGGCGATACGCCCCTCGACAGCTGGGACGTGCTGTTCAAGCCTGAAAATGCTGCAAAGCTCAAGTCCTGCGGCGTCAACATCCTCGACGCATCCGACGAAACCTTCGCGATCGGCATGAACTATGTCGGCAAGGATCCCGACAGCAAGGAAACGAAGGATCTCGAAGCGGGCGGAAAGGTCTATTCCGACATCCGCTCCTCGGCAAAGACGTTCAACTCCTCGTCCTATATCGATGATCTCGCCAACGGCGACATCTGCATCACCATCGGCTGGTCGGGCGACATTCTGCAGGCAAAGACCCGCGCCGAGGAAGCTAAGAACGGCGTCAACATCGAGTTCTCGATCCCCAAGGAAGGAACCTATATGTGGTTCGACAACCTTGCGATCCCGGCCGATGCCAAGAACGTGGCCGAAGCGCATGAATTCATCAATTACTTGATGAAGCCCGAAGTGATCGCCAAGGCATCGAATTATGTTCAGTATGCCAACGGCAACCTGGCCTCGCAGAAGTTCATCGATAAGGGAGTCCTGGAAAACCCGGCGGTCTACCCGACCGAAGAGGTCACCAAGAAGCTCTTCACGATCTCGCCTTACGGGCCCAAGGAACAGCGCGTGCTGAACCGGCTCTGGACCCAGATCAAGACCGGCAAGTAACCATCGGCTTCGGGGCAGGCAAAACCTGCCCCGATCTGTTTCTGGCAATATTTCTTGAGGGCAGGCGGGGCAGGCGATGGCAAAGACACTCGGACCGGTAAAACGAAAATTCTCTCCGTGGACCGATACGGCGTCGGTGCCCTTCATCCGCTTTGAAAACATCACCAAGCGCTTCGGCAATTTCACCGCCGTCGACAATCTGACGCTCGATATCTACGAGAGGGAATTCTTTTCGCTGCTCGGGCCGTCCGGCTGCGGAAAGACGACGCTGATGCGGATGCTGGCAGGCTTCGAGGAGCCGACGGAAGGCCGCATCCTTTTGCAGGGCAAGGACATTTCCGGTGTTCCGCCCTACAAGCGCCCGACCAACATGATGTTTCAGTCCTACGCGCTCTTCCCCCATATGTCGGTTGAAAAGAACATCGCCTTCGGCCTCAAGCAGGACAATTTGGCCAAGGGCGAGATCGATACCCGCGTCGAGGAAATGCTGAAGCTGGTCAAGCTGGAGCAGTTCGCCAAGCGCAAGCCGGCACAGCTTTCCGGCGGCCAGCGCCAGCGCGTGGCGCTGGCAAGGTCGCTCGCCAAGCGTCCCAAGGTGCTGCTGCTCGACGAACCACTCGGCGCGCTCGACAAGAAGCTGCGCGAGGAAACCCAGTTCGAACTGATGGATATCCAGCAGACGCTGGGCCTCACCTTCCTCATCGTCACCCACGACCAGGAAGAGGCGATGACCGTGTCCGACCGTATCGCGGTCATGGACAAGGGCATCATCATGCAGGTGGCAACGCCTGCCGAAATCTACGAGGCCCCGAACAGCCGCTACGTGGCGGACTTCATCGGCGATATCAACATCCTCGAAGGCACGGTGACGCAAACCGATAGCGCGCTCGGCGCCCTCGGTCTGGTGCGGATCGACAGCGACGGTCTGAGCGTTGCCGCAGAACAGGAATGCCAGGCCGTCAAGGGAGATCACGTCGCCTACGCGGTCCGCCCGGAAAAGGTGCGCATTTCTCAGGAACAGCCCGCCGATACGTCCCTCAATGCGGCCTATGGCGAAGTCTGGGACATCGGCTATCTCGGCGACTTCTCGGTATTTCTCGTGAAGATGGAGGACGGCCGTATCGTCCGCGCCGCGCAGGCCAACGTCTCGCGCCTGGTCGATCGGCCGATCACCTTCGGCGACATGGTGTGGCTGACCTGGTCACGCGATGCCGGCCTTGTGCTGACACGATAGGGAGCGCGATCATGGCCGATACGACAGCCGACAATCCGCATGCCAACCCGGCCCGCTGGCTGGTCGTCGCAGTGCCCCATCTCTGGCTGCTGCTGTTCTTCGTCGCGCCCTTCCTGATCATCTTCAAGATCTCGCTGTCGGACACGGCGATTGCCATGCCGCCCTATACGCCGGTCTTCGGCGGCTGGGGCGCCATCAGCGATTTCGTCTCCGAGCTGGACATCGAGAACTACCTGTTTCTCACCGAGGACCCGCTTTACTTCCAGGCCTATATGTCGTCGCTGCGGATTGCCGCGATCTCGACGTTCTTGCTTCTCCTCATCGGCTATCCGATGGCGCTTGCCATGGCGCGCGCACCCAATTCCATCCGGCCGATCCTGCTGATGCTGGTCATCCTGCCGTTCTGGACCTCGTTCCTGATCCGCGTCTATGCCTGGATCGGCATCCTGAAGCCGGACGGGTTGCTGACGCTCGCCTTGCAGACGATCGGGTTGATGGGACCTGACGAACAGGTGGAGATCTTCCGAACCGACACGGCCGTCTTTATCGGCATCGTCTATTCTTATCTGCCCTTCATGGTCCTGCCGCTCTATGCGGCGCTCGAAAAGATGGACAATACCCTGCTCGAAGCGGCCAACGATCTGGGCTGCCCGCCGTGGAAGGCGTTCTGGAAAATCACCTTCCCGCTGTCGCTGCCGGGTGTGATCGCAGGTTCGATGATCTGCTTCATCCCGATCACAGGCGAATTCGTCATCCCGGATCTGCTGGGCGGCGCCGATACGCTGATGATCGGCAAGACGCTGTGGACGGAGTTCTTCAGCAACCGCGACTGGCCGCTTGCCTCGGCCGTAGCAGTGGTCTTGCTCCTGATGCTGGTCGTGCCGATCGCCATCTTCCAGAACCAGCAGAAGAAGGTGGCGTGAGATGACAAAGAACCGCCTTGATGCCACCGTCCTGACGCTTGGCTTCGCCTTCCTCTACATCCCCATCATCATTCTGGTCGTCTACTCGTTCAACGCCTCGCGGCTCGTCACGGTCTGGGGCGGCTTCTCGCTCAACTGGTACGTCTCGATGTGGTCGAACCAGGGTCTTATGGATGCCGCCTGGGTCACGGCCCGCGTCGGTCTGTTGAGCGCCACGTTCGGTACCATCCTCGGCACGCTGGCCGCGCTGACGCTGGTCCGCTACCAGAAGTTTCCGGGAAAGATGCTGTTCTCAGGCATGATCTATGCGCCGCTGGTCATGCCGGAGGTCATCACCGGCCTGTCGCTGCTGCTTCTGTTCGTGGCGATCGGCGTCGATCGCGGGTTCTGGACCGTCATCATCGCCCATACCACCTTCACCATGTGCTACGTGGCGATCGTCGTTCAATCGCGGCTTCTCACCTTCGATCGCAGTCTGGAAGAGGCAGCGCTCGATCTCGGCTGCCCGCCGGTCAAGACGTTCTTCCAGATCACCCTGCCGCTGATCCTGCCCGCCGTCATCTCCGGCTGGATGCTCGCCTTCACCCTGTCGCTGGACGACCTTGTGATCGCAAGCTTCAACACTGGGCCAGGTGCCACCACGCTGCCAATCAAGATCTATTCGCAGGTGAGGCTCGGTGTGACGCCGGAGATCAACGCAATCTGCACGATCCTGATCGCGCTGGTGACACTCGGCGTCATCGCCACCTCGATCGGCACCAAGCGGGCCGAGGTCCGGCGCATCCGCGACGAGCATATGGCGCTGCGGACCGGCAGCTGAACTTTCAGGGCGTGCGTCATTCGGTGATCTTCGGCGCGGGCTTCGCGACCGGCCAGATCACCGGGTTCTGCCAGGATCCCCCGATGAAAAAGTGGGTGGCATCCGGGCGGCCAGCGGCAGCGTCCCCGCTGGTTGTCCCGCTGGAATCTGTGAGCACACCGGCAGAAAGCGCGAGGCTGTTATTGGCATAGGGCACGATGCCGTTGAGCGTAATACGCTCGTTGGTTCCAACGATCAGCCCGTTGCGGATATCGGCTAAACCATCGGCGACGGTGACGTTAATATCGACACTCTGGAATTCGTAAGCTCCTGTCCCTGCTTCGCTCAGCGTGAAATAGGGTTTTTGGGTCGCCAGCCGTCTTATGCCTGCCATGTCCACACCGGGCAGAGTTCCGCTGCCGGCACGAAAGCGCAGAGATCCTTTGGCGTTGCGCAGCGTTTCCGCCGTCACCGGTCGCGCCACGTCCAGCGCCAGTTCGAGCGAGCCCGAGGCGCCGGGTAGCGGGGCCGTCAGGCCAAGCCGGCTGATCACGCTGGCGAAGTCGGCGTCCTGTACGGAGAGCCTTATTGCAACGCCGCCCGTTTCCCCGTCCTTGATCGTCGCGATGCGGCCGGTCAGTCGTCCGTTTTCGAAATCGCTGTCGAGAATATCGATCCGTGACTGGTCACCGATATTCATGATGCCGACGGCAACTTCGCTGAGTTGGAAGGGGCCGATCTCGACGCTTTGTGCGGATAGCCTCAAATCCAGCTCGAGCCGGTCGCGCAGTCTTGCGGCGGGATCGCTTTTGTCGAGAAGTCGCGGCGCGATCTCGGCCAGCATCGGCAACACGTCGCGGGTGTTGAGGGCGAGCGTCCCGGTCAGCCGCGGGGGAGCATCCGCCGGCATGGTCAGGTCCAGAATGCCGCTTGCCGTGATGTCGTCGATACCGAGCGACAGGCTTTCGAACCGCATCGCCGTATCGTTGGTGATCAGCCGCGCCTTCACGGAGAGCTGCTTCAGCTTTTCCGTGCCTGGCAGATCGAACCCCATCCACTGCATGGCTTTGGCGCCGTCCGCCGTTGCAAATTCGGCATCTCCGGACAAAAAGCCGTGGCTCGCGAGGTTGACGACGCCGCTGAATTTCGCGTTGAACAGGTCCGACTGGATTGAGCCTGATGTGCTACTGCTGCGGCCCGAAAACAAAAGCAGAGGCTGGCGCGAGGTGATATCGGCCGTGACCCTGCGGCCGGCAATCGTTGCCTGGCCCTTGAAGCTCGCGCTGCGTGAAAGATAGGACCAGTCGATCTCGCTGTCGATCCGGTCGACCCGGACGATGCGGCCATCCTCTTCGTTGGTAATCTGAAGCGTGCCGTTCTCGATCAGGACATCGCCGATCGGCGCATCATTCGAATTGTCCAGCAACTGACCGGTGCCATCGCTTTTGACAGCGCGAACGGCGCGGCTGAGCAATCCGTCATTGGTCCAGTCCAGTCGCCCATCCGGTTTGCGCAGCACGAAAAGCTGCGGGTCCTTGAGGTGGAAATCCTTGAATTCCGGCTGACCCACCAGCGCGCCCAGAAGATCGAACGACGCCGACAGTTCACGGACGCTGCCAAGCATGCCTTTCTTGCCATGATCGATGTTGCGAACCATTACATCGGAGAATGTGATGCGCGGCTCCGGCCAGAAGGCAAGCGACGGCTGTCCGCCGATCGACACGTCGTGGCCGATCCATTCCTCGACGGCGCGCTCCATTCGTTCCCGTACCAGCACGGTCGAAACAAGGAAGGGTGCCGCGAGCTGGAAGGCGACGAAGAGGCTCAGCAGCGAGACCAGAACGATCAAGGCGATGCGCGTCCGCTTCCCTAAGGGGCGTCCGAAGGTCCTACGCAGCTTTCCGTCTGTCTCGTTGGGCATGGCTCACGCGAATATAGGAAATGCCGGCGTCGCGCAAATGCAGCAAGCGCGCGCTCCCGTGCTTTATCCCCTTCGATCGCATGATATACAGACGGTCAGGGACGCGCCTGTGAACGGCATAGGAGGAGAATTGCATGAGTGAGCAGCAGCCGCTTTGGTCGCCATCGGAGGAGACGTTGCGGACAGCACCGCTTGCCCGCTTCATCGTCTGGTGCAGCGAGCGGTATTCAATCGGTTTTGAGGATTACGACGCATTCCACAGCTGGTCGATCGAACAGCGCGGCGATTTCTGGTCCGCCGTCTGGGATTTCTGCGGCGTCAAGGGCGACAAGGGCGACGTCTACCTGGACGACGATGGCGAGATGCTCGCCGCCCGCTTCTTTCCCCATGCACGCCTGAACTTCGCCGAAAACCTGCTTGCCGGCAGCGGAGCCGACGCGAAGACCTCGGACGCTCTGGTCTTCTGGGGCGAGGACAAGGTCAAGGACCGTTGGTCCTGGGAAAGGTTGCAGGGCGAGGTGTCAAGGCTTCAGCAGGCATACCGCGCACTCGGCATCGGCAGGGGAGATCGCATCGCCGCGATGATGCCGAATATGCCTGAAACGATCGCCTGCATGCTGGCAGCAGCCTCTATCGGGGCAATCTGGTCTTCCTGCTCACCGGATTTCGGTGAACAGGGCGTGCTGGACCGGTTCGGACAGATCGGCCCAAAGCTGTTCATCACCTGCGATGGCTACTGGTACAACGGCAAACTGCAGGATGTGTCGGCAAAGGTCGACGCGGTTTCAAAGACGCTCGGCGTACCGGTTCTGGTCGTGCCCTATGCGGGGTCGCAGGACAAGGATGCCGCTCCGCTCGCAAAGACCCTCTCCGACGGCCGCGCGCTTGCCGATTTCCTGGCGCCATTTACGGCACGGACCGTCGAATTCGAGCCGCTGCCGTTCTCGCATCCGCTCTACATCCTGTTTTCGTCAGGCACGACCGGCGTCCCGAAATGCATCGTCCACTCGGCCGGCGGCACGCTTCTCCAGCATGTGAAGGAACATCGGCTGCATTGCGGCATCGAGCCGGGTGAAAACCTGTTCTATTTCACCACATGCGGCTGGATGATGTGGAACTGGCTGGTCTCCGGTCTCGCAGTTGGCGCCACACTCTGCCTCTATGACGGTTCGCCCTTTGCTCCGGATGGCAACATCCTGTTTGACTATGCGGAACAGGAGCGGTTCGCCGTTTTCGGCACGTCCGCGAAATATATCGACGCCGTGCGCAAAAGTGGCATCGTGCCTGCGCAGAGCCACGATCTGTCCACCCTTCGCCTCGTGACCTCGACGGGCTCGCCGCTATCACCGGAAGGCTTTTCCTTCGTCTATCAGGGCATCAAGAACGACGTCCATCTCGCCTCCATCTCCGGTGGCACGGATATCGTCTCCTGCTTCGTGCTGGGCAATCCGCTGAAGCCGGTCTGGCGCGGCGAGATCCAGGGGCCGGGACTCGGCCTTGCCGTGGATGTCTGGAACGACGAGGGCCAGCCGGTGCGTGGCGAAAAGGGCGAACTGGTCTGCACCAAGGCGTTCCCCTCCATGCCGCTGATGTTCTGGAACGATCCCGACGGTCAGAAATACCGAGCCGCCTATTTCGAGCGGTTCGACAACATCTGGTGCCACGGCGATTTCGCGGAATGGACGTCCCATGGCGGCATCGTCATCCATGGCCGTTCCGATGCAACGCTTAATCCTGGCGGGGTTCGGATCGGCACGGCTGAGATCTACAATCAGGTGGAGCAGATGGACGAGATCGCCGAAGCGATCTGTATCGGCCAGGACTGGGACGAGGATGTGCGCGTCGTGCTGTTCGTCCGGCTGGCGGACGGACTGACGCTGGACGACCGACTGACCAGGGAGATCAAGGCGCGTATTCGCGCAGGCGCCTCGCCACGGCACGTGCCGGCAAAGATCATCCAGGTCGCCGATATTCCCCGCACCAAATCCGGCAAGATCGTCGAACTTGCCGTGCGCGATATCGTTCACAATCGGCCGGTGAGAAATCGGGAGGCGCTTGCCAACCCGGACGCGCTGGAGCTGTTTGCCAATGTCGCGGAGTTGCGGAATTGACGGCCATCAGGTGCCCTGTGCCATTGCGGGTCGCCGTTCCTGCATTGCCGGAACTGGTATTGGTTTTTAACGGCGTGTTAAGCCTCGCCCGCCAAAACTGATCCGGCATGATACTTTTCGTGTAGGGAAGATGAGCAAGGCTCAGGCTTTGCTGATTAGGAAGTCTTCCGTCACTTTTCGAACAGCATCAATTCCAGGCAGCCTCAGGGCTGCCTTCTTTTTACGTGCGTTCAGTTGGCAAGCACCCGCTGCGGCGGAAAGGTGATTTCCACCAGCGTTCCCTCGTTCGGCGCCGAGCTGATCGAGAAGGCTGCCTTGTTTGCATCCACCATCGCCTTGGTAAGCGGCAGCCCGAGACCTGTTCCGTCGCCACGCTTGCGGGCAGCACCGGCAACCTGCCGGAAAGGCTTCATCGCAAGTTCCAGTTCCGCCCGGGTCATGCCGATCCCTGTATCCCGGATACGCAGCGCCACGCTCCCATTCGGCTCGTAGGCGGTCGACACCACGATCTGCCCGCCCGATGGCGTGAAGCGGATCGCATTCGACAGAATGTTGAGTGCGATCTGCTTGACCGAGCGCAGATCGGCCACGACCTGCGGCACAGCCTGCGACAGCGCGGTGCGGATGATCACCCGTTGGCCGTTTGCCTGCGGCTGCACCAGCGACACGGCTTCCGATATCGTCTCGTTGAGGCCGACTGCGACGAAATCTAGTTCCATCTCGCCGGCTTCGATTTTCGAGATGTCGAGAAGGTCGTTGACGATGTCGAGTACGTGGCGACCGGACCGACCGATGTCGTTGGCATATTCGATATAGCGCGGATGGCCGATCGGCCCAAACCGCTCGCCGGCCATCATGTCTGAAAAGCCGATGATGGCGTTAAGCGGCGTGCGGATCTCGTGGCTGACATGCGCCAGGAAATCGCTCTTGTGCGCGTTGGCTGTCTCGGCGGCGCGCTTTGCCGTGCGAAGCTCGTCTTCGGTGCGCTTCCACTGGGTAATATCGCGGATCACGGCGCAATAACCGTTCGACGAGGTCAGCTTGCCGATCGTCATAAACAGCGGCAAGAACCCGCCGGACGCTTCGCGACCGATCACCTCGCGGCCATCGTTCAGCACGCTGGCAACGCCATGCCCGGCAAGTCCGGAAAGATAATCGACGATCGCCCGCTGGCTTTCATGGGCAAACAGCATCACGAACGGTTTGCCGTCGATTTCTTCCTGATCGTAGTTGAACAGCGCGCTTGCCGCCCTGTTCACCGAACGGATCTCGCCATCCGCACCGATCAGCACGACGCCATCGGTCGCAGTTTCCAGGATTGCACGCAACTCTTCGACTTCCACCTGCAGCCGGACCAACTGGTCGGCAGGGCGGACCGTGCGGGCAACCGTGCGGATTTCCTCGCCCGGGTGATCGGACAGCGAGTTTGCTTCCGACGCGTCGGATGTCGTCGGCATCAGCGCCAGCATCAGGGCCGTCGTGTCGTCCCAGCGAACCGATTGCAGACGTGCGGTCACCGGCAGGATCTCGTCGTCGGCACGCACCACCACCATGCCGCTTGGTCTCGCACCATCGCCATCGAAGTCCTGGCGCTGCAAGAGGGCATCCAGACCGCCGACCTCTTCCAGTTCCTCAAGTGATGCATAGCCGGTCAGCTTGAGGAATTCCGGATTGCAATGGATCAGCGTGTCGCCGTTGTGAACGAGCAGTGCCACCGGCATCTGGTCGACAATCTCGGCGGAGAGGCCGATGCGCTCGCGCACCGGGATCATGCTCAGCAGAGGGACGTCGGATGGCTCGACATGCTCTGGCTCCGGCGCAACATCTGCGGGCTCAAGCATTGGCGCAGCCGGGATTTCCGTGCCAGCGTCGTCCTCGCTGTCGCTCTGGTTCTCGTTTGCAGCGACAGGCGGGAAGTCCGAGGCGAAGTGGTCGTCAACAGCGCTGCCGTCGAGATCCGTTTCGGATGCCTCGATGCTATGGCCTTCGTCACCCGCCTGAGCGACAATCTCAGCCTCATCCGACACGTGGTCTTCTGCGGCCGGTGCCTCTTCGGCGGAAAGCACCTCTTCTTCGGATGCCATGTCTGAAGCAGGCTGCTCCTGCCAAGGATTGGTCACATCAGTCTCATCTGCCACTGGCTCTGAAACGTCAGTATTCTCCGCGGAAATCTCGCTTGCGGGGGAAGCTTTGCTCGGCGCTGGTTCAGTCGGCGCAGTCTCGGCGTTTGCTGGCGTTTCTTCCGTTGCGCGGTCGAGCTGGCGCCCAATCTCGCGGAAGGCCGCCTGTTCGACCGGCGTCAGGCGGGCGCGGTGTTCTTCGAGCTGGATGACCTTGTCGGACTGGCGACGGCCGGGGTTCTCGACCAGCCGCAGCGCAGGACGCTCACCGGCTGGCCACTCGAGCGGGGCAGCGTCGGAACGGTCGCTATCGGAATAGGTGGTTCCGTAGATGGCGCTATCAGACGGGGACGTTGCTTCCGGCTCCTCCTGTTGCGCTTCCGTCGCCACCGGGCGGTCTTCCAGAACGTCGGAGACCTGCTCGGCGTCATCGGATGGCAGATCGGCGGCGTTTACCGCGTCCTCGATGCCCGGTTCTTCAGTCTCCTTGACCGCTTCATCCTCGACCGTCGTCGGCGAGAGCGTCAGGCCGGTGGCGTCAGGATCATCCTTGGCGTCGGCGATCCGCACGATGCCGAAGCCGCGGAAGCCGTCGAATTCGCGACTGCGGGTATAGGTGGGCAGTGCCGCCAGATCGACCGGCACGACAAGTGCCGTGCCCTCTACCGGCCACCAGATGGTTTTGCCCGACCAGGTGTCGCGCTTGCCGAGCAGTTCGGTGATGCGCCCCTCGGGATCGAGATGGAAGAGAGCGGCGAGGTCGGAAAACGCCATGCCGACAACATCTGCCGCATGCGGTCCCACGGCCTTGGCGAATTCGCCCGAGACCTCTGTAAACTGCCCATCGGCATCGATCTTCCAGACGAAACGCACAGCGCGTGAATCGCGGCTGAACACAAAGCCTTCGACGTCGCCGGATGCATCGGGTTCAACGACCGTATTTTCGGGAGCCGCGACCGATGTCAGAGCCTGCTCGCTCCGTGTTTCGGCCGGCTCGGATGCTTCCGCAGCTTCCGGTGCCGGAAAGAGGTTTTCCGCGATCTCGTCCGAGGCTTCCGCGATCTCATGCGCCGGAATGTCTTCGACAACATCCTCCGACTCGATGTCTTCGGCAAATGCTTCCGGAGCGGGCTCTAGATCGACTTCTTCACTCTCCGGCTCTACCGCCGCCGCTTCTTCAACTGGTACGTCGCCATCGACCGGCGCGTCAGCAACCGTAGCTGCGTCGTTAACCGCGGTTACCGCAGCCTCTATTTCCGCAACCGGCTCCGGCTGCTCGGCGGGCTCGGAATTTTCTTCGTCCGCCGCAGTCTCTTCAATCGCGACCGTGTTGATCTCGGTTGCCTCTGCCGCCGTCACGGTTTCAGGAAGCTCGAACTCTTCCTGAGCCTCAACATCGTCCTCGATCGCGGCAAGGGCGTCGATGACGGCGGTCTCGTCATTGGGCACCATCGCAACGACGCCGGGATCAACCAAGGTTTGCGGGGTAACCGCGTCATCGGTCGCCATATCGACAGTGAACAGAATGTAGAGGGCAGGGGCGTCCGAAAGCTTGCCGATGGCAGCCGGAAGGTTGCCCTTGGCGGTCGTGATCGGCCGTTTGGCAAGCCGGCTGGGATCGGCGGATGCCGTTGCCGAAAGCGTCGTGATCGCCGCTTCCGATATGTCGAGACTTTCAAAACGCTCGGAGGCAGCAGCAACCTTGCCTGCCGCGTCAACGATAGCGATATGGGTGTCTGCTTCCTCGAAGCCCTCGATCATCCGCTCCGCACGCTCGGCGATCGTTGCAAGCTCCCGCTCGGGTGCTGCCGAAAACAGAATGGCCCGCTCGCCATGGACTTCGACAAGTTCACAGGCCCCGCGAAGCACGACCCGTTGGAAACCGGAAATAACGCGGACTGCGAGGCCTCTTGTATCGCCGACCTTGGCAAGCTGGCGGGCGGTTGCCTCGACCTGACGAAAGGCCACGTCGGCGCGGTTCGGCCCCTGATCGATCAGGTCGTAGATCGAGCCAAATCCGAAGAGCGCTGCACCGCGTCCGTTCGCCCACAAAGGCATGCGCATGTCGGAGGAAAACAGCACGATTCCGTCGCCCGCTGCAAAGCGTTCCCTGACGCGCTCGTGGACGGCGATGTCGATGAAAGGGTACTGTACAGAGGACATGAACGACCTGTCGGTTAACTACCGGCATTCCTGAGAGACTTAATCCTTCGTTAATACCTTGCCCCCCTTCCGGGGTCCACAGGCCGACTGGTTAAACCTCCGTCAGGGTTAACGGCGGCGCTTTTGTGCGCCGCACAAATTCGTTGCGCGGCACAACGTTTGCGATTATATTTCAGGCATCCAACTCCGGCTTTTGCCCATTTAAAAGTCGGGGTAGAGCCTTGGAGGAGCTTTCGCGATGACACACGGCACAGAAGAGATGTTTTCGTTTTCCGCTTTCGATCCCATGAAGCTTGGCGAACGCCTTCGCGACCTTACCGGGCAGGGCGCAAGCCAGTCCAGTGAAGCCTATGCTAGGATGAAAGCCGCGACAGAGGAAGCCACCACGGCGGTGGAATCCACAGTTCACACGGCCCAGTCCGGGTCCGTTGAACTCGGGCTGAAGGCAATGGAAGCGTTCCGGTCCAGTGCGGATCTGTCACTCTCGCATATGCAGGCGCTGCTCGGCGTCAAATCAGCGTCGGAATTCTTCGAATTGCAGACCTCGTTCATCCGCCGTCAGGCAGAGGCGACGGTCGAGCAGGCAAAATCCATGCAGGACATGGCCCGCCAGCTTGCAGAAGACGTGTCGCGGCCGGGCAAGGAAGCTGCCGAAAAGGCAATGGCAAAATTCCGAACCGCTTGATAGCGACCAGCGCATCACGCCCGTATTCCATGGCCGCCGACTGGGCGGCCATTCCATTTTTGGCTTCGTTCTCTCAAAAGGGGCTTGCCAAACGCTGCCGATGGCAGTATCTGCACCGGCGACGCGATTTAGGCGTCTCGTGCGGTTGTAGCTCAGTTGGTTAGAGCGCAGGCTTGTGGCGCCTGAGGTCAGTGGTTCGACCCCACTCAACCGTACCACTTCTTTTCCTGGAATTTCAGATCAGTGAAGCGGCTTGTCGCCGGCAATCCGCATGGCGTCCTGAAACACACGGCCGAGCCTGGCCCGTTCTTCACCCAGTTGGACCAGGGCCTTGTTGAACCGCCGCGCTACGGCAGCATCGATATCGCTCCGCCGGACCTGGTTTGGTTTCTGGCCATCCTGCGATTTGACAATCATCGGGCGACCGATGTTTTCCTGAAACTGCGCCAATGTCATGCCCGCCTTCAGCAATAGCGTGCGCATATGAGTCCTGTTTTCGGTCGCTAGCGTCAACCGGAAAGCATTGACCAGCGAGTCCTTGGAGGCCGGCAGGTCGCGCACGTCGAAGAGGTCGTTCTTCGTCTCGTGTTCGCGTAAATAGGTCAGGTGAAGCTCCACAAGGCGATGCGCCGCCTCGAGAATGTCAGCATCGGTACTTCCGGGTATACCCAGATTTTCAAAACGTTTCGAACTCGACTGATGCATATTGACGTCCCTATTCGAGCAGAGAACGCGCGAAGACTGTTTTTGTTCGAAAAAGCGGCAAACAACGGGCTCGGATCTGCGACGACGCTCAACACTTTTTGTTGCAGTGCAGCGAATGCCCTTGCCGTGGGGGCATCAATGCATATCTATTGTGCTCTGGCGGCACCAAAATTGTGCAGTCGAACTTCGGGCTGCTTGCCCCCTTCACTGCCTAGCGGCAGATTTTGACGGAAGGAAGATTACCATGACGGTTTCCATTAATAACTTTCGTGCCTCAACAGAACAGGTTCTCGCACCGGATCAGGTGGCTGGGTTGATTGCCCAGGCGCGCCAGGCTGCCGGCTACAGCATCGACGATCTTGCCGTTACGACCGGATTGGTCACGGACGAGATCGTGGGTATGGAGAACGGCACGGATTTCGATCCTGCCAAGTTGAAGCGCATCGCAAATGCCCTCAAGATGCCGATGTCGGTTCTGAAGGCGTCGTAATCGGAGACGTCCGGCCTATCATGCTGGACGCTGTGAATGCTTAAGGCCCGCTTCTCGCGGGCTTTATTTTTGTCCGGACGGCGGTTTCCACACGAAGATCCGCGCTTCCTCCTGAATGACTTCCCGCAGGAAATCCGCGACGGTTCGAACCCGCACCAGGTTCCTGGCCGTCTCGTGATAACTGCTCCAATAGGCCCGGCGAATGGAGATGTCCGGAAGGATGCGGGTCAGGTTCATGTCCTGCGAAGCGACATAGTCGTGCAGAATGCCGATCCCGGCGCCGGACCGCACCGCTTCGATCTGGCCGATTGCGCTCGAAATCTCGAACCCGGCATCCCAGTTGCGCATCACCTCGCCGGTGAAGTTCAGCGACGGGGAAAAGATCAGGTCTTCCACATAACCGATCCGCGCATGGTCCTTGAGCGCCTCGATACTGTCGGGCGCGCCTGCGTCCTGGAGATAGGCTTTCGAGGCGTAGAGCCCGAGCGTGTAATCCGTCAGCCGCGATGAGACCAGGCGCCCCTGTTCTGGCCGGTCGATCGTGATTGCGATATCCGCTTCCCGTTGCGACAGCGAAAACGAGCGTGGCACCGGCACCAGTTGCAGTTTAAGCTGCGGATGCCGCTTCGTCAGCATTCCCAGGCGCGAGGCCAGGAAGTGCACGCCGAACCCGTCGGGCGCGCCGACCCGCACGGTACCGGCAATTGCCGCGTCGATCCGGCCGGTGCTTGCCTGCGCGTCCAGCATTTCCGTTTCGATCCGCTCGGCGGCCCGCAAAAACACCTCTCCCTCCGGCGTCAACTCGCAGCCATTGGTGCGGCGGATCAGCAGCCGCGTGCGCAGATCCTCTTCCAGCGCTGATATCCGTCGCCCGACCGTCGCATGATTGATCCCCAGCCGACGGGAAGCCGCCAGGATCTGTCCGCTGCGCGCAACAGCCAGGAAAAGCCGCAGGTCATCCCAGTTCATCGTTACCTCCAGGGCGGGTATCGTTGTGTCGAATTCTGCACAACGGATGCGTAAACCATGGCGTTGCCTTGTGCAAATTGACGCGTATCCTCGCCAATTACAATTTCAAGAAGGAGGATCACCATGTACGAGATCGGTCATTTCATCGGCGGCAAGCATGTTGCCGGCACGAGCGGGCGCACGGCCAATGTCTTCAATCCGGCAACGGGCGAAGTCCAGGCGACCGTGGCGCTTGCGAGCGATGCGGATCTGAATGCAGCCGTCGAGAATGCCAAGGCTGCCCAGCCGAACTGGGCCGCCACCAACCCGCAGCGCCGAGCCCGCGTCTTTATGAAGTTCGTCCAGTTGTTGAATGACAACATGGATGAACTTGCCGAGATTCTGTCGCGCGAGCATGGCAAGACGATCGAGGATGCGAAGGGCGACATCGTTCGCGGTCTTGAAGTCTGTGAATTCGTCATCGGCATCCCGCATCTGTCCAAGAGCGAGTTCACCGAAGGTGCCGGTCCGAACATCGACATGTATTCCATTCGGCAAGCGGTCGGCATCGGTGCCGGCATCACGCCGTTCAACTTCCCGGCGATGATCCCGATGTGGATGTTTGCACCCGCGATTGCCTGCGGCAATGCCTTCATCCTGAAGCCTTCCGAGCGCGATCCGTCCGTGCCGATGCGTCTGGCCGAACTGATGATCGAGGCAGGCCTTCCGGCCGGCATTTTGAACGTCGTCAACGGCGACAAGTCCGCGGTCGATGCGATCCTGACGCATCCGGATATCTCTGCCGTCTCCTTTGTCGGCTCGACGCCGATCGCCCGCTACGTCTACGGAACCGCCGCCATGAACGGCAAGCGCGCACAGTGCTTCGGCGGCGCGAAGAACCACATGATCATCATGCCGGATGCAGATCTCGACCAGGCCGCCAACGCCCTGATGGGCGCCGGTTACGGCTCGGCCGGCGAGCGCTGCATGGCGATCTCGGTGGCTGTCCCTGTTGGCGATGAAACCGCCAATCGCCTGATCGAGAAGCTGACGCCGATGGTCGAATCCCTGCGCATCGGCCCCTACACGGACGAAAAGGCCGACATGGGCCCGGTCGTCACCAAGGAGGCCAAGGAGCGTATTCTCGGCCTGATCAACAAGGGTGTCGAAGAGGGCGCAAACCTCGTTGTCGATGGCCGCGATTTCAAGCTGCAGGGCTATGAAAACGGCAATTTCGTCGGCGGCTGCCTGTTCGACAACGTCACGCCCGACATGGACATCTATAAGACCGAAATCTTCGGCCCTGTCCTGTCAGTGGTGCGCGCCAAGACTTATGAGGAAGCGCTCGACCTGCCGATGCGCCATGAATACGGCAATGGTGTCGCGATCTATACCCGCGACGGCGATGCCGCCCGCGACTTCGCCTCGCGGATCAATATCGGGATGGTCGGCGTCAACGTTCCGATCCCGGTGCCGCTCGCCTATCACTCCTTTGGCGGCTGGAAGTCCTCGTCCTTCGGCGACCTCAACCAGCATGGCACGGATTCGATCAAGTTCTGGACCCGCACCAAGACGGTAACCAGCCGCTGGCCCACAGGCATCAAGGATGGCGCCGAATTCGTCATGCCCGTCATGAAGTAAGCCCGACTGTCGAATAGACACGCTCCGCCGCATTCTCGTGCGGCGGAGACATTGACCTCTTCCTAGGCGCTGCTAATTTACACATTCGTGTGAGGGGGAGTGTTCATCATGAATTACGAGTGGGACGTTTCGCGCGCGCGCCGCATCCGCCTGGCAAAAATCGGCATAACGTTTCTGGCGGCGACCTTCCTGTTTGCAGTTCCAGTCTGGTTTGCGGTACACATGGGCCTTGCCGGATAATGCCGGCAATAAAGCGCGTCATCGGCAACGCAGCGTTCAAGGGCAATTTCGCAAACTTTGGAATTGTTCAAAACTAGCAAACCCACTATGTATGGGGCCGTGACGAGTCTCGGGAGACGAATATGCGCCTGACAAAGCAGACCAACTACGCCGTTCGCATGCTCATGTACTGTGCTGCGAACGAGGGGAAGCTCAGCCGCATCCCGGAGATCGCGCGCGCCTATGGCGTGTCCGAACTGTTTCTCTTCAAGATCCTGCAGCCTTTGACCAAGGCCGGCCTGGTCGAGACCGTTCGCGGCAGAAACGGCGGTGTTCGCCTCGGTCGCGCTGCCGACCGTATCACTCTGTTTGATGTGATCCGCGTGACGGAAGACAGTTTCGCGATGGCCGAATGTTTCGAGGAGGGCGTCGCCGAATGTCCTCTGGTCGATAGCTGTGGTCTCAACTCGGCACTTCGCAAGGCGCTGAATGCCTTCTTCGACGTGCTGGCAGACTATACGATCGACGATCTGGTCAAGGCGCGCCCGCAGATCAACTTCCTGCTCGGGATCGATCCGCCGCCGGCAATCGCCAAGATGGTCGCGGCACCGGCCGCCTGATCTCAATACAGATCTCATCGCAGCATCAGTTTAGCGGCCCGGCAGGTTGACCTCCGGGCTGTCTTCTTTAGGAGTAGGCAACGTTTCCTTTATTGATGGCCCCTTGAGCCTGGCTCCGGGTGGTCACCCAGATATTCGTTGCCATGCCCTTTTCCCAACTGCTTGAATTTGCCCTGACCGCGCTGGTCGGTGCCGGCGGTGCGCTGATCGCCGCGATGATCGGCTTCCCCGCTCCCTATCTGATCGGTCCGGCGCTGGCCGTGTCGCTTGCGGGTATCGCAGGCCTCACCCTCTCGATCCCGAAAATCGTCCGGAACGGCTGCTTCATCGTCATCGGCATCTCGATGGGGGCGACCGTCACGCCCGACATCCTGGTGGCGATCAAGCGCTGGCCTCTAAGCTTCGTGATGGTCATAGTTACCGTCACGGCCCTGCTTTACGTCGCGGCCTGGGTCATGCAGCGTTTCTTCCATTACGACCGCACCACGGCTTTCCTCGCAGCTTCGCCGGGACATCTGAGCTACGTGCTCAGTCTTGCCGCTGACATGCGTTGCGACCAGCGAACGGTCGGCATTTCCCAGAGCGTGCGCGTCCTTCTGTTGACCATCAGCGTGCCCCTGATTGTCACAGCATTCGATCTTGGCGGCGGAGATAGTGTCGCTCAGGTCATCGCGATGGACCTGCCGATGCTGTTGGGCATCCTTGCGATCTCGACCGTCATCGGCATGCTCTTCCTGCGCTGGAAGCTTCCCGCAGCCCTTCTGCTCGCCGGCACACTGGTTTCGATCTCAACCCACGTGACATCGTTCGCCACCGGTGGCGTTCCCTCCTGGCTCATTGTCCCCGTCTATATCCTTCTCGGCGCCAACATCGGAACGCGCTTTTGCGGCATCTCGCTTCTCGAGGTGCGCACAGCCCTCGTATCCGGCCTCGTGGTCACGGTGATCGTCTCGGTCATGGCGGCGGCCATGGCCGGCACCGTCTCGTATGTCCTGGACATACCGCTCGATGCGGCCTTGATCGCGTTTTCGCCCGGCGGGTTGGAGACCATGGCGGCGATGGCGGTCATGCTGCATGCCGACCCGACCTATGTCGGCGCCCATCACGTCCTGCGCCTGATCTTTCTGTCGATCCTGATGCCGTTTGCGCTCGGGCGCGATGAAACGGGTCCGGGCAAGTCCGCGACTGGCGTTGAAGATCGCCGGGACTTGTGATCTGTCGCTCAATGCGGTTGAAGGAGACCGGCTGTCGATATCAAAGAGGAGCAACCAATGAGCAAACAGGCTGGCAGAGCCATCATCGTCATGGGCGTCAGCGGCGCTGGAAAGAGTTCCGTCGCTGAGCGTCTGGCAGAGAGCCTGAATTGCCGCTTCATGGAAGGCGACAGTCTGCATCCGCAGTCCAATGTCGACAAGATGGCGCAGGGAACTCCGCTCACCGATGAAGACCGCTGGCCCTGGCTCGACGTGATCGGCGAGAAGATCGCCGAGGCTCTCGCGCGTTCAGAAGACCTCGTGGTGACCTGCTCTGCACTGAAAGTCGTCTACCGCGAACGGCTGCGCAGCGCTGCGGGTGGCAAACTGACCTTCGTGTTTCTCAAAGGAAGCCAGGAGCTGTTGAGCCGCCGGATGGGCGAGCGCAAGGGCCATTTCATGCCGACGTCTCTGTTGCAAAGCCAGCTCGCCACGCTGGAAAGCCCCGAGGGTGAAGCAGGCGTCGTGACCGTCGACATTGACGCCACGCTCGACCGCATCGTGGCAGATGCCGTAGCGGGGCTGACGGATACGATATGACACGCGATCCTAATTCAAGATAAACTGTTTGAGTGTCGAATTATTTTCAAAATTCTAATGCTTTCGGTGATCCGACATGCCTGACTTGCCGTACAACGCAAACTTATAATGTAACTATGCTGCCAGGTGCCTCTCTTATCGCCCCGTCCAGTATAGGCAACAGGGCGTACGGAGAGAGTTGCGGATGCGAGATTCGATGCAGAGTGCAGGCGGGAGTTCACTTCGTCGGGTACCGAAACAGGAAAGAAGCCGCGAACGCATTGATGATATCCTGAAGGTCTCGATGGAGCTGATCGGCGAAAAGGGTATCGATGCGGTCACGATGAAGGAGATTGCGTCTCTTTCAGGCGGTCCCATCGCCTCCGTCTACCAGTATTTCCCCAACAAGTCGGCGATCATCGCCATGCTCCATGAGCGCTATGTCGAGGAAGTCCGCGGTATCATCGTCGGACATATTCCGCAGATCTCGACGGCTGAAGACGCGCTGGATGCAACGGACGTTCTTTTCGACCTCTATTACACCCGCATGCGCGAAAAGCCGTCGACGCAGGATCTGTTGAACGCCATCCAGGCCGACAAGGCGCTGGCAGACCGTGACATTACCGAAACCCGCTTCCAGGCCGACCTCTTCTTCGAGATCACCAAGCGGTTCGTCAGCGAACAGCTTTGGGAGAACTACGCCCGCACACTGTTTCTTATGTTCCACATGGCCGCGGCAACATTGCGTCTGGCGCTGATGGTGACGGAAGACGAGGCAGCCAAAATCGTTGCACAGTTCAAGTCGATCGTGCGGGCACAGTCGACCTATTACTTCAAAGGCAGTTTTCCCGTATCGTTGTAAGCTACAGCCCGAGTTTGTCCCGCATGCCGTACCACCATGCTCCAAGCGCGGTGAGCGGCACGCGAAACGCCCGCCCGCCCGGGAAGGGTAGGTTGGGCAGGGATGCCCAGGTATCGAACCTCTCCGCATGGCCGGCCACCGCTTCGCCCAGGATCTTGCCGAGCAGATGCGTGGTAGTCACGCCGTGACCGCTGTCGCCGTGCGAGAAGAACACGGTGTCGGAAAGCTTGCCGACATGCGGAATGCGCGTCAGCGTGAGGGCAAAGTTGCCGCTCCACGCGTAGTCGATCCTGACATTCTTCAGCTGCGGGAAGGTCTTGAGCATGTTCGGGCGGATCACGCCCGTCAGGTCCTTCGGGTCGCTGCCGCCATAGCCGATGCCGCCACCGTAGAGCAGACGGTTGTCGGCGGTGCGGCGATAGTAATCGAGAATGTAATTGGCATCCTCGACGCAGTAATTTGCGGGCAGAAGGCTCTCGATCAGGCCCGCATCCAGCGGCTCCGTCGCCATCACCTGGCTCGAAACCGGCATCATCTTGCCATGGATCTCCGGCAGCAGCGGCGATAGATAGGCGTTGCCGCACACCAGTACATAGGATGCGGTGACGCGGCCCCTGTCGGTTCTGACCACGGGCTTTGCCGTCTGGTCGATGCCCACCACCCGCGATCCCTCGAAAATCCGCGCGCCCAGGCTTTCGGCGGCTGCCGCTTCCCCAAGCACGAGATTGAGCGGATGGATATGGCCACCCTTCCTGTCGATCATGCCGCCGGCATAGCGGTCGCTTTTCACATAGCGCCCGACGTCAGCCTTCGAGACCATCTCCAGCCCGTCATGGCCGTGCTGTTCCCAGACGGCCTTGTGCAGCTCCATCTCGCGCACCTGCTTGTCCGTAAAGGCCGCGAAGAAACCACCGGGCACGAGACCGCAGTCGATCCCGTAGTGCGCCACGCGGCCGCGGATGATCTCGCCGCCTTCGAGCGACATCGCGCCAAGCTGCACGGCCTTGTCGCGCCCGTAGCGTCCGGCGATCGTTTCCAGATCGCGGCTATAGCCGTTGACGATCTGCCCGCCATTGCGGCCCGACGCGCCGAAGCCGATCCGCTCGGCCTCCAGCACCACGACGGAATAGCCGCGCTCGGCCAGTTCGAGAGCGGCCGAGATGCCGGAAAAGCCCGCGCCGATCACGCAGACATCGGCCTCGATCTCGCCCTCGAGGGCAGGGCGCACACGCTTGTCATTGGCCGAGGCGGCATACCAGGAATTGGCGTGGCGGGGATTGTCTGCGGGTTTGAAAGCCATCTTACACCGTCCTGATATAGGCGTCGTATTCGACGTCGGTCACCCGCAGAGAAAATTCCGACAGCTCCTGCTGCTTGCAGGCCGTGTAGAGCGACCGGTATTTCGGCCCGAGCGTCGCGTAGGCGAACGTGGAGCGGGAAAACTGCTGCAGCGCATAGTCCCAGTTGGTCGGCAGCGGTTCGTGGCTGATCGCATGGTCGTCGCCGGTAATCGCCCCGCCCGGATTGCGCTTTTCCTTGATGCCGGCAAGGGCTGCACTGAGGATCATCGCCAGCACAAGATAGGGATTGGTGTCGGAACCTGCAACGCGGTGCTCGATGCGGGTCGCCGGCTTCGACGCGGTGATGACGCGCACGGCGGCCGAGCGGTTGTCGAAGCCCCAGGAGGCATAGGTCGGGGCATGTTCGGAAGGGCGCAGGCGCCGGTAGGAATTGGCATGCGGGGCAAACACCGCCATGCTTTCCCCCATGTTTTCCAAAAGCCCGCCCACCGAATGAAACAGCGCCTCGGACGGCCCGTTCTCGCCCATATAGACATTGCGGCCGTCGCTATCGATCAGCGAGAAATGCACATGCATGCCGCTTCCGGCCTGCGTGCCATAGGGCTTTGCCATGAACGTCGCGTCGAGATCGTTGGCGCGCGCCACGCCTTTGACGATCCGCTTGAGGAGCACCGCATAATCGGCAGCCTTCAGCGCGTCTGGCACGTGGTTGAGGTTGATCTCATACTGGCCCGGGCCGTTTTCCCGCAGTGTCGTATCGGCCGGTATCCCTTGCGCCCTCGCTGCGGAGGCGATGCCGTGGAAGACATCCTCGAAATCCTGCAGCTCGGAAATCGAGAGCACCTGTGTCTGGCCCGTATGCCAGCGGCCCTCGCGTGAATTCGGTGGCCGCACCGGGTCGATCGCCGAACGGATCGGGTCGATCAGGTAGAATTCCAGCTCCGTCGCCACGACCGGCGTCAGGCCGATCCGCTCGAAACCTTTGAGAACATTCGCCAGCACCTGGCGCGGATCGCCGTAAAATCCGGTCCCGTCCTGCTCGTTCATGCCCAGTAGAACCTGCGCCGTTGGCCGCTTCAGCCATGTCACGCGCGACAGTGTGTCGGCGATGGGAAAGCAGATGCCATCCGGATCACCGGTGCCCTCCGCAAGGCCCGCGGCATTGACGTCGCGTCCCCAGACGTCGAGCGCGTAGACCGAGCGCGGCATCGCCATGCCCTTCGAAAGCACGTCGAGCGCTCGTTCGCGCGGGATCCACTTGCCCCGCGGCACGCCGTTGACGTCGATCACGAAGGCTTCGAGAACCTCGATATCGGGATTGTCATCGAGAAAGGTCCGGGCTGTATCGATCGTATCCATGAAAACACCGGTAGCCCAGACTTTCTCCTGCCGCTAGACCAAATGAAGAAGAGGGTCAGACGTTAAACCGCTCCGGCCTGTAAGCGGATATGTCGATCCGGGTCTTTTCGCCCATCATCGCTTCCGCGATGACCTGACCCGTGACCGGACCGAGCGTCAGGCCGTGATGCGCATGGCCGAAGGCGAACCACAATCCGTCGTGACGCGGCGCCTTGCCGATGACAGGCATCATATCCGGCGTGCAGGGGCGGGCACCCATCCAGGGCTCCTTGTCCAGCCGCTCACCAAGCGGAAAGATCTCGCGTGCCACAGCTTCGGCGCGGGCAAGCTGAACCGGTGTCTTCGGCGCATCGCGGCGCGCAAATTCGGCACCGGTCGTCAGCCGGATCCCCTGGTTCATTGGGGCCAGGAAATAGCCGCGCTCTGCATCCATCGTCCAGCCGTTGAGTTTCGCATTGCCCTTTGGCGCATAATGCATGTGGTAGCCGCGCTTGACGCCGACGAGGAAATTGTAGCCGAGCGGCTTGGTCACCGTGTCCGACCACGGACCAAGTGCGACCACGACATCCTTCGCCTCGACCACGCCTTCGCCGGCAATGATGCGCCAGCCGGTCGCGGTCTTCGAAAGGCTCTTTGCGTCACCCGTCAGCACCCGACCGCCAAGCTTTTCGAACAGCGCCACATAGGCACGCGTCAGCGCGAGCGGATCCTTGACCGCCCACGGGTCTTCCCATTTCAGCGCGCCGATGAAATCGTCGGAGAGATTGGGTTCCGCAACCGCAAGTTCCGCAGGCGTCAGAACTTTGAAGGAAAGGTCGTATTCACGCTTCAGTCGGTCGGCCTCGCGCACCGTCTCGTCGAGCTTGGCCTGCGAGCGGAACACTTCCTGCCAGCCGTTCTTGGCAATCAGATCCTCGGCGCCCGCCTCGCGGATCAGTTCGTCATGGGTGGCGATCGAATGCTCGATCAGCGGCGCATAGGCGCGGGCGATCAGCTCATGCCTCGGCACATTGGAATGCCACCAGTATTTTGCCAGAAACGAGGAGACCGACGGCATCGCGCTCCAGTGAAAATGCGCGTCGATGCGGTTGTTCCTGGCATAGCGCAGGATCTGGGCGAACTGCTGGGGAAAGCTGTAGGGGACAACGCCCTCGCGCTGGATCAGGCCGGCATTGCCGTAGGAGGTTTCCATCCCGGGCTCCCTGCGGTCCACCAGGGCGACCGATTTTCCCCGTCGCGCCAATTGCAGAGCCGTCGAAACACCGATGATGCCGGCGCCGAGAACGATCACATCCGCTGCCATGATATTGAATCCATATGAGATAACTGAGCAGGTCACCATGACGCCGGGTCAGGCGCAGCGCAAATGAAAATTGCAGCGGTCGCCTGGATATCCAAGGGGTGAGGAGCGCTTGTGGAACTTGATCTAAATCAAATATAGCTTGACGCAACCAAGTTTGCGCTCCTAAGTCGATGACGCACTGACGGCCACCAGAACTTGCAGATGCACGCTTTGCAGACGCAATATCCTGCCGCGACCGCCGAATTTCTCTCTTGTCGCGCCCTCCGTCAGGGCTTCGGATTCATTCATGTCTGAAAAAGTCTCACATCGCGGGCTCGTCGTAGCCGCGATCATGGCAAGCATGGCGATGATCGCCATCGAAGCGACCATCGTCTCCACCGCCATGCCGCAGATCGCAGCCCAGCTCGGGCAGCTCAATCTCTACAGCTGGGTGTTTTCCGCTTTCCTCCTGTCGCAGACCGCGCTGACCGTCGTCTTCGGCAAGCTTTCCGATATCTACGGGCGAAAGCCGATCGTGCTGGCTGGCATCGCCGTCTTCCTGGTCGCCTCCATCCTCTGCGGATTTGCCTGGTCGATGCCGTCGATGATTGCCTTCAGACTGCTCCAGGGCATCGGCGCCGGCGCCATTCAGCCCGTCGCTATGACGGTGGTGGCCGATCTCTTTCCGGGCAGCCAGCGTGGAAAGGTTCAGGGCTATCTGGCCAGCGTCTGGGCGCTCTCGGCCGTGGTTGGCCCGCTGCTCGGCAGCGTCATCATCCATAACCTGCCCTGGGCCTGGATCTTCTGGATCAACGTGCCGGTAGGTCTCGCCGCTGCCGCAGCGTTCATCCTGTTCTACCACGAGGAAAAGCACACCCGGACGGTCTCGATCGATATCCTGGGCGCCGTGCTGTTTGCCGTCTCCATCTCGGCGCTGATGATTGGCCTCACGGTCTCCGAGACCGGATTGTCGACGTCCGCGATCGTCTCCTTCGTCCTGTTCGCCGTGTCGCTTGCGCTGTTCATCTGGCAGGAGCGCCGCGTCGAAGAACCGATGGTCGCGCCGGATCTCTGGCTCTACCGGCCGATTGCGGCCGCCAACATCTCTGTCTTCTTCGCCTCCATGGCGATCATGGGGCTCACGACGTTCCTGCCCATGTATGTGCAGACCGTGCTCAACCAGTCGCCGCTGGTGGCGGGCTTTGCGCTGACCATGCTTCTCTTGGGATGGCCGTGCGGCGCAACGATCGCTTCGCGGAACTTCACCCGGTTCGGGCTGCGGCCGATCATGCTGGTGGGCGCCGTGTTCGTCCCCGTGGGAACCTTCCTCCTGACCCTGCTGACGCCATCCAGTTCGGCGGTGCTTGCGGGTGCCGGCTCGCTCGTCATGGGCTTCGGCATGGGCCTTCTCAATATCGGCGCACTGATCCTCACCCAGGGAAGCGTCGCGGCCTCGCAACGCGGCAGTGCCACGGCGTCGAACGTGTTTTCCCGCAACCTCGGCAGCACGCTGGGCGCGGCGATTCTCGGGGCGGTTCTGAGCTGGGGCCTTGTCCATACGACCAGCGGACAGGCGATCACGACCGACCAGCTGCGTGCTCTCCTGAACGGAACCGGTCTCGTGAGTGGCGATGCCGAAGCGGTTCGCCTTGCGCTGCAGGACGGCCTGCACGCGACCTTTCTGACCATGCTCCTGTTTGCCGTCCTGATCGTGCCCGCTTGCCTGTTCGTGCCCCGCGATGCCGTCCACAAGGACGAGCCCGTGCGGGCCTGAACCTTGAAATCTGGCGCCAACATGCCCATTTCGCTGTGAACGGGGCCCTATCGGGACCGATATCGTCACAACGACTATTAAGGTGGGTGGCACGATGCAGCAGATGACAAAGACAATCCGGGACCTGACGATCGAGGAGCGCGAAGACGCGCTGATCACCATGGCGCACGCGCTTGAAGGCGCTGCCAGAGAAGCCCTGGTCGAAGGTAACCGCCAGTTCGCTGCGATCTCCGGCAACATGGCCGAAGCGATCTTCATCAACGCCGATCAGCTTGCACGCGATCACGTCGAGGAAGCCGAACAGGTTCTCGAACAGGCCGTCCAGATCATGGTCGAATATGAGGCCGAACACCCCTACCGGATCGTCAGCACCGCGATCCACTGAGGACGGCGGCACGGCGGGCGACGGGCAACCTTGCCCGCCTCCCGCATTCTCTCGCAGTGGAGAAGACGCCACCTGATGCGGCAAGCCTTCACTGGTCTCCTATACAAAACGTCTGACATTGAACGCCTGCAAATCCAACGTCGAGTTCCTCGGCGATGGCGCAGATGGTAGCGTTGTGCTCCTTGGTGTCTGCGGGAATGGGAAAGAGCCAAAGGGCGGCGGCTCGTGGGCGGATGGCCGCAGACGGCCATAGTTCCGTTTGAGCGCGAGTGTTCATCCCTTAGGCTCTGCCACACATCGCCGTTACATTCTTGATATGCAGATTGGCGATTTGAGAACGGAAAGTTCTCACGGTTTTCGTGTCGCCCCAGCTAAGATCAAGAACATGCAAAAAATCTCAAGCACTCCATCGAGCCTCTCAAGCCGCCTACAAAGCTGATTCAGAACGATGAATCTTCACCGGCGCTAAAATGCCGAGAGCTATCCCGTTCTGACCCCGCTTGACTCTTCTGTCGCGTCGGAACAGAAACAGAACACCAACATTCTTTGGGACTTGAAGTCCTGTGCAACGCGAACCTTGAGGAGGGCCGTGAACGATGTCGCATGCCCCTGCCTCAAGGCTTGTCGAGGAACTGAGAGACCGGATTGCGCATCTGGAAGGCAGCGTGTCGCGCAAGGCGCTTGTGCTGCCCTTCGGGGTGCCTGACGTCGACGAGCGATTACCGGGCGGGGGGCTTGCCTATGGCGCCTTGCATGAAATTGCAGGCGGCGGGGCGGGTACAATCGATGGTGCCGCGGCCGCCCTGTTTGCGGCAGGTATTGCGGCCCGGGCCAAGGGAAAGGTTCTCTGGTGCCTGACCCGGCCGGATCTCTTTGCGCCGGCGCTGTCGCAGGCCGGGCTTCACCCCGACCGCGTCATCTATTGCGAAGCCGATAAGGAGGAGGACGTGCTTGCCTCGATGGAAGAGGGGCTGTCCTTCGGGGGATTGGCGGCCGTCGTCGGGGAACTGGTGAGGCTGCCGATGACCGCGTCGCGGCGTCTTCAACTGGCTGCCGAGAAGACGGGGACGCTCGGCCTGGTCGTCCGGCGCTGGCGACGGCAGACGGAGGCCTCCGACTACGGTCAGCCGACGGCGTCCACAACACGCTGGAGGATCAGCACCCTGCCGTCCGAGCCGCTTCCTGTCGCCGGCGTGGGACGGGCGAGGTGGCTGGCGGAATTGATGCGGGTAAAGGCGGGGCAATGTGCCGAGTTTGAGTTAGGAGCCTGCGATGCCGAGGGTCGTGTCTGTTTACTTCCCCTATCTAGCAACGGATCGGATACGTCGGCATGGCGAGGAAGCCGTGTCGGTTGACCAGCCGCTGGTCGTGGTCTCGCGCAGCGGCTCGAAACGCTGGATATCGGCAGCCGATACGGCTGCCCGCAAGCTGGGCCTCAAAGTCGGCATGGCTGCCAGCAAGGCACAGGCGATGATTGGCAACCTTCATATGGTGGACGCCGATCCCGTTGCCGACGCCGCAGCCGTCGAGCGCCTGGCGCTATGGGCGCTTCGTCAATACAGCCCCGTCGTTGCCGTGGATGGAACGGATGGCATCGTCATGGATACCGAAGGTGCCGATCACCTTCAGGGTGGTGAAGAGCTGCTGATCTCCGGCGTTGTCAACGGTCTCCGCGGCAAGGGCCTGACGGCACGTGCCGCTGTCGCCGATACCTGGGGCGCGGCGCATGCACTGGCGCGACTGACGACGAACGAAACGACGGTGGTGCCGCGCGGTGATGTCACCAAGGCCGTGATCGGACTTCCAATCCACTGTCTGCGGCTTGCGGCAGATACGATCCAGGCATTGCGCATCCTGGGTATCGACACGGTAGGAGAGCTGTCGGCACTGCCGCGTGCGCCGTTGACACTGCGATTTGGTCCGGAGGTCGGACGCCGTCTCGATCAGCTCTTCGGCCGTCTTGCAGAACCCATCGATCCGTTGCGCACGCCGGATCTGGTCGAGGTGGCGCGCAATTTCCAGGAGCCCATCGGTGCGTCCGATACGATTGCAAAATACGTCCGCCGGCTGGTGGCGCAACTGACCGCAAAGCTGGAGGAGCGGGGGCTGGGCGTCCGGCGCTCCGATCTGATCATCCATCGCGTCGACAACACACGCCAGTGTCTTCGAGCAGGACTTGCCAAGCCCGTGCGTGATCCTGCCCGCCTGACAAAGCTTCTCTGCGACCGTATCGAGAAGATCGACCCGGGTTTCGGCATCGAGCGGATGGTGCTGGTGGCGGTCATGGCCGAGCCGCTGGAAATAAAGCAGGTCGCAAACGCGCTGGTGGAAGAGGCGGTGGTGGATGTGACGCCGCTTGTCGATATTCTCGGCAACCGGGGCCAGCGCCTTTACCGCATCACGCCGGTCGCCTCCGACGTTCCGGAACGATCTCTCCGGCGGATCGGACCGACGGCCGTCGAGACGGGTGCCGAGTGGGCAGCCAGGTGGCCGCGGCCGTCACGGCTGCTGGCTTATCCCGAAGAAATCGAAACCATGGCTGTCCTGCCCGACCAGCCGCCAGTCGTCGTCACCTGGCGCGGCAAGCGCCGCCGCATCGTTCGTGCCGATGGGCCCGAGCGCATCTTCGGCGAATGGTGGCTCCGGCCGCGCGAAATGCAGGCGGTGCGCGATTACTTCGTGGTCGAGGATGAGCACGGCGATCGGCTGTGGGTCTTCCGCGCCGGCGACGGCGTCGATGCAGGCACGGGGTCACACAAATGGTTCCTCCACGGCATCTTCGGGTAAGGCTTCAACTATGCGCTATGCCGAACTCCAGGTGACCACGCATTTCTCGTTCCTGCGCGGTGCAAGCTCAGCGGAAGAACTGTTTGCCACGGCCGCCGCACTGGGCATCGACGCCCTTGGTGTCGTCGACCGCAACTCGCTTGCCGGCATTGTCCGGGCCTGGGAGGCGGCAAAGACAACCGGGGTGCGCCTGGTGGTCGGCTGCCATCTCGACCTCACGGATGGCATGTCGCTGCTCGTCTACCCGACCGACCGGCTCGCCTATTCCAGGCTCACCCGGCTGCTGACGCTTGGCAAAAGCCGGGGCGGAAAGGCCAAGTGCATTCTCGACCTGTCTGATGTCGAGGCCTATAGCGAGGGCCTCATCGCGATCCTCATTCCCGATGAGGCGGACGATGTCTATGCGGGTCAGCTCCGCAAGGTGGCCGCAGTCTTTGGTGACCGCGCCTATGTTTCGCTCTGCCTGCGGCGTCGTCCGAACGACCGACTGCGGTTGCATGATCTGTCGAACTTGGCGCAGCGTCACAAGGTGAAGACGGTGGTGACCAACGATGTGCTCTTCCACGAGCCCGGCCGCCGACAGCTTCAGGACATCGTCACCTGCATCCGCAACCGCACCACCATCGACAGCGTCGGCTTTGACCGGGAGCGGCATGCTGACCGCTTCCTCAAGGCGCCGGAGGAGATGCACCGCCTGTTTGCCGACTATCCCGAAGCTCTCGCAAGAAGTCGCGAGATCGTCGAGCGTTGCCGTTTCGACATGAGCGAGCTGCAGTACCAGTATCCTGAAGAGGCAATTGTGCCAGGGCTCGACGCCCAGCAGTCGCTGGCCAAGTTCGCCTGGGAAGGTGCGGCGGCACGCTACCCGGAAGGCATTCCCGACAAGGTCCGCAAGGCGATCCTGCACGAACTCGACCTGATCCGGAAGATGAACTACGCTGCGTACTTCCTCACCGTCTTTTCCATCGTCCGCTTTGCCCGCTCCAGGAACATCCTCTGTCAGGGCAGAGGGTCGGCTGCCAACTCCGCCGTCTGCTATTGCCTCGGGATCACCAGCATCAACCCGGAAACAGGAGACCTCCTGTTCGAGCGCTTCGTTTCGATGGAGCGTAACGAGCCGCCGGATATCGACGTCGACTTCGAGCATAACCGGCGCGAGGAGGTCATCCAGTGGATATACGAAACCTATGGCCGCTCGCGCTCCGCCCTCTGCTCCACCGTCACCCGCTACCGAACCAAGGGTGCGCTGCGCGATGTGGGCAAGGCGCTCGGTCTGCCCGAAGACCTGATCGGTCAACTGACCTCCGGCGTCTGGGGCTGGTCGAAGGATGGCATCGGCGAAAAGCAGCTTAAAGAAAACAACATGAACGCGTCCGACTACCGGCTGCGTCTGGCGCTCGACCTTGCCTCGCAGCTTATGGGAGCGCCACGCCATTTGGGCCAGCATCCCGGCGGCTTCGTGCTGACGCAGGACAGGCTGGATGATCTGGTCCCCATCGAGCCCGCCGCCATGGATGACCGCCAGGTGGTGGAATGGGACAAGGACGACATCGACGCCTTGAAGTTCATGAAGGTGGATGTGCTGGCGCTTGGCATGCTGTCCTGCATGGCCCGCTCCTTCGAGCTGCTGGCCGAGTACAAGAACGAAGCGATGAGTCTGGCAGACGTTCCGCAGGAGGATCCGAAGACCTACGCGATGATCCGCAAGGCGGATACGCTTGGCACCTTCCAGATCGAAAGCCGCGCCCAGATGGCGATGCTGCCAAGGCTCAAGCCACGCACCTTCTATGATCTCGTGGTTCAGGTTGCCATCGTCCGCCCTGGCCCGATCCAGGGCGACATGGTGCATCCCTATCTGCGTCGGCGGGAGGGCAAGGAGAAGGTGGAGTATCCGACGCCGGAGCTCGAGGCGGTGCTTGGCAAGACGCTCGGCGTCCCGCTCTTCCAGGAGAGCGCCATGAAGGTTGCCATGGTCTGTGCGGGTTTCAGTGCAGGCGAGGCGGACCAGCTGCGTCGGGCCATGGCGACTTTCAAGTTTACGGGCGGCGTGTCGAGGTTCAAGGAGAAGCTCGTCAACGGCATGGTCAAGAACGGCTACTCTCAAGACTTCGCGGAGCGGACGTTCAGCCAGCTGGAAGGCTTCGGCTCCTATGGCTTTCCGGAAAGCCATGCAGCTTCGTTCGCCCTCATCGCCTATGCCAGTTCCTGGATGAAGTGCCATCATCCGGATATCTTCTGCGCCGCTCTCCTCAACTCCCAGCCCATGGGGTTCTATAGCGTTGCCCAGATCGTCACCGATGCCCGCAACCACGGGGTGGAGGTCCGGCCTGTCTGTGTCAATCGGTCTCGCTGGGACTGCACGATGGAGGAGACCGGAAGGCCCGGCCGCTTCGCGGTTCGTCTCGGTATGCGCATGGTAAAAGGGTTGCCGCTGAATAATGCTGCCAGAATTGTTCTTGCCCGTGTTGACCAGCCTTTCGAGAGTGCCGACGACATGTGGCGGCGATCCGGCGTGCCGACAGCGTCGCTGGTCAAGCTGGCAGAGGCCGATGCCTTCTTAGCCTCGTTGAAGCTGGAACGGCGTCAGGCACTTTGGGACATCAAGGCGCTGCGCGACGAGCCGCTGGAACTATGGGCCGCAGCCGCAAAGCGTGAAGCAAGGGTCGTTGCCGAGATGCAGGAACCCGACGTGTCGCTCAAGTCGATGAAAGAGGGCAGGGAAGTCGTTGAGGACTATTCCCATACGGGCCTCAGCTTGAGGTCGCATCCTGTGTCTTTCCTGCGTCCGGAACTGAAGAAAAAGCGGATCGTCACCTGCGCCGAAGCGATGGGTGAGCGCGACGGCCGCTGGCTCTGGACGGCGGGCCTCGTCCTCGTGCGTCAGAAGCCGGGTAGCGCCAAAGGCGTGATGTTCCTGACGCTCGAAGATGAGACGGGCGTCGTCAATGCCGTCGTCTGGCCCTCGCTATTCGAGAAGCAGCGCCGGATCGTCATGTCGGCTTCGATGATGGCGATCCATGGCAGGATACAGCGCGAAGGCGAGGTCGTGCATCTGGTCGCCCAGCGCCTGTTCGACTTTTCCGGCGATCTCTCCAGTCTCGGCGAGCTTGGCGGCGACTTCCCCTTGCCGTACGGCCGCGGCGACGGAGCCAAACATGGCAGCGGGCCTGATCCCCGCGACAATCCGAAGCCTGTCATCCCGACGCGCGACATCTATATCCCGGATCTCCACATCGACACGCTCAAGGTCAAGTCGAGAAACTTCCATTGACCGGCAAGGATGTCAAAGACAGCGTTGTTGATATTGCTCTTAAGTCTGTCCCGTTTTGCCTGTGCTCCGGCCGGTTACGGCTTCCCTCACAGGGTTGGAGCGGCGGGTTGCGTATCCGCACGAATTCGTCCGTGTCATCCATTCCAGGACTGACTGCGGACGTTGATAGCGTCGGCGCTATGCCCGCTTGAAAGCGTAGACCAGGCGCATGCGGGAGAGGGCGCATGCTCACGATATGTCTTTTTGATGGATCAAAGTCAGCCCTCCGGTGTTGTTGAAGACAGAACGGATTATGGGATGACCGTTCTCCGGAGGCCCGCTATCGTGAAATCACGTATCGAAGTCGTCAATGCCGTGACGGATGTTTTAAGACGGTTGCGGGTCAGGCCGCCATCGCAGGTCAAGTTCGGGACGATCGCGAACACGCCCGCGACTACCGGATATTCAAGAAACGAACTTCTGAACGCGCTCTACGCCCTGGAACATGAAGGCGTCATAGCATTGCACCATGACAACAGTTTCAGCGTCTTGAAATCATCGACCTTGATCTAGCTTCCGGCAGAGCCGACACGCTTGAAACACGATGCGCGTTGGAAATTCGGCATCGTCTGTTTCTCGTGCCGGCAGCCTATCGGATCAGCATGCGATCTGGTGTTCCATTTTTCTCTCGAAGAACCATTCTTCAAATGCGGCTGGCGACAGCGGCTTTGCAAAAAGATACCCCTGCGCTTCATCACAACCCATCTTGCTCAAAGCGTCGGCCGCCTCGGTCGTCTCCACCCCTTCCGCCACGACCTGGTAGCCCAGGTCGTGCGACAGCTGGATCATCGATCTGACGAGATTGGTTTCGCGAAAGCCATCATCCATGCTGCGGATAAAGGATTGATCGATCTTGACCACGGTGGTCGGCAAGGTCTGGAGATAGGACAGGCTGCTGTAGCCCGTGCCGAAGTCGTCGATCGATAGTCGGACCCCGCCCTCGGAAAGCGCCTGCAACTTTGCCAGCGCGTTTGCCGCGTCCTTCATGATCGCGCTTTCGGTGACCTCCAGCTCCAGCATCGCCGGCCGGATACCATGTCTCAAGAGGGACAGTTGCACCCGTTGAACAAAGTCCGGTTCATCGAGGTTTGCCGCCGAGATATTGACCGATACCGGAACGATTACCCCCCTGGATTTCAGGTTGCCGGCTTCGCGCAGAGCGGCATCCAGAACCCACGCGGTCATCTTGCCTATATGTGGAGACTGCTCGATGATGGGAGCGAATTCGCCGGGGGAGATGGCTCCCAGTTCCGGATGGAGCCAGCGCAGGAGGACTTCTGCTCCGACGCAATGGCCATCCGGCAAACTGACACGCGGCTGGAACACGATCGATAGCTGATCGCTGCCTTGAAGGGCGTTGTCGAAATCCTGCAGCAGACGGAAACTCCGCTGGTAGCGATCGTCGCTGGCCTGTGAAAAGACCGCGACATGTGTCGCTGTCAGACGAGCGTCCTGCGCTGCGCTGCTCATGGCACGCAGGAAATCCGACGGCGTGGTGTCGGGTTTGAGCGGCGCGACGCCGATTGCCGGCGTCATCAGAAATCTGAGGTCCGACTCGTCGTCCAGGTCACCCAGCAGCTGTCTGAGGTAAACCATGCAGTCGAGGCCTGCGATATTTCTGTCCCTTATGAACGCAAACTGCGTCGTGGAGACGTGATAAAGTGTTGTTTTGCCGCCAACGATCGCTCTGAGCCGCTGTGCGGCATCGCGCACTTTCGCATCGATTTCGGCTGTTCCCATCACGCGGGAAAGGTCGTCAAGCTGCCGCGTCTCGGCAAGGTCGATCAGGACACCGGTATAGGCCGTCCGCCAGGCCGGTCCTCTGAGAAGGTCGCTCACGTCCTCGGAAAACTGGGTACGATTGGGAAGCCCGCTGACCGGCTCGATCCTGCCATACGCATGTTGCAGTTCGATCTGGGCCATCACCATTGCGGCAAGGTCCTGGAGACTGGCAATCTCGTTTTCGGTGGTCTCACGCGGCTCGGCTCCAAGGACACACAAGGCGCCGAGACAATGCCCCTCGCGCGTCGTGAGCGGTGCTCCCGCGTAAAAACGCACGCCTGTCTTTGCAAGGACACTGTCGTGGTAGTGCGCATCCTTGGACAGGTCCGGAACGACGAGAAGTTCGGTACTCTCGGCCACTGCCGCACAGGGCGCCTTGTCTCGTGGAATAGACTGGTGCTCCACCCCGACACGCGCCTTGAACCACTGCCTGTCGGAATCGGTTAGCGATATGGCCGCGATCGGCAGGTCGAATATCTGGCTCGCCATGCGCGTGATACGGTCGAAGCTCTCACTTGCTGGCGTATCGAGCAATTTCAGGGAGTGCAGAGCGGCGAGACGGATTTCCTCATTGGTTTTCATGTAATATCTCAGTCGTAATGTCTTTTCGGGATAAAGTTGGGACGGCGTTTAAATTGACATTCTCACAAGGTTGCGGCCTGACGCCTTTGCCTCGTACAGACGGCGATCTGCCGTCTTGAACAGTTCTTCGTAACTGGTGTTTTCGCGGAAGGTGGCCCCGCCGATGCTGACCGACAGCAGCCCTTCGCCAACGTCCCTGGGGAAGGGCAGTGCGCGGATCCTCTGTCTTATCAGCTCGGCCGTGCGCGACGCCGTGTCATCGACAACAGCCGGCAGGAAGACGGCGAACTCTTCGCCGCCGACGCGTCCGACAAGATCTGCCGGCGACAGAGTTTCCTTGATAGCCCCAGCAATCAACTTCAGGGCCTGGTCACCCGCCTGATGCCCGTGACTGTCATTGATTGCCTTGAAATGATCCGCATCAACGATCAGAAACGATCCCGTTTGCGGAAGCGATCCCGCCCGCGCTCTTTCCAGATAGGCTTCGACCAGCATTTCGAATGCACCGCGGCTAAGCACGGTGGTAAGACTGTCTGTCGAAGCAAGCCGCTGCAGCTCCACCTTGGCCACGGCGAGTTGCCGGATCTTCTCCAGCAGAAAGTAAAAGAAAGGCCCGCCGATCAGGGTCGGGAGCAGGATGTCTGTCGCGAGTGCGCGACGAAAATGATCCTGCGACATCTCCGCGAAATTAAACGAGTCCGCCAATACTGCGGCGACAACGCAAAGAGCTGTGCCAAGCAGTGTTCCTGCAAACACACGCAGTCTCGAAGTCTCTTGACGGATAAGGTGGACGAACGGCAATGCTGTACCCTAGATTCAGACCTTCTGAATTAGCATCTGCCTATTAAGAAAAGCGCTATATCAAACACTCAAATCGTTTCGATTTGGTACGTAGATACCCGTACATATTTGGCTTGTTCCATGCGCGGCAAGTTCGGATCATCGACAGTGAGATCCGCTCGGGTCATGACCGGTTGAACTGCTCACGGAGTGTGCTGGCGATAGGCTCTTTTCGAAGTTGCGCTCGGATAATGTTCCCAATTGCCGGACGGTCTCTCGGGCAATTGTCGCGTGGACGAGTTGAAGCTGCGAAGTAATACCGAGAAATGACGCGCAACCAAACGCGACACCATTGGCGCTGAGAGTTTTGCAACGACCGCGATTGTTGTCGGGGAGAATTGGCTGGGGAACCTGGATTCGAACCAAGATTAACGGAGTCAGAGTCCGTCGTTCTACCGTTGAACTATTCCCCAGCAGGAAAAGCTTTGTGGCTCATCGGTGTGCGGCGCTTATAACCAAACACTTGGCGCTTGCAAATACCCTTTGTGAAAAAAATCGACATCATTTTTGGTCCTGCTTGCCGCGCCCTAAAAAGCCGTTGGCGAATGCGCCTGAGGCTGTTATCTTCAGGTCAACGAAACGATCAGACGCCAGCTGCATGCTTCAGAGTGTTGCGCGGCGAGATGGACTTATAAAGTGATGAACCCCGATAGCGGCGGAAAGCCGCCGGAAGGCGGGGCGTCGGCGGAACTGCGCAGGGATGTCAAGAACTCCCGGCGCCGCAAGGCGAAGCGAAACGGCAAAGACCGTGACGCGGCGTCGATGGCGCACGCAAGCCCGGCTGAAAAGGCCGGCCAGGCCGGACGCTCGCACGGCATGAAACCGGATGGTGGCACGTCCGACGGAGGGCGGCCAGAGCCGGGCTCACCGCATCCGCGCAAGCGCAAGCGCCGTCGCTCCCGTTCGCGCTCCGCGGTCACGGAGAACTCCGCACATGCGCCGAATCCATCTGCGGAGAGTGGCGATCGACCGATTGGCGCCGATGCGCCGGCGGGCGAAGGCTTGCGCGGTGACGCCAAGCCGGCCGGAAAGCAGCCGCGCCAGCAGGGCCCGCAGCAGGATCGCAATCAGAGCCGCAAGAAGAAGCGTGCCGGTCGGGGCCCGCAGGGTCGGCCGCTGACGCAGGCCAAGCAGGGACCGCTGGTCACCGCCAAGACGGTTTCGGCCGCAGGCCACGCCGGTTATGCGGCGCTCGGGCATGAAATCCATGGTTCTCCCGGCGCCGACAAGTTCGCAGGCTTCCGCGACGAACTCTATGCAGCCCTTGATCTCGGCACCAACAATTGCCGTCTCCTGATCGCCCAGCCGACGCGGCCGGGCCAGTTCCGGGTCATCGACGCGTTTTCGCGCATCGTCCGTCTGGGCGAGGGGCTGGCTGCAAGCGGTCGCCTGTCGGCGGAAGCGATGGATCGCGCCGTCGATGCCTTGCGCGTGTGTGCGTCGAAACTTGCGCACCGGCCGATCCGCCGCATGCGGCTGATTGCCACCGAAGCCTGCCGCGCTGCCGAAAACGGAGAGGCGTTTCTGGCACGGGTGACAGAGGAAACCGGTCTCGAGCTCGAAATCATCGATCGCGAAACCGAGGCGCGGCTTGCCGTGTCCGGCTGCTCGTCGCTGGTCGGTCGCGAGGCCCGCTCCGTCGTGCTGTTTGATATCGGCGGCGGTTCGTCTGAAATCGCGGTCATCCGCATCGGCGACAGCCGCTCGTCGCGGCTCGCCAACCACATTACCCACTGGACCTCGCTGCCGGTCGGCGTCGTGACGCTGTCGGAACGCCATGGCGGCCGTGATGTCACGCCCGCCGTCTTTGCCGGCATGGTCGATGAGGTCGAGGGCATGCTGTCGAAGTTCGATTGCCCGCCGATCGGTTCCCCGCACCAGCAGGGTGCCGAGGACTTTCATCTGATCGGCACATCCGGCACGGTCACCACGCTTGCCGGCGTCCATCTCGATCTGCCACGCTACGATCGCCGCAAGGTCGATGGTCTCTGGCTGTCGGATTCCGAGGTTTCCGCCATGCAGGCAAAGCTCCTCTCATGGGATTTCGCCGGCCGTGCCGCCAATGCCTGCATCGGTCCTGACAGGGCCGATCTGGTTCTTGCCGGCTGCGCCATCCTCGAAGCGATCCGCCGCCGCTGGCCGAGCCAGCGCATGCGGGTTGCCGATCGCGGGCTGCGCGAAGGTCTTTTGACGGATATGATGGCTGATGACGGTGTCTGGCGCCGCGGCAGGGGACGAAGGTTCGGCCAGGGGTCAGGCAACGGTTCAGGCCAGGGCCACCATCAGACGAATAATTCAGGCCACGGGCAGACGCAGGAAACGGGACGCAAGCAATGACGAAACCATCCGTTGGCGGCAACCGCACCGGTCGCAAGCTTGGCCAGAAGGTCAAGAAGGGCAAGCTGAAGGCGTCTTCACGCCGCTGGCTGGAGCGCCATATCAACGATCCCTATGTCCAGCGCGCCAAACTCGAGGGTTATCGCGCTCGGGCGGCGTTCAAGCTTCTGGAGATCGACGAGAAGCACCAGTTGCTCAAGGGCGCGCGCCGCATCATCGATCTGGGTGCAGCCCCCGGCAGCTGGTCGCAGATCGCCGCCAAGGTCACCGAATCCAGCGATGACGATATGCGCGTCGCGGCGATCGATTTTCTTGAAATGGCGCCGCTTGCCGGCGTCAAGATCCTGCAGCTCGACTTCCTCGATGACGACGCGCCGCGCCAGCTGATGGAAGCGATCGGCGGCACGCCGGATGTCGTCCTGTCCGATATGGCGGCACCGACCACCGGTCACCACCGCACCGACCATCTGCGCACCATGCATCTGTGTGAAGTCGCCGCGCATTTTGCCGTCTCGGTTCTGGGCGAGGGCGGACATTTCCTGGCGAAGACCTTCCAGGGCGGCACCGAGAAGGACCTTCTCGACATGCTGAAGAAGAATTTCAAGCAGGTCATCCACATCAAGCCCGGCTCGTCGCGCCAGGAATCGGTGGAAATGTTCCTGCTTGCAAAACACTTCAAAGGTCAGGCCCACAGGCTCGCCAACGAAGCGGCCGGCGACCATCCCGGCGATGATGCAGCGGACGAAGCACAGGATGATCCGCGGGAACAGGCGGGCGACGAGGGCTTCGGCCGGGACTGAGTTTACTCGCCGGCTCCCGGTGTCGGCTCTACCTGTCCGACGCGCACTCCGCGCCGGTGTCCCGATACGTCGGCGCCGGTCATCGGGTCGAGCTTGAGGATTGGGATCACCGCAAATACCGAAACAGCGGCGACGATAAAGAACGCGAGATGGAAATCCGCGAGCGCCAGCTGGCTGCCGGAAAACGTCGACGACATCTCCAGAATGAAGGCTGCAAACGCGACGCCGAGTGCCAGGCTCACCTGTTGCAGGAATGAGGCCATGGACGTCGCCTGGCTCGCCTGCTGGTCCGTAATCTCCGAATAGCCGAGCGCATTGGCACCTGTGAAAAACAGGGAGCGGAATAGCCCTGCCGCGAGCAGCGCGCCGATGATCACGATATGGGGTGTGTCCGGCTTGAAGAACCCGTTGACCGCCGTTGATGCTGCACCAAGGATGCCGGCAAAGATCAGCGCGGTTCGAAAGCCTGTCATCGCAAACACCCGCCTTGCAAGGAACTTGACCGTCAGCGCACCGATCGCGCCGGCGAAGGTGATGAGGCCGGACTGAAACGGATTGAGGCCGAAACCCAGCTGCAGCATCAGCGGCATCAGGAAGGGGATCGCCCCGGTCGCGATGCGAAACATCGTGCCGCCGGTGGTGGAGGCACGGAAAGCCCGGTCGTTGAAGATCGTGAGGTTTAGCACCGGAAACGGATGCCGCTTGGCATGGAAATAATAGAGAATGCAGGCGGCAAAGCCGGCAAACGTGGCCGTGATGCCGACGACCGGCGGCAGCGCCGGCAGGCCGATCACCGACAGGCCGAAGACGACACCGGAGGCCGCGACCGAGGTCAGCAGAAAGCCAAACCAGTCCATTCGAGGCGTCTCCACCGGCGGCACGTGCGGCAGGTAGATGCCGGTCAGGATCACGCCGGCGATGCCGATCGGCACGTTGATGATGAAGATCCAGTGCCAGGAAAAATAGGTGGTGATGAAACCGCCGATCGGCGGCCCGGTCAAAGGCCCGACCAGCGCCGGAATCGTCAGAAGCGCCATGGCGGAAACAAGTTCGCTTCGCTTCGTCGTCCGCAGCAGCACCAGACGGCCGACCGGCGTCATCATTGCACCGCCCATGCCCTGCAGAAAGCGCGACATCACGAACTGCAGCAGTGACTCGGAGATTGCGCAGAGGATCGAGCCCACGATGAAGACGCAGATCGCCAGGCGAAAGATCTTCTTTGCCCCGAATTTGTCGGACATCCAGCCACTTAGCGGAATGAACATGGCAAGCGCCACCATGTAGGATGTCAGCGCCAGTTTCAGCGTGATCGGACTGACGCCGAGATCGGCGGCGATGGTGGGAAGTGCGGTGGCGATGACGGTCGAATCCATCTGCTCCATGAACAGAGCGACGGCCAGAATAAGCGGAATGATGCGGTTCATGGGGAGGGCCTGCGATACGCGACGCACTTCAACGTCCCCGCTCTAGACCTGTTCCGGCATGAAGCCAATTGCACGATGTCAATTTCCGGGAGACGATGTCACGTCTGCGTGAGGCTTGTTTCCCTTTGCCTGTCGCCTGTTATCTATTCGTGTGCGGGGCTTGGGCATTTTCGGTGCACCCCCGAAAGCTTTCAAACGGAGGGATGAGATCATGACGTTCAAGGACGAACCAAAGGGCATGGAACGCCGCACGCTGCTGGGAAGTGCCGGACTGGCCGTCCTCGCGGCGCCGGCTATATGGAGTGGCCAGGCGCTGATGAGCAGCAAAGCGCTGGCACAGGAGAAGAAATTGGCAATCGATCGCGTAACCCCTCCCGACATTCACAAATTCAAGCTCGGTAGCTTCGATGTTCTCGTGGTGAAGGATGGCTCCCGCGCTTCCGGCACTCCGAACGAGACGTTTGGAACCAACCAGTCGGCCGAGACCGTCAGCGCGCTTCTCGCAGACAACTTTCTGCCGACCGATCAGTTCGTCAACGGCTTTTCCCCGACGCTCATTGATACCGGCAGCGACGTCATCCTGTTCGATACGGGATTCGGCCAGTCGGGTCATGCCATGGGTGCCGGCCGTCTGGTCGAAGGCATGGCGTCTGCCGGCTATATGCCGGGCGATGTCACAAAAGTGGTCCTGACCCATCTTCACGGCGACCATATCGGCGGCCTGATGGAAGACGGCAAGCCGGCTTTCCCCAAGGCGACCTATATCACCGGTCAGACGGAATATGATTTCTGGGTCGACGGTGCCCGAGCCGGAACACCCGCTGAAGGCAATCAGAAGTCCGTGCTCGCCAATGTGAAGCCGCTGGCGGACAAGATGACCTTCATCGGAGAGGGCGACGACGTCGCACCCGGCATAACCGGCATGCTCGCACCCGGCCACACGCCCGGCATGATGATCTTCAACGTGGAATCGCAGGGCAAGCGCCTGATCCTCACGGCCGATACCGCCAACCACTTCGTCCTGTCGCTGCAGCGCCCGGACTGGGAGGTCAAGTTCGACATGGACAAGGCCAAGGCCGCCGCAACCCGCAAGCGCGTGTTCGACATGATCGCCACCGACAAGGTCGCCTTCCTCGGCTACCACATGCCATTCCCCGCCGTCGGCTACGCCGAAAAGCAGGAAACCGGCTACCGCTTCGTGCCGAAGAGCTACCAGTTCGATATCTGAGGAATATTGACGCGGTAAATTCACAGCTATGCAAACCCGGAGGGACTGCCTCCGGGTTTTAAATGTTCCCTTCCTGTCATTATCGTGTTACCAGCCCTCGCCAACTTCCAAGCAATTGTTGCCGGAACGTCGGGACGTATTCACGGTCCTGAGCGGTCCCGCATTTTTAAGATCGAAGGAATTGGCAATGGCTCGTATTATAGAAACGCCGACCGGTCTCGACGCCCTCACATTCGATGACGTGCTGCTGCAGCCGGGGCATTCCGAAGTCCTGCCGGGCCAGACCAGCGTCGCCACGCGCATTGCCACTGATTTCGAGCTGAACATCCCGATCATCTCGTCGGCCATGGACACCGTCACCGAAAGCCGCCTTGCCATCGCGATGGCGCAGGCCGGTGGTCTTGGCGTCATCCACAAGAACCTGACGCCGGTCGAGCAGGCCGAACAGGTCCGCCAGGTGAAGAAGTTCGAAAGCGGCATGGTCGTCAACCCGGTCACGATCGGCCCGGATGCAACGCTTGCCGATGCGCTGGCCCTGATGAAGACCTTCCACATTTCCGGCATTCCGGTCGTCGAAGCGTCTGGCCGTCTGGTCGGCATCCTAACCAACCGCGACGTGCGCTTTGCCTCGGATCCGGCCCAGAAGATCCACGAGCTGATGACCCATCAGGGCCTCATCACCGTCAAGGAAAACGTCGACCAGCAGGAGGCCAAGCGCCTGCTGCATACCAACCGCATCGAAAAGCTGCTGGTCATCGATGGCGAAGGCCGCTGCGTCGGTCTCATCACCGTCAAGGATATCGAAAAGTCGCAGCTCAACCCGCATGCCTCCAAGGACATGCAGGGCCGCCTGCGCGCCGCGGCCGCGATCGGCGTCGGCGAGGATGGTTTTGAGCGTGCCGAGCGGCTGATCGAAGCCGGCGTCGACCTTCTGGTCGTCGATACCGCGCATGGCCATTCGGCCCGCGTTCTCGAAGCCGTCACCCGCGTCAAGAAGCTGTCCAACCACGTCCGCGTCATGGCCGGCAACGTTGCCACCGCAAGCGGCACCAAGGCGTTGATCGATGCGGGCGCAGACGCCGTCAAGGTCGGTATCGGCCCTGGCTCCATCTGCACCACGCGTATCGTTGCGGGCGTCGGCGTTCCCCAGCTCGCCGCCATTATGTCGGCGGTCGAAGCAGCGCAGGCGCAGGACATTCCGGTCATTGCCGATGGCGGCATCAAGTTCTCCGGCGACGTCGCCAAGGCGATCGCATCCGGCGCGTCGGCCGTGATGATCGGCTCGCTGCTCGCCGGCACCGATGAAAGCCCCGGCGAAGTCTATCTCTACCAGGGCCGCTCGTTCAAAGCCTATCGCGGCATGGGTTCCGTCGGTGCCATGGCCCGCGGTTCCGCCGACCGTTACTTCCAGGCTGAAGTCCGCGACACCCTGAAGCTGGTGCCGGAAGGCATCGAAGGCCAGGTGCCCTACAAGGGTCCGGTTTCCGGCGTCATCCATCAGCTCGCAGGCGGCCTGAAAGCTGCCATGGGCTATGTCGGCGGCAAGGACATCAAGGACTTCCAGGAAAAGGCGACCTTCGTTCGCATCTCCGGTGCTGGCCTGCGCGAAAGCCATCCGCATGACGTGACGATCACCCGCGAAAGCCCGAACTATCCGGGCTCCGGCGCCTGAACGTAGCGACGTCCAAAACAACAGGGCCGGGCAAAGTAGCCCGGCCCTTTTTATTTCTTGCCCCCAGTATCCGCCAGCACAAATTTTGATATCTTCTCGTCGTCGATAAAGATCGACTTAAGGGGAGACTTTCGTGAAGAGAACAGTTCTTGCTGCGGTGCTTCTGGGCGCCGCTTTCATTGCGCCTGCCCAGGCGCAGACCGTCAAGGCCGGCGCGTACACGGTTGAGGGCACCAATCTGGACGGATCCGCCTATGACGGCACCGCCACCATCAAGCTGACCAGCGAGACGACCTGTGCCATCGTCTGGAAGACGGGTTCGGGCAAGAAGGCTACGTCGAACGGCATCTGCATGCTCTATGAGAACGCTTTTGCCGCAGGTTACGTGCTGGATGGCGAAGTCGGCCTCGTCGTCTACGAGGTACGCGATGATGGCGTGCTGGAAGGTGCCTGGACGATTTCCGGCCAGGACGGATCCGGCACCGAAACCCTGACGCCGCGGTAGTCCAAGTCTGTGTAAGGAGGGCCGTCGGCCCGTTGTCGGCGGCCTTTCCTTCGTCTATGCATTCTTATGACGACAGGAGGATCAATGCTTTCCACCAATGCAACGCTCTGGCCGATGATCGCGCATGTCGCGCTCGTCTTCTGTCTCTACTGGATGCTGTCGAAGAAACGCGTTGCCGCCGTAAGGTCCGGCCGCGTCGAGGTAGCGCAGTTTCGCGAGAACCTGCAGGAACCGGCGGAAAGCCTGCTGGTCCACAACAACATCAAGAACCAGTTTGAACTGCCGGTGCTGTTTCACGTCGTCTGCCTGGTGCTTTATGCATCGACCGCAGACAACTGGGGCACGGTGGCACTCTCCTGGCTCTTCGTCGCCTCCCGCTATGCCCATGCCTATGTGCATGTGACCAGCAATCGCCTGCGCTATCGCCGGCCGCTGTTTATGCTGGGCTTTTTCACGCTGGGCGCGCTCTGGGTCTGGCAGGCCGTGTGGCTTGCCCTCAACTGAAGGCAGGCGACGTTCTTGTCTGCATTACCAGCCGGGCATCACCGAACCGCGCGACCGCACCATGCGCGGAAACGCCTTGGTGTCGGCATCGAGATCATCAGGCACCACGGCCGGCGAGATATTGTCGAGGCAGGCGGTGATGTGGTCGGTGATGGCGTTCATCAGCGACGGTGAGACCCCCGGCCGCTTCATCAGGCCGATCTGCACGGGTGGCAGCGGCGGAAAACCGTCGGCAGCCGTCAGAACCTTCATGCCGGGCCGCAGCGCCGATTCCGGCAGGACGGAGACAGCCATGCCGGCAAGCACGGCCGCCGCAACGACGGTCGACGACCAGCTGGTAAACAGGACCTGATATTCGCGGCCTGACGCATCCAGCGCCGAACAGGAAAGCTGGCGCCAGAGGCAGTCACGCCGACCGACCGCAAGCGGCACCGGAGCGTCGTCCTTCAGCGTGTGGTTGGCTGAACCCACCCAGCACAAAGGCTCGGTGCGAACCACGTCGGAGATCCGCTGACGCGGGTTGTGTGTGACGAGCGCGATATCCAGCTCTCCGCGCGCCATCTTCTCGGCAAGGCTGACCGAGGGTTCGCAGACGATGTAGAGCTCCACATTGGGATGCGTCTTCGCAAACCGTCCGATGATCTCGGGCATGTAGCGGTCCGCGTAATCGTCCGGCGTGCCGATCCGGATCGAACCTTCCAGGCGGTTATCGTCGAAGGCGGCGATCGCCTCGTTATTGAGTCTGATGATGCGCCTTGCGTAATTCATCAGCTTTTCGCCCTCGGCCGTCACCCGGTTGCCGCGCCCGTCCTTGGCAAACAGCTGCTTGCCGATCCGTTCTTCCAGCCGGCGCATCTGCATGGACACCGCCGACTGGGTCTTGAACACCCGATCGGCCGCCTTGGTGAAACTGCCGGTGTCGATGATGGCGATGAACGTGTGTAGCTGATCGATGTCGAGCGGTGCGGACATGCAGGCCTCCAGATGAACGTCATTCATAAGAGCGATTGATGCATATCATTAGAAACATTCGTTGGACTGATCAATAGATTTTCCCGCATAAACACGATGCAAAATCAGAACCAGCGAAGGCCTCCTCCCGGATGCCTTCACAAAGGGCAACCTTTCCGCAAAGCCGTTGTGGAAGGGGTGAGCCTCTCCGTGCCTTACGAAAGGATGATCCGATGAGCACGACCAACTACGGAACCGAACTGAAGCTTTACCGTGCAGCAGCGAAGACCAGCTTTGCAGCGCAGATCATGCTTCGAACGAAATCCGTATGGCGCGCTCTTCGAAATCGCTTCGAGGCCAATTCCCTTCACGACCTCGACGATTACCAGCTCGAAGATATCGGCATTACACGCCACGATGTGGTGAAGGCGCTCGATCGTTCGGGCGTTCTGGATGACCCGTCGCGGCTTCTGACGCGTGCCGCCCGCGAGCATGCGCGTACACGCTTCAAGCGGCTCTAGCGAGCCTCAAGTTTCCCCGCAGGGCGATTGCCAATAGCCCTGCCTTTGCCCGGCCGGTTTATCCGCGCCGGGCTTTTTCGTTCAAGTGACTTTTTCGTTCAGGGCTTGGCCGCTTTTCCAGTGCCGAAGTAACCGTCGAACATCGTCTCCAGGCTCTTCTGGTAGCCTTTATTCGCCTCGACGCCGCTGTCGAACATCCGGTTGACGAGATCCGCATAGGTTTGGGCAGCGCCCGGAGCGGTGGCGGAAGGCTGCGGCTGCTCTGGCTTTTCCAAGCCCCACATCGCCCGCATCGCCTGTGCAAAGGGATTGTCCAAGGGATTGCTCGTCGCGTCCGGATTCGGTGCCGCCTTGTCAAAACCCATCGCGGTCATCCACTGCTTCTGCATCGTCTCCAGCGCCGGGCCGAACGTATCGCCGCCGGCCGGAAACTGGGTCGCGAAAGGCGCGCCCATCTGCCCGGTAAACTGTTTGAAGAAGCCGCCCATCAGCGTATTGGCCATGCCAGGCATCATCTTCTCGATGATGTCCTGGCCGATGCCGGTAAACTTCTCCACCTGCGCGGCGACTGCACGGGATACCTCTTTTGAGCCGAACACCTTCTCCAGAACGGCATTGCCGTCGGCTGTGCCCTGCGGCGTGAAAGCCTTGCCCATATCCTCGAAATATTTGCCATAGGCGCCGGAAAACACGGTGCTCATCAGGTCAGAAAGGTCGTAAGGGTTTGCAGACTTGCGCTTGAAGCCGGAGGAAAAGGCGGGCATCAACGCCGCCATTGCTTCAGAAACCTGTTCCTGGGCAAGATTGAACTGCTTGGCGAAGGCCTCCATGGATGCGCCGCCGCCCTGGCCCCCTCCGGCCTTCATCATCATCTCGAACAATGGCAGCATGGGCATCCTTTCCGGCATGGGTGACACACCCACTATAGCCGGAAAGGCAAAGCCTGAAAGCGGATTATGGAGCAGCGAATGCTCCTGCTCAGTAAGCGTAGTCCTTGAACGCCGGCTCGACCGAGCCTTCCCAGCGCCCGTTGAACAGCGCCAGCATTTCGTCGGCAAGCGTTGCCTTCTTCACCAGAATTTCTTCCAGCGGACGGAGGAAAATCGTCTCGTCGTCGCCCTCGGCATTCTTGCGCGCGCGGGCCTTGAGGCCGGCCTTGGAGATCAGCACGCTCTCGCGGGCGATATCGAGAACCGACACGCCACGGATCTCTGCAGAAAGCCCCTTTGATGGAACGGTGTCGCGCATCTGGACGACGTCTTCGAACGTCCAGTCCTTCGTCAGTTCCTGCGCATCCGCAAGCGCCGTGTCGTCATAGAGCAGACCGACCCAGAAGGCGGGAAGCGCCGAGATGCGATCGAGCGGACCGCCGTCGGCACCGCGCATTTCCAGGAACTTCTTCAGCCGCACGTCCGGGAACAGCGTGGAAAGATGGTTGATCCAGTCGCCCATCGTCGGCTGCCAGTCGTCGACCGTACCCTTCAGCACGCCATCCATGAACTGCCGGAAGGTGATGTTGGTACAGTCGTGATACTTGCCGTTGCGCACGATGAAATACATCGGCACGTCGAGCGCCCACTCTGCGTAGTCGGCATAGCCGAAATCGGAGTTGAACACGAAGGGCAGCACGCCGGAGCGGCTGTTGTCGGTGTCGCGCCAGATGTCGCCCCGCCAGGAGGATAGTCCGTTCGGCTTTCCCTCGGTAAACGGCGATGCCGCAAACAGCGCGGTCGCGATCGACTGCAGCTTCATCGACACCCGCATCTTCGCGGCCATGTCTTCCTCGGACGAGAAGTCGAGGTTCACCTGGATCGTGCAGGTGCGGTACATCATGTCGAGACCCTTGCTGCCGACCTTCGGCATGAAGCGGGTCATGATGTCGTAACGGGATTTCGGCATGCGCGGCGTTTCTTCGCGCGTCCATTTGGGGCTGCCGCCGATGCCGAGAAAGCCGATGCCCATCGGCTCGGCAATTTCCTTGACGAGCGCGATATGCTGCTCGGCCTCGGCCGCCACTTCATGCAGTGTTTCAAGGGGCGCCCCCGAAAGCTCGAACTGGCCGCCGGGCTCGATCGAGATCGCGCCCATGCCAGATTGTTCGCCAAGCCCGATGATGTTCCCGCCATCGGTGATCGGCTCCCAGCCCAGCCGTTCCTGCATGCCATTCAGCAGCGCGGAAATGCTGGCTTCACCGGCATAGGGCACGGGCGAATGATCGGCTTTGAAGAAGACGAACTTTTCGTGCTCGGTCCCGATCCGGAATTTTTCCTTCGGTCGCGGTCCCTCGGCCATGTAGCTGGAAAGCTCGGCCACCGAAGAAAGCGGGGTCTGGTCGGTGGTGTCGCGGGCCATGAAAACTACCTTGTTCGGAGTGCCGTATTTAGAGAGCGAACGTCCGGCTGAGTGGACCGGAATGATGTGCGGTGCAAGTGAATTTCTTTCAACGCTGGTTTAGAAAAACAGGCAGCTGTGTGTCAAATCTGTCGCGCCGGTTGGGAGCATGTTTAACGCCAGTCGCCGATCGAAGCCTGGACCACGGCAAGTGCTGCAACCGCTGCGGTATCGGCCCTCAGGATACGCGGTCCGAGCGGAATGGCACTGACGAATGGCAGCGAACGCAGACGCGCCCGTTCTTCTTCGGAAAACCCGCCTTCCGGGCCAACCAGCAGCGCCAGCTTGGTCTCCTCGATCTTCGACAGGATCGTCAGCGGGTTCTGTCCCTCATCGCCCTCGTCGCAAAAGATGATGCGCCGGTCGGAGGGCCAGTGGTCGAGGACATCGCCGAGTTTCTTCGGCGGAAGCACCTGCGGGACTGACAATATGCCGCACTGTTCGGCAGCTTCGATCACGTTCGCCTGCAGCCGTTCCATGCTGGTGATCTTGCCCTGCACATGCTGCGTCATGACAGGCTGAAGCGTGCCGGCGCCCATTTCGACCGCCTTCTGCACCAGATAGTCCAGCCGTCCCACCTTCAGCGGCGCAAACAGGTAATGCAGGTCTGGTGCCGGCGGTTGCGGGCGCACCTGCTGGATCGGCTCAAGCGCGATCTTCTTGCGGCTCGGAAAGATGAGTTTCGCCAGCCATTCGCCGTCGCGCCCATTGAACGCCAGGATCTCGGCACCCTCAGTCAGGCGCAGCACATTGGCGAGATAGTTGAAATGCTCCGCTCCCACCTCCGGGCGCTCGGCCGTCGCAAGAGGGGCGTCGATGAAGAGGCGCTGTATCCGGAAATTGGCACGCATAGAAAAACTCTCAAAACTCAGACGAACAGCGCGAAGATAACCGTCGCAACCAGCGCTGCAAGCGCAGCCGATGCCGGCAGCGTAATCATCCAGGCGGCGATGATCGACAGGAAATGCGAGCGGCGCACCAGAAAACGGCGTTTCACCTCGTTCTCGTCGTGTTCGTGCTCCTGACCGACATCCGGATCTTTGCCGGCCCTGACCCGCATATACTCGTAACGGCGGCGTGAATGGCGCGTGTACCATTCGCGGAAAAACCCGACGCCGAACACGGCGCCGACCGCAATATGCGTGGAAGACACAGGCAGACCGACCCAGGACGCGACGATCACCGTCAGCGCCGTCGAAGACGAGACGCAATAGGCGCGCATCGGATTGAGCTTGGTGATCTCGGCACCCACCAGCCGCACCAGTTTCGGCCCGTAGAGCAAAAGGCCGAGCGAGATACCAAGGCCGCCGATCACCAGCTCCCACAGCGGTATGCCGACAGGTGCGGACATGCCGCCGCGTTGCGCTGCCGCAACGATCGCTGCCAGCGGACCAATCGCGTTCGACACGTCATTCGCCCCATGCGCGAACGACATCAGCGCCGCGGCAAACACCAGCGGAATGCGAAACAGCTTGCGCAGCGACTGGTTGCGGTTCTCCAGCCCGCGCGACTGCCTGGCGATGACCGGAATGACCAGCCGCCAGACGGCAAGACCCGTGACCAGCGTGATGGCGGTCGCGGTTAACTTCGAAACAGCCATCAGCTGCCCGAGACCGACAAGCGAGAGGTAGCCCGCAAAAGCGCCCGCCATCAGGCCGATCAGGATCGGCACCCAGATCCGGGCAGAAGCGATCTTGTCCTCGCGGTAGATGATCGTTTCCTTGATCAGGAACAGCAGGCCGGCGGCAATCGCGGCACCAAGGAGCGGCGACAGGACCCAGCTTGCGGTAATACCGCCGACGGTCGCCCAGTTGATTGCCGAAAAACCAGCCGCCGCGATGCCTGCACCCATCACGCTGCCGACGATCGAATGGGTGGTGGAGATCGGCGCGCCGAGCCACGTTGCGACATTGATCAGCACGGCTGCGGAAAGCAGTGCCGCCATCATCGCCCAGATCATCACGTTCGGATCGGTGATTACGCCGGCACGCATGATGTTGTTGGCGATCGTACCGGCAACGCTGCCGCCGGCAATCACCGCGCCGGCGATTTCGAATACTGCCGCCAACGCCAGGCCGAACGCCATCGTCATCGCACGCGCGCCGACTGCCGCGCCGATATTGTTGGTAACGTCGTTGGCGCCGATATTCATCGCCATGTAGGCCGCAAGCGCGGAGGCCGCGATCACCACCACAGCACCCGGATGTCCGGTCACATAGGAAGCGGCAAAGATTGCCACCAGCACGATGAACAACAGCGCTGCACCGGGTGCTGCAAGCCCGCGCGACGTCTGGCGCGCGGCGTCTTCCACCGAGGAGAGCTTTTCGAGATCCTTGTCGAGCGTCGGCTTGGCCAGACGCGGCCGCGTTTGGCCCATCATTTATTCCAGTATACGATTTTGGTTGGTCGAGCGGACTGTCAGCCTGCGGCCTTGATCGGCACCGTTGAACGAAGCGGATCCATTTTTTCGGCAAACCGCAGGAAGAGAATTTTCAGTTCCGGCTCGTTGACGCGGTTGGCCGCTTCCTCGCAGGAGACCCATTCCAGCTTCCGGGATCCTTTTTCCGGAAAATTCTTCAGGCAATCGGCAACTTCCAGTGCGTGAACCTGCACGCGCACCAGCACTTTCAGGCCGCTGTCGAGGGTCTTGCGGTAGTGGAAAAAGCCAAGCGCGTCCTTCTCGACCTTACCCTTGACGCCCACTTCCTCGTAAGCCTCGCGTTCGGCTACCTGATGCGCCTTCTTGTCCTTCATCGGCCATCCCTTGGGAATGACCCAACGCCCCGTATCGCGGCTTGTGGCGACCAGAACTTCCAGCTGCGTCCGCTTCTTCGTCAGGCGATAGCACAACGCGGCATACTGCTGTCGCGCAGGGCGCTGCAGCATCAAACGAAGATTGCCGGTCAGTCGGTCCATCAAGCCCAATTTCGAAACGCCTCCAAAAAATGTATGTTGCTAATATAATGCTTGCGCCGGGCTTAACGAGCAAAAGAGGATTATTTTAGGAGAATCATCTCTAAAGGCGCATTCCCCATTCTGAAGCCGGCTACTGTTGCGTCAACGTCTATTTTGCGCGGACCGCGCTTTGTACGCTGATAATGTCGAGAGCGGATCTGTGGTTTATGCGTGGGCAACCCGCATTCGAGTTGATGTGCGACACCGTCATGGCATACGCTGTAACGAGATAGAGAAAGCCACGCGTTCTGAGGAGGAGGCCATGGCCGAGGCAATCGCATTCCTGCCGCCACGCGCGTCCGTCCTGTTGCGGCGGGATAACATCGTGACCGATCTTGCCCGTCTCGTACCGGCGGACTGTCTCATCCACGAAGAACGCGAACTCGCACCGTTCGAGACCGACGCCTTCATCTCCTATCGGCGCGTCCCGCTTGCCGTCGTCCTTCCACGCACCACGGCGCAGGTTGCGGCTGTGATGAAATACTGCCATCGCCACGCCATTCCGGTCGTTGCAAGGGGGGCGGGAACCTCGCTTTCGGGTGGGGCCATTCCGCAGGAGGATGCGGTCGTTCTGGGCCTTTCCAAGATGTCGCGGGTGCTGGAAGTGGACTACAGCAATCGCACCGCCACCGTGCAGGCCGGCGTCACCAATCTCAGCATTTCGGAGACGGTCGGCATCGACGGGTTTTTCTATGCGCCGGACCCGAGTTCGCAGCTCGCCTGCACGATCGGCGGCAATATCGGCATGAATTCCGGCGGCGCCCACTGCCTGAAATACGGCGTCACCACCAACAACCTGCTCGGCGTCCGGATGGTGCTTGTCGATGGCACGGTGATCGAGCTTGGCGGCAAGCATCTGGATGCCGCAGGTTACGATCTTCTCGGCCTCGTCTGCGGCTCGGAAGGCCAGCTCGGCATCGTCACCGAGGCGACGGTGCGCCTGATTGCCAAACCGGAGGGCGCGCGCCCGGTCCTGTTCGGGTTCGATAGCTCGGAAGAGGCGGGAGCCTGCGTCGCCGATATCATCGGCTCCGGCATCATTCCGGTGGCGATCGAGTTCATGGACAAACCGGCGATCGAGATCTGCGAGGCGTTCGCCAAGGCCGGCTATCCGCTGGATGTCGCAGCGCTCCTGATCGTCGAGGTGGAGGGGTCGGAAGCGGAGATGGACGCGACGCTCAAAGATATCGTCGAGATCGCCCGAAGGCATCAGGTCAAGACCGTGCGCGAATGCCAGTCGGCCACCGAGGCGGCGCTGATCTGGAAAGGCCGAAAATCGGCTTTCGGCGCCACCGGCCGCATCGCCGACTATATCTGCATGGATGGCACGGTGCCGCTCGGCAAACTCTCCTACGTGCTGGAAAAGACCGCCGAAATCGTCGAACGCTTCGGCCTGCGGGTGGCGAACGTGTTTCATGCAGGTGACGGCAACATGCATCCGCTGATCCTGTTCAATGCCAACGATCCCGAAGAAGCCATGAAGGCGGAGGAAGCCGGCAACGAGATCCTGAAGCTCTGCGTCGATGCCGGAGGCTGTCTCACCGGCGAGCATGGCGTCGGTATCGAGAAGCGCGACCTGATGCGGCATCAGTTTACCCAGCCCGAACTCGACCAGCAGATGGCAATCCGCTCAGCCTTCGACGAGCAATGGATACTGAACCCGTCCAAGGTGTTTCCGCTCGAGGGGCGCAGGTGAATTTCATGCCCACCAACACCATTCCTGAAGTGGGTGTCCTTTGCTGATACCCCATTCCGAAACCGATGCCGCCTATGTCATCCGCAGCGCCGTGGCCGATGGCCGGAAGTTCGCGCTCTGCGGCGGCAACACCCGCTCCGGCTTCGGCAATGCCACCGAGGGCGCAGAGGCCCTGTCATCACGCGGCCTGACCGGCATCGTCGATTACGATCCGGCCGAAATGGTGATGACCGTTAAGGCCGGCACACCCGTCGCCGAGGTGGAAGCGGCCCTTGCCGCAAACCGCCAGATGATGGCGTTCGAGCCCATGGATCACCGCGGCATCATGGGCACGTCAGGAGAGCCCACGATCGGCGGCGTGTTTGCCGCCAATGTCTCCGGTCCGCGTCGCTTCGTGGCAGGGGCGGCTAGGGACAGTCTTCTCGGCATCCGGTTCGTCAACGGCAGCGGCGAACTGCTGCGCGCGGGCGGGCGGGTGATGAAGAACGTTACCGGCCTCGATCTGGTCAAGCTTCTCGCCGCTTCGCACGGCACGCTGGGATTTCTGACTGAAGTGACCTTTCGCGTACTTCCGGTGCCGCAGACGGTGGAAACCATCGTCATCTCCGGCCTCGACGACGAGACCGCCGCCAAGGCGATGGCGGCCGCCATGGCGCTGCCGGTGGAGGTGTCCGGTGCCGCCCATCTGCCCCAGACCGTGCGAGCCCGGTTTAGCGATGGCGCCTTGCCCGAGAACGAAGCAACCGTGCTGCGTCTCGAAGGCCTCGCGGCCTCTGTCGCAGTGCGCGCCGAAAAGCTAGTCGCGGTGATGCAGGCCTTCGGCCCGGTCGTCAGGCTCGGCATGGACGAGAGCCTGCCGCTCTGGCGCGAGATCCGCGACGTCCACCCCTATGCCGACGGTGCCGGGCGGCCGCTCTGGCGCGTCTCGATGGCGCCGATGTCCGGCTGCCAGCTGGTCGCCGCTCTTCGCATGGAGGCGGGCGTCGATGCCTATTACGACTGGCAAGGCGGACTGGTCTGGATGCAGATGGAGGCAGATCCCGAAGCCGACTTCCTGCGCGGCTATATTCGCGCACTCGGCGGAGGCCATGCCACGCTCATCCGCGCCTCGAAATCCGCAAGAGCCGCGACCCCGTCATTCGAGCCGGTGCCGGATGCCGTGGCCGCACTCTCGGCCCGGGTCAAACAGAAACTCGACCCGGCCGGGATCTTCTCGCCGGGCAAGATGGGGTGGTGATCATGAGACTATCATCGGTATCGAGGTCCTGCGCCGCCTGCGGCAGGCGGGGCCAAGTTGACAGGGAAGAAGCGCACTGATGCAGACCTCCTTCACCCCCGAACAACTGCTCGACCCGCATGTGGCGGAATCCGAAAAGATCCTGCGCCGCTGTGTGCATTGCGGCTTCTGCACCGCCACCTGTCCCACCTATGTGACGCTGGGCGATGAGCTCGACAGCCCGCGCGGCCGCATCTATCTCATCAAGGACATGCTGGAAAACGATCGGGCGGCCGATGAGCAGGTCGTCACCCATATCGATCGCTGTCTGTCCTGCCTCTCCTGCGTCACCACGTGCCCCTCCGGCGTCGACTACATGCATCTGGTGGATCACGCCCGCATCCATATCGAAAACACCTACCGCCGGCCGCTTGCCGACCGGCTGATCCGCAGCCTGCTGGCCGCGGTCCTTTCCTATCCGGCACGGTTCAGGACGGCATTGTCGCTGGCAAGGCTCGGCCGGCCATTCGGCCCGCTGTTAAAGCGCATCAAGCCGCTTCGGCCCCTCGCAGCCATGCTGGAGCTCGCGCCGAGAGCCGCCCCACCGGCCGGATCAGCCCCCGCGATATCGCAGATGCCACAAGCGGAACGCCGCGGGCGGGTGGCGATCCTGTCGGGTTGCGCCCAGCCGGTGCTCGATCCTGGCATCAATGCCGCGACCCACAGGCTGCTGTCGCGCCTCGGCGTCGAGGTCGTGAGCCCGCAAGGCGAAGGCTGCTGCGGCGCTCTTGTGCATCACATGGGGCGCGAGGAACAGGCACTCGATTTCGCCCGCAGCAATGTCGATGTCTGGACCCGCGAAATCGAAACGGGCGGTCTCGATGCGATCATCATCACCACGTCCGGCTGCGGCACCACGATCAAGGATTACGGCCACATGCTTCGGCTCGATCCGGCTTATGCGGAAAAGGCGGCACGCGTCTCGGCGCTCGCAAAGGACATTACCGAATACCTGTTCACGCTTGATCTTGCCAAGCTAGAGCCGAAAAAGCTCACCGTCACCTATCATTCGGCCTGTTCGATGCAGCACGGCCAGAAGATCGTCGCCGCACCAAAGCAGCTTCTGAAGGCAGCAGGCTTTACCGTCCGCGATCCCGCAGAAGGCCACCTCTGCTGCGGATCGGCCGGGACCTACAATATCCTGCAGCCGGAAATTTCAGGCCAGTTGAAGGCGCGCAAGGTCAGGAATATTGAGGCGACGAAGCCGGACGTGATCGCAACAGGCAATATCGGCTGCATCACCCAGATCGCGTCTGGAACAGCCATCCCGATCGTCCACACGGTGGAACTGCTGGACTGGGCCTATGGCGGGCCCGAACCGGCAAAGCTCGCGAGAAAGGCAAAGGCACTCGTCTAGGCGAGGCTGGCCGATCTTACTCTCGAAGGCGACATCGTCGTCTGATTGCCGCCGGCACCGCCCACTCTCCACCCTCATCCCTGTGCTTGTCACAGGGAGTGAGCAGCGTCGCGTCCGCGATGCGGAAGAGTCTCTTCGGTCCGTTAACCTAGACCGACCGCATTCCTGTGACGCGCACAGGAATGCGAGAAGAGATGCATCCAGCCTAACAATCAGCCGCCGAAGATGGTGCGGAAAATGTCGAGGCCGCGGTCTTCGAAGGCGACATCGCCCGGTTTGCTGCCGGGGCCGATGACGACCACCTTGGAGCCGACAGCAGCGCGCGCGTAAAGATGCTCGACATCCTTGTTCATCATGCGGATGCAGCCGGACGAGAGGTTGAGGCCGATCGTCCAGGGCTGGTTGGTGCCGTGGATGCGGAAGATCGTGTCACGGCCGCCCTTGTAGAGATACATGGCGCGGGCGCCGAGCGGGTTTTCTGGGCCGCCCTGCATGACGACGGGCAGCTTGATGCCGCGGCGGGCCTCACGGGCGCGCATTTCGGCAGGGGGCGTCCAGGTCGGCCATTCCGACTTGCGGCCGATCGAAACCACGCCCGACCAGCCGAAGCCTTCGCGACCGACGCCGATCCCGTAACGGGTAGCGCGGTTGTTGCCCTCGACGTAGTAGAGAAACTTGTTGTTCGTATCGACGATGATCGTGCCCGGCGCCTCATTGGTGGCAAACCGCACCTTCCGGCGCTGGAATTTCTCCGGCACCGTGCGGTTGCGCACCGAAGGCGCCACGTCGCTCGCGGTCGTCTGCGGCCGCGCTCCGCTGGAGCTTTGCGCAAACGCAGACTGGGTCGAAGCATCGACTGCCAGAATCGAAACCATCATGCCGGCCACGGCAAACAGCATTTTACCCGATTTCATCCTTACCCCCTGGTATTTTCGTCTTGAACTGCAGGAAAACATGTCCCGACCCATCGCCTGCGGCAAGATGAGACGAGGTTAATATACACGGGCGCTCAACGATCGCCGAAGCCACCGTGGCCATATGGCCACAGCAGCCGCGGTGGCGCTTACATCACGATGACTTTGGTGCCGACATCAACACGACCGTAGAGGTCTGTCACGTCCTCGTTGCGCATGCGGATACAGCCGGAGGAGACGGCGCTGCCGATCGTCCAGGGCGCGTTGGTGCCGTGGATGCGGTAGAGCGTAGAGCCGAGATAGAGGGCACGGGCGCCGAGCGGGTTTTCCGGTCCGCCGTCCATGCGGGCGGGAAGATAGTGGCCCTTGGCGGCCTCGCGGCTGATCATTTCCTGCGGCGGGATCCAGCTCGGCCATTCGGCCTTGCGGGTCACCTTGTGTTCGCCGGCCCATTCGAAGCCCGGCTTGCCGACGCCGACGCCGTAGCGCCGTGCCTGGCCGTCCGCCATCACGAGATAGAGGAAGCGGTTGTTCGTATCGATGACGAGCGTGCCCGGCTTTTCCTTGGTGTCATAGGCCACCATCTGCGGCAGGAACTGCGGATCGATGCGGCTGCGTGCCGGCGCGTTGGGCCGCATGGCGACCTGTTGCGCTCTCGGCTGACCGCGATCGAATATGCCACGGCGCACCGGCCGCGGCTGGGCCTGCTCGCGGTAAACTACCCGCGGCTGTGCGGTCTGCTGCCGGTCGTTCTGCGGCTGGCGATATTGGCGCACGGTTGCTGCCGATCGTCCATTCGGTCCGGCAAGCTGCATCACCCACGGAGCGGCAAGATCCGGGCTGACGATGACCGGCGGGCGGTCGCCGTAGCGGTCGTTTGCCAAAGCTGTGTTGCAAAGCGCGGTCGTCAGGCCTAGGGCCAGAAGCAGGGTCTTCGTCGTCATCGGTTCCACGTCCACTCGTTTACGGATCTGGCGGCCATGGTGAATGGCACGTCAAAGCGTTTGGTAAACGGGTGGGGTGTTCGGCGCTGGAATTCGCATAAAGCTTTTGGCAGGGTTACCGGCCCGTGTGTAAACATGGTTGCCGCAAGCTGAAGACCTGTCAGACTGACGTTAAGGATTGGATTGTCATGGTTTGGGAGAAGCAAGTGGCCGGCATCATCACGAGCGAAGATGGGAAGGGCCGCTGCTTCTGGCACGGCGGTCTCGAAGACTACCGCCGCTATCATGACGAGGAATGGGGCCGGCCGATGGCCGACGATATCAGGCTGTTCGAAAAGATCTGCCTCGAAGGCTTCCAGTCCGGTCTCTCGTGGCTGACGATCCTGCGCAAGCGCGAGAATTTCCGCGCAGCCTTCGCAGGCTTCGATTTCGACACCGTGGCGCAGTTCGGTCCAGACGATGTCGAACGACTGGTGCTCGATGCGGGCATCATCCGCCATCGCGGCAAGATCGTGTCCACCATCAACAATGCCAAGCGCGCCGTCGAGATGCGCGATGAGTTTGGCACCCTCGCCAAATTCTTCTGGAGTTTCGAACCTCGCGAGGAAGACCGACCCGCGATCATGGATCTCGCCACGCTATGCGCCAACCCCACGACGCCAGTCTCCGTCACACTGTCCAAGGTGCTCAAGAAGCGCGGCTGGACCTTCGTTGGCCCGACAACCGTCTATGCCTTCATGCAGGCCATGGGCCTCGTCAACGATCATTTCGAGGGCTGTTTCTGCCAGCCGGAGGTCGCGCAGGCACGGCTGAATTTCAAACGGCCATGACTTCGGTAAGGACCCGCTGCAACTCGCCAAGGTTCTCGATCTTGCGGAAACGCGGCGCTTCGGTCGGCGCGTCCACATGTTCCAGGACCCAGGTCAGGGCATGCGGCACGTAAACGCCCCAGGATCCCGCGGCGATGGCCGGCACGATATCCGACTTGAGCGAGTTGCCCACCATCATCGCCCGTTCAGGCCCGTCGGCCAATTTTTGGAAAATGCGCCGATAGGTGGTGGCAGTCTTGTCCGAAACGATCTCCACCGCGTCGAAGAAATCACCGAGGCCCGATTGTGCCAGCTTGCGTTCCTGGTCGAACAGGTCGCCCTTGGTAATCAGCACCAGCAGATAATGGCCGTTCAGCGATCTCAGCGTTTCTTCCACATGCGGCAGCGCCTCGACCGGGTGACGCAGCAGCTCCCGGCCGATATCGAGGATTTCGCCGATGGTGCGGGATGGTACGTTGCCGTCCGTCACTTCGATCGCGGTTTCGATCATCGACAGGGTAAAGCCCTTTATGCCGAAACCATAATATCCGAGATTGCGCTTCTCGGCCTCCAGCAGTCGCGCGGAAATATCGGCGCCATCGCCAAAATCGCCAAGCAGCTTTTGGAAGTGCCGTTCCGTCAGGCGGTAGTATTGTTCGTTCTGCCAGAGCGTGTCGTCGGCATCAAAACCGATTGCGGTAATCGGGCGCATGTCACTAGCCTCCAGACCGTCAAGATACGGAAGGATGCGACGTTGGACAAGCTTCGAAGCTTACTGTCCCTTCGCCTTCAGCCATGCCTGCATCTCGGCAATTTCCTTTTCCTGCGCCTTGATGATCTCTTCAGCCAGCTTGCGCAGGTCAGGGTCCTTGCCGTGTTCCAGCTCGACCTTGGCCATGTCGATCGCGCCCTGGTGGTGAGCGATCATGCCGCGCGCGAAATCGACATCTGCATCGCCGGAATAGTTCAGCGACATGTCGCTGTGCATTTTTGCGGCCGCATCCTTGTAAGCCTTCGTAGACGGGCTTGTGTCCGTCTGTCCCTGCGGCTTTGTCGAGGAATGGTCATGCCCCTTCATGTCCTGCGCAACGGCCAGGCTGAAGGAAAGGGCAAGAACGGCGGCGGCGATGGGGAGCGTGCGTGTCATCATGCACCAAAGCTAAAACGCAGTTTCGCGCAAATCAAGCTACCGCGCGATCACATCATGGACAGCCTGATACGCACGGCCAAGTTCGCCATAGGGCGCGACCGGCCAGGTCCAGGCCCGGACCGCCTGCGGCGGCGTAACGCCGGCCAGAAGATCCGTTGTCTCCAGAACCTCTCCCTGCCGGTCGACAATTCTATAGGCGGTATCGGTCAGCAGGATCTGGCGGCAGGGCAGGGCGGCAATCCCGTCGAGATGCGCGTTCACGAGGTTGGCGACGATGGCATCCGGTTCCGCGTGCCGGGTCTCCTCGAGCTGCCGCCTCGCACCGACGCCGATCTGAGACAGGATATTGGCCGAGACGACCAGATCGAGATACGGCACCTGCCGCAGAAACGCCAAAGGTTCCGGCACCGCGCCGGAGAGCGCTGAATCGAGGCCTGAGAGATTGCGCGAAATCAGCCGCACGTTCCGGTATCTGCGCGCAAGCATCCGCAGCCGCACGGAGGCGAGGTGCACCAGATCGACCAGAACGACCGTATCGAAACCCTTCGCCAGATCCTCGATCGGCACGTCGCGCAACAGACCGGAGCCAAGCACGACGACGGTCCGCCGCTGCTTCATGTCCGCGATAGTCTCGCGAATGAACGTCTTGCAATTCTCCTCATGCGGTGCCCAGGCGTCGGCGCAACGTCTGGCACGCGACCAGAGATTGACTGATGACCGGATGAACGGCCGGAATTCGGCTGGCGTGACCGGCAGGGTCGCGGTGTAATGGAGCGCTTCGAGGATCATGGGTGAGCGATAGAGGCCTGGCTGCCGGTTCTGTCAATCATTCAGGCCAAGCTCGCGTTCGAGTTGTTCCATCGTATACGTGCCTGAATTGCCATTTCGGACTTCTTCTAGATACGCTTCAGCGACGGCAACATCATGGAGATCTTCGAGATGCTTGTGGAGAACCTGAGCAATATAAGCGTCGGTATCGAAGCCATGCAGATCGGCATAGCGCCTCAGGAGGCGATGCATCGGTTCCGGGATTTCGATCGTGACGCGCTTGTCCATGGCCGTAACCCCTGTGGTGGCGCAATATATACCACTGCTCTAGCCTGTTCGCCAGCCGCCGCCCTTGCCGCTCCGGCTGTCATCCTCTAAGAAACCGCACACTAATCCGGCCTTTCCCGAAGGCCCGAAGGCAATGGAATATCGATCATGAGCGACAAACAAAAGAAGCCCCAGAAACTGAAGGCCCGCCTGCCGCGCGGCTTTGTCGATCGTTCGAGCGCCGATATCCACGCCACCAACGAAATGGTCGGAAAAATCCGCGAAGTCTACGAGCGCTACGGTTTCGATCCGCTCGAGACGCCGCTGTTCGAATATACCGATGCGCTCGGCAAGTTCCTGCCCGACAGCGACCGCCCCAACGAGGGCGTCTTCTCGCTGCAGGACGACGACGAACAGTGGATGTCGCTGCGCTACGATCTGACCGCGCCGCTCGCCCGCCACGTTGCCGAAAACTTCAACGAGATCCAGCTGCCGTTCCGCACCTACCGCGCCGGCTACGTGTTCCGCAACGAAAAGCCCGGCCCCGGCCGTTTCCGCCAGTTCATGCAGTTCGACGCCGATACGGTCGGCGCACCCGGCGTCCAGGCCGATGCCGAAATGTGCATGATGATGGCCGACACGATGGAAGCGCTGGGTATCAAGCGCGGCGATTACGTGATCCGGGTAAACAACCGCAAGGTTCTGGATGGCGTCATGGAAGCGATCGGCCTCGGCGGTGAGGAGAATGCCGGTAGGCGTCTGAACGTGCTGCGGGCAATGGACAAGTTCGACAAGTTCGGCCCAGAGGGTGTGAAGTTGCTGTTGGGAGCGGGTCGGAGGGACGAGTCGGGCGACTTTACCAAGGGTGCAGGCTTAGAGCCCGAAAACGCCGATAAGCTGATCGACCTGCTGATGGCCCAGATGGGTAGTCTCAATCAGACGTTCCGCATAATTTTCGACAGCTTTGGGAACAATGACACTCTGGACGCCGGGGTTGCCGAATTGGATCAGATGGCCAGCTTACTGGCGGCCGCAGGTTACTCAACGACCACGAGCCAATATCGTTCAGACGCCACGGACGAACAGATGCGGGTCATAATAGATCCCTCCGTCGTCCGCGGCCTCGAATACTACACCGGCCCGGTCTTCGAAGCCGAGCTCACCTTCGACGTCACTAACGAAAAGGGCGAAAAGGTTGTCTTCGGCTCGGTCGGCGGCGGTGGTCGTTATGATGGTCTCGTGTCGCGCTTCATGGGCCAGCCGGTGCCGGCCACCGGTTTCTCCATCGGCGTCTCGCGCCTGCTGACGGCGCTGAAGAACCTTGGCAAGCTCGGCCAGGATGAGGTGGTCGCACCCGTTCTCGTCACCGTCATGGATGGTGATGTCGAGAGCATGGGACGCTACCAGAAATTCACGCAGGATCTCCGCCAAGCCGGCATTCGCGCTGAAATGTACCAGGGCAACTGGAAGAAATTCGGCAACCAGCTGAAATATGCCGACCGCCGCGGCTGCCCGATCGCCATCATCCAGGGCGGCGACGAGCGCGCCGGGGGTGTCGTTCAGCTGAAGGACCTGTTCGAGGGCAAGCGCCTCTCCGGCGAGATCACCGACAATGCCGAATGGCGCGAAGCCCGCGTCGCGCAGGATACGGTCTCAGAAGCCGATCTCGTCGCCAAGGTGCAGGAAATCCTGGCCGCCCAGGCCGAAGACCGCAGGCGGGCGAAGGGCGAATGATGTCTGTGATGGTGGCTTTTCCCCTCCCCAACCCTCCCCACAAGGGGGAGGGAGCGCGTTGGTGTGTGACGCCTGCGTCGGATCTCCAGCTGCGCCTCGCTGGTGAGATCGGCGCCCGTCACGAGTCATCTCCCCCCCTGTGGGGGAGATGGGCGGCAGCCCAGAGGGGGACTTTCTCCCCTACCGCAGGAGCTGTCCCATGCCGCTGATCAACATGCCGGAATTCTCCGGCCGCCTGCTCGATGAATTTGCCGGTCGCGGTGCGGCCCGCATCGATACGCCGGTGATCCAGCCGGCAGCACCGTTTCTCGACATGGCCGGCGAGGATCTGCGCCGTCGCATCTTCCTCACAGAAAGCGAGCGCGGCGAAAGCCTGTGTCTGAGGCCGGAATTCACCATTCCCGTCTGCCTGCGCCATATCGAAACCGCCACCGGCACGCCGCGGCGTTATTGCTATCTCGGCGAAGTGTTTCGCCAGCGCCGTGACGGCGACAACGAGTTCTATCAGGCCGGCATCGAGGATCTCGGTGAGAAGAATGTCGCGAGCGCCGATGCCCGGGCCGTGACCGATGCGGTCGAAATCATCGCGGGCCTGTTGCCCGGTCGCGCACTCACGATCACGCTCGGCGATCAGACCGTGTTCGAAGCGGTGGTGCGCTCGCTCGGCCTGCCACTCGGCTGGCAGAAGCGGCTGATCCAGGCCTTCGGCAACACAGTGCTTCTGAAGCAACTGCTGCTGACGCTCGCCACCCCGCAGCCGGTCGCGGGCCTGTCGCCGGAGCTTGCCGATCTCCTGCGCAAGGACGAGGCGGCGCTGATCGACCATATCGACCGGACCATGCAGGACACCGGCTATTCCACCAATGCCAGCCGCTCGCCACGCGAGATCGCCGCACGGCTGACGGAAAAGCTGGCGCTCGCCGAAACCCGGCTGGATGGCGCAGCACTTCTTCTGCTGAGCGAGTTCCTCTCGCTGGAACTGCCACTTTCGGAAGCAGCCGCCGCTCTTGCCGGTTTTGCCGATGCCGCAGGCCTGTCCTTCGGCCACGCGCTGGGCGAATTCGAAGCCCGCGTTGCAGCGCTACAGGATCTCGGCATGGACCCGTCGCGCATCACCTATCGTGCCGCCTTCGGTCGTCCGCTCGATTATTACACCGGCCTCGTTTTCGAGGTCACGCAAAAGGGGTCGGACGCGGTTCTGGTCGGCGGCGGTCGCTTCGATCGGCTGCTGACGCTGCTCGGCGCCGTCGACGACATTCCGGCCGTCGGCTTCTCGCTGTGGCTCGACCGGATCGAACAGGCGAGGGCGCGCTGATGACCATTACCATCGCTTTGCCCTCCAAGGGCCGCATGAAGGACGATGCCTCGGCGATCTTCGAGCGCGCCGCCCTTCCCATCGTCGCCGTCGGCAATGACCGCTCCTATCGCGGTCGCGTCGAAGGCCATGAGGATATCGAGATCGCCTTTCTCTCGGCCTCCGAGATCGCCCGTGAACTGGGCGCCGGCGCCGTCGATTTCGGCGTCACCGGCGAGGATCTCGTGCGCGAGGGACTGGTCGATGCGGACCGGCAGGTCGAGATCGTCGCCCGCCTCGGTTTCGGCCATGCGGATGTGGTCGTCGCCGTTCCGGAAATCTGGCTCGACGTCGATACCATGGCCGATCTCGGCGATGTCGCCGCCGATTTTCGCGCGCGTCACGGTCGGCGGTTGCAGATCGCCACGAAATACTGGCGGCTCACCCAGCAGCATTTCTCGTCGCAGCACGGCATTCAGCTTTACCGCATCGTCGAAAGCCTCGGCGCCACGGAAGGCGCCCCGGCAGCGGGACAGGCCGATATCATCGTCGATATTACCTCGACCGGCTCGACACTGCGCGCCAACCACCTGAAGATCCTGTCGGATGGCGTCATCCTCAAGTCGCAGGCCTGCCTGGTGAGAGCGCGCAAATCCGCGCATGAGAGCGATCCGCGCATCGCGGATATCGTCGACGCCGTGCGCAACGCGCTCTGATGGCCGGCGAAGACGCCAATATCATCGGGCTCTACGAACGCCACGCAGCTGCCTTCGACAAGCTGCGCGGCAAGACCCTGTTCGAGAGGCCGTGGCTCGACAGGTTTGCGGCCACCATGCCGCCGCGCGGTCACGTGCTCGATCTCGGCTGCGGTGCAGCGGAACCCATCGCCGCCGACCTCATCCGCCGCAATCTTCGCCTCACCGGTGTCGATACGTCGGAAACGCTGATCGGGCTTGCCCGCGAACGGTTTCCGGGCCGCGCCTGGATCGTTGCCGACATGCGCAAGTTCTACCAGCCGACCAAGTTCGATGGCATCATCGCCTGGCACAGCTTCTTCCACCTCAACCCGCAGGACCAGCGCGCCATGTTTCCGCGCTTTGCAGCACTCGCTGGCCCCGGTGCGGCGCTGATGTTTACCGCCGGCCATTTCGAAGGAGAGGCGATGGGGGAGTTCGGCGGTGAACCGCTTTACCACGCCAGCCTGTCACCGGAGGAATACGAAGCGCTCCTCACGAAAAACGGCTTCGAGGTGGTGGCGAGCGTCGCCCAGGATCCGCAATGCGGTGGCGCAACCGTCTGGCTGGCAAAGAACATCCGCCGCCGGACATCATAGCAATTCCAGAATAAAAAAAGCCCACCAGTCAGTTGACTGGCGGGCCTTCATGGCAGGGAACGCTTTAGAGGTTAGGCTGCGATTGCAACCTTGCCGCGGCGAGCGTCGACCGAGTAGAGACCTGGGCCGTAGGTGGCGAGCAGGATGTAGGCGCCGGCAAGGGTCACGTTCTTCATCAGCATGATGCCGTTGAGCGTGTTGATCCAGCCAAGAGCGGCATCCGGCCAGCCGGGAACGGCAACGGTGCCCGAATGGAACATCACGCCGGTGAAGATGCAGAACAGGGCGATGGCCCAGCCGGCGATCTTGGTCTGGAAGCCGACGAGAACGGCAAGACCGGCAACGAATTCGAACAGGCCGGCGAGATAGGCAAGGGCAGTTGCAGCCGGCATGCCGGCGCCTGCGATCATGCCGGCAGTGCCTGCAGGATCGGCCAGCTTGCCGAAGCCGGCAAAGATGAACATGAACGACAGAAGAATGCGTGCGACGAGAATGATGATGTTGTTGGTGCTGGACATGGGAAGTCTCCGGGTTGCGGCGCTGGATCTTTCTCCCCGCCGCGTGTGAATTCTTGAACCGGACATTACCCCTTTCTGCCAAACGCGAAAGATGAACGATCGGAGACTGTTTGTCTCATAAAAGCGAACGATCACGGCCATTTTAGAATGTGCAAAAAACCGCATATGCAAGCGAAGGTGAACGCAACCTTCAGCCGGGGTTCACCGTTTGGCACCTACCATCGGGTCGTTCTCACATTGAGTTCGACCTCGAACTAGGAGGAAGATATGAAGAAGATCGCCATCACCACGCTCGCACTCGTCATGGCGTCTGCATTTGCAGTGCCGAGCTTTGCGCAGACATACCGCAGCGAAAGCCGCGAAAACCGGCAGGAAAACCGGATCTACCGCGGTGCCGTCACCGGCAAACTGACGCCGCAGGAGCTTCGCAACATCGCTCGCCAGCAGAACCGCATCGATCGCGCCCAGAACCGCGCAGCCCGCGATGGCGTAATCACCCCGCGCGAGCGCCGCGAGATCGAGCGCCGCCAGAACAACGCGTCGCGCAACATCTACCGCAAGAACAACAACGGCCGCACGATGTACTAAGCCGAGCGGCACTTGAAATGACCCTTGACCGTCCGGCTCTGCCGGGCGGTTTTTTTATGGGCGCGAAACGAAAAAAGCGCGGCCCGGAGACCGCCCTTTCGGTTCGTCAATGTGGTCAATCAGAACTCTTCCCAGTTGGAGGCGGCTGGCGCTAGCGAACCGAAGGCTGACGCAACCTTCTTGGCGAGGGTGCGTGCCGGCGAGGGGGTGGCGCGGGCGGTTGCGTGATCGGCGACGCGCACCGATGCGGACATTCCGCGGTCGCCTTCGGTGTTGAACCGACCGACGAGCTCGCGCAGTCGCTGGGCTTCCTGGGCAAGCGCAGCGCTTGCCGCCGTTGCTTCTTCCACCATCGCGGCGTTCTGCTGGGTTACCTGGTCCATCTGGTTGACGGCAACATTGACTTCCGACAGGCCGACCGACTGTTCCTTTGCGGACGTGGCAATCGCATCGAGCTGCGAGTTGATCGCCACGACATGATTCTGGATCACCTGAAGCGCAGTGCCTGTGGCGCTCACCAGTTCGACGCCATTCTTGACTTCGGACGCCGAGTTCCGGATCAGGTCCTTGATCTCCTTTGCGGCCTGCGCGGAGCGCTGCGCGAGCTCGCGCACTTCCTGGGCAACCACCGCAAAGCCCTTGCCGGCTTCACCGGCGCGCGCCGCCTCAACGCCCGCATTGAGGGCGAGAAGGTTGGTCTGGAAGGCGATTTCGTCGATCACGCCGATGATGTTGGAGATCTGCGAGGACGACTGTTCGATCCGCTGCATCGCATCGACCGCTTTTGCAACGACGGCGCCGGACTGGGCAGCCGATTGATTGGCTTCGATCGCCATCGACCGGGCTTCTTCCGTGCGGCTGGTGGAGGTGCTGACATTGGCCGTGATCTGGTCGAGCGCTGCAGCTGTCTCTTCGAGCGAGGCGGCCTGCTGTTCGGTACGTTTCGACAGGTCGCCGGCGCTCTGGCTGAGTTCGCGGGATCCGCCGTCGATCGCGTTGGTGGCGTTGGCGACGGAGTGGAGCGTGTCGCGCAGCTTGGCGACCGAGTCGTTGAAATCCGCTCGCAAGCCTTCGAAGTCTGCGGCGAAAGCCCGGTCCAACTGGAAGGTGAGGTCTCCGGCCGAGAGCCGCTTGAGGCCTTCCGCCAGACCATTGGTCGCCTCGGCCATCGCCTCGCTGCGGTGGCGTTCGCTCTCCGCGTTGCGGACACGGTCCGCTTCCTGGGTCGTACGGTTCAGCTCGGCTTCATGCTCCATTTCCTTGCTGCGCAGAGCATTGTCCTTGAACACCTGCAAGGCCTTGGCCATGCTGCCGACCTCGTCGCGGCGGTCCGCGCCGGCCACCAGCGCCGACAGATCCCCGTTTGCAAGGGTCAGCATCGTGCGCTGCAAGTGCTGGATGGGTCGTGCAAGCCAGGCACGGATCAGGAAGAAGCCTGCGACGAGCACGAGGGCGAGACCTCCGATAACGGCCCCGAAAGTGGCGTAGATGGTTGTCTTCGCACTGGCGCTGAGATTTTCGCTTTCCTGATTTGCAGCTGTCATCACTTCGTCGGTCACCACCGTGAGTTTTTCGGTAACGGCCGCAAACTTCGGCTTGCAGTCCCTCATGAAGGCTTCCTGAGACGCCAGCACGGCAGCCTCGTCCGTGGCCTGAGCTGCGGCCTGAACCACAGGGCCGCAAGCGTCATTGAGAACGCTCAAACCTTCCGCCTTGATCGGCGCCAGCTTGGCATTAGCGGGAAGGGCCGCCATCGCCTTGTCCATCCAGCCACCAAAAGAGGATTTGGCTTTTTCAAACGCCGCAAGATTGCTCGCGTTCTCTTCGTCAGTGCGCGACACAAGCAGGTCGCCAGCGGCAGCGTGCCCGGTCTGCATGTAGCGATTGGCGCGTGCAATTGCCAAAGTTGCCAGGCTTTCCTGCTGGAGAAGCCCGCCATACTCGCTATCCAGCGTTCGAATGCTGTTGCTGCTGTAGAAGGCAGTTGCGACGACGAATATGCCGAAGAACGACATGAGCGTCAGAAATTTACCGATCAAAGATACGTGCTTCATGGCAACCTGCGCGTTGGTGTTTGATTAAGCGCAGTTAATGTGAAGTTGCTTAGAAGAGCGTCACTGCCGAATTACTATTTTATACGAATAAAAATTATCAGTCCTTGTCGTTCGGTAAGTTCAGAGGGGGAAATGCTATGCATGCTGTATGCCTCAATAGCAGAAAGGGCGCCGGTTGCCCGACGCCCTTTCCGAAACACTGAACCTGAAGGATCAGATGTGCAGACCTTACGGCCTGATCACATCATGTCCATTCCGCCCATTCCGCCCATGCCGCCGCCCATGCCGCCGCCAGCCGATTCCTTCTTAGGAAGTTCGGCAATCATGGCTTCGGTGGTGATCAGCAGCGAAGCAACCGAAGCTGCGTTCTGCAGAGCCGTGCGAACGACCTTGACCGGGTCGACGATGCCCATGGCGATCATGTCGCCATATTCCGACGTCTGGGCGTTGTAGCCGAAGTTGTCGCTGTCGCCGTCGAGGATCTTGCCGACAACGATCGAAGCTTCGTCACCAGCGTTGGTTGCGATCTGGCGAACCAGCGACTGCAGCGCCTTGCGGACGATGTTGATGCCGGCTTCCTGGTCGTCGTTCGCGCCCTTGGACGTGATCTTGGTCGAAGCGCGCAGGAGTGCGGTACCGCCGCCTGGGACGATGCCTTCCTGAACGGCAGCGCGCGTCGCGTTGAGCGCGTCGTCGATGCGGTCCTTGCGTTCCTTGACTTCGATTTCCGTGGAACCGCCGACGCGGATGACGGCAACGCCGCCAGCGAGCTTGGCAAGACGTTCCTGCAGCTTCTCGCGGTCATAGTCCGAAGATGTTTCTTCGATCTGTGCCTTGATCTGTGCAACGCGGCCTTCGATGTCGGTCTTCTGACCGGCGCCGTCGACGATCGTCGTGTTTTCCTTGGTGATCGAGACCTTCTTCGAACGGCCGAGCATGTCGAGCGTTACGGTTTCGAGCTTGATGCCGAGGTCTTCGGAGATGACAGTGCCGCCCGTCAGGATGGCGATGTCTTCCAGCATGGCCTTGCGGCGATCGCCGAAGCCAGGAGCCTTGACAGCAGCAATCTTCAGGCCGCCACGCAGCTTGTTGACGACGAGCGTTGCAAGAGCTTCGCCTTCGACGTCTTCAGCGATGATGAGGAGCGGCTTGCCGGTCTGAACGACAGCTTCGAGAACAGGCAGCATGGCCTGAAGGTTCGAAAGCTTCTTCTCGTGCAGAAGGATGTAAGCGTCGTCGAGATCGGCGACCATCTTTTCCGGGTTGGTCACGAAGTAAGGTGACAGGTAGCCGCGGTCGAACTGCATGCCTTCGACGACTTCGAGTTCGGTTTCAGCGGTCTTGGCTTCTTCGACGGTGATAACACCTTCGTTGCCGACCTTCTGCATGGCTTCAGCAATGTCACGGCCGACCTGTGCGTCGCCGTTTGCCGAAATCGTGCCGACCTGTGCAACTTCTTCCGAAGTCGAGATCTTCTTGGCGTTGGCCTGGAGATCCTTGACGACTTCCGCAACGGCGAGATCGATGCCGCGCTTCAGGTCCATCGGGTTCATGCCGGCTGCAACGGCCTTGTTGCCTTCGCGAACGATGGCCTGTGCAAGAACGGTAGCAGTCGTTGTGCCGTCGCCGGCGATGTCGTTGGTCTTCGAAGCAACTTCGCGGACCATCTGGGCGCCCATGTTTTCGAACTTGTCTTCAAGTTCGATTTCCTTGGCGACCGAAACACCGTCCTTGGTGATGCGCGGAGCGCCGAAGGACTTGTCGATGATGACGTTACGACCCTTGGGGCCGAGCGTGACCTTCACTGCGTCAGCGAGGATATCGACGCCGTGAAGCATCTTTTCGCGCGCGGTGCGGCCAAACTTGATTTCTTTAGCTGCCATGTTGGGAACTCCTGAAAAGGGGTGTCAGCAAATATTGGAAGAAGAGCAGTCGGCTAAAATCAGCCGATGATGCCCATGATGTCGGCTTCCTTCATGATCAGAAGGTCGACGCCATCGAGCTTGACTTCGGTGCCCGACCACTTGCCGAACAGAACGCGGTCGCCGACCTTGACGTCGAGTGCAACCTGCTTGCCGCTTTCGTCGCGGGCGCCAGGACCAACGGCGATGATTTCGCCTTCAGCTGGCTTTTCCTTGGCGGTATCGGGAATGATGATGCCGCCCTTGGTCTTTTCTTCAGACTCGACGCGCTTGACTACAACGCGGTCGTGCAGGGGGCGAAAATTGGTGCTTGTCATTGTCTAATCCCTCGATCAAATGACATGGACGGGTCTCAAGGACCCGCGGAGTGACGTTTAGCACTCATCTATCGAGAGTGCTAACGAGACCCGAGATAAGGATGGCTGCGAGCTGAGTCAAGAACGGGCTTGAAAAATTCAGGGCTCAGGGAGCGGCCATGCAGAATACGCTTAACGACCAAAACCCGGGCGCAGCGCCGAGCTTTCGTGAGCTCGTGGCCGTGTTTGCCCGGATCGGTGCCCTCAGTTTCGGAGGGCCTGCCGGACAGATCGGCATGATGCACAAGACTTTGGTGGAAGAAAGACGCTGGCTCTCGGAAGAGCGGTTTCTGCACGCCCTTAACTACTGCATGCTGCTGCCCGGCCCGGAAGCGCAGCAGCTAGCCACCTATATCGGCTGGCTTCTATTCGGCGTGCGCGGTGGCATCGTCTCCGGCCTGCTTTTCGTCCTTCCCGGCCTCGCCATCATTCTGGGTCTCTCAGCAGCTTACGTCCTCTATCAGGATGCGACATGGCTTGCCGGCCTGTTCTTCGGCCTGAAGGCGGCGGTCCTTGCAATCGTGGTGGAGGCAGTGATCCGCCTCGGACGCCGAACGTTGAAGACTACCTTCCTGCGCGGGGTCGCGGCCGTTGCCTTCATAGCCCTGTTCTTCTTCAGCCTGCCGTTTCCGCTCGTCGTGTTTGTGGCCGGTCTCGCAGGCTATCTGATGACGCGGGCAGGGGGGCAGCAACCGCAAGGCAGCGTCGCCAAAGAGGACAGTCATCCCGGCGCGAAAACACCTGGTGTCGCCCGCACGATCGCAACGCTTGTATTCTGGATCCTTGTCTGGCAGTCGCCTGTTCTGGCGCTCTGGGCCTTCGGTGCGCCGGAAAGCCTGTCCAGCCTGTTCGCGTTTTTCTCCAAGATGGCACTGGTCACCTTCGGCGGCGCCTATGCGGTGCTGGCCTATGTGGCGCAGGTTGCAGTCGCCGATTACGGCTGGCTGAAGCCGGGCGAGATGCTGGACGGACTGGCGCTTGCCGAAACCACGCCGGGCCCGCTCGTGCTGGTTCTGTCCTTTGTCGGGTTCCTCGTCGGCTTCCGCGAAGCCTCCGGTCTCGGCCCCGTCACGGGCGGAATAATCGGCGGCCTGCTTGTCGCCTGGGCAACCTTCGTGCCGAGCTTCGTCTTCATCTTTGCGGGCGCCCCTCTGATCGAGCGCCTGCGCGGCAACGCCCTTTTCTCCGGCGCGCTGTCTGTCATCACCGCCGCGGTCGTCGGCGTCATCCTCAACCTCGCGATCTGGTTCGGCCTGCATGTTCTGTTCAGAGAGGTTCGCCACGTCGATCTCTTTGCGCCAGCAGCATTTGGCCTTTCCGTCCCGGTCTGGTCCAGCCTCGATCCCGTCGCTCTTTTGCTTTTCGCAGCCTCCGCCATCATGCTGTTCGTCCTGAAGCTCGGCATGGTGCCGGTGCTCGCCATCAGCGCGGCGGCGGGTTTTCTCGCCCAGATCTTCCTGATGTCGTGAGGATCGTATCATTGCAAAAATATGAAGTTTTGCCGGGATCTACGTCGCGCGGCCCGCTTTCACCGCCTTCTCCCTTGTAATCTCGCCAACGGTTTGCGATGTCAGCCTCCTAATCGAGCAGGCAAAACCGGCAGGAACTTTTGACATGGCAAATCGCATCCAGAATTTGAACGACGTGATCGAGGGCTACGATGTCGTGCTTTCGGACGTCTGGGGCGTGGTCCATAACGGCGTCGAAGCCTTCCAGCATTCCTGCACGGCCCTGGCCGCCGCCAGAGAAGCCGGCGCCACTGTCGTCCTGATCACCAACTCGCCGCGTCCCGCACCCGGCGTCATCGAACAGATGAGGCACCTCGGTGTTCCCGATGGAACCTATGACCGGATCGTCACGTCTGGCGATGTCACCCGGCATCTGGTCGCCGAAGGCCCGAAGAAGGTGTTTCTGCTGGGGCCTGAACGCGACCTCAACTTCTTCGATGGACTGGGTATCGAGATCGTTTCTGAAGCCGACGCCGATTGCGTCGTCTGCACCGGCTTCTTCGACGACGAGAAGGAAGTGCCCGAAGACTATACCCAGATGCTGACCACCTTCATCAACCGCGACGTGCCGATGATCTGCGCGAACCCGGATCTGGTGGTCGAGCGCGGTCACCGGATCATCCCCTGCGCCGGTGCGGTCGCCGCCTATTACGAACAACTCGGCGGCCAGGTGCGCGTGGCCGGCAAGCCGCACAAGCCGATCTACGACGAGGCGCTCTCGATTGCCCGCCAGGAGCGCGGCGATGTCGACAAGGCGAGGGTTCTCGCGATCGGCGACGGCATGCCGACCGATGTTCGTGGCGCGCTTTCGCAAGGCCTCGACCTGCTTTATATCAGTGCCGGCATTCACATCGCGGAATATTCCGTCGATGGCGAAACCGATGAGGCGATCATGCAGGAATGGCTGAAAAGCGAGAACGCGGCGCCAAAATTCTGGATGCCGCGCCTCGCCTGATCCGGAACCTGTCATGACCGTATTTCACCGCAACGAAATGAAGGAGCCGCTGCCCGAAAGCCTGAAGGGCGGCGTCGTCGCGATCGGCAATTTCGATGGCGTCCATCGCGGCCATCGCAGCGTGCTCGATCGTGCGCTGGAGCTTGCCGCCAGCCGCGGCGTGCCAGCACTCGTTCTGACCTTCGAGCCGCATCCGCGCACCGTCTTCAAGCCCGACCAGCCTGTCTTCCGGCTGACGCCGGCGCCACTCAAGGCACGGCTCTTGGAAGCGATGGGGTTCCGCTCGGTCATCGAGTACCCGTTCGATCGCGACTTCGCGACCCGTTCGGCCGAGGATTTCGTGAAGACGATCCTGACCGACTGGCTGGGCGCAAGCGCCGTCGTCACGGGCTTCGATTTCCATTTCGGCAAGGGCCGTGAAGGCGGACCGGCCTTCCTGATGACGGCCGGAGATCGTCACGGCTTCACCGTGTCGCTGGTGGATGCCTTTCGCGATGAAAACGCAGAAGTCGTCTCGTCGAGCCGCATCCGCGATCTGATCGCCGAAGGAGACGTCGTGGCTGCCGCAGGTCTGCTCGGCTATCGCTATACGGTCGAGGCAGAGGTGATCGGCGGCGAACAGCTCGGCCGCCAGCTCGGCTATCCCACCGCGAACATGAAGCTTGCACCTGAAACGGAACTGAAACCCGGCATCTACGCCGTGCGCTTCAGACGAGCCGACGGCACGCTTCACGACGGCGTCGCAAGCTACGGCCGCCGCCCGACGGTGACGGAAGACGGCGCGCCGCTTCTCGAAACCTTTCTGTTCGATTTCTCCGGAAACCTTTACGGCGAAATCTGCTCGGTCTCCTTCTTCGGCTACCTGCGCCCCGAACTCAAATTCGACGGCCTCGACCCCCTGGTCGCCCAGATGAAAAACGACGAGGCAGAGGCGAGGGCACTGCTGTCAGGCGTAAAGCCGCTCGGCGAGCTGGACATGAAGATCGCGTTTTAGGCTTTAGAGGCGCCTGTCCGACCCGGCGTCTTTCAGAATGGCATTCGCTGTGTGGCGGCTGAGAAGAGTGCGGGGTACGAGAATTATCTTCCCCGTCGCCTTCGATTGCCACTTTTCGTGAGAGCCCTTGGCATTCGTCAGGTAAACATAGCCGAGTTCTGAAATGATCGAGCGGACGGTCTTGTAAAAACCGTCCACCATCAGGCGGCCGCCGTCATCTCGGCGGGCCGTTGCCAGAGAATTGCCGGGATGAGGTCCTTCACCGGCGTCTGTGCCAGATCCTCTGCGGATATATGATTGGCAACGATGAGATCGATGGCTGCATCGAAGATGACGTCTTCAAAAGAATCCACGTCGGGCGCCTCGATATGAAGGCCCTCGATGTCGCTCTCCGAATAGAAGACCCTGGCTTCTTCATCCCAGACAGCTTTGATAAAGAATGTTCTCTTCACGGTGTCTACTCTGAAGGTCTGCGGTTTCCCGAAAACCATATATCTGTCATCAGTAGTCCGCAACGCAGGAATGATATCCCATGGCAACTCCACCCCGCAGGCCCGTAAACCCGATGGAAGCGGCCGAAGCGCTGTTCAAGCCGGTCAAGAAACCCGCTGCTCCGGCAGTGGAACGACGCGCCGCTCCTCAGGCAAAGGAACTCGTGTCCCTGAAGCTCGACAGCGCCGTGATCGAATATTTCCAGGACGACGGCCCCGGCTGGCAGGATCGCATCAACGATGCCTTGGTGGCGGTGATGAAGGCGAACCCGAAGGATTAACGGTCCTAGCCCGAAAAACTTTCGCCCGCGGTCAGTTCGCCGCGAGCAATGTCTGCCTTCTTCTGCAGAAATGCGAGATAATCCGGAGCCATCTTCTGCTGCAGGATATAGTCCTGCATCAGGCCCAGCAGAACTTTCGATGGCGATTGATTGGCAGCCTCGGCAGCTTCCATGAACTCGTCATGCAGCGACCGATCGATCTGCAGTGTCAACGAAGCGTCTTTCGTCATCGGCGTTACCTCTCAGGCTGGAAGATACACGCTGTCCGAATTGCCAACAAGCGCGCAGGACGGGCTACCGTTTTGCCCCTTCCTTTCACCCGAAAAACACCGTAATAACCGCCCCCATGACAGATTTCCGGCGGGCCAGGATCATGGCCGCGATGATCATACGAATTATCGGCCCGGCCTTCCGCGCGGCTTGAACAGTCGGCCGGAGGGTCCGGGTTTTCGGCGCTTCCAGGAGCGCTTCTGCCACCGAATTCATCCGCATGCGCCCCTGTCCCGGCGCCAGAGACGATAGCCAATATGACCGATACAGTGACTGAAAAGCTCGATTACTCGAAGACCCTCTATCTGCCCGAGACCGAGTTTCCGATGCGGGCAGGCCTGCCGCAGAAAGAGCCGGAAACCGTTGCCCGCTGGCGCGAGATGGACCTATACAAGAAGCTGCGCACCTCCGCCGCCGGTCGCGAAAAATTCGTGCTGCACGATGGCCCTCCTTACGCCAACGGCAACATCCATATCGGCCATGCGCTGAACAAGATCCTCAAGGACGTCATCACCCGCTCGTTCCAGATGCGCGGCTATGATGCGAACTACGTTCCCGGCTGGGATTGCCACGGTCTGCCGATCGAGTGGAAGATCGAGGAAGAGAATTACCGCGCCAAGGGCAAGGCCAAGCCCGACCTGAAGCAGCCGGACGCGATGATCGAGTTCCGCAAGGAATGCCGCGCCTATGCGCAGAAGTGGATCGCCATCCAGGCCGAAGAATTCAAGCGCCTCGGCATCGTCGGCGATTTCGACAAACCCTACCTGACCATGGATTTCCATTCGGAAAGCCGGATCGCCGGCGAACTTCTGAAGATCGCCATGAGCGGCCAGCTCTATCGCGGCTCGAAGCCGATCATGTGGTCGGTGGTCGAGCGCACGGCGCTTGCCGAAGCCGAGGTGGAATACCACGACTACGAGAGCGACACGATCTGGGTGAAGTTCCCGGTGACAACTGCTGCCTTTGGGACTGGCGGCCAGTGGGTTGGCGACGAGGATCTACAGAAACTTGCCGAGGATGACTTAGCGATAAAGAAAGACCTGCGCGACGCGCATGTCGTCATCTGGACGACCACCCCTTGGACCATCCCGGGCAACCGTGCCGTCGCTTACTCGCCAAAGGTTGCTTACGGCCTTTATGAGGTGACGGAAGCCACCAATGAGTTTGGTCCGCAGCCGGGCGAAAAGCTAATTTTTGCTGACTCGCTGGCTGAAGAATCGGCAACGAAGGCCAAGCTTTCCCTTAAAAAGTTGCGCGGCGTTTCCGCTGCTCACCTCGCTGCGATGACGCTCTCTCATCCCCTCAAGGATCTCGGCTACGACTTCGCCGTCCCACTCCTCGCCGGCGACCACGTCACCGATGATGCCGGTACCGGTTTTGTCCACACCGCCCCATCCCACGGCCGCGAGGACTTTGAGGCCTGGATGTCCAGCGTCAAGGAACTCGAAGCCCGCGGCATCGATCCGCGCATCCCGTTCCCGGTCGATGATAGCGGCACCTACACGACCGACGCCCCCGGTTTCGAGGGTGCTCGCGTCATGGATGACAACGGCAAGAAGGGCGATGCCAACGATCGCGTCATCAAGGCGCTGATCGAACGCAAAGCGCTGTTTGCCCGTGGCCGCCTGAAGCACTCCTATCCGCATTCGTGGCGCTCCAAGAAGCCGATCATCTTCCGCAATACGCCGCAGTGGTTCGTCTATATGGACAAGGACCTCGCGGACGGAACGACGCTTCGCACCCGTGCGCTGACCGCCATCGACGATACCCGCTTCGTGCCCGCCGCCGGCCAGAACCGCCTGCGCGCCATGATCGAGCAGCGCCCGGATTGGGTCCTGTCGCGCCAGCGCGCCTGGGGCGTCCCGATCTGCGTGTTTGCCGATGAGGAAGGCAATGTCCTGCAGGATGAAGAGGTCAATGCCCGCATCCTGGAAGCCTTCGACGCCGAAGGGGCCGATGCCTGGTTTGCCGAAGGCGCCAAGGAACGCTTCCTCGGCAATGCCCATGACGGCGCCAAGTGGACGCAGGTCATGGATATCCTCGACGTCTGGTTCGATTCAGGCTCGACGCACACGTTTACCCTCGAAGACCGTCCGGACCTGAAATGGCCGGCCGACGTCTATCTCGAAGGCTCCGACCAGCATCGCGGCTGGTTCCATTCGTCGCTTCTGGAATCGGCCGCCACCCGCGGCCGCGCGCCCTATGACACGGTCGTCACCCATGGTTTCACCATGGATGAGAAGGGCCAGAAAATGTCGAAGTCGCTCGGCAATGTCGTGGCGCCTCAGGACGTCATGAAGGATGCCGGCGCCGATATCCTGCGCCTGTGGGTCATGACCACCGATTACTGGGAAGACCAGCGCCTCGGCAAGACGATCATCCAGACCAATGTCGATGCTTACAGAAAGCTGCGCAACACCATTCGCTGGATGCTCGGCACGCTGGCCCACGACGACGGCGAAGAGATCGCTTATGCCGAGCTCCCGGAACTTGAAAAGCTCATGCTGCATCGGCTGTCCGAACTCGATGAAGTCGTGCGCACCGGTTACGATGCGTTCGAATTCAAGAAGATCGCCCGCGCACTGATCGATTTTAGCAATATCGAACTGTCGGCCTTCTACTTCGACATCCGCAAGGATGCGCTCTATTGCGACGCTCCGTCGTCGCTGCGCCGACGCGCCTCGCTTGCGGTCATCCGCAAGATCTTCGAATGCACGGTCACGTGGCTTGCACCCATGCTGCCCTTCACCACGGAAGAGGCGTGGCTGTCCCTGAAGCCCGATGCCGTCTCCGTGCATCTGGAACAGTTCCCGGATGTGCCTGCCGAGTGGAAGAACGATGCGGTTGCCGAGAAATGGGCAAAGATCCGCAAGGTTCGCTCTGTCGTCACAGGCGCGCTGGAAATCGAGCGCAAGGACAAGCGCATCGGGTCGTCGCTTGAAGCCGCTCCCGTCGTCCATGTCGCCGATGCCGAGCTTTTGAAGGCGCTGGAAGGACTGGATTTCGAAGAGACCTGCATCACGTCCGCGATCACGATCGTGGCAGACGAAGGCCCGCAGACGGCGTTCCGTCTGGCGGAAGTGTCCGGCGTGTCGGTTGAGCCGAAGCCTGCTGACGGCGTCAAATGCGCCCGCTCGTGGCGGGTGACGACGGATGTCGGGTCAGATCCCGCCTGGCCGGATGTTTCGGCCCGCGATGCGGCTGCATTGACAGAACTGGCCAAGCTTGGCCGGCTCTGATGGCTTGCAGATTACCGGATGATTGCGCTTGGCCGCGTCATCCGGTATTCCTGCCTGAAATTGGCCGGAATGTTCCGGCACGAGATGACTTCCGGTTTTGAAGGCGTCAGGACGGGCGCCGATGGTAGGGGTTTGATGAAAACGACTTATGCGTTTCGTGCCGCGATCGGTGCGGTTGGCATGCTGGCTGCAACCGTGTCTCTTTCCGGCTGCATGGGCGGCCCGACCTATGGCACCGACAAGACGGCAATGGCCCAGCTCGGCGACGATCTTGGAGCAGCTGTCGCTCTCGGCAGCGCCCGCGATGAAGAGAAAGAAAAGCTGCGCTACAATCCTCGCCCGACGCTGGTCGTTGCCGGCAAGGGTCAGAGCAGTCTTCCTGCACCCCAGCAGTCGCTCGCCAACCGCGAAAGCAACCCGAACTGGGTTGAATCTCCGGAAGAGACCCGTGCGCGCCTGCGTCTGGAAGCCAAGGAAAACGAAGGCAACAACAATTACCGTTCGCCGCTGATGGCCGGTCGTGGCCAGGGCGGTCAGATGACCGAAACGGAAAAATGGGAAGCCTTCCGCAAGGCCAAGCAGGATGTCGAAACGGTCAACATGGGCTCGCGCCGCCGTTCCCTGTCCGAGCCGCCGGCTGAATTCCGTGCCGCCGATGCCGCAACGCTTCAGGATCTCGGAGAACCCGAGAACGAGAAGGAGCGCCGTCGCAAGAAGGAAGCGCAGAGCGCAACCCAGGCGTCGAACAGCAGCTGGTGGAAGCCCTTCCAGTAAGACCTTGTCTTGCCTAATCCCGGCGTGAGCGAAAGAAGCCTGTCAGAATGTCGGCGGCTTCCCGCTCTCCGAGCCCGGAATAGACGTCCGGCGCGTGATGGCAGCTCGGTTGTGCAAAGAAACGCACGCCATTTTCCACAGCGCCCCCCTTCGGATCTCCCGCGCCGTAATACAGCCGGCGAATTCGCGCGAACGAAATCGCCGCCGCACACATGGTGCATGGTTCCAGCGTCACGTAAAGATCGGCACCACTAAGCCGTTCCTGGCCGAGAACCCCGGCCGCAGCCCGGATAACCGCAATCTCGGCATGCGCCGTCACGTCGTTCTTGGTGCGGGTCAGGTTGCCGGATCTGGCGATAATCTGGCCGTCCATGACCAGCACGGCACCCACGGGAACTTCGCCCTGTGCCGCTGCAAGCCTGGCTTCTGTGAGTGCGGCATCCATGAAACCGTCGCTCTTGGGCATTTCCGCGATTTCCTCTTAACCCGGCTCGCATGAACTGGTAGGAAGCATTCAACACGAAGCGCGCTGTGCGCGTGTTTCATCACCATCCACGAACACGAATGTCCGGTTCGTTTCCGTAGACATCATGCTTCAGGCAAACAACAAATGACTTCAAAAGACAAGCCGAAGCGCGGCGAAGCCAAAACCTTCATCCGCGAGATCAAGCCGAAATCTGCAGATGCTGCAGCCGGCAAGACAAAGACGGGGACGGGCTTCAAGAAACGGGCGCCCGCAAAGCCCGGTTCCGACGCGCCCCGCTCAGAACGTCCGCGCTCCGTTGCGCCGCGCGCTGAAAAGCCCCGTGGCGAAAACGCTGCCGCCGACAAGCCGGCAAAGCCGATGCGCCGTCAGGCAGCCTCTGCCGAAACGGCAGCGTCGGATGGCAAGCCCGAGCGCATTTCCAAGATCCTCGCCCGCGTCGGCGTGGCGTCCCGCCGCGATATCGAGCGGATGATCATGGATGGCCGTGTGTCGCTCAACGGCAAGGTTCTCGATACGCCTGTCGTCAACGTCACCTTCGACGATGCGATCGAGGTGGATGGCGTGCCGATCCGCGGTGTCGAGCGCACGCGCCTGTGGCTCTACCACAAGCCCGGCGGCCTGGTGACGACGAATTCCGATCCGGAAGGACGTCCGACCGTGTTTGAAAACCTGCCCGGCGAACTGCCGCGGGTTCTCTCCATCGGCCGTCTCGACATCAATACCGAAGGCCTGCTGCTTCTGACCAACGACGGCGGTCTGTCGCGCGTGCTGGAACTTCCGACCACCGGCTGGCTGCGTCGCTACCGCGTCCGCGCCCATGGCGAGGTGGATCAGGAAGCGCTCGACAAGCTGAAGGACGGCATTGCCGTCGATGGCGTTCTCTACGGCTCGATCGAAGCCACGCTCGACCGTTCGCAGGGCCGCAACGTCTGGATCACCATGGGTCTTCGCGAAGGCAAGAACCGCGAGATCAAGAACGTCCTCGGCGCGCTCGGGCTTGAAGTCAACCGCCTGATCCGTATCTCCTACGGCCCGTTCCAGCTCGGTGACCTGCCGGAAGGCGAGGTCATGGAAGTGCGCGGCCGCACGCTGCGCGACCAGCTCGGTCCGCGCCTGATCGAAGAAGCGAAGGCGAATTTCGACGCGCCGATCTACAACGAAACGCCTGCCGCTGCTGAAGACGAGAAGCCGGCGCGCTCCTCCCGCTCCGAATGGTCGAGCCCGGCGGATCGCCCGGCACGTCCTCGCGACGAGGACAGACGCGAGCGCTCGCTCGGCCGTCTCGATACCAAGGCGACCGAACGCAAGTTCTCCGAAAAGCCGGCCGGCAAATTCGGCGCAAAGCCCGAGGGCAAGTTCGGCGCAAAGCCAGGCTTCAAGTCCAACGACCGTGATCTCGGCGACGAAAAGCCGAAGAAGCGTCCGCCGATGGGCACCAGCCGCACCGCCAATGTCTGGATGGCGCCGGGTGCGCGTCCAAACGCCGACGGCAGCGTCCGGGCGGTTTCCGCTCGTGCCCAGGCAGAGCAGCTGTTCAGGAAACAGGTGCCGGAAAATGACCGCCGCGTGATCGTGAAGCGCGCCGATGACGACGCCGACTGGATCCGTGCGGATTCTCCGCCGGAGCCGGAAAAGGGCGAATTCGGCGCCAAGCGTTCCTTCGGTGACAAGCCGCGCGGCGACAAACCCCGCGGCGATAAGCCGAGAAGCGACAGACCCCGCAGCGATAGCCCCCGCGGTGACAGCCCGAGAGGCGAGCGCTCCTTCGGCGACCGCAAGCCGCGCGAAAGCGGCGATCGTGCCTATGGCGACAAGCCCCGCGGCGAGCGTTCGTTTGGGGATCGTCCTTCCCGTGGTGACCGCCCGACAGGTGACCGCCCGACCGGCGACCGTCGCCCACGTCAGGATGGCGACCGTCCCGCCCGTGCTTTCAACGCCGGCGAGGGCCGTTCCGATCGTCCGCGCTCGGATCGCCCTTATGGCGACAGGCCGGCGCGCGGTGATCGCCCCACCGGTGACCGCCCAACGCGTGACCGCCCGACTGGTGACCGTCGCCCGCGCGAGGATGGTGATCGTCCAGCCCGCTCGTTCAGTGCTGGAGAAGGTCGTCCCGATCGTCCGCGCTCGGATCGTCCGTTCGGTGACAAGCCCGCGTTCGGCGATAAGCCCAGAGGTGCACGGCCTGCCGGCAAATCCTTCGGTGGCAAGCCGAGCGGTGGTAAGCCAAGCTTTGGCGGTAAGCCGTCCGGTGGCAAGCCTTCGGGTGGCCGTCCCTCGGGTGGCAAGCCAGGCGGACGTCCGGCTGGCGCTCGATCAGGCGGCCCAGGTGGAAAACCGCGGACCCCGAGAGGCTGATCCGTGCGCATCGTAGGGGGTGAATTCCGCGGCCGCACGCTCGCCACGCCGAAAACCAGCGCGATCCGGCCGACCATCGACCGGACGCGCGAAAGCCTGTTCAACATCATCGGCCATGTCTATCCGCAGGCGCTGGATGGCACGCGGGTGATCGATCTTTTCGCCGGCACCGGTGCCGTCGGACTGGAAGCCGTCTCGCGCGGCTGTCGTCATGCGCTGTTCGTCGAAAACGGTGTCGAAGGTCGCGGTCTCCTGTGGGAGAACATCGACGCTTTCGGCCTGCATGGCCGCGCCCGCATCCTGCGCCGCGATGCCACCAAGCTCGGCCCGGTCGGTACGCTGGAACCCTACAACTTCCTCTTCGCCGATCCGCCTTATGGTCAGAAGCTGGGTGAGGGGGCTCTGTTTGCCGCCCATGTCGGCGGCTGGCTGGTGCCCGGCGCACTCGCGATTCTCGAAGAACGCGCCGATGTGACGGTTGAAGTCGATCCGGCCTACAAGCTGCTCGAAAGCCGAACATTCGGCGATACGCGGATGGATTTCTTCCGCTACGAGCCGGCCTGAGCAAAGGCGGGAGGCGATCCATGAACACGAGGCTGACCCTTGCTGATCATGAGACTGCGGATCGCCCTGGCGGCAAGAAGGGCGATCTGCGCTACGCGGTCGCCTTCGGCGGCGGCGGCGCACGCGGCATTTCCCATATCCATGTCATTGAAGCGCTGGACGAACTCGGCATCCGGCCGGTAGCAATTTCCGGCTCTTCGATCGGCGCGATCATGGGTGCCGCCATGGCATCGGGCATGTCGGGCCGCGAGATTCGCGACTATACCGTCGAGACCGTCGGCAACCGCGGCTCGCTGGTGAACCGGCTCTGGGGCCTTGGCCCGTCCACGATGCGCGATGCACTCGGCGGCTTTCGCTTCGGTCACTTCAATCTGGAGCCGATCCTCGAGGCCTTCCTGCCGAGCCAGATCCCGCAGGATTTTGCCGATCTCGTCATACCCTTGAAGATCTCCGCCACCGATTATTATGGCCAGGCGGAGGTGATCCTCGAGACGGGCAATCTGCGCAAGGCGATCGCGGCCTCTGCCGCCATTCCCGGCCTGTTCATGCCGGTCAGGGTCAACAACCGCATCATGATCGATGGCGGCGTCTTCAATCCCGTCCCTTACGAGCAGTTGATGGATCTCGCCGACGTGGTGATCGGCATCGATGTGGTCGGCGCGCCGGAAGGCGATGGCCTGCATCCACCCAACCGCTTCGACAGCCTGTTCGGCGCAAGCCAGCTCACCATGCAGGCCAGCATCGCCCTCAAGCTGAAACTCAATCCGCCGCACATCTTCCTGCGTCCCAGCGTCAATCGCTTCGGCGTAATGGATTTCTACAAGGCGCGCGACATCCTCGAAGCCTCAGAAGGCACAAGAGAAGAGCTGAAGCGTGCGATCGAGGCTCTGGAAAGGGCTGCCTGATCACCACTTGCCGATCGAAACACCGGAAGCCTTTTCCTCCGGGCTTTTGCCGGTGCGTTTCGGCTTGATCAGCGGCTCGGGGCGAACGGGACTGTTGAAGAGCATCTCGCGGCCGGCGCCCAAACCCTGCACGGCCTGGACCTGCAGCCGTTCCTCGTCGCGACGGCGGATATCGTCGCCGATCTCGGAGGCGGCAGCCTCGCTCATGCCGAGCGCTTCCAGCGTCCGTCGCCCAAACAGCAGCCCGGACTCCAGCGTTTCGCGCAACTCGTATTCGACGTTCTTTTCGCGCAGCGCCAGCGAATGAACCCGGTCGTAGGACCGCACGAACAGGCGCACATCGGGAAATTCCGACGCAATCAGGTCGACGATCCGGTCCGTCGTTTCCCGTTTCTGGGTTGCTACGACGACGATCTTCGTCTTCTCGATACCGGACGCGATCAGAACGTCCTTGCGGGCACCGTCGCCGAAATAGATCCGGAAGCCGAAATTGGCCGCCTGCCGGATACGCTCCGGACTGTCGTCGATGACAGTCACGGAACTGCCGCCGGCAAGCAGGATCTGCGCCGCGATCTGGCCGAAACGGGAAAAGCCGATCATCAGCACATCGGCTCCGGCGCCTTCGAAATCCTCCTCCAGATGTTCGCGCGTCTCGCTCTTCTGCAGGCGCCTAGCAAGCGCAGAGCCAAGCGGCGTCAGCGCCATCGACAGCGTCACGCCGGCAATCAGAAGCGAAGCGGTGGCGGAAGAGAGGAGGCCCGCCGCGGTCGCGGTGGTAAACAGCACGAAGCCGAACTCGCCACCCTGCGGCAACAGGAACGCGATCTTCAGCGCGTCATTGGGCGGCGAACCCCACAGACGCGAGAGAGCGTAGACCACGGCCGCCTTCACGCCCATGAACACGGCAACGGCCGGGATCAGGAAGGCAAGGTTTTCGAAGATCACCTGGACTTCGAGCGAAAGCCCGACAGCGACGAAGAACAGCGCCAGAAGCAGGCCGCGGAAGGGTTCGATATCCGCTTCCAGCTCGTGCCGATAGGAGGATTCCGCCAGCATGACGCCGGAGAGGAAAGCACCCATCGCCATCGACAGACCGACGGCCTGCATCGCAGCCGCCGAACCGAGCACGACGAGAAGGGCGGCGGCAATCATCACCTCGCGGGCACCGCTGCTGGCAATGATCTGGAACATCGGTGTCAGCAGGTACTTGCCGGCAACCACCATGGCGCCCACGGCAGCGACAGCGATTGCAAAGTCCAGCATCGGGGTGGCGGCAGCCTCGCTCGTGCCGGGTGCCAGGATTGTGATCAACGCCAGAAGCGGCACGATCGCGAGATCCTGGAACAAGAGAACGGAGAAGGAGCGCTGGCCGTAGCGGCTGTTCATCTCACCTGTGTCATTGAGGATCTGCAGCGCAAAGGCGGTGGACGACAGGGCAAGCCCGAAGCCGATCATCAGGCTGCCGCGCCAGTCCGCCATCGCCGACAGGTAGGCGAAACCGCTCAGGATGCCACCCGATATCGCCACCTGCGCCGGCCCAAGCCCGAACACATCGGCCCGCATCTGCCACAGACGCGAGGGTTTCAGCTCCAGCCCGATGACGAAGAGCAGGAACACGACGCCGAATTCGGCGACATGTAGCACTTCCTGCGTATCGGTCACCTGTTGCAGCACCGGACCGATCAGGATGCCGGCCGCGAGATATCCAAGCACGGTGCCAAGACCGAGCCTGCGAAACAGCGGGGCGGCGATCACCGCACCGGCAAGCAGCATCAACATTTCGGTAAAGTGGGAGCCGTTTGCAGTCATGGGGCACTTTCGGGTCGGGAATGCGGAAGGTCAACCGGGGAATCGGAGCGCTGCCCTTGATGCTTTGGTCGGTGCACAATAAATGGGGTGCAAACGAAAGGCTTGCAAACATGACCTCGCAAATCGATTCCGCCTCCCTTCTGGCGCGTGCCGGCGAACTGATCGATCTGGCCAAGGCGGCGGGCGCCGACAAGGCGGATGCGGTGGTCGTCCGCTCCCGCTCCAGTTCCGTCAGCGTCCGGCTCGGAAAGGTGGAAGGAACCGAATCGTCGGAAAGCGACGATTTCTCGCTGCGTGTCTTCGTCGGCAACAAGGTTGCAAGCGTTTCCGCCAATCCGGGTTTCGATCTGAAGGTGCTGGCCGAACGCGCAGTCGCCATGGCAAAGGTCTCGCCCGAGGATCCCTTCGCCTGCCTCGCGGATGAAAAGGACCTTGCGAGAGATTACCCCGATCTCGACCTGTTCGATCCGACCGAAGTCTCCGCCGATACGATGCGCGACGTGGCGCTCGAGATGGAACAGGCGGCCCTCGATGTCGCAGGCGTCACCAATTCGTCGGGATCCGGCGCCTCTGCCGGCATGGGCGGAATGGTTCTCGTTACTTCGCACGGATTTTCCGGCGCCTATATGGCCAGCCGCTTCGGCCGCTCCGTCAGCGTCATCGCCGGCGAGGGCACGAAGATGGAGCGCGACTACGATTTCGACAGCCGTCTGTTTGCAGCCGATCTCGACGATCCGAAGCTGATCGGCCGGCGTGCCGGCGAGCGGGTGGTCAAGCGCATCAATCCGCGCCAGGTCGATACCGGCAGCAATGTCACCGTGGTCTTCGATCCGCGCATCGCGCGCGGCTTTGTCAGCCATATCGCCGGCGCCATCAACGGCGGATCGGTTGCCCGCAAGACATCCTTCCTGCGCGACAAGATGGGCCAGCAGGTGCTGAAACCAGGCCTCAATATCACCGACGATCCTTTGATCGTGCGCGGTTCCTCCTCGCGCCCCTTCGATGGCGAGGGTGTGAAGGGCGAGCGTCTCGTGATGATCGAGGACGGCGTGCTGAACCATTGGTTCCTCTCTACCTCGACCGGCCGCGAGATCGGGTTCCCGACCAATGGCCGCGGCGTGCGCGGCGGCACGTCGGTCACCCCGGCCTCCACGAACCTCGCGCTGGAACCGGGCGATATTTCGCCCAAAGACCTGATCCGCCAGATCGGCACCGGTTTCTACATCACCGAACTGATCGGCCAGGGCGTGAACATGATCACCGGCGAGTATTCGCGCGGCGCGACCGGCTTCTGGATCGAGAACGGCGAGCTTGCCTATCCGGTGTCCGAAGTGACGATCGCCTCCAACCTGAAGGACATGTTCATGCGGATGACGCCGGCAAACGATATCGACCGCAAGTTCGGCACAGCCTCACCGACGATCGCCATCGAAGGCATGACCCTGGCAGGAAGCTGACCGATGGATGGTGCGGAGGGTCAGTGGCTTGAGGATCTTGACCTGATCCGGGATGCCGCCCGTCAGGCCGGCGAGATCGCGCATGGCTTTTTCGGCCAGTCGCCGGAAGTCTGGTGGAAAAACGAGGGCTCGTCGCCCGTCAGTGCCGCAGACTTTGCGGCAAACGACATTCTCCAGAGCCTGCTTCTGACCGCCCGTCCCAATTACGGCTGGCTCTCGGAAGAAACGGATGACGACGACGCCAGGCTTTCACTCGACACGCTGTTCGTGGTGGATCCGATCGACGGCACCCGCGCCTTCATCAATGGCGAAAAGACCTGGTGCGTCTCGGTCGCCGTCGTCCATCACGGCCGACCCGTGGCGGGTGTTCTGGTCGCGCCGGCGCTCGGCGAGGAGTTCTTTGCCGTCAAGGGCGGTCAGGCGATCCGCAACGGTGCGCCGATCTCTGTTACCAAGGATGATCATGATAAGCTTGTGATCGCTGCCGATGAAAACCTTGTGAAGAAATTTGATCTGCCGTTCCGCAGCCATGTCGAACGCCATCGGCATATCCCGTCGCTCGCCTACCGGCTGGCGATGGTCGCGGACGGACGCCTCGATGGCACCGTCGTCAAGCGCAACTCGCATGACTGGGATCTCGCCGCCGCCGACCTTATCCTGGAATGCGCAGGCGGCCGGTTGACCGACCTTGCGGGAAGCCCGCTCACCTACAACCGGCGGCAGGTCCGCCACGAGATGCTGGTGGCTGGCGCAGAGCATGCACTGGAACGGCTATTGCCGCAGATCCAGCGATTTCCGGCCGCTTGACCTTTGTGGCGTAATGCCGCAGATGAGGATCGGGCGGAGAGGATAAACGGGACAGGATGGACATGACCGCGACGACTGACAAGAAACAGCTTCTGCATCTGGTTTTCGGTGGCGAACTTTCGAGCCTCGAAGAGGTTCAGTTCAAGGATCTTGCGGCGCTGGATATCGTCGGCATCTATCCCGATTATGCAACGGCCCTGACGGCCTGGCGCAGCAAGGCACAGCAGACGGTCGACAACGCCCAGATGCGCTATTTCATCGTTCACATGCATCGCCTGCTCGAGCCAGGCCCCAAGTAACGCTGAAGCAAGCCTGATCTGCCAGGTTTCGAAATGCCAAGGTCTGGAACATAGGGTCCGGGACCCCTTTTTGACGCATTTGTGCATGACAGAAATTCGGCGACTGATACGATATCAGAAGGACGACCGGGATTGATGACGGCCATCATGCAGTGGGGGCAAAAGCGATGAGCGGCAGTATGGCTCGCATGGCCCTGGCGGGATACCGCCTGGCCGGCATCGCGCTTTATCCCTTTGCCGGGCCGTACCTCACGTACCGGTCGATGAAGGGCAAGGAAGATTCCTCGCGCCGTCTCGAAAGGCTCGGCTATGCCAGCCTCCCGCGCCCGCGCGGACCGCTGGTCTGGGTTCATGCCGCAAGCGTCGGCGAAACCATGTCGATCATGCCGCTGATCCGCGAACTTCGTCGTCGCGAGATCCATGTCCTGCTGACGACAGGGACCGTTACATCCGCAGCGCTGGTCGATGCCAGGCTCGGCGATGAAGTCATTCATCAGTATGTGCCGTTCGATCTGAAATTCTCCATCAAGCGTTTCGTCTCCTACTGGAAACCGGATGCCTGCATTACGGCCGAGTCCGAAATCTGGCCGACGACGGTGGCCGAGCTGGCACGCCGCCGGATCCCGCAGATCCGCGTCAACGCCCGGCTGTCGGATCGCTCGTTCACGCGCTGGCACAATCACAATACCATCGCCGAAGCGCTGTTCGAAAAGCTGGCGCTCGTTGTGGCCCAGTCCGATCTCGATGCCGAGCGTTTCCGTGATCTCGGCGCCTGGCCGGTCATCGTGTCAGGCAACCTCAAGACCGACACCGACCCGCCGCCATGCGACGAGGAGCTTCTGGCCCGCTACAAGGCCGAAATCGGCGAGCGCAAGACCTGGGCTGCGATCTCCACCTTCGATGGTGAGGAAAAGGCCGCTGCCACCGTGCATCGGGCGCTGAAGCCGAAAAGCAACCTGTTGACCATCCTCGTGCCCCGTCATCCGGATCGCGCAGATGCGATCGAGGACATGCTGAAGGCGGAAGGTCTCACCGTCGCGCGCCGCTCGCGCAACGACACGATCACGCCGGAAACCGATATCTTCCTCGGCGACTCCATCGGTGAAATGGGTCTTTATCTGCGGCTGACCGAAATCTCCTTTGTCGGCAAGTCGTTGACCAACGAGGGCGGCCAGAACCCGCTGGAGCCGGCCATGCTCGGATCTGCGGTTCTGTCCGGCCCGAACATCGACAATTTCCGCGATGCCTACCAGCATCTGGTCAAGAAGGGCGGCGCCCGGATGGTCCGCGATGTCGAGATGCTGGCAAAGGCCGTGCATTACCTGATGATCAACGACCTTGCCCGCCGCAAGATGGTCGAAGCCGGCCATGATGCGATGGACGAAATGCGCGGTGCACTGGCAAAGACCGTCAAGGCGCTCGAACCTTACGTCAATCCGCTCACCGTCAGCGCCAGGCTTCAGCCGAAGACAGCCGCCGCCGGTGCTGCACGCTGATGGCCGGGGCGACAAGCGACGTGGCGGATATGGACTTCTCGCATATCGCCGGCATCCTGTTCGACAAGGACGGCACGCTTTTGCACTATGATGCGAGCTGGGGCCCGGTGAACCGCGAAGCGGCCCGCATCGCGTCGGGCGGCGATGCGGATCTCGAAATGCGCCTCCTGCAAGCCGGCGGCATGGATCCCGTATCCGGCCACACCCGTGCCGATAGCCTGCTTGCGGCCGGCAATGCCGCCGAGATCGCCGCAGGTTTCGTGTCCGCAGGCGCCCCCATGGATGTGGCAGATCTCACCCGTCAGCTCGATGCACTCTTCGTTCGCTCTGCCGAATATTCCGTTCCGGTCACCGATCTCGCCGCCTTCTTCGGCGCGCTGAAGGCACGCGGCCTGAAGCTCGGCATCGCCTCCAGCGACAATGAGGAAGCCATCCGCCAGACGGCGATCCGTTTCGGCTTTATCGATCATGTCGATTTCATCTGCGGCTATGACAGCGGTTTTGGTGTGAAGCCCAAACCCGGCATGTTCCTGAAATTCTGCGAGGTCGTCGGTCTCGAACCGGAACAGGTGGCGATGGTCGGCGACAACAATCACGACATGCATATGGGCGAGGCGGCCGGCGCCGGCATCAAGGTCGCGGTTTTGACCGGGACCGGTTCGCGCCAGACGCTGTCGACTGCCGCCGATCTCTGCCTCGACGATATCTCCGCCTTTGCCGCCCTCCTGCCGGTCTCGGCACCGGCTGCGGCGGGCTGAGCGGTGGTTTCCGAAGCGCCGCCCTTCTGGTGGACCAAGGCCGACTGGCGCGTCTGGGCGCTGTCGCCGGTTTCGTTCGTCTATGGTGCCGTCTCCGGCCGCCGCATGGCGAAGTCGAAGCGGGCGCAGGCGCCCCTGCCGGTCATCTGCGTCGGAAACTTCACCGTCGGCGGTGCCGGCAAGACACCGACGGCGATCACGCTTGCCCGCGCTGCCAAGGAGAAAGGCCTCACGCCCGGTTTCCTCACCCGCGGCTATGGTGGATCGCTCGACGTCACGACAATGGTCGATCGCTCCAAACACAGGGCCGAAGCCGTCGGTGACGAAGCGTTGCTTCTCGAGCGCGAAGCGATGACCGTCATTTCCCGCCGCCGCGTTGATGGTGCAAGGATGCTGGCGGAAAACGGCGTCGATCTCATCATCATGGATGACGGGTTCCAGAGCGCCCGTCTCTCGATCGATTTCGCGCTTGTCGTGATCGATTCCGTCCGCGGCATCGGCAACGGCCATCTCGTGCCGGGCGGTCCCGTGCGGGCACCGCTGGCCGAGCAGATGCGCCAGGCCTCCGCCATCCTCAAGGTCGGCACCGGCGACGCGGCCGACAGGATCGTGCGCCAGGCATCGCGCGCCGGCAAGCAGGTCCACGTCGCGACACTCGATCCAAGCCCCGGCCAGTCGCTGGCGGGCACAAATCTTCTCGCCTTTACCGGGATTGCCGATCCGGAGAAATTCTACCGCACCGTCAACAGCGTCGGCGGGTTGATTTCAGAGCGCCAGTCGTTCCCGGATCATCATTTCTTCACGGCGGATGAAATCGAAAGCCTGCTAGAGGAAGCCGACAGGGACGGGCTCCATCTCGTGACGACGGCCAAGGACGCGGTGCGTCTCGTCGGTCATCACGGTCCGGCCGAAAAACTGCTCAACCGGGTACAGGTGGTGGACGTGGAGATGCGCTTCGACAATCCGAAGGCGCCCGGCCAGATCATCGATGCGGCTTTCGCAAGGTTTCGGGAGCGTCGCCTGAAGAGCGGCGTGAAACCCTGATCAGGGCGCAAACGCGCGTCGGTTGATTGTGCTTAAGCCCGGCTCTGGTTCGGCAGCAGGCCGGCGCGCTTGTCGGCTTCCAGCGAGGACGCGCAATCGGCATAGGCTTCCTGGCGCGCCACGCTCCAGTATTTGAGCTCGTCAACCGGGATCTGAGCACCCGTCATCGCGCAGATCACGTATGAACCGCTGCTGACGATCTGGTAGTCGCCATCCAGGTACCGGATTTTCGCCTCGCGGAAGCTGCCGCCTTCGAACCGGTTCATCTGTCTGCGTCTCCTGCGAAAAAACATCGGATTGCTCGCGCGTTATGCCGTCATTCCCTACACCGCGTCTGGCGCGCCTTCAAGTCCGCCCGAACAGGCGTTCGATGTCGGAGAGCTTGAGTTCGATATAGGTCGGGCGGCCGTGGTTGCAGGTGCCGGAACCCGGCGTCGCCTCCATCTGGCGCAAAAGTGCATTCATCTCGTCGGGCCGAAGCCGGCGCCCTGAGCGCACCGAGCCGTGGCAGGCCATGGTGGCCGCGACATATTCGAGCTTGCCGCGCAGGGCCCCAGCGGTTCCCCATTCAGCCACTTCGTCGGCGAGATCGCGGATCAGCGAGGATGCATCCACTTCGCCCAGCATCGCCGGCGTCTCGCGCACCGCAACCGCGCCGGGACCGAACCGCTCGACCGCCAGCCCCAGCCGGTCGAGTTCCTCCGCATGCAGCATCAGCCGGTCGCACTCCTCTTCCGGCAGATCGACGATCTCCGGAATGAGCAGAACCTGGGACGCCAGCCGCTTGTCGTTCAAAGCCTGACGCAACGCCTCGTAGACCAGCCTTTCATGGGCCGCATGCTGATCGACGATGACCAAGCCGTTTTCCGTCTGGGCGACGATATAGTTCTCGTGCACCTGCGCGCGCGCCGCACCCAGCCGGTGGCGCTGCCTGTCTTCGGAAACGTGCACCGTTTCAGATATGGCATCGTCCGTGCGGGCCGCCGGCATGGTCAAACCGTCGAAATTCTGCTGCGCCCGTTCCCCGAACCCGAACGGTGCCTGCAGCGGCCGCGACGGCGATGCCGCAGGGCTCCAGGGAGCGGGCGTCGGGGGCCGATAGGCGGGGCCGGATGAAAACCCCGGCCTAAACGCCTGCATCATGCCGGATGCGCCGGTCGTGTTCGCCCGGTCGCCCTCGCGGTGCAACGCCTCGCGGATGGCGCCGACGATCAACCCGCGCACCAGGCCCGGATCGCGAAACCGGACGTCGGCCTTGGCCGGGTGTACGTTGACATCCACCAGCGCCGGATCGAGCGTGATCGACAGCACCGCCACCGGATAGCGACCGGACGGCATCCGCTCCGCATAGGCGCCGCGGATGGCCGACAGGATGAGCTTGTCCTGCACCGGCCGTCCGTTGACGAACGCGTATTGATGTCCCGAATTGCCCCGGTGGAATGTCGGCAGGCCGACGAAGCCGGTCAGCCCCACATCCTCGCGCATCGCGTCGATCTCGATCGCATTGTCGCGAAACTCGGGTCCAAGAACCTGCGCCATGCGCGCCAGATGGTCCTCGCCGGTCGCCGGCAGGTCCAGCGTGGTGCGGTCGGAGCCCGACAGAACGAAACGCACATGCGGAAAAGCGATCGCCATCCGCTTGACGATTTCGGTGATCGCACCGGCTTCCGCCCGTTCGGTCTTGAGGAATTTCAGGCGTGCCGGCGTCGCAAAGAAGATGTCACGAACTTCGACCACCGTGCCGGGATTGGCCGGTGCCGGCCGCGCCGCGGTCGTCTTGCCGCCGGTCACCGACACCTGCGAGCCGCTGTCGCTACCTTGGCGCCGGCTGGTGATCGTGAGTTTCGCGACCGACCCGATCGACGGCAGTGCCTCGCCGCGAAAGCCGAGCGTTCTGATATCGTCGAGCGTCGTCGCGATCTTCGAGGTGCAGTGGCGGCGGATCGCGAGGTTGAGATCGGCGGGCTCCATGCCCGATCCATTGTCCGTGACGCGCAGAAGAGACTTGCCACCGCCCGCCGTGGCGATCTCGATGCGCGTCGCACCCGCATCGATGGCGTTTTCGACAAGTTCTTTGACAGCGCTTGCGGGTCGCTCGATGACCTCGCCGGCAGCGATCTGGTTGATGAGCGTTTCGGAAAGCTGCTTGATGAACATGGCGCTATTTTCAAGGATTTCCGGCGGGAAGGAAAGGCTGCCGGATGGTTTGTCCCCTGCAAGCCCTGCAGCAAGCCTATCTTAATTCGGCCTTAACCGAAAACCGATATTCAATCTGAGTTGAACAGGATGAACCCGGGAGAGCGCCAGCTCTCCGCAGAGGAACCGATGTATGGGCCGGCTGGGCACCCGTACACGAGGATCGGCCCTTTGTTCGAGGACTTGAAGCCAGCATGTGTCTTACCCGACTTGATTAATTGAGACGGATTGCACCGCATGGTGCCGGCGATTGGCCGAGTCTGTGAACACACAGGGGGTTTTGTCACATGAATGATTTGGCGTCGGCGGACGCGGACATTCAGACTGCGATGATGGAAGTGATTTCCGAGGCGATCTCGGGTGGGCACTCAGGCGGCCTTGTCGTCTACGACAAGAACGACCTGTTGATCTTTGCCGGTCAACAACTGACCATCCTTCTCGGCATTCCTGACAGCGTCCTTGCACCCGGTACACGGCTGCGCGATCTCCTTGGTGCCATCTATGACGGCGGCCGACGGTTCATGTCCGAGACCGGCGGCACAAAACGATTGCTCAGCCGCGACGACTGGATTTCCGACAATATTGCCACGCTCTGGAAGGAGCGGCACGAGGCGCTGATGCGCCGTGGTGCCGATCGCTGGATCAGTCTTGCCAAACGGCGCCTGCCGTCGGGCTACGGCGTCTGCATCCTCCGGGACGTGTCCGAACAGCGCAAGCGCGAAGAGCAGTGGCGCGCCGACATGGAGCGCGTGCAGTTGACCGAGGATATCCTCGACAACCTGCCGTTCCCGGTCATGGTCAAGGACACCAATCTCGCCTTCGTCGCCGTCAACAAGGCTGCCTGCCGCTTTCACGATCTCCCCGCCGAAGCGCTGCTCGGCTGCACGGGGACCGACATCCATGCTCCGGCCTTGGCCCAGCGGCTCGACGGTATCAACCGCCGGGTGGTGGAAGACGGCGAGGAGATCCAGCTCCCGGAGCGTCTGACGCGTCCGGATGGCTCGCAGATGGTGATCGTCGCCAACAAGTACCGGATCGGCAAACCGGGCCGGTACTATCTTGTCACCGTCATGCAGGACATTTCCCGAATGGTGGAGGTGGAAGAGGACGGGCGTGGCTTTATCCGCCTGTTCGACGACCCCAATCTGTTTTCCGCCAAGCTGCATCGCAAGAGCAAGATGCGGGACGCTTTGCAGGGCGCGGATCCCGATATCGCCGGCAGCCAGATCCTGATCGTCTCGAGCGACCCGCTTTTCACCGGAACCGCGAAGGCGATCCTTTCGGATTTTCAGGTCGAGGCATCCTCGGTCGTTGATGAACACGAACTGGCGCTTTGCCTCGAACTCGTGTCCAACGCCGCGGTCAGGGTCGATCTCATCGTCGCGGATCGCGATCTGGCATCCGCCTGCCGCGCCATCGGCTCAAATTACGACAAACAGGTCGTGGCCTTCGATGCTGCGGCTCTCGAAGAGCATCTCGTTCCCACCCTCAGCCGCGAACTGACCAAGTTGCGTGGACCTGTCGAACAGGACGAAGAAGACAACTGGCAGATCCTGCCCGATGACCCTCAGCCCTGCGTCGATATCCTTGTTGCTGAAGATAACGAGGTGAACCAGATCGTGTTCTCGCAAATCCTCGAAAGCCTCGGGTACCGCTATGCGATTGCGGTCGATGGAGAAGAGGTGGTCAGGATGTGGCACGAGCTTCGTCCCTCGCTGGTGCTGATGGATGTCACTCTGCCGACCCTGAACGGCTTCGAGGCAGCGCGGGCGATCCGCACGCTCGAGGAAGAAGGGCAAGCGTCGACACCGATCGTGGGCGTCCTCGCCCAGGCATTCGACCGCGACCGCGAGGAATGCTTTGCATCGGGAATGGACGACGTGATCCTGAAGCCGATCAGTCCCGATGTGCTGGAAACCCTGTTCGCGAAATTTCTCGTCGTTGCCGGTTCGCAGCAGATGCTGTCTTGAGCATGGATCGGAAGCGCGGACGGCTATCCCGAAACGCTACGGTTCCGCTATGAAATGTTAAGCTTTGTCCCGCATCGTCGCCTATCAAATGTGGTGCAAGCGGATAAACTTATGACGTTGGCGGAAAACCCGTTGCCGCAGCTCCGTCAGCATGAGCTGCAGGCCAAGGCTTATAGCGACCCGCTTACGGGTCTTGGAAACCGACACCGTATGCGCGACAAGGTTCACCTTCTCGCCGCAGAGCGTGCAGCCGATCCCGCCCCGTTTACTGTTTGCATTGCCAATCTCGATGGTTTCAAGCCGATCAACGACCTGTTCGGTATGGAAGCGGGCGACGAGATCCTCTGCCAGGTGGCGCATCGCCTCAAGGCCTGCATTCCGGATGGCGCAACGGTCACTCGTCACGACGGCGACGAGTTTGCCTTCGTGCTGCCGCTCGTCTTCGAGCGCACCGGTGCCGAACGGATCGGCCAGATGATCCGGGATGTTCTTTCCGCACCCTATGATCTGGGGGATCGCAATGTGCGTCTCTCGGCGTCCTTCGGCTTTGCCATCTACCCCTTCGCCGGCGAGCATTTCGAGGAACTGCTGAAGAGCGCTGAAACCGCGCTTTACCGGTCCAAACGCCGCGGTCGCGGCCAGATCACGGTCTATTCCCAGGAAATCGCGCAGGAGATGATGCGCGCGACGCAGCTTGAACAGGCGCTGCGCCATGCGATCATCAGCGATGCCGTGGATGTCCATTTCCAGCCTATCGTGCGCCTGGACGATGGATCGGTCGTCGGGTTCGAGGCACTCGCGAGATGGAACGACAAGGATCTCGGTTTCGTATCGCCTGCCGTCTTCGTGCCGCTTGCCGAAGAGCGCGGTTTCATCGATGCGCTGTCGGAAACCCTGCTGCGCAAGGCAGCCGAGGCAGCGCTGTCCTGGCCGCGGGATCTGTTCCTGTCCTTTAATCTGTCCTCCGCCCAGCTGATGGACCCGACGACCACGGAAAGCATCCTTTCGACGCTCGCCCGCGTCGGGCTCGATCCGCATCGGCTGGAATTCGAGATCACCGAGACTGCTGTGATGACCTCGGCCGATACGGCAGAGCGCATCATCACGGATCTTCGCAAGGCAGGCGCGCGCATCTCGCTCGATGATTTCGGCACCGGTCAGTCCAGTCTCGGACGTCTCCGCGACTTCACCTTCGACAAGGTCAAGATCGATCGCGCCTTCGTCTCCCGCATCACCTCGGACCGTGCCTCTGGACACATCGTCAGGGCGATCATCGCCATGTGCGACGGTCTGGAACTGGAAGTGGTCGCCGAGGGCATCGAGCAGCCGGAAGAAGCGGAAATGCTGCGATCGCTGGGCTGTGCCATGGGGCAGGGCTATTACCACGGCAGACCCGCCGATACGGCCTCGACGCTGCGGTATCTGAGCACCCATCACCGCGACTTCATGACCCCCGAACGGGACTGATCTTCCGCCTCCACCACCGTTGAGGAGAGGGCGCGGAGTGGACAGTCCGCGCCGCGTCTGATGCTCGCACGGGGCTGTCCGCTGCGCGATGATGTGGTTTTGCAAGCCGCATTGCGAGATCACCATGTCCGTTTCAAACGATCCCCTTCTGCAGCCGTTTCAGCTGAAGCATCTCACCCTCAAGAACCGCTTCATGTCGACGGCGCACGAACCGGCCTATTCCGAAGACGGCATGCCGAAGGATCGTTACAGGCTCTACCATCTCGAAAAGGCAAAGGGCGGCATCGCGCTCACCATGACCGCCGGTTCCGCGATCGTCTCGCAGGACAGTCCACCCGCATTCGGCAACCTGCACGCCTATCGCGACGACATCGTGCCGTGGCTGAAGAAGCTCACCGATGACTGTCATGAATACGGCACGGCGGTGATGATCCAGCTCACCCATCTCGGGCGCCGGACCGGATGGAACAAGGGCGCCTGGCTTCCTGTGCTGGCGCCATCTCCCATTCGCGAACCCGCCCACCGCGCCTTCCCGAAGGAGATCGAGGACTGGGATATCGAGCGCATCGTTGCAGACTATGCCGATGCCGCCAGCCGCATGCAGGCGGCGGGTCTCGATGGTATCGAGATCGAAGCCTATGGCCACCTGATCGACCAGTTCTGGTCGCCCGCCACCAACCACCGCGACGATGCGTTCGGCGGATCGCTCGAAAACCGCATGCGGTTTTCGACCATGGTGATCGATGCGGTGCGCAAATCCGTCGGTCCGGATTTCATCGTCGGCATCCGCCTGGTTGCCGACGAGAACTGGGACAAGGGCTTTTCCCGCGAAGAGGGGATCGAGATCTCCCGCCGGCTGGTGGCGTCGGGCAGCATCGACTTCCTGAACGTCATCCGCGGCCATATCGATCACGATGCGGATCTGAACGAGGTGATCCCGATCCAGGGCATGCGATCCTCGCCGCATCTCGACTTTGTCGGCGATGTCAGGAAGGCGATGAAATTCCCGGTCTTTCATGCGGCCCGTATCGCCGATGTTGCAACGGCCCGGCATGCGGTCGCCGAAGGTAAGCTCGACATGGTCGGCATGACCCGTGCCCACATTGCCGATCCGCATATCGCGAACAAGGTAGCAAGTGGCAAGGAGGCGACCATTCGCCCCTGCGTCGGTGCGACCTACTGTCTGGATCGCATCTACGAGGGAGGAGAGGCTCTCTGTATCCACAATGCGGCGACGGGGCGCGAAGCCTTGCTGCCGCATGTGATCGAAAAGGCAGCAGCTGTCCGAAGGGCCGTCGTGATCGGTGCCGGTCCTGCCGGGCTCGAGGCGGCCCGCGTGCTGGCAGAGCGCGGCCACGCAGTCACCGTGCTCGAGGCAACGGGGGAGGCGGGTGGTCAGATCAATCTTCTGGTTCGCAATCCGCGCCGCCGCGAAATGATCGGCATCATCGACTGGCGGCTGGCGGAGCTTGAGCGGTTGGGTGTCGAGATCCGCTACGACGTGTTTGCCGGCGCCGACGATGTCCTCGAACTCGAGCCAGATCTCGTCGTCGTCGCGACCGGCGGCATACCGCAGTCGCCGCAACTTGAGGCGGGCGAAGAGCTTCTGACCTCCAGCTGGGATATTCTCGCCGGATCTGCCAAACCCGCAGGCCCGGTTCTGCTGTTCGATGACAATGGCGGCCATCCGGGTATGAGTGCCGCCGAAGTCATCGCCACATCAGGCGCGGATCTCGAGCTTGTCTCCCCCGAACGCTTCTTCGCACCTGAGATGGGGGGCATGAACCATGTCCCCTACGCACGGATTTTTGCCGAGAAGGGTGTCCGCGTGACGATCAACACGCGGTTGAAGTCGGTGCGGCGTGACGGCAATGCATTGGTGGCAAGCCTCGGATCCGATTACGCAAGGGATGTGGTCGAGGAAAGGCGTGTCGCACAGGTCGTGGTCGAGCATGGCACGGCCGCGAACGCGGATCTCTATTTCGAGCTGAAGCCGCTCTCGCGCAATCTTGGCGCCGTGGATTACGCGATGCTGATTAACAGAAAAGCACCGCTGCTGCCGAAGAACCCTAATGCCGCTTTCGATCTCGTGAGGATCGGCGACGCTGTGGCAAGCCGCAATGTCCATGCAGCAATCTACGATGCGCTGCGATACTGCTCGCTTTTGTAAACCGCGCACGAAAAAGGCGGCATTATCAGTGCCGCCTCTTCCATTCAATCGTCTGTCACGCGGCGTGTAGCCCGTTCCAGGTCCCTAAAAATTAGTTCTTAGGAGCCGTCGACGGCGTTGTGGCGCCATTTTCAGCCGGTGCTGCCGGGGTGCCCGGAGCCGGGTTCATCGTGGACGACGTGGTCGATGTGTCGGATGCTGCCTGCTTGTCGTCCAGTGTCTTGAACTCTGGAGCAGACTTCAGCGCTTCGGCCGTTTCGGTGGTCGACAGACGCACTTCGTTGTTGTTCTGTGCGTCGCGGGTGAGCGTCAGCTTGCTGATCGGAAGGGCTACATCCTTTTCGCCGATGCCGAGGAAGCCGCCGACGCCGACAACTGCTGCAACGAGTCCGCCGTTTTCTTCAAACAGGAGGTCGTTGACGTCACCGATGCTTTCGTTAGCCGAGTTGTAGATCGACTTGCCGATATAATCGTTGGCGCTGACCTGGGTGGTCGCCTGTTCTGTCAGGTAATTGCCGTCTGCAGTGGTAGCCATGCCACCTGCTGGTGCAGCCGGGGTCGTTGTCGTGGTATCGGCCGGTGCCGAAGGTGCTGCCGGTGTCGCCGGAGCAGGCTGTGCCGTCTGGGCAAAAGCCGGTGCAAGTGTGGTGGACGCCATGAGAACGGCTGCTGCGGCGATCGTGCTGAGAGTCTTTTTCATCGTGTTCCTACCTTTTCCATCTAATTCGTCGTGAAGGACGGCTTCTCGGATTGAAGGGCCGTCTCGACCAAGAAGGACGCGTTCGTTCTGCTTGGCTTCGGTAGGGAAATGGCCGAAACGCCGGTTTGGTTCCGCATTTCCATGCCGTTTTATTAGGCAGAAACTGCGGAACATTTCAGCACTTGGCGGGTTGGGGGCCTCATCAGCGAAAATATAGATTCTTAAAGTCAGGCCGAATATCGGGGTTCCCGACCAAGCGTGACTGGAACGGCGAGTTCGAACAACGCTCCCGCCAGCGGATCGGAGGTTCGGGCGTCCTGGTCCATTCCCTCCCAGGCTGATGTGACAGCCAAGCGCCCATTTCCGATCACGACTGGGCAGGTCGTTCTCTTGGCGGGCACTTCGAAACGCGCGAGAAGGACACCGTCCAGACCATAATGGTCGACCGCACCTTCACCCCAGCGGGCGTTCCAGATCGTGCCGTCCTGATCGCAGATCGCGCCATCCATTCCACCGGGGCTGCCGCTGCCATCGATGAAGAGGGTGGGTTTTGACGTCGGGAGTCCGGTCAATGGATCAAGGTCGACACGCATGAGGTGGTTGATGCGCGTGTCGACATAATAGCCGGTGCTTCCGTCCGGCGAAAAGCAGATCGCATTCGGAATGCTCATCTTGTCAAACAGCGTCGTGACCTTGCCGCCCACGACATGATAGATCGCACCCGCGCCCTCCGCAGCGGTGCGCCCCATCGTGCCGATCCACAGCGCACCGGAAGGGTGCAGCCGGCCGTCGTTGGAGCGGTTGTCCGGCTTGTCCTTCTCGAGGTCGCAGTGCAGGGTCAGTTCGCCGGTAGCGCGATCCCGTATGAAGAGCCCTTGATCGGAGGCGATCAGCTGCCGCTCGGCGTCGACCGGCACGAGAACGCTTCCCATTATGGGGAGGATCTGCACAGATTCTTTGCCGGTGTTGATGTCGAGCGAGCGAAGCTGCTTTTCGAGAATGCTGAACCACCAGATCGTCCCGGTGTCCGCATCAAAGCTGGCTCCTTCGCCAAGTTCACAAGGCGTCGAGGACAATACGCTACCCTGGAACGGGTGAGAGACAAAATCGGCTGTGGTCACGGGCATCCTCCGCAGAAGCTTCTGTTCGTTGCAGAATTAACGCGAACCGGCGCGATGGCTAGCCGCGTCATCAGATTTTCCCTGACAAATTCCTGAAACCATGCGACAAGATTCGCAAATGCGAGAACCTATCACCATCACGTGGTGACGTTTGCGTGCGTAAGGTCTGGCCGGAGCAAGAAGCAGTATATGTCTAAGACCGAAAAAGCCGAAGAGATGTCCTTTCTCGACGGCAGTGTCGCCGAAATCGCCACCCTGCAGACCCAGTTTGATGTCATCCGGTTCCTGAAGCGAGTGACGCAGTATTATAACTGTCGCACCTTCATGGTTCTCAACCTTCCGTCGATCACGTCGCGCGAACTGTCCGAAAATACCGTCGTTACCAATTGGCCGGCAGAGCTGATGTCGCAGTTCGACAAAAGCGGTCTGATGCAGACCAGCTCCGGCCTTGCACATCTGCGCAAGTTCACGACGCCCTTCGTCTTCGATCTCTCGAGCGATCGCGGCGTGATCAATTCGAGCGACGAGGTCACGCAGATCTTTTCCGGGTTCGGCATCCAGCGCGGCGCCTGTTTCCCCGTCCATGACCGGCTCGGCAATCGCGGCGCCGTTTGCTTCGGCGGTACGGGCAAGACATTTGACCAGCAGCAGATGATGGAACTGCATTATCTCTCGGTTCACGTCTATGAACAGCTGGCGCAGATCCGCAGCCTCGACGTCAAGACCAACGATGTCCTGACCGAACGCGAAGTCGATTGCCTGAACTGGACGGCTGCGGGTAAGACCAGCGCGGAAATTGCCGAAATCCTTGGACTCTCCGAGCACACCGTAAACCATTATCTCAACCGCACGGCCCGCAAGCTCGACACCGTCAACCGCACCCAGGCGGTTGCCAAGGCGTTGAGATCCGGCATCATCAAGTAACGATGCCGGCGATCATTATTTGATCAACGCCTCTGTTTTCTACGCGGTCAATTGATCGTTCACTGGGCAAATTCCCAACGCTCTCCAGTTGCCTGTCCCTAACACCCTGTTTCGACTACGTAAACATCCGCATTACGGTCTGGCATGGTTCGTGCTTGTTTACAGGCAGGTCCAGAGGGGGCTGAAAGCGTCCCAAGAGGCGCGATAAAAACAAGCCGCTATTCGGGGCGCCGTCTGGCTGCCATCCGGGTAGCGGCTTTCTTTTTTCTGACGTGGGGCGTTTCAACGAAGCGTCTTGCTCGAGACCGGTGACACTTCCTATATAAGCCTTGGATCCGGCGCGGGCAGTTTGTGTCGAGATCGCTATCAGGAGCAGGCAATGTCCGACGTCACCAAGGAACAGGTTCTGGCGGTTCTCGCGAAGGTTCGTGGACCCGACCTCGAGGGTGATATCGTCTCTCGCGGAATGGTCTCCGATGTCTTTATCTCCGACAAGAAGGTCTATTTCTCGATTACCGTGCCGGCCGATCGCGCAACCGAACTCGAGCCGCTGCGCATGGCCGCCGAACGGACGGTCGCCGCGATGCAGGGCGTCAACGGCGCGCTGGTTACGCTGACGGCCGATCGCAGAGCTGGAACGGCACCTGCCAAGACGGCACCTCCGCCAAAGCCGCAAGCGCCTGCCGCCGGTCACGCGCATCCGCACCCCCCCGCCACACCCGGGCCGAGACAGCCCGCACCGAAAGCCGGCGTTCCGGGCGTGGGTGCCATCATCGCGGTAGCGTCCGGCAAGGGCGGCGTCGGCAAGTCGACGACAGCAGTCAATCTGGCGCTGGGTTTCCAGGCCAACGGTCTCAAGGTCGGCATTCTCGATGCTGACATCTACGGCCCGTCCATCCCGCGTCTCCTCAACATCTCCGGCAAGCCGCAGCAGCTTGAAGACCGGAAGATCGCCCCGATGCAGAACTATGGTCTGAAGGCGATGTCGATCGGCTTTCTGGTCGAGGAGGGCACCGCGATGATCTGGCGCGGCCCGATGATCCAGTCGGCACTGCTGCAGATGCTGCGCGAAGTCGGCTGGGGCGAGCTCGATATTCTCGTGATCGACATGCCGCCTGGAACTGGCGACGTGCAGCTCACGCTCGCCCAGCAGGTGCCACTCGCCGGTGCCGTGATCGTCTCGACCCCGCAGGATCTCGCCCTGATCGACGCCCGCAAGGCCATCGCCATGTTCGGCAAGGTCGAGATACCAATCCTCGGCATCATCGAGAACATGAGCTACTTCCTCGCTCCCGATACGGGCACCCGCTACGACATCTTCGGCCATGGTGGCGCAAAGTCGGAAGCCGAGCGCATCGGCGTTCCCTTCCTCGGCGAAATCCCTTTGACGATGGACATCCGCGAACGCTCCGACGCGGGCACGCCGGTCGTCGTTTCCGACCCGGACAGTGCATCCGCCGCCGTTTATCGGGAGATCGCATCCAAGGCCTGGGCAGAGATTAAGGGCAAGCCGCTGCGCAATGCGCCTGCCATCGTTTTCGAATAGAACCTATTCGAGTTTGGACGGTCTCCCGGGCAGGAATACACGGTCAGTGGCGGTCAATACTCTGAAATCGCCTCTCTTTTCGTTTCGAAATTGTTAAACATCGCCGCTAGACGTCTGCGGCGATAGTGAAAGCATGCAGTTGCAGCCCTTGCCTTGTGCAATTGCTGTCTTTATAGGCGCCTCCCGCCGGAGGGCGCTTCCTTGCTCTTCGCGGGCGGAGCGAAGTATCCGCATTTTTCCGTTGAAAGGCTGGCTCGAACGCCAGATGCCGAATGGGCCACCCAGCAGAACACAGTGCCGCCGAGAAAACCAAAGGACATGGGCTGTTCGCGCTTGCGCTCGGCTCTGTCGGTGTCGTCTATGGCGATATCGGCACGAGCCCGCTCTATGCCTTTCGCGAGGCGTTGAAGCCCGTCGCCCATGACGGCGTCACGCAGATGGAAATCATCAGCCTCATCTCGCTGATGATCTGGACGCTGACCATCATTGTCACCTTCAAATACGTTCTCTTCCTGCTGCGCGCCGATAACGATGGAGAGGGTGGCACGCTGTCGCTTCTGGCGCTCATGACCAAAGGAGCGTGCGGCCATCGGGCTGTCCTGATGCTGCTCGGGCTGATCGGCGCCGCGCTGTTTCTAGGCGATGCGATGATCACGCCGGCGCTGTCGGTCCTGTCTGCGGTGGAAGGCCTGAAATACGTATCACCGCATTTCGAAAGCGCCGTTCTGCCGATTTCGATTGCCATCCTGGTTGCGCTGTTTGCCATCCAGTCGAAGGGCACCGGCATGGTGGCGAAGTTCTTCGGACCGATCACCGCCGTCTGGTTTCTCGTGATGGGCGGCATCGGCCTGGTGCATATTTTCGACGACCTTAGTATTCTTGCCGCCTTCAATCCATTGCATGCCTTCCAGTTCATGAGCGAAGAAGGCTTTGCCGGCGTCGTCGTTCTCGGCGCCGTCTTCCTGACGGTGACAGGTGCGGAAGCGCTTTATGCAGATCTCGGCCATTTCGGTCGCCGTCCCATCCAGTGGGCTTGGTTCGTCTTGGTCTTTCCGGCGCTGACGCTGAATTATCTCGGTCAGGGCGCCATGGTGCTGAGCCATCCCGAAGCGATGAGCGATCCGTTCTATTTGATGTTCCCGCAATGGGCGCTCGTTCCGGTCATCATTCTCGCCACCTGCGCCACCATCATCGCAAGCCAGGCTGTCATTACCGGCGCCTTCTCGCTGGTGCGCCAGGCGATCCATCTCGGCTATCTGCCGCGCATGCAGATCCTGTTCACCTCGGAAACCAATACCGGCCAGATCTTTCTGCCGGGCGTCAACACGCTGCTTCTGGTCGGCGTCATCGCGCTGGTTCTTGGTTTCGAGAGCTCCGATGCTCTGGCCACCGCCTACGGAATCTCGGTGACCGGCGCCATGGTGGTGACGACGCTGATGGCGTTCGAGTTCGTTCGGCTGAGATGGCGCTGGCCGCGTGTGCTGGCAACCCTTGTGCTCGCGCCGCTTCTGCTGCTCGAATTCGTTTTCCTGGGCGCCAATCTTTTGAAGATTCATGATGGCGGCTGGGTGCCGGTCATGATGGCGATCGGCTTTACCGTCGTCATGTGGACCTGGAAGCGGGGTGCTGCGATCCTGTTTGAAAAGACCCGCCGCATCGATGTGCCGCTGCAGACCTTTATTCCCATGGTGGAAAAGAAAAGCGATCATGCTCCGGTGTCCGTGCCAGGCGTCGCCATCTTCCTGACCGGTGATCCGCAGACAGCACCGGCGGCCTTGCTGCACAACATCAAGCACAATCACGTCCTGCATGCGAAGAACGTCATCCTGACCATCATCACGGTCAACAAGCCGCGCGTATCGATCGAGGATCGCTACCGGGTCGAGAAGCTGTCGGATCGGTTCACGGTCATCGAACTGCGCTTCGGATTCATGCAATCGCACAATGTCTCGCAGTCGCTTGCCTATCTGAGAAAGACCGGCTTCAAGTTCGATATCATGTCGACGTCGTTCTATCTCGGCCGACGCAAGCTGGTACCGGACGCAGCCTCCGGCATGCCCATGTGGCAGGACCGGCTGTTTATCGCGCTCGCCAATGCCGCAACCGATCCGTCCGACTATTTCCACCTGCCGGCCAACCGCGTCGTCGAACTGGGTTCGCACGTCATCATCTGACGGAAAGGGTGACGGAGAGGTCGCCCAAAACCCGCGTGGCATTTCGGACACGAGCCTCTGACGTTTAAGTGAAAATGCCCAAATCCCAGCGTTACAACGGATTCTGTCTATAAGCGTTAACTGCTCATCAAGGTTAATGATTGATGTTTGACCCATCGATCAGTCATTGAGGTCCCTGGTTGACCTGCCTTGTGGAGTAGCCGGTTTTGCGTTCGAAGACCGTACAGCGTCGAAAGTCCTCTAAAGTGGCCATGCCGGCGGCTCGGACGAAGTCTCTTTTGCACCGCGCCCTGTCGCGCCGCGATATCTGGCTGGCGCCTGGCGTCCTTGGACTTGCTGCCTGGCTGGTGTTTCCAGCCGTTCCCGCACAAGGCGATCTCACCGATCTCCTCTCCGGCATCGACCGCGGCCGCGACCAGTGGCGCATGGTCATGACCAACTCGCCGGCCGGCTCCCTTCATAACGCATCGCTTGCCTTTCCGGGTGGCGGTTCCGTGCTCGGCGGCGATGCCGGCATGACGCTGCCCGACGGTCGCCGCGTGGCATTCACCGGTAACGAGAAGTCAGGTGAGGACACGCCGGACGAAGACCGCGTCAACCGCGCGGAAAAGAAGAGCCGGATCGTAGCCGTCGAACAGATGCAGCCGCCGAAGGCCTTTTCGGCCGGGTCGATCCTCGAGCGTTCCAGCTCGCTGACCACGCCTGTGGATGCCAGCGATGAAATGACCGCCTTCGTCAAAGCCGAAGCCGACGACCAGCCGGTCGAGCTCGCCGAATTCTATTTCCGCAAGGACGAGGTCAAGGAGCCCGGTCTTCCTTCGATGCTCGCCGATCTCATCACCAACGAAAAGGCCGATGTGCTGGCAACCGCCTATGCACCGGCCAAGCCCGACTTCTCACGCAAGTCACCCTTCGATGCGATCCTCGGCGCAAAGCCCGAAACCGGCCGCTTCATTCCGCCGATCGGCCCGGAAGACCACGCCTGGGCAGCAACGGCGCTGCCGGAAGAATCGTTTTCGCCCAAGCAGCAGCAATGCCTGGCCGCCGGAATCTATTTTGAAGCGCGCGGAGAAGAAGTGCGTGGCCAGGCCGCGGTCGCACAGGTTATTCTCAACCGCGTCCGCAATCCGCACTATCCGAAAAGCATCTGCGACGTCGTCTATCAGAACGAAGACTGGCGCAACCGCTGCCAGTTCTCCTTCGCCTGCGACAACATTCCAGACCGAATCCGCGCGCCGGATCATTTCGAAACAGCCCAGGAAGTTGCGATGGCGGTGACCGCCGGCAAGATCTGGTTGCCGGAAGTCGGCTCGGCCACTCACTACCACGCGGTCTATGTCCGTCCGAACTGGGCAAAGACCATGAAAAAGGTCGGACGCATCGGTCTGCACGTGTTTTACCGTACCTATGGTGGTGGTTGGAGCTGATAAACCCGGCCGATCTGTGAATATTCCCGCGAAGGTTTTGCCATGTTGCCGGGAATTCAGCGATAACCGCTTGAAATCGAAGCGTTAATTTCCCCCGAATCAAGGACCGGCACCGCCTTGACTATAAGTCCTCTCAAAACTATGTTGCGCGCGACTTAGAAGCGGGCCGGAAGGCGCGAAACCCCGCTGGCTGCTGTTGCGGTTGGTCCGCTCCGAACAAGGGCGGATGGGAGGACGTGAGGATGGACAACCGCGAGGATGGTCTGGAAGAACGCCGAAAGCGTCTGTCCGCACAATTGGCGGATCGGAAGGCTGGTGACGCGGTAGAGGCGAAGCGGGAAGCGCAATCTGAAGAAAGTCGAAAGGGCATGGCCCTCGGCTTCAAGATTTCCTCCGAATTCATCTCGGCTGTCGCAGTGGGCGCCATTCTGGGCTATGGACTGGATTACTATGCCGGCACGTCGCCGTGGGGGATGATCATTCTTCTCCTTCTTGGTTTCTGCGCCGGTGTTCTGAACGTGCTTCGATCCGTGGGCAAGGTGGCCGAGCCGCCGCCCTTGCGGAAAAAAGGCAGCGGGGACGGGGCAGGGCACTAACAGGCTCGGTTTCGCAACACGAATTGAGCCGCCGGCATGGCGGCATATGAAAGAGGGTAAGCGGTGGCAAACGATCCGATCCATCAGTTCCAGATCAGCAAGATCGTCCCGATCGAGATCGGCGGTATCGACCTATCCTTTACCAATGCATCGCTGTTCATGACTGCTACGGTCGCCTGCGCAGCCGGCTTCCTGTATTTCGCATCGTCCGCCCGCAGCCTGATCCCGGGCCGCGCGCAGTCGGTCGCCGAAATGTCCTACCAGTTCATTGCCAACATGCTGCGCGAAGGCGCCGGCAGCCATGGCATGAAGTTCTTCCCGCTGGTCTTCTCGCTGTTCATGTTCGTCTTGACCGCGAACCTGCTCGGGATGTTCCCGTACTTCTTTACCGTCACCAGCCAGATCATCGTCACCTTCGCACTGGCTCTGCTGGTGGTTGGCACGGTCATCGTCTACGGCTTCTACAAGCACGGCCTCGGCTTCCTTCAGCTGTTCGTGCCAAGCGGTGTACCCGGCGCTCTTCTGCCGCTGGTCGTCGTCATCGAAGTCATCTCCTTCCTGTCCCGGCCGATTTCGCTCTCCGTTCGTCTTTTCGCGAACATGCTGGCCGGCCACATCACGCTGAAAGTGTTCGCGGGCTTTGTCAGCTCGCTTGGAGCACTCGGCGCACTCGGCATCGGCGGCGCTATCCTGCCGCTCGCCATGACGGTCGCCCTGACCGGTCTCGAATTCCTCGTTGCCTTCCTCCAGGCCTATGTCTTCGCGGTACTCACATGCATGTACCTGAACGACGCGGTCCATCCCGGCGGGCACTAAGAATAACTACCAAATTGGCGTCCTGAGGCGTCAGTCATCAGCCGCAAACCCATTCAAGGAGTTCATCATGGAAGCGGAAGCAGCAAAGTTCATCGGCGCAGGTCTGGCTTGCTTTGGCATGGCCGGCACGGCCCTCGGCCTCGGCAACATCTTCGGCAGCTACCTGTCGGGCGCCCTGCGCAACCCGTCTGCCGCTGACAGCCAGTTCGGCCGTCTGGTATTCGGTTTCGCCGTTACGGAAGCTCTGGGCATCTTTTCGCTGCTCGTAGCTCTCCTTCTCCTGTTCGTGGTCTAATACCGGACCTGGACTTCGGATCACGGTCGTTTCAAAGCGCACCGTGATCCTTCGCATTTGGAATTCACCCGGAGGTGATGATGTTCGTGACTTCGGCATATGCGCAGACCGCGCCGGCCGCTCCTGAAACGCCTGCAGCACCGGGCGCCGCACCGGCGGCCGAACCGCATGCTGCTCCGGCTGGCGAAGTGCATACCGAAACCGGTGTCGCCCACGACACTGAGCACAGTGGCGCGTTTCCGCCGCTCGACTCATCCCATTTCGCTTCGCAGCTTCTCTGGCTCGTCATCACGTTCGGTCTCTTCTACCTTCTCATGAAGAAGGTGATCGTTCCGCGCGTCGGCGGGATCATCGAGGATCGTCACGATCGTATCGCCAAGGATCTCGAAGAAGCCGGTCGCGCCAAGGCGGAAGCTGACGCTGCCGTCGAGACCTATGAAAAGGAACTGGCTGCTGCCCGCGCCAAGTCGCACGGCATTGCCGAAGCGGCCCGCGAAGCCGCCAAGACCAAGGCTGCTGCCGACCGCAGCGCCATCGAAGCCGAACTGGCCGCAAAGCTCACTGCAGCAGAAACCCGCATCGGCGAGATCAAGGACAAGGCTTTTGCTGAAGTCGGCCAGATCGCCGAAGAAACCGCATCCGCCATCGTCGATCTCATGATCGGCGGCAAGGCAAGCGGCGATGACATCAAGGCTGCCGTCGCGGCCGCCAAGACGGGGGCCTGATCGCATGGCATTCGACGCAACATTTTTCGCACTCGTCGGTCTCGTCATTTTTCTCGGCATCCTGATCTACATCAAGGTGCCGGGCATGATGGCAAAGTCGCTCGACGAACGCGCCGCCAACATCCGCAGCGAACTGGACGAAGCCAAGAAGCTTCGCGAAGAAGCCCAGGCGCTGCTGGCTGAATACCAGAAGAAGCGCAAGCAGGCCGAAGCCGATGCAGCCAGCATCGTGGCATCAGCCGAACGCGAAGCCGCTGCCCTGACGGAAGAAGCCCGCCAGAAGACGGAAGAATTCGTCGCCCGCCGCAACGCGGTCTCCGAGCAGAAGATCAAGCAGGCTGAAGCCGATGCCGTCAGTGCCGTTCGCGCCGCAGCCGTCGACCTCGCCATCGCTGCCGCCGAAAGCGTCATCGCCCGCAAGGCAGACGCCGCAACGCAGGAAGCCCTGTTCAGGGATGCCGTCGGTACTGTGCAGACACGTCTGAACTAATCTTCGGACACAGGACTTGGACAAAGGCCGGGCGAAAGCTCGGCCTTTTTCGTTATGGGGTAAGGGTGATGTCCGGACCCTGGAGATCCGCGAGCTCGTCCTCAGGCGCAGCATCCTTCCGCATCGGACGAAAGCTCATCCGGTGGAGCGAGCACGGGCCGTGGGTGGTGATGCCATCGCGGTGCTGCTTGGTCGCGTATCCGACATGCTTGGCAAAGCCGTAGGCGGGAAACACGGTGCAGGCACGTCCCATCATCCGGTCGCGGGTGACCTTGGCGACGATCGAGGCGGCGGCAATCGACACAGAACGGCTATCGCCCTTGATCACCGCTTTGCCGGGGCACCCGAGCCCAGGAGGCATGTCGCGGCCGTCGGTGAGAAGATAGGCCGGCTTGATATTCAACCCGATCACCGCACGCCGCATGGCGTCGAGACTGGCGCGCAGGATGTTGCGCTCGTCGATGAGGCGTGGACCTGATGATGCAATCGACACATGCGCCGTCGCCATGATCATCGCAAACAGCGCTTCCCGCTGCTTCAGGCTGAGCTTCTTGGAATCGTCGAGACCGGGTGGAATGTTGTCGGGATCGAGAATCACGGCGGCTGCCACAACCGGACCCGCCAAGGGACCTTATTACCAGTTAGGTGTCTATACGATTACCCTCAACAAAATTGCAAAAAGGCCTTGCAATTAGTGGATAAGTGTGAGCCTTTTTGCACAGCTTACCATTATACGTTTTATACGATTGAGGGTTTGAATGAGAAAGCTGATCACTCCCAGATTTCATGATGCGGTCACTCTTCCCACGCACGGTAGGCACGGAGGCATGCGCATCCTTGTGACGGATGGCGGTCCACTGTGCCCCCTGTTAGAATTTTTTCTGACGGAAGCGAACCGAAACAAGAGCCTGGCTTGGCAAACAAAGGCCTGTCGAGCAATTGGCTGTCTATATGATTACTTGTATGCCGTCCGTGATGCTAATCGTCCGGACCCGCCAATCACTTACCTTAGCGATTTTGTGCAGGCACTTCTATCCGGCACTGTAGCGGACGATGGAGACGACCCTTCCGGTCTCTTCTGGCCTCCAGCGAGCTGGTCGCGGGTTTCTGAAACCATTTCTTTCGTTAACGTGTTTTCTGACTTTTGCGCCAGAAAGTACGGCGCTGAGGCTCTTAACCCAATAGTCGAAAATACGTTTCAACAACGGCTAGCTGCATACCGGAAGCTCGACATCCGTAATCAGAACTCGCTCCTAAAACATCTTGGCGTTTCTAAAGTTGCAAGAAAACAGGCCACTCGGGCAAGAGCAGTCGTGTCTCCTGATTCGCCAAAGGTCAGCGACCGTGCGCCTCCGCGGTTTCCGCCGGAGGCGTTCGATGCCCTCTTGTCGTCAGGATACAAAAAAGCTGGAAAAGGCAAGCGTCTCTCTGATCGCTATCATCTCAGAGACATGATGATCTGCATCTTGCAAAGGTACGGAGGACTGCGCGCAAGCGAACCTTTCCACCTCTTCGTAACGGACGTGCTTGAAAGCAAATCGGTTCCCGGTTCAGCTGAGGTGCGGCTTTATCATCCCGAGTTAGGCCGGTTCAGCTATATGAGCCCTCTGACAGGTGAAATCGTCCATACGACGAGAACGGAGTTTCTGCGAGAAAGGTATGGGCTCCAGCCCCGTAACCAGCGAACCGACAAAAAGGCGGCGGGATGGAAAGAATTGATGCTCGATGTCGGCGCACCGCACTATTATGCGGTCGTTCGTTGGTTTCCAACGTATTGGGGCCTGTTGTTCTGGAAACTTTATCAAGCGTACGTTCGAGAGGTTTTACCCACTAATCTTGATCATCCCTACTTGCTGGTCAACCTGAGCAACAGCAAGCGCAAAGGGTCAATGTATACCTTGTCGGCTTACTACGACAACCATGCTGCGGCGATGGATCGCATCGGGGTTAGGGTGAACAAAGAAGAAGGTACATCGTCACATGGATTCCGGCATGCATATGGCCACTCGTTGGAGTGTGCCGGCATTTCGGACAAGATTACACAGGTCTGCATGCACCACAAATCCGTCGTCTCGCAGGGTGTCTACACGCTTCCCGATGCATCAGAGGTAAACGTCGCTCTGGAAGCGGGGCGGATTGCGATCGCTGAGAGAGAAAAATACGATGGCTTCAACCGGCTGATTGCAGCATGATAGATGTCGAGCACACAGAGAACTGGCACGCAAATCCGTCACGGGTTCTCTCCAAGATTACCAGTAACTACATCTTCGTAAACGATTCGACGCGCTATTGCGTTCTTCCAACATGGAACTCTGAATCGATCCGATCCGCATCGGTGACTTGGCGCGAACATGTGGCCAGCCTGACTGCGAAATCCTATTCGCTTGGGAAAACTGCCCTTAGCAATCCCGACCCAACGAAGCAGGGATACAGTGAACAAGTTGTCGATCTGATCAATGAGATACTCGAAACGGACGAAGGTACCAGCGCCTTACCGTTGCTTGAAGCCTTCCTCCTCGAGATGCGCAGAGTGTCTGTCCTTCCTAGAAAGGAGAAAGGATTTAAGGTCTCATCGCTACGTTTTATCGAATTCCTGTTCATTCTGTGGAAGCATCGGCTCATCGCGTTTCCTGCGTCACAGGTCTGGGCATTTAGGGAGTCAGACATCCCGCTGGGAAGAGCCATAGAAATCTCTGAACTACATTTCGGCGACATGGCCGAGGTGATGACCAGTCTGACTTTGCCTCTTAAACATCCGGGCCAAGGCAGAGCCATGCTGCGGTTCATCCTTGCGTGCTCGAAACCATTTGAAATCGGCGATTACGACTATGCCGTTCTCAAACTGTTTGAACCTTTTGCGCTGAAACTCAACCATCAAACACTCGTTTACGGCATAACCGATCAAGTCCATGCGCGCCAAAGAATGGTCTACCACGGCAACCGCGAAGCGGAGTTAGCCCTACCTCAGTCTTATCGCGAAATATTCATCAGACAGAAAGGGGAGGATCGCTCAAGCGCTGAGTTTCGTTGGGCAATCGGTCGCGGCAGCTCGCGGGTGGAGAAGTGGCGAGAGCAACTTGCAGACTATGTGGCGTCGCTCCCAAACCGCGTGGGTCTTCGGTACGAAATCTCGCATTTGAACCTAGTGTTGGATTATGTGATCGCCACCCAAGATGTTCCCGACGAGCCCCTTCGTTATTGTCGGCGGGACTATACCGCCGCAGTTTCAATTGGTTCTTTCCAAGAGGAAACTCGTAACATTTCCGAACGCAGAGCGTCTGGATCACTTCGAAACATAGCCAGGTTCTTTGATTGGGTGATCTCGACATATGGTTCGGACGAGGACGGCATTCCCTACCGGGAGTATGCGAATCCGATTGATATCGACGACCTTCCGCCGCAGGCTACATCAAAGGGCCAGACTGATCGCGATGCAATACCGCTTCGATTCCTTCGTATGATCCGCGAGATCATTGAGGGCGACGACTATGCGTGGCCTAAAACCATTAGGTCCGACTACCTCGAATACACCGACCCCAAGACGGGGCAACGTACACGCGTCTGGAGTCCGGTTCGGGCGGAGTTCATCCTACTGAGGCTACTGCTGCCGATCCGGGCACTTCAAACGCGCCTGCTTGACAGCGGTGAAGGTGATCCTGAGATATGGTCAACCGAACAGGGTTGGCAGCCTAACACCGGATCGCTGGCACCTACGGATAAGACCGGCCAACGAGAGTTGGGCTTCATACGCCGTATATGGGACCACCACAGCGGGCGCACATTCAACGGCCTCTTCATTACGACAAACAAAACACAAGATCGAGAGGAGCTCTTCACTGAGAATGGCTACGAAATCCCATGGGAGAACGCGGACGTTATTCAACTGTTCTGCAGGCTGCGTGACTGGCAGGTGACATACAATCCCATCGTGAGGGCCATATCTCGCGCCGACCTCAAAAGCGATAAGAAGCTGGTGGTGTCGGCGGACCTCGCAAAGCGACTTTATGGGCTGCACTTCCTCTTTCGAGACGCGGCTGACCGTGACTTCCCACATGAACCTCCGACCGAAGGCAGGTTGCACGGCTTCTGGGCATTGCTTATTGCCGAACTCGAGCGACGGCTTGAGGAGGCCGGGCAAACGAATAGCGACGGTAGCAAGATACAGCTCATCAGAAGGCACAAGGCTAGCGGCGTGCCGAAAACTCCAATTTTCGACATGCACTCGCTTCGGGTGTCGGGACTGACTGCGTTTATCGATGCCGGTGTACCAATTCACATCCTGAGCGAATTTGTCGCCGGGCACGCAACGATCTTGATGACCTTGTATTATCATAAGCCAGGCGCTGCGGAGATCACGAGGGTGCTTGATAGCGCTTTAGAGGAGATGAGCACAAACGAGAGCCAAAACTGGGCCGCCTTCCTGAAAAACCAACCTACTGAGCTCATTCATGAGATCGCCGCGTACAATAGTGATGAGGGCTTGCGCGCTGCACAGTCGACCCAGTCTTCTCTCTGGTCTCCAATGGCTGGCGGGATTTGTCCTAACGGCGCCACCTTATGCAACGTCGGCGGGCCACTTCTTAACGAGGGAAAAAAGGTTTACGCGCCCGTACCTGGTGGATCGAAGAACTGTGCGTTGTGCCGTTATTTCGTGACGGGCCCCGCATTTCTCGGCGGATTAGTTGCTGCATTTAACCAAACTGGTGGCCAAATCCGTGAGCTCTTTGGATTTCTGGAGGAGAATCAAACCAGACGGCGGGCGATCATTGCCGAGCACGGTACGCTCCCTACGGATCGGAAGGTTTCGGCTGAGCTGACAACGGTGGATGAGGCAGTGCAATCGACCCAATCAAAGCTGGATATCTTCTCACAGACATGGGTCAGTCAGCTCAGGCTAATTCAAAAGATCGAGAAAATTATAGAAACCCACGCAAACGACAACGGTAAGAACACGCTCGTCCTGAATGGCCAGCTCCGCGACCTGAGTATCTCTCTTGAGGAGTCGACCGAGTTCGAAATGTGGGATCGTATTTGTCAGTCATCGACCTTCTACCCAAACGTCGATGCTCGTCTACCTGCAATCCGCAGGGCGCGGATGTTTGATGTGATGTTCAAGCGGAACGGCCGCCCATCTGTGTTTGCAACGCTTACCGATCAACAGATGATCGTGATCGGTAACGAGGCCGCCAACCTATTGCGCTCCATGATTGGGAGCCCAAGACTTGAAGACGTCCTTGCGGGTCGCCTAGCATTGGACGATCTCGGCATTGCCCCTCAGTTCGAGGAGTTCATTCAACAGCGTGTGGACGGTGGCGATGTTGCCGCTATCGGCTATGAAAAAAGGGTGGCGGGATGACCCTATCGACGCAAGAGGTCGGTTTGCAGAACTTAGCCAAGCTACAAGGTTGGTTGGATTCTTGCGAAAACATACCTGGTCGCGGTGGCAAGGTAAACCTTTCGGCACTGGCACTTGTTGCAGGGGTTGATCGACAATTTTTGTATCGACCAGAGGCGCAAGAAAAAATAGCGAGCGCCGTGCAGACTAAAGGCCTTTCAATGCCATCGCAGGTCAAAAACTCGCAGACAGAAATTCCTGCATGGGCATCACAACGTATCCTGCAACTCGAGAACCAACTCATAGCGGCGCGCGTCGAGGTGCATGAGCTTCGGAAACGACTTCAGAGGTACGAACACATTGATAGCCACCTCGCGTCGACCGGATTGCTTCCCAGATGACCCAGTCGGTGGTGATTACTGATGTTCTGCGATCTGAGCCGCCGATTGTGTTTTCGGGACAGACCATTGACGGCAAAGCTACCCGCTTTATAGACGAAATGCGCGTGCTTGGGCGCGCGCCCATCATCGGTGAGACCTGGGAAATAACCGGCGCTTGGCGTGTCCACGCCTCTTACGGGCGTCAGGTCTACGTCCGGGCGGCCGCGCCCAAACGCCCCACCGGACGCCTCTTGATTCAGACGTTGAGCGGACACAAAGCCTTCCCGGGTATCGGCATTGCGAAAGCTCAGCGGCTTTGGGACCTACATGCCCACGGAACCTATGACCTGCTCGATGCTGGTGATCCGTCACCGTTTGTACCTGCTGTGGGTATTGACCTCGCGGAGGTGCTCGTGTCCGGATGGCTTGCTATCGACGGAGAGGCAAATACTTATCGCTGGCTTACGTCACTCGATTTGTCGCCTACGCTCGCTGAAAAGATAATCGCCATCTACAGTGACCTTCCAGTGCCATCTGCGTCTATAGAGGAAGCCAAATCATTTGGCGCCGCGGTTTGGCATCTTCAGCGTGACCCCTATCGTATGCTCGCGTTCGCCAATTGGGATTCCGTAGATCAAGCTGCTCAACGTATAGGGATCAGTGTAGATGATAAACGGCGTTGTGTCGGGGCGATCGAGGCCGCGCTGATAAAACGGCTCCAAATCAATCACACATGGACGTCCGGGGACGAGCTCGTCAAAATCGCGAAAGGTCTTCTGAAGAGCCATGTTACTGTAGCAAGAACTGCTGTAGTCGATGCTGTCAGTATTGGCGCAATCGTTCCTGTCGGTGATGGCTATGCTTTAGCTGGTTGCGATATCATGGAGCGCTTCTGCGCCGATCGAGTATCGGCCATGGCCGGGGGCAAATTCCAAGCGCCTCAACTCAGCTTTCGACGCCAACTGACGGACAGCGAGATCGAGGCTGATCTCGACGAGTTCGAACATTCTGAGGGATATGTTCTCAACGTGGAACAGCGACTTTCAGTCCACGCCGCACTCTTACACCGTGCCTCGTTGCTGGTCGGCGGCCCAGGGGTTGGTAAGACTACGGTCCTCAAAGCCATTCACCAAGTCGCGGAAAAGATGGATATTGTGGTGCATCAGGCTGCGTTATCTGGCCGTGCGACACAGCGCATGAGGGAGGCCACGGGCCGTCCAGCTTTCACGATCGCAGGGCTCTTGATCCAGGTGGGTCGAGGCGAGATTGATTTGGGCGACGGCGTCTTGCTGATCCTAGATGAGAGCTCGATGATCGATCTCGCAACGCTCTACCGGTTGACGTCCCAATTTAAACCAGGTGTCCGACTGCTGCTGGTAGGCGACACCGGACAACTGCCACCCATTGGATTCGGTCTGACATTCCACGTGCTCGCCGATGATCCGAGCATTCCTAAAACTGAACTCAAAACAGTGATGCGGCAAAGTGCTGAAAGCGGGATTCCGCAAGTCTGTGCGGCCATTCGCTCCGGGCGGCGGCCGGAACTTCTCGCTGGATGGAATGATAGGGAAGGGGTCACCTTCATCAATGCCAAACCAGAAGAGGTTATTGATCACGTCATGGACACGCTCGGCCGATTGGGTGGCATCGGCAAAGCGCAGATTATCGGCTCCGTCAAACGTGGGGTAGGAGGCATATTCGAATTCAATCGGCAACTACAGGCTTTAGCAGGGAGGGGAAAAATGCCCCTTTGCGGAAGGTTCTTTATGGGGGAGCCGATTATAGCCACACGCAACGACTACGACATTGGCATCATGAATGGCGATCTCGGCACTGTCATGGGTGAGACACAAGAGCGCGAGCTCGAGGCGGATTTCAGTGGGCGAAAAATTACGATCCCGCGAGAGTACCTTCAGAATATAGACCTAGCTTACGCGATTACATGCCACAAAAGCCAGGGCAGCCAATTCGAACGTGTCATTGTTCCTGTCACGCAGTCTAGGCTGATGGATCGAACGTTGCTGCTAACGGCGGTAAGTCGAGGGCAGAAGCAGGTTTTCTTGATTGGCGATCGATCCGTATTCGAGAACGCCGTTACGTCGCCCCCAATGTCATATCGGCGGCAAGTCGGTCTTCGACATCACCTAAATTCGATGAAGGAGATGAACTGATGGTGAAGGGGAAACCAGAAATCGAGGTGCCGCTGGATGCGCAAAAACGCGACGCTCTCGACGAGATTTATAATGAATTTGTGTCGCGTACCGACAACACGCGTCGGCTTAACTCTCTCCGTAACCTGTACAGCACCCTCCGGCATCTTCTTTCGGTCGGGTCGGACGCAACGTCTGTTGCCGCGATTGCGCGATCACTCAAGGAACTTGGCTTCGATGTGCCGAAGGCCCAGTCAATCAGAAATGTCGAAGGAAAGGACTTCAGAGAGCTCATCCACACTTACGTTACCCTGAGCGGTGCTAAAAAGTCTGGAAAGACAAGTGACGACGAGAATTTTGTTTATGGGATTGAGGATTTACGGATTGCCGCTCAAGTACGATGGATACTCAATGAAAATCGTAGTCTAAAGCGACGGCTCGATCTGTTGCATGCAGAATTCCAAAGACTCGAGCCAGTCAAGCTACTTAGCGCCGGTGCCCCGGCCAGCGACTTCGGTAGCGAAGGCGAACTCGTAGGCTTCACCGAGATCGAGATCGAAGCGGTGAAACAGTTTCGCGAAAATTTGATTGATATACACTGCAACATCGACGAGACTTCAGGCGCACTCCTTTACAACGAGAGTTTCGAAGTCGCTCCGCCTGGTTTTGGGCAGGCGCTTACGAAGCTATCTGAAAAGTTTAAGACCTGATGCCTTTCACCGCACGAGACAGATCGAAATACCCTGTGGTCATCGGTTGTGATGAGGTCGGAAGAGGAGCGCTCTCGGGCCCTGTGGTGGTCGCAGCGGTGTGGTTTGAGCCGCAAGTTATCCCGCGCAAGCTATTGAGCGCACTCGACGACAGCAAGAACCTGTCCGTTGTTAAACGGCTAGAGCTCACCGCGCAGATAAGGAAGAACTGTGTGATCGCAATTGCGGCCAATTCTGTCGCCGTGATCGATGCTCTGAACATTCGGAACGCGACGTTGGATGCGATGCGGCGAGCGGTTGTGAAACTGCGGATCGATGCACCGATAATGATTGATGGGATCGATGTGCCACCCGGTTTAACGGGGAATTGCACCGCCGTTGTGAGGGGAGATAGTATAGTCCCCCAAATCGCGGCGGCGTCTATCATCGCAAAGACGGTGCGGGATGGCCTCATGGCGAGGCTGGCTACAAGGTATCCGGCATATGCGTGGGAGCGCAATGCGGGTTACGGGACAAAGCATCATCTCGGAGCGATCAAAGATTACGGTGCCACTGCGCACCACCGTCGCTCTTATGCTCCAGTCGCTCAGTACTCGTTCGACTTTCAGGCGACGAGTGAGATTTTGGTAGGCGGGATAAAGGCTATCGAGAGCGCTTGATTCTTAATAGTTGATGTTCCCTGTTCGATCCTTCCGGAGGATCGAACGTTCGAAGCCACCGATGTTCCCCGTCCCGATACGCCAAGCAGGCCATGTAAGGCGATTTATGTCACCGAAGGGGAATGGCCTTGGCCATTGACATGGATCGGTGTCATGGCAGGCTGATTGATAGGGGCGAGGACATCAATAAAATGCGTCCGCCATAGGCGGACTCCGTAGTTTATACGAGGTTTAGCCAACTGCTGAGAGCAGTACGTGTATCCGATCGTAGGAACTTCACCCCGCAATTCTCGTTCGGCGTCAATTGCTTCCCTGCCATTTCACACCGACGCCATAGTAGAGCCCAGAAGTTACATCTCCCCAACCGAGAAACGCGATGCGCTCTCGCTCGTAAAACGATCGCAGTCGGAGCGATGATTCCTGATCGGCAGATAATCCTGCCTCAAGCTGGCCAATTTTACGTTCAGCCATACCCGAGTCGTTGGCGATCTCGGATTGCTTTCTGTTGAGCAAGGCTCTTGCGGCCACGAACGCTATGCCGGTTCGCTCGGTATGATAGTCCGTGGCTTCTGAATGTTCAACAGGCAACCGGTATGGTGTTCGCCAGCGGGCTCCAAGCCCAGTCGTTAAGCCTGCCCTCAGATCAATCGTACCAAGAAATTCTATACCCAAGGTCTCGTAATACGTTCGGAGTTTAGCATTCGTCGGCTTGGCGAGTTGATCTGTATTCTCAGCAATCCATACCGCTTTCTGAGTGATAGCAACCTGCGAGGCCACCTCTCGCTGGCTTAGTCCAGCAAGCGTACGGGCGACTCTCAGGGCGTCGGCGGATAGAAGTGTCGTCATGAAAACCGTAAGGCCGGTTTCCGAAACCAATGTCAATTTTCTTTACTATGAAGTCTTTTAATACGTCATAGAATCACTGTAGAGGTGTTTATGACGTCGACAGGGGACGTCATGCAGGATAGGCGCGGTCGCTGATTCGGGCATGACGGCCTATAAAAAACCGGCAACTGAATCGTTGGCCCGGTTCAAGGGGTATTAAACCGGAGAGTTTACATGAGTGACGCTTCATCAGTCGCTTGGTTTGGCATGACAAGAGTTCAACTGATCGAGGGGCTAAGAAAGTTAGCTGACGACTTGGAGCAATCGGCAATTTCGAAAACCATACCGCCAGTACGTATTGACCAGTGGACTGTAGCTAGACGAGTTGTTCCATGCCTTATCGGCCTGCCCACTTCACATCCCACAATCGCTGACGGCCAACCGCTTTTCTCAAGTGAACTGTACTACCTCGATCCCGGCCGCAACATCGCTCGAACTTTTTCGCGCTGGTATGACTTGGGCAATCAAGCCGCACCGAATTACTGGGAACATCGTTATCCGAGGTCGCTATGAGAGCTTGGGTTTTCTCCGATCTCCATCTCGAGATGGACCCGAACTTCCCATTGATGGCAATTCCCGAAGCGGACGTTTGCTTATGTGCTGGCGACATCTTTGACGGCGGAGTGACTGCGAGCCTCCTGTTTTTACGCGATTATGTCGCTCCCTTCATGCCGGTCCTCTTCGTTCCCGGAAATCATGAATACTATCGCGGGTCGATCAAGGAAGGATTGGCAGCCGGATATCGTCTGGCGGAGAACTGCGATAACCTGTTCATCCTAAACGGAGACGCCGTGCTGATCGATGGCTATCGCTTCATCGGCGCGACGCTATGGACCGACTTCGATTTGTATGACGAGCCGAGACTGGCCATGGCCATCGCTCGGGAAGAGTTGAACGATTACAAACGTATCAAGCTCTCAAAGACCCCGTTTAAAAAATTCACACCACAGGAAAGCCAGCACCTGCACCGAGTGGCTGCTGTAGATATCGACAACGTGTACCTGTCGCAGCCAAAGTCGCCGACCGTCATAGTCAGCCATCATGCGCCGAGTCTAATGTCAGTACCGCGGCAGTTTCTACGAGATGGTCTGACGCCATCTTTTGCATCGCGGTTCGAGCGCCGAATACTTGAGTATGAGCCGCTGCTGTGGGTGCATGGTCACATCCATTCCCCTAGCGACTACCGGATCGGAAGGACACGGGTGGTGTGCAATCCGCTTGGCTATCCCGACGAGCCATCGCGGAAAACCTTCAATCCTAGCCTGGTGATTGATCTTGCCGAACTCGCCCAAGCGTAAAGTCCTACGAATGCGAGGTCGGTCTTTGTGGACCCCGGACAACACGGCCGACCTGTCCGACCTAACCGTGCCGATCCACCTGGCCTATTGCCAGGTGGTCGCCGCGCTACGACATCACGCGGGCGCCGGATCACCGAACCTTGCCATCGTCGTGGTGCAAGCTGCCGACGCCGTCGATAGTTTCGTCTCCGCCAGCCGCCTCTACCTTCGTCAGGTTTTTGATCAACATGGATACACTGAACCATTCGTTCGTTCGCTGAAAAACACCACACGAGACCGACTGACAGAATTGGAAATCCAGCGTCGTGCCGCTGAGGCGGGCAAAAGCATTCTGGTTTGTTCAAGCCTGGATGACGTAGACGAGGAGCTGAGGTTGTTTGCAGACGTCATTGCGGTGATCCCGACGCCGACGTCGCATCAGATCATAGCGACATTCCGTCGATACGGACATGCGATTACATCGTCTGATGAGGAGATGATCAGGTCGGAGACATGGACGCGGCTCGTATATGCATTTCAACCCAATCGCCCAGTCAAAACGGCCCTGCGCCGGCTGAGAGAGTCAGTAAATCGTACACAAGTGGAGGCCACGCCGGCGTCCACTGGACCGACACTGGCCGACCTCACTGGGCTCGGCGAGGCAAAGGAATGGGGTCTTGAGCTTGCTCGCGACCTCGACGACTTTAAGGCCGGCCTGATACCTTGGAGCGACGTGGATGTCGGTGCCCTTATTTCCGGGCCTCCTGGGACAGGCAAGACGCTCTTCGCTGAAGCGCTCGCAAGAACCTGCGGCATCCCGATCGTCGTATCGACGGCGGCGCAGTGGCAAGCCAATGGCTACCTAAACGATATGTTGCGGGCTATGCGCGAGAGCTTCAGCGAGGCGCGATCACAAGGGACGGCGTTGCTCTTCATCGACGAACTCGACGCGGTTGGCAGCCGGGCAATGAACAATAGCCATAACGCCGACTACACACGGCAGGTTATCAACGCACTTCTGGAGTTGCTCGACGGCTTCGATCGCCGCAGTGGCATCGTGGTCGTCGGGGCAACGAATCATCCGGAATATATTGATCCCGCGATCCTGCGCCCAGGACGTCTTGACAAGCATTTTGTCATACCGCTTCCCGACGCAGCTACTCGTCGGCAGATATTCCAGTTCCATGCCGGCTTACCTGTGCCCGACGATCACGAGGACGGGTTCGCGCATTCGACAACGGGCATGTCCGGTGCTGACCTGGCGCAACTTGTTCGCAATGGTCGTCGAACTGCGCGTCGCCAAGGAAAACCATTTGAGTTTGGACATGTAGCCTCGATCGCGTCTCCACTTGTAGACCTTCCTGCAGAGCACATGCTGCGCGCCGCGTATCATGAAGCGGGACATGCGATCGTCGGTCTCGAACTCAAAATGGAGCTTGAAGGCATAACGATCAACGACAAGGTCTTGGCGACCGGTGTGGATAGCCTCGGCGGCGCGGCGTTCAGAACGCCAATGTTCTCGAGCAATACGCGATCTTACTATCTCGATCAGATATGCATGTATCTCGCAGGTCTTGGATCGGAATCCTTGATTTTCGGCGAGTTCACTGAGATGGGGGGCGATCCGCGATCGGACCTAGCTCGAGCCACGGCGCTCGCGACCAGGATCGAAGGGTGTTACGGGATGGGAGGGACACTTGCGATCGATCTGGTGGACGACCGCGATCTCGCACGGCTGCGTGCCGGTGACATCGGGCTTCGCAAGGCGGTCACCGCACTTCTTGATACAGAATCTAAGAGGGCAAAGACTATTCTGGACCTCAGGAATGATGCCCTCAACGCAGTCGCCAAAACGTTGGTAGCGACACGAGTTATGAACGTCACTGAGGTGCAAAATGTCCTGAAGGCCCACCCGGCGCGGATAGATGCCTTGGGATCGGAAGCCGATCGGCCGGACGACACGGTTCGAGTTGCCTGGGGGGCGTTGCTCAGTGTTCATGCGGACGACATTCGCAAGGAGGTAGGTGCAGCGCTGAGACGCTGGGGCGTGATCTAGTCCGCAAGACTGACAGGAGATATTGCCTTGTCAAAAGGACGAAAGACTGAGAATTGGCTGCCAAGATGACGGCGCGCCTCCGTGTGGATCAGGTCTTGATGAAGTAGGGTGGAAACCGCGTTCCAAAACATCCCGCTCCAAGCCACGCGTAACAAAACAACGGATGAAGTTCGAATTGCGAGCGCGCGCTCGATGCCCTCGTCGCCAAGGGGCGCTTCGGCGGCCCAAGCCATATTTTCACCGAATTCGCGATGCGCGAAAAAGGCGATTAACACGGTAAGCGGTGTTTTCCTCGCACATTGACCAAGGTTGATTGGGCATTTCGAAAAATGTCGCTACGACATTGATGGTAAGAAT
>NZ_JAGIOT010000003.1:0-303323 GCF_017876855.1 Rhizobium sp. PvP014
GTCTTTCCGGCCTTGGAGGAGCTTGCTCACGCTTCAAGAGCCTTTCCAGGTCGGGCGCTCGTCAAGACCGGCTTGTCGCTGGTGCGTGACGCACGTTTCGGGCCTGCACAACTGCCCGCTGACTGGATCGGGCTTTCGGCAAGCAGTCCGAAGCCGGCTCAGAAATTTACGCCGCAGTTCGGCTATGAATCCATCCGCATTCCGCTCTATCTCGCTTGGTATTCGACGGATCATCCGGATCTGCTGGAAACGTTTTCCAGACAGTGGAAGCGTTCAGCTGGCACGAAGGGGCTGGCCGTCATCGAACTGACAACAGCGACCGCAACCGCCGCCATGCCCGATCCCGGCTACCGGGCGGTCGCCAATCTTGTCGAATGCAGTCTTGGCCGGCCTGTGAATATCGAGGAGGTCTCGAACTTCAGTCCGACCGATTATTATCCTTCCACCCTCCACGTTCTCAGCCTCATGGCTATCGCTGAAAGGTACCCGACATGTTTGACCGGCTCTCTCTGAAGTCCGTTCTCCTCGCTGGCTGCTGCCTTGTCGTGCCCATCAGCTACGCGACTGGCGACAACGCCGTCACCAGCCCGCTCGGCACCATTCTTCCAGCCACCGCTCCTGCTCAAACCGTCGCTGTCATGCCGCCGAACATGGCAAGCGTGGGGACAGCAGCGGGGCTCCAGCAGGGCGCCGCGCCAGTCACGCCGGCATCGTTAGGCCAGGCTCAGATCCCGACAGCAGCCGTCGTTCCGGCTGTCGCGTCGCCGCAGGGGCCGGTCACGGCTGTGGTTCCTGCCAGCTTTGCCGTCGCGGCGGCGCCGGTCGCGCAACCTGTTGCCGCCAAAGCTGGCGAGAACCCTTTCGCGGCCTCGACAGCGCCACTGCAGGCACCCGCCGCCATAACGCATCCGACGTCCTTCGGCTCAACCTCGTCTGGCGCGTCACAATCGGCGCCAGCGGCTTCGGCTCTTGAGGACACGCTGACCATCGACGAGACGGCACTTCGTTATTACGCGACGCAACGCGACCTGAAGAGGCTCGGCGCCGAGATCCGGCGTTTGAAGGCGCTTTATCCGAACTGGGATGCGCCCGAAGACCTTTTCGACCCGCCGACAAACGTTTCCGAACAGCCACTATGGGAGATGTTCGGTCGCGGTGACTATGCCGGCGTCCACAACGAAGTGGCGCGGCTCCAGGGCGACAATCCGAACTGGAAGCCGTCTGCCGACCTGCAGATGAAACTGGGACTGGCCGAAATCCGCACGCTGATGCAGCGCGCATTTGCACAGCGCAACTGGTCTCAGGTGGTAGAGCTCGCGGAATCGACGCCAGCGCTGATGGTTTGCCAGGACATGAATTCGATCTGGCTGACCGCGGAATCGCTGGCGCGCACGCAGGATCTTACACGGGCTTTCGAACTCTACAAATACGTGCTGACGACCTGCACCAACCGCAACGAGAGGCTGGCGACGGTCCAGAAGGCAAGCCTTATCCTGCCGGAAGCAGGGTTCGCAAACCTTGTGGCCATGGGTCGTTCGCTTCCCGATGGAAGCCTCGAATTCGAAAACGTCTCGCTCGATCCCCTGCGTAGCCGCATGGGTAGCCTAGCGCAGGGCAATCCGGCCGCTGGTGTGGTCACAACGGATCAGCTGCAACGTCTTGCCATTCTCGCCCAGAAAACAAACTCGGCATCGGATGCCGCATTGTTCGGCTGGTATTACTACAGCCAGAAAAGCTGGGAAGCGGCTTACCAGTGGTTTTCTTTCGCGCATCAGGTCGCCGCTGACCCAAAGAGCCTGGAAGGCATGATTCTTTGCATGCGCAATCTCGACCATGAGGTCGAGGCGACGGTGCTGGCCAAGAAAAATGTCGAGCTAACCCCGGAGATCACCAAGATCTATATCGAGCTGGTCGCCGACCAGATGACGGACGAAAAGCCGGCGGTGATGAAGAGCGAGGACCTGAAGCAGTTCGAGCAGCTTGTTCTTGAACATGAGTCCGCGCTTGGCACTCAGGCGCTCGGATGGTACCTGCTGTCACAGAAGAATATCGCCGATGCGAGCCGCTTGTTTGACAAGTCAGTTTCCTTCGAGCCGACCGAAGGGGGCGTCGTAGGCCAGGCAGTAGTCGCCGCCCGCACAAAGCGTTGGGCCACGGTTTCGGCCATCAAGAAAAAGTATGGTGATCGTTACAGTGGACTGGCGGACGTCAATGTCTATCAGGCAAAGTACGTGCCGAAGAAGGTACGACCGGTCAAAAAACAGCCTCAGACTGATATGCTTACCAAGCTCTTCGGGAACTACCAAAAGGGCGAAAAGGGCAGCAAGCAGTATCTTGAGAACTGATGCATGTTCAGTAGGCTCGCAAGGTGAGATGAAGCGACGGCAGCTAGTGTGATGAGATTGAGCGCTGGAAGGGGGCCACCTAGAAACTGCACCCGGCGCGCGCCAAGCGATAGTTCGCCAGGTTCGATTCCGAAAAGCCGATCTCAGCTGGAGAAGTCAAACGTAACCCGGCTTTGCCTCCACGTTGCCCGCTGGCTTGAAAGTTCTGCGCGGGCGTAACTGCCTGCAAGTCAGCGCTTCGCCCTTTGGACATGATGTCAATCCTGACATGGACATCAGGTCGATCACTCGCCGCCGATCGAGGACGTCATGCGTTACCTGCTTGGACAGTTCGGCGACGACCGTGTCACAAAAGGGGTCGATACCGACGGGCAGGCCTACAGGTCACGAGGCATTCGCTCGCCTGTTGCGGATCCATGTTGTAGCGTCGCCCGCCAGATCGGCTAGATCCACGAATTGGCTGCCTATGCGCTGGTCGGCCTTGCCAGCCTGCATGCACTGGCGGCCCGGTGGCACCATTTCGTCCGCAGGGATGACGTGCTGAGGCGTACTCTGCCGCTGCAGTGACGCGGCGTGGTGGCGCGGACTTTCCCGAGCCGGTGGCGGCGGGACCCGGTCAGATGCTGGTCGAGGAGGCTGTGGCGGGAGTGGATCTTCTGGACATTCGGACGGCGGATGCAACGAAAGCGGACACCACCAACGAGGCGCTGCTGGGGCGCTCTTGGTATTTGGCTCAAATCTGCCGGGAAACTTTTGCCGCATTGTGGCGGACGAGGGCGAGAAACTCCCTGACGCCGGCCGAGAGATTTCGACGGTTCGGATAGTAGACGCAAAGTCCGGGGAATGGCGGCGTCCAGTCGTCGAGGACGCGGATCAGCCGGCCTGCCTCGATGTCCTCGATGACGTTCTGCTCCATGAAATAGCCGATGCCGACATTCGCCATGACCGCAGTACGGGCGAGGTGCGCTTCGTCGAGAATGACGCGACCCTCGACGTCGAGCTGCAGCGTGTCGCCGTCCTTTTCGAACCGCCAGCGGAAAAGCGCGCCATCGGAAAGGCGGACCCGGATGCATTGATGGTTGAGGAGATCAGGAGGAACCATCGGCCTTCCATGCCTCTCGAAATACTCCGGCGACGCGACGATCGCAAAGCGTTGCGGGCGGCCAAGCGATACGGCGATCATGTCGCTCGGGACGAGGCCGGCCACACGGACCCCGAGATCGAAGCCATCGGCGACGATGTCCACCAGCCGTCCTTCGGTCACCAGATCCACCGTCATGTCGGGGAAGTGACAGAGGAACTCGATCACGAGCGGAGACATGATGGCCTGTGCGGCGAACGGGGCAGCATTGATGCGCAGGGTTCCAGACGGCGTATCGCGCTCGGATCGCACCGCTTCGAGCGCGCCACGAACCTCCTGCAGTGCCGGGCCGACCTGATCAACGAAAATCCTGCCGGCGCCCGTCAGGGACAGGCTTCGGGTCGTGCGGTTGAACAGACGTACGCCGAGGCTTGCCTCCAGCCGGGCAATCGCGTGGCTGAGAGCCGTCGTCGACATGTCGAGCTCGACAGCCGCAGCGCGGAAGGTTCCTTTCCGCGCGATCGCGAGAACGGCGGCCAGGTCATCGAGTGCAGCGTGTTCCATTGTCCCGATCCATTCAATACTCCGTCCTGATCTGTCCCGATTATAAAGATAATGGTCAAGTGTTATCTTCTGCTCGTTCCCTGAAGGAGAAGGATCATTTCCATGATTTTACCAGATGCCCTGAAACGCTTTTTCGAAGCGGAACGATCCGGCGACGCCGATGCGCTGACCAGCGCGTTCTCCGACAACGCAATTGTCAAAGACGAAGGCGCGACCCATCGCGGCCTTGAGCAAGTGCGCCGGTGGTGGCTCGATGCCAAGCAGAAATACAGCCACACGGCACAGCCGATCAGCGTGGAAGACGCTGGCGACGCAACCTGCGTGCTGGCTACCGTCAGCGGAAACTTCCCCAACAGTCCCGCACAGCTGCATTTCCGCTTTGTGCTCGAGGCAGGCAAAATTAGCGAACTGGAGATCGGCGGATGACTGGCTTTCTTGAACTCGAAGGAAAACGTGCCCTCATCACAGCCGGCACCAAGGGCGCTGGGGGGGCAACGGCAGCGCTCTTTCGCAGCCTCGGAGCGCGCGTCCTCACAACCGCGCGGTCCCGGCCGGAGAGCTTGGCCGAGGATCTGTTCGTTGCGGCCGATCTAACAACGGAAGAAGGATGCGAGACCGTATCCGAAGCCGTGCGCGAGCGGCTGGGCGGTGTGGACATCATCGTTCATATGCTCGGTGGCTCATCTGCTCCCGGCGGGGGATTTGCGGCACTCGGCGAGCAAGACTGGGCAAACGAGCTCAACACGAACCTCTATCCCGCTGTCCGGCTTGACAGAAGGCTGGTGCCGGAAATGGTGGCTCAGGGGCGTGGTGTCGTGGTCCATGTCACTTCCATCCAGCGTGTTCTGCCTTTGCCGGAATCGACGACGGCCTATGCTGCCGCCAAGGCGGCACTCTCCACCTACAGCAAGGCCCTGTCGAAGGAAGTCGCTCCCAAGGGTGTCCGGGTCGTCCGGGTATCGCCCGGCTGGATCGAAACGGAAGCATCGGTGCGCCTGGCTCAGCGACTGGCCGCAGAGGCGGGGACAGACTATGAGGGCGGCAAGAAGATCATCATGGACGGTCTCGGTGGGATACCGCTCGGTCGGCCTGCAAAGCCGGAAGAAGTTGCCAATCTCATAGCCTTCCTTGCCTCCGATCGGGCCGCTTCCATCACCGGCACGGAATTTGTCATCGACGGCGGGACGGTTCCCACGGTCTAGGCTTGCCCCTGTTCTTGAAGTGCTGCAAGCGCCCGATCAATGGCCTCGATGAGGATCTGGCCGTGCCGATCCAGCATGACGTGAATGCGCCGATAACCGAAACGACGGCGCTCGGACGCCACCAGCTTCATAGTCGCACCTATATCAGCGTCATCAGGCCGGACGCCGCGGTATCGCACGCTCGACCGGTCGATGGCCAAAACTTCGCACGCGCGACGCTGGCTCAACCCCATTCTGCATGGAGACATGGGCAACAGCGTCCCGCTTCGCATCGGGCGTCACCCTTTTTTCAAACAACATCCTTCAAAAATGGCATTATCCAGCATGGTCTCGGCCAGCAGCTTCTTCAGCTTGGCGTTCTCGTCTTCCAAAGCCTCCAGCTTGGAGGCATCGGAAATCTACATACCCCCGAACTTCGCCTTGTACTTAGAAGGTCGCTTTGGATATCCCTGCTTGCGGCAGACATCGGCCGTCCTCAGGCCGTTCTCCTGATCTTTCAATATTCCGATCATCGGCTCATCCGTGAACCGTAAATGCTTCATCCTGTCCGTCTCCGCAGAGTAACGGAATCTACCAGAATCTGGAGGAGGGTCAGGGGCTCAGGTCACTCGCTTCACTCGCGACTGATTGCTCGCAGCCCTTTTTCCGCCGACGAGATCCAGGCTCTGATCAGACTGTTGCCGGACCCGAGACTGGCGTCCTATCTGCTCGATGGAAGTGCCTTCGTGGCGGCAGAGCGTATGAATCCGCCGGTTGACCATCGCCTCGCTAACAGAGCGGTGCAAAGAGGTGCGACCAAGGTCGTTGTCGAGGCGGCCGATATCCTTGAGCTTGTGGACGCTGTGTTGGCAGGCGGCGGTCTCGACCACCGTCACAAGAGGCTTCTGATGAAGGATATTGCCGAGGCCGAACGAGCGCTTGCCACGCTTCGTTTGCAAATCGCAGATGCTTGAGCGGTTTCTCTTGACGGACAGGCCAAAGTCAATGGTTTAGTGTTCTCCAAGCGATGCGAGCCCCCCCCCATCACTCGAAGCCTGAGATATCGGGTTGGTAGTTCGAACCTCTTCAAGGCGTCAGAGAAGAGCATAGCCTCTAACCTAAGACCGGTTCTGCTCGGCGATCTCAGGAGAGGATCTGTCCAGACTACGAAAGTCGGCCGGGCGGCTCGACAACGACTATCCCCGAGTTGAACTGGTTGCATTATCGTCGGGCCGGCTGCCTAAACGCATCCGATGCTACGAAAGGGAATGCCGCGGCACTGTTGAGCGCGAGAGGCTCTTTAGGCTCGAATTTATTCTACCAAGCGCAGCACTGCGCGCTTGCGTTAACCTTCGTGTTGAAAAAGGGTACGCGAGCACGGTCTAGGTCTCTCGACCGTAATGCGTCAGACGCGGCATGCATTTCTTCGGTGAAAGCGTGCCTGGACCACCCGTCAGCCTTAGCGAGCGCAAGGATGAACGGATCTGTCAAAACTTCGGCCAGAGTCATCTCTTCTCGTTTTGCCATGGTCGCCTCCTAGTAGCTACGCCGATAACTTGACCAAGGCATTGGACAGTGTTACCAGTCTGTAACTTCACTTGTTACCGACCGGTCACACCTATGTCAAGCCGTAACTCGCCCACCGCGTCCGTTGAAAATAAGCAGGAGGGGTCAGTAGCCCCGCGTGAGCGAATTGTGTCATGCGCAGCTGAGTTGTTTCGAAAGTTCGGGATCCGCGGCATCGGCGTTGATGCTATCGCGGAGGCCGCCCACACCAACAAAATGACCCTGTACAGGAAATTTCGGTCCAAAGACGATCTGCTGTGCGAGACCCTTCGACAGGTAACGCAACGTGCAATGATATTCTGGACTGAACTTGATCAAGACGACCAAAAAGATGCCGCCGCGAAACTCAATTCTTGGGTAGATTTTCACGTCCAGCGGTTGGAGCAAGAGCCGGGTGGATGCGATTTAGCAAATGCTGTCGTTGAGCTCCGCGACATCGCTCACCCTGCCTATGGTGTTGTTCAAGAATTCAAGACGGAACAGCGAGACCGACTGGCGGCTTTGTGCACGGCAGCTGGGGCTACCGATCCTAATCTACTGGCTGACACGCTTTCTCTCTTGCTGGAAGGCGCGCGTGTAAACCGCCAAGCCACGGGGGCCGATGGTTCCTCCCGTAGGCTGCGGGAGTCTTGCAATGCGACTATCAAAGCGTTTGCCCCGTCATGAACACGCTTACCAGCTGCGCGCGACGTCCCAGCTATAACTCAAAAGACTAATGTCCGGTGGGTTCCGAAGCAGATGCGATCACTTTCACAAGTGCAAGGATCGATCTTCGAGTTGCCCCGTCTGTAATCTTGGCGAAGGCACGATTGAGCGCAAGCCCTTCGGGGGACCCCGTCATTTGTTCAAGTGCCTCAACATCTTTTGTGCCGGACTCCTGACCTTCAAGGACCTGACCAAACAGCGCTGCAGGCTCTACCCGCAACACGCTGGCGATCTGATGAAGGCGGCTGGATCCGACACGGTTGGTGCCTTTTTCATATTTTTGTACCTGCTGGAATGTAACGCCGATCTTGTCTGCGAGATTGGCTTGCGAAAGACCAAGGAATTTACGTCTTTCCTTAATCCTTGTGCCGACCTCGACATCCACGGGTTCAATATCTTTCGGGCGTGCCACCTTACCCTCGCTTTCGTCGATATTCGGTCTCGTTGATTAAGCGGCCTTCCGTTCATCGAAAAGGTTCAATCAAAATTAGTGAGGTTAAGCATGATGGTGCTGCTACGAGATCGAGAATATTCTGATGTTGCAGCCTTTAGGATTCTAGGTCGGAGCGCATCAAAGGACGTCAAGTAGTCACTCTCGCTGGTATTGCGCTCAGCTCTTTCAGACGCCAGCACTTCCACCGCGAGATAGAACTTGATCTCGAACATTCCATCATAGCCGGTAAAGCGGACACACCGGTTCTTGCCGTCAAAGCTGCGCGCTTGATTAGGGAAAGAAACGCCCATCAGCGGTTATCATCGCTTGGTTGCCGGTCAACGACTTGTACGTTTGAGGCTCGGGCAGACGATGATTGCTTATTCCATTGATCAAGAACTACAGCGAGAGCGCCCTTCGTTCGAACACCGCTGCGAAACTCGGTCGTCAGAAAAGCTGAGGCGTCTCGCTTCGTATCGGAACTTGCAGGGGAATCTACGCCGCGAAGACCAGCGCTTCTCAATACCTCCCTGATCAGGGAGATATGGGCTTTACTAAGTGCTGCAGAGGCTCGGTTGGAAGACATAGCGTCCTCCTTGTTGGGGCAGGGTTACACACCCTTATGACAGCGCCCTGAAGACAAGCTGTCCCTGGCTCTACACATCGTGCGAGAACCATCGATTGCAAGGCCGAATGCAGCGACGATCTGCACGCCCGCAATCGACTACTCGAGCCGGAGAATAGTAGCGGCGGCTCGAATTGAAAATGGACATGCTGATTTTGTCAGAGACCACGGGAGCCGCTTGAAGCGTTGGACGCTGGCCCGCAGCACGCAGTCCTCGATACATCGAGGCGAAGAGCCTATAGCGATGCTGTCGCATGCAGCGCAGGGTATTACGGTATTAGGAAGCGTTCGTTGAAGCTGCTGGCTTGGGATCAGGGAGCAGGGTTCCCTCACTCGCAGTGGCATTCGGTGGACTAACAGCCGAAAAATCTCTAATTTCGGATCTGCAGCGGCCTATTGCGCTGCAAATAGCCCAACAAGAATCCGAAAGCGTCTTGAGTGAAAAAACCGCAACGCAATTTTGCCATCGAGTACAAATCCGGACGCCGGAAGCTCGACGCCAAGCCCACCTCCATCTGGGGAAATATGGACCTCAAGTCCGTTGCCCGTGACGTAGAGGAGGAGGCGATGCCGTTGCTGCCGGAAGGTCTGAAGATGGTTGAATCCGGCCTAAACGTACAATTGCCTTCGGTAGTATCCCCTCAGCCATTCTTGACACCACCGGATGCGACGGCGACAACTGCTGAAGAACCGAAGGAGATGCTCATGGCCGACGATACCGACACAATTCACGATGCTGAAGCGCCCGCGCCGGAAGAAGAGCCTATTGCCGCAAAGAAGCAGCGTAAGCCTCGGGCGAAGAAGACCTCCGTTGGCGCAACGACAGCAGAAAGCGCTACAGCCGGTACCGATGGCCCAAAGAAGCGGGGCCGCAAGCCACGTGTGAGCGTAGACCCAACGCCGGTCGAGCCCGCCGCGCCGAAGCTTGCTCCGACGCCTGACCGGATCGCTGATGACGCTGCGACTTCATCTCGGGACGAAATGGCTGATCTTCTGCAGCTAGAGGCGGAGAACCAAAAGTTGCGCAAGATGCTGGCTGAAAAGTTGCGTGCTGAAAATGCTGATTTGCGCAAAAAGCTCAATCTCGATTGATTTGACCGCTACGGTGGGGAACTTCTCATATCTCTAATCTAGATAGTCAGCTTAGCGGCGATCAGACCGTCGCCGGACTGAACCCGCATAGATCGATAACAGATGCGAGGCCTATCTCATGGCATCTCCCTGGAAGTTTCTGAGCCGACTTATGCCACGCCGCCGTGAGCCGAAGCAGGACGCTGAGGTTGCCGATGTCACGCCGAATGTCCTGGCTCTTTCCGGCCCAGCGGAGACCGTTGCAGAGGAGAGCTTGGCTACCTCAAGCGCACTCGGAGATGCTGAGCTATCACCGTCGGCTGTATCCGATCCTGATTTGGTAGAGCCTACGCCGGTGGAAAGCGCTGTAAGCAGGGCGGATGATGGGGCAGGGACTGTCGTTGCTGACGTAGTCGTTGGTGATACTGCGCCAACCGATCTCCCGGATACCGTCGTCATCCCATCTCCGGACGCAGCGAATTTGCAGCTGCGGGTAGAGAGCAAACCGCGCAAGCAGTTGGGTCGAGCCAGGAAACCGGAGCTGGTTGACACGACTCAAGTCCTACCTGACGTCAGCATCCCGTCACACGATACGCTGAGCCTCGACGACGAGATCAGGTTGCTCAGGGGCCAATTGGTCGGAAAGCTTCGATTGCAGAACGCGCAACTGCGAAAGATGCTCGAGCGGTTCGAGCGTTAACGCAAGACGGCGCCAATCGAAAAACGGGGATTGCGCGCCGTTTCGGTGTCGTACAGGTCTTTCGAGCTACATATCGGTGCCAGTGCATGATAATTCTGTAAGGATGACGCAGCAGCATCCGACGGGCAAGCCAGCCCAATTCGATATGTTCATCGACCCGGCGAACGGCCAAGAGGATCTGGTCTACTCCCCCTCGCGGGTCAGACGCGTCAAGAGCCAACCCATGCAAGAGGCTGAGATGCTGGCGCATCTCGCCGCGACGGGCCGCTTCCGGATCCTGCACAAGCTTGAACCTCGTCAGGTCACAGGTAGCGTTCGACCCCAATACCCTCTGCATGGCATCATCATCGACACGGAAACCACCGGTCTCGATCATCGCAAAGCCGAGATTATCGAGATTGGCGTCATTGCCTTTACCTTCGACGAACGCGGCGCTATCGGCGATATCACCGGAGTGTATGGCGGCCTGCAGCAGCCAGGAACTACCATTCCAGCCGAAATCACCAAGATTACCGGTATCACGGACGAGATGGTTGAAGGCCAGTTCATTGATATACCGGAGCTACGGTCGCTCATCGAACCTGCCGATCTAGTTATCGCCCACAACGCCAGATTCGACCGCCCCTTCTGCGAGGCATTTTCGCCGATGTTTTCCGGCAAGGCATGGGCGTGCTCGAACGCCGAAATCGACTGGTCGTCGCGGGGCTTCGAAGGCACCAAGCTTGGTTACCTGATCGGACATGCTGGGTTTTTCCACAATGGCCATCGAGCGGTTGACGACTGCTTTGCGTTGCTGGAGGTCCTCGACCGGAAGGGTGAAGCCGACGTCATCTCACCATTCGCAGAGCTTTACAACGCGAGCCAGCGGTCCCGTGTCCGTATCTTCGCCGAGAACAGCCCTTACGATTTCAAAGACCATCTGAAGGCTCGCGGCTATCGTTGGTCGGACGGAGCAGAAGGTGGACCGAGAAGCTGGTGGATAGAGGTCGAAGAGCCCGACCTCGAGGACGAGCTTCGCTACCTGCGAACCGAGATCTACCAATATCCCGAAGCAGATCCGCCAACCAAGATCCTAACGGCGTTTGATCGTTTTAAGGCCTAACGGCAGGAGGATTTGGCATTTGCCGAGGGGGCGATGCATAAAGTGTATAGCTGCGGTGCGCCTGACCTCCTTACTGATATCGCTGGCTAGAGTAGATTGGCGTCAACGAAGCGATGCACCTCCTCCCGCAGAGCTTCGTGTTCCAGGCGCCCACGCTCCTCCCATGGGGCACCTGGCAGAACAACGGCGCTCCTCCTCCCAGCCGCTGTTCGAAAATTCGAAAGCCTGCCGCTCCTTCTGCGGCAGGCTTTTTCGTTTTTCCTGACCGGTGCAATGCCGGATTGATCAGCCGCCCCAGTGGATCCAGAAAGATCTGGATTAGATGCGTTCTGCGCAACGCTCCCACAAAAGCATGACACGGTTTGGCCATCACGCCATCCGGGAAGGGTTTACCTCGTGCCCAAGGCACGCCGCCGGGCACGCAACCAAGGGGTGACCACCGCAGCAGCGGTCGCAATAGCGGCGAGCGCGCAGAGCACGGCCTTCGAGATCGGCTCCATCGTCCCTTCGATCAGCATCGCATGGACTGCACCACCGAACACGACGACGCTGGCGAGGCTCGTGTGTGCGATACGCCATGTCCGTGGTGACAACCGGCGGCGGACGGCAGCAAGAAGCGCTGCGGCAAATAGCGCCCACATGGCAGTGACGCCCCAAATGGAAAAAGGGGTTGGGGAAAGGAATAGGAGAGCGTCTTCGATATCCGGCGGGCTGGTGATCCAAAGCCCGGCAACATGAGCGGCGACTGAAACAACAAGTGCGGTTCCGACCACCCGGTGGGCGCGACGACTGCGCAACACATGCAGGCCAGGTAGCCAACCAGCGGCAAGAAGTGGCTGCACAAGCAGCAGACAGAGGGCGATGACGCCCGCAAAGCCCGCGGAGATGTAGATCGGATCGCGCCAAGCCAGGTATTCGCTCGATGCGGCAAACCCCAAAGGAACGCCAAGCGTCAGAAGCAACCCGGTCCAGATAAAGAATGCACGAGTCCTGCGCGCTGTTGAGCCCAAGTCAGGCCCGCTGCAGGACAAAATGCGCTTCTAGACTGGTATCTCTTGCGCTGGACAGCAAGGGACGGAGGAAGACGGTCTCGAATTCCATGCTATCGTAGGCAAGGTGCGCGTGGGCTTGACCAAGCGCCGGAATGATCTGCGGCATTTCCAGTCGGAAAACGCCATTGGCGTCGGTCAGCGTTGTGCCGTGGCTGCGCGGATCGCTTTCGCTACCTTCTTTTGTATGCGCCCACATCTGGATCCGCTGCCCTGCCAGCGGTGCGCCATCGCCAGCGCGGCGCACAGTGCCCGAAATGACAAAGCCACCGCCGCCGATACGCTCGACAACTTGAGCGCCAGGGATATAATTATTGGCGCCGCCACGCATGGTCGGGGTTGCGGCGAGCCCAGAGGCGTGGGCAGGCAAGGCGAGACCAGCAACGCCGGCTGTCGCGAGCGCGCCGCCTCCGAGAAGCAGAGCGCGGCGCTCGAAAGCGATTTCAGACATAGCAATAACCCTCGAACTCGCATTCAGTTGGTTGGAAGGTTAGCACCTTCGCTGCCCGCAACCAATAGGGACCTTGAACACTAAGAGCTACGGTTACGTGATGGAGATAACTTGGGTCAAAACGTCGCCATCTGCGTCATATCAGTGGCGCCTTCACAGTTGAACTCTGAGGCCTAGATCGTGTCCAGTTGACAGCGAGAAGGGCGGCCAACAGGCGAAGCGACAACCCTACCGAACCCTATGAGTTTCCTATTTCTCTGTCATCCAGTCCCAATCGAAAACATATGGGCATGTAGCTAGGTTTGTCTTGCCGCTGATGCGTGCACCGACACAAGGACATCACGCATGTATGGACGCCGGGGATACTTCTACCACCTTCATCTCGCTGAAGCTCGGGGACAACGACAAAGGCTCGCCATAACTACAACTGCGGCGAACAAGGACAATGAACCGCACCGGGTTTGCCGGAGGCTCCAACTTCTGAGAAAGTGGAGTCATCATGAGCAAGACAACGAACAAGTTTTCACCTGAAGTCCGTCAACGTGCCATTCGTATGGTGCTGGATCACGAAGCCGAGCATCCATCCCGCTGGGCTGCCGTTTCATCTATTGCGGCCAAGATCGGCTGCTCGCCAGCCACGCTGCATGAATGGGTGAAGAAGTCCGAGGTCGACAGCGGTAAACGAGCAGGCCTGCCGAGCGATGTGGCCGAGAAGATGAAGGCTCTTGAGCGGGAGAACCGGGAGCTTCGTCAGGCCAACGAGATTTTGCGCAAAGCTTCTGCATATTTCGCCATGGCGGAGCTCGACCGCCCCTTCAAGCGATGATCTCGTTCATCGACGAACACCGTAGCGTGTTCGGGGTCGAGCCGATCTGCAAGCTGCTGCCGATTGCCCCATCAACCTACCATGAGAATGTCGCCAAACGACTGGACGTGGATCGCCTGTCGGTCCGCGCCCGCAGCGATATCAGCCTGAAGATCGAGATCCGTCGCGTCTTCGAGCAGAACTTTCGGGTCTATGGCGTTCGTAAAGTCTGGCGGCAGTTGAAGCGTGAAGGCTTCGACGCCGCCCGCTGCACCGTTGCTCGGCTTATGAGGTCGATGAGCCTGCAAGGTGTTATTCGGGGAAAGCCGATCCGCACGACGTTCTCGGACAAGACGGCTCCAAGCCCGCTTGACCGGGTGAACCGCCAGTTTAAAGCCCCTGCGCCAAACAGGCTGTGGGTTTCGGATTTCACCTATGTCGCTACTTGGCAGGGTTTCGTCTACGTGGCCTTTGTCATCGACGTCTTTGCTCGTCGCATCGTCGGCTGGCGGGCGAGCCGGACAGCACATGCAAGCTTCGTCCTCGATGCGCTGGAGCAGGCACTTCATGATCGGCGTCCTGCGCATGGCGGCGGCCTTGTGCATCATTCGGATCGCGGTGTTCAATACGTTTCGATCAGGTATTCCGAACGCCTGGCAGAGGCAGGCATCGAGCCGTCCGTCGGGAGTGTCGGTGACAGCTACGATAACGCCCTCGCAGAAACGATCAACGGTCTCTACAAGGCCGAGGTCATCCATCGGCGTGGACCATGGAGGAGCTTCGAGACGGTAGAATTCGCCACCTTGGAATGGGTCGACTGGTTCAACCATCGACGGCTTTTGGAGCCCATCGGGAACATACCGCCAGCCGAAGCTGAAGAGCGGTATTACGCCATGCTGGACGAACCAGCTATGGCTGCATAACTTAAACGAAATGGCCTCCGGCAAACCCGGTGCGGTTCACAACATCGAAGTGATCAGCAGAAAGCGTCTTAATGCGTCGCTAGTAGTTTTCTGCCTGACGGTCGCGACGCTTGGCATGCTCTTGGCGGCAAGTGTGGTCGTTCGCATAGCTGCGATCTAACATCAGATCGCAACCTGTTCGCTAAGCTCGACGACCCGGTTCGGGGGTAGCTTGAAGTAAGCCGACGGGTCAATTCCAAAGTCGGCGAGCGCGATATACAGGCTTTCCTGCCAACGAGGCAAACCAGTGTTCGGAGTGGAAGCCAGGTTTCGGCGACCAAGGTAGAATGAGGTTTGCATGATCTCGAACTCGAAGCCTGCCTTCTCGCTGTACAGCGCGGGGTGGGGTCAGGAAATCTCGCAATGCTGAGTTGCGAGGTATGTGGTGTCGAAGCCTTTCGCCAGTATCATGTACGCGATGCTCTTCGCCAGATCATGACCGGATTATAACGCCACAGTTGCCCCTGACTTATGATGCAAGCGAATGGCTCAAGGGCGTCGCGGGCAATTCGTGTGGGCAGGCGGTCTCAACGCGATTCCGTCCAAGGGCTTTTGCTCGGTACAGAGCGCCATCGGCGCTCGCGAGCATAGCGGCGAGGTCGTGGCAGTCCGGTGCCGCAAGACCAATACTGACGGTTGCCTGGGTCTTCAGGCCCTCTGCTCGCGCGGCTGTGATGGCGAACCGGCGTGCGATCACCGAGCCACGACTGAGAGCTTGATGATGGTCGCACCGTGGCAGGAGTGCGGCGAATTCCTCACCACCCAGCCGGACAAGAAGCGCGTCGGGTCCCGCTTCTTCGCGGGCGGTCTCTGCGAACAGCTTGAGAATCTGATCTCCGACTGGATGGCCGTGACGGTCGTTGATCGCCTTGAAGTGGTCGAGGTCGAAGGCAAGCAGGGAGACGGGGTGGCCTTGCCGCTCCCTGATGATCCGAGCTGCCTGCTCAAAAAAGGCGTGGCGGTTCGCAAGCCCGGTCAACTGATCGGTTTGCGACAGGCGGAGCAGGTGCTGCTTCTCCTCCTCTCGAACGATCATCAGAAAGGACATCGGTATCGCTACAGAGTACAAGACGGCCTCGTACATCGTCGCCTTCCCGATGGTGGAGAGAATATCTGGCCCGTACTGCTGGAGGAGGATAGGGGCAATGAACGCGCGGCCGAGGTAGAACACGGCATGGACGGCCGAGATCGCTACTGCGATCGGACGCGAGCGCAGTCCCTGAACCGTGCGGCTGCGCAGAAGTATCCACGCTGTCAGGCCGCAGGTCAGCGCAATGGGGACAGACGAGACATGGTTCCAGAAGGCGGCCGGGAAGTGCGTGCCAGCGATCGCCCAGGCGAGAGCCAGGAGGCTTAGCGCTCCAGCAGACGACCAGACATATCGGTGACCGTCGAGGCCGGCGATGGCGTTGAGGACCAAAAGGTAGCCCAACATCATCAGGATGTTCGTCGCCCCCATGCCGAGCGCGACCGAGATGTGGCTGCGGTTCATTGCAAGTGCGCAGCCGAGAACGAACGCGAAGAGAGCCGCGGCCATAACACCGAGCACGCGTGCGCGACCTGGATAAGCCTGCCTTTCCCAAAGGAGAAGCGAAGCTGACACCATCAGCGTTCCGATTGTTAAGTACCAGAGAGTTTGTAAATCGATCTGCATTGCTTTGCCTGCCTCGAGTCAAAGCCTACAGGGAGGTGTTTGAATGATTCTTTACGTAGCCTCCTATGCCGCCGACATGGTTGGCGTAACGTTAAGCGTGGAGTTCAATGCCGGCATTCATGGATAGGGTTTATTTCCGATGTCATAAGACTTGCCAGCGGATCGAATGTAACGGTCGCATCTTCAGCCGCCGCGAGACCCGCACCTAGTGCCAGGTGATATCGTTTTCAGTACAGAAGACATCATCGGTTTGCATCCAACCGAGAGCGCCAGTGAAGCTGCCCGGCATATAACCAGAATGTCGCCTCGTCATTCTCAACCGCCTGCACCAAGGGAGCCGAGCGAAGCATGATCTCGCTGGGCAGCGCGTTCGCTGCCGCTCGGCGCCCGTGTGGCAAGACGCAACTCTGTTGCGCACCGCAGTAAAGTCTGTGTCGTGTTTCTATGAACAGTGGCAGCCTAGTCAGTCTGGCGAGAACGAGCCAACGACAAAGTGGTAGCGCTATCATACTTCCACGAACACTTGCCAATCAACCAACCTCACACTAGCTTACGTTATGCGCGGTAGAATTCCATCTGATGTTCTTCTCCGGCCTGAAGACCTGGCTCTGCTCGAAAGAGTATTTGCGCAGGCAGTGCCGATACACGAGACGCATCCCGACGAGCTCGCGATGCTGCTTTTCCGCTTGTTCCAAGAAGGAAGGCGAGACGAGAAGAAACTGCTGGCAACTGCCGAAGCGTGGTTCCTGTAAGCCAACCTTGCGCCCTTTGACCCGATCGAGAGCGAGGAGGTCGCAGATGCGGCTCTTACCTTCGCAAGCGGAAAGATCGAACAGTACAATCCGGTCGTCATTGCGGAGGGCATAGGCTCATCGACCCGCGAACTTGTATTCCCTCGGCAGGCTGACACAGCGTTTCTCCACCAATAAGCCGATGAATTGTCTTAGGAATCTTAGTGATTTGATCTCTAATCACGGGTCGTAGGTTCTGGTCCCATCAAGGCGTTCACGATGGAACTAGCTAAACATCGCTTGCTACTCACCTTACTTCAGGTCTTTCACGCTCGGCCACGTCCGGCGGCAGTCGAGCGCATGTTGTCAAGCAGCACCGCGATCAGCAAGATCAGACCGCGTACGACATACTGGTAGAAGGCCTGGATATTGAGCAGGTTCATGACGTTCTCCGCGATACCCATGATGAGAACGCCGACGATGACGCCAGTCATCGCGGCGCGGCCGCCGGCAAGCGAGACGCCGCCGAGCACGCAGGCGGAAATGACCGAGAGCTCCAGCCCTGTTGCCGCGTTCGGCTGGCCGGAGGTGATGCGCGAGGCGAGCAGGATGCCCGCAATGGCACAGACCAGACCCTGAAGCGCGAAAATCCAGATACGCATCCGTACGACGTTGACGCCGGCAAGCCTCGATGCTTCCGGGTTGCCACCGATCGCCAGCGTATTTTTCCCGAACACCGTGCGGTTCAGCACAAAGCCGAAGATGATGAACAGAGCGATCATGATCCAGATCGGCGTCGGGATGGTGAAGAAACGGGAGAGGGCCAGCTGGTAGAACGACGGGTCGTTAATGCCAACGGCCCGGCCATCCGACGCGATCAGCGCCAATCCACGGACGATTTGCATGGTGGCGAGCGTCGTGATCAGGGCGTTGATGCGAAACTTGGCGATGACCACCCCGTTGACGAAGCCGACGGCGCTGCCAGCCAGAAGAGCCGCCAGAAGCCCGAGCACGATTGAGCCGGAGGCATTCGACACCATCACGGCGATCATGCCGGAGAAGGCGACCGTGGACCCGACCGAAAGGTCGAAATCCCGCGAGGCCAGGCAGAACATCATCGTGCAGGCGACGATGCCGATCGTGACTACCGACTGTAGCAGACCGAGCATGTTGCGCTCGGACAGGAAGTTCGGGACGAAGATCGACACGATCACGAAAGCGACGGCGAAGATCACCACAAGCCCCTGTTCGCCGAGAAGTATCTTTTTCAACGCGTTCATCGATATCGTTCCTGGATTAAATGGTGCCGGCGGCATTCTTGTCGGGGAGGGCCGCGGTGAGGATGGCGCGTTCATTGAAATTGTCGCGGGTGACATCCGCGGCAATGCGACCCTGGCACATGACCATGATGCGGTCGGATATGCCCATGACTTCCGGCAGTTCGCTGGAGATAACGATGATGGCCATGCCATTGGCGGCAAGATCGTAGAGGATCTCGTAGATTTCGGATTTTGCGCCGACGTCGATGCCGCGCGTCGGCTCATCGATGACGAGCACCTTCACCCCCTGTTCCGACAGCCAGCGGCCCAGAATGACCTTCTGCTGGTTGCCGCCCGACAGGTTGATGATGTCCTGTTTGCGCGAGGGCGTGCGCACGCGAAGCTTGGCGATGAACTGGTCGGCCAGCGCCGCTTCTTTCTTCGGCCTCAGAACGCCCAAGGGCGAGAAATGTCGGCGCGAGGAAATCACGATATTCTCCTCGATCGAACGACCCTGCACGATGCCGTCGAACTTCCTGTCTTCGGGGCAAAGGACCATGCCGGCATTGATGCTGGCCTTCGGGTTGTTCGCAGCCACGGCGACGCCATCGATGCCGACGCTGCCCTGCTGGCGTTCGTCGGCCCCATAGAGCAGCCGCGCCATCTCGCTGCGGCCAGCCCCGATCAGCCCGAAAAAGCCGAGGATTTCGCCCTGGCGCACCGAAAAGCTTATCGAGTTGCGCAGCCGCGGACCCGAGAGGTTCTCCACCTTGAGCCTGACATCGCCGAGCGGACGCTCGCGCCATCCCCAGATGTTGCTGATTTCGCGTCCGACCATTTCTGCAATGATCTGCTCGCGGGTGGTATCGGCGACGTCCGGATGATGGGCGGCGAGTTTGCCGTCGCGCAACACCGTCAGGCTGTCGCAGAGGCGAAAGATTTCGTCCAGGCGGTGGGAGACATAGAGGATGACGGTGCCCCTGGCCTTCAGCTTCTCGATCAGCGAAAACAGGATCTCGCTTTCGCGCGAAGACAGGGACGAGGTCGGCTCATCGAGGGCGATGACGCGTGCGTCGAGCATGACGGCCTTGGCGATTTCCACCATCTGGCGGGCGCCGATCGAAAGCGTCGAGACCTTCGCATTGGGATCGACGTCGATGCCGATCTCGTCGAGCCTCGACCGGACAGTTTCGATTAAGGTGCGGCTGTCGATCACTCCGGCTTTGCCCGGGAACCGACCGAGCCAGAGGTTTTCTGCGACCGTGAGCTCGGGGACGAGCTGGAGTTCCTGGTGGATAACGATCACGCCGGCATGGAAAGCGTCGCGGGCAGACCGGTATTGCTGCTCTTCACCATCTATCGAAATGCTGCCGGCGTCTGCCGACTGGTCGCCCGAGAGAACGCGGATAAGCGTGGACTTGCCGGCACCGTTTTCACCCATCAGCCCGTGCACTGCCCCTTTTTGGACAGCAAACGAAATGTCGGACAAAGCCTGGACGCCGGGATAACCCTTGGAAATATTCCGGAATTCGAGGAAAGCCATCATTGCCCCATGGATGAAAGAACTGTCCCGGCAACGTGGACGCCGCCGGGGCAAGGATTTCTTGCGAGACCTTATTCGACGCCGAGATCCTTGCGGACCTTCTCGTAATCGCCGCGCAACGCAAGCGAACCGGCTGTCAATGTCAGCATCGGCGGCGCCTTGTCGTTGGCGATCCACTCGTACATGTTCATAGCGGTCTCGTATCCGTGACGTTTCGGCGAGATGATGACGGTACCGAAGAAGCCAGTGGCCGAGGGTTTCTTGAACTCGTTGATCGCCGATTCCGCGCCGCCGATGCCCACGCCGATGATATTGCCGGTCGAGATGCCGACCGATTCCGATGCGCGAACCGCACCGAGGACGGCCTCGTCGTTCAGCCCGAACGCTACCCAGTATTTAACGTTGGCATGCTTGTTGAGCACGGTCGTCGCGGCATTGAGTGCGGCTTCCGTATCCGTCTTGGCCTGCGGTGCATCGTAGATGTTCTCAGCTGGGAAGCCGGCCGCCTTCAACACCGAGATCGCGCCCTCGACACGGTCGACTGCCGTTGGAAGCTGGTCGTAGGAGACCCGGATCGCGCCGACCTCCTTCATGTCCCAGCCGCGCTTTTTGATCTCGTCGACTAGCGCCTGGCCGACGGTCTCGCCGATCTTGGTGGCGGAGATACCCATATGGGCGACGTCTTCCAGCGGCTTGCCATCGGCGCCGACCAGCCGGTCGTCGACGGTCATCAGCTTCAGATCGTTGGCGGTCGCTTTCGCGACGATACCCGGGCCGAGCTTCACGTCGGGAACGCAGATGATGAAGCCCCGGGCGCCCTGGGCACCCAAGTTGTCGATAGCGGACTGGACTTTTTCACCGTCTTCGGCGCCGATCTTGACCAGAGTGAAGCCCTTTTCCGTGGCGGCCTGTTCGGCGAACTTCCATTCGTCCTGGAACCAGGGTTCTTCGGCCTGCTTGACGACGAAGCCGATCTTCACATCCGCCGCCCAAGACGCGCTTGCCACGAGTGCGACGGCGCTGGCCAGCAACAATGTCTTCAATGAACGCATTGAATTTTCCTCCTTCTTGCCCGCGTGCCTCCGCGCGGTAGAAGCTCAACTATCCATCAAATATCATACGCGTCAACATATATGTATGATTTTTCTTTTCGTTATTTTCCCTCGGTGACTTCGGCAGCCTTGCGGGCTCGGCGCAGGGCATCGGTCATTTCGCTTCGCGCAACGCCAATGAGCTGTTCCATTGCATGGCGGGCTGCGTCTGGCCTGCGCATCCGGATCGCTTCCAGCACGTCCTGGTGGGTGAGGATCGCCTGTTCGTGGCTCTGGCTGGCGCGGTTGGTCAGCCGGAAGCTCGCTAGCAGCGCCGCGCGGATGGCGCTGGCGAACTGGCGGTAGACCCAATTGCCGCTGGCATTGATGATCGCGGTGTGGAACTCGAGGTCGGCGCGGCTCCAGTCTTCCGTATCTCTGGAGTTGGCCTCGACCATGTCCTCGAAAGCCTTGGAGATCTGATAGAGCTGCCGGGCATTGGCATTGGCTGCGGCCTGTGCCGCAGCGGCGGGCTCGAGCAGCTGCCGGGCATCGATAAGCGAGGAATAGAAGGCGTCGTCACCGCCAACGGTCAGCATGACGTCGAGCACGATCGGATCGAGATAGTTCCAGTTTTCGCGCGGAAGCACGATGGTGCCGGCCCTTGTGCGCGAGCGCACCATGCCGAGCGCCGAGAGATATTGCATCGCCTCGCGCAGGCTGGTGCGGCTGACGCTGAACTTCTCCGTCAGCTCCGCCTCATTCGGCAGCGTGGCATTCTCCGGAAAGGCGCCCGAGACGACCATCTCGACAAGACAGTGCAGCAGCGCCTCCCTCACGCTTCGCTTGCCGCGCTGGGCAATCGGTGCCCCGTGTTCTGTCAAAATCCGTGTCATGGACGCGCTCTTCACTTGGTCCGCTCTCCGTTAATCCGTGTATCCGGCGCCCGATCCGGCTCCGCTTCTAATCCGGGACTGGCCTCGAGCGCTCGGCCACTATCAGTAGTATGGATGATCTCAGTTTTCCGATCAAATCCAAAAATAAATCATATTTATATTGACATATATCTGACCGATCTTATTTTGCCATTCGCCGGCGTTGAGAGCATTGCCGACATCGACATCAATTCGAGGGAGGAGCAGATGAAGATCATCAGGCAGGCAGCGCTTCTGGCCGCTGCAGTGCTCGCAGGCGCGACGACGGCGATGGCGCAGGAAGATCTCAAGGTCGGTGCCATATACATGGACGCCCAAGGCTTTTACGCCGGCGTTCGCAAGGGCATCCAGACCGGCGCCGCGGACGCAGGCCGCAAGCTCGACATCGTCGAGACCAACGCCCAGGGCGATGTCAGCAAGGAATCGTCCTTCATCGATTCGCTTATTTCGGCTGGCGTGCAGGCGATCATCGTCTCTCCGGTCTCAGCAGATGGTTCCTACCGGGCCATCCGCCGCGCCCATGACGCCGGCATTCCGGTCGTCTGCTACAACACCTGCCTCAACGATGCGGACATGAAGGAATATATCTCGGCCTACGCGGTCGGGGATCCCTTCGAGTTCGGCCACAAGCTCGGCGATGCGGCGGCAGAGTATTTCATCGCGGCAAAAAACGAGGCGCCCAAGATCGCCGTGCTCAACTGCGAATTCGTCGAGGTCTGCGTCACACGGCGCAAAGGCTTCGAGGAGGCGCTGAAAGCAAAGGTGCCGGGCGCACAGATCGTTGCCAATCAGGAAGGTGCGGTTCTAGACAAGGCGATTTCCGTGGCCAGCACAATGCTGTCTTCTAATCCAGATATCGACGCCTTCTTTGGCGAGGCCGGCGGCGCCACTCTAGGTGCTGCTCGAGCCGTCAAGAGCCAGGGCAAGACCGGCAAGGTCGTCGTCTTCGGTGGCGACATGACGACCGAGATCGCCCAGGAGCTCTCCGATTTCTCGGTGATCAAGGCGGTCGTCGATATTTCCGGCCAGGGCCTTGGCAAGCTTGCGCTGGCGCAGGCGGTGAAGTCGATCGACGGCCAGCCTCCGGAAGGGATCAAGGTCCCCTATGACATCGACGTCTACAAGTCCGCCGATGACGGCAAGGCCTGGCTGAAGGCGCATGCCGACGGTATTCCGTGATCCCGGGCGATAACCCCATGACCTCCGGGTTTCCTCTGGACGCAAGCAGTCAGATGTCGCCGGCAATTCGGCGCCGTCTCTTTCAACGGAAAGATCGATGATCTCTGTTTCCCAGACAAGGCCGGCAGACATCTCCGCAGTCGCGTCCGTCAATGGATGTACGCGGCGTTACCCTGGTGTGCTGGCGCTCGACAATGCCACGTTCAACGTGGTGCCCGGCGAAGTGAGAGCGCTGCTCGGCAAGAACGGCGCCGGCAAGTCGACGCTGATCCGCATGCTGACGGGTGCCGAAGTCCCAGACAGCGGTACAGTGCTGGTCGATGGTGCCGAGCTCACCCAGACCGGCTCCGGCCGCGCGCAGGAATCCTTTGAGAGGGGGGTGTGCGTCGTCTACCAGGAGCTCAGCCTCGTTCCCGGCATGACGCTGGCCGAAAATCTCTTTCTTGGACGATGGCCGCGCAAGGGCGGCGTCATCCAATATGCTGCGATGGAAGCGGAAGCGGCAAACGCGATGAGCCGTCTCGGGCTGGATCTGCCGCCGGACCGCCTGGTCGCGGCCCTCAGTCCCGCCGAACGGCAGCTTCTTGAAATCGCCCGGGCCATGCTGGGAAAACCGAAGCTCGTCATTCTGGACGAGCCGACGAGTTCGCTGGCGGCGGCCGAGGCCGAGAAGGTGATGGCGGCCGTGACCAGAGTCGCGGCGCAGGGCGTCGCCGTGATCTACGTCAGCCACCGGATGAACGAAATCCGCCAGATCGCTCATTCGGCAACAATCATGCGCGACGGCCGGATCATCGATACGGTCGACGTCAAGGGAGCCGACACGCGCGAGATCGTTCGCCTTATGCTCGGTTCGGAAAGCGCTCAGGCCGCCGCCCTGGAAGACAGAAGCCAAGCCGAGATCGTGCTCGAGGTCCGGGATCTGGCACTCTCGCCGAAGCTCTCTTCTATTTCCTTCTCGCTCAGGAAAGGCGAGGTTCTGGGCATTGCCGGACTTCTTGGCGCGGGACGGACAGAGCTGCTGCAGGCGATCATGGGCGTACGCCGCTTCGATTCCGGCGATGTTCTGGCCGGGGGAAAGTCCGTGCGCTCGGCCGGCTATAGGCAAATGGTCAGGCGAGGATTCGGTTATACGCCGGAGAGCCGCAAGGAAGAGGGCATTGTGCCGCTTCTCGGCGTCGATGAGAACACGCTGTCCACCAACTTCGCCGGCGTCAGCAGCAACGGTATCCTGTCGTCGCGCCGGATGGCGGAAGCGACCCGCAAGATCATCGACCGCCTCCATATCAAGACGGCACGCACGGATACGCCGATCGGCACGCTGTCCGGCGGCAACCAGCAGAAAGTCGTGATCGGTCGCTGGGTCTATGCCGGCAGCCGCGTCCTCCTGCTCGACGAGCCGACCCGCGGCGTCGATATTGAGGCCAAGGCACAGATCTATTCGATCATCCGCCAGCTCGCCGCCGAAGGCCGAAGCATCATTTTCGTCTCCAGCGAAATTGAGGAGCTGCCGCTTGTCTGCGACCGCGTCGTCGTTTTGAGAGACGGCGCGCTGCAGGAAGAATTCAAATCACCCAACATCGATCAGGACAGCTTGATGGCGGCCTGCATTACCGGACATTGAGGGAGACATTGGATGTCACTCGACCATGCTGCCAAGCCGGCGGCTCCTGAAAAGGCGAAGGCGCCGCGGTTCACGTTCACGCAGCATATGAACGAGATCAGCCTGTTTTTCGCGATCGTCGTTCTCTACGTGATCTTCGCGTCGACGGCGCCGGGCTTCATCTCGTTCAACAACCAGGTCAATATCCTGCGGGATGCGGCCACGATCGGAATCGCGGCCTGGGCGGTGACGTTGATCATCATCGCCGGCGAGATCGACGTGAGTGTCGGTCCGATGGTGGCCTTCATCTCGGTCGAGCTCGCCTTCCTGCTCCAGATGGGCGTGCCGACTCCCTTGGCCTTCATGCTGGCGATTGCCTTCGGCGCATTGCTCGGCGCGATACCTGGCATATTGCGCGCCTATTTCGACGTGCCCTCCTTCGTCGCCACGCTCGGCATGTGGAGCGCGTTGCGCGGAACGGCCCTGTTCGTGACGGACGCGCTGCCGGTGTCGATCGGCCGCAACGATATGCTGGATGCGCTCGACCGTTCGGTCTTCGGCATTCCTCCGGCGGCGATCATCATGCTCATCCTTTTCGCGGTCTTTGCCTTCGTCAGCCGCAAGACGGCATTCGGACGCTCCGTCTTTGCGGTCGGCGGCAATGCTCATGCGGCATTTCTGAGCGGTATCAACGTGTCGCGGATCCGGGTGGCGCTTTTTGCCATTGGAGGTGCGATGGCTGCAATCTCCGGCATCCTCCTCGTCTCGCGGCTCGGCTCCGGCAACGCTACGGCTGCAAGCGGGCTGGAATTCGACGTGATCGCGGCGGTCGTCGTCGGCGGCACGGCCCTGTCGGGCGGCCGCGGTTCCATGCTCGGAACGCTTCTCGGGGTTCTGGTCATTACCTTGATCGGCAATGGTCTCGTTCTTCTGGGCATCAATCCGTTCTTCCAGCAGGTGGTGCGGGGATTGATCATCGTCATTGCGGTGCTCGCCAATATTCAGGCGATCAAGCGCAGCCTTTCGCGCAACAAGGGGTAAAGCCGGCATGGCAGTCTTGAATCTAAAGGTTGGCTCTCTTTCGCTGCGTGTATCGACCGCTGGCGGACTGATCGTCGGCTTCTGGAAAGATGACGAGAATGGCCGCGTACCGCTGCTGCGGGATGCTCCCGCCGAAGCGGATGCGCTCTCATCTTCTTGCTATCCCCTTGTCCCATTCGGAAACCGGGTGAAGGGCAATCGTTTCGCGTTCGACGGGTTGGAGTATCATTTCAGCCCAAACACGGAATGGGATCCCCATTACCTGCATGGCGAAGGCTGGCAGTCAGAATGGTCGCTCGACGAACAGGCGGACGACCGGGTCGTGATGAGCTTTGCCCATCAGCCGGGTGGGCATACGCCCTATGCCTACCGCGCCAGGCAGACCTTTATGCTAACAGACGACGGGCTGGAGCTCACCCTATCCGTCGAGAACGCGGGCGAGAACGCCTTGCCGTTCGGGCTCGGCTGGCACCCCTATTTTCCGTTGACGCCCGAGACGATGCTGCTAGCACCGGCGCGGAAATTTTGGACCGAGGTCGAAGGCTGGCTTCCGGGCGAGGCGACGGAAATCCCGGCCGATCTCGATTTCAGCGAGCCCCTGGCCCTGCCGCAGCGATGGGTCAACAACGGTTTCGAGCAATGGTCCGGCGAAGCGACGATATTCTGGCCCGAACATGGCACGAAACTTCACCTGACGGCCGATCCGATCTTCCGGCATGCCTTCATCTTCGTCTCTGACACCGACTTCGACCCCCAGTTCAAACGCGACTATTTCTGCTTCGAGCCGATGTCGCACCTCGCAAACAGCCATAACATGCCGGATCTCGGCGATCTCCAGGTCCTGAAGCCCGGCCAGCGATTGTCGGGCAGCATCCGGCTTCGGCCGCAGGATATTTGACCGTGCGCATATACCCGAGGAGAAGAAATGTCTGAGGAACGCCCGTTCGACTTTATCATCGTCGGTGGAGGCAGTTCCGCCTGCGTGGTGGCTGCGCGTCTTGTCGCCGATGGCGGGGCACGGGTGCTGCTGCTGGAACGCGGTCCGCCCAAACCCAACCCCATCATGAACTTTCCCGCCGGCTACATGAAGTTCCTGGCGAAGGACACCTATCTCTCGATGCATAAGACGGCGCCACAGCCTCAGCTCGACGGGCGAGGCCCAATCGTGCCGCAGGGCAGGGTGTTGGGGGGCGGCAGCACGGTCAACGCTATGGTCTATATGCGCGGGCAGGCGGCCGACTTCGATATGTGGAATGAACTTGTGACAGCGCCCGGATCCGACAACGACGATTCCTGGTCCTATCGGGACCTGCTTCCCTACTTCAAGTCGCAGGAGGACAACGACCATCTTGCCGGTGACTATCACGGCGTCGGCGGTCCGCTGAAGATCTCGCATCTCGGCCATACCAGCCCGATGACCCGCACCTATATAAAGACGCTGCAGGGCATGGGTATCCCCTACAACCCGGATTTCAACGGTGCCGCGCAATTCGGCGTCGGTTTCATGCAGCATACGATCGACTGGCAGACCCGCAAGCGGTCGAGCGCCGTCGATGCCTTTCTGGCGCCTGTCATGAACGATCCGAAGCTAACAATCGAAACGGGCGCGACCGTGACCGGCGTTCGCATGGACGGCGATCGTGCCGTCGGCGTCGATTACGTGCAGAACGGCACCCCCAAATCTGCCCGGGCGGGAACGGAGGTCATCCTTGCGACCGGCGCCTACCAGACGCCGAAGCTGCTGATGATTTCCGGCATCGGCCCGCAGGGCGAACTTGCAAAGCACGGTATTGCGACAAAGGTGGCACTGCCCGGCGTCGGCCGGAACCTTCAGGATCACTACGAATGCCCGGTGGTCGCGACGACGAAGGGAGCCTTTGGTTACTACAAGCAGGACCGCGGCTGGCCGATGATCAAGGCCGGCCTGCAGTACCTGCTGTTCAAGTCCGGTCCGGTCTCGACGACAGGCGTCGAGACATGCGCTTTCTACGACCCGGAAGGCAACAACGATCGGCCGACCATCCAGATGTTTTGTGTTCCGACTGTCTATCTTGACCGCGACGTGATGGGAACCGAACCCGGCGACGGCGTGACGATAAACTCTCTGCTGCTGCGACCCAAGGCGCGGGGCTCGGTAACGCTTGCCTCGAGCGATCCGTTTGACGATCCAATCGTTGATACCCAGATCTTTGCTCACCCCGACGACCTGAAGCTGACGATCGAAGGCTTCCGCTTCGCCCGCAGGGTGCTCTCGGCATCGCCGATGCAGGAACTCATCGACAAGGAGATTTTCCCAGGTGCAGACGTGGTGAGCGATGAGGCAATCGCCGCCCACTGCAAACGAACGGTGAAGACCGGCTACCATCCCGTTGGAACCTGCAAAATGGGCCGCGACGACGATCCGGACGCGGTCCTCGACATGGATCTCAAGGTCCGGGGAACGCGCGGTCTGCGCGTCATAGACGCCTCGGTTATGCCCACTATCGTCAGCGGCAACACCAATGCCGCCGTTCTTGCCGCCGCCGGCAAGGCGGCCGACCTCATTCTCGCCTGATCGGAACAATCTCATGAAGATCACCAAGCTCACCACCTACATTGTTCCTCCGCGTTGGTTGTTCCTGAAGATCGAGACCGACGAAGGTATCGTCGGCTGGGGCGAACCGGTCGTCGAAGGGCGCGCTCTAACGGTTCAGGCCGCCGTTGAGGAGATGGCGGATTACCTGATCGGCAGGGATCCCTTCCTGATCGAGGATCACTGGACAGTGCTCTATCGTGGCGGTTTCTACCGGGGCGGCGCCATCCATATGTCCGCACTTGCCGGCATCGACCAAGCGTTGTGGGACATCAAAGGCAAGGCTCTCGGCCAGCCGATCCACTCGCTTCTCGGCGGCCAGCTGCGCGACCGCATCAAGGTGTATTCTTGGATCGGCGGCGATCGTCCTTCTGACGTTGCGAAGAATGCCAAGGACGTGGTGGCGCAGGGCTTCCAGGCAATCAAGCTCAACGGCTGCGAGGAAATGCAGATCGTCGATACGAATGAGAAAGTTGAGAAGGCGGTCGAGACGATCGCCATGATCCGCGAAGCAGTCGGGCCGCATATCGGTATTGGTGTCGATTTTCACGGGCGGGTTCACAGGCCGATGGCAAAGGTGCTTGCAAAGGAACTTGAGCCTTACAAGCTGATGTTTATCGAGGAACCGGTTCTCTCGGAGAATAGGGAAGCGCTTAAGGAAATCGCCAACCATTGCTCGACGCCGATCGCACTCGGGGAGCGGCTCTATTCGCGATGGGATTTCAAGCAGGTGCTATCGGACGGCTTCGTTGATATCATCCAGCCGGATCTGTCCCATGCGGGGGGCATAACTGAATGCCGAAAGATAGCGGCCATGGCCGAGGCCTATGACGTGGCGCTTGCACCGCACTGCCCGCTTGGGCCGATTGCGCTTGCGGCCTGCCTGCAGATCGACGCCATCAGCTACAACGCATTTATCCAGGAGCAGAGCCTCGGCATCCATTACAACCAATCGAACGATATCCTCGATTATCTGGTCAACAAGGATGTCTTCGCTTATGCCGACGGTTTCGTCGCCATTCCTCAAGGCCCGGGCCTCGGTATTGAGGTTGACGAAGCTTATGTGATTGAACGAGCCAAGGAAGGTCACCGTTGGCGCAATCCGATCTGGCGCCATCCCGACGGCAGCTTTGCAGAGTGGTAAGGAGCAGACGATGACGGGACGGCTTGCGGACAAGCGAATATTCGTGACCGGCGCAGCGCAGGGCATCGGCCTTGCGACCGCAAAGGCTTTTCTGCGCGAGGGAGCGGCGCTCTACCTCATTGATCGCGATGGCGACCTTTTGGAATGCGAGGCGTCGGCGATGAAGCAGGAGGGCGGCAAAGTCGCCTGGCTGTCGGCGGATATCACCGATGCTGAGGCTATTACCAACGCGGTTCATCAGGCAGCAGATGAACTTGGGCTGATCAACGCGCTCGTCAACAATGCCGGTGTCAACGTCTTTGCTAAACCCCTCGAAACGTCCGATGAGGAATGGAACCGCTGCTTCGACATCAATCTCAAGGGCGCATGGAACTGCTGCAAGGCGGTGCTGCCCGGGATGATCAAGACGGGCGGTGGCGTGATCCTCAATATCGCATCAACCCACGCCTTCACCATCATACCGCATACATTTCCCTATCCGCTGGCGAAGCACGCGCTGCTTGGCATGACCAAGTCGCTGGGTCTGGAGTATGCATCGAACAATGTTCGGGTCAATGCGCTAGCGCCAGGTTACGTCGCAACCCAAAAGGTCATCGACTACTGGAACGGCTTCGCCGATCCGGAAGCCGCCAAGGCCGAGACGATGAAACTCCATCCGGGCGGGCGGATCGCCTCGCCGGAGGAGATTGCCATGGCAGCCGTGTTCATGATTTCCGACGAATGCCCGTTCATGAATGCGACATGCCTGACCGTCGATGGTGGGCTGAGCGTCCAGCAGCATGCCGTTTAATCGGCGCTAAAGGCGCAACCGTAGGGCAGAGGTTCAGATCCGTTCAAGACAACGACGAGTAATGCGCGTGCAGCACCTGCGAGACGGCCTGTTGGCCGCCCCGCGAACCGTTGAACACTACTTTGCGAAGCCGGCCCGGATATTTGCACCAACAGAGACGGTCGCAGTTTCAGGGACGTCAATGTAGCCAACTCCGTCCTTGATGATAATCTCAGTTCCGAAAGGCTTTGAGTATTCCTGAACGAGTCGCAGGATACGCTCGGCATTCTCCGGCGATGGCTTCATCGGAATGTTCATACGCGACCAAGGCCGCTTCCTACCAAGCCCAAGGTCGGTCGGATGAATTCTAATTTGAGTCAGGCGACCTTCCTTGTAGTCGACCTCAGCGAGATAGGCCATCAGGTTGATATCCTGCTGCAGCCACTGTTCGCCGACTTCTCCGTCCTCGATATAGGTCTTCCCGTCTCCACCATCCGGGGTGCCATCGGCGCCAAAGCGATGGACAGATAGATTACCAAGATTATAGAAAATCGGCCGGCCCTTGTAGATCTCGATCCCTTGCATGGTGTGGTTGCCTTGGCCATGAAAGACATCAAGGCCGTTGTCGATCAGCTCATGAGCAAGGCGGACGGCATAGTCGGTTGGATAGTGATCCTGCGAATAGGCCTGAAAAGCATAACGGTTTTCGTGCATGTGCATCGAAAAGACCGCGAAGTCAGCATATTCTTTGGCACCGCGAACCGCCAGCACCTGAGCCTGCTCATCCTTCGGGTCCATGGCGTATAGATAGTTGCCGGGCTTGTCGCCGAGAACATAGTTCTTGCCTTGCAGCTCGACCGAGTCCGGCTTGTCCTTAGGGATATCGATCGGTCGGGTGACGTCCGGCTCCGTCCGGCGAGCCACGACAGAATCGCGGATCGCCTTCAACTGCGCCAGTTGCTCGGCTGTCACCGTCATGCTCTGGGTGAGCTTCAGGGTGTTCAATCCCCACTGCTCAGCGCCTTCGTTGCCCTTCTTGTCGCGCGCCGTCTCGGACGATGACGCAACAGGTCCCACGGGAAGCGCGTAGACCATCGCGACGCGACCCTGTTCCAGCTCCTGGAACACCGGCTGACGCGCAACGGTCAGGTTGGGACCATAGCCGCCGACCTTGATGCCGGCCTCTTCCATGATCTTAAGGGTCGATATCATTCCCGCTTCGCCACCGGCAGCCTCGCCGGCGCCCATCAGGTCAAAACCGAGATCGGCCCAGTCCGCTGCCAGTTCTTTCGGTGCCCAGTTGTTGCCATAGCCGTTCGGGCCCGCCCAGAAACGACGATCGACGATGAACACCTCGGCGTTGCCGATCGTCGTGTCGGCATTGCGCAAGATGGATTTCAGCTCTGGGCTGATCCGCTTGCCCATTGGCTCCTGCATCAGCACGTCACCGGCGAGCGCCAGCGTATAGTTCCCCGTCATCTTGTTGCGCAATTCCTTGGTCAGGTCGCGGGCTACAAAGCTATCGGGATCGGTGCGGGTGCGTGAAGACTGTGCGTGGGCGGTGGTCGCCACGCTGCAGACGGCTGCCGATGTTGCGAGCAGATAGATGGCAAAATTTTTCATTCAATGTTTCCTCGATGGTAACGCTGGTCACCAGTCTTCGTAAGTCTGTTGCATCCGGTTCAGACCGGCAGCTGGCTTTTCGCGATAGACGTGTCGAGCGCCTCGTATGCGTCGAGGCTGATCGTCTCGTAGAGCTCGGCTCGGGTCTGCATTCTCGAGAGCATGTTTTCTGTCGTGCCGGCGAGCGCCAGATCCTCGTAAAGCTTCTGCTGGGCATGGTTTGCCACCCGCAGCGAAGAAACCGGCCAGATGACCATCCGATAACCAAGCGTTTCCAGCCGCTCGGCCGTCATGGATGGCGAGCGGCCGAACTCGGTCATGTTGGCTAACAGCGGAACTCCTTTCATTGCCTCAGAAAATTCCGCAAACATCGCCTCCGTCGTGAGTGCCTCGGGAAAAATCGCATCGGCCCCTGCCGTGACGTAGAGCCTTGCCCGATCGATGGCCCGGTCGATGCCTTCCTCCGCAACCGCGTCGGTTCGGGCAAGAATCAGCAATGACCGCCGAGCACAGGCTGCCGCGGCAACCTTCGCGGCCATGTCTTGAGCAGGCGCTAGCTTCTTGTCGTTCAGGTGGCCGCATTTTTTTGGCAGCAACTGATCTTCGATCTGGATGGCGGCAGCTCCGGCGTCCTCAAGGCTTCGAACCGTGTGCATGACGTTCAGCGCTTCACCAAACCCGGTGTCTGCATCGACCAGCAGCGGCAAGTCGCTGGCACGTACGATCTGGCGGGTGAAGAACAGGACGTCCTCAAGCGTTAGAATGCCGAGATCCGGCATGCCCATCGAAGCGCTCATGGCCGCGCCTGAAAGGTATAGTGCCTGAAATCCTGCTTGCTTTGCCTGCAGGGCAGCGAAACCATTATGAGCGCCTGGCATCCTGACGATGGCAGGTTTATTCAACAACTGTCTTAGGCGCACTCCGGTAGGACTGGTTTCAACGTCACTTCCAACAAGATATGGCATTGGACGACCTCAATCCGGCTCAGTGATTGCTTCCTCGCGCCAACGTCTAAACCGAGGCATGAGAAGCGGAACCAGCAACACTAATGCAGCCATCACCCACAGGACGATCGCGATAGGGCTGGACCAGAGGATTGCGATGTCCCCGGCCGAAAGCGAAAGCGCGCGCCGAAGGCTCTGCTCGAGGATTTTGCCAAGCACCAGACCCAGGATTAGCGGCGCCATTGGCACTCCGAAGCGTCTTAAAAAATATGCGCCGACGCCAAGGGCCACCATCAGCACGAGGTCGAACGTCGTAGACTTTCCTGAATATACCCCGATCGTGCTGACCACGACGATAAATGGTACGAGAACCCAGGCTGGGACGGAGAGCATTCTGGCAAACAGCCCAACCAGCGGGATGTTGATGGCCAGCAGGATAACGTTGCCGATGAACAGCGAAGCGATCAAGCCCCAGACGAGATCTGGCTGAGAGCGGAATAGTGCAGGCCCCGGAGTGATATTGTAAAGCGTCAAAACGCCCAGCATGATTGCTGTAGTTCCAGAACTTGGGATACCGAGCGTTAGCATCGGGATGAAATTGCTGTTTGAAGCGCTGTTGTTTGCAGCTTCCACGGAGGCGAGCCCCCGCATGTCGCCTTGGCCGAAACGGCTGCCCTCCGGGTCGGTACGCTCAACGACGCGTTTTTCCGTCGTATAGGCTAGCGCGGAGGCAACGGTGCCGCCTGCACCTGGAAGAATGCCGACAAAGAAACCGATCAGCGAACCGCGCATCGTCGCGGCGTTGGTGAACTTCATTTCGGCGCGATTGAACAGTGGCCGGCCGAGCTGCTCAATGCGTGGCGCTGCTCCACCCTTCATGCTTTCTAGCATGATCAACAATTCGCTGATGGCGAAAAGCCCAATCACGACCGTCGCGAATTGAACGCCGTCGACCAGGTTCGGTGAATCGAAAGTGTAGCGATAAACGCCTGAGTTGGCGTCGATGCCTATGGTCGATATCCCAAGACCAAGCATGATTGCGAGCATTGCCTTGACGGGTTGATCCGTCAGCAGCCCAGTCAAGCATGCGAAGGCGAACACCATCAGTGCGACATATTCGATAGGCCCGAAGGCCAACGCCCATCTCGCCAGAAGCGGCGCGGCAATCACGATGCCGAGTGTGGCAATCGCCGAGCCGACGAATGAGGTCCAGGCAGACAGCGAAAGCGCTATGCCAGCTTTTCCCTGCCGGGCGAGGGGATACCCCTCAATGGCGGTCATGACAGCAGACGCTTCGCCGGGGACATTTAGCAGGATAGCGCTGATGCGCCCACCGTACTCGGATCCGATGTAGATTGCTGCCATTAGGATCAGCGAAGATTCGGGCGTCAGGCCGAGTGCGAAGACGACCGGCACCAGCATCGCAACGGCATTGATTGGCCCGAGCCCCGGCAAAACGCCGACCATGGTGCCGACGATCGCGCCGATGGCGGCTAGAAGCAAATTCGTCGGGGCAAGCGCGATTCCGAAACCGTGCGCCAGATAGGAGAGCGTTTCCATCAGATAAATCCTCCGAACGGACCAACGGGCAGAATGACGTCGAGCAGTTTGTCGAAAAGCAGATAGGAGGATATTGCCAGCGCCGCACCGGTGATAAGCCCTTGCCACCACGACGCTCCAAACACCATGGCGATCGGAACCATCAACACTGTCGTTGATAGTACGAAGCCGAGTGGTTGAAACAGCAAAGCATAGGCCAGCAGGCAGCCGGAGAGGATGAGGATCGGGCGACTGATGCCCGATCCTTCCTCGGTGTTCGCTTCACCCGGTTTCAAAACCAGGATGATGCCGCAGACAGCGATGGCGGCAGCTGCCATCAACGGGAATGCGCGGGGTCCAACGGGCTCGTAGGCAAACGGCGCCTGCAGGCCATAGCCGAAAATGACCATCACGGCCGCCAACGCGATCGCGGCTAGTCCGAGGAAGCGGTCCTGGGTCATCAATGCAGCCTTACTTGGTTGCGAGGCCGAAATCGGTGGCAAGCTTCTTGTACTCAGCGACTTGGCTGTGAACGAAAGCTGTCGTTTCCTCGGCAGTCATCGGCAGCGTGAACAGGTTGCGCTCCTGTAGAAGCTTGGCGTAATCAGGCGACTTCATCGTCGTGGCAAAGGCATCCGCCCACCACTTGTAGTCGGCATCGCTGACGTCGGGTCCGACATAGAAGCCGCGTGCAATCGGCCACTTTATGTCAAATCCCTGCTCGGCTGCGGTTGGTACCCCAGCCAGCTTGCCTGGAAGGCGCTGTTCGGAGAAAATCGCAAGCAGCTTCAAAGGTGCCCCGCCGTCGATTGCCGCCTGGCTGTCGCCGACATCGTTCATGCAGACATGGACGTGCCCACCTTGCAGTGCCGTCGCGCAATCACCACCGCCCTCGAATGCCACGAAACGCATCGTCTTGTAGTCGATACCGGCTGCGCGGGCCGTAAGCGCGGCTTTCATCCAGTCCTGGCTGCCGATCGTTCCGCCTGCACCGATGATTACCGATGCCGGGTCGGCCTTGATCGCCGCCATCAATTCGGTGAGTGACTTATGGACGCTGTCCTGCTGAACCACCACGGCACCGTAGTCGGTACCGATGTTGGCGACCCAGCGGACATCCTTCTCGGTGTAGGCGCCGAACTTGCCCTGGGAGATATTGAGAAGCGATCCGGCAGAAAACGCGATGATCGTTCCTGCTTCCGCACGACGCTGCCCTACGATGGAATTATAAGCGACGGCGCCGATGCCACCCGGCATGTATGAGATGCGTAGTGGTGCCTTCAGGGCGCCAGAGTTCTGCAGTGAGGCCTGGGCCAGTTTGCAGGTGATATCAAAACCGCCGCCTGGCTGTGCAGGAGCGATGCATTCGGGTTTTGCGGGCTCGGTTTTGCCGACCGTCGGAAACGCCAGAACGGCTACGGACGCAAAAGCAGCTGCAATGGTGGCTTGAATACGCTTGGTCATCAACAATCTCCTCCAAGATTCGCAGACCTCCATCTGCGTAGGAGCGCTATATCGGATCGAAGCTTTCAAACAGCTTTCAACCGGGGATGGGGGAGACGACAGGTAGGCTGATGCTGACCACAAGGCCGCTTCTGTCCAGACGATTGCGGACCTCCATGTTGCCGCCGGAAGCACGTGCGACGGTGAGGGCAATTGCTAGCCCGAGGCCGCTGCCATCGACCGATCGCTTGGTCGAACCACGCCGGAAGCGCGAACCCGCATGGGCGATTTCGTCATCATTCATGCCCGGGCCTTCATCCATAATTTCGGTAAGAGCCCGATCATTCTCGACTTGCAAGCGGATCGATATAAGCGAGCCGGGTGGCGAATAGGCAATGGCGTTGTCGATTACGTTGACGAGGGCTTCTTGCAGCAGCCCCTCGTTTGCCCGCACGACCACCGTGGCATCCGGCGGCTCGAACACGCAGTCCATCCGCTGGCTGCGAATACGTGACCACAACATCCGCACCGTCTCGGCGATCGTCTCCTCAAGCGCGATCTGCTCTTGTGGATAGGCGTCGTAACCTTGAGAGGTCCGCGCGCGCGCTAATGCAAGCAACTGGTTGGTGGTGCGGACAGATCGATCCAGGACGTTCAGGGCTGACAGCAAAGTCTTCCTGATATCGTCGAGGTTCTGTTGATGCAATGCGACATCCAACTGTGTCCTCATGATCGCCATCGGCGTTCTCAGCTGGTGCGAAGCATCGTCCAGGAAACGTCGTTGCTGATCGGCTTGCTCAACGTTCCGTTGCATCAACCGATTGACCGACTCAACCAGCGGACGCACTTCGAGCGGCAGCGATGCGACCTCTACAGGTGTCAGGTCGTCAGGTTCACGTTTATCGATCGCCTCACGCAGCCGATTGAGCGGCTTAACCGCCGCATAAGCACCTGCGGCAAGGAGCAATACCAGCGCCAGGATAACCAGAAAATCTCGCAACACCGCACGACTGATCAGCTCGTTTTGGAACGCCGCTCTCGAGCCCTTCGTCTCGGCAACCTGAATAATGATGTGCGTACCTTCGGGAGCGGTCGGCGAGAGAGGGCGCTTCAGGGCACCGACGCGGATCGCCTGGCCGAGATAGGTATCGTCCGAAAAGCGGATGTCACCGCTGGTCAGGTCAGGAGGAGGCGGCAACAGAACGTCACCTATTTGCACGAACCCGTCGTCGGTCGTGACGTTGAAGTATACGGCGCCTTGTGCCGTCAACTCGAAGAATTTGAAGAGCTGGTAAGGCTGTTCAACACCGACACCACCGCTTTGTGTGGAAATATTGGAGTCGATCGCGCGGATGGCGCCGGCGAGTGAGCGATCATAGGCGCTGTCTGCCAGTTCGTTAATGGTTGTGGCGCTGAACCACAGCGTTGAAATCATCCCAACGATCAACGCCGGCAGGGTCCAGAGACCCAATGTGACCGCCAGCCGGCGGCCGGGCAGCGCCCCAGCCTTCCGATTGATCACGTTGCATCCACTTCCAGCACATAGCCCAGTCCACGTAGTGTTCGTATGTGTACGGCTTCCCCAAGCTTCTTGCGCAATCGGTGTGCGATCACCTCGATTGCATCAAGCCGGATGTCCGCATCATATGAGAACATCCGGTCGATGATCTTCTGCTTCGACATTGGCTCGCCGGCATGTTGCAGAAGTATGCGAAGCATCGAATGCTCTCTCGGTGTAAGCTCAAGAGGCTCTCCATCAAGAGAGAAGCGTTGCTCGGCCGAATGATAACTCAAGGGACCGGATGCAAAAGTGCCGGCGTTCTTGCCGTGAGCACGCCGAACCAGTGCAACAAGTCGTGCTTCAAGCTCTTCAATAGCGAAAGGCTTGGCCAGAAAATCATCAGCCCCCTGATGCAGGCTTTCGATGCGCTCGGCCAGAGAATCCCGTGCAGTCAGGATCAGGGCAGGCGTAGTGTCACCCCGCGATCGCATTGCTGATAGCAACGACCGCCCGTTCATCTGTGGTAATCCGAGGTCGAGAATGATGGCATCGAATTCCTCCGTCTGGAGGCGCTTATCGGCGACAAGGCCGTCTTCTGACCATTCGGTCATGAAGTCGTATCGCTGGCTCAAGGCTTTCATGAGCCATTCCGCCAGCTCGATATCGTCCTCGATCAGTAGTATTTTCATACGTGTTCTCCAAGTTTGGAGATAAGGCCGGATGTCTGCGCAGATGACAAGATTAGAATACCCGAAGTTCATTGTACCAGAGGCTTGCCTCAGGGCTTTAGGTTAATATCTGCATCCGGAGACGGAACGTGTCGTCGTTCGGTCGCTTGAACCCGTTACGGGTGGGAGATCACGACGTCACCAACCCAAGCCAGCTGAAATTTGTCTAGCGGCATCTTTCAACAGCACAGCAAATCGCTCCATGTCGCTCTCCTGTGTACGGAAAGCTGGGGCTGCAATGTTGACTGCGGCGATCACCGAACCGTCGAACGCTAAGACTGGCACCGACACGGAAACCAATTGATCGCTGACTTCCCCGCGACTAATGCAGTGGCCAAGTCCCCTGATCGTCTTGAGTTCGGCCTCAAGTTTGCCCCGATCGGTGATCGTGCGGGACGTGAATTTCTCCAGCACCTCAGGCAACATCTGCGACTGGATCTGAGGTGGCAGGAAGGCCAGCAGCACCTTGTAGGATCCGGCGTGAAGTGGGCGCCGCCTACCGATCATCGAGTGCACGCGCAGATCACGTGTTGGCTCGAATTTTGCCACGCAAAGGGATTCGCCGTTGTCGATGATACGGAGCTGCGTCGTTTCATTCACCTTTTGACCTAACCGCTCGAGGATCGGATTGGCGACTCTCACCAAATCCACCTGGGTCGAGGCTGCAGTTCCAAGAACAATCACCGCGGTGCCAAGGCGGTAGGCGCCGTCTTGAGCCTTGCGAACCATTCCTCGATGTTCCAGTGTGCGTAACATCCGTAGAACTCGGGGCTTTGTTTCACCGATATTCCGAGAAATTTCTGACAGCCGAATGTCTGGTGTCTTCGCGACCGCCATCAATACTGAAATAGCTGTGTCGACAGATTGGACAATTCCGCTCTTTTCTTCCATGAATTCCGCTCTTTCTTACCCAGAATTATTGTAGTTGCCCAAATAAAAGGCATAAACCTCTTATTACGTACACCGTAACACGAGAGAATTGAGTTTGACAGCTTGATGACAGGGTCCTACCAATATTGATGGAAACGGAGAAAACTCGTTCAGAAAGCCGGCAATAAGACCGAGCATCAATCAAGCCATAAGGAGTGGGATCATGGCCCTTACATATTGGAAACGTGCAGCGATTGCTCTGCTCGGTTCAATCGCAATCCCAGCACTCGCTGCTGCGCAGGAATCTCCCTTGACGATCGGCATGTCGACAACGCCGACGACACTCGATCCGCATGAAGACAGCTCCGCTCCCAACAGTGCGACTTCGCGGCACATTTGGGATAGTCTCGTCAACTTGACAGGGACTTCCGGTAGTGCGCCGGAACTGGCGACAGAATGGAAGCTGATTGATCCGACGCATTGGGAATTCAAGCTGCGGGATGGCGTGACCTTCCACGACGGAAGCAAATTCGATGCAGCTGACGTTGTAGCCTCGCTGCTGCGCGCCCGCGACAAGCCCAGCCAGGGCTTTGCTTCGTATACGCGCAACATCGCCAATGTCACCTCGACCGACAGCCTGACGATCGTGGTCGAAACCAAGGTGCCTGACCCGCTTATCCTGAACTCGCTTAGCCGCATCCGCATCATCAGCGCGGACTGTGCACAAGCACCGGTCCAGGATTTCGACGGCGGTAAATGCGCGGTCGGCACCGGTGCCTTCTCTTTCGTTTCCTATGCGCCAGGCAGCAGTCTGAAGTTGAAGCGCAACGATGCATATTACGCCGGAGCGTCTGATTGGTCTGAAGTCAATCTTCGTTTTCTGCCTGACGATGGTGCTCGTCTCGCCTCGCTTCTGTCGAACGAGATCGACGTGATTGAAGCCCTTCCGGCCGACGGGATGGCACGTGTTGAAGCAAGTGATAAGCTGCAGGTCATTAACGGCCGCTCCTCGCGCTTCGTTTATATGGGAATGGATGTCAGCCGCGATGTCTCACCGTTCGTGACGGCATCCGATGGCTCGCCCCTGCAAAAGAACCCTCTGAAGGACGAACGCGTCCGCCGCGCCATGTTGATGTCGATCAACCGCCCGGCGATCGTTGACCGTGTCATGCAGAAGAACGGTACCGTCGCCGATCAATATGTCGCCGACGGCTATGCCGGCCATTCAAAGGATGTAGCGCCAGTCACCTATGACCCGGCGGCTGCAAAAGCGCTGCTTGCAGAAGCCGGTTATCCGGATGGCTTCGGTCTAACTTTGCATGGCCCGGCCGGCCGTTACGTCAAAGATACCGAAGTGCTGCAGGCCGTTGGCCAGATGTTCACTCGCATCGGCATCACGTCCAAGGTCGAGGTACTGCCCTGGTCGATGTATTCCGATAGCTATTCGAAGGGCAGCTACAGTACGTTCCTTGGTTCATGGGGAGTCAACACCGGTGAAACTACCAATCCGACTGTTGCACTAACAGCAACTCGTGACGAGAAGAAAGGTACCGGTCGTTACAACGGCGGTGGCATCTCGGATCCGGCGATCGACGAAGTCCTTGCCAAAGCAACTTCGACACTTGAGGAAGCGGACCGCCTGCCGCTGCTTGAGGAGCTTTCGACGCTCGCCTTCTCCAAGCTCTGGCTGCTGCCGATGCATTATGAGAATGTCGTTCTAGGTGCGAAGAAGTCGGTGACCTATGAAACGCGCGGCGACAAATACACGCTCGCCTACTATGTGAAGCCCGCGAAGTAACGCGGCAACGGCGGGTAGGCCCTCGGGCCACCCGCCAAGCAAATTTCAGGAGATAACGATGCAGGAACTTGGAACGAGCGGCGCTGCCGCCCGTGCGCGGGAGATCTACGACTACGGTCAGACGGCAATCTTCGCGTCGACAGCGGATCCCCGCCTTCATATGCTGCTTTATGTCCCGCCGACAGCGGCGGATGGGCGAAGGATCGACCTGCTGGTCGCCGTGCATGGCACAGGCCGCACCTCGGCAATCGACTTCCGCGACGGCTTTGCTGAGTTCGGGCTTTACAACGACTGTGCCATCCTCTGTCCGATCTTCCCGATGAACGTTCTGGGCGACGGTGCCCGATCCGGCTACAAGTTTATGGAAGAGGGCGACATCCGCTACGACCGGATCGTGCTTTCAATGGTCGAGGAAATGGCTGCGAAATACGATCAGGACTGGTCGAAGTTCGCAATTTTTGGATTTTCAGGAGGCGGCCACTTCGCGCATCGTTTCGCGATCCTTCATCCCGAGCGGCTGTGGGCTGCATCTGTCGGCGCGCCAGGTTCGGTGACGCTGCTCGATCCCGAGCGCGACTGGTGGGTAGGCGTGCGGGACCTGGAAATTCGTTTCGGAAAGACTTTTGACGCTGAAGCGCTAGCTAAGGTGCCGGTACATATGGTGGTCGGAGATGCCGATCTCGAAACCTGGGAAATCACCCACAAGCCTGGCAGCAAATATTACATGGAAGGCGCCAATGACGCCGGTGAAAACCGTCCTGCGCGCCTCGAGGCACTTGCCGATTCGTTCCGCGCAGCTGGCGTCGATGTAACCTTCGAAAAGGTCGCCGGTGTGTCACACGACCGCATCAAGGTTCTCGGCCACGTAAAAGCCTTCCTTGCCAAGATTTTGAATGAAAGACGCATGAAATGAAGAATGCAACGATCGTCGCGCCGCAACCGGAGGCCGTGGAGGCTGGTGCTGCGGTTCTCGAGCGCGGCGGCAATGCCATAGATGCAGCGCTGGCCTGCGCATTCGTGCAGGGCGTCGTTGATCCGCAGATGTCGGGTATCGGTGGTTTCGGCTCGATGCATGTCTATATGCCCGACAAAGGCGTACACGATATTCTCGAGTTCTACGCGCGTGCACCGCTCGCCGCGACACCTGACATGTGGGTGGACAGGGTCAAGGGCGAGAGCCGCGATGGGTTCGGCTATATCCTCGACGGCAACATCTCTGACATCGGCTACCTCGCCGTCTGCACGCCGGGTTCGCTGAAGGGCTATGAAACCGCGCTGCGCGATTACGGCACCTTCGATTGGGCCGACCTGATGGCGCCGGCTATCGACTACGCCCGCAATGGCTTCATGATCCGCAGTCACATGCATTGGTATTGGTCGAAGGATCAGTCCAACGATGGCTTTGCTAACACCCAGGACAAGCTCCGATACTCGGCAACGGGGCGTAATGTCTATTTCCGGGAAGACGGCTCGCTACGCGATGTCGGCGAGACATTGGTCAACCGGGACATGGCAGACACGTTGGAGCGTATTGCCAGAAGTGGTGGTTCGGACATTTTCTATCATGGTGAGATTGCGCAGCAGATCGCTGCCGACTTTGCCGCCAACGGCGGTCTCATTGGGCTGAATGACCTGGCAAAATACGAACTTTCGAAGGCGGCCCCGATCTGGGGCGAGTATCGGGGACATCGCATCGCAACTTCGCCACCACCTGGCTCCGGGTTCCCGATGCTCGAACTCCTTTTCATCCTTGAGAATTTCGATATTGGCGCCATGCAGCATTCGGGGACGGAGCATGTCCGCACGCTATTCGAAGCGATGAAGCGCATGACGATCGACAAGGATGCGCATATGGGCGACCCGACCTATGTCGACGTGCCGTTCGAAAAGCTGCTTTCCAAAGAATATGCTGGCGCCCATGCGGCTTCGATCAAAGCCGGCGAGCGTGTCGACGTTTCTCGCCTGGACCGCTCGCAGCGCGACACCACGCATATCTCAGTGATCGACAAGCATGGCAATGCAGTGGCGATGACCCACACGCTTGGCAGCCCGTCCGGCGCTATCACCGACGGTCTCGGCTTCATGTACAACGGCACCATGAGCCGGTTCAATCCGTTCCCAGGCAAGCCGGGTTCGATTGCTCCCGGCAAGCGCCGGCCAAGTTCCGCGGCACCGACAATTGTCTTCAAGGACGAGCAGCCGTACATCGTCGTCGGTGCGCCGGGTGGCAGCTACATAGCGCCGGCGATTGCCCAGTCACTGATGAACATGATCGATTTCAACATGCCGGTGCTTGAAGCGGTCGCCGCTCCGCGCGTTGTCGGAGTGTCTAACAAGATCGATATTTCCAACCGCATTCGTCGTTCGGTGGAGAAAGAACTGCGCAGCGAGGGATACGATGTGGCGCGAACGCCGCAGACTTATGCTTTTGCCGCTGTCCATGCCATCAAGATCGAAGACGGTGTGTCGAGGGGCGCGGCCGATCCACAGCGCGATGGACTGTCGCTGTCCGTCGACTGATAAAGGAACTGCTTCATGGTTACGTCCATCATCAGAAGACTGATCCAAGCGCTCTTCGTCGTCCTTGCGATGACGGTGATCGTATTTGTCGGTGTGAACGTCATTGGGAACCCGGTCGATATCCTGATCAACCCTGATGCCAATCAGGTTGAACGGGCGAGGGTCATTGCCCACTACGGGCTCGATCAGCCTCTATGGAAGCAGTATTTTCTGTTCCTGCAAGGCCTCACTCAGGGTAACTTTGGCGACAGCTTCGTCTATGGGCGACCGGCTCTCGGCCTGATCCTCGAACGCCTTCCGGCAACTTTGGAACTGGCGGTAACAGCGCTCGGGCTGGCACTCGTCGTTGGCTTGCCGCTCGGCCTCTATGCCGGTCTCTACCCCAACCGGATCTCGTCGCGTGTTATTATGACCGGCTCAATCCTCGGCTTCTCGTTGCCGACATTCTGGGTCGGGCTGATGCTGATCATGGTGTTTTCGGTCGAACTCGGGTGGCTGCCGACCAATGGTCGAGGCCCGACACGCGAGTTGCTGGGCGTACAATGGTCGTTCCTGACCCAGAACGGCCTCTGGCATCTGATGCTGCCGGCGCTCAACCTTGCACTCTTCAAGACTTCGCTGATCCTGCGGTTGACCCGTGCCGGCGTGCAGGAAGTGCTGCCGCAGGACTACGTCAAATTTGCCCGTGCAAAGGGACTGCGCGAGCGCCGTGTGATCTTCGTGCATGTGCTCAAAAACCTGATGATCCCGGTTGTCACCATCATCGGCCTGGAATTCGGCTCACTGATCGCTTTCTCTGTCGTGACCGAGAGCATTTTTGCTTGGCCGGGCATGGGCAAGCTGATCATCGACTCGATCAACCTCCTCGATCGTCCCGTTATCGTCGCCTACCTGATGATGATGGTCCTGCTATTCGTCGTTTTGAACTTCCTGATCGACGTCTGCTACACGCTGCTGGACCCACGGGTCCGGCTCGACTCCAAGGCTTAAAGTCATGATCGAAGCCCCCATTCCAGAAACTTCCAGCATCCCACCAGAACCAAGCCGCCTGCGTCGGCAGCTGCGCGATTTCATGCGCTCCCCCGGTGCGGTCGCCGGCCTCACGGTACTCTTGGTCATCATCTGTCTTGCCTTGCTCGCGCCGCTGATCTCGCCGCAGAATCCATATGACCTGATGCAGCTTGATATCATGGATGGCCGCTTGCCACCGGGGTCGGAATCGATGACGGGGCTGACCTATCATCTCGGAACAGACAGCCAAGGTCGCGACATTCTTTCGGGCATTCTGTACGGCCTGCGGACCTCGCTCGCGGTCGGCGTCCTGTCGGCTATTGCTGCAGCGGTGATCGGCACATCCGCCGGTCTGTTCGCTGCCTATGTCGGAGGCCGCACAGAGACGTTCATGATGCGACTGGTCGATCTCCAGCTGTCCTTTCCGACCATTTTGATGGCATTGATGATGCTGGCGGTGCTCGGCAAGGGTGTCACCAACGTCATCATCGCGCTGATCATCGCCGAGTGGGCCACCTATGCCCGCACCGTGCGCGCTGCGGCACTGGTCGAGCGGGAGAAGGAGTATATTGAGGCGGCAAGGACTTTGCGGCTGCCGGGCTGGCGCATCCTCTTCAAACACTTGCTGCCCAACTGTCTCGCGCCGGTGATCGTCATCGGTACCATGCAGGTGGCACGCGCCATCGGACTTGAGGCGACACTGTCCTTCCTTGGCCTTGGAGCTTCGGTCACCGAACCGTCTTTGGGCATGCTGATCTCCACCGGCTACCAATATCTCCTGACCGGTCTTTACTGGATCAGCTTCTTCCCCGGCATCGCACTGCTCGTCACCATCGTCTCCATCAATCTCGTCGGCGACAGGCTGCGTGATGTGCTCAACCCGAGGAATGTCTGATGACAGCTCTTCTTGAAGTCAGCAATCTGGTCACCGAATTCGGTGGATCCCCAAAAAGCCCTGGCCTGCGGGCGGTCAACGACGTCTCTTTAAGCCTGCAGCGCGGACGGGTGCTGGGACTGGTCGGAGAATCTGGCTCCGGCAAATCCGTTACCGGGTTTTCGATCATGAGGCTCCTGGACAAGCCGGGCAGGGTGGCATCAGGCCAGATCATGTTCGATGGCCAAGACCTGGCGAAGGTCTCGGAAGAAGGCATGCGGCGCCTGCGCGGCAAGCGCATCGCCATGGTTTTCCAGGATCCGATGATGACTCTGAACCCGGTGCTGACCATTGGCACCCAGATGGTCGAGGCGGTTCGCGCGCATGATGACGTCTCCAAGGATGTCGCTCGCCAGCGTGCCCGAGACGCACTTGGGCTCGTCGGTATCCCGAGCCCGGAAGAGCGGCTCTCCGCCTACCCGCATCAGTTTTCAGGCGGTATGCGCCAGCGTGTGGCGATTGCCATCGCCGTCCTGCACCAGCCGGACCTGATCATCGCCGACGAACCTACGACAGCTCTGGACGTCACCATCCAGAGCCAGATCATCTCGGAATTCCAGAAGCTTGCTGAACAGTCGAATACGGCGGTCATTTGGATCACCCACGACCTCGCAATCGTCTCGCGGCTCGCGGACGACATAGCTGTGATGTATGCCGGCCGGCTCGTCGAGACCGGCACGGTGATGGAAGTGCTGGGGGACCCGCGACATCCCTATACCCGCGGCCTGATCGCATCGGTTCCTTCGGAAAACCGTCGTGGCGAGCCTTTGCGGCAAATCCCCGGAATGACGCCGTCGATCACCCGGCTGCCGAAGGGCTGTAGTTTCCAGACCCGGTGTGAACGCGTATCCGAGGGCTGTCTGATCATGCCGCCGCTCATCCCCGAAGACAACCGCGCCTTCCGCTGCATCCATCCCTACAGGAAGGCTGAAGCCTGATGACCGATATACAAGCCCCCCTGATCGAAACTCCCTTGATCGAAGCCCGCCACGTGTCCCGCCGTTTCGGCTCCAAGCCTGACCTGGCCGAAAAGATCGCTTTGAAGCTGCGCATCGCCAAGCCATCGCCGATCGTCCATGCCCTCGACGATGTCAGTTTGACGATCCGCCGTGGCGAGGTCGTCGGCCTGGTTGGCGAAAGCGGCTGCGGCAAGTCGACGCTCGGCCGCGTTATCGCCGGTATTATCCCGCCAAGCGACGGTGAAGTGGCATGGAATGGCGTCGATCGCGCGAAGATGACATCGAGCCAACAGCATATCGCGGGCCTTGCCACCCAGATGATTTTTCAAAACCCGATGGCGGCGCTCAACCCCCGCATGACGGTGGAAGAGCTTGTCTCCGAGGCGCCAAGGACGCATGGGCTTATCCCGAAGGGACAGCGCGCCGACTATATCGACCGCTATCTGACTTTGGCCGGTTTTGATCCGACGATGAAAAGCCGTTATCCGCACCAGTTCTCCGGCGGTCAGCGACAGCGCGTCAACATCGCCCGGGCGCTGGCCGTGCAGCCGGAGTTCATCGTCTGCGACGAGAGCGTCGCTGCGCTGGACGTTTCGATCCAGGCGCAGGTGATTAACCTATTCATGGACCTGCGCGACCGGCTCGACCTGACCTATCTGTTCGTCAGCCACGATCTCGGGGTCGTCGAGCACATCTCGGATCGCGTGGCGATCATGTATCTTGGGCGTATCGTCGAGGAGGCGCCAGTTGAGGAGGTATTTCGCCGACCCAACCATCCCTACACTCAGGCGCTGCTTGCGGAGGTCCCGCGTATCGAACCCGGCAAGCGACGGTTCAAGGCGGTCGAGGGCGAGCTGCCAAGCCCACTCAATCCGCCAAACGGTTGTCATTTCCATCCGCGCTGTCCGTTCGCAATGGACCGCTGTCGGGTTGAGATCCCGCTCAAAAAGGAAGTCGGTCCCGGTCATTTTTCGGCCTGTCACCTCAACGACTGACCCTTACCACATCTATCAGGAAATCAGACTATGACTGAACAATCCTCTACGTCGGGCATCAACGACATAGGCGCTCTCATCGCTGACTTGGTGAAACAAGATGAGCAGCGGTTTATTCAGATTCGCCGGCAGCTCCACGAATATCCCGAGATAGCTTTCGAGGAAGTCCGCACGGCAGCACTTGTGGCCCGTACGCTGACAGAACTGGGTATCGAACATACGACAGGCATCGGGCGCACCGGCGTTGTTGGGCATATCCGGGGTAAACGGCCAGGTCCAACACTGTTGATCCGGGGAGACATGGACGCTCTGCCTATGCAGGAAGAGACCGGCCTTGCCTATGCCAGCAAAATCCCGAACCGGATGCATGCCTGCGGTCATGACCTTCATACCGCTACCGTCTTGGCCGTGGGCGGGGTTTTGAAGCAGCTGGAAGATCGCCTTTGCGGCGATGTCCGGCTGGTGTTCCAACCTGCAGAGGAGGCGATCGGTGGCGCAAAGGAAATGATTGCCGATGGCGTAATGGAGGGCGTCAACATGGCGCTCAGCCTTCACAACCGTCCGGAGCTTCCAGTCGGCAAGTTCGGCATCGTGCATGGATACGCCACATCGTCGGTAGATTCGTTCGACATCGTCGTTCGCGGCAAAGGTGGGCACGCGGCGCGGCCCTATGCTGCCGTCGATCCAATCGTCGTTGCCGCCCATTTGGTCGGTCAGATCCAGACAATCGTTTCCAGAGATGTGCGAGCGCTTGACGCCTGCGTAGTGACTGTCGGCTCTATTCATGCCGGTGAGGCGAGAAACATCATACCGGAAATTTGCGAACTGAAGGGGACAGTGCGCAGCCGGCAGCCCAAGGCGCGCGATGCTGCGGAAACCGGTTTGCAGCGTCTGTGCGACGGTGTGGCACTGGCATTCAGAGCGACCTGCGACCTGACCTACACCCGTGGAACGCCCCCAATCTTCAATGATGAAGGCATGCTGACGAAAACGGTCGAAGCGATCGCCGCACAGCTGGGAGACGTCTCCATAGAGTTCGAGCCAAGCATGGGAGGCGAGGATTTCGCGCTCATGGCCGCGATGGTGCCGTCATTCCGCTTGCTCGTGGGCTCATCGCAGCCAGGCCGGCAGGACAAGGTGCACAGTCCAATCTATCAGCCCGACGAGCGCTCGATTGCGTTTGGTACGATGGCTCTCGCCAGAACCGTAGTCGATGTGCTGAGCTGAATTCCAGCGTAAGTCGAGCAAAACCTGCTTCAATAGGAGGTAGTTGATCAATCAGCCCAGTTTCACTGTCCCATTCATCTTGCCTGCGGGTATTACGGAATCGTGTCAGGAGTAACAGAGCCAGCGGTGTTAGCTCTCATCATGAGCTTCTTAGGCAGAACGGTGAAGCCACAGTTGCAGGTATTCTAGCGTTTAAAGGTGTCGTTGCGTATGCCTACGGCACTGGTTGCAATTTGCCAAAAACGTCGACCAGCCAGTTGATGAACACTCGTAGTCGACGGGAGACGTGCTTCTGTCCAGGGTAAATCACTGAAATCGGTGTCGGAGTCGGTGGGTTGGCCACAAGAGTTTCAATAATTGAGCCAGATGCCAATTCCTCTGCGTAGCGAAATCGTGGTGCTTGTGCGATTCCAAAGCCGGCGCGGGTAAGGGCAGCACTGGTATCTGAACTGGTGACAGTTAGGGTGATGGGAGTGTCACATGTCGGACCGCACCTTCCTTAGTAAACTCGAGAGGCAATGCGGTGCCCGTACGTGATGAGACGAATCCTATCATTCGATGTGACTGCGAGTGAAGGTCTTCTAATGATCTAGGTGTGCCGTATTTCGCAAGGTATTCAGGGCTCGCGACGGTAACCTCTTCAAGCAACGCAAGGCGGCGTACAATCAACCCGCTGTCATCCGGGTCGCCTGCGAGCATGTTATGCGTGTCCCGCAAGACAATTGGCGGATACAGCCCGGTGCAAAGCAGGCGCCATCGATTTGTGGATCAGGTACCTATTACCCTTATACCACCCCAACAAGCTAATGCATCAAATAGCGTAATTTTAAACGCTTCGCGACAACCCGAGTGTCCAAATCCTTCCGCCGACCGTGGTCAGCTCATCCTCGGCAGGCTGATTTTCGCACCCTTAGCCTACATCGGTATCGTGGACCTCAGTAACTGGGTGATCACGGCATTTCGGTGCCACCAACTATGCCTTTGCTCTCGTTTTAGCTGAAGCACGGCGCATCCCTACCGCTGAAGCAGCACTCATTCTCACAGTGGAAACGGTGCCAACCGGGGCATCGCTATTCTTCGGCGAAACACCATCAAGCGTGACTTCGATTGGTGGGGCTGTGATCGCCGTCGCTATTTTCTGGCATACGATGGCGGATACTTTCATGCGGCCGACTTTTCAGAACCATTGCTAAATTCCTCAATTTTTGCATTCATTCGCGGCCATAGACGTATTTACTTTTATATTTATATAATGCAACGTCCTTCCGTCCAGCTCAGGAGGTGAGCTAATCGACGCGAGGAGGGATATCCATGCGCACACTCATGAAATTCGGTCTTATAGCTGCATTGCTCGCCAGTGCCGTCAGCCTGAGCAATGTCCAGGCATCGGCACAGAACCTTGAGCTGACGATTACGGCACCTGCCGGTGCAGGCGGCGGCTGGGATTCGGCCGCTCGGTCACTTCAGGAAGCCATGCGCGTCAGCGGCAATGCGAAGAGCGTGCAGGTGGTCAACGTTCCAGGTGCCGGTGGCACTGTTGGACTGGCTCAGTTTATCGGCACTGCCAAAGGTAGCCCAAATCAGTTGCTGGTCGCAGGCATTACGCTCGTCGGCGCAAGCATCTCGAACAAGTCTCCCGTCGATCTGACCAAGGTGACGCCGATTGCGCGTCTGACCGGCGATCCGCTTGTCATCGTCGTGCCGAAGGACTCGCCGATCAAGACGATCGCCGACCTGCTCGCCACCATCAAGACTGACGTTGCAAAGACAATCTGGGTCGGCGGATCGGCCGGGGGTGCTGACCACATTCTCGCAGCGCTGGTAACCAAGGCGGCCGGAGCCGAGCCTGCTATGGTCAACTACGTCGCCTATTCCGGCGGCGGCGAGTCGCTGGCAGCCATGCTCGGCGGCCAGGCGACGGCTGGCATTTCCGGCTACGGCGAATGGGAAGGCCAGATCAAGTCCGGCGATCTGAGGGCATTGGCGATTTCCTATCCTGAAGCGATCCCCGGCATCGAAGCGCAGCCGCTGAAGGCTCAGGGTCTTGATATCGAGCTGGTCAACTGGCGCGGCATCTTCGCTGGCCCAGGTGTCGAGGGTGCTGACCTTGAGGCGTTGAAGACCGCTATCGACAAAACTGTCAAATCCGATCAGTGGCAAGCGATCCTGAAAACTCGCGGCTGGACCGACTATTATGCTCCTTCCGACGAGTTCAAGACGTTCATCGCTTCCGAAACCGGACGTGTCCAGACCATCCTGAAGTCGATTGGCCTGGCTGATTGATCTTACGCAGAAGGGAGGAGCCAAAAGCTCCTCCCGTTCGCGATGAGGAAACAATGACCACCAAAATCCCCCTTACCTTGAACCGCACCCCTGCGGTGATCGCAGTCGTCCTGTTCGCCATTGCGGCGATCACCTATTGGGACGCAAGTCACATGACCAACCGTGCCACCTATGGCATGAGCGCAAGCGCCGCCTCTTATTTCGTCGCGCTGTTGTTCCTGGTCCTCGCTATCGGGCACCTCCTGTCTGCATTCAAGCCGTCCGACGTGGAGGTCGAGGTCGCTGACTGGAAGGCTGTCGGCTGGATCGCCCTGGCGCTGACAGGGTTGATTGCTTCGATCTGGCTGGGTGGGGGCTTCATTCTCGGATCGACGCTGCTTTTCGCGTTCACTGCCCGGGCCTTCGGCCGCAAGGCCTTCATTGCCGACATCTGTCTCGGGGCGGTCATCGGCTCGTTCGTATTCCTGCTTTTCAACAAACTCTTGACCCTCGCGTTGCCACTAGGCCCGCTTGAGCGGCTGTTCTGAGGACCATCACATGGAAACGATTTCGTTCCTGATCGACGGCTTCTCGCTGGCGATCCAGCCTGCCAATCTGCTCTATGCAGCCATCGGCGTGATCATCGGTACCGCGGTCGGCGTGCTCCCCGGCATCGGCCCCGCATTGACGGTGGCATTGCTGCTGCCGGTCACGTTCAAGCTAGACCCGGCCGGTTCCATCATCATGTTCGCTGGTATCTACTACGGCGGCATGTACGGCGGTTCGACAACGGCCATTCTGCTGAACACGCCGGGCGAAAGCGCATCCGTCGTCACAGCCCTGGAAGGCAACAAGATGGCCCGTGCCGGACGCGGCGGACCGGCACTTGCCACCGCTGCTATCGGCTCGTTCGTCGCGGCGCTGATCGCAACGGTCGGCTTGGCCTTTCTGGCGCCGCTGCTGGTCAAGGTCGCGGTCAAATTTGGCCCGTGGGATTACTTCGGCTTGATGCTGATCGCCTTCGTAACCGTGTCTGCCACGTTCGGATCGTCGCCTCTGCGCGGCCTGACCAGCCTAGCATTGGGCCTCTGGCTTGGCCTGATGGGCATCGACCAGCTCACAGGACAGGCGCGTCTGACCTTCAACGTGCCCGAGCTTCTCGACGGCATCGAGGTAACCACGCTGGCCGTTGGACTGTTCGCGATCGGCGAGGCGCTTCTCGTCGCGTCCCGGCATCTCCACAAGCCCGAGCAGCCGATCCCGGTAAAGGGCTCGATCTGGATGACCAAGGACGACTGGAAGCGGTCGTGGAAGCCATGGCTGCGTGGTACAGTGATCGGCTTCCCGATCGGTGCACTTCCGGCCGGCGGCGCTGAAATCCCGACATTCCTGAGCTACACCATCGAGCGCAAGCTCAGCCGGAAGCCGGAAGAGTTTGGCCATGGAGCCATCGAGGGTGTTGCAGGCCCGGAGGCCGCCAACAATGCTTCGGCGGCCGGCACGCTCGTGCCGCTGCTAACCCTTGGGCTGCCGACATCGGCGACCGCTGCCGTCATGCTCGCAGGCTTCCAGCAGTACAACATCCAGCCCGGCCCACTGCTGTTCACGCAACATCCCGACCTGGTCTGGGGACTGGTGGCTAGCCTGTTCATCGCCAACGTCATGCTGCTGGTTCTCAACCTTCCGTTGGTTGGCATCTGGGTAAAGCTGCTGAAAATTCCCCTGCCATGGCTCTATGCTGGCATCCTGGTGTTTGCATCGATGGGGACGATTGCGGCCAACCCGTCGGTCGTGGAACTGCTGCTGCTGGCTGGCTTCGGTGCCATCGGCTTCCTGATGCGCCGCTATGATTATCCGATTGCACCGGCGGTGGTTGGGCTTATCCTCGGGCCCCTCGCCGATAGTGCACTGCGCCGATCGATGCAGATGAGCCTTGGCGATCCAATGATCCTGTTTCAGCATCCGAGTTCGGCGATCATGATCGGCCTGGCAACGATCGCCCTCGTGGCACCCTTCATCTTCCGTGGGTTGTCACGCTTTCAGCAGGATGAGGATTGACCTTGCTGGCTTTGTCGAGAATTTAGTTTCCAAGCTTCCCTGTCGCTGGAACTTCCGGTTACAGGGCAAAAAGGAAGTCGCAACGACATGGCACGACACAGCCTCTCACCTCAGATCAGTATCGAGATCATCGATTTTGTGAGGTCCAACGAGATGCGAAAGGGCGATCACCTGCCACTGCAGATGCTCGCCGACTTGTTCCGGGTATCCCGCGCACCGATCATGAGCGCGCTGCGCAAGCTGGAAGAGCGGGGCATTGTACGGGCCGAGGCTAATCGCGGTTACTTCCTAGCTATCGATGGCGATAAAATTGATGTCGCCAACAAGGCGGAAAGTGACCGCGGAGGCGATGGCGAGGAACCGATTTATTTCAGGATCGCCGAAGACCGGCTTTCCGGCGTGCTCCCGGAGCGGGTCAGCGAGAACGAGCTGATGCGGGTGTACGATCTGCCACGCACCAAGCTTCTGAAAATCCTCCACAGGATTTCCGACGAAGGCTGGATTGAACGACTTCCCGGCAACGGCTGGTCGTTCCGCCAGGCCCTGACGTCCCGGAAAAGCTATGAGGACGGTTATGTCTTTCGTGCTGTCATCGAACAGCAGGCAATGCTGCTACCGAGCTTCGAACCCAATGCCGAAGGATTTTCGAAAGCACGCGAAAGCCAAACGGCGCTCGGGGATGGTGGATACGAGCACTGGTCCCGCGCAGAGATCTTCAAGGCTAACAACGATTTCCACGAAATGCTCGTCGCCTGCTCCCGCAACGAGTTTTTCCTCGACTCGATCAAGCGCATCAACCGATTGCGCCGGCTGATCGAATATCACGTCACCATCGACCGAAGCCGCCTGCCCAAGCAGACCACCGAGCACCTCCATATCCTCGACCTGCTGGAGGCTGATCGCCGTAACGAAGCGGCGGCTTTTCTCTATACCCACATCATGGGAGCGGGCCGGATCAAGGCGCCACAGCTCTAGAGCGAATAATGCGTCCGAACCCCTGATCGAAGTCGAGTGCAACTCAAGATTAATTGCATTTTATGATTATATTGAGTAGATAGGCATGCTGTGTCGTCAACTGATTTATCGGCGACGAGATAGGTTTGAAGCAAGCTTGGGATGACGATGATCAGCAAGTTCACCATCGAAAACAACGAATACGATATCATCGACCTTCCCGCATTGGCGGGCGGAGACCTCGAACGGCTGCCGTATATCCACCGCATCCTGCTTGAGAACGTTGCTCGCACCGCCGGAACCGATGCACCACGCGCAGCCTGCGCCATCATGGCCTGGCTTGCCGACGGCACCAGCGAGCTCGAAATTCCATTCCTGCCGACCCGCGTGCTGATGCATGACACGACCTGCGGCCCGGCCCTTGTCGATATCGCCGGCATGCGGTCGGCTCTGGCAGAGGCAGGCGGTGACCCTGCCTTGCTCAACCCGGTCGTTCGGGTCGACGTTTCCACGGACCACTCGGTCGCGGTGGATTTCTTCGGGGGCGCCGGTGCTCTGCAGCGCAACATGACGCGTGAGTTCGAACGGAATCTCGAGCGTTATAGGTTCATGAAGTGGGCAACCAACACGCTTGCCGATTTTCACGTCCATCCGCCCGGCACCGGCATCATGCACACGCTCAATTTGGAGCGACTGGCAACGGTCGTCAGCGTTATCGCCAAGGATGGTCGGAACTGGCTTGCGCCCGACACGCTGATCGGCACCGACAGCCATACGCCGATGATCAACGGGATCGGTGTCCTCGCCTGGGGTGTCGGCGGGCTCGAGGCCGAGAGCGTTTTCTTCGGCATGCCGGTTGCGCTCCGCGTGCCCGATGTCGTCGGCGTCCGCCTGACCGGCAGGCTGAAGGACGGCGTTCTTGCCACCGATCTGGCGCTTGGAGTGACGCATATCCTTCGCAAGATCGACCTTCAGGACAAATATGTCGAGTTCTACGGGCCTGGCGTATCGACATTGACCGCTGGCGATCGCTCGGTTGTTGCCAACATGACGCCGGAGTTCGGCGGCAACAGCGGTTATTTCCCGATCGACCAAAGCACGCTTGCCTATCTCCGCTCGACTGGTCGGACGGACGCGCAAATCGATCTGGTGGAAAAATACTCCCGGCGCGTCGGCCTGTGGTTCGATCCGAATGCCAATCCTACCTATACCAGCGTCCTGGATATCGACCTTTCGGATATCGAGCCCAGCCTTGCCGGACCGACGCGTCCGCAGGACCGGATCGCCATCAGTGACACCGCAGCAGCGATCGCGCCGATGAAAAAGCCGACAGCCGTTAATGTCGGAGCCGGCGAACCTAATGATGGCGCAGTCGCAATCGCGGCGATTACCAGTTGCACCAACACATCCGATCCGCGGCTGGTGATCGCAGCCGGCCTGCTTGCCCGCAAAGCTAGGGCCTACGGCCTGAAACCGCTGCCTTGGGTCAAGACTTCGCTTGCGCCGGGTTCGCCTACTGCCGAGCGCTATCTTCGTCGATCGGGACTGTTGGCCGACCTCGAGGCCGTCGGCTTCGGGATCGTCGGCTTCGGCTGCACGACCTGTATCGGCAATTCCGGTCCGCTGACGCCGCAAATTCTTAAGGCGATGGCTGACCGGGACATCCTGCCCGTCGCAGTTCTCTCTGGAAACCGCAATTTCCCCGGTCGTGTGCATCCGCAGCTCGAGGCAGGTTTCCTGGCCTCTCCACCGATCGTCATCGCCTTTGCACTGGCAGGCACGGTCGAACTGGATATCCTGACCGATGTCATAGCGGTGTCCGATGCCGGAGAAGACGTTCGATTGTCGATGCTCTGGCCAACCAGCACCGAGATCGACGATGCGCTTGCTTTGGCCTCCGACCCGAGCGACTTCATGCCGGCCTATGACGAAGCGGAAGCAAGCCGCGTCTGGCATGAACTCGATGCGCCGACCACGACCGTCTTTCCTTGGGACGAAAACTCGACCTACATCCGGCGGCCGCCGTTCGCGGGGCTCGGCGAAGGCAGCCTGCTCGGCACCTATGCGGCAAGGCCGCTGCTGGTACTCGGCGACGATATCACCACCGACCATATCTCTCCGGCAGGCGCGATCGCTGCCCAGAGTGAAACGGGGCGCTACCTGATCGAGCGGGGCGAAAGCCCGACGGACCTCAATGTCCACGCCTCGAGGCGCGGCAACTGGGAATCAATGGTTCGCGGCCTCTTCACCAACCGTACGGTCCGGAACAAGCTGGGGGATGATCTCCCGCCCGGCTCGACCATTCACTGGCCGTCTCAACGGATCATTCCTTTATGGAGTGCAGCCGAGCAGTACGTAGCAGACAACCAGCCCGTGGTGATCGTCGCCGGCGAACGATATGGCATGGGCTCGTCACGCGACTGGGCCGCCAAGGGCGCATCGCTGCTTGGTGCCCGCGCTGTCCTTGCTCTGACCTTCGAGCGTATTCACCGCTCCAACCTGATCGGCATGGGAATTCTGCCGCTACGGCTTCCGGTGGGCTGTGGACCGGATGCGCTCAAGCTGGCGCCGGGTGATCTGATCGAGATCAACGCCCATGCAGACCGCATAGAGCCTCGCTGCCCGATAACCGTCACCATTAGACGAAACGGAGGCGGTGAAGCGTCCTTCACGGCAATCGCTGCGATCGAGACGGGAGCAGAGGTCGATATCCTCAAAGCCGGCGGAATCCTACCTCTGATACTAAGTGATGTGCTTGCGAAATCCGATTCCGCAGCGGAGGCGCTCTGATTTTTGGTCTGCCTTCGCGCAGAACTGCTGAGCTCGCCTTCATAGTCCAAGCCAGCCATCCCGGAGAGCAAGTATTTCTTCAAATTGGACAAATTTTATCCAAATAGTAGATGAACTAAGGGGTCGACGGTTCGTATCCGTTCAAGGCGGCCGATCGGACGGTTTGTGTCGGCGCGCCTCCGATCCGTTTGTACGTTTGGCGGTGACACATTCAGTGCATGATATTCGCCAAAAATCGCCGCGTGCTATCATGCGAGGGAGTGTCGAAGAACGCGTTGGGCTCATTGACCTCGATCACCTCTCCCGCTTCCATGAACACCACACGGTCCGCCACCTTTCGCGCAAACCCCATCTCATGGGTGACGACGATCATGGTCATACCTTCTTCCGCAAGAGTGACCATGGTGTCGAGAACCTCTTTCACCATCTCCGGATCGAGAGCCGAGGTTGGCTCGTCGAACAGCATGACCTTCGGCGTCATGCAAAGCGCCCTTGCGATCGCCACGCGCTGCTGCTGCCCTCCGGACAGCTGACCGGGGTATTTGTCGGCCTGTTCGGGGATGCGCACCTTTGCCAGGAAATGCATGGCCATCTCTTCCGCGTCTCGTCGACGTTTTCCGCGGGCCAGGATCTGCGGCAGCGCGCAGTTCTCCTTGACGGTTAGATGCGGGAAGAGGTTGAAGTGCTGGAACACCATCCCGACCTCCCGCCGGATCGCATCCAGGTTCTTGACGCTGTCGCCGAGCAAGATGCCATTGACGGAGATACTGCCGCGCTGGTGCTCCTCCAGCCGGTTGATGCAGCGGATAAGGGTTGATTTCCCGGAGCCGGATGGACCGCATACGACGATCCGCTCGCCGACCGCCACGGTGAGGTCGATGTTCTTCAGGACGTGGAAGCTGCCATACCATTTGTCGAGGGCGGCCACTTCGATAGCGTTCAGGTCATTCACGGTCATCGATAGCTCCGGGATTGCACGCGGATTTCAAGCCAGCGGCTGTAGTTCGATATGCCGAAGCAGATCATGAAGTAGATCGAGGCGACGAAGACGTAGCTCTCGACATAGGGAGCACCCCATACGGGGTCGGTTGCCGCTACGCGGGCAGCGCTCAGCATGTCGAAGACACCGACTATGAGTACGAGGCTGGTGTTTTTGACCATCACGATCGCCGTGTTGGTCAGTGGAGGAATGACTTTCTGCAGCGCCTGCGGGAGGACGATGTGCCACACCGCTTTCCATCCGGGGATGCCCAAAGCCTTGGCAGCCTCGATCTGGCCGGCGGGGACACCCTGCAGGCCGCCGCGGATCACTTCTGCCAGGTAGGCGGCGGCAAACACCGTCAGTGCTGCCAGCGTGCGCCCGAGCTTGTCGATCGACCATCCTGCCGGAAGCAGCAGCGGCAACAGGATGGAGGCTACAAACAGCAGCCCTACCAGCGGCAAGCCGCGGACCAGCTCGATCGTCATCAGGGACAGCATGCGGGGGATCGGTAGCGATGATCGTCTTCCGAGCGCCAGGAAGACTGCGAAGGGAAAGCCGAGGCCGAGCGACAGCAAGGCAAGCAGCAGTGTCACCGGCAGCCCGCCCCAGCTCGATGTCGGTACCGGCGTCATGCCGAGGAAGCCGCCCCACATCAGACTGAGCATGACGGCCACGGACGCGACCCAGACAGCGATCAGTCTCTGGCCCCAGAGCCGGGGAGAGAGCGAGGCAAGGATCATCGCAAGGATCAATCCCATGACCAGAAGCGGTCGCCATTGTTCGTCCGGCGGATAGACACCAAACATGATGAAGCGGAATTTCGCCGCGATGAAGGCCCAGCAGGCACCGGCTTCGCGGCAGGCGGAGGGATCGTCGGTGGCCCACACCGCGTCCAGCACCGCCCAGTTCAGTGCCGGGATCATCAGGATCAGTAGCAAGCCGGTGGAGACGGTCAGCACCGATGCCACCAGATCGCCGAAGAAAAGCTGCAGGAGGGGCCTTCGCGGTGGCCTTGGCGGAGCGGATGGCTCGATATGGACAGCTGTTGAGGCGACATCAACTACGGTCATCGTGCCTCCACCAACGCGACATGCGCATTGTACCAGTTCATGAACAGCGACACGGCAATGCTGATGGTCAGGAAGATACCGAGCAGCAAGCCGATGCTCTCGATCGCCTGGCCGGTCTGGTTGATCACCGTGCCGACCACGAGGCCGAGCTCCGGGTAACCGACAGCCAGCGCAAGCGTGGTGTTTTTGACAGTCGACAAATACTGCGATGTCATCGGGGGAATGATGATGCGCAGTGCCTGCGGGATGATGATCTTGGTGAGCGTATGCCGTTCCGACAGCCCGATCGCGCGTCCGGCCTCCCACTGCCCGATCGACACGGCGTCGATGCCGCCGCGGATGATCTCTCCGATAAAAGCGGAGGTATAGATCACCAGGCCGAGCATGAGGGCGGCAAATTCCGGCGACAGACGCAGCCCGCCCGTGAAGTTGAACCCCCGCATTTCGGGAAGGCTGATCACGGCACTTGGCTGGAGAAGCAGCGCCGCGCCGAGGGCAACGACGGCCGTAAGCCCAAAAAGCGCCAGAACAGGATGGCGGTCATGCCACCGGCCTGTTCCCATCATGAGGTGACGCAAGCGCCAAGCGCCCAAGGTCACGAGGATGACGAGGCCGATCATCAGCCAGGCCATGGCGTCCAGTTCCAGTGCGGGAATGTAGAAGCCCCTCAGCGACAGGAAGACGCCGGGCAGCGGATTATAGGCCTCGCGCGGCGCCGGCAGCGCTGTGGTTGCAAGCGCGTACCAGAACAGCAGGTGGACGATCAGCGGCATGTTGCGCATGGTCGTCACGAAGACGCCGGCGACGCCTGACGTCAGCGGATGCTTCGACCGCCGCGCCAGTCCGACAAGCAAGCCAAGCGCCGTCGACAGAAAGATTGCAAGGACCGATATCGCCAGCGTGTTGCCGACGCCCGTGACGTAAGCCCAGAAGAAACTGTCGGAGGGGTCGTAGGGCAGGACGCTTTCCGAGATCGGGAAATTGGCGCGACGCCAGAGGAAGTCGAAGCCGACCCTGATCCCGCGGGCATCGAGGTTGGTGACGGTGTTGTTTACAAGCCAGAGGAGGAGGGCGGCAAAGCCGCCCAGCAGAAGGATCTGCCCGCCCCAGCTTCTGAACCGTCTGTTATCGAGAACAGCGGAAATCATGATCGACACCAATCGCTATTGAAAGGCCATCGGGAACATCAGCCCGCCATCGGAAAACAGCCTGTTGGGACCGCGTTCGATCTTGAGAGGACTGCCGGCACCAAGGTTGCGGTCGAACATTTCGCCGTAGTTGCCAAGCTGCTTGACGATATTGTAGGCGAACTTATCATCGAGTCCGAGCGCCTTGCCGTTACCGGGCTCGACTCCGAGGAAGCGCTTTACCCGCGGGTCGTCCGAGCCCATCATTTCGTCGATGTTGGCCTGGGTGATGCCGTAGAGCTCCGCATTGAGGAGTGCCTGGATCGACCAGTTGACGATATCCGTCCAGTTGTCGTCGCCGTGGCGCACGGCCGGTGTCAGGGCATCCATGTACTTGGTCGCCGGGAAGATGACGTAGTCGTCGGGCTTGTCGGATTGCGTGGCGCGAACGGAAGCAAGCGCGGCCGCATCTGTGATGAGAGCATCGCAGCGGCCGGAGAAGAAAGCCTGGCGGGTGGCGGCAACGTTGTCGAACACGACCGGGTTGAGCTGCAGATTCAGCTTGGTGGACACATCGTTGACGACGACCTCGGTGGTCGAGCCCGTCTGTACGCAGACTGATGCCCCCGTCATCTCTTCCACTTTGGTCACGCCGGATGCCTTTGCGACCATGAAGCCTGTGAACTCGTAGTAGGTCGGCGTGGTGAAGTTGATGCCGTTCGCATCTCGCTGCAGTGTCCATGTCAGGGTGCGGGGCAGGATGTCGATTTCGCCGGTCTGGAGCGCCGGAATGCGCTGCTGACCGCTCAAGGGGACGAACTCCACCTTGTCCTTGTCGCCGAAGATGGCGACTGCCACAGCGCGGCAGGTTTCGACGTCGAGGCCGCTCCAGTGGCCTTTGTCATCAGGGGATCCAAACCCAATGGTGCCTTGACTTGCGCCGCAGACGATGCGGCCCCTCTCCTTCACCTTGTCGAGCGTTGGTCCTGCGTGTGCCGTCGTAGCCATCAGTGTGCCGACGACTGCCAAAATGCCGATTGTCCAGTTTCTCATGTTGTCGTTCCCTTTGTTATTTTTGGTTCGTGATTTGCTCAGACAGCCTTCTTCACGGCGGGCGCTGTCGCGATCGCTTCGACGATCGGCTCGAGGTCTGCCCAGAGATCGTCTTCATCTTCCAGGCCAACGTTGATCCTCAAGATCGTGCCGGCATGGGCATGAGCGTCATTCGCGCGGGTGATGGTCATCGGTGCAAGAAGGCTGTGGGTGCCGCCCCAGGAGGCGCCGATCGAGAAGGTCTGCGCCGCCGTCAAGAGGTCGGGGAGGGCAGCCTCTGCGTGCGGGGGAATGACAAGGCTGAACACGCCGCTCGCGCCGGCAAAGTCCCGCTGGAAGAATTCATGCCCGGCGGCCCCGGGAAGGGCTGGATGAAGCACCAGTTCCGGCTCTACGCGCTCTGCAATCTTCCTGGCGAAGTCCAGGGCAACCCGCCCGGAATGTGCAAGGCGGACGCCCATGGTTTCCATGCCGCGAAGCGCCAGCGCGCAATCATCAGGCGAAACCCCCATCCCGATCATCCGCATGGTGTCCTTCAGCCTCTTGTGGAGCGCGATGTCCTTGACCGCGATCGAGCCCATGAGAAGGTCGGAATGGCCGCCGACATATTTCGTCAGCGCCATCGACGAGAAGTCCATGTCATGGGCGAGCGGCTTGAAGTAGAGCGGAGTCGCCCAGGTGTTGTCGCAGCCGGTCAGAACGCCGCGGGATTTTGCGGCCGCGACGATGGCGGGAATATCCTGGATCTCCATCGTCGTAGACCCGGGCGATTCCGTCCAGATCAGCTTGACGGTGTCGTCGATAAGGGTTGCGATGCCGGAGCCGATCATGGGGTCATAGATGCGGTAGGAGATGCCGCGCGGCTTCAGGTAGTTCTCGCAGAAGCCCGCCACCGGCGGATAGGCGCTGTCGGGAATGAGAACCGTGTCGCCGGGCATCAGTGCAGAGAGGAAAACCACAGTGATGGCGGCTTGTCCCGAGGGAACGAGAACTGTCCGAAGCCCCTGCTCCAGAGCCGTGATCGATGCCTCGAGAGTGCGGGAGGTCGGTGTCCCGTGGAGGCCGTAGGTGTAGCCGTCGGGGCCTCGCTTGGAGCGGTTGGCATAGGCTTCTGCGCTGTCGAAGACGATTGTCGATGCCCGGTAGGTTGGTGTTGCAAGGCTCGCAAAACCTTGGTGGGAAACTTCGGGCCGCTTTACGCAGAGCGTCTTGTCACGCATGAACTGTCCTCATTGGATATTTTCCAACAGTCTAAGCAGGAGCGAGGTAGACAAACAATTGACCAGAGGATCTAAGTCTATGCGTAAACCGTATAGGTGAGGGATGAACTTCCGTCAGATTGAGGCCTTTCGCGCCGTCATCATCAGTGGCACCGTCTCGCGCGCAGCCGAACTCATGGGCGTGACGCAACCGAATGTCAGCCGCCTGATTGGCGAACTGGAAGACTCTGTTGGATTTGCGTTGTTTGACCGAGTTAAGGGGCGGTTGATTCCGACTCCGGAAGGACAGGCATTCTACCGCGATGTCGATGCCAGCTTCAAAGGGCTTGATCTGCTGCGCTCATCCGCGGCTCGGATCCGGGATTTCGGTTCGGGGCAGATCCGCGTGGCAAGTCTGGCCGCTGCTGGATCAACGATCGTGCCGCGTGCAGTGAAACTGTTTCGGGAAAGCTACCCCGCAGCGATCGTGACGCTCAGCATCATGTCATCTGCTGCTGTACGCAACCATATTGTCGATGGTGATTTCGATCTCGGTCTCGCGGCCGATGAAGTCGACTTGTCAGGCGTCGAACATCAGGTCTTCGGGAGCTTCCCGGCGCTATGCGCCATCCCGCCGGGCCATCCTTTGGTAAAACGAGACGTTGTCCGGCCGGAGGACTTTCATGAAGTGGATTACATAGCGTTGTCGGCAGAGGATCGAGCTCGGCTCCAATTCGAGCGTCTCTGCGCCGAAGCAGGATCCAGACCTAATCTTGTAATTGAGACCCCTTTTGCCATCACGGCCTGCGCACTTGCGCTTGAGGGAGTAGGCCTGGCAATCGTCAACCCACTTTCTATCGATGGTTTTGCTCAGCGCGGCCTGATTTTTCGACCCTTCGAGCCCTCGGTCTACTTCAAGAGCTACTTATTGTTTCGGCCGGATATTCAAAAGGCGAGCCTTGTGCGAGCCTTTGTCACGGCACTGATGGCAGTTCGTAACGCAAGATAGAAACTACTACTGGTTCTCGCCGCCGCGAATAAAGGGTGTTTCGCGGACTGACTGCGGATAAGTGCCCTCTTTCCCACGCGGGTCCCGGCGGAAGACAAAATACACTTCATCGAAGCGGTTCGTGAAACATCGCCATCGCGACCCCTGGCCGTTTGCCCTGTTTTCTAAAAATCGTCGAACTTCGTTTTGTCCCAGGGTTGCGTCCTCTCTCCCAAGTCTATAAATGTAATAACATTACGTAACGGAGGGCGCGTTGCTCGCCATGCGCCGCGGGAGATAGACAGTAGTCGTGACTGAAGCATGCCTTACCTTTGACAATCTGACCTTGGGCTACAATCGCCATCCTGCTGTGCATCACATGACCGGTGTCGTACGCAAAGGAAGCCTCGTGGCCGTTGTTGGCGGGAACGGATCGGGTAAATCGACCCTGATGAAGGGTATCGTTGGTCTATTGCGACCTATGAGTGGTACGTGCTCGATAGCACCGGGCACCCGCTTCGCTTATCTGCCACAGCTTTCCGAGCTGGATCGCTCTTTTCCAGCTCGTGTGCTTGACCTTGTGTCGCTCGGGCTTTGGCCCAAAAGGGGCTTGCTGGGTCGTCATAGCGCAGAAGACCGGCAAGCCGTAACGCAAGCGTTGCTGTCCGTCGGCCTGGAAGGGTTCGACAAGCGTTCCATCGACACACTTTCGGGAGGCCAGATGCAGCGAGCGTTGTTCGCGCGTGTCCTTGTGCAAGATGCTGATCTCATTCTGCTTGACGAACCATTCAACGCTGTCGACTCCAGGACGCTTGCCGACCTGATAGCGCTCATCAAGCACTGGCAGGATCAAAGGCGGACTGTCATGGTCGTCGTGCATGACCTTGATCTGGTGCGCGAGCATTTTCCCGAGGCGCTTCTTCTGGAGCGGCGGCCGATTGCGTGGGGTGAGGCGCGTCAGATACTGTCTGCGGAAAATCTTCTTCGCGCACGTCAGTTCGGCGAGGCATGGGACGAGAACGCCCGATGGTGTGGTCAACAAGCTCACCACCTGCATGAGACAATGATTGGTCATGACGGCATCGCGGCGTCACCGGCACGTGGCGGGATGTAATCCATATGCTCTATGAGACGTTTATCATACCGTTCGTCGAGTTTGGATTCATGCAAAGGGCGCTGTTTGGCGCATTCATGTTGTCGCTCAGCGCTTGCCCGGTCGGCGTCTTCCTCATGTTGCGCCGCATGAGCCTGACCGGCGACGCAATGGCGCATGCGATCTTGCCTGGTGCAGCTGCCGGCTTTCTGTTTTACGGCCTTGAGATCGTTCCTATGACCATCGGTGGTTTGATTGCTGGCGTGGTCGTAGCACTGGGGGCCGGCGCCGTCGCCCGGTTCACGATCCAGAAAGAAGACGCCTCTATGGCCGCCTTTTATCTGATTTCACTCTCGCTTGGCGTGCTCATGGTTTCTTTGCGGGGCTCAAGTGTCGATCTTATGCACGTCCTGTTCGGATCGGTGTTGGCGCTGAACGATGATGCCTTGATCCTAATCGCCATGGTGTCGGTGATAACGCTTTGTGCTCTTGGAGTTTTTGGACGGGCGCTGGTGGCTGAATGTATGGACCCCTTGTTTTTCCGCTCCGTGTCGCGCCTGGGCTCGCCGGTCCATTTCCTCTTCCTTGGTCTCGTCGTCACGAATCTTGTCGCTGGCTTCCAGGCGCTTGGCACCTTGCTCGCGGTCGGATTGATGATCCTGCCTGCGGCTGGCGCACGCTTCTGGACGCAAAGCGTTGCAACGATGTGCTTGTTGTCGGTTGCGATCGGGGTGTGTTCCTCAGCCGTCGGCCTCCTTTTGTCTTACCATGCATCCTTGCCATCAGGACCAGCGGTCATGTTATCGGCAGGTTCTGTCTACTTTTTCTCGGTCATCGCTAGCCCTCGTGGCCTGCTTTTGTCGCACCTGCGGCGCAGCGCTCACCGCAGCGCCTGAACCGCCCCGGCACTGGAAAATATAATGAAGAACCTGAGTAAGCTCATCGCCAGGATGACAGTTGTGATATTCGCCTCATTGGCTGTTCCCGCTCTTGCCCATGCGGAAAAGCTGTCGGTTGTCGCCAGTTTCTCGATCATCGGCGATTTCGCCAAAGCGATCGGCGGCGAGCGTATTGCTTTGCGAACACTGGTTGGTGCCAACAGCGATGCTCACGTTTACGAACCAAAGCCAGCTGATGCATTGGCGTTGGCCAAGGCGGACGTCATTCTGGTAAACGGGTTGCTGTTCGAGGGCTTTATGGACCGTTTGATCCAGGCAAGCGAAGCGACAGCAAAAGTGACCGTTTTGACCGAGGGCGCGGACATCTTGAATGATCCGGCGGGTGGCCATTACCACTATGTCGACGGAAAGGCGGTCTTTCATGCAACGCCGAACGATCCCCATGCGTGGCAGTCGGTTGGCAATGCCAAGATCTACATCCAGAACATTGCCAAGGCGTTCTGTGCCGCAGATGCACAGGGCTGCTCGGCATATGACGCAAATGCGACCGCGTACGCAGAACAGTTGGCGGGTCTTGCCAAGGAGATCGAGGCAGCTGTGAGCGCGATCCCGCAAGAGCGGCGTGTGGCGGTTGTCGCGCACAATGCCTTTCGCTACTTCGAGCGAGATTACGGCGTGACCTTCTTAGCGCCCCAGGGCGTTTCAACCGAATCTGAGGCATCCGCCGCAGACGTCGCCTCGCTTATTCGCGAGATCCGCGAGAAGCGTGCTGCTGCCGTATTTGCAGAAAACATTTCGGACGCACGCCTTGTTGAGCAGATCGCCTCAGAAGCCGGACTAACGCTCGGCGGCACCTTGTATTCGGACGCCCTGTCGCCAGCCGGTGGACCTGCGTCGACCTACATCGACATGATGCGTCACAACGTCCAAACCCTCACATCTGCGATCAACCGCGGCTGAGTCACCGTCCAACTGCCGGAAAAGCCGCCTTTTGAATGTTATGTAATATCATAAATAGGAGAGATGAATGAGACATTTAATCCGAGGCGTATCTGCGTTGGCGCTATCAACGGCCTTGCTGGGATCGGCGGCGCTCGCTCAGGATGATGAGGACAGTGTAACACTTTACCGCGTGTTCGTCGGCGACCATAAGGATCCGAAGGTCACGGCGTTTGACCTGAGCAAGCCCGAGAAGCGCTGGACGTTCGACACAGTCGGCCAAAATAAGCTTTACAGCGTCAATGAAGGCGCCAGCGTTGTCGCGGTTCAGTCTGACAATGATGCCGTCAATTTTATCAATAGCGGCATTTCCCTTCACTCGCATGGTGACCATTCCGACATCACGATTACCGATCCGTCGGCCGTGGAAAAAGCCTTGACCGGCCCGCGCCCATTTCACGTCATCGACCATGACGGCAAGATCGTCATCAACTTCGACAAGGGTGGCTACAACGAGATCGTCGACGCTCATGAGCTGACCGATGGCCAGATTGGATCGATACGCCTGAAGCAGGCCCGAGCTCATCATGGGTTTGCGGCGCCTGTCGGAAACGGCTGGGTAACGACGGTCGCTTCCGATGCTCCGGTCGAAGGCGATTCTGCTCCGACGCGCGTCGGTTTGCGTGCGGTGAAGGAAGACGGCACGCCCACAGGTGATGTCGCATCCTGCACAGGTATTCACGGCGAAGCCTTTTCCGGCGCTTACCTCGCAGCGGGATGCAAGGAAGGCATTCTGACGGTGATGGCGAGCGCCGATGGCCCAGTGACCAAGATGCTGAACTATCCTGCCGACATGCCGAGCGGCGAGACGACCGGCACGTTGCTGGGTGCCAAGAGCATGCAGGTGTTTCTCGGTAACTATGGCGCCAAGGGACTTGTCGTTGTTGACCCCGCGGACGAGCCGAACTTTCGCTACATCGAGCTTCCTTTCCGCCGTATCGACTTTGCGCTTGATCCTGCCAATGCCCGCTTTGGTTACGCATTGACGGAAGATGGCACTCTCCATCAGATCGACGTCCTTGATGGGAAGCTTGCTAAAAGCGCTAAGGTGACAGATCCCTACTCGATGGATGGGCATTGGAACGATCCGCGTCCGCGTATCGCCATGGCGGGCGATGACATTGTCATGACCGATCCCAATGCCGGATTGGTGCGTCGCATCTCCAAGACTGAACTTAAGGAAGTCGGCACGATCAAAGTTGAAGGCAAACCTTATAACATTGCGGTTGCCGGTGGCAGCGGCAAGGTCCACGAGCACGCTGACGGTGATGCTCATGACCATAGCGGGCACGAGCACGCTCACAGCCACGGCGATCCCAAGATCTACGCCGGTTATTTTGAGGGCAGTCAGGTCAAGGATCGCCCGCTGGGTGATTACGCTGGCGATTGGCAGTCGGTCTATCCTTACCTTAAGGACGGCACCCTTGATCCAGTATGGAAGCATAAGGCTGAAAAGGGCACTTCAAGTGTAGAAGAGATCCGCGCCGAGTACGAAGTCGGTTACAAGACGGATGTAGACCGCATTACCATCGACGGTGACGTTGTCACATTCTTCAAGGGCGACCAGGGGTCCAAGGGCACCTATGCCTATGACAGCAAGGAAATCCTGACCTATAAGAAGGGCAATCGCGGCGTCCGGTTTATCTACAAGAAGACAAAAGGCGATGTTAGCGCTCCTCAGTTCATCCAGTTCAGCGATCACGGAATTGCTCCGAACAAGGCTGACCACTACCACCTGTATTGGGGCAACGACCGCGCCGCGCTACTGAAGGAAGTCACCAACTGGCCGACTTATTACCCGTCTTCATTGAAGGCAGACGAGATCGTCAGTGAAATGAAAGCTCACTAATCGATCGAGCCTTTCCAGACATCCGGTCATGACTGATCGGATGTCTGGATTATGCAGCGCATGGGTATCCGAGGGCGGGCCGGGGAGAGGCAGACAGGCCACATCGTCCGGGCCCGAGCTCACGAGCATTAAATCCTGCTGCTCGACAAGCCCACCAACCATCTCGATATCTACCATCAGATTGCTATCCTCCGCGTGTTGACGGTTCTAGCCCGAATGTAGCTTATGGCTCTGCCGCGGAACCTTAGTGCCGCATTGCCAAAGCTGATGATGCGGTCCCGTTAATTAAGATTACGAACATCCGGTTGATCGGTACCGCTGTCTCAGACAGTGGAATAATATTCGAAGTTCTAGTCAGCGGGAGCAAGCAGGTGAGGGTTCCAAACGACATCCCATAGATGTCCGTCCAAATCACGGAAATAGCCAGCGTAGCCGCCGTAAAAAGTTGTCGCCGGGGCTTTTACGATCTCGGCTCCCGCTCGCCCTGCGGCGTCTATAACCGCATCGACCTCTTCTTTGGTCGAGACATTGTGCCCGATGGTGAAAGACGTCGAGCTAGGAGGATCTAGCGGCAAGCCTGTGTCATGAGCGACGTCTACCTGCGACCAAAGCGCGAGCTTCAAGCCACCAGCAAGATCGAAAAAAGCTACTGCGCCATGTTCGAACTCACGTCCAATGATGCCTTCCGTTGGCAGGCCAAGGCCGTCGCGGTAGAAGGAAACAGATTTCTCAAGGTCCTTAACGCCAAGCGTCAACACTGTTACTCTAGCTTCCATGCCCAAACTCCCACATTGTCGCGCGCACCATGCACGCGCATTGTAGTCTTGGGCCGCAAGAGAACAGCGGAAGGACCCATATTGATGGGGGCTGGGCCAACCTTCCCGAGCCTAACCTGTTTTAGACGGCAGGATGCTAACTTGCGGCCATTCCGTCGTCAAGACGACTGCCGTTGCGCGGAGCCGGAGAAGACCTCTCCCTAGCAGTTATGGATCAGGTGAGACGTCGGGGAGGGCGATCTTCGCTAAGTTGCGGATCGGCCGAGACTACGAGGGCGGTCTATTAGTTAGTAAACGCTAATAAAGCAATTCCGCAATAAGCAACGCCAAGTGTTGACGTCTAATATACCGTGTTCCTTACGTTCGTTTTTACCTCCCACTTCTAAAAACAACGAACACGCTGGGGGGACGACTTTGACTATACGAAATATCTTACAGGATCGCGGTGGCAACTTTGGTATGATTACGGCTCTTGTGGCGACGCCGCTGATCATAGCTGCCGGTGGAGCGATCGACTACACCTTGGCAACCCGCGAGAAAGTTAGCGCACAGGGTGTTGCCGATAGCGCGGCGCTCGCTGGCGCACGCGTCTTTAACGGAACGAATGCAGGTGCCGCCAAGGTTGCAGCTGAACGTTTTCTAGCGGGTTACGCAAAGAGCTTGCCGGCCGGTATGACATATAACGTTTCCATGACCGGGCAGACAGTGCTGGTGACCGTTAGCGGTAGTTCGCAAAATGCTTTCTTGGGGATGGTCGGCCTGAAGACCATTCCTATTGGTGTCGCTGCCTCGGCCATAGCGCCGATGAAACCAAAGTCAGTCACTTTCACACCCACGCAAGCCCAGGGCTTTTGGTACAAGAAAGTATCGATCCTTGTTACACGGGCTGGCAGCTCCGCAGAGCAAGCCATCGGAACTGTTATCTATCAACCAAAGACACAGCAAAATTCCGGTCAAGGGGATATGACGATATCTCCCGGAGAGGAGTTCGAGCTAGGAAAGTACTCCAAGCTCGTGCTGCAGATGGAAGTTAAGCAAGACGGATGTCCGCTTGAGTACAAGGCGAAAGTGCACCCGAACAAGGACGTTTTCTGCGAAAAGTTAGGCAAGGGTCAAGCTGGATACACCGCCTCACTGAAGTACGACACCGTATTGCGCACTGACGATCCCAATACTAGCCACTACCTGTTCGTGGACAAAGTGCAGATGCCCAAGAATGCGGCTAGCCCACTGGATAAGATCCTGGAATGCGATCAGAAGGTCAACCACGCGTGGGAGGACGGCGGCGGGTTTGAGCGTCAAGACTTCTTCTACACTGCCGCATCCGTTTGCGCGCCGGATGGTGAATTCGTTCGGTTGACCAAATGACATCAAGCTGACGAAGGAACAACTGGATTCGATTGAGCGGAGTACTTAAGGCTTCCGCCAGCGCTGATTCGTAAGTTGCGGAATCGTCCGTGGCCTGCCACCTGCATGAGCTCGGCGCTGGGGAAGCGAAAAGGTGCCCCTGACCGCGTGGTTATTGGCGCACAATCGTTTGCTGTCAGATCAGCTTGTTGGACAGACGCTGCTTTAGGAAGGCCAGCACCAGCACCTCCTCGGGTCGTAATCCCGCTACATGATCGCGCAGCTCACGCTCTCTCTCATGTTCAATCTGCAGTATCAGCGTCTCTGACATGTAGCTCTCGATGACTTCGGGGCACGTAGCAACGCCGACAAACCGCGGGGGTGTTACCAAGCGTAGCCGCCACCTTCTCGAGTGCGGTACGGACATTCTTCTTAGCGGCCGCCTCACTGTCAAACTTTTCAAACTCGATCAGCGCCAGCGCCGCAAGAACAGTACCCGTCCAGGTGCGAAAATCTTTCGCTGTGATGTCGCTTCCGCTGATTTCGCGCAGGTAAGTGTTGACGTCGCCTGAACTGACCTCACGCTGTTCTCCCTCATCATCCACGTAATGAAACAGGTGTTGGCCAGGAAGGTCTCGGATTTTTTTAACAATCTTGGCAACACGACGGTCGGCGAGCGTCAGGTTCCACTGCACTCGCCAAGCGCTTAAAAAACAGACATTGCTGAAGCCTGCTTACAATAACATTGCCGGTTTCCTCTGGTTTGGACCTCGTAAAAACCTTTCAAAGCAGCGGCGCACCCGCTATTGAAAAATCGAATTGCATGGTTGTTTGAATAAAATAATGCTCGAAAATACCTTTGATGAGAACCCCGTCGCATCTGAACCCGATCCAGTTGTTGCACTCACGGCCTGTATCGTAGCAGCCTATGTCGTAAAGCACACGGTACCGACTGCACAGGTCCGAGATCTGATCGGGCAGACCTTCCGCGCCCTTAAGGGCCTTGAGCAACAAACTGACGCCCCCGCCGTATCAGAAACTAAAGAACCAGCCGTCTCGATCCGACAATCTATCAAAGAGGATTATCTGATAAGCCTTGAGGACGGACAGAAATTCAAATCGCTGAAACGGCACCTGATGGTCCAATACGGTATGACCCCGGAAGAATACCGGTCAAAGCGGGGCTTGCCCAGCGACTATCCGATGGTTGCTCCAGACTATTCGGCCAAGCGCTCGAAGTTGGCAAAAGAAACAGGGCTGGGAACCGGGCGCAGGCGCGTAGCTGCCACGAAGACGTTACCTAAAAGGCAGGCCGACACGTGAAGACGCAGCTATAGGCTGCGTCGCGCTCATAATTTCGATCAACTATACCGCTGAAATCCCAGCAGGACCTAGACTGCCTCTGATGGGGGCTTTCGAAGTCCACTCCTTCCTCGAGCGATACCGCGAACTATCCGCGTAAGATAGGAAGCAGCCAATGACTTCACCTCTGCAACAAGCACGCAGATAAATGCTGTGATGAGGATGATTGGGATAAATGAATAAATGTCGAGTAGGCCTGCCTGTGCGAAGTGATAGGCAGCGAGGACGATCACCGTCTGATGCACGATATAATAGGTCATGATCGACCCGTTCAAATGCTTGATGATCCTGTTCGGGCAGCTGGCAAGTCGGCCTGCAAAGGCGAGGAGCGTGAGGATAGCGCTCCACTGGAAGGTTGACCGGATAATTCGAGCTACACCGATGAGAGCTTCTGACATCTCCTCACGAGGTATCAACACGAAGAGAGCCGCCAGCGCGGAAAGCGACATTGCAGCGGTGCAAAGGCTGATCCATCGTTGATCGTCAACCTCACGCCAAAAGCTGCGCTCGTTGATAAGCAGTGAGCCTACCATGAACATAGAGCAATACACCGCATGAGAATAGAAATCAGTGGTGATGACAAGCGTCTCGTGGAAGGTCGGATAGAGGCTCACTCTCAGGACTGAAAGAAATGCGATAGGAGCTAGGAACAGTCCCTTTCCTCGAAGGTGCGCGGCCAGCGTCGCCGACAGGCCGGGCCAGCGCCGCATAATCACGGGATGGGCGATAGACCAGACGAAAATATAGAACCAGAGATAGGCTAGGAACCACATATGCTCCAGCCGGAGGTTTGATATGAAGTAGGATGTCCAAAATTCCCAGTAGGAGAGATCAGGCTTGGGATTGTACGGCGACACATAGATTTGTGGCGGGACAACCAGGAGAACGCCTAGCACAAAGGGTAAAAGCAGCTGTGTCGTGCGGACGCGACGGATCTCGGCAACAGATCTCTTTTTGAGAAGAGATGCCGTCACAAGACCGGAGATGAAAAATAACAGGCTCATTCGCCACGGATGAGACCCTAGCGCAATCAGATCGATCAGAGTGCTGGTATCCGAGGAGTGTATCCACCAGCTCTTCGCTCCGTAAACGAGGCTCGAATGGTAGATGATGAGCGTCCCGAAGCAAAAGACGCGCAGGGCATCAAGGTCGTGACGTCTTTCGTCCGTGTGAACAGTTGTCATATATTCGCTCCCCCAGCACAATATACAACTTATGGAACGTTAAATATTCGTTGACGCAACCTATCCAACTGCAAGGACCGGTCAGTCCTCCGTACCCTTTGCCAGATACCTGGACACCGTCTTTCTCAAAGCTTCGGCCTCCTCAGAAGAAATTCCCTCAGGCCTGAACGTCACGTTTGCTATCTCGTCTCCGGAAAAATAGCCGTAGAACATCAGTGCGGCGAGGTAGCTGCCGTAGATCGAAGGATGGTTGCAGTCGTGGTAGAGATTGACATGCTCCGGCTGGCTTTGCAGCTCTTCCCAGAGCCTGCCAACGTTGACTAGGTCCACTCCTGTCAGCTTTGCGAGACGTGCATGTTGCTGCTGGATATTGAAATGCATTTCAACAAAGCCCAAGGGCGAAAGATCGCTGGCTGATGTTGGCATGCCGGCATTATCGTTGCACTGGTCAGTGTAGCGCCATGTCACGAACATCACGGGCAGAGATCCCTTCGCCTGGACCTCCCTGATCAGGTTCTGTGCGTCAACCCAGGCTGAGGCGGATCGTTTCGAACTGTATTGATCGCTGCTCAGCACCTGAAGAACCACATGATCCCAGTGCTGCGACAGTAGCCGCTGGGTTTGCTCGCTTTTTATGTGGAAGCCAAGGCTGACGCCGGGTTCGGCATCCATCTCAATGTGCAGTTTCTTTGAATAGCCTGCGGAATCAGCAATTTTCCGGACCATGTGAGGCATATCATTATAGAATGTACGGCTGTTACCGATAAACAGCACAGTCTGCTTGGGCCTCGTGTCGAAATGGTCAAAGACTGATTGGACGCCTTGGCTCAGGTACCCATTAAACGGCGGTAGGAAGATCAGGCAACCAGCCAGGACTGCCAGCAGTGCGCTATTTCTCAAGAGCTGCAATATGTTGCGATCCCATTCATGCGGCCGATAATCTACGATTAGCGGTAAAGGCGTAAAGGATGAGTTGCGCGAACGTGATAAAGCCGGGCGTATCTCAATGCCTCTCAGACGTAAGAGGACGTCCCTCGCCGTTGGGAGCGGCGGGCAGCATTGCGAACTGTCGTCTCTTGACAATAAGAACCGTCAAAGAGGACGCCGGACAACAACGACGCTAGCACTACGCTCCTTCGAACCCACCGAAGCTGGTCGAGATGCCTCCATCCGTCATCACGACCTCGTCGGACCGATGAGCGTTACAAACTCCGGTAAGAGGGCCGGGCGGTTTGGCTGCTGCGAGCAGGACCGCAGCCGTCAGCAAAACGAACAGAAGAAAAAGGCACATGCTCTCTGTGTTTCGGCGATGACATGATTGTACGCATGCACGTGTCGTAGCAAATGCTCGAGCGACGTCTCGAGCATCTTCGTTGAAATCGCGCGGCACCTTGCGTATTCTCGAAAACCACCAGACGCTGCTGCGTGATGGTCATGACATCAAGGCCGTGACCGTCGAGGTATTAATGCACCCGGAAACCAGTGCGCTTTTCGTTGTCGCCCGACCGTTAGGCCGCAGCAGCAAGCATCGCCTTCGCGGAAGCCGGTATGGCGAGGTGTTCGAAGCTTGGCTTGGCCAGCAGGTAGCGCTGGATGAGGGACACGCCCAGGTCCCGAAGTGCCGACATTTCGCCGACGGTTTCGACGCCTTCGCAGAGCGGCACGATGTTGAGTTCTTCGAGCATCCGCAACGTGTGCTTGACGATGGTGCGCCGGACCGGATCGGTGTCGATCCCTCTGATCATGTCCATATCCAGCTTGACAATATCGGGCTGGAAATGACTGAGGAGGCCGAGGCCGGAGTGGCCTGAACCGAAGTCGTCGATCGCAGTTTTAAAGCCCATATCCCGGTATGTCCGTAGGATGTGAAGGACGTGCTTGGTATCCAACTCCTCGTTCTCAGTGAACTCGAAGATGATGCGATCAAGCGGAAAACCCGTCTTCATGGCCGTGGCAAGCGTCAGGCGGATACACGCCCGCGGTTCGTAGACGGCGTTCGGCATGAAGTTGATCGACAGTTTCACGTCGTCAGTGGGTCATCGCTCGCGACACCATGCATCAAAACCAGTGGTTGGCAGCGTTGGAAGAGTTAGGCGGCGCAGCCGAGGTTTGACGGACGATCCGGAAATGAAAGACATGTTGTCGTTCCTCCTGTCGGGTGAGGAACTCGACCGCCCCTTCAATTGATGATCTCGTTTATTGCCGAACACCGTGGTGTGTTCGGGGTAGAAGCGTTCTGCAGACTGCCGCCGATCGCCCCTTCAACCTACTACGAGAATGTCACCAAACGCCTGGACGTGGATCGCCTGTCGAACCTCGCCCGCAGCGATCGGATCGAGATACGTCGTGTCTTCGAACAGAACTTTCGCGTCTATGGCGTTCGTAAGGTCTGGCGGCATTTAAACCGTGCAGAGACGGGTTCATGTCGAGTTTCTATGGAATGCCGCGTTTTGAATCAGCGGCTGTGGATTTTTACCAAGCGTTAAGGCTAGCAGCGCTCGTTCTTGGAACGAGGCGCCGTACAGTGCTTTGATCGATGGACAGGAGAATCAGATGCGGAACCTGTCCACGCTTTTCGCGATCGCCGCAGCCTTCGCTGCAGTGCTTTATGTCGCTGCGGTCTTCATGAGTTACTGGTGAGGAAAAAGCCGATTGGCTTTGCCGGCGCTTCGGCTATCCTACGCTCGCCATCGGATTTCATTCGGGCTGGCGGCCGGAGGTCTAGCGTAGCGGACTGCACTCTCGGGTGCGCGCTAGACCTCTGTGCCGGGGCTAGATCTAGCCTATGGCATAGTAAGCCGGCGCCCGGTACGGTTCTCTCACCGTGGCGTTCCCCTCAATGCATCCACGGTAGAGGCTCGGCGTCGGTAGTCGCTTCCCTTCCACAGGCTCCGGGCCTCACTTTTCATCATTGAATATCGATAATTGCTCACGTTGCACCCAAATGCTTACTAAGCATAACTGCCTTCCGAGGGACGGGGGTAGTTCCGGAGAGCCGGTCGCGCCGCCGCAACATCGGCTCTCCTACAGCATTCATTCGCATCTGTTCGCATCCTACCGGCAAAGGTCCGGGACGATACTCATTAGTGTCAGCCTTAAGCTATTGGTCTCCTACCTCTCCACCCCATGCCGAGCTGACGCCAAATGCTTGGTACACGAGCGGGCCGGTCGACGCCGTGCAGCTTTGCCGCCAGATGCTCGACGGCATCGACACCCTCATCCGTCGCTGGATGTTCGACCCGAAGAAGAACCATCCACTGATGGATCTGCCCAACCAGATCATTGTCACCCAGATGACTGCAAGCGAGCATCCGTCCTCGATGGCCGGCCGCGCCGAGATCATCATCGACGCGCAGTATCTGCCGAGTGAGAAGGACGAGTTTGCCCTCGGTGGCCTTGTGAAGCGCGAGATCGAAGAACACGTCCGCAACGTCTGCCAGGCCGATCCTTATCTGCGCCAGCATCCCGCCCGCGTCGAATGGATCCTCGATGCAGATTGTACTGAGATCCCTGCCGACAGCCCGTTCGTGTCGATCTTCCAGCAGGCGGTGGAGACGGCCAACCTATTGCTCGCACTGCTCGTCCTCAAAAGGAAAGAGCAATCAAGAACTCCCAAGCGTGCTTGATGTAGTTCGCTGTTGCTATCTTTTACAGTTTCAAGCGGAACCTGAAATGCGCGTTGGCCGGGGTTGCCAGGGGCGGCGCATCGGAGATTTTTAGCCATGACAGTCGCGCAGATGGTCGGCGCTCTACCGTTGTCGCGAGCCGCGGGCAATTCCGCCATCCTTCGCCACGATCAACTGCTCGTGCAAATCGCCTGACAGTGCTGATGCGATGGTGCTCTCGTTCGAAAGCGCGACACCGAACTAGAACGCGCCTTCACCGCGACCCGCGACTCAAAGTGCGAGGGAGCGGCTCGGACCTCAGCGGAAATTCGTTTGGGCAGGCGGTCTCAACGCGATTCCGTCCAAGGGCTTTTGCTCGGTACAGAGCACCATCGGCGCTCGCGAGCATTTCCGCGAGGTCATGGCAGTCCGGTGCCGCAAGACCAATACTGACGGTCGCCTGGGTCTTCAGGCCCTCTGCTCGCGCGGCTGTGATGGCGAACCGGCGTGCGATCACCGAGCCACGACTGAGAGCTTGATGATGGTTGCACCGTGGCAGGAGTGCGGCGAATTCCTCACCACCCAGCCGGACAAGAAGCGCGTCGGGTCCCGCTTCTTCGCGGGCGGTCTCTGCGAACAACTTGAGAATCTGATCTCCGACTGGATGGCCGTGACGGTCGTTGATCGCCTTGAAGTGGTCGAGGTCGAAGGCAAGCAGGGAGACGGGGTGGCCTTGCCGCTCCCTGATGATCCGAGCTGCCTGCTCAAAAAAGGCGTGGCGGTTCGCAAGCCCGGTCAACTGATCGGTTTGCGACAGGCGGAGCAGGTGCTGCTTCTCCTCCTCTCGAACGATCATCAGAAAGGACATCGGCATCGCTACAGAATACAAGACGGCCTCGTACATCGTCGCCTTTCCGATGGTGGAGAGAATATCTGGCCCGTACTGCTGGAGGAGGATAGGGGCGATGAACGCGCGGCCGAGGTCCCGTGTGGCAAGACCCAACTCTGTTGCACACCGCAGTAAAGTCTGTGTCGTGTTTCTGTGAACAGTGGCAGCCTAGTCAGTCTGGCGAGAACGAGCCAACGACGAAGTGGTAGCGCTCATCATACTTCCACGAACACTTGCCAACCGACCAACCTCACAATAGCTTACGTTATGCGCGGTAGAATTCCCTCTGATGTTTTTCTCCGGCCTGAAGACCTGGCTCTGCTCGAAAGAGTATTTGCGCAGGCAGTGCCGATACACGACACGCATCCCGACGAGCTCGCGATGCTGCTTTTCCGCTTGTTCCAAGAAGGAATGCGAGACGAGAAGAAACTGCTGGCAGCTGCCGAAGCGTGGTTCCTGTAAGCCAACCAAGCGCCCTTCGACCCGATCGAGAGCGAGGAGGTCGCAGATGCGTCTCTGTTACCTTCGCAAGCGGAAAGATCGAACAGTACAATCCGGTCGTCATTGCGGAGGGCGTAGGTTCATCGTCCCGCGAACTTGTATTCCCTCGACAGGCTGACACAGCGTTCCTCCACCAATAAGCTGATGAATTGTCTAAGGAATCCTAGTGATTTGACCTCTAATGACCGGGTCGTAGGTTCTGGTCCCATCAAGGCGAAGATACTGATACGCCAGCACTTCATCTACATTCTGATCCGATCGCCAACCTATTTCAAATTACACGACACGACATTTTGCCTGAGCATAAGAGGTATCTGCGGAAGGCATCTTTCGCTGGCCTCTCATCCGTCGAGTTTACGATGCCTGCTGGTTGCCTGCGGCGGATACGCTGGGTCCGACCGTCGGCCACGCGCAGACGCAAAGCTGCGAAGCGCGCGGCCAGCCGCCTTTTGTGCGCGTCAGACCTGAGCCATGCCACCATCGACGGCCAGTTCCGCGCCGGTCGTAAAACTACTCTCGTCGCTGGCAAGGAAAAGGACTGCAGCGGCAACCTCGTCTGGCCGGCCCATGCGCCCCAGCGGGATCATGCCGGAAAGCGCATCCCGGATCTCTTGCGAGGCTCCGGCCATCATCGCCGTATCGGTCGGCCCGGGGCTGACGACGTTGACACGGATGCCTTTGGGAGCAAGTTCGTTGGCCCAGGTGCGGGTGAAGGAGCGGACAGCGGCCTTTGTGGCACCGTAGACGCCATATCCCTTGGTGCCGATCTCGCCCGCGATGGAGCCGATCAACACGATCGTCCCGCCGGGCTGCATGAGCTGAATACCACCTTGTGCCGCGAAAACGAGCGAGCGGACGTTAAGCCCGAATGCACGATCGAAATGGTCTTCGGATATGTCTTCCAAGGGTGCGTATTCGGAAAGACCTGCGTTGACGACAAGGATGTCGATGCGCCCCTGTTCCGACTTTACCTGCTCGAAGACACGAGTCAGGTCGGCGGTGTTGCTCGCATCCGCCTGGATGCTGCGCATGCTGCCTGTGCCTGCTTCTTCTGACACGCCATCCGTGCCCTTGCGGCTGGTCGCATAAACCTGTGCGCCCTCGTCGGCAAACCGCTGCGAAACGGCTCCACCGATGCCGCCTTGTCCCCCGATAACGAGGGCAATTTTGTTGTCTAGTCTGGTCATGTTGGCTCCATTAAAAGTGACAGGCGATAGATATATATTTCATATCTAGGGTCAATTACGCACTTTATATAGAGTAGATATCGATGAGTATACCTGTGTAAGCCGAGGTTGAAGACTTGCCAGGAACGCTGGTGGACCGATCGAATTTCAACAGTGTCCGCCTATGTAGCTGCGCTCGAAAACAGTTATACCGACCGCGCGATTTCCGATGCTTTTGCCGGCCTTTTCAGGATCTCCACTTCTGCGACTGGTGATGAAGACATGTGCACCCTCGGCACAAAGTCACTCCGCAACAGGCAGGCCAATACCTTGGCGACCAGCCACCTCGTTACTCGTTCGAGCCATCGTAAAGCCTTCCCCGAGCGGTCTCACAGTGATATACGCAGGATACCTGATATCATTTAACCACACGGATTAGCCCAAGCATGGACCAGTATAGCGACCTTGAAGCCCTTTCTCAGCGTGCCTGTGGCGACATGGCGCAGGTGCGCCCGGTACTCGACAAGATCGCTGACAAATGGACGATCATGATATTAACGGTGATCTGTCCCAAACCGTCGCGCTTCAACGAAATAAAGCGGCGTCTCGACGGGATCACCCACAAGGCTCTGTCAGACGCATTGAAGAGGCTTGAGCGGAACGGTCTTGTGACCAGAACCGTACTCCCAACGCAACCGATTGGCGTAGAATATGCCATCACTCCACTAGGCCATTCTCTGCGGCAGCCGTTTGAGGCACTGTGCGACTGGGCAGAGGCCAATGGCGACCAGGTCGAGGCGGCCACGCGGCGCTATGACGACAGTGTCGATCGCCGCTGACAAGGTTGCCGCGTTCGCCGGGGGCTCGATCTGGAAGATGCACGTCGCCTCCTCACGGCATCCCGACCGGATCAAAGGACACAGGATGGGATTCCAAGGGCATAGCTGATTTTGGCAGGATATCGGACTAAGGGGGCGAGTTTTCCGGCTCGGGAGGCGGACTGCGCGTGATCCAGCGCGTGATGAGAGGGCTTCCGGGCCCGGTATACTCGTCCATATCTAGGCTAATCTAGGTGCGTAATTGATATCAGATATCCATCGTGTATCTATGCCTCATCATCATGAGATGATGTCGGGAACAAACGAGCGTCCCGACGCGCATCGAAAATAGTTGAAGGAAATAGGATGACGATGAAAAGACTTCTGGCTGGTGCCCTGCTGGCTCTAGCAATTTCGGGACCTGCCAAAGCCGATGGAACTGCCAAAGTTGCTGGATCTGTCAATGCCGGTGCGACCAACGTTGTCCTGGTGCATGGTGGGACCACGGACGGCTCGGGATGGAAGGATGTCTTCCAAATTCTACGGGCGAAAGGGTTGGCAGTCACTGTTGTCGAGTTGCCGCATACAAGCCTCGAAGATGATATTGCCGCAACGAATCTGGCTGTCGCTACCCAAAGCGGCCCCACGGTTCTGGTTGGCCACAGCTACGGTGGGGCCGTTATCACCGAGGCCGGAATAGCACCCAACGTCAAGGCACTGGTCTACGTTGCAGCCCTTCAGCCCGACAAGGGCGAAACTCTGCTTGAGATCAGCAGCCGCTTTCCCATGGGCATCGACATGAAGAAGCTCGATGACGACAAGAGGTTCGTTCCAAATCCAGCGACCTATCATGAGATGATCGGTGCGGACCTTCCACGCGATGTGACCGATTTCATGTCTGCGATGTCCAAGCCGATGAGGCTGGATACATTCCAGATCCCGTTCCAGCATGCTGCATGGCATGACAAGCCGTCATTCGGCATCGTGACGACCGAAGACAAGGTGCTCTCATCCGACTTTCTGCAGTGGATGTATAAGCGCTCAGGCACGAAGATGACGGAAGTGAAGTCGAGTCACATGGTCTACATGTCTCACCCACAGGAGACGGCTGATGTCATTCTTGAGGCAGCCAGCTCGGTAAAATAGGGCAACGGCTCCCATCCGGCCGTATAGAGGCCCCTATGCGCTGTCTCGAAGGCCGATAACCGAGCTTGACTGAGAAGCCGCGCCCCAAGGGTCCTTCCCAAGGAGGAGGACGCTCGCACCCGTGACAAATCAATCAAACTAATTAATTCAAAGAATTCAACTAATTCAACCAAATCAGGAGTTTCCCGTGATCCGCTTCTTTGCCCTCCTCCCCCGCCGCCCCGACATCGATCGCCAGCGTTTCCATGACCATTGGCGCCACCCGCACGGCACCATGGGCCGCCAGATCCCGGGCATGCTCACCTACGTCCAGGGGCACCAGTTCGACACCGACCGCCTCGGCCTGGGTCAGGACAAATACGACGGCGTCGCCATGCCCTCGTTCGACTCCTCGAAAGACGCCGCCGCACTGGTCGACGAGCCCTTGTTCGTCGACAATATCCGCCCCGACGAGCCGTTGTTTCAGGATCTGCCGAATGTCATCTTCTTCATCACCGAGGAGGATGTAATCGTCTCGCGGCCCCCAATCGGAGCCGTATCCGCCGTCGATCGGCAATGGGACGTGCTGGAGCGGCCGACCAGCATCCATCTCCTGCAGTTCGTGCACCTTGATGGCAATCCCGGCTGGGCGGGCGCTGATGACGCCGAGCTCGGTCTGCGGATCGGTGCGCTGCGTCACGCGGTGAACCGGCCGAGCGCGGAGGTGCACAGCGACGGCGCACCGTTCCTGGGCGCCCGTCAGTTGTGGTGGCCCACACTGACGGCGTTCCAGGACGGCGTGGATGCCGATCGGGCCGCCTTCGATGAACTCCTCGCCCAGGCCGGTCACGCCGTCACCATGCTGGCGGTCTCGGAGCGGTTCGTGCGCTGAGCTGGGGCGTCCTTTCTGCGGAAGGGCCTGGGCGCAGCTGAAACCCCTCCGCGCGAAGGACGGGCGGCCCATGTGGCCGACGCGCAGCCAAGACGACGAGAGGCCCCAACCGTGCACGACCAGGGCGACCGTCCGGCGCCGGGGTCTCTCGTGCCGCGACGATGAGCTGAGTGCAATGCGTTCGACCTGGTCGCCGTCGGCCGCGCTCTGATTAGCGATCCGGATTGGGTCGAGAAGATCCGGTCGGGTGCCCTCGCAGGGCTCAAGGGCCTCGACGCTGATGCGCTACTGAAGTTCTATAAGTGCTGCTCGTTTTTCATGGTGGCGGCTCATTCATGCTTCCCTCACATCAATGGTCCTGACCGTAAGACAACACGGTCGAGTTCTGGGGATCGCATAGAGGACGCGCTGGGATTGGCGGAGCATACAAAGATTGAAGTTGTGCGGCCTCGCTCCTAGCGGGGCCGTGCCTCTGCACACAGCAGCTAGGCGCTTAGTTAGCGGCGTAACGTCGCTGATTCATCACATGCGAACATTGCTTTGATCGTGCTTCTAGGTCAACTCCTACGCGAAAGCATATCGATGAAATGAGTCACTCGGTCTTTGCGGAACGCCGCCCTGATCCGACCGTGGCGCTCAAGTTCCGCTAGACCATGAAGGGTCGCCCAGAATGCCTCGGTTGCGACTTCAGCGTCTGCGCAAAACGGCTCAACGACCGCCATCATGGCCCCGAACGTATCGCGCAGGGATTGAGGTGTATCGGACTTTGCAAACCGCAGACCGCTCGGAAGGACGAACATCGCTTCGTACAAAGCTGGCCGCTCAAATGCGAATTCCAGGTAGGCCATAGCAACGTCTTCCATTGCTTCCGCCGAACTTGCGCCGCGACGGACCGCTGCCCGCAGCACCGGCCCTAGCTCCCCAAATCCTTCCAGTGCGACCGCCCCGACAATCGCGTCGCGGTTTTGGAAATGGGCGTAGAGGACGGGCTGGCTGTATTCGATCTCCTGAGCAAGCCGACGAACTGTCACCGAGGCCCAGCCGTCTTTTTCGGCAATCATTCTGGCCGCGCCGATGATGCGCTGCTCTCGCTCCGCTTTCTCCCGCTCTTTGCGTTCGTTTATGCCCATAACTTCACCTTCGCCCGTTACGAATACTCATAGCGGCACTAATAATGCATTGCAACGGTTGACAATATAGCATCGCTAGATTTAATTATGGTGCTAGTGATATTGCCATGCTGGCGGGTGTCACCGTTAGGATCGTTTAATGTTCAACTTCATATCGCTGTCAGTCGGCAATGCTGCGACGCTCCTGGCTGCCGCCGCATTTCTTCTCGGTGCTGTCATCAATGCGTCCGGCAGCAAGGCCGTTCGAGAAGAATTCGTTCGTTACGGATTTCCATCGTGGTGGTGTTGGATCACAGGAATCCTGGAATTCCTGACGGCAGTCTTGCTAATCTTGCGGCCAACTTTCGCAATTGGCGTGGCGCTCGGAGCCTGCATCATGGTCGCCGCAATCCTCGCTGTCATCAGGGTCCGCGATTTCCGCCATATCCCGCCGCCATCGGTATTCCTGCTGCTGCTCATCATCGCAGCTTTCGTCCAGTTCTCATCATAACAGCAGCCCAATAGCCGCGGCCGCAAATCGCGCGCCTCCATCATCACAACCAACACAATCCAGACCGCGCTGACTCCATCGGCGACGCGTAGAATCACGGCATAAGGAACAAGCCATGACGACCTCGAATTCCTTCGCAAAAACTGTCATCGTCTACCATTCCGGCTACGGCCATACGCAACGCATGGCAGAGGCCGTCGCGGAAGGCGCTGGTGCAGCGCTCCTTGCCATTGACGCTGAGGGTAATCTTTCCGACGACGGATGGGCGGCGCTGGATTCCGCAGACGCCATCATATTCGGCTCCCCGACTTACATGGGCGGACCGAGCTGGCAGTTCAAGAAATTTGCCGATGCATCCTCAAAGCCGTGGTTTACCGCGAAGTGGCAGGACAAGGTCTTTGGCGGCTTCACCAACAGCGCCAGCCTCAACGGCGACAAGCTGAACACGCTGCAATATTTTGTCCTTCTTTCCGGGCAGCATGGTGGCCTGTGGGTGAGCCTGGGCATCAAGCCATCCAACGTGAAAGCGTCCAAGCGCGACGACTTGAACCGCATGGGATCCTATATCGGGCCGATGGCGCAGTCGGACGCCGACGCGGCTCCCGAAGAAATGTCTTCGGGCGATCTCGAAACAGCGCGTCTCTATGGCGCGCGGGTTATGAGCGTCGCTCGGCAGTACAAATCGACGCCGGGTGAATGACAAGGATCGACTACGGACCCTTGACATGGGGGCAATGAGTTAACTCGAACAATTACCTCCCGCGCATAGAACGTGGGAACTCAATACGTAACGAGATGTCCGCTTCGGTCGGATGGCGGATATGCGCCCTCATTTCAGACGTCCAGGTCATCGCCTCGGGTTCCCCAAAGCGGACATGCCTCCACAGCGGCCTCGTGTCACCTGTGCACCTTCGAAGCGAATCGCAGGGCAGAACCAGCGCAAAATGGACGGCGAGGCAACCTGACTTCTGAAGCGGTCGAAGAATGCCGATCTCGACATCGCGGAAGTCTCGGCCAGTTCCTTGACGGACACGCCTCCGCTCGGGTCATGATGAATGCGTCGCAGCGCTGGAGTCAGGCGGATGTCGGAAAAGCCCACGCAACAGTCCGGGAGATGTCTCAGCATCTCTAGTACTCCGCAGAGCGTCGATGAAGAGAACTTCAAGCAACCGGCTGAGGATCATGTTCCGCGCTTTTGCGCCTATCGGTCGTAGAGGTCGTCAGTGGCTTTGCCTGGGAGCTGGCCATAGACTACGCGGTTATGCCTCCTGATCTCCAAGAGTGGCTTACCTGCTCCATCGTATCGCCAGATGACAGATTTCCGAAGAGGTGGCGGTATTCCTCTTCCGGCTCGCCGTATGCATCGAAGGCAAATACTTCTAGCGAACGCCGGTTTCTGATCGTGACAAGTTTCCGATTCGACCTGATGAACCCTTTACCTTCCAGAATATGAAGCGCTGTCGTAACGCTGGGTCGGCGGATGGCCAGCATCAGTGCGATATATTCTTGGGTGATGCCGATGTGGTCTCCGCTAAGTCGATCGTGGCACATCAGAAGCCAGCGGGCGAGGCGGACCTCCACCCTGTGAATCCGATTGGAAAGGGCCGTGTAGGAGGCTTGGGTAGCAAGATTATACGCAAAAAGTACCAGCAGAACCATCAATGCAGGGGACTGCGCCAACTGTTCCCGAAACGGCTCCAGCAGAATGCGAAAGCCGTTTCCCGGCGATTGAATCAGGATTTCCTGACGACTGAAGCCGACGCCTACGGCGGCCGCCGTCGGGCCGAAACCTTCCCTGCCGAACATCCCGGACTCCACCTTGCGCCCGGCTGGCGAGACGGCAATGATTGAACAAATTCCGCTCTCCGGGAAGTAGACATATCTGAACTCGTCGCGGACGGGAACGATGCAGTAGCCCAGCGGCAGCTCGATGGGCTCCAGGTGAGGCAACAGGCCCATTAGCTCTGCAGCCGGAAGACGCTCAAGAATGCGGTTTTTCATTATCGGAAGAGAGGGCGTGGCATTCTCTTGCTTTTGGTCTGCGGTGCAGGCCGAGTAGTACGGGTATCTGGTTGTCTCAGACAACGGCCTTGGTCAGCACCTGCTGCACGGCGCGAGCGAGGTGATCGCGCTCGTAAGGTTTCTGGATAATGACCTCGCTCCCCTTACGCCCTGCGATCGCCAACTCATCGCCATAGCCCGTCGCGAAAATGAAAGGCGTGCCGGCTTCCCCAAGCTTTGTCGCGAGATCGAAACTCGTTCCGCGACCGACGTTGATGTCAAGCATCGCGAACTGAAAACTATGTTTTGCGAGTAACTGCTCAGCTTCGGTAATCGTCGAGGCGAGGGCCACGTGAACGGCACCCAATTCGTGCAGCATGTCCTCTGCCTCCAAGGCTATGAGCATATTGTCCTCGACCAGCAGGACATGCGTTCCTTGAAGCAGTCGGGCAGCAGGAACGTCGGTCTTCTTGGTGGCGTCGGTGTTGAATATGGTCGGAGCGGGTGCCTGGTCCTCGTCCCCGATGAAGACATAATGATGCGGGATGAAGAAATCCGCTTCCAGTCCTGCCAACAGGAAGCGAAGCTCCGCCGTGCCCTGTAGATCGAACGGGATCGTTCGCTCGACAATGACAGATCCGAAGCCGCGACGTGTCGGGGCAGCCACGGCCGGGCCGCCGATTTCCTTCCACTTGATATAGACGCCTTCGCCATCGACTGCTTCGACGGTCACCTCTACGCGACCCGCGGCGGAAAGCGCTCCATGCTTGCAACTGTTGGTGACGAGCTCGTGGACAACCAGCGCTATGGTGGAGGTCGCCTGTGCTTGGAGCAGAACACTGGGGCCCTTCAAGGAGAGGCGGCCCCTCGCATTGTCATGTGCAGCAATTTCATCCTCGAACAGGCCGGCCAGCGGAGCAGGGCCCCAGCTCTGACGCGTAATCCTGTCGTGCGCTCTCGCCAGCGCCTGAACCCGTCCGCCAAGCGAGTCCACATAGCTGGTGACATCGACGGCGGCTTGGCTCGTCTTTGTCACGAGGCTGCGGATCAGGGCGAGGATGTTGCGAACGCGGTGATTGAGCTCTGCAATAAGCACTTCCTGACGTTCCGATGCACGCCTTCGCTCGTCGCTGGCACCGTCCGAATAGCGCAGGATGACTTCGATCAGTGCCTGCCGGATAGCTTCACCGATGCGCTGGTCGCGGTCGGAAAAGGGGGTAGCCCTGCCACGGATCAGTTGGGCGAATGCCGCAAAGCTCTTGCGGGGAGACATACGCTCACCATCGGCGCTGGCTTCCACGAGCTTCGCGGGATCTCCACCCCATCTGATCTCGCTGAGGCGCTCTCGGCGAAACAGCAAGATATAGTCGCGTGGGACACGCGAGATCGGGATCGACATCATGCCGGCGGCGCGATCCGCCGTTGCGCTGCACGGAGCATGCACAGAAGCCAGGTGGTCGGTCGTGAAGACCCGGCTCGGCGATGCTGCGTTTAGATGATGCGCGAGCGCGATGACATTCTCTTCAGAAGGCGTGGCGCCGTGAAGATGAGCTTTGCCACTACGGTAAATTGCGACACCATCGCAATCCACCATGTCGCGCGTCATGTCCTGCAGCCATTGCGCGTTTTCCATCAACGTCTCGTCGCCGGCGATCATGGTGATGACGCGATCAGCCAACCTTCGCGCTCGCTGCTCGTGCTCTTCACTACCGCGCCGCAGGCGGCTCTCGAGCATCATGGAATACATCGCGCCGAACAGCTCGGATGCGGTCCGCATGATAAAGCTCGGCAGGCGTGGCCCATTCGCATGGCATGCGATAAGACCCCAGAGCTTTTCCTCGACAACGATCGAGATCGAGAGCGAGGCACCCACCCCCATGTTGCGCAGATATTCGATGTGCACCGGCGACACTGCGCGGCTGATCGACATCGATAGGTCGAGCGGTGGCGTTACAGCATCAGCGGGAGGTAGGAGCGACACCGTCGGCGCGGCGACGTCTGCTATGATGCGGAACGGGTTGCGCAGGTAAAGTTCGCGAGCCTGACGCGGGATGTCAGATGCGGGATAGTGGAGACCGAGAAAGCTTTCCATTCCAGCGCGTGCCGATTCCGCAATGACTTCGCCGTGGCCCTCGGTGTCGAACTGATAGATCATGACGCGATCAAAGCCTGTGATCGCCAGCACCTGCCGAGCCGTATCATGGTGAAATTTAGCGATCGTTGGCGATTTAAGCAGACGCGCTGCCATCGCACGAACCATCGCGGCCGCCTCCACCCGTTCGGCCTTCTGTGTCCGCTCACCTTCGATGATCAGCAGGTCACCCTGGAAATGGATCGAGAGATCGACGTTGGGCAATCCCTGTACCAGCTTCAAGTCGAAAATCCGCTCACCTGTCGTTGACGCCAGGATCGCCATCCGGTTGCGAATGTCGTGGAGTGCAGCGTCGCTGATCCATCGGTCGAAGCGGGTACCCAGAAGCTTTTCCGGCTTAACCTTGATGAACTTCTCGCAGTTTTCGGATGCGCGAACGATCGTCCAGTCGTTCGACATCGCGATGAGGAACGCGAAGTTCTGGATCTCATCGAGTCGCGTGATCGGTTCCCGGTCGCAGACAGTCAGGTTCGCATCGGTGTAGTCATTGTCCATTGGTTGGCCCCCGCCATCTAGTTCAACGTCGCAGACGATATTTCAGCGGAGAGGTCCCCATCACCTCATGAAACGCCCTTCGAAACTGTGGCGTGCCCTTGTACCCGACTGCCCCCGCAATCGCGTCGATAGGGAATTCAACCTGCTCCAGCAGTTTAACAGCTCGCGAGATGCGCCGCCTTTGGACGAACGCATGTGGATTTTCCCCGGTTGTCGCCTTGAAGGCGCGGGAAAAGTGAAAACGGCTAAGTCCGGCCACCGCGGCAAGCTCAGCCAATCCTATGGTTTCGTGAAGATGCCCCTCCACGAAATCCGTCACCGAGGCGATCTGTCGGTCGGACAGGCGCCCCTGTCTGTCGGCCATGACCCCAAAGACTTCGAGCGACGCCACCAGGCAGACGCTCTCGGCATGAAGTTCGTCGACTTGAGGCGCCGTGACGAGCGCTGCCAGTTTTTTGAGTGTCGCGCGTAACTGCGGATCGCGCGAATAGGCGAACGGCGGTAGATCGCCTCTGGCATATCGGCTCCCGAGATCTTGGTGGATCACCTCAGGATCGAAATACATCGCCAGAAAACTGTTTACCCGTGGTTCAGGCTCACTCCAGCCTTCAATGCCGCAGCCTTTAGGCACGAACGTGATCGTGTCGCGTAGATCCCGGACCTGAAGCCTCGGCAGGCTGTCTACGCGAAGCTCGCCATCTTTAAGGGCGATGTCGTGCAGTGCCAGATAATGGCTATCACCGCGGCTTCTGAATTCGTACGGTTCCGCGCTGCTCAACTCCACATACTCGACTGAAAATCCATGGGAATGGTGCGCCCGTCGTGTGACGGGTGCGAGCGTCGGTTCCGCAAAATCTATCTCGAGAGCGCGTGAAGAGGTCATGCCGCTGTCTAGCACGAAATTTGCTGACGAAAAACAAAATTTGCTCTGGAGGATCTATCTATCCTATGCCGTATCGGTTTGACCAAACACATACGTCGGTGGCGCAGATCAACCGCTGAACGTGTGTTCAGGTGACCTGAGTGGCGGGCCCGATATCGTTCTCCTCGCCCATCTTACATATTTCCTCGAAGAACCAGACACGTCCGGCGACGTCCTCGTCGAGGCGATGTTTCCTACTTCCCACCTCGGCCGTGGTCCTCGGGAGTTAGGCTTCGCTGATGGCTGCTTTCAGCGGGAGAAGTTCTTATAGCTGACAGTCTCGTCTCGGCCCCAAAGCGGAAATAATTTCCGCTTCGTGCCTCCATTCCAGCCGTCGCACCTGCACTGGAAGCAGAAATCGCTCGCTGCGACGTCATCGACCCTGTGTCAGAGGCGGAATGTGACTCGTGAGCGTCGATTTGCCATGTTGCCGTAGCATAAAGTGGGCCTCGACTTTGTCGCCATTGATCACGTTCGGAGCCGCACGTCGAAATCGTGGAAGTCAAAGAATTCCGTGCCAACGAAAGCTCGTCAAGCATATATATGGGTGATTGGTCCAAATAGCGCATAACCGTATGCGGACTGGATGACCTAATCCTTTTGGCGGATCCGATGTAAAACGACCAACGACCTACTCGTTGTGAAGGAGATCACCGTGAAATTTTCAGGTTTCCAATCGTGCGCATTCTGCCTGCTTGCCCTTGTTTCCGGCTTAGGATGGGTAGTGCACATCCAGAATTGCGCCGCCTAAAAAGTAATTCGGTAATACGTACTGATCAACAATGCGGGCATCATCCCGGTTTCTGCCCTTGAAGCGCTTAATGTCGATGAATGGGACCGAAAGATTGACGTTAGCATCAAGGCCGTACTCTATCGTATCCCCGCTGCGCTGCATTATGAAGGCGTGCAGGAGTCGGGCCATATTATCACTACGGCCTCAGTAGCAGGTCACCTGTTGTTTCCGGCCTAGACTGTCGTCGCGGGTGCACCAAGTTTGCCGTCAGGGCGTTCTGCGAAGGTCTCCGCCAAGAGGTGGAAGGACTATAACATCCACACCACTATTTTAAGTCCCGGTGGGGTTAAGACCGAGTTGCTTGACCAGATATCTGACGAGGCGATGAAGTCGGCGAAAAGCGACTACGTGAACCAGGTCGGAATTTTCCTATGATAGCTACTCGCCTACAGCGGCTTTTGTCATCGGTCAGCCGAATGAGGTCGATGTGAACGCGGTCATCTCTCGCACGACTGCCCATCAGCTTTGGTCAAACTTGCGGCGACTCCGTTCGCCGTGTTGCCTACTATCTTGCAAGGCATCCTCCGCCGCTCAAGGACCAATCGCCAATTGATTGATGTTCAGGTTCGATATGTCCAAGCGATGAATGCCACCTAATCATTTTGTATCCCCGCCACTATCCTTCACCGTGGTGCGGTCTACCCGCGCTCGACAACACCGAAGAACGAAGTGGAGCCGGATATGCAAAACCCAATCCAACTGGAAATATCCCGAAGGAATTTACTTGTCTCGTCAGCCGCGACAGTGGCGGTGACGGGGGTCGCGGGTAAAGCGGCGGCACAGCCCGCGGGACGAGCCATGAACCTTACGACGAAACTATCCTTCACTGTCAACGGCGAGATACGTGAGCTCGACGTCGACAACCGCACTACGCTGCTTGATGCCCTGCGGGAGCATCTTCACCTGACAGGCACGAAAAAGGGCTGCGACCACGGCCAGTGCGGTGCCTGTACCGTCATGGTGGACGGCCGTCGCGTCAACTCCTGCCTGTCGCTTGCGGTCATGCATGATGGCGACCAGGTGACCACGATCGAGGGTCTCGGCGAACCCGGCAATCTGCACCCGATGCAGGCCGCCTTCGTCAAGCACGACGGCTTCCAGTGCGGCTACTGCACGCCCGGGCAGATCTGTTCCTCTATCGCCGTGATCGAAGAGATCAAGGCGAACATCCCCAGCCACGTGACGGGCGACCTGACCGCCCAGGCACAGATGACGGCCCACGAAGTGCGCGAACGTATGAGCGGCAACATCTGTCGCTGCGGTGCCTACTCCAATATTCTCGACGCCATATCCGAAGTTGCGGGGATCAAAGCATGAGAGCCTTTACCTATGAGCGTGCTTCCTCCGTCGAGGCGGCAGTGCAGACGGCTGCCGGCAACCGGGAAGCCAAGTTTATTGCCGGCGGGACCAATCTCCTCGACCTGATGAAGCTCGAGATCGAGACGCCCACCCACCTGATCGATGTGAACGGTCTTGGGCTGGATGCGATCGAGACCACGGCCGACGGCGGCCTGCGGATCGGGGCCATGGTGCGCAACACCGATCTCGCCTCGCATGAGATCGTGCGACGCGACTACGGCCTTTTGTCGCGTGCGCTTTTAGCTGGTGCTTCCGGGCAACTGCGGAACAAGGCGACAACAGCCGGAAATCTGCTGCAGCGGACGCGCTGTCCCTACTTCTATGACACCAACCAGCCCTGCAACAAGCGTCAGCCTGGGAGCGGATGTTCCGCCATAGGCGGCTTCAGTCGCCTACACGCCGTTGTCGGCGCGAGCGACGCCTGCATCGCAACTCATCCAAGCGACATGGCGATTGCCATGCGGGCACTGGATGCCGTGGTCGAAACCGTCAAAGCCGATGGCAGCCGCAACGCTGTCCCAATCGCGACATTCCATCGCCTGCCAGGCCAAACGCCGCAGATCGAAACGGTCCTTGATCAGGGCGAATTTATCACGGCTGTCGTGCTGCCGCAGCCGCTCGGTGGAAAGCATATCTACCGCAAGGTTCGCGATCGAGCGTCCTATGCTTTCGCGCTAATTTCCGTCGCCGCCGTCATCCAGCCGGATGGCAAGGGTCGCGTCGCAGTGGGTGGCGTTGCCCACAAACCCTGGCGCGTCGAAGCGGCAGAGGCCGAATTGCCCAAGGGCGCACGCGCCACGGCAACCATTCTTCTCGCGGACGCCCGTCCGACCGAGCAGAACCGATTCAAGGTCGATCTGGTCGAGCGTACGCTCGGTGCCGTGATCGCCGAAGCGAGGGGCTGAGCCATGAAGTTCGACACACCAGCAACCACCAATCCAATCGATCAGCTCAAGGTCGTGGGCCAGCCGATCCAGCGCATCGATGGTCAGCTGAAGGCCACCGGGCGAGCAATGTATGCCTATGAATGGCACGATCCGACGACACCCTGTGCCTATGGCTATCCGGTCGGTGCTGCCATCGCGAAAGGGCAAATCAACAAAATAGACGTCGCAGTCGCCAAGAAGTCGCCGGGCGTTATCGCCGTTGTCACGACATTGGACGTCGGTGAACGCGCAAAGGGCAAGTTCAATACTGCCAACCTCTTCGGCGGCAGCAAGATCCAGCACTATCATCAAGCGATCGCGGTGGTGGTAGCCGAAACCTTTGAGCAGGCGCGTGCTGCCGCTGCTCTCGTAAAGGTCGATTATACGGCCGAGGAGGGCGTGTTCAATCTTTCGGCGGCCGTCAAGGATGCGGTCAAGCCGAAGGATGCCGGCGGCGCGCCAACTGATAGCGCCGTTGGCGATTTCGATGCCGCCTTCAGGGAGGCTGCCGTAACCCTGGAAGAAACCTACAAAACACCAGACCAATCCCATTCGATGATGGAGCCACATGCTTCGATCGCTGCGTGGGACGGTGACGAACTGACGCTGTGGACATCTAGCCAGATGATCGACTGGTGGCGGTCCGACCTTGCAACGACGCTTGGCGTCGACAAGGAGAAGATCCATTTGATGTCGCCCTTCATCGGCGGCGGGTTTGGCGGCAAGCTCTTCCTGCGCGTTGATGCCGTTCTGGCCGCTTTCGGTGCGAAGGCTGCCAAGCGCCCTGTGAAAGTCGCGTTGCCACGACCTTTTATGGCCAACAACACCACACACCGTCCGGCGACTTCGCAACGCATCCGGATCGGCGCCGAAAAGAACGGCAAGATCACCGCAATCGGTCACGAAAGCTGGTCGGGTGACCAGCCCGGTGGTCAGTTGGAAGCGGCTACGCTGCAGACGCGTTTGCTCTATGCGGGCGAAAACCGGATGACGGCGATGCGGCTGGCAGCGCTCGATCTTCCGGAAGGTAACGCCATGCGGGCCCCGGGGGAGGCGCCGGGTTTGATGGCACTCGAAATTGCAATGGACGAGATGGCGGAGAAGCTTGGGCTCGACCCGGTCGACTTCCGGATCATCAACGACACGCAGGTCGATCCGGAAAAGCCTGAACGCCCCTTCTCGCACCGTGACCTCAACGGTTGCCTCAAGCTGGGTGCCGAGACATTCGGCTGGAACGGCCGCGGCAAACCCGGCACACGGCGCGAAGGCAACTGGCTGATCGGCACAGGGGTCGCCGCCGCGTTTCGAAACAACATGGTCCTGCCGTCGGGCGCAAGGGTGCGCCTGGACAACGAGGGGATTATCACTGTCGAAACCGACATGACCGATATCGGAACGGGCAGCTACACGATCATCGCCCAGACGGCTGCCGAAATGATGGGTGTCACGATCGACAAGGTCGCGGTCCAACTGGGCGACTCGCGGTTTCCCGTATCGGCCGGTTCCGGCGGGCAGTTCGGTGCCAATTCGTCAACGTCAGGTGTATACGCCGCCTGCGTCAAGCTACGGGAGGCGATTGTTCAGAAGCTCGGTTTCAATTCCGCCGATGCAGTCTTCGAGGACGGCCAGGTGCGCTCCGGCAACAGCTCGGTTCCTCTTGCCGGGTCCGCCGGACCTGAAGGCTTGGTGGGAGAGGACACGATGCAGTGGGGGAACCTCACCGAGACGCACCAGCAGTCTACCTTCGGGGCGCATTTCGTGGAAGTCGGCGTGGACGTGGCGACCGGAGAGACCCGCATCCGACGCATGCTTGCAGTTTGCGCAGCCGGCCGCATCCTCAACCCGATCACCGCACGCAGCCAGGTCATCGGCGCGATGACCATGGGTGTCGGCGGTGCGCTTACCGAGGAACTGGCGGTCGACACCCGCCGGGGCTTCTTCGTCAACCACGATCTGGCCGGCTACGAAGTTCCGGTGCATGCGGATATTCCGCACCAGGAAGTAATCTTCATGGACGAAACCGACCCGATGTCATCGCCCATGAAGGCAAAGGGCATCGGCGAACTTGGCCTCTGCGGCGTTTCCACCGCCATCGCCAACGCCATCTACAATGCGACAGGTTTGCGTGTTCGGCACTATCCGGTCACGCTCGACAAGCTGATTGGTGGGCTCCCCGAGGTTGCTTGACGTGGTCAGACGGCGGCTCCACATGAGCCGCCGTCTGAGAACATTCGGAAAACCGAGGTTTTTCAATATCGCATCGATCACTCCGCCCTGCGGGTAGGATGACGTCGCGTGCCAAAAATAATTAAGGAGCACCAGATGAAAATCCAGAGAATTGGATCGCAGCCGTCTGCGAAAGGACCAGCGGACTGGTTCACCGGTACGGTCAGGATCGATCCGCTTTATGCGGCAAACGATGCACGTCGTGGCGCTGCCGGCGCCGTCACTTTCGAGCCAGGCGCGCGAACTGCCTGGCACACGCATCCGTTAGGCCAGACGCTTATTGTCACCGCAGGCTTTGGTCGTGTACAGCGCGAAGGTGGTGAAATCGAAGACATTCGGCCGGGAGACGTCGTCTGGTTCGAACCCGGTGAAAAACATTGGCACGGCGCGTCGCCCACGACGGCCATGACCCATATTGCCATCCAGGAACACCTGGATGGCAAGGTTGTCGATTGGCTCGAGCACGTTTCCGACGAAGACTACGACAAGTAATATCGCGACACCGAGCTCACTCAAACGTCAACGTGAGCGTCGAAGACGTAGGGATCGACGATGGATGCCGGGCGCTCCGTTGGGTGCCCGGCATTCTCTTTTAGTCGAGGTATTGGTTGTCCGTGACTTTTTCCATCCAGTCGACCGGCTTACCATCCTTGACGTTCGATACTGCGATATGACTGACGCTGGTTTTGTCTGTAGCTCCGTGCCAATGCTTTACGCCAGGCGGCGTCCAGACCACGTCGCCGGGCTTGATGGAGCGCTTTTCGCCACCTTCCTCCTGAACCCATCCGGATCCTGACGTAACGATCAGAACCTGTCCGGCAGGATGTGTATGCCACGCCGAACGAGCGCCCGGTTCGAAAGTCACTAAGGCCCCGGTATTACCTGTGTGCTCGTTGTTCGAGTAGAGCCTGTCAACCATGACAGAGCCAGTGAAGGTGGCTTCCGGCCCCTTGGAGGTCGGCCTCGATCCTGCCTGAAAGACCTCCGTGGATTCTGCGGAAGCCTGTGTTGTTGCGAAAAGTGTAAAGAGCATGGCAGTTGTGGCGAACAGTTTCATCTTATCGTCCTTCTGTCGTGTCGTTTAAAGTTGGCCTGAACGCTTCACCTTGTTACGAGGAACGTCATGGCTACGACATAAGTGGGATGCCGTTGCTTTGGCATTAGAGGTCAAAACCCGCAAAGATATATGGGCCTCACTCATAAGTGTCTGGCGCAGGTAGCAAGTCTCGCTACACTAACCCAGACAGTAATGAGGTGACGCATGCTGAGGGAAAACGTGACCGACCTGATGGCGTTCATGGTGGTTGCTCGCGAGCGCAGCTTCACGAAGGCTGCAGCACAGCTTGGCATTTCCCAGTCCGGATTGAGTCACTCGATCCGAGGACTTGAGGAAAGGCTGGGCTTGCGTCTTCTAACAAGAACCACCCGTAGCGTGGCTCCGACACCAGTAGGTGAGCGAATTCTGGAGACTATAACGCCGAGATTGCTCGAGGTAGAACAAGCGCTTATCTCACTGACCGATACGCGGGAGAAGCCGGCGGGCACGATCCGCATTACTGCCGTCGATTTTGCCATAGATCATGTCCTGTGGCCGAAGCTAAGACGGGTTCTCCAGCAATATCCCGAGATCAAAATAGAACTCATCGTGGACTATGGCCTGACAGATATCGTTGCTGATCGTTTTGACGCCGGTGTGCGGCTGGGCGAAAATGTTTCACCGGGAATGATTGCGGCGCGTATCAGCGGCGATCAAAGAATGGTCGCTGTTGGGTCGCCCAGATACTTTGAAAAGCGAAGAGAACCCGTCTCACCACTTGATCTTACCGGGCATGATTGCATCAATCTACGACTTCCCACCAAGGGCGGGCTTTATGCCTGGGAATTTGAAAAGGACGGCAGGAACCTCAACGTCCGTGTCGATGGCCAGATGACGTCCAACGGCATCTACCAGATCCAGCAGATGGCTCTCGACGGCTACGGGATTGCATTTGTGCCAGAGGGCCTTGTCCTCGCTGACCTGAAAGACGGCCGACTCAAACAGGTGCTGGGGGACTATTGTCCCTGCTATCCGGGATATCACCTTTACTATCCGTCGAGAAGGCAGCCCTCGGCAGCCTTCTCAATCGTCCTTGAAGCTCTTCGGGAACGTACCTAGTAGATCTACAAGCCGCTGGGCGCAACGCTCACGAGGAGCGTTTGTTGATCACGTCTTTCACTATCGGCACGGCGGAGAACACGTTTGGCCAACCCGCATAGAAGGCGAGCTGCGTCAGCATTTCGGATGCTTCCTCTGCCTTCAGACCATTATCCATTGCGCGATTAAGGTGATAGGTAACCTGAGCAATCTGCCCGTTTGTGATCAAGGATGTGACAGTGATCAAGCTTCTGTCACGCGGGCTCAATCCGGGCCGCAACCATACGTCTTTGAACAAAAGGCGGTTGGTGAATTCGGCAACACCGGGGGATGTCGGCGCTACTGTTTGTTCGACGGTAGCCTGTCGTGGTGCATCTTTCTGACCGTCCAGAGGTAGCAATGTCGGAGTGGCTTCAGGAAGCTGATCCTGCCCGATACCCCTCGCGGCAAAAACGTCTTTTGCTACCGCGACGGCGCTCGTTGCGTTCGCCCAGCCGGAGTAGAAGGCTAAGTGGGTAATGATCTCCGATAACTCCGCCGGCGTGACCCCATTGTCGAGTGCCAGATTGAGATGAAAGGGCAGTTCAACAGGTTGGTTTCGGGCGATCAGAGCAGCAACAGTGACCACACTACGATCTCGCGGAGAAAGACCCGGACGTTTCCACAACCCACCGATGACGGATGCCTCCGTATACTTTGCAAGTGCCGGCGATACCGCCCTCATATCCTCGAGTGTGACAGGCAAGGTTGCGAGCGGGTATGTCTTATCCTCAGCAAGAACCGGCGCTGCTGCAAGCGAGAGGGAGAAAGCCGTAGCGGCAAGATGCTGCTTCATAATTCGGAGTCCTTTCGAATTTGTGCGCCCACTGAAACAGCGGCTGCCTGATAGATATAAAGATGCTCCCGCTCGAAATTAGAGGCCGATCTTTCATAGAACTTATGAGCCCGTCCCATGAATGCAGTCTTCTCGATGAATGCTCCGCTTGTAAGATCTGGGAGCAACCTCAAAGTCTCGGCAGCTCGATGCGGTGGCCGGGAAATCTGAAGCATGACCGTAACGGTCGACACCGCAGCCGTTACCGACAAGTGGTCGTCAGTCGGCGTGCACAATTGATCCGGGGCATTCGCCTGAATGCGTTCGTCATCGCATTTTCCCCTTGTGGCTCTGAAGGACCGTCGTTTCGCTCTGTAGCGTCGTTCACTTACTTCGTTCGATTTTGACGCTGACTTTGCCGGGGCGATCAAAGATCAAAACGTCTCCTTGCACACGACCGAGAATGACGATGCCAGGCGGCGGCACGCGTCCCTCACGGTAGTAGATGACGAAGTCGCCCGAACTCCAAAGGCCAAGCGTTCCCGCTGAAAATTCGCGCTGTCGTGAAGCCGTTGGCAAGGCAGCCGGCAGGTCGCCTGTCTTTTCCTGGCGCAGATGATCGTCCATCTCGATTGTCAAAGGCAGCATTTCGGCCAGGGCACGAGCAGCCGCGTTGTCCGCCAGCTCGGCCGTGACCGTGCCCCAGTCGGACGAAATCGAGATAAGATCTTGGGCCATGGCGGATCCTCCAACTGGCATTGTAAGCGAGGCGATGACGAACGCGGTTCCTGCGAGATATCTCATGTTTCACCATTGTTTGAATGAGAAATGGGCTTTCCAGCGGACCTCAGAGCAGCCATCGAGTAATATGAAAGCACGGCGACACCAGCAATGACCGCTGTCCAATGCGCAAAAAATGGCGTCACCGACGCGGTAAAATCCCAGAAATTCAGGCTGTAGCCAAACATCAGCTTTGTCGAAACGCCGAGGACAGCGAAACTCCAAGCTCCAGATGCCAGCAAGAGTGCGGAACAAAACCTGAGCGAGTTGGTCCTGATCCGCGAGGGAGAGAGCCTGAGTACTGTAGCGGTTGTCGCCATCACACGAGTCCAATGACTTCCGAGATGGGCGGCTATGATCAACACCACCCAGTATGCCGAGAACCAGTGAAGTTCGATGATGCTGACATTGTCTGTGAACTGGATGAAGCTCAGCACCGAGCGGGAGATCAGCACGCTGGTCACGAACAGCACCGCCATATCAAGCGCCAGCCAGGTATGAATGATCGCGACCGCCCAGCGGCGCGCGTCGTAGCGGCCGATGCGAAGCGTTACGAACCAGCGCCTGTTGGTGTAAACATGCCATACCAGGAGACCGAACATCGCCGTCCCAAAAATCTCGTGTGGGCCGTTGTCGAGCCACCAGTAGGCAAGCGACAGCATCAAGAACGCGCCCATAACTGCGGGAAGAAGGAGGCGATTGGCTGCTAATCGGAGCATCGCGACACCCCGCTTACATTAGAGGAGATCATCATCTGAGATGGCTCCATCGAACGTGAACATGAACTGTTCGGACTGACGTGATCGATGGCAGGAATAGCAACGAGCGACGTTTTCGTCTGCCTTGACGCTCCCATCGGGCCAGAACCACTGGTATTCCCACTCATTGTCACCATCGCCGATCTTTTGCCCGACGAGATAACGCGTCAGGACATCGCTCTGATAATCGACAAGAACCATGTGCGTGCCCGTTGGAACAGGCTGCCCGGCCTTTAGAGCGATGAGGGCCTCAGAGCTTGTCAGCATGTGTTCCCGTGTAATCCCCCGTCTAACCGTCGTGTAATGCTTGAGCTGGTCGAGAGGCGGAAATGTCACGGAATTGGCGGCCGCAAGTGCTGGTGTCGGAGAAAGCTCGATTTCGACCAGGAAATAGCCCGTCAGAACGACCACGAAGGGTAGGGCCATCAAGCCAGCCCAGCGAAAGATCTTCATATTTGTCATTCCTCATGCTGGTTCGTAAGCGGCGCTCGAAGCCTCGCAACCGCAGGCCTGTTCCAGAGCTTACCAGGATGTCTCGGTCGCCCCACGCCGACCGACACAGATGGACGTTCCGCTTCGGTCAGGCGAGATATTGACCGAAGAAGGTCTTCAGCCGGTCGAACGGGATGAGATCAACACGGTCGTAGAGATCGACATGACCGGCGCCCTTTACCCAGACCAGTTCCTTGGGTTCCGACGCCCGGTTATAGGCATCCCGGCTGAACTCCTTCGAATGCGCTTGGTCGCCCGAGATGAACAGCATCGGGCGCGGCGAGATCGTCTCGATGTCGTTGAAGGGATAGAAATTCATGAATTTGACGCTGCTGCTGAGGGTCGGCTTCGTCGTCGTCTCTCGGGTGACGCCAGCAGGCGTGAACTCACCGCGAGGCGTGCGATAGAAGTCATAGAACTCGCGTTGTATTGGATCCGTATCGGCCGTCAGTTCCAGTGTGGTGCCACCGATGTACTGGGCCTCTGCACCGTCGGCCTCTGCCCAGCGCTGTTCGGCAGCCGTTGCGATGAACTGCTTGCGCTGCTCGATCGTCTGAGACTTGTTCAGTGCGTCGCGAAAGGCAGCGCCCATGTCGTACATACTGACGGTGGCGACCGCCTTGATGCGCGGATCGATCTTGGCGGCGCTGATGACGAAGCTGCCGCTGCCGCAGACGCCGATTGCACCTATGTTGGCGCGATCGACGAACGCATTCGAACCCAGGAAATCGACGGCTGCGCTGAAGGCCTCTGCATACATCTCTGGGGACACCAGATTGCGTGCCTGCCCTTCGCTCTCTCCCCAGAACGGCAGATCGAGGGACATGGCGATAAAGCCCTGTTCAGCCATCTTGGTTGCGTAGAGATTGGCGCTCTGCTCCTTTACCGCACCCATAGGATGCCCGACGATGATCGCGGCTGTCTTGCTGGTTCGATCGAGGCCATTGGGGAGGAAGAGGTTTCCGACCACAGATGTCTGGTACTGGCTTTTGAAGGTGACCTTGTGCGAGGTCACCTTGTCGCTGGTGTAGAAATTGGCGGCGCCCCTGGACATGTCTTGAGCCCCGGCAGGCGTCGTGTCGAAAACCGACATTGCCCCGAGAGTTGCGATGCCCGCACCCGTAATCTTGAGCAGGTTGCGGCGTTCGATACCGGTCTTCAAGGCCTGTGTGTCGTCTTGGTTCTGGGTGGTCATATTGATGTCTCCTTGAGCGATGAAGCGATGGAAATCGGTTGTGGTGCGCCGAGCGACAAATTTATCGGCGTATTGAACGCCAGGCGGCGATGGCGAGAAGAAACGCGCCGAAAAGCAGCCCTGCGGCCAAAAGAAAGGTCGTCCACCAGCCATAGCCGTCGAACAGGACGCCGCCGACGGACGCGCCGAGGGTAATTGCAAGCTGAATGGTCGCCACCTGCAACCCGCCGCCGGCCTCCGCGTCGTCGGGCATTGTCCGGCTGAGCCAAGTTCCCCAGCCGACCGGAGCGGCCGTGCTGAACAGACCCCAGCCGACCAGAAGCATGGCGGTGATTGTCGAGGATGATCCGAATGCGATCAGGCCCAGGGCAATGACGGCCATGATCAGCGGGATTGCTGCGAGGATCACAAACAGCCGTTTGTGAAGAAGGCGACTGACGATCGTGGTGCCTGCGACTCCTGCCAGCCCCATCAGCAGAAGCAGGAGAGACAGTGTCGATATCGAAACCGCCGTCACTGTTTCAAGAAAGGGCCGAAGGTATGTGAACAGAGCGAACTGGCCCATGAACAGGAGCATGATCGAAGCCATCCCGATCGCCACCGGCGGGCGCAAAAGCAGCCGGAAGACATTCGACGAGCCCTCACTGGAACGCGGAGGGAGGGATGGAAGGCTGATCCACTGCCAGACAAGCGCCAGAAGTGCGAGGGGAACAACGGCAAAGAAGGCACCTCGCCAGCCGATGTAGCTGCCGAGTAAGCTTCCCAGCGGTGCCGCGATCGTCGCCGCGATTGCGTTGCCGGCGTTCAGCATCGCAAGACCCCTGGGGACGGAAGCGGGCGGAACCAGCCGCATGACGATTGAGGTCGACATCGACCAGAAACCGCCGATGGCAATCCCCAGCAAGGCGCGCCCTACCATCAACACGAGATAGTTCGGGGCGAATGTGACGATCGTTCCAGAGATCACCAGGGTTGCCGAGAACGATGCGAGCACCAGCCGCCTGTCCACGCGACGCGTCAGCCCTGCCACGGAAATGCTGGTCGCGACGGCAAAGATCCCAGAGATCGAGATCGCCTGTCCGGCACGACCCTCCGTCACACCCAGCTCGGCGGCGATGGGGGAGAGAAGGCTGACCGGCATGAACTCCGACGCGATCAGGACGGCAACGCACAAGGCCATCGAGATGACTGCGCCCCAGGCCGCAACTGGTACAGTCGAATTGGCGGTAGTCGTGACCGCGGCTGCGTCGTCGTCGTTTTTGAAGTTGGGCTGTATGAGAGCTTGTTGTGTCATGGCGGCAATATACGCAACGGCCAGTTCGAAGATTAGTCATTGCAATTCGCTTGGACCTATCGCCCTATGACATCAATCACCGATGCTTTGGAGACGGACCATGAAGCGGGAAGATCTCAATGACATGCTTTGGTTTCTGGCAGTGGCAGAGGAGCGGAGCTTCACAAAAGCGGCCGCGAGACTCGGTACGTCGCAATCGACCATCAGCCATACCATCAAGAAGCTAGAAGCTCGGATGGGGCTGCGCCTTCTGACCCGCACAACCCGCAGCGTTGCTCCTACGGAAGCGGGCGAGAGATTGATCCGCTCTCTGGCGCCGCGCATCGAGGAGCTTGAGACCGAGATCGACGCGCTGATGGAGTTCAGGGACAAACCGTCAGGCTCTGTACGCATAACCCTTTCCGATCACGCATTGGAAAGCGTCGTCTGGCCGAAGCTGCGCTCAGTCCTGCGAGACTACCCCGACATCAAGGTCGAGCTTAACAGCGACAATGGCTTCCGGAATATAGTGGAAGAGAAATTTGACGCCGGCGTGCGGCTTGGCGAAAGCGTCGACAAGGACATGATTGCCGTGCGCATCGGGCCGGACTGGCGACTGATCGTTGTCGGCTCTCCGGAATATTTTGTTGGGAGGCCTGCTCCTGAAACGCCACAGCAGCTTGTCGCTCATGACTGCATCAACCATCGGCAGTCGCGCCTCGGAGGGCTATACAGTTGGGAATTCGAGAAGGGAGGAAGGGAGCTTCGGGTTCGTGTAGAGGGCCAACTGACCTTCAACACGTCCTATGCGATGATCGATGCTGCCGTGAAGGCCTACGGAATTGCTTACGTACCCGAAAATCTCGTTCAACGGCAGCTTGCGTCCGGTGAGTTGGTGCAGATTCTTGATGACTGGACGCCGCTATTTCCGGGCTACTACCTCTATTATCCAAGCAGAAGACAGAACTCTCCAGCGTTCAAAATCGTTGTAGAGGCGTTACGCGTTTAATTCGAATGGAGCAGATCGAGTAGTTGGTGCCAAGGAAAGTTGGCGATGGGGCTCTGGACGATTTGGACGACTTGATCAGCCTTGGGAAGGTCCTGTTGTTCATAAGGTAGAAACGCTGAAGGTAACTGATACCGCCACTGGCTGTGCAATTCGCGGGGTCTAAGGTTCGATTCCTTTCAAAGCGTCTTGTTGCGACGGCCAGGTACGAGAACGAGCCATATAGCCATTCTGCGAAGCAGGTCCAGCCTTGCAATTCACCGCTGCTGCTGCAAGTTGGCTCGGACTGGAGGACATTATGGTAACGCTTACTCATCCCGTTCCAGACCCATGCCTGCCCGGGCAGGAGAGCGTTTGGTCCTTCCCAAGGCCGAGCATCGCCCAGCCGGTGCGCAATCATTTGAAGATCATCTACAACGGCCACGTTCTCGCGGAGACCACGGCCGCAGTGCGCACGATCGAAACAAGCCACCCGCCGACCTATTATTTTCCGCCCGCCGACGTAGATCTCTCTATGCTCCGTGAGGGCAGCAGCAGGTCGATCTGCGAGTGGAAAGGACAGGCGCGCTATTTCGATATCCAATCGGATGACAAAACGAGCCGGAACGCGGCCTGGGCCTATCCGCATCCCACGACATCTTTTGCCCTGATTAAGGATTTCATTGCCTTCTATCCGCAGGCCATGGACTTGTGCCTCGTAGACGGCGAGGCCGTAGTGCCCCAGGCCGGGACGTTCTACGGCGGATGGATTACCTCAGGCGTTGCTGGCCCGTTCAAAGGTCCGCCTGGGACTGAGCGTTGGTGAATGGGCCATACCAGGTCCAGTAGGCTCGGAATAGATGAACGATACTGCGGAGCGATATACGGCAGAGTTAACTTAGAGACCCTCAACCAGCTTGAAGCGCTTCGGCTCATACCGCTTGCTCGAAAGCTAAGTGGCATTGTTCGCCGTCATCTCCTAGTGCCAGAGATATTGGTTTGGTAGTTCAAATCTTTTCGAGATCTGCAAGCTGACCGGCTATTTTCGATTACTACGACACTGGCTGAAAGTCCGTTGTCAGTGAGCGGATCTCAGACGCAATACGATCTGCGGAGGCCTGTTGCAATTTTGACAACGATCTCACAATACATGACAAAATTCCTCCACATTTATTGATTGCGCGAGATCTGGCTTTTATAGGTGGCCCCCGTGGCAGCGTAATGCTGTCTTCGCGACACCTTCGAATCCACAACCTCTTGGGTCGCCACGATATTTTTTGTTCTTAGACAAAGGGTCAGGCAATGACGTTCTTGTTCACTCGGCATCCTTTTTGCCGCATGCTCCAACACTCTACTGCCTTTGTCGGTTTGGTGGTTGTTTGCGCGGCGAGTGCGGCAATTGCGCAAGAGGCTCCTGTCAATACGACCCTCGCCCCAATTGTCATTACAGGCGCTGGGCAAACCATCGGCGAAGACAACGATACGATCGTACCGACGCGTGCGATCACTGCCTTGAAGACAGATACGCCGCTCGTCGAAACACCCCGCTCGATTTCGGTGGTGACCCGCGAGGAAATCGAACAGCGCGGCGCAACCGATCTGATCCAGGCAACGCGCTACAGTTCCGGCGTAAACACGGGTGGCTTCGGTTTCGACCCGCGGTTTGATCAGGTCACTATCCGTGGCATCGAGACGACCACGAGCGGCGATTTCCGCGACGGCCTGCGCCAGCCGGTGATGACCTACGGCACGTTCACAACCGAAATTTATACGCTCGATCGCGTCGAAGTGCTTAAAGGTCCGGTATCTGTCATGTATGGGGCCGCGAGCGCGGCGGGTATCGTCAACAAGATTTCCAAATTGCCGCTTGAGGAAGCCCATCACGAGGTCGAGGTGCAATACGGGACGGTTGGTCGCAAGCAAGCCGCGTTCGATTTTGGCGGTCCGGTTGGCGAAAGTGGCGATCTGTTTTACCGCGTCGTCGGACTGGCCCGCGAGGGAGAAACCAATAATGAAATCGCGGACGACCGCTACCTGCTACAACCGTCCTTCACCTGGGCGCCAACCGACAGCACGAAGCTGACGGTTTACGGGCTGGCGCAGAAAAGCGAGGGCGCGGCCAGTGCCTGGACTTTCAAAAACGATGGCAGGATCTTCCTCGTCAGCGATCCGGACTACGATTATCAAAAGGTTCGCCAATACCAGCTCGGTTACCAGTTCGAACACGCGTTCGAAAACGGTCTGACCTTCCGGCAGAACGCACGTGTCAGCGACCTCGACCTCGATGCTCGTTATGTCGACCGTACGACAATGTTCAGCGCGCCAGCCGCGCCGTGGGGAACCGCTGCGGTGACTGACGAAATGCGGGCCTACCAGATAGACAACCAGCTGCAGGCTAAATTCGATACCGGTGCTGTGTCCCATACCGTTCTTGCCGGACTGGATTACACAGGCGTCACTTCAGACTTTGCCGATGGATATGGATCAACGCTGCCGGGGGAGATAAGCAACGCACCGTCCCCGGCGCTGACCGGCTTTACCGGCAACGACCTTCGCCAGACGGGGGTCTACGCGCAGGAACAGGCCGAGATCGGAAACTGGCGCTTCGTGGGAGGTCTGCGTTACGACTGGCTGCATCAGGAGACCACGGACAAAGTGGCAGGTACCGGTGCCGAGAAAAATGACGGTGCTCTGTCGGGCCAGGTCGGGCTGCTTTATCTCTTCGACAATGGTCTTGCCCCTTACGTGAGCTACGGAACTTCCTTCGTGCCATCGACCGAGCGCTCCGCCGGGGGTGGCGTGCTTGATCCGACGGAAGGCCGCCAGATCGAAGCCGGTATCAAATACCAGCCGGAAGGCGGGAATTTCTCGCTCAGCAGCGCAGTCTATCATCTGGTTGAAACCGGCAAGCCCCAGTATGCCGGCGTCTCCGGTCCGCTCTATATCTACGAGAATTCGGGCGAGAATACCTATACCGGGTTCGAGGTCGAGGGCCGTAAGGAGTTCGACAACGGTATCAGCGTGATTGCCGCCTACACCTATACCCACGGGGAAATCACCGACAATCTCGATGGTTCGCTGGTCGGCAACACGCCAACGACAACTCCGCGGCATACGGCCTCGCTTTGGGTCAACTTTGCTGTGCCGGAGGATTCCGTCATCGGCGGCCTCAGCATCGGCGGAGGCGTTCGTGCAGTGAGCACATCCTACACCGACGACTACAACACGGCGAAGAACGCGGGCGTCGGCTATCTGGATGCTTCCCTTTCCTATGACTTCGGTGCCAAGTCGCCGGAGCTGAAGGGGCTCTCGCTTATGGTCAGCGCAACGAACCTTGCCAACCGCGAGGAGCAGGTGTGCAATGGCGGCTATTGCTACTTCGGTCAGGGACGAACGGTGGTCGGTTCGTTGAAGTACAAGTGGTGATCGGCGTCAGATACCACCGACCAAACCGCTCGGGGTCTCCTCGTTGCTCTGAGGAGAGACGGGCAGCCTGCGCGGGTCCGTCCGTGGACTATCCCGCAGAGCCGGGACAATGCGTTCCCCGGCCTGCAAGCGCCATACAATTTGCGAGATTAGCATGACTGAACAGGCCTATTGCCTGCCCGGCACCACCTATTTCGACCTGGCGCCAGAGACCGGCGGCGAGCCCTATCGCATCTTCCTGTTCAGGCCGGCTGACGAGGCGCCCGTCGGGGGATGGCCGCTTCTGGTCATGACGGACGGCAACGCAAACTTTCCCTTCGCTTTCGCAAGCCTGGTGACGCAGGCGCCTTATCCAACGGGCACCGGGGTCGACTGGGGCGTTATCGCGGCGATCGGTTATCCGACCGACGACCCCTATGATGCCATGCGACGGGCGTGGGATCTTGGCCCCCCGCCGGTCAAATCCTATCCGCCCTATGTCGAGGGGGGGCCTCCGGTGCTCATCGGCGGATCCGGTGAGTTGCTTGATTTCATCGACAAGCAATTGCTGCCGCGGCTGGCCGAACTGGTTCTGCTCGATCCGGCACGGCGATCGCTCTTCGGGCATTCTTTCGGCGGCCTCTTCACGCTCTACGCCTTGTTTGAAAGGCCGGAGCTGTTTGCCAACTGGATTGCAGCGAGCCCAACCATTTACTGGGAAGGCAGCGAGATCCTCAACAACGAGGCGCGTCGCCAAACAGTCGCTGGCAACGAGGTGATGCTGCATCTTTCCGCCGGAGAATACGAGGGGGAGGAACTCGCGCCGTTCCAATATTTGAACGAGGATGCCGCCGTCCGCCTGGATCGGAGGAAAGCCGAAAGGACGGTTGCGCTGGCGCAGGAAATGGCTGATCGGCTGGATGGCACGGCGGACGGCATCCGGACGCAGTTTGAGCTTTTCGCCGGCGAGACCCATATGTCCGTGGTCGGACCCGCGGTCAACCGCGCCATTGGCATCGCCTTCCGGCGTCCGAATTCGTGACAAGAGGAACAGGCGAGATGGTCATGATAGAAAGCGCGCAGGACGCGCCTGATACGCAGAAAGCCTTCGCAGTCGACGGGGTCACTCTTGTAATCGACGGCAATGCCATCCTCTCGGATGTAAGCCTCGATTTCCCGGAAGGCGAAGTGGTGGCCCTTGTCGGCCACAATGGTTCAGGCAAATCCAGTCTCCTCAAAATACTTGCGCGGCAGCTGACGCCAACTACCGGATCTGTCGCCTATGCCAGCCGCGACGTTTGGCGCTATCACGGTCATGAATTTCCGCGTTGCGTCGCTTACCTGCCGCAGGATCTGGGCACCGGGTCGGATATGACTATCCGCGAACTGGTCGCATGCGGACGGTACCCGTGGCACGGCGCGCTCGGTCGCTTTTCTGCCGTCGACCGGGAGAAGGTGGAGGGAGCGATCGCTGCCACGCATATCGACAAATTTGCCGATCGCATGGTGGGAACGCTTTCCGGCGGAGAACGGCAGCGGGCCTGGATCGCCATGCTGATCGCTCAGGACGCACGCTGCCTGCTACTCGACGAGCCGACCGCGGCACTCGATATCGCGCATCAGATCGAGGTGTTGTCGCTGGTGCGACGTCTCGCGCGTGAGAACGGTCGCAGCGTCGTCATCGTTTTGCACGACATCAACATGGCCACACGCTTTTGCGACCGCATCCATGCCCTGAAAGGTGGACGGTTGGTCGCAAGCGGAACCCCCGCCCAAATCCTGGTACCCGAACTGCTCTATACCATTTACGGGATTAAGATGGAGGTAATTTCCGCTCCTCACCTGTCGCATCCGCTTGCCTATGCCTGCTGAGGTTCGCAACGGGATGCAGATCTCAAGGCGCTCATTGCTGAATGGTGCAGCGGCGGCGGCCGCAGCGGTCTCCATGCCGGCACAGCTGCTGGCGGATGCCGGCGGCCAGAGGATCATAAGCCTCGACTATGGGCTGGCGTCCACATTGCTGTCGCTCGGGGTGCAGCCAGTCGGCATTTCCGATCTCGCCGACTGGAACAAATGGGTCGTCGAGCCCGAAATGCCGAGCTCGGTCGTGGATATCGGAAGCTCGCACGAGGTCGATCTCGAAATCCTCATCCAGCTGAAGCCGGACATCATCTTAACGACGCCCTATCTTGACCAACTTCTGCCAAGGCTCCAGCCGATCGCGAAAATCCTACGGCTGGAGATCTTCACGCCCGACGGCGGTCCCGTCTTGCCGGCGGCGATCTCGGCGACGCGCAAGCTAGGCTCAGGGCTCGGCCGCGAAATGGAGGCGGAGCGATTCTTGACGCGGTCTGATGCATTTTTCGAGAGCTGCCGCGCACGGTTGGCGGGGAGAACCCTTCCACCGGTTGCACTGGCGTCGTTCATGGATGCCCGGCACGCCCGTATCTATTCCGCTCCCGGCCTGTTCCACAACGCGCTGGAGCGCATCGGGATACGCAACGCCTGGACCCGTCAATCGAACTACTGGGGCTTCGAGACGATAGGCATCGAGGAGCTTTCGACCATTACAGACAGGGACGCCCGCCTGATCATCTTTGAGCCTGTGCCGCCCGATGTGTTGCCAAAACTTGCGCAAAGCCCGCTGTGGCAGACGCTGCCGTTTTCCCGGCCCGGACACGTGTCGGTCGTTCCGCCGGCGCTGATGTTCGGCATGGTCAACGAGGCTATGCGGTTTGCCGGTCTGGTGACCGACGTACTGGACAATGAACCATGACCGCCCTCCGTCGCGATAATCTCGGGCCTGGCCTCGTCGTTTTCCTGCTGATTTGCGGCGGATGCGTTGCATCCTGGTTTCTCGTTCAGCCGGCGCTCTCGGGAACGGTAGCGCCGGGCTACGACATCGAGCGGATGGTGCTCTACTATTCTACCTTGCCGCGGCTGGCCACGGCACTGCTTGCGGGCGCGGCGCTGGCTTTGTCGGGCGCACTTTTCCAGCAGGTGCTGCGAAACCCGCTGGCCGACCCGACGACGCTCGGCGTCTCGGCCGGCGCCAATCTTGCGCTGGTCGTGGCCTCGCTTTTCATGCCGGTACTGTTGGGCGCCGGCCGCGATATCGTTGCCTGGCTGGGAAGTGCGGCGGCTGCCGCCATCGTCATCGGCTTAGGTGCTCGCCGAGGTTTCTCGCCGTATTCCCTGGTGCTTTCGGGCCTCGTGCTCAGCCTCTGGTGCGGCGGACTGTCGGCCATCCTCATCTATTTGAACCAGCGCTACCTCGCGAGCTTGTTTATCTGGGGCGCAGGATCGCTGGCGCAGCAGAGCTGGGTCATTCCGATCTCGCTCATCTGGAAAATTGTCCCCGTCGCAATCGTCTGCGTCCTGGTCATCCGGCCGCTATCGCTGCTCGATCTCGGGGAAAGCAGTTCGTCCTCGCTTGGGGTCAAACTCGTGCGCCTTCGTATCGTCGCCGTTGCCTGCGCGGTGTCGCTTGCGGCCTTTGTCACCAGCGCCGTGGGCGTCATCGGCTTTATCGGGCTGGTCGCGCCGACGCTGGCGCGGCTTTCGGGCGCGCGCAGGCCGGTGCAGTTGATACTGTGGTCTCCGCTGATCGGGGCATCACTTCTCTTCCTCGCCGACTCCGTGCTGCAACTCGTGACGGGCGGTCTCGGAGACTTTCTTCCGACCGGCGCAGTCACCGCAATATTCGGATCGCCCCTGCTCCTGGCGCTGCTACCTTGGCTGAAGGTGCGTCACCGGGTCCAGCACGCGGTGACGGTGCGCGAGCGGCAGCGCCGATGGGGCGTAGGCAAACCAGCAACGGTCGCCCTTGCGAGCGTCCTCGTTATTGTTGCGCTTGGCCTTTTTGTCGGGCGCGGACCTGGCGGCGTCTGGTCTATGCTTTCCGGCGAGTTTTTCAACGACATCCTCGCTATCCGCGCACCCAAGGTGTTTGCAGCGCTCGCATCCGGCGCGATGCTGGGTGTTGCGGGAACCATCCTGCAAAGGTTGACCGGCAACGAAATGGCAAGCCCAGAGGTTTTAGGGATTAGCGCCGGTGCCACCTTTGGCGTCGCCATCGCATTATTCGCCGTTGCGCCTGGCTTTGTCGGGCAGTTCGCTTTTGCAGCCGTCGGCGCGATCACGGTACTCGCTGTCATTCTCCTGAGTTCGAGGCGGTCGAACTTCGCGCCGGAGCGGGTCCTTCTTGCAGGCATCGCGCTCAGTGCAATGGTGGATGCTGTGGTCGGCGTGCTGAGCTCCACCGGCGATCCGCGCGCGATCCTGCTGATGCGCTGGATAAGCGGATCTACCTATATGGTGGACGGCCGGACAGCCACCATGGAACTGGCAATCGGAGCAGTGCTGATTGCAATTGCGCTGTCAGCACGGCGTTGGCTCGATATTCTGCCGCTTGGGCCGGCCCCGGCATCGGCCGTCGGCATCCCGCTGGCGCGTTCGAGATTGGCGCTTTTCGGCCTCGCGGGCCTGATGACTGCGGCTGCGACCCTCACAGTTGGTCCGCTGTCCTTCGTCGGCCTTATGGGACCGCACCTGGCGCGGGAGGCCGGGTTGAAGCGCGCTCTGCCGCAGATGATGGGCGCCGCCTTTATTGGCGGGGGACTGATGGTTTTAGCAGATCTGATTGGTCGCACGGCTGTAGCACCTTACCAAATCCCGGCTGGGCTCGTCACAGCTCTCATAGGCGCTCCGTGCTTGATGTTTTTGTTGGGTAAAAGGAGGTAGATTTTCTCGTGGCAGGATGCAGGTCGAAGGTTCGAACCCACTCAAGGCGAAGACGCTCTACGTTCAGAGCGCTTCTTCGCAGGATCGACTGACGGTTCCAGGAAACGTAGTCGTTTAAATTTAATCTTCTTAATTTAGTGAGTTGTTCGAAGCTCACATCTTCCGGCACGCATGATGCGCGTTGCCTCGCCTCAAGGCATGTCCCCGTCCAATCTAAGCTAGGTGTCGCACCGGCAGCATCCGAAGGATTTTTGGTTTGTCTAGGAAATCAAACCTGATGACGCGTATTCTCATAGCAGCGTCTCTCGTCGTGGCTACCGCCTTCGTCGGTTTCTCGACCTATATCGACAGCCTGCAACGCAGCGTGGCAACCAAGGCTGTTGCCGAAAAGATCAGCGCCTCCGGAAAGCAGGCATCCCAAAGCATTGCAAACTGGCTGAACGGTCGCATCATGCTGACCGATGTATCTGCCAAGGGAATGGAAAAAGCCAAGGATGCTGCGGCCAAACTCGCGTTCCTGCAGAACGACGTTTTAACAGGTCAGTTCATGTCCACATACTTCGGCGATGGTGCCGACGGGGCGTTCATCACTTGGCCACAGCAGGAACTGCCCGCCGGTTACGATCCGAGAAAGCGACCCTGGTATCTTGATGCCGTCAAGGCTGGCAAGGCGGTCCTGACGGAGCCGTACACGGATGCTTCGACAGGCGGACTTATCATTACTGCTGCCGTACCGGTAAATGTCGATGGAAAGGTGAGCGGTGTGACTGGTAGCGATTTTTCTCTTGACTCGCTTGTGTCCATGATCCAGTCGGTTGATGTCGGCACTGGCGGGTACGCATTCCTGGTAAACACCAGCGGTAAGATCCTCATTCATCCAGACAAATCCTTTGTCAACAAGACCGTGATCGATCTGTTTCCATCTGGCGCACCTGCGATTGCAGCTGACATCGCGGAGACCGAAATCTCCGGGAGTCGCAAACTGACGAGCTTCGTCCCCGTCAGTGGTCTGCCGTCCGTTGAGTGGTATCTCGGTTTTGTCGTCGATGCGGATGCCGCCTATGCATCTGTTTTCCAGTTCAGGATCGCGGCTATCATCGCAACAGTGCTGGCCGTCGCAGGAATGATCGGTCTTGTCGCCATTCTTCTGAGTAAGCTCGTCATTAAGCCGGTGACACAGATGACGTCTGTGATGGAAGAGCTGGCTGCAGGTCAACTGCAGGTGGCCATCCCCGGGCAGAACCGTACAGACCAGATTGGCTCAATGGCTTCCGCTCTCACTGTGTTCCGGACGAATGCGATAGAGCGCCAACGTCTCGAGGGTGACGCCAAACAGACACGCGCGTCTTCTGAACGTGAACGCGTCGACCGGGAACAAAAGTCTGCAAAGGATGCCGCAGACATTCAGTTGGTAGTCGATGCCCTTGCAAAGGGATTAGCGCATCTCTCCGACGGCGACCTGAATTATCGCATCGCAACGCCATTTGTGTCGCACCTTGATCGTCTGCGCGAGGATTTCAACAACTCGATAGGCAAACTCAACGAGGTACTGACGACAGTCGGACAAAATGCGAGAGCTATCGATGCAGGTGCGAGCGAGATACGTCAGTCCGCTGATGATCTCGCGCAGCGGACGGAGCAGCAGGCAGCGTCCGTCGAAGAAACGGCCGCGGCGCTCGAACAGGTAACAACCACAGTCAAGGACTCTGCTCGACGCGCTGAGGAAGTTGGTCGACTGGTAAACCGTACACGCGGCAACGCCGAGCAGTCCGGTATCGTGGTTGGCGATGCTGTCAATGCCATGCACGGCATCGAGCAGTCTTCGGCAGAAATCTCGAAGATCATCGGCGTCATCGACCAGATCGCCTTCCAGACGAACCTCTTGGCGCTGAATGCCGGCGTTGAAGCGGCTCGAGCAGGCGAAGCGGGCAAGGGCTTTGCTGTTGTTGCGCAGGAGGTGCGGGATCTCGCGCAGCGCTCGGCCAACGCTGCAAAGGAAATTAAAGCGTTGATCAATACATCTGCGTCGCAGGTTGAGACGGGAGTGGCACTCGTCGGCAATGCAGGTCTGGCACTGGCGACGATTGTTGCTGAGGTTCAGGAGATCAACGGACATATCGACGCGATCGTTGTCGCTTCACGCGAGCAATCGACCGGGCTCCAAGAGATCAACACCGCGATCAACACGATCGATCAGGGTACGCAGCAAAACGCTGCCATGGTCGAGGAACAAACAGCGGCAAGCCACGGCCTTGCGGCGGAAGCCGACGAGCTCAAGAGGCTCTTGGCGCAGTTCGCATTAACTGAGCAACCGCGGGAACAACAGGCTCGCTATGGCCGAGCTGCTTAAGGTAAGCATAAGAGGTGTGTGAGCCACCTAGTCAAAGTAAGGACGGGCTAGGGGATCCGCAGACCCGTCCTTAAACCAGCTTGGATACTTCTAAGACCGTTCGAACGCAATCATCGAGACTAAGTCATGTCCAAGGCGACGTCACGTCGCCCCGGATACGATGTCATGGACTTGGGGCAATAAAATTTCCAAGAGGCCCTATCGCCGCAGCCTACTTCAGACTTCTAATTGTGCTGTAAATGATATTGCGGTTGGTCCCGAACCAGACGCGGACATCCACTGTCTCTGCATCAACACTGGCACCGACGATACGCCACATGTCTGACTCTGAACGCTGCAAGAGCTCCCAGTTCATATAAGATTCCATATAGCCGTCGTCAGACATCTCATCGGAAAAATTAGCGAACAAGAATACTCCGCCCGGCTTCAGCATCGCGACGCAAATCTGCGTAAGTTTGATTGCGACCTTATCGCTAAGGTAATCGTAGAGACCCGCGGCATAAATCAAATCAAATGTCCCGAGTTGATGCTTTCCCGTGAGGAGCCCACGCACCGATCCATCGATTGGATCGACGGACGTCCCTTCGAATTGTCTCATGATTGATCCGATGCTTTCGGGATCCTGATCAAGGGCGACCCAGCGCTTGATTTCGCCTTTTGTAAGGGCCGTCGATGCCTCCGCTTCCCGGAGGTGTCCGGCGGCAATCGCCAGGATTTCAGTATCTGAGGCGGTCCTTGCCGCGGTCTCATCAACATAGCGGGTTAGAATGTCTCGCCTTTCCCTAACCGCAACCGGCCCTGGTGCGTTAATTGTGTACTCAAAGATCTGAATTCCGACAGGAGTCGCCTTGGCGACTTCTTCAGCTACCGCTTCATGTCGATAGATGAAGTCTATCAGTCCGGCATCTCCCGAATACCCACGCGGCTTCTCGAACGACCATCGGGTAAAGGGGCACTGCTGTAATACCCGCGCTGAAGGATGCGCCTGTATGATGGGGACGAGCATCTGCCAGACTTCGGGCCCTGCTTTTTGCCTGATATCATGCAGTTGACCGATCAACCATCTGGTCATCTCGGGTAGATCCTTCCCAGCATCCAACCGCTGCATGGCCAGGTTTATGACAATGGCAAACTGAGCTTTTGCTCCAGCTAGAAGTTCTGCCGGGTTGGTCGGTTTTTGAGAGATAAGACTGTCGCTGACGGATCGGGGCATGATCAAGCTTTTGCCGTCAGGGGAGAAAAGGGGCTGAGCCAAAAAAATAACCTCATGATTAATGAAATGTTAATACAAGGTTAAATTCTTCACCGATTTGTCATTCGTCAAGGATTATTAGTCTGTCCCGCATTGGGCCAATCAAGCGTCACCAACTTTAGAAATTATTAAATAAGCTGGGCGGTTCGTATCGAGTGCGCGCGCGATAAGCTCGTTATCGTTTGTCGCGGATGTCACATGGCGCTACTTAACGTACAGCGGCGATCTACGACGCGTAGCTACAACCGAATTGGTTCTTAGGCCATGCTGCACATGTTTGCCGAGGCAGGTTACGTCGCAGCAGGTACGACGCCCTCGCCGGAAGACTTGCGTGATTTGTACGTGCGTGAGAGCGAGCGGGGCAGGAGACGCGTCACGCGCAAAGGCCTATGGATAGCCGTCGTCGCGTATCTGGCGTATTCTCTTACCGACTACCTCTTTATTCCCGACGTCGCTTACTACACCGTCGCGGGCCGTCTCGTCGTTGGGGTTTGTGCCTTAGCGATCTTAGAGGTCTTGATCTACGTCGGAGCAAGATCCGGCCTGATCGACACTGTCGCGGCTACAGCCGTATCCGTAGCCTATCTTGTTTGGATTCTCACTGCACAGATGTCCAGTGCTGTGGAGGCGCTCTCCTACTACATGGTTTTCGGCGCCATCTTCATGATGAGCGTGAACCTGTTTTTCAGCTTTCGCTTTCCCGTTGCACTCACAGCCTCTGCAGCGAATATGCTCATCTTTCTGGGCACGCTCTATCTATATTCACCCATGTTGCCGCTTTATAAGCTGATCCTCGGAGCCTTCTGCATCTCGTGCTTCATATTTACTTCGTACGTGAACCTGAAACTCAACCGAGAGCGTTACAACGTGTTCCTCAACGCTCTCGAGGCCCGTGTCCAGCACAACGCGGCAGAGGAGAGGGGTAAAGCTCTCCTCCTTTTGTCCAACACTGACCCGCTCACTGGGCTGGAAAACCGCCGGGCTGTCGATGAGCGACTGCGTGATTACTGGCGACGTTGGCTCGACCATAGGTCGATGTTCTACGTGCTGCTGCTCGATGTCGATTACTTCAAACGATACAACGACCGCTATGGTCATCAAGAGGGTGACCGGTGCCTTGTCGCTGTGTCCCATCTTCTTCAAGAGGTTGTCAATTCCCACGGAGCTAGGATTGCACGTTACGGCGGCGAGGAATTCATCATCATCGCGCAGCAGCAAAGCGTTGAGGACGCCATCGCTTTTGCAGAGGCGATCAAGTCTGCCATACGTGCGCTGGCTTTACCTCATGAGAACCGACGAGATGGAACCTCGATCGTTACGGTCAGCATCGGATTGTCGTTCGCTAGGAACCAGACCAAGCACCTCGACCGAGTTGTCCACGAAGCGGATCTTGCCCTCTACGCCGCGAAGAAAGGCGGTCGGAACACGGTGGTGGTGTTCGATCCTGGTGACGCGAGGACACAGGATGACGAGGAGGACATAGCAGCGATCCTGAAGGTCGCGGTCGCCCAGCGGCTTGTATCCCTCGTCTATCAGCCGATCCGAAATGTTCAAACGGGCAGAGTGGCGGCTGCAGAGGCTCTGATGCGCTTGCGTCGGCCGGATGGCACATCGATCGCGCCGGTTGATTTCATCCCAGTCGCGGAACGATCAGGGTCAATAATCGAGCTGGGGCGTTGGGCGATACGCACCGTCTGCAGCGACATTCTGGCAGGAAATAAGGTTGAGGTAGCCAGTGTCAATGTTTCGCCGATTGAGCTCAAAATGCCGGATTTCTCAAGTTTCGTCGCTTCAACTCTCTCTGATTTCGGTTTAGCAGGAGCGAGGCTCGCTCTCGAAATTACAGAAGGGATGGAGCTGGAAATAGACCAAGACGTAGTGCGCTGCATCAACGATTTGCGAAAGTTGGGCGTCCAGGTCTGGCTGGACGACTTCGGTACGGGTTTCGCGGGATTGTCGTGGCTGCGTCTCATAGAATTCGATACCGTCAAAATTGATCGGTCCTTCCTCCATGACTGCAACACGGAGAAAGGACGACGAATGATGTTGGACATCATCGGCCTGCTTCGTAATCGTGGAACCCGCATTCTTGTCGAAGGGGTAGAAACTATCGAGCATCAGCGTCTGATGCAGCAGTACGGCATTCATCAGCTACAAGGGTACTATCTTGGCCGACCGGCAGCTGCAGACCAACTTCAATCCATCAACGTGTTACCGTTCGATATGATGAAGAGCCGCGTAGGCTAGGTTCCAAGCATTGAGAGTAGTTTTGAGCCTGTTGGCACTGATGCGACTAACGCAGCCTGTGTTCGACAACCTCGCCTGGCCCTGAGTTCAATTCCTCTCAATGCGATACAACTGAGTACGGATTTTTCATCTTGTCGCGAGACGGAGCGCTAGCACTTCGATGCAATGAGCCGTCCTTCTTACGCGACCCGCTACGACAAGCAGTGCGCTGAGCTCTTAGTCATCACGTGGCAGGTTTGCCCTCGGCTCACTCCCTACGTCATCATGCCAGAGCATAGGCCTGCCGAGCCGCCACGCAGGCGATGGACAGGCTGTCGCGTGGATTTGCTACGAATTTTGGAAGGTCGCTCGCATTGGTCCCGAGAAAACCCGCCACTGCAGCCGACGAGATCGACAAGAGCATGGCGGGTTGAAACGGCAAGAGTGATAAGCCAGAGAACCGTTCGCGCTCCGTTTCCAGGCTCGTCGGCTCATAGGAAACTTCCAGCTGCCTGGCCAGATCGACAACTGAGAACGGCGTTGTCCCCGACAGCTCGTATGTGACGCCAGCATGGGCTTCGGGCTTCGCCAGCACTGCGATGGCGGCGTCGGCAAGATCAGCCCGTGCCACGGATGAAATGGGACCTGTGCCGAAGGGGGTGGTGATCCGGCCTTCGCGAGGTGCGGAAAGGGCGCCGATCAGTTCGGCATAGAGGCCGTTTCGCAGGATGGTCCATGCCATGCCGCTGTTCATGACAGCCCGTTCGGTCCATCGATGGGCGAGCGCGAAGCCGAGATGATCACTCGCTTTGGAAAGGCTCGTATAAACGACGTGCTTGACCCCCTGCCGACCGGCTGCCTCCAGCACCGCGCCATGTCGACGGATCACGACATCGTCCTCCGCATATCCGGCGGAGACGAGAAACAGGGTTTTAACTTCCGAGAAATCCAAGGTCGCGCACGCATAAGGAGGCACAATCTTGTCCGATACGCACATCGATGTTCGTCCCGCCGCAGTGCTGATCCCTTGTGGAGCGCCCGGCGACGAAGACTGCGGCCTGCGGCTCATCCTCGATCGATTGGGGGAGCAGTGGACGGTCATGGCGTTGGCGGAGCTTACTCCCGGTCCACGTCGTTACCGTCAATTGGAACGGGCCTTGTCGGGAATCTCACAGCGGATGATGACCTTGACACTGCGCCGCCTTGAAAGGGACGGACATGTTGTGCGCCATGTCGAAGCGAGCGTTCCACCAAGCGTAAGCTATGAGCTCACGCAACTTGGCCAATCCTTCGCTTCTCAGGTCGCGGCACTTGTTGAATGGAGCCGAGACAGCAAACATCAGATCGAGCTTGCGCAGGAGAATTTTGACGCACGACGAGGCGCCTGAGCCGTGCGTCTACGATCGTGGGCAGCAGGAGGTCAGCATCATCGCTGACTAGAAACGCCCGACCCACCGAGCAAGCCTGAACCGTTATCTCGCAATCGGCGGATTGATCCGTGCGAACCCTTCCTGCCGGTAATATGGGAAATGCGGATAGGGCGCCGTCACCTCGCTAGCATCGTTGAGCTTGGCGACATGTTCGGCAGACAGGGTCCAGCCGACAGCGCCGAGATTTTGGCGAAGCTGAGCCTCGTTGCGCGCGCCGATGATGACGGAGGAGACGGTTGGCCTCTCGACCAGCCAATTGAGTGCCACCTGCGGTACTGTCTTGCCGACCTCTGCGGCAACCGCTTCCAGCGCATCTACGACACGGAACAGAAGTTCATCGTCAACGGGTGGGCCGAAGCTCGCCGTATCGTGGAGGCGGCTTCCGTCCGGAATGGGATCGCCGCGCCTGACCTTTCCGGTCAGCCGTCCCCAGCCGAGTGGGCTCCACACCAGAGCGCCAAGCCCCTGGTCTGCTCCAAGCGGCATGAGGTCCCATTCATAGTCGCGGCCAACCAGCGAATAGTAGACCTGGTTGGCAATGTAGCGCGGCCAGCCGTAGCGATCGGCCGCGGCGAGCGCCTTCATGATCTGCCAGCCGGAAAAATTGGAGACGCCGATATAGCGAACCTTTCCGGCGCGAACGAGCGTGTCGAGCGTGGACAGGACCTCTTCGACCGGCGTTGCGGCGTCGAAGGCATGAAGTTGCAGAATGTCGATGTAATCGGTCCCGAGCCGCTTCAGCGCATCCTCGATCGATCGGATCAGCCTGAAACGCGAAGACCCTGCATCGTTGGGACCATCGCCCATCGGCAGGCTGACCTTGGTCGAGATCAGAACCTTGTCGCGACGTCCCTTGATGGCGGCACCGAGCACGTGTTCGGATGCGCCGTTCGAATAGACATCCGCGGTGTCGAACAGGTTGACACCCGCATCCAGGCAGATGTCGATCATCCGTCGCGCTTCCTCGACATCTGTGTTGCCCCATGCGCCGAACAGCGGCCCTGAACCACCGAATGTGCCGGCGCCGAAGCTGAGCACCGAGACCTTGAGGCCGGAGCGGCCGAGATAGCGATAATCCATTGTTTGTCCTTTGCAACGAGCGAGGGTTCAGCGGTCGCTCAAAGGGACAGGTCGAAGGCGTTAGCCACGATCTGTCCAGCAACCCCTGGTGACCAGGCCACAAGGTAGACGCTTGCCAATTTCCGATATAGTCTGCCCAGAAGAACATCATCTGTGAATTGAAAGACCAATGGCGCGCTCTGATATCAACCGATCCGGTGAAATGGAGGTCTTTGTCTGCGTGGTGGAACGCGGCGGATTTTCGGCCGCAGCGCGCGTTTGCCATATGACGCCGTCCGCAGTCAGCAAGCTTGTCGCCCGGCTAGAGGCACGGCTTGGGGCGCGGTTGGTCAATCGATCAACCCGGGCTTTCCAGCTCACAGCCGAGGGGTGCTCGTTCTACGAAAGGGCGACCCGTATTCTTGCCGACATCGGCGATGCCGAGCGTAGCGCTGGTGCAGGCGAGCAGCCGGTGGGACGCATCCGTCTCAACACCAGCGCATCCTACGCCACGCACATTCTCGCTCCGATCCTGCCGGAGTTCCTGGAGCGCTATCCCGGCGTCACCCTTGATCTCGTCCAGACCGACGCGGTTGTGGACCTCCTGGCGGAGCGGACGGATGTGGCAGTTCGCGCAGGAGCGCTGAAGAGTTCAAGCCTGGTGGCGCGCAAGCTTGGGGATACAGCCATGATTGTCGCAGGCAGCCCCGCATACATAGCGCGCTTCGGTGAGCCGCAGACCGTTGAAGACCTCGATCACCACAACTGTCTTGGCTTCTCCTATGTCCGTAACGTCGATGGATGGCCGATGAAGACGCCTGCCGGAACCGTCGTCATTCCGGCCGTAGGGCGGGTTCAGGCGGGCGACGGCGAAGCGCTGCGCCGTCTGGCACTTTGCGGTGTCGGGCTTGTACGCCTTGCCCGGTTCACGGTCCAAGACGACATCGATGCCGGGCGTCTCGTACCCGTTCTGGAGCAGTTCAACCCCGGTGATCGCGAGGCCTTCCATGCGATCCACACGGGTCAGGGTGGACTGCTCCCTTCGCGGGTGCGTGCGCTCCTGGATTTTCTTGCCGAGCGTGGGAAAGTGCGGGGTTAACGGTGAAGCCCCGCTCGCCATCGCGCTGCTAAGGGGCGACGGCCCCATCAATTCCGACGGCGATTGCCGACCGACAGCGACAAGCCGCTGACACTGATGTCCTTCTGTACAGAACGGGTGCTGCTGGCGCCGGGCGGAGAACCAATTCCCGTCGAGGACATGGGCAGATCGGACCGATCGTTCGCGAATATGTCGACCGTCCCGGCGAAAGCGTCATCAAGACGGCGGAGAAATGCGCCAAACTTCTCATGCGTGTGGGCGCACGAGAGCGCAGATCGGCCGCTTCGGGGATCGCACCTCGCTGACCTTCTGGGCAGGACTCGATGAGCTGATGCCCAAAGCCAAATTCATGGCCGACAACGCCATTCTCGCCACGTGAGATCGAAATGTTCCGCGCCGCAGCCAGCACGTCAGAATTGCCACGCAGGCGGCTTACCACGTAGCGAGACCCGGCGTGACGACCACGAGATCTATGAACCTTTCATGCGATTACAGCTCTTCTTCGGCGGCGAGACGGGTGACGGATCGGGATAAGCTTACCAGGGCACCACCACCCCGTCGAAGTAGAAGCCGCCTGTCGGACCTTTTTCACCCAGCGTCGCAAGCCACACGATGCCGCTTGCAGCCTGCTGGACCGTGCGATAGCCGGAATGACCGTTGAAGTCGGTTGCTGTGTAGCCTGGATCAGCCGCGTTCACCTTGATGCCCGAGGCTGCAAGTTCCTTGGCAAGAGCCACCGTTATGGCGTTGAGTGCCGTTTTGGAGCTGTTGTAGCCGAGAAAGTTGACACCGTAGAACTGATTGCCCGGGTCCGAGAGCCAACCAAGGGAACCGAGGCCGCTGCTGACCATGACGATGTTTGCGTTCCCAACCTTCTTGAGAGCGGGAAGAAAGGTTTGGGTCACCAAAACAGGTGCGAAGACGTTGGTCTCGTAGATGGTGCGGATGTCATTGATCGACTGCTGAGAGGGCGGCACCATCTGACCTGGAATACCTGCATTGTTGATGAGAACGTCGAGCTTGCCATCCTCTGTCTGGACGCGATCAGCCGCCTGCCTCACCGACGCCTCGTCCGTTACGTCGATGTAAATCGGCCTCGCCTCAACGCCTTCAGCAGATAGCAACTGCACAGCCTCTTCGCCGCGCGCAGCATCGCGGCTTCCAATCCACACGCTGTAGCCATTGCGACCCATTTGACGCGCCGTTTCGAACCCGATGCTTTTGTTCGCACCTGTGATCAACACTGTTTTCTTGTGCATCATGTTTTCCTTTGAGATTGGCCATTGCGGTGGACTGCTCATGGAGATAGATGCAGATTTAGCGCCCGATAATCCCCCTAATCCTATATACCGTGATCGTCATGGCGAACAATGAAGACATTTCTGGCTTCAACGACCTAGCGGTGTTTCTCGACATTTGCGAGACCGGCGGCTTTCGGAAGACTGCGCAGCGACTTGGGCTGTCCCCGTCGTCGGTCAGCGAACGTGTGAAGCGTTTGGAGCAGCAGATCGGCGTTCCTTTGCTGACAAGGACGACACGCAGCGTCTCGCCGACGGATGCGGGCCGCTCATTGGCGGAACGCCTCTTGCCTCTTTATGCGGAAGCGCGCGCGGCCCTTCAGGATGCCGCAAGCTCCCAAGCCGAAACCCGTGGCTTGCTGAAGCTGAATGTAACCGGCGCAGTCATGGTCGATATCCTTCCGCCACTTGTCGAAGGCTTCCTTGAGAAGCATCCTGGCGTGCGCATCGAGTTCGTGGTCGAGGATAGGCTTGTGGATGCTGTGGCAGCCGGATGTGATGCCGGCATTCGCTATGGCGAGCATCTCGCTCAAGACGTTATAGCCGTACCGTTGGGTCCAGCAAGACAGCGAGCCGCGCTCGCGGCCAGTCCGTCATACCTCGCAAGTGGAAGAAGGCTTCGGCATCCGAGCGATGTGCTCGATCACGAATGCATCCGCCTGAGGTTCTCCAGCGGGGCTTACGTGATGTGGGAGTTTGAAAGGGAAGGCGAGGCACTTGCGGTCGACCCTCAGGGACGGCTGGTCGTCGGTGTGGATGCTGCCGCCGCGGCGATCGACTTTGCCCGGCACGGATGTGGCCTGATCTACACGTTCGAGAATTGGCTTCAACCGCACTTTGATTCCGGAGATCTCGAACCCGTGCTACCGGAATGGTGGACAAGTTTTGACGGTCCACGACTGTATTTCTCCCGCAGGTTTATGCCTGCGCCATTGAGAGCGTTCATCGATTTTGTTGCCTCGGAAAGAAGTAAGTAACTTGCGCCATTGTGGTTCGCTTGGCAGGTAGGCGCACTTTTGCTTCGCGCCTTCACAGTGGTTGCCAATGCATACCTCCGGAAGCTGATATGGCTCCTTTGGGGGCTCATGTCTCTTGCTCGTTCGAACCGGCATGCTGCGATGACCGGCCGCGTGCGCACAGCAATAGAAGATGCGGCGGTCCAGTTCGCGGCGACCCTTCCCCTGGAACAGGGCACGCAACTTGCCATTTCCGAACGCAACCTTCATGGAGGCCTGCGAAACAGATAGCGCAGATAATGCAGCTAGTGCTCGACGATATCGTCGGATTTCTGTCCGGACGGTGACTGGAGTGGGTTGAGCACCAAGGCCATCGTGAGCGGAACCTTGCTTCAATCTCGCGGTTTGCGGCAGGCTAGGTTGGAGAATTAGGTTGCAAGACGGACCCGCGAAACCGGGTCTCTCCTATGCTCCGCAACCGGGATGAAGAGGTCAGGCCGAACCGAGGCTGACCTCCCGTTGCTTTCTCTCCTTTCCGATTACACTACCGCGACTGGTTTGTCATGATAGGGAGTAGGAAGAGTTTCCGGGGTATCAAGTTGCAAAGACCGTGGTGACCTTGGGGGCGTAGCTCGGTAGCTCGGTAGCTCGTTTACAAACGCTCAAGCATCTAACTTACGATAGGCTGCAAACCGTTCGCCTTGGGACCACTTGCTGTGCTGCATTAAATAGCTCCTAGATTTGTTGACGCCCTCGCGCAGCAATGCGCAAATAACAGCCGATGAGGGTATCCCGCGCGTAATTTGGGTGACGCGCGCGTCCAAGAGCGGCAGGGTTGAGGATGAGGCAGTCGCGGCGGACAGCCTGTGGAGATGCGTTTGGTGCGGGCGCTCTTATTAGCTTTGCGCCCGGGCGGGAGGGTGGCTGTGAGACTAAACAAATATACGTCTTCTCCATTAGCGGGCTTACGAAAGCGCGTAAGATATGTTATGGAACTATCGTAATCTTCAGTCCCGGATCGTGCTTTTAAAAAGCGGCTCCCAGATCCCGAGTTAAGGAAAAGTAACTGCAAAACGCACCCTCAATTTTGCAAATGGTGAGGCTTACAAATCGACGGTTGGCACTCATGGATTTCCTTAGGCGCTATCGGTGTACCGTAAGAGTCATTATCGGTAGTGCCACGCGGCCTGCGATGTAAACGTACATTAGACGTACTCCCGTTGCCCGGAACAATCGCACGTCCGCGATGTTCGGCGATTGAGGGAGAAAACGGACATGGCACATGAGCAGGACGGATCGGACGGCAGCCCCACAGAGTACGAGACGACGCATAGCAACTCCCGCCGAACCGGACGGGGACGTTCCAGGTGGGCCATGGTGGCGCTCGCCGTATTCCTGGTATCAGTCGTGGGCTGGGCTCTTCTGGATTCAGGGGAAGGCAGCGGCTCGGCTCCCTCTTCTCCAGTCGGTAACGAGAATATCAATCCCGTCCCCTTAGCGAAGCCCTGATCAGATACGACGCACTTCCGTTCGGCACAGCAGTTGCGTGGCCCTCGCGGTTAACGATAGATGTTCCCGTAACAATGCTGACGGCCTTTAGCTCTTTTGCAAAAGATATTCGACAGCCGACATCCGGCTTGGCGACCCCAGTATCGGCCGGTGGAATGTTAGTCTCGATGGATGGCGCGAACGCATCTTCAGCTCGGTCGACTTGGACGGGATAGCACGTTAAAAGGCCAACGGACCTTGAGACGTACGGTGTTTGCTGGAGAAAGACCCCAAACCGGAGGCGCTATTTAGGGTGACTCAGGTTCTGGTTTATCCTGCTGCCAGAGATCAGTAAGGGTTACGCCCTTCCTCCCCCAATTGTCGGTGTCTATCTCATCTATCACGACGAAGACGAATTCCGGATTGCGACCCAGCTCTTCGACCAGCACTTCGGTCATCCTTCTGATAACCGTTCGTTTTTGATCTACGGAGGCAACTCCCTTGGCGATCTCAACCTTGACGTAGGGCACCAAACCACCTCCTTTTCCTCATTATGTTCTCTCATCCAGCAGTGGCGCATGAAAACGACCACCTTCGACGAACCAGCAATAATAGCGACATGGACCAGATCCGCAGTCACTCGCGATAACTCACGACGATCCGTCAAGTTCCCCCCGGGGGTCGCTTCCGATGACCGCAAGAGGAGACGGCTTTCAGAAGAGTCGGCGATTCGGCTTTGCCTTTCCTGGACCAAACCTCTTTGGTGCGACCTCCGTCTTTACCAGGTTCGGCGGCGAGTTCGTAATCAGCGAGAGCGCCGCCCTCAATGTCGGCGTAGCGCTTCCCGCCACCTGTATCACTCTTGCCGCACCGGATCGGCTGGCATGGTCATCGATCCGTCAACCGTCTCGTAGGCAAGAGTCGCTTCGAGGGCTTGCGCCAGTTCCTCGCCCACTTCTTCAACTGCGTTGTCACGTGTGGCAACGGCCGGCCAGATCGCAATATCGATGATGTCCGGATCGACCGGGACGCTTTCATCCCTGCCGCCCTGGAATTCCATCCAGTTGATCTGGATCACGCAGTCGGCGTTACCCACGAGGAAGATCGGACCGTACGGCAACGGATCGGGCAACGAGGGGCTGGATATCGCAAACGACCTCGAAGGGAACGAGGCTTGCGTCTGCTCTATTCGCGTCCACAGATTGCCGCTCATGGGCTCGGTGACCGGATGCTCCGGTTCGCTGTCGTAGATAGCGATCCTTATATGCTGCTGAAGGCTGGAGTGGGTATAGATCACCAGCCCCCTGGGCGTCACGCACAGGCTGCGTGCCTCCATTTCCGCCGTTATCTCCACGGGAGCCTCGAAAGCTTCGTCCTCCCTGTCCACAAGGTAGAACTGACCGTAGTCGGACTGCCAGGCGAACGTCGCCCAGCCTTTCGGTGATGGTGCGACTCCCGTCATCCTTCATGCGCCTCCGCCCAGTGAGGATAGGTCACGTAGGCCGTCAACGCGCCTTCGCCTCCCGTGGTGATCGTCACGGACTCGCCCTTGGGCATGTAGACGATGTCGCCAGGTCCTGCCGTCACGGTTCCGTCCCCAGTGGAAACCGAGAGCCTGCCTTCTATGACTATCATGGTGTCGTGAACGGCCATGGCCTCTGTAAGCGACTGGTCAGGAGCGTAGCGGCCGTATCCGATGGTAACGGGGCCACCATCCTTCTCGTCGATTAGATTTCCGACAAAGATATCGGCATCCTGTCCCGGAGATTTGACCAGTTCAGCGTCCGACAGGCTGAATTTTTGAACCTTCATTGCTACCTCCCTATTCCCGACTGGAGGTAGTGCGGTTGTCGAGATCGCCAAGGACGACAGGAAAGGAGACATGGATGACCAGGATCTGCACCCTACCGACACCCGAACAGCGCCAGTACATGGAAATCAGAGAAGCAGCCGAGCGCGCGATGCTCGACAAGGTCTACAAAGCGATTGAGGACGCGGCCGCCCAAGTGGCGGACAAATTCCGGGAGGACGGACTGGAATTCGAGCCAACCAGCAAGGACTATTTCACGTTCGCCACCCAGCAAGTCCTTTTCGTGCGCCTCAGCGGCGGCGATCCCGACACTCTGAAAGGCGGCGATCCGGAAATTGGAGAACGCGTCGTTCGGAACTGCAGGCACATTATCGACCACTATTGGAAGGGCGAGGCCCACCCTCTCGATGACCGGTCAACGGGCCAAACAAGTCGGTCTTTGATCATTCGAGACGTTTCCGCAGGAATTCGGCAGCTTGCATCGCCTCGTCGGCGGAATCGAGTGTCCGACCTCCTGTAGGCCAGTGGATTGCACGTTAAACGAACTGAAAGTGCCATGTGTCAGAGGTCGGCGTTGCCCGACGTACGGTGGCTAGGGCCACGCACTGCGAGTGCGTGACGGATGTGAGCGACGCAATTGGCAGTTGGTACTATAAGCGTTCTATCTCGTTCCCATTGTCTCCGCGTTCTTCCTTTCCTGGATGCAAAGAAGGGCGGCATGCTGACTCGCGTCTAGCAGAACCGATCCATCACCAGTGTGAACGATGACGCTGAAACCGTAGTGCGTTAGGTCGTCACGAAGAATCGTCCGCAGGACAACCGGGAGCCAGCTGTTGAGATAAGTGACGGGCTTCGTAAGTGCGGTGAAGTCGGTCTCGCTATGGTCGTTCTCGTCGTAGAACTGCTCGGCATCCCAGTGCGACATAGGCCGTCCTCGCTTCTTTCATCGACAGTGCGCGCAGTTCTATCGGAGCGCAAGGCCGCGACCGATCAGCGACGGACGGCGCGTCAGAACTCGGGCTGGAAGGCATAGTCGCCAAGAAGCCGGACGTACCGTCCGGGACGGGCGGTGACTGGCGGATGATAAAACGTGTCGCCAGCGACACGTTCGTCGTTGGCGGCTACGAGCCGTCCTCGGCCGGTACGGGAAACCTCGGCAGTCTGCTTCTGGCTGCGCGAAAGTGCGACGATCTCGTCTACGTTGGAAGCGTCGGAACCGTGTTGAGCGCACGGACGGCAAGGGAACTGGAAGGCACGTTTCGATGTCATCAGAGACAGGAAGGCCGTGGTCATGATCAGGTCGCGCTCGGCCGTCTACGTCGAGCCGACACTGGCGGCAGAGATCGAATACAGGGCCTGGTCGGCCAGCTTAGGCACGGCTAGTTCAAGGATATTCGAGACCCGTCGGACGACGTGTCGATATACGAGCTACCGGGCTGATCTACAGCAGGGTGTGCGCCGCAAAGCGCTACCCCGATGTTACGCTCTGAGCGGGTGATGGCCGTTGTCTAAATTCTGACCATGGCTGGCCATCAGAACAGTCGCAGCATCTCTATCGACAGCTTTGGAGAACAGATATCCCTGCCCGAGCTTGCATCCGAACGACACGAGTTGCTCGAGCTGGGTCTCGGTTTCGATCCCTTCCGCCACAACTCTGAGACCCAAATTGTTTGCGATGCTGACCAACCCCTCCACGATCACGACTGCGCCGTCGTCCGGAACCAGTCTTTCGACGAAGGATTTGTCGATCTTGATGATGTCGACCGGGACAGTGAGGAGATGGGTGAGCGATGCGAAGCCCGTTCCGAAGTCGTCAAGCGTGACCCGCATTCCACAGCTACGCAGTAGCTTGATTTCGTCGGCAACCACATGGTCGCGTTGGCCAAGATAGACGGACTCGGTGACTTCGAGAATGACATGATCCAACGGAACACCGGCATCCGCGAAGACTGCACAGATCCGCTCCTGTAGCCGGCCCGCGTGAAAGTCCGCGGCGGAAAGGTTGATGCCAACGTGCTGAAGAGGAAGGCCCAGGTCGAGCCAGCTGCGCATATCACGCGCTACTTGTTGAAGCATGCACTGGGTTAGTTCGGCAGCGACATGGGCGTCTTTGGTTGCTTCGTGGAAGTTGGCAGCGGCGATGATGTCCCCTGACGCTGTCGACATCCGACACAACGCTTCGAAACCGACGACTTGCCCGGTATCAAGTCGCACAATCGGTTGGTAGTAGGGGTGTATGCGCTTCTCGACGAGGGCAAGACTGACCTGTCTGATCGCTCGAAAGCGTCGCGTTATTGCGGTGCCAAACCCGGGCCTGTGTTCGACGAACTGGCCGCGATTGCGCTCTTTAGCGTGGTACAACGCGACATCCGCACACTGGCGAACATGATCGGGTGTTTCCCCCGGTCCTGCGACACAACCGCCTAGCGTCGCGCTTGGAACGATGGCGTGACCGTTGCAATGCGCTTGTTCCTTGATCGTCGCAAGTATCCCTGCTGCAACTGTCGAGATTGATGATCCAACGCTACTTTCGACCACCACTGCAAATTCGTCACCGCCGATCCTGAACGCACGACCCTTGCCGACCGCAGCGGCTATCCTTGTTGCAACGATCTGGATGAGTTCGTCTCCGGCACCATGTCCGAACGTATCGTTGACGACCTTTAGGTTATCCAGGTCTGCCAGGATTACGCCCCAACCGCCCTCTAGGCGTTCGGTGTAATTCAGCAGAACCTGACTGAACTTTGCCCGATTGGGCAGTCCTGTCAGCACGTCGGTGTAAGTCAGGCGCTGACGCTCCTGGACCCGCTCCTCTCGCTCGATCGCGATCGCACAGAGATAAATGCAGGCGTCTACGATGCGCTGCTCTAGCTCGTTTGGTCCCCTGCACTCCCGGAAATAGAAAGCGAACGTCGCGACGACGCGGTCGGCACTGAAAATCGGCGTCGACCAACATGCCCTGAAGCCGAGCGGCAGAACCACATCCCTAAAATCCACCCAGCGAGGGTCATGTTCAATGTCTGTGACGGTTACCGCCTCCCCTTGGAAGGCCGCACTGCCACAGGAACCCACGGATGCCCCGATAGACACACCATCCAGCACGGCCGAATATGAGGAAGGCAGCGAGGGTCCAGCTAAAGGATGAAGGCGTTCGTCGCGAATTGACAACACCGAGCACACCGTCCCCGGAACCAAGGCTTCAGCTGCAAGGCATAGTCGCTCGATCGTCGCCTGCAAAGCTTCGCCGCGGGCGATCATCTCGAGAATGACGTTCTGCAATTTCAAGATCATAGGAACCCAGTCTCTCAACGGATACGTCACTCTGACATCCTAGCATTCATTTCGGGTTTCTGATGCACGTAAAAGTTTATCGAGATGAGCCTTTCTACAACGTCGCCTGCCCGCCGACAGATTGACGGTGGTGCCGCGCTACATGGCGGTCGGAGGCCCCGGATGACTTCGCGCACCGGCGAAAGACCTTTTCGGATAGCATGGGACGGAGTGGACGTCTGAACGTGGTGCGAAGTGGCAGATTGACGTCGTTAGTCGCCGAGCAATGCTTCCGAGCTTCGGTCAATAGCCCGCTTTTGAGGGGTTGCAATGACATGTACTAGGTGTTCAGAATTCCATGAAAACGCGCAGCGATTAGACCAGATCTAACCCCTCAGAGAAGCGAGCGGCCCGTGGGCATGCTTTCATCCCAGATTCCGGAATTTGTACGCGACGTTGTGGCCACGGGCTGCAACATTTGCGCCGTAGGTCAAGAACACTACCTGTTTGGCGACGGCGACCTGAAAGACGAGGACTTCGAAAGAGTATCGGGACTTCTAGGCAACATAGACGCCAGGTACGGCGAGCGTGATCACCTGCGGGCGGACATAGTCGCTTACCTGCGAAGTATTGGACGCTACATCGATACAGACGACGTCCACGCGTTCCACAGCAACCAATAGGTCGCACGCTGAAATCGCCGCGCATTTTGAACTCGTCGTGGGAGAATGGGGTGGAGATGTCTATCTCGTGGTCCGTAGAGAGGGACACCTGTCAGACCGCGACTCGATGGTCGAAGCGGCTGGGTCGAGCCGCGAACTTCGCGGCTTCGTTCTCCGGCATCGGCGGCGAAAACAGGTATCCTTGAACACTTGTCCCTCCCAACGCCGTGAGGGCAGCAAGCTCCGCCTTCGTCTCGACGCCTTCGATGACGCAATCCAGTCCCATGTCAGCACTGAGTGCCAGCAAGGATTTGACGATCTTGTAGCTGGACGGTCGCGTATCCAGGTCCTTGACGAAGCTGCGATCAATCTTGAACTTCGTCAGCGGTAACGCATGAAGGCGCGTCAGGCTCGAGTATCCTGTTCCGAAATCATCAAGCGAAATTCCACACCCCAGCCTTCGAAGGGTTTCGACGGACCGTGTGACCTGCGCAAAATCGTGAGTGAAAGCCGTCTCCGTGATCTCGAGATCGAGCCGTTTCGGATCAAAGCCGCTACCTCGAATTATCCCGATCAGCGTCAAGACGCCGTCGTCGGAATTCAAGTCGTGGGCTGACAGGTTGAACGACAACCGCAGAGACGGCCTCCAGTTCGAAGCAGCAGCCAACGCTTTCTTGAGAAGGGGCCTCGTGAGCGATCCGACGATCCCCGCTCTTTCAGCAATAGGTATGAAACAACCTGGAGAAATTTTGCCCAGCTGTGGGCTATCCCACCGCGCCAAAGCCTCAAACCCTAATGTCTCCTGGTCGCGGATGTCGACTATCGGCTGGAAAACGACCGAAAGCTCTACATTGAGGTCAGCCTGCTTGAGCGCGCTTTCTATCCTGGCCTCGGCGTTGATTTGGTCTTGATGATCGGAGTCGAATAGAACCGCGCCCCCGCGCCGCCTCCTTTTAGCGTGATAAAGCGCGTAGTCAGCTCGCTCGAACAGTTGCTCGCAACTGAGAGCCAGATCGGGAAATACCGCAATCCCCATTGACGCCGAAATGTTCACCGTACCTTCCGGCAAACGATAGGGCTCCTTCAGCTTCGCCGAAATTGCATTGGCGTTCGTCACCAGCACTGTATTCTCCGGAGGAAGAGGAGCGATTATCGCGAACTCGTCACCGCCTAACCTGAAAGCCGTGCTCGCCTTCAAAGTGGTCGACAGGCGGGTTGCGACCTCGACCAGGAGACGATCACCGACCGAATGACCGTAGAGGTCGTTGACGGGCTTGAAACCGTCTAGATCCATGACTCCAAGAGCTAGCCGCTCTCCCCGCGCTCGAGCCTTCGCCAGCTCGGCTTCCAGTTCCGCGAAGAAGGCTCGGCGATTGCCGAGTCCGGTGAGGCTATCGAGATTGGCGAGCTTGAAATTCTCTCGGCTCAGGGCCTCGCTCTGCTGTTTCGAAAACACCATGCTTTCGAAATTCCGGTAGTTGGTCAGAAGGACCGACATCATGCTGGCGCAGACCAGCAACACGTTGATCGAGATAGCGACAAAGGTCGGCTGCGCCGTGGATACGAAGAACACGACGAAGGCACCATTGACCACGAGTGTCACGATGAAAGCCGCCGAACGCACGTACATCATGCAGAATATGCAAGAGATGACGGTAATCGCCATGTAGAAGGCGACGTGCGAGCGGGTGTAGGCGTCGCCGTACGGAAACAATGCAAAGGACCAGGCGGTAAAGGCGATAGCAAGGCCTCCCGCAAGCCGATTGGTACGCAGGAGAGCGGCATGCGCGAGTTCCGGAGAGAGATCCGCGTTTCTGGTTCTCAGCCAGAAGATCACCCTGATCACGCAGCCGACCGTGAGCAATGCCGGCACACCCAGTGTCAACCAACCCGGCGCAACCCTCATGTGGGTCGTGGCGAGCGCCCACGTGCTGGAAAGCAGGATGAAGTACATCATCGGCATCTGTCGCGTGAAAGCCCGATATTGAGCTTTGAGAAGCTCGGGGTTTTCGCTTTGCACGGACAGGAATTCTCCGATACCGCGCCGTGCACTGTGCAGATTCATAATTTCGCCCGTCCGTTGATGAACGGTTCCTAACATGCCCATGTTACGATCTCGGAAATCAGCACGGTTAATCAAAGCCCGAGAGGCACCACGTTACCGACAAAAGCGTCGTTCTTTTTGATCTATACCAATCGAGTAGCGTCGAAATAGCAAATCCAGGAGTGTCGCTTTCAAATACTCCTATGCACCGAAGCCGTCCCTATCCGGGACTTGCGTGACTTCGACGACGACCCCCAAGTCAGGGAGATGATGGCGGTCGGGAGACACAGCGACGGTGCACGCCCCGTCTAATGTCTTGTTGACCTGAGCGGCACCTAAGCCGCGCGTCTGGAAGCGTGTCGGAGTTTCGACGAGCGATCGCCTTGACGATTAAGACATCCACCCATCCTTCAGTCCTGCCGCGAAAGCGTCATTCAATGCGCGGTTGAACTTAAATTCTGAAAACAACTTCCATTTAGGGACGATATCCGCACGGTTCTGTTGTCCCGCCACATGCAAGGGGTGGGTGATGCGTAAGGTACTGGTAGTCGACGATGAAGTTCTGATCCGTCTGACCGTGACGGACGCTCTTGAGGATGCGAGCTTTGAGGTCATCGAAGCGAGTACGGCAGACGAGGCCATGGACAAGATGGACGATTCTGCCATCCACTTCCTGTTTACCGACATCCAGATGCCCGGTCGTCTTACAGGTGTTGACCTCGCCAACGAAGTGGCGGCGCGGTTCCCAGAGGCTGGGATAGTAGTCGCATCGGGCCGTATCAAGCCATGCGACGTCGACTTGCCCCCGTCGGCTCAGTTCTACTCGAAGCCATACGACCTCAACCTCATAGTCGCGAGGTTTGAGGCAATGTCCCGCGCGCAGATCATCGATAGCTGACCGTTTCAGGTCCGAGAAGACATCTCGCCTTTCCAGTCCGTGACCATTGAGTCGAATGGCCACTGGCCGGAACCGTCCTGGCCCACCATTGCGCAGACCTGCCTTCCCCATACCAGGGAAGGACGTCGTGCGCCCGGAGATACCACGATGGGTATGACCATGCCCTCGGCGTCGGAAATTGCCCAGGCCTCCAGCTTCCTGACTTTAATCGGGAACGGGAAGCGTATGCTCATCCTAGATATCGTCAGCAGAAACGAAACCTCGGTTGGTAAGTTGGCCCTCATGGTGGGTCTGAGGCAGTCGGCTCTTTCGCAGCATCTGACCATACTGAAGAACGCCCACTTGGTGCAGACGCGACGCGATGCCCAGACGATTTATTACAGAAGCGAGTCTGCATCGGTCGCTTTGATACTGGCGGTCATCCACGAGATTTTCAACATCGACGTTCCCGCGTCCCAAGACGTCGATGGTGTCGACGAATCCGTGGTCGTGGAACTGCTCAGGCAGTAAGCGCGACAGCAGGAGATGTCGGCATGAACATCATCGTAGTCGACTTCCACGCGCGCTGGCGGGCGCCCGTCGTCATCATCGGAGACGAGCCGTCATCGACCGTCACCATCCTTGGTCCGGCTGACGCGTTGCGGTATCTGAGGACGTGCGCGGCCAGGTCGGACAGGGGTTACATCCGTGCAGTCGATCTCTGCCAACACGCCCTTCTGAACGGCGTTGACCCGGAATTGTCGCGTCCGCATTTTCTCGCCGCGTGCGCCAACTTGGGTTTAGAGGAGCCAGGCTAAGGCTGGAAGTAGCGATCAGGAGGCCAGGCGGCGCGCATCCAATGTCAGCGCGACAAGGCCGCCGACCGCGGCCCAGTGATAGGAGAACGTTCCGCCAAGATGGGCTGACACGGTCCGCTAAATCAGAATGCTGCGGTAGCTACCCGCACCTTGCGGTGTAATTACTTCGGAAGCGCCTGTTCGGTTCAGGCAAAAAACACGTCGTCGCCGTCGACCGACCCCGAGACGTCTTTCGGCCCAATCGCTGCCAAAGAAGACCCGACCCGTCACATATGCCTCTGCTACCCAATCCTCGGCACCTCTCCTGAAACGGCCGGAGAACGCCGTCTCGTCGTAGGGAGCGAGCGCCTGAGTAACGGAGGTCAGCGCATGGCGTAATTGGATCTTAGTCCTTGGCAAACACCGTAGCGGACTCTGAGGTGGAGACCATCGTGTTGTAGTCAGAGACAAGCCATTCGAGATCGCCGCCTGCCCCTTTGCGGGCGTCGCCTTTGGCCATCTCGAGTTTTTCGTCGAAATTGCGAAGCTTCGACAGGAGCGACGCCGGGCTGGACTCAAACACGTGGAATGAGTTGGGATGCTGGAGAGCGTAGTCATCGAACTCCCGGACAGCCTGAGCGTAGTCGGCAAGCACTGATCTGAATGCAGGCATGGCGACCACGGGCTTTTCGTTTGTCGGCATCACGTCCATCACGGCCTCTGCCCGGAACATGACGATTCGCACATGCCAGCGCGATTTATTGCCCTCGGCCTTTTCGAGCGCGAGTAGCGATGCACGGTCGAGCTTGACCTTTTCGGTCCTCAATGCGGCGTCCACTGTCTTCCGGCGTTCTTCATAGACGGGCGATAGGGCAGCGATGTCCTTATGGAACGCCTTACCGTCTGCCATCTTGTCCGACTTATAGTCCTGGCGCTCGTAATACTTGTTCGCCCGCTCGATGACGGGAGCCAGTTGCTGGTAGGTCTCGACATAGGCTGTCATGGCAGCGTCAAGCTCCGGCAGCTTTGGCTCTTCCTGAGCGGAAGCCAAGGCTTTGCCCGCCAACTCTCTCACGTCGTATAGAGAGTACATGCCATAGATGATGCGCTCCTTGCCGGTCGGGCCCCTCTTCATGTCGACCCAACTGTCGTAACGCTGTAGCGACTCGGACGCGCGCAGGGTTTGGTTGAGAAACTCGACGTATGTGTTCATCTTGCCCATCGCCGCGTCAGATACGGTGGCATCGGGTGGCGACTGGGCCTGTACGGGGGATGTCCCCAAAAGATATGGGACCGAACCCTGAAGGATCAGGACCAGAACCGAGGCGGTAACCGCCTTTGCGAGCGTCTTCATCGGATGCGTTCCCCCATCGATCAGCCTGCTATCTGTCGCGCAAGATCCCTAGATCAAGGCCTCGTCTTACTCGGAAGCGCCCGGACGCCGCCTTCATGTTAATGACGCTCCGCCGTCATCTAGCCATTGAAAGCGCTGTTGATACTCCAGCGTGGCCGCATATCTAAGCACGACACGGAGAGACGGGCATGTGCAACCTCTACAATGTCACGACCAACCAGCAGGCGATCAGGGACTTCATCAGCATCTCGCGGTTTCGGGAAGGAAACCTGGCGCCGTCAATTAATGTCCACCCGGATCGCGACGGACCGATCATCCGCATGGACACCGAAGGCGAGCGCGAGCTGACCATGTCGACATGGGGCATGCCGACGCCTGAGGTGCATCTCGACGGCAAGCCCGACAGGGGTGTTACGAACGTCCGCAAGACATTCATTCCCCACTGGCAGCAGTGGCTCCGCGTCAAGAACCGCTGCCTTGTTCCCGCGACGGCATTCAGTGAGTATGAACAGACGGCCGACCCGACTACGGGGAAAAAGCCGCTACGATGGTTCGTCGTCGGCGAGGATCAGCCGCTATTCATGCTCGCAGGCATTCATACGAAGTGGATTGGCGCACGAGGCCCGATCAAGGCACCCCGAGAGGGTGAACATGACCTCTATGCCTTCCTTACGACCGATGCCAACGAGATCGTAAAACCTATCCATCTGAAAGCTATGCCCGTGCTTCTGACGACGAAGGAAGAATGCGAGATTTGGATGACCGCGCCATGGAGCGAGGCAAAGTCCCTTCAACGTCCCCTGCCCGCAGACCGAATGATGGTGTTGCCGCGTTACACGGAGGTAGGTGGCCTTGGGGGCCTTCCGACATTGACGAAAGACCTGTTCGGCTGAAGGGTCGTCGAACGGCCGTAGTGAAACAGACATCGCTAAGCGTATAGTCGCGTATCTGTCATGGCTGAGCAGATGAAGGCGAGCCGACCTTGGTGGCGGCGATCCGCTCTTCAAGAGTACCCGCCGTACCGAGGGCAGTATGTCGCTTCGAGCCCCTGGACCGACCGCGCAACCGCTCGTATTAATTTACGAGAAGCGAGGCTCGCCGCCCGCTTGGAGCGTGGTCCGTCCGCAGCGAGCCTCGGCTGCAGGCTAGGACCTCGGGCGGGCAACCGCAGCACGCCATTGTGGACCGATCGCCATACGTGAGCAACGGCCATATCTGACCCTCTGAACGCTAGGCGACCCGGCGGGATCGAAGGTCAACCGTTCCTGTGCTTGCCTCGAGGCAGAGAATGCCTCTGTCCGTCAGACGGTGAGGCTCGACAGAAGCGCACAGACCGAAGGACGCAAGTTCTTCTATACAGAGGACATGCTTCGACCCAAGTCGTCGCGGAAGCTGACCAGCGAGCATGCGCAGCGTTTCAATCTCGTCCGGTATCAATTCGGGCATAGGTCCCTCCAACGCCCGAATAGGACGTCGGTGGTAGACAGGTCAACGACACGATCACGTGTCGACGCATCGGCAATGGCCGCCGTGATTCCCACAGCCGGGTTGGCCGTCAGGTATAACGGACTGCGATGCTGGCTTGTAGGTTGACGCCGTTCTGCATCCGTTCCAATTATTCGTCATGGTCGGGAATCTCAGAACACTTGCCGAAGCCGTCAGGCACAACATGGTCGTCGTTGCGGCATGCCGCCCATGCGGTCGCGAAGGCAGGTTTCTGGCGCGTGACCTTGCCCAGTACAAAGGTTGGAACGCCAACCCTTGGAAACTGAAGTTCAGGTGCAGCGCCTGCGACGGGACCGAGATGAAAGTCACTTGCGAGTTGTTCGATCCCGATCCCAGAAGCGTCCAGGTGATCTGGAAACCGATTGAGATCAAACGGTAAGCCTGCATGACGAAACCACGCTGAATCAAACTCGCAAGATATCCGCTCAAGCCATTGAAAAATGATTCGTTTTGACTCGGAACGAATCACTTCGAATCCGATTGGAGTCGCCAACCAGGTGATTCGGAGTAAAGCGTATGGCAGGTCATCGAGCGCAGTGGAAAGGCTTCCTCAAGTTCGGAGAGGTCACAGCGGGTGTAGCGCTTTATACGGCAGCCTCCACCTCCGACCGCATCACTTTCAACACGATCAATTCGGCGACAGGCAACCGCGTCAATCGCGTCTTCATCGACAGCGAGACCGAAAAGCTGGTGCCTAAGGAAGCCCAGACCAAGGGCTTCGAAATCGAAAACGGACAATATCTCGTCATCGATCCAGACGAGGTGGCCGCCACGATCCCGGAGAGCGACAAGACGCTCGAAATCGAGGCGTTCATCCCCTGCTCCGACGTCGACGACGTCTACTTCGACAAGCCCTACTACCTCACTCCAGATCGCATGGGCTCCGACGCGTTTGCTGCACTGCGCGACGGCATGAGGAGGTCGAAGGTCGCAGCCATCGCGAGGACTGTCCTCTTCCGGAGAATGCGCACGGTTCTCATCCGTCCCCACGGCAAGGGCCTGATCGCCACGACGCTCAACTACGACTACGAAGTCCGGTCCAGCGAGAAGGCGTTCGAGGATATGCCGAAGCTGGAGATCGAAGGCGAGATGCTCGATCTCGCCAAGCACATCATCAGCACGAAGAAGGGGACATTCGATCCCGCAATCTTCGACGACCGATATGAGGCGGCGCTCGCCGAACTGGTAAAGGCCAAGGTCGAGGGCAAGGCGCTTCCCAAGCGCAAGAAGATAGAGGTCTCGCAGCCGAGCGACCTGTTAGCCGCCCTTCGCGAGAGCGCTGGCTTGCTGAAGGCTGCCGAAACCAAACCGGAACGCACTGCCGCCAATGCCAACGCTGGCACGGGTCGGAAACGTCCGGCGCGTGGGGCGGTCGGGAAGTCCGCCGCTTCGAAGGCCGCCCCACAACGCAAGGCAAGCTAGGAGTTTGACGATGGCGATCCGTCCTTACTGGAAAGGCTACCTCAAGCTTTCTCTCGTCACCTGCCCGGTCTCCATGACCCCGGCGACAAGCGAGAGCGAGAAGGTGCGGTTTCATACGCTGAACCGCGAGACGGGCAACCGTGTCGTCTCGCAGTACATCGACTCTGTTACCGGGAAACCCGTGAAGGACCAGAACGAAGCGAAGGGGTATGCCCGTGGTGAGAACGACTACGTTATCCTGAGCGACGATGACCTCGACGCCGTCCAGCTCGACACGGTGAAGACAATCGACATCCAGAAGTTCGTACCGTCGCAAAGCATAGAGTGGATCTACCTCGAAAAACCGCACTACTTGATGCCTGACGATGCCGTCGGCCACGAGGCTTTCGCCGTCATCCGTGATGCGATGAAGGCCGACAATGTCGTCGGTGTATCCAAGCTGGTTATCGGCCGTCGCGAACGGGCGGTCGTGCTGGAGCCACGCGACAACGGCATTGTCCTCTGGTCTCTTCGCTTTGAGGACGAGGTACGGCCGGAAGAGGTGTATTTCGAAGACATAGACGACGAAGCAGAACCCGGCCTGATCCCTCTCGTGCAAAAACTGATCAAACAGAAGTCTGCGAGATGGTCGCCTGAGATGGTGAGCGATCCTATCCAGGAGAGCCTGCTGAAGCTGATCGAGGAGAAGAAGAGAACCCTGAAGCCCACACGGAAGGCCTCGAAGACAAAGGAAGCGCCTGCTCCCGCATCGAACGTGGTCAATATCATGGACGCGTTGCGCAAATCTGTCGCGCACGACCTTAAAAGCAGGAAGGCAATCTGATATGGTCGACCATCCCGAAATCACTCTGTGCGAACCAGCACCGTTTCTCTACCACGAAAACGGACAGATCGCGGTGACCGACGGCTCGCAGGTCTGGTCGGTGATCGTGACATGCGAAGCGATCAGAGCGATTGCCAACCCGCCAGAGATGTCGTTGCGTCGTCTGACGCTTAACGCCAACTTTCTCACTGGTCTGGCTGCTGCCGCGATATCTCGCGGGGAAGATATCGGCGGTAAGGTGTTCGTCAGCGAGAGCGATGTACTTTTTGCGCGGATATTGCCAGTTTCATCGGAGGCGCTCACGCCTCTTCACAGGTGACGATCTGTGCGCGATGCAGAGCTGGCATAGAGGCAGTGGTACAGCTTCTAAGCCTACGGTGACTTTGCCTCGCGGATCGACATGCCCGAACTTCCAAGCTTCCTAGACCTGAAGCGCAACCGGGCAGCAGAACCGTAGTGGGGTAGGTGATAGGACTGAACCCGAAACACAATGGCAACGACATCGATACATGCGTCACTCCAATGCACCGAGTTCGCGAAAGGCCCGGCGTTGATCTTCTAGAGTATCTCCATCGAAGAACACACGAAATGCCTTGCCTTGCGATTTTAAATCCCGAGCAGTCTGTAATGCGTCGGTAAATAGCAGCTTCGGCTCATTTTGAGTATCAATGCCATCAGGGTCGGTCGAACTGAGGGGAATTATCTGGAATGTTGCTGCCATGGTCTCTCCTTGAAGACGTTAGCCTTCATTGCCGTCCGAAACAAAGTTCTCCGAGCCGCTGCTTCGGGGAGCTTCTAAGGCTCTCGCCTGAGGCAGCCATTTGGTCTCTAGGATAGACCCGATGGCCAGGACGACCTCATCAACGCTCCAATTGGCGTCTGCTAGTTCATGAATAAGCGCAACTAGCTTATGATCAATGATCTCCAGCAGTTCGCTATCCTGCGATCGTTCTGGCACCATCCCCAAATCCTCCAACTGCTGAAGTCGAATCGCTGAGGATAGACATACCGCGTGAAACGAAGTCAGTTCTCGATACGCTATCCCACACGGAAACGCTCATGGCACCTACCGCTTCGGAGTAGACGTGTTGGACGCCTCGTCACCATCGTTCTCTTTGGGGCATTGCTGTTTGTCGTCCTGTCGTTTCAGATCACGCTCGATTGTCTCACGTGAGCCCTCAGCGAGATCTTGCTCCGGGTGTTTCTCAGCTTCACTCACATCATTTCTCCCGTTTTTCGGACGCGTTAATTGGCGTAGAAACAGCAACAAATTTATTGCTTGATAGTTCCGCGGGATAGCCACTTCGCGGCCTGGGCTGCTAGACGGTTCACGTGACTACCGAGTCACTGCATTCGCCCGTCGCGCGTCTCACCTACCGTTGAAATCCGATTGGTGAGAACCACAAGCGATGGCTTCAACGTCGTCGACCTCTCTCCTGCTGTCTGAAAGCTAGAAGCCGCGGAACATATGTGAAGCCGCTGGGTTTCTGCCCTGATCACGAGACGACGACCATTGCTGACCGGGACCAAGATGAATTCGAAATCCGGTCGTCAGAGGGCATGTCCGTCGGCTCGGCGGCGTGAGCGCGTCCTGCTGGCATGTGTGCCAACTCGGCTACCGGAATTTCCCGACGGCTTTTCTTTGACTTACAGAGACTAGAACAGACCACGGTGCGCTCCAGCATCCCGCTGCCTTGGCCGCCCGCGCCCTGCGATGTGACAACGTCCGGACCGCCCTGCTCTGCCCATGCATGGATCAAGTCGTCTCTTCGATCGAGACGGAGATGTCCAGCGTCCCCCTCACAGCTGAAAAAGACCCGTACTTCAGCGAGTGGTCGCAAGTTCGTGGATGACCAGGGCAAGACCCGTCTGCTCCCTGACCCACGCCCATCCGTGGTACCACCACCCGCACGGCTTGAACGCCGCCGCTTCGTCTGAGGCAAAAGGGCGATCATTCCTTCGCAAAGATCTGGAGACCATTGCGAGCATATGCTATTCGGGATATTATAATATCCACGAAAGGATATGTATCATGCCGCTCTACATCAAAGATCCTGAAGTAGATACGCTTACCGAAGAGCTGATCCGCTTGACCAAGACATCCAAGGTTGATGCCGTGAAGACGGCGCTTAGGCGCGAGATCGCCAGCCGCAAGGGCAGCTTGCCCATGCGTGAGCGCCTGGCTAAGTCTCTCGCGATGGCGAGGGACGCCGGTCCCTTTGCGCCGGGGGATCACAAACGAGAAACTGACGAAATGTGGGGCGAAGACTGATGCTATTCGTTGACGCTTCCGTGGCCGTCGCAATCCTAGCCGGCGAAGACGACGCCGGCGAGCTGATGCACAGGCTTGAACAGCATGACGGCCCCTTTTACGTGTCGCCGGTGGTTCGCATGGAAGCCTCGCTTTCGCTGACGCGGCGTATGGCCGAGGCGACAGGCCGCGACCGTCCCGCTACGCCTGACATGCTCGCTAAGGCGCGAAGGATGGTCGATCAATTCTTCGCGGACCTTGAAGCCAAGGAGGCCATGATCTCGGGAGATGTGGGGACCAAGGCGCTGGACGCCGCACAGCAGTTCGGGAAGATCGTCAATCACCCGGCGAAACTCAATATGGGTGATTGTTTCACCTATGCCTGCGCCAGAGCCTACCGCACGAAGATCGCTTACAAGGGCAACGACTTTACTGAGACCGATCTCGGCTGGTGACCGTCAAACGCGCGAGGTAGTCATGTCTGGAGATGTATCGCAGATTTTTCTACACATATTCTCCATGCCAATGGGACTAAGGCGAAAGACGCTGGAAAGATGACGACGCGGGCTTTGATATCTTCGACACATATGAAGCTGCGAAGGAGGACGCCCTACAGCTACGGGAAGACAGCGTGCGTCATGGCGAAACTGAGTAGACACCCGTCCACATCGAGAAGCTTGTCCTCGCCCATGAACCGGGAAAATCTGCTGCTTCTATTCAATTCGGGCTTTGGAGGCCGCTGTCACGAGCACGAAGTGTTGGACTCGATCGACTAAAGTCAGCCACGACGAGCGGGATTTTCACATCCGGCGTGGAGCTCCGAGGAGCAAATCCATTTCCTTGGACGTCAAAACATTGCCGGTTTTCAGAATGTAAGCTGCGATATAGGTAAGCTTCTCATTGACCTTGCTCTCACCCTGCGGCTTGTAATGGAGGATTGCGTGTCGGCTTTCCGCTTCTTGCCTCATCAGAGCGTCGTCAGACTGAGCGGCGTCTGCCATCGCGTGGAGCGTGGCGATGTGCTAATCGATCAACTCCTCAAGGCATGTCTAACGGGGCCACCATCCTTCTCGTCGATTAGGTTTCCGACAAAGATATCGGCATCCTGTCCAGGTGATCGCTCCAGTTTGGCGTCGGACAGACTGAATTTCTGAACCTTCATTTCTACCTCCCTATTCCCGACTGGAGGTAGTGTGGTGGCCGAGATCAGCAAGGCTGACAGTAGAGGAGACGAAGATCACCAAGAGCTCCACCTTACCGACACTCGAACAGCCATTACACGGAGATCAGAGGAGCGGCGGCGCGCACGATGCTGGACAAGGATCACGTCAAGATTGAATCCCCTTCAGGTATGTTGCTATAGAGATCGGTCGACAGAGCAGCGCTTCGGGAGCAACCATGCTGATACAGGTCAGAGACAACAACGTGGATCAGGCGCTGCGCGTTCTGAAGAAGAAGCTACAGCAGGAAGTCGTGCTGCGGGAGATGCGACGTCGCGAGCACTACGAGAAGCCATGCGAAAAACGTGCGCGAGAGAAGGCCGAAGGTATTCGTCGTGCCCGAAAGCTCGCGCAGAAGAAGCTGAACCGGGAGCTCGGCATAGTCCCTGCGAAGTCGAAGCCGGCCCGAGGGCAGTAAGCGCTCCCGCGCCAATGCACCCCTATTGTACTCGTCGAGTTAGCTGCCGCATATGACTGTCTGCGCGAAGAAGCTTCCATGGCGGACCAGCACTTATTTCGCCAACAGACGTCTCGATGCGAACACTGCATCCATCGCTTCCACGACCGCCTGCTCTACCGACTTCTCGAAGATTACTTCCGGTCTGGTCGCCAGAGCCAGAAATGTCGCTTCGATAAGGGCTTCTTTCTCCGGTCCCGCCAGATGGTATCTAAGCGCGAATCGCCCAAGCAGGGATTGAAGCACGAGCTTGTCGTTGTCCGAAAGACTACGCACGGACCTATTCATTCGAACCTCCCAGGCTACGTCCTCCCGACATCGCCCTTCCACTCAAGACCTGCAATCTACAATAAACGTCGATCGCCACAAGCCCGATGCGGGACGACCGGCAATCGACGACTTAGCCTTTCGACCGCCGCACGGGCTCCAGTTGCTGTGCGGACTGGCACACCGTCTAATGCCTCCTAGCAGCGATTGAGTACGATTTTCCATGCCGGCGAGCGAGCGATTGCTCCAACGCTCTCTAGTCGCTCCCGCCGTGAACGACTTGGCTAGCAGACGCGGAACATATCGAATTCCGATGGGTTTCTCCTGCGGCCACGAGGCGGCAACCATGACAGACCTAGACGAAATCATAATTATGATCGCCGGGGAATGTCAGTCGTCTCGTTCGGCATTCCCGCCACCAAGTGACGGGTGAGCCAAAGCGGCCGCCGGAATTCCCGGCGGCTTTCTTTCCCCTATCGAGAACGGAACAGAACCATGGCCGACACCAAAAATCTCGCAGACCTTTTTCATGACACGCTCAAAGACGTGTACTTCGCCGAAAAGAAGATCGTCGATACCCTACCGTTGATGAACGAAGCTGCCAAGAATGGAAGCCTCAAAGATGCTTTCACCCAGCACCTCGCCGAAACTAAGGTTCACATCGAGCGGCTGGAACAGGTATTCAAGATCATTGGCAAGGATCCTGAGCCGAAGACATGCGCCGCTATCCTCGGCATCACCGACGAAGGCGACGAGATCATGAAGGAATATGCGGGTTCCCCCGCGCTGGACGCAGGGCTCCTGGCCGCGGCGCAGGCTGTAGAGCATTACGAAATGTCGCGCTATGGGACATTGCGGACTTGGGCGCTGGAGCTCGGCTTAAGTGATGCGGCCAGCCTTCTTCAGGCAACGCTGGACGAAGAGCAGGCGACCGACTTGACTCTGACTTCGATCGCGACATCTGTCGTCAATCAGAACGCCGAAGGCTGATACGAACTCTACGAGGAAGAGGGGCAGCAGCACAGTGCAGCCCCGCTTCCTCACGGACCAGTAAAGACGCACCAAGCCGCGAGACCACTCATGCCGGACTTCGGGAAAGCCATAATAAGGTACCGAGGTTCCGGGGGAAGACTGCCTCTTGGCTCGCCGGGATGAATGACGGCGAGCCAGTTTCGCCCACACTCTCGCAACGTCCAGCGAACTCCCACGAAGGTTCCTGCAGATTTGTCCATCCCGACGCGTCGGCGGGTGGTTTTCGCGGCACTTCAACGTACAGGTTCCACCTGGCGATCGGACGCCTCCTGGTACGCACGGGGACCCCGATCATCTACACGTCTGCGATCGGCGCCGAACAACTGGACGACCCGCTCGAGATCGTAAAGTTTCGGAATGAACTCGACATGGTCGGCAAGGTCCGCTGCTTCCGGTCGTACTCTCGCAGGCGTCACGACCGTGCGAATTTTTGGCCATCGGCTGCACACCAGACGGGACAGCGCCAACGCATCGAGCCTGCCGGGCATGTTGACGTCGGTGAACACGATGTCGATATCGCTTTGGGACGAGAGAAGCGACAGCGCATCGTCCCATGTGAGGGCCTCTATCGGCTCGAACCCGCATTCTCCGAAATAGTCGGCGAAGGTCATTAGTATCAAGGGTTCGTCGTCGACGACAAGGACAACGGTCTTACCGGTCACGGTCTCGGTCATCTAACATTCAGTCTGGCGCCGCGGGGACCGCTGTTCCCGACATCTTCGATCCGCGGGCCGCGGTTTCTAGCAACACGGTTCTCGAAGCATGAGCTGCAGCTTCGCGGAACTTCAATGCCAGTCTGCTTGGATTTTTTTCGTTGCCGAGTTTCGTTGCGGAACGAAATCCGCTCGGTTCTGTTCTCCCGCCACATGAGAGCGGGGGATGGCGTCGCGAGTTTCACGACGTCGTATCGCAACTCCTAACGTTCCATATGGCGGACGTCGAAAACGACGACCTAATCAGCCACATCAACGGCAGACCGACACCCCAACCGGAAAGATTGTCGTGCGCCAGGAGAGACCAGATTGCATACCACGAAGCTTTCGGACGCGGAGATCGCCATGGCCGCGTGCCTCCTGACCGCCATGGGCAACAGGAAGCGTATGCTCATACTCGATATCGTCAGCAAAAACGAGACGTCGGTCGGCAAGCTGGCGGTCATGTTGGGCATGGGACAATCGGCGCTGTCACAGCAGCTGACGATACTGAAAAACGCGGAGCTGGTGCAGACCCGACGCGATGGGCACACCATCTACTACAGAACCGATTCCAAACAGGTCAGGATGATCCTTGCGACGCTCTACGAGCTTTTCGATATCGCAGTCCCCTCGCCTCGCGACGGAGAGATAGCGAACGAGATCCTCGTCACGGGATAAGCGGGGAAGGACGATAACCGGGAATATCGGCATGAACATCATCGGGGACGACTTTTACCCCCTCTAACGGTTGCCCGTCGTGAGAACCATAGACGGCTGGCACTAATGCCTCCGACGGCCAGCGAGCACGGCGACATGGACCAGGACAGCTGTCGAAAGCAGGATCGAAGAAACCAGCGCCGCGACCGATAGCAGTCCCCGATTTGTGATCTCTACCTCCGCCCTTAGGCCGCTATGCCTGGTTACCATTAACGAGACTTCGGCTCTCTGGACATCATGGATCGGCGAGACACACGGGGCCTGATGCTTCTTCTGATCAACGAAATTTGGCCCGCCATCTCTCATTTCTTCAGCTTGTCCTCGACCTTGGCACGGCTGTTGCCGGCTTCCTTTACTGTCTCCTTGACCTTCGCCTTGGACACGCCTTCCTTCTTCGCCTCGTATGCGACCTCGTGGTCCTGCCCTGCGGCGACCCGTGTGCTGTCTTGATTGCGCCCGCGTGTTGTCGTTGCCATCTGAGCCTCCCTGGTTTGAGTGGTCACCGATAACTGTGAAGGATTCGCGAAGTTCCCTGACAGGTGAAGTACGAGCCGGCCGTTCTTTAACCTTTCCGTGGTCTCCTTGCGATCATGGCAAGGAAACCCTCGGATCGCCCAAGACCTCAGAGCCTGAAAATCGAGCCCGACGCGCCGTTACGCGGGGGCCGACGGAAGCCACGCGATCCAAGCCAGCCACAGCTACCACTCGACCCCATGCCCGCCCGCGTCGAGCCTTGTCTCGCGCTTTTGACAAGCAAGCCGCCGGAGGGCCCGGCGTGGGGCTACGAGGTGAAGTGGGACGGTTACCGTGTCGCCGTGCATGTTGAACTCGGCGGCAAGGTCCGCATTCTGACGCGCGGCGGACACGACTGGACCGACCGATTTCCAACCATCGCAAAGGCTGTCAGGGAGCTCGGTCCGGGGACGATGATACTGGACGGTGAGGCTGTCATCCTAGACGAACAGGGGCGAAGCGACTTCAACCTGCTCGTGGCGTCTCTCGGCGGTCGAGGGGGCACGAAGGTGTCGTCGGACACAGTGCTGTATGCATTCGATCTTCTTTATCTCGACGGTCACGACATATCGATGCTGTCTCTTGAGGAGCGTCGCATGCTCCTAGATCCGCTGTTGAGCAACGCCTCGGGCGCGATCCGGCTTTCCGAGATGTTCGAAACCGACGGAGCCTCCCTGTTCTCGAGTGCGGCGGAGCTCGGCCTCGAAGGAATCGTTGCGAAGAGGCTCGACGCGCCCTACAGGCCGGGCCGTGGTGGCGACTGGCGCAAGATCAAATGCGTTCAGGCCGACACCTTCGTCGTCATCGGTTACGAGCCTTCCACTTCGTCCACGGGCGCCATCGGCAGCCTGATGCTCGCGGCACGCAAGGGCGACGATCTGCTCTACGTCGGAAACGTCGGGACAGGTTTTTCGGATGCGGTCGCGCGTCGGCTTAGGAAAGAGCTCGACGCGATCGCTACGAAGCGACCGATAACCCGCGTGAAGGCAAAGTCGGCCGTTTACGTCGAGCCGATCATCGCCGCCGAAATCGAATACCGCGCGTGGACAGGCGATGGAAAACTCCGACATGCATCGTTTAAGGGCGTAAGGGAAGCTTCGGACGAAATCACGATCTACGAAGTCAAAGACTGATCGCTGAATGCGGCAGGCCACTTATCGGCTGGCGCCTTCTCGACAGCAACAGCCAGCTGGTGTTCCTCCTCCAGCGTCGACAGACGCATTCGCGGCATCGATTTCGAATAGCCAACGCACCGTCTACCGTCAGCGCCTTCAAGTGTCCGAACCGGCAGTCGCTGTCCTCAGTCGCAAGTTGACAATTCGTTTTCCAGCTCGAGAAGCCTTGTTCTGTGGCACGAAAGGAAAAATGAATTCTGAGGATCACCCTCGCCGGCAAACCCATGAGCGGCCTCGTATTGCTGGATGATCTCCCGCAGTTCTTGGTGGTCTTTTTCCGGCTTTGCCCTGACGATATCCATGCGACGCTCCTTATCGCAGCTGAGAATTTGCAGCGAGCGAAATACTTCTCGACGTCCCGTGTCCCAGCGTTCGCCGTCCTGATCAGCCTGGATCCAAATCCGCGCCGGATCGGCTCGGAGACGTGAGGTCCGCCGCTCTCGGGAATTTATCCCGTCGACACCGACCCCATGCGGAGACCGAATTTGGTCATCATCAGACTTCCTGGAGACAGTGCTTGACGAAGTACGCTAATCGCCTCTCTTTCTCGCGGCCTACCAAGAGCTCCTGGTAGTGATTTCGAAGACCTTCTGCTGTGATCGAACCCACAATCCACTTTTCGAGAGCGTCTAGGTACGTGGGATCGTCCTCGAATTGCAATCCAAGTGCGTGGGCTCTGTTTCGGACCGCTTCGACTATCTCGCGGCGTCTCTCAGTCGTCATATGAACCTCAATGTTTCGCTGACGATAGCAACACTCGTCGAAAATGACAGTAACTCACGATTGTACGGGATCGTACCATGGGCTCTGAAGGGGAACGTCTCTGGCTAGAGATGCTTAAGTCTCAGCGGTCGTAAGGTCCGCCGCCTAAAGCGACCGCAGAGCAGGCGACATTCTCAATCGGAGTGTCGCCTGTTTGCTCCTCATGACAGGAAGCCAGGCGCGTACTGAACTGAGAAGGTGAACCCTAGTACCGCTATAAGTCCCCGCGAGGCGTCAGACACCGTTATGGTGATGCTCTCTGCAGGTGGAAACTTACGAGCCACAAAAATGGCTAACGCGTTATAACCATCGTTCACTGCCGTGTGGGCATTCGCGACGTCAATCTCGACCTCTGCCTCGACACCGTCCTGAATATGCAGAATGAACTTTGGCATGCCATCTCCAGAAATTTAAGATTTCAAGGATGGTCATGAAAACTATCGCTACGCCACAGAATTCCGTACTTTCGCGCCTCAAAACCGTTGGCGGCCGGTTTTCGTGCAAAGATGACGGGGAGTGAATTAATCAGTGTCATTGTCGGGCATGCTCCAGACTAGATGAAGCCCTACGAGCATCTGACATTCTGAACCGCACCGGGTTTGCCGGAGGCCATTTCGTTTAAGTTATGCAGCCATAGCTGGTTCGTCCAGCATGGCGTAATACCGCTCTTCAGCTTCGGCTGGCGGTATGTTCCCGATGGGCTCCAAAAGCCGTCGATGGTTGAACCAGTCGACCCATTCCAAGGTGGCGAATTCTACCGTCTCGAAGCTCCTCCATGGTCCACGCCGATGGATGACCTCGGCCTTGTAGAGACCGTTGATCGTTTCTGCGAGGGCGTTATCGTAGCTGTCACCGACACTCCCGACGGACGGCTCGATGCCTGCCTCTGCCAGGCGTTCGGAATACCTGATCGAAACGTATTGAACACCGCGATCCGAATGATGCACAAGGCCGCCGCCATGCGCAGGACGCCGATCATGAAGTGCCTGCTCCAGCGCATCGAGGACGAAGCTTGCATGTGCTGTCCGGCTCGCCCGCCAGCCGACGATGCGACGAGCAAAGACGTCGATGACAAAGGCCACGTAGACGAAACCCTGCCAAGTAGCGACATAGGTGAAATCCGAAACCCACAGCCTGTTTGGCGCAGGGGCTTTAAACTGGCGGTTCACCCGGTCAAGCGGGCTTGGAGCCGTCTTGTCCGAGAACGTCGTGCGGATCGGCTTTCCCCGAATAACACCTTGCAGGCTCATCGACCTCATAAGCCGAGCAACGGTGCAGCGGGCGGCGTCGAAGCCTTCACGCTTCAACTGCCGCCAGACTTTACGAACGCCATAGACCCGAAAGTTCTGCTCGAAGACGCGACGGATCTCGATCTTCAGGCTGATATCGCTGCGGGCGCGGACCGACAGGCGATCCACGTCCAGTCGTTTGGCGACATTCTCATGGTAGGTTGATGGGGCAATCGGCAGCAGCTTGCAGATCGGCTCGACCCCGAACACGCTACGGTGTTCGTCGATGAACGAGATCATCGCTTGAAGGGGCGGTCGAGCTCCGCCATGGCGAAATATGCAGAAGCTTTGCGCAAAATCTCGTTGGCCTGACGAAGCTCCCGGTTCTCCCGCTCAAGAGCCTTCATCTTCTCGGCCACATCGCTCGGCAGGCCTGCTCGTTTACCGCTGTCGACCTCGGACTTCTTCACCCATTCATGCAGCGTGGCTGGCGAGCAGCCGATCTTGGCCGCAATAGATGAAACGGCAGCCCAGCGGGATGGATGCTCGGCTTCGTGATCCAGCACCATACGAATGGCACGTTGACGGACTTCAGGTGAAAACTTGTTCGTTGTCTTGCTCATGATGACTCCACTTTCTCAGAAGTTGGAGCCTCCGGCAAACCCGGTGCGGTTCATTCAGCCCATGGGCGGCGTACCGGCTCAACGGTACTGGCTGGTCCTTCTGGTTCACGCGTAAGGACGTCGTTAATATCTTCCATTTGGACCATCACCTGCGTTGAACGCTCACTCTCGGGTAAATTTCGGCCGTCATCCCCTCGCCGCTCCATAGCTGAGAACGACGATGCCGTCCTTAGTTGCTCGTGCAGAAAGGACGCATCAGCCATAACTTCACGTAAGGCTGCTACGGCATGGCCGTGGTACGCAGCGAGGATAACTTCTACCAGATCGGTCTCAATCTCATCAGGCGTTTTGGCTTGGGTAGTGTGTATCATCTTCAAACCTGACGTGAGTTGGTTTTGTTCGTGCTATGTTCTCACGCCTCTGATGAACGGAGTCCCCACTATCGACGAGGGAAGTCACAACAGAGGCGGAGCTGAATTGCTCTCGTCACGCCATCAGACTGTAGGGGAATCTATCGTGCTACTTCAAGGCTCGGTACGCCAATGCGAGTGCGACCTGTCTCACCAAAATGATCAAGCCGTTAGGGGTCCTTGCACTGGTTCGCTTAGCCAGATTCTCGCTGCATGTGGGCTGCCTTGGTATCCGGCTCCAACAACATGCGGCAGGCTGCGATTTGTCGGAGTGTCCAAAGCATGGAACCAGCCATCGACATCCGAGTTCATCGCATTGGACGGCTGCGCTACCGGCGACATCGAGCGCTAGGCCAAAGCCTTCCGGCTCATAGCGCGGCGTACTCCATACTCTATTGGAAGTATCAGTGGCAGCCGATCCGCACTTTCACGAGAACTCGCTTACGCAGCGAGGCTTGGCGGTGTACCAGAAGCAGCTTTCTTCAAAAGCTCGCACAACACAGCGAACCGTCGGTCAGCTTTCGCTAACACGCTTGCGTCCGCAATCGGTAGTTCGATTACGCAGTGGAGCGAACGAGCGAGACTTCGAGCCGCCTTCCGAATCTCCGGAGAAGCCAAAGTTCCGGCCTCCCCGATCTCCATAGCGATTGCATACATTTGCCTATGGCTTTTTGCTTCGAAAGCCGCTGCGAGCCATAATCTCAAATGATCGTTGGTCATAAGCGACTGTACGCCCCAATCCGAGATTGGTTGCAAGATATGTGGTACGTAGTCAACCTAACGTTAACCCATGCGTCGAACGCTCATCGGCGAGACGCGACTGCTATCATGGCAGTCAAGCCAATCATAAGCGCTGCCCGGGTCTGAAAAACCGAATGCGTGAATGTCATCATTCAGCCGAACTGCAGCTCGCCGAGACACAAGCTTTGATCGTTCGAAACAATTTCGGTTTGGCTGCTTTCGGGCAATAGTGGATCAGTGGATTCGTGCATCTCGCAAAGGCGACGGTTGATATCCTCGGCCGCGCTTTTGCCTCACCATGTCCAGGAAGTGCTGTAACGCCTGAGACTGTTCAGCGAACAGGTCGATCCTGAGGCGACCACGGCCCCCTACCCTCCCCCAGCCACGTTCTACCGCGTAGTCTCCGAACAAGGTGGGCTCGATCGACACTCTGTAGAAGCGGCACATGTTGCGACTGTTATCGATGCGGACGAGGTGAACCTGAAACTGTTGGGTGCTCATAGCAGTCAGACTGAGAGATAACCCAATCCAGGTCCAACGACAGTTTTGAATCGGTAAGACGTGATCGATTCACAACGTGAATGTCGGGATCTGGAACCCGCCAGCGCACAAGCCTCCGGCGCTCATGTCGGAATCGAAGCTGGCGAGAATGGAAGGTCCGGGACCCCTGCAAATTTTCCCTGGGATTTCGAAATTCCTGGGCGAGCTTTCCAAGCTTTCTTTCTTACTCAAACTTTACTCTAATACATCATCGAACCCTATTCCCGGAAGAGCCTTACTGCCCCGCGACAAGGCGGGTTGGCGGACGACGCTGCTGTGGGGTACTTGGCTGCGTCGTCGTCGGGGTTCGAAACTGTTGGCTGGAGACAACTTTATTCCGCCCGGATGACTTTGCAGCATAGAGGGCATGATCAGCCAGACCGAAGGCGCGGTGGAGACCCTGAGGTTCTTCGAGAACGGCTGCAAGGCCACAGCTTACGGTAAATGCGCGATCGATTCCGAGACTTGCCCAGTCACCATGCTCGAACGATACTCTGACGAGATTGCCGATGGTCATGGCAGCTTTTAGGGATGCATTGGGCAGGTAGGCGATAAACTCTTCTCCACCTGCCCTCGCGCTATATCCCGACGTCCCGACGGTTTGCCGCAAAACATCGGCCAGCATGACGATCGCCCGGTCGCCGGTTGCATGTCCATACGTGTCATTGACCTGCTTGAAGTGATCGATGTCGAAGATCAGCGCGACTCCGTACGGCGTGTTGCTCCCGAACTTTCTTTCTATGGCCTTCTCAAAGCCGCGACGGTTGGGGAGGGTGGTCAGATGATCTTTCTCTGCATCGCTGCGGTGGCTGTCGATGGCAGCCGAGGCGATTGCACCAAGTGCGGTGAAGGGGAAGATCATGCAGACGGTGATCGTGGAAACGTGGACGGCTAGATTATAGGCCGAATTGGCGAAATCCCCGAGATCGTTGCTCGATTCCGTGAAGAAGGTAAAGAACACGGTTCTGAGAACGGAATCGAACACGACGATCATGCTTGCCGCCACCAGTCCGATATCGATGTAGCGAGAGGCGCGCAACGCAACGGTAACAACGGCGATCCCAAGCAGGAGTGCAAAGGCTGCATCGGTGAGAAACAATTGCCAGACGAGGCTTTGTTCGACAAACACGAGATAGGCCAGCACCGGCGTATAGACCGCTATCAGACTGCGTCTGGCAAGACGGCAATTCGGCACATCGAAATGCGATAGCAGACCGCTGCCATAGCAATAGGCGGCACCGATGAACACCATGCCGGAACTGAACGCGTCAAACATCGGATGGGTGGAAAAGGTCGACAGCACGAAGCCAAGGGCGGTCTGCGCAAACCCGGCTGCCCAATGCCAGGAGGAGATTACCCGGGCTCGCCAAAGGCACAGGAAGGTCAGCGCGACGATATTGAACAATATCGGCGGCACATAGACCATCAGATTGCTTGCCCCCATCGTGTCCACACGCCCCCGTATGCTGCCCGCAACTGATCGACACGGAGGTTGTAGTGTCGAGAGGTTAAGCTTTTCCTTGCTTGCGGGATATCGGCCGGGCCGTGAACTCGCCGGCGGGTCTGACAAATGACCTGGAAATCTGACGCGGTCAGTCTTGATGACGGGTCTGCGAAATGACAGTCAGGGCTTCAAAATAATCGATTCCGGCGCAAACGCCGTTATAGGGAGTAATGGGGGGAATACGCCAATAAATACTGAACGTCGTTTGCATAGAGAGCGCTATAGGCACTCAGGATGGATCGTCGCCGGGTTCGCCAGGTTCCTTGCGTTCGAGGTGGCGCTTGGGCCGAAACGGAAACAGGCCATCGGCATATTTGCGGATCAGGCCGTCGATGACGTCATAGCATTCGCGATCATCAAAACCTTGGGCCTCCAGACCAGTGACGATATCCCTTGAGATCTCTTCGAGGAAGGCGGGGCCTGCCACATCTCCGCTCTTGTGCGCATCAGAGATCGTTTTCCACAAAAGCATCCGGGCAACATCGTCACGTGTCGGTCGACGCAGGTCCTTGGCCTTGTCGCGCACGCTCTGCTGTCGCGTCCGCTGCTCGGCCGTCTTCGTCCGTTTCGATTTGGCGGCCATGCTTGAGGTCTCCGGCGGCTGGTTGAGGATCACACCATACCGCTCCGCCAATGTTGACAAAACGGAACGGCACGCTCCCCGCTATAGCGAGACCTCCTTTAAAATCTCTCAAGCAAGGCATACCCAACGTGGTGGTTACCGAAGGTGGTGATTGCCACATGCGGCGAACGCGCGCACCCATGGCGCGACACCACCCGCCGCTGGAATCGACATTCTCGAGCGGCGAATCGCAAATTCCGTGTCTGGAATCGCGACAGGGTAAATTGAGATGATGTCTGTCGATTTGCCCGCAACTTGTCTCGAAGTGGTGGTAGTTTGCCGGGGACTGGACACAACCTGCCTTGGGTTCCGCGTAACGCGGATGTCATTGCGGTTCATTGCGGGATGATGCGGTATTTCCTGCCAGCCATGCCAACCATCTTGATGCTTCTGTCAAACGCTCGATCCCTAACATGGCTTTGCGGATGCCGTCGGAATCGCAAATGCTGAGATCGGAATCGATGATTGCGTGCTCGGAATCGAAACCGCAGACTTCTGAATCAATGACGATGAGGCGGGAATCGAGGATCCGGACTTTCGAAACGAAAACGCCGGATTTTGAATCGACGTCCCGTTATATGGAATCGAGGTTTCGCAGCCTTTGGACCGCAATTCGCTCACTATGGTTCCGGCATTCCTGGCTCTGCCAGTCCAAGCACCTGCCGGATCTCGCGCCCCTCCATGACACCTCTTTCCTGTAACCGACTGGCAATCTCCAGCAAATCGTTGCAGTGGCTCGTCAACAACTCCAAGGCCAGTGTCTCGGCTGAGATCAGACGCTCGTTGACGCGTGCCGCCAGCTCCCGATCGAGGCTGAGAAGATCGAGACTGCCGGAGGGATTGCGATAGAGAAGCGGATTGACCCTGGAAAATCCGAGCCTCGTCTCGGCCGCCAGAGCATAGTCCGTCGCCTGGGCCAGGTCGCTTGTGTCATCGCCACCGGCTCCGGCAACCACATCGCCAAGCACCATCCGTTCGCTGACCCTCCCCCCAAGCAGGCAGGCCATCGTTTGCCTCAGCCAGGTCTCGGTCTGGGCCATATCGTTTCGGCGGCGCGTCAGCACCTGCCCCAGATTTTCCACGCCGACGGTGACGGACAACACCTCACCGACGCCCAGCAAAGACCAGGCGATGGCATGTCCCGCTTCATGCAGGCAAACGCGCCAGAGGACATCGTCAGGCATCCGCTTGTGTCTACCCTGGAGCGCGTTTTCGATATCGTCCCACGTCAGTGGTCGCCTCTGTCGTCTCGCAGACTGACGGGCCTCGCGCACCAGCCGTTCGATATCGGCTCCGGTCTGTCCCAGGGCCCGAACCGCAAGCGGCCGCAGTCCGTTATATGTCGACTTGGTCATGTCAGTCACTGAAAGGTCTCCGGTTCTGGTCGATGCAAATCCCGCTGTCCGGGTCTGAGGTATCCGCCGACGGTGACCGACGCTGTTTGAGAGGGATAGCGTTTCTCGGCGCGGCTGGACGCAACCCGGTTTTCGGGAGTGCTGCGGGTACGGTGGCCAAAACATGGTCCAGATCAGCGTCGAGATGATGTGCCAGAATGCCGGTCAACGCATCGACATCCGGCATCGGGATAACGATGTGCTTTTCCAGTCGCCCGGAGCGCAACAGCGCCGGATCGATCCGCTCGGGGAAGTTCGTCGCCGCAACGACGATCACGCCTTCGGATTTTAAGGCACCGTCGAGCAGCTCCAGCAGGCGGTTGACCAGCGAGGTCCAGTAATCGTCATAGGCGCGATTGCGATCGCCTCCCCCTACCCGGCTGCCAATGCCATCCAGCTCATCGACCAGCAGGATACACGGGGCGTTGGCTCGCGCGGTCTTGAATGCCGCCGACATGCGCTGCAGGACATCGCCGAGATATCCGGGCTCAAGCCATGACGTCACCGAACTGATCACCAGCGGCACGCGCAGCGAATTGCACAATGCCCGTGCAAACGTCGTCTTTCCGGTCCCGGGCGGGCCGGACAACAAAATTTTGGTGCTCATGTCGCTCCAGTCGATCTCTCCTGCCCGCCATTCAACGAGATCTGTCTTCAGATCCAACGCCCAGGATGTCGCATCTCCATAACCGGCCAGCGTTTCGACACGGAGTGCCGGAGCAGGTCGTTTGCGAACAAATCCCGCAGACGAACCGGTCGAACCAAGGCTCGTGGCTGGTTCTTGCTCCTCAGTGATCACGTCGGGCTGGATCATATCGACAGAGACCTGTGTGTCCGTGGCCGTCCTCTTGCCCCCTGCACTCTTGCGGTGTTGTGTTTCACTGTCGCCATTTGCTTCGTCCTCACTGGCGATCGGGCGGGCCAGGATTTCGAGCGCAGTGAGGATGGTGTCGACAGAGCGTCCTTGCCGGACTGCCAATGTCAGATCGTCGAGATGCAGACGCGACAGATCGAACGGTGTCTGGCGGAACTGCCGGAGCGTTTCTTCAACCGGGATGCCGCAGCAGATCGACAACAGCGAAGCGAGGAAGTCTTCATCGAGCGGTCCGCATTCCAGAACAAGATCGGCTGTCTCGACAATACCGGACATCAGCGCAGTGCCGGTTTCGTCCGCGATCATCACCGGCAGATGCGTTTCGCACAAAATGTTGCTGATCTGCCGACGCACCATCGCTTCCTTCGATTTGGCGATCGCCTTGCCCGACGCGACCGCGACCTTTCGGCGTTTCTTGGCCCTTCGCTTTTCGTCATAGCAGTTGGAAAGCGAGATCAGGTGAAACAGGTCCGCGAGCTTTGCCCAGAAAGGCACGATAATGCCCTCCTCCAATGCCTGGCCAAACCGATGCTCGAACCCGCCGACCGGCGCCTTGATCAGGATGAAGGGGTCCGGTCGCGACAGAGCGTCCCGAAGGTCGGCCATTCCCGCAAGACTTGATCCGACGGCGCGGGCAACGAGCAAGGCGACCGTAACCCTGGTGACGTCAGGCGGTGGAAGAAATGAACGCACCAGTGACAAGAGTGGTCGACTGTCGGACGCGCCACCACTCACCGGACGCACGGGCTCATGGTGGAAAGCACGAGCAGCGGCGACGATTGCACGTCGTGCCGGCCTCTCGTCGGCCGGATCCGGCTCGTAGGGGATGCCGACGATCTGATCTGCCGGGTCAGTCCCACCATCATATGCCTGCGTACCCGTTTGTGAGGATTTCAACAAGCGGGCCACAACCTGGCGGTCCCGCTCAGGATCGCCGGTCAGAAGATTGCGTGGGTCTGCGGCGGCCCAAAGGTTGGTCTTCGCTCCACCGAACTCGCCGATCGTGTGCATATCCAGTAGCTCGACGTTCGCGGCGCTGGCATAAAGATCGAGAATGGCCAGGCGGCGGATGCGGCGCAGGAAAAAGCGCAGCAGTCGTTGTTCAAGGGTTTCTGCCGCGCGAGGCGTGATGTTGCCAACCATCAAGCGCCCTCCCCGTTCAGCTCCGGCAGATCTACAAACCTGGCATTTCCGGTCAGCCATTCGCGCACCATGATCGCGGAGGCATCGCCACGGTCGCATTCCTGCACCAGCCAATGCCGTAGTTGCGTGGGCAGACTGGCCATGCTGATGCCGCGGCGGCGGGCAAAGCGGATCGAAGCGCCGACCACGGCGGCCACATGCAGCGCCCGGTCTTCGTCGGTCTCGACCAGAGCCCCGACCGCGAACTCGATCGCAGCAGTATTGGAGGTCAGACCCGCGATGTATTCAGCTCCAAATGTGTTTGCGGTCTCGGTCTGGGGCTGGCGAAGGCGCTGGCCCGGAAACTCGATGATGTTGGTCGGTGTCGTCATGTTGACGTCTCCCATTGGCCGGACGCTGTCTGCATCCCGGCTGAAGCCTGACGGAAAAGGTATGGATCGGTGCGGTCTCAGCCGTCGGTCACCGCAGCCCTGAGCTCGGAACTTTCGCAAAGCCGATACGCGGCATCGTCGCGTGTCCGGCAGTTTTTGCCGGATCGTCATCGTTGGCGGGGCCAAGCACGGCCGATGATGTTCGCTCATTGGTTTCGTCTGCTGTGGCAGCCCCCTGCCCGCCCCCGTCCGAACGGAGATCCGGCCCGCTGTGAAGCTGTCGTGCACCTGTCCAGTTCGCGGTGATCTTGTCGCGGAACAGTTCGCGCAGTCGCGTCATCGCTGCACCGGCGCCGTTGATCTCGAGCAGATGATCGAGGTGTCCCAGCGGCCAGATGCCGCCATCGATATCCGTCCTCTGGCTTTCGGCATTGACGATCACCACGCGGACGTCTTCCGCCACCAGTCGCCGGTGTTCCTTGTACAAGAGGTCTGGAACAACAAGAGCTGCTGCCAGCATCCGGCTCTTGAGCGCTGCAATCCGCGACACCTCGTAGGACGAAAGGCTGCGCTTAACATCGATCACATGCGCAATCCTGGTCGGACGATTGAGGATCAAAAGATCCGGCGTGTAGGATTTGCGCCCGCCGCTATCGGCATCGAGCGTCAGGCTGCGATAGAGATGCACGGCATTCTTCTCGACGAGCTGCATGGCGGCCGGTGTCACGGGAAGACGCAGATTGTCGGTCAGAACGACCAGATCGGGATTGATCAATGCAATCAGGCTGATGCCGCGCTCGAGCAGCTTTCCCTCAAGGATCGGAATGGCGCGCAGGATCGCCGACATGCTGTCGATCCCTGCATCGAGGGCGCCGGCCAGCGCATCGGTCGACAGTGCCGATGTAACCTCGCTGACCAGCTGTTCGAACACGCTCGCCATCGCATCGGGATCGACACTGTGTCGATAGAGGCAGGCCGGTGATGGGGCGAGCATGGTGTTTGGAAGCTGTGGGGCGGATGACGGTGTCGCAGATGATGGTATCGTGGTCATGGAAATCTCCTTGTGGTGAGGCGATCCGGAACCGGGCACAGGTCTGCCGATGCGGAAATAATTTCCGCATCGATCGATCACGACGATCAATCAGACAGACAGACAGATGGATAAACTGGCCGGTTGGATGGCTGCGATCAGCGCTCAAGCGTGGGCGTGGGCGCCACAGCCGCAGACGATGCTGACCGGTGCGATCCGGCATGCGAGCTCGGCTGGCAGCCGGCTGGCATCGGTTTCAACAGGAGAAATCTTCAGAAATGCTTCCGGAACGGAAGCGAAGCAGTTATGGGTCGACATAGCCCAAGTCCTTCACAGCAAGGTTGCGGGTCAGGCCCTCATCAGTGTTGGTAGCACTGGCGGGGGCCGCTAAGTGTCTGCAGGTGCACGGTTTTCCGCAGACACTGTCGACTTAGCCTGGACAACCCGTCCCGGCAAGCCGGTAGAACGCACCCGGAACAAAAAGAGCCCTGGTATGGTTAACGGCGGACGCGGTGGTTGTGCGGACACCCATCGCCAAGAGGAATACCAACTTTCACATTGATCCCTCGAGCATATCAGCGAACTCCTATCACCTTTGTGGCCTGACATTGAACGCGAGGAAGTAGAGCTCTTCCCTCATTCGCTCGATCCGCACAGTCCAGAGTTCAGTTGACGAGTTCGCGACACCATCACTTAGACCGCGAAAGTTCCAGGTGAACAGGCTCGTTATCGAGGCAGGCCCGCATAAAATTACGCTGCTCGGCCGGAATTTTTGTACCTTGCCAAAACTGGTCCTTATCTGCCAAGTCGAGCAGGTAGGCGACAATATCGACCAGGTCCTGCGGCTGTTTTTTCTCGCGATATAATTCGAGGACAAGGCATAGTCGGTCGATTTGCTGCAAACGCTCCATCCCAAAACTCAAGAGACCGTGGAGCATTGCGGAACCAGATGATGGCAAACGACCAAAAAAATCATCTCGGATGTAAACAGCAAACAGCGCGGCATTCTCGATGAGAAAAGATTCGGTAAGAAGCCCAGAACGATGAATTTTAACGAAATGAGGATTGATCGGGCCAAGATGAGCGTTGTCCTTGCGTCTCAATCGTTTTGACCTGGACATCGCAGCGCCAAGTCCGTCGAGACCGTAAAACCCGATGACCTCGCGTCTTTGAAAACATCTCAGCAAATCGTCTCTAGTTCGTAGCATAAGGAGGCTGAAAGACGACCTGAAAGCATAGCCATTCAGAGCCAACATTGGCTCCTTTACCTGCATGAACAGGCCTGTTGAGGTCATCATCACGGTTGAAATACTGGTTTCGAAAGCCGTCAACTGATCTTTAATAAGCTCCAAATCCAGATCCTGCAGCCTTGCAATCTCTAGGTTCGCACGCTCGTTTACACTTCCTACCAAATCCACAACGCGGTTATCGCCATGCGTTTTTACCAACGTTTTGTAGGTGTCGTCATATTTCAGATGGTCTGTGAAGCGAAAAAACGTCGTTGGGCACGAATCGATCTTCCAGGTTTCATGGACTTGCAGCGGCTCAGAAATCTGGCCATAGCACTGCCCTTCGAAAACCCTGACCGCGCCACCCCTAAAGGTCGCCGTAAGTGGCGCGTCATCGTCGCTGACGTCGTCAATCTCGATATGGCGCGATATCTGCCCACACAAGATCTGCGTAGTTTTTACCCGTGGCAGGCGACCGGTGCTGACAACCGGAATTTCGACATTAAGGTAGAAGGACATTGGCGCAATTTCCCGACTGTTGTGGCTGGCTAGTAGGCCGACGCAATTGGACGTGGTTGAGTGTTCAGCGACGTATGCAAACCTGGAGTCACGGTCAGCTTGACTTGAAGCGAAGAGTTTTGCCCGACTGACTGGTCTGGCAGGACCCCCTCCCGCCGGCGACACTGCACCGGCGGTCTTGGTCCTCCTCCCATCAGACATTCGCGACGCCTGCTGTCTGAACCTCAGGCTCAGGCGTGGACATCTCGACAGGTGCGATGGATGGCACATTGGCGACACGCGTTCTTGCCGGTGCCTCCTCTGCACGGCCCCCTGCCCCACCACCGATCTCTTCGTTCAGAGGCTCGTCGGTGACGGCGGTGATCGCCTGATCAGCGTCATGCTCCGCGGCATCATGTTCGCCGTCATCCGCGATCGCCACTGCAGCCTGACCGATTGCGCCGGCAGCGCCGGGGAAAGCTTCGCCGAGAACCACGAAACGCAGCGCCGGCAGCGCCGCATCGACGACCCAGTCGTGGAACTCTTCCCGGCCGGGGTAACGCGGAGAATCCCCAAGACGGGCAATGATCCGCCGTGCCTTTTCCCACTCGATCGGAAGCGGAGCATCCGAACCACGCGGCGAGATCACCGCGCTCAGCAGAATGCCCGCCTTCTGGCAGTCGGCTTCTACCGCTGTTGCAAGCCTGGTTTTCGGGACGTGCTTGCCCTTGCGGATGTCGGCGACGATCAGTTCGACAGCCTTGAGCGAGCGCTTGACGAGCTTGTTGATCACCTCCAGATCTACCTTCACCCTGGCGTCGACGGCACGGCGAAGGCCGTTAGCGCCGCCACCTTCTGTTGCAGCCTTCGCCGGCGTGTCTCCCTTGATCCGCTGCTTGACCTTGCTGACAGTGAACTGCTCGCCCGAAAGGATCCGGCCGAGCAGTTCCGTGATCACTGGCGCATCCGCCGTCGCGATGATCGTCATCACGGTCGGCTTCACAGCGGCAGCGATCAGCAGCTCCTGCTGCTCCACGGTGAACTTCTCGACGCGGATAGTGTGGTTCCACGCATTGCGGACTGTCATTCCGCACTCCAGCTTCAGCCACTTGCCGAAGGACTTTTCCGGCAGCACCGACTTGACGCGAATGAGCTGCCGACCGAGCTCGAGCGCTTCTGCCGCGTCCCGCCGGCCGAGAGAAGCGATGAAGCCGCTCACCTCCGACAGAAGCGGCCGGTGCTCCTCCGGTGCTACGAACGTTTCTGCCGTCTTGCTTGCCTTGGCCTTGGCGGCCTTCAGTGTTTTCTGCATCTTGAACTCCTTTGATGCGATTGCTCGGGTAGCCGAAGCATTTGGCAATGCTCCTCCCGGACGCCTCCGGTGGCCGGTGGCGTCAAAATGAAGCATTCATGTTGGAGGGAGGGAGGGACTTGGCCTGAGGGAAGAAACGCGGCATCGTTTCCTCCCTAAGGCCAAGTCCCTCCGGTTATGACGGTCCGCGCTCGCGGGGCAGACGCAGGTCAGGACGATCAAGGGGATACTGCTCGGCCTGGCCGAATACTTCACTGGCGATGGAAGGGCAGGACATGCCGGCATTTCCCGAAACGCGACCTGCGGAGATATCGATTAAGTGTTCGGCTGCGACGCGAACGGCCACAACACCGAGTGCGGCAGCAAGATTTGCGGGCGTGATCGGCCGTCCGTCCTTGGACAAGTCGAGACGGATCGCGCCGGCGACCGGCTCGCCTGCATTCGTGTGGGTGTCGATCATTCCGCCATGAAAATCGACCGAAACCAGGATGCAAGGCGCCATTCGGTTGAGCAAATTACGCCATCGGTATACGACTGCACTCGCAGACTCCGCCGGGTTTGAGACTTTGATGGTCAAGGCATGTCCTTTCTGCGTGGAAAAATCAGCACTTTGAAAGACCGCCCCCTGCTAGGAACGGCAAACTTCCGGCTCGGTTATGCGTTAATGAACGGTTTTCGGTAGGTTGCTGCGCTGATCGCGCCAATACGCGTCCTCTGCGATGTCAAGGAGCGCTTTGAAACGCCGGGTTAGTTTCTGCAGGACCTTGGCTTGTCGCAATGGCGTGTCACCCCCCTGAAGGATCTTGACAATCTGAAGGAGGCAGTCATGGCCACCGGTCTCCAACACAGCCCACACGATCGCCGCCGGCATCAGAAACGAGAGCTTGAAACGCACAAAATCCGCACCTCCAAACAATACCGCCTCGTTAGAGACCATATCGACGCGATCAGCGAAGACTGCGAAGCCAATGCCGGTCATCATGCGTTGAGGTTTGACGTAGGCAGAAAGGAATTCGGATTTGAAAGTTTCGAGGATGTGATGGGGGGGATGTTGGTTGACGGGCATGACGTTTATCCTCTGCGTTTTGGCCGAATGGGCTTCGTTGCCCGGTCGCCTTATGGCTTTGAATATACGGTCACGATGGGACTGTGTCCGAGATCGAGTCTATGGCTGCAGACAACTGGAATCGAGGGAAAACAATAACTTAGAATAGTCGTTCCGACAGAATAGCCTTTGCCCCATGGAGATCAGGTTTCGCGCTACAAACTTCGACCATGTGTTTCCGTTCTGGTAACCCTTTTGTTTTGGGCTCCCTTAGCAAAGCTTGTTTAGACAGTCGGGAAGTCTCGATCGTCGTTGCTATTGCTCATAAGGATTTCCCTTTGCCGTTTGATTTCCAGCAGATGAACAGACTGACGTCGCAACGCCATCTTTTGCCGAATGGCGACATTGTTGGCCTTGTCGTCCCAGTCGAAAATACGAAGGAGTATCATCTGGGGATCGCTGCGCAGCATCGCGAACTGCTAATTGAACGCGTTAACTCCAACGAGTTAACGCCAGACGAGGCGGAAGCCGAGGCGAAGGATATGCGGAGTGGCCCGCTTGCGAGCCTTATATTGGGCTGTGACGAACTCAACGCAGACATGACCTTCTGGACGTTGGAAATGACTGCGGCCTGGATCAAGGCAAAAAGGCCCGAAGCCGTTCACCGCCATTACAGGCCGTCGTTTCTGGATAAGTGGGTTTGGGAAAAACTCGCTACGTATCACGACGGGAGCCGGATCTATCTGCCTTGGGAAAAACCCATGCCGGCGAACGTCAGGCCTTGTTACGCTCTCCGCCGGCTCAAGAAGACCCGGATCGACGAAAGCTACGTCGATTTCGATGGCAAGACGAAGGTTTTCAAAAAAATGGCTGAGTTCATGCCGAAATTGAAGGCCCATTTAGAAAGCGGTGAGATTTTGTCTGTCGGGCAGCCTATTGGGCCAGACTACCAGTCTTCGCAGATAGAACCCGGGCTATGGGTAATCGCCCACTTCGGCATTTCCGATGCCGATGGGCTGTTTCTATCTCTGAATGATAAGACCATTTATCGCGATATTCGCTTCAAATCCACGCATGTTCTAAAAATGTATCCCGATGCAAGAGTTCGCACGCGGCCAACTGCCCACCTTCCCTGGAGAAAAGGGATAGAACTTGACGAAAAGAAAGCTAAGATTGTCAACACTCTTATGGAGTGTTACCCGGATGGCTTGCCAGATTGGCGCCCAAAGAAAGTTCGCGACTTCGAGCTGCGATCGGTCCTTCCTGCGCCACTTTTGGCCCAATGGTATCCCGATGGTGTAATTGAAGTTGATGATAATGCGCTTGAAAAACCGCACAACGCCTTCCAAAAGGCTATGGATCGCATTTTCTCAAGCGCGCTTTTGTCAAACTAGGCGGCGACAGTAGCTAAGCGGAAACCGGGCATGGTGCGCTAGTACTCCAACATGATCGAAGCGACCTTCTTCGGTAAGGTGGCGGTCGTGCGGGGTTGGGGCGAGCTGGCAGGGCCGGCGGCGAGAAGATTTCTGCCTTGCAACCGAAAGGGAAGCTGCATTGCGATTTCTCGAGGTTGACCGGCGCAAACCATAGAGGATATGTGTCCGTCGCCTTTAGCAAAACGTCATGACGTGTCGGTTCAAATCGGCTAATAAGAATAAGCCGGGTGGACAGTAGGCATCCACCCAGCCTGAAACCGCTCTTGCGTCTTTCTCAGCTGCGCATTTTGGTGTCGCAGGTTCTCCGTGAGCTGCTGGCGCAATGTCCTGATCTCGTCTTGGAGAACCTCGATCTCCGACAACGGTGACGACACATCTGCCCGAAGCGATTGGCCGGCCGTTGACGTGACTATCGTGCTGGGCGCGGTTCTGCTACTCCCTGCTTTTTGGGCGACGCCTGCCCTTCCCTCTCGTCTAGGTCGCATTGGTTGTGTGTCAGGCCAATCCGAGACGCTCGCGCAGGTTCGCGTTTTCGGCGCGTACTTTCCGCAAGCGGTTGACGAAGGCGCTCGTTTTCCGCCTCGAGTTTCGAGACATCTGCCCGCCGACGGAGCGTTTAGCAGCCAGCTCCCATGCGCCCGAGCGGCCCGACTAGAGGCCGAAAATTGAGGCAGGAGCTTTAGCAGTATGCGACTCACTCCAGAGTCTGCCGCGCAAGTTTTTACCGGCAGCGCGGGAAAGCAAGCGAATCTGCAGGGCTTGAGAGTTCTCGACTCTTTTTTCGTGTTACCCTTACGCGTCGCACCATTCCCTTTAACCGCTTGTTCTACATGGGTTTTATGAGGGTAGATGGCGAAAAGCACATCAGAGCTAATTGCTTGTTAAGTCTTCGTTAACCTCAAATAGCTTGCCGCTATGTCAAAATCGATGCTTATAAATAGTAGCGGAAAGCACCAGACTTTTCGCGGCTTAGCGCTAATTCGAGATTGACGGTTGAACATGGCGAAAATTGCGACCAAAATCGCTCCTGTTGATGAAGACCTGATGGGCATTATCACACGACATTCGCTTGCCCTCTCGGAGCAGCTGCAAGACCATCACCTTGCCACCTTCCCACCTGATGCCACGAAAACGATCCGAAACTTTCAACCGGCGGAAGCCGCTAAGCTTTTGGGAGTCAAAGAGGTCTATCTACGCCGTCTTTCGAACGAAGTGCAGGGACTGCAGGTGACAACCGGATCGGGCGGCCGGCGCACCTACAGCGTTGAAGACATATCGAGCATCCGCAAGCATCTCGACGACGTCGGGCGCGGGTCGCGGCGTTATTTGCCGCATCGGCGGGATGGCGAAAAGCTTCAAGTCCTTTCTGTTATGAATTTCAAAGGCGGCTCCGGGAAAACAACGTCAGCCGCGCATCTCGCTCAGTATCTTGCGCTTCGCGGGTATCGTGTCCTGGCAATCGATCTTGATCCCCAAGCCAGCCTCTCGACCCTATTCGGGGTTCAGCCGGAGACCCTTGAGGCCGGGGAAAGCCTTTACGGTGCCATCCGTTATGCGGATCCCAGGCCAATGGGTGAAATCATTTCGGGAACATATATCCCAGATCTCCATCTTATTCCGGGGAACCTTGAACTGATGGAGTTTGAGCATGAAACGCCCGCCGCACTCATGAAGCGCAAGCCCGGCGACACTATGTTTTTTGGTAGGATTGGCGAGGTCCTGGGACAAGTCGCTCACGCCTACGACGTCGTTGTGATCGATTGCCCCCCTCAGCTCGGCTATTTGACATTGTCAGCGCTCACGGCTGCAACCTCCGTTCTAATCACCGTTCATCCGCAAATGCTGGATGTGATGTCAATGAACCAGTTCCTTGGTATGATGGCAGAGCTTCTTCGGGAGGTGAAAGCAGCTGGTGCGGACTTCACCTATAACTGGATGCGCTATTTAGTAACCCGTTTCGAACCCAGCGACGGTCCACAGAACCAGATGGTCGGATACCTGCGCGCAATCTTCGGCGAAAATGTCCTGAACTTCCCGATGCTGAAGACGACCGCCGTTTCGGACGCAGGATTGACCAATCAAACGCTCTACGAAGTGGAAAGAGCGCAATTCACGCGAGGTACCTATGACCGGGCGCTCGAGTCGATGAACAGCGTGAACGACGAGATTGAGTCCCTGATCAAGAAAGCATGGGGTAGAGCCGCATGAGCCGCAAAGATATCCTCCGCGTCCCGCAGCCAAAAGCGTCTTCCGAGCCATCGTCTTTGCGGCCCACACGGGCCAAAGTCCTTCCAATGCTGAATGCAGAGGCGCCGCCGGCAGCGTCGCGATTGACCCATCAGGTCGGTACCGCTTTGGCCGAAGGAAAGGCACGCTTCGAGAGGGCGGAAGAGATCGAGCGTCGGCTGGCTGAAGGTCAGGCCGTCGTCGAACTGGATACCGACGAGATCGATCCTTCATTCGTACAAGACAGAATGGATGGCGATATAGCCGGATTGCTGTCCTCAATAAAAGAACAAGGACAACAGGTCCCAATACTAGTCCGTCCTCACCCCGAACGTACCGGCCATTATCAGATCGCGTTTGGCCATCGTCGTTTGCGGGCTCTGAAAAAGCTTGGCCTCAAGGCGAAAGCCATTGTCCGCGATTTGAGCGACGAACAATTGGTGATTGCGCAGGGACAGGAAAACCATGAGCGGCAGGATCTAACCTTTATCGAAAAGGCCAGGTTTGCGGCACGTTTGAAGGAAAAATTCTCTCGAGACGTAATCATCGCATCGCTATCGGTGGATAAGGGAGATCTGTCGAAGATGTTGGCAATCGTCGATGTCCTTCCGGCTGAGCTGGTCGAGGCCATCGGATCGGCACCAAGCGTCGGCCGTCCTCGATGGCTGGAGCTTTCCGATCTTGTAGAGAAGTCCCCTACCCCGCGGATTGCCGTGGAGTTTGCGATGTCTGACGAGGTAAAGCTTCTCAGTTCAGATGACCGCTTTAAGGCTATCATTGCCCACCTGAAGCCGCGCCGAACGATAAGGGGCGCACCAGGCGTTCTTACTACGACATCTGGTGTTCGATTGGCTGAAATGAAAAACAGCAAGTCAAAGCTTGAGATCACGATCGACAAGAAGCTGTCGCCGGCGTTCGCGGCTTTCATTCTTGAGAAATTGCCGATGCTCTATGAAGAACATCTGGCCGAGAACCAACGGAAAAACGGAGAGTAAGCCGGGAAAAGAAAAAGGCCCCAACAGTGCTGCCACCGTGGAACCCAATTCTATCGTCGTGAGAAACATAGAATCGCACTTCCACGAATCCTCGTCAAGAGTCTTTGGCACCATTTTGGTGAGCAGGTTTCTTTTGCCTTCTGAAAGGTGAGAGACGATGCAGACTGGAACTGTGACGACGCCCTTCGGGCGGCGGCCGATAACGCTTACCCTTGTCCGACGCCAGACAGCAATGGCAGAGATCAAGCAAGGAAAGACCGCAGACAAATGGAAAGTCTTCCGAGATGTGGCTACGGCCATGGATTCGCTTGGTCTCCATTCAAATAGTGTTGCCGTTCTCGATGCGCTGCTGACGTTCCATCCCAAAAATGAACTGTGCCAGAACAACAGTCTGGTGGTCTTTCCGTCGAATACGCAGCTCGCTTTGCGGGCACACGGTATGTCTGGAGCCGCCATGCGGCGCCATATTGCAATCCTTGTCGATGCGGGCCTCATCCTGCGAAAGGACAGTCCCAACGGCAAACGTTATGCCAGGAAGGATCACACCGGAGAGATCGAAAACGCGTTCGGTTTCGATCTGTCGCCACTGCTGGCTCGTTCCGAGGAGCTGGCCGCGATGGCGCAGCAGGTTGCTACGGCTAGGGCTATGTTCCGGAGCACTCGTGAAGCTCTAACTATTTGCCGACGCGACGTGCGGAAGCTCATCACGGCGGGCATAGAAGAAGGTGCGAAAGGCGACTGGCAGGCGATTGAGGGCAGGTATGTCGAAATCGTTGGCAGAATACCACGCGCCCCAACACTGGCGACCGTCAGCTCCATCCTCGACGAAATGCGGATGCTTTACGAAGAGATCATTAGTCGGCTGAATATTCAGGATAATTTCGAAAATAAGAGCACCAATGTCGCTCTTAACGAGCAGCACATACAGAATTCAAAACCAGAATACCTAAATGAATTTGAACCCGCTTCCGAAAAGGACCAGGAAGCGAAGCCGACCAAAGACAATCGACGGAGAGGTGAGCCGTTGAAGGTGTTTCCTTTGAGTGTGGTGATGAAGGCTTGCCCCATGATCGTCGATTACGGGGTTGGCGGTGGGGTTGGCAGCTGGCGCGACCTGATGGCTGCCGCGGTAGTGGTGCGATCCATGCTTGGCATCAGCCCTTCAGCCTATCAAGAAGCGTGTGAAGCCATGGGTCCTGAAAATGCTGCGGTCGCAGTCGCATGTATTCTCGAGAGGTCGACATTAATCAGTTCCCCCGGAGGCTATCTCCGGGACCTGAGCCGAAGGACGTCGCTTGGCGAGTTTTCTCTCGGGCCAATGATAATGGCTGCACTGAAGACGAATAGCGAATCGCGTACAAGGGTTGCTTAGATGTTGGCAGGTGCCAACCCTGTCAACATTTTGAATTCATTCCATTTTTCTCAAAGTGATTTTAGTGTGTGGAAATGCGCCTAGTTTGGCGATGTGGGATAACCGAATGTGGTGAGGAACCTATCAATGCCCCATGTCGCCCGTCAGAGGTTTGGCTCTTTAAACATGAATCTGATTCACGATCGTTTGACGTCACCGTGAACGTGCTGTCGTGGCCTTGGCAATTCATGGTGGATGTAGAGCCCAAGCCGAAGACCTTCCTTTTAAGTTTGGCGACTGCCTGCGGACAAAAGGGTCGAAAAATTTCGGATAATATCGCTTGGAATCGGGGTCTCGCTGTTCGCAATCGGCAATAGGAAAGCCGGCTGCCGACACTGCTGCATGAAGACGCACTGGTTGCGCCCGGTCTCCATGGGCCGAAGTTGCTTCGAAGCGAATTACCCGATCTTCGAGGCGTCGCATGTGACCGGTTGCACGATATTACAGGAGGTGAGAATCTCATGCCCTTCACCTGACGCCCGCAGTTACACGGCAACCTGATCGGGCACTGCCGCAAGGCCCTGATGTGAGTTTAGATTCAGGGCGATTCCACCGCCGAGGCGAGCGCGGGCATAATCGAGGACGTTGTTGACCAGGCCGCGTATTCGAAGCGAACTGCCCTGCATCAGGCCAATCACCTATTGCCAACGGTAACTAAAGCTCTCTGTCGAAAGCATGCGCGTCGCAACCGAAATCGATGCCAATGGGTTTAGCAGATCATGGCCGAAGGATAGCGATAAACTGTTCTCGAAATTTGCCCTCTGCTAGTTGCCATTGCAGATGTTTCTCGGCATTTTCGCGTGCGTTAACGATCTGGTGCTCGTACGACGACGTCAAATTGCTTGTACGAAGATGCGTGTAACTTCCGGAGCCCGGAATGGACTAAGACGGTCAAGGCGGAAATGATGACCGGAACTGCGTACAGTATTCGGCCGGCCATCCTGAAGATTTCTCATAGGCGTTTGCCATTGATCTCGCCGGCCTGGTAGCCTAGAGGCGCCGTTATACAGCTGTTAGCACATGATAGCGCCATCCGCGCTCACTACTAAGTAGGCGCACGATGCATCATCAAATCTTGCCCCTGACTTTCAGGCGACGGTCGGCATCGCCGGGAAAGATGAGGCGCTCATCATCGTCTACATCCAGCTACATCCTGCCCCGGTGAAAACTGTTGGGCGTCGACGCTTCGCGGCTCACACCTGCCATGCTGAGGGGGCGACACTCTTGCCCGATGCTTGCGCGACGCGCCAGTGACAGAGAGCAGGTCAGTATTTGTTGTGCAGTCCCCGGATCCGGACGGAATGAACGAGCTTGCGCGAGAACTGGGCTACACGCTCGGCTGCCCGCTGGAACTCATCCCATATTATCTGGACGTTTGATCGAATCTTTGCCGGCCGTGCTAATCCGGAGCGAGCGGTCGTTAGCATATCTTTGATCCGGGGTCTAACGTCACAACACCAGAGCCTTCTGCAGATCGTCATGTTCGAACGCACTTGCCATCCTGTTGATCTCGGCTGACGGGGCACCGACTGCCTTCGCGGTCTCGCGCCAGGTCGCCGTAACGGTCGCGACTTCCCTGATAATCGTGCGGGCCTGCGGGAGCGAAATACCGAAAAAAGCTGATGCTGCTTCCAGGAGGTCGAGCGAGCAGGTGCCTTCATCAAGATCGATATTGGTTGTCAGCACGCGCGCCTTGATGTCGGTAGGAACAGGATTGAGATCATAGGCAGGAGAAAGCGACCATCCGGACCTGCTGAGCCACAGGAAGCCGTGGTTGCGCAGATGATCGTCGACATTGGATATCATCACGTTGAAGACTACACGGCGGTAAAGAGCATGAGCATCGGTTTTGCCTTTGGCACCATGCTCGACGAGGGCATCGACAATTTCGGGATAGCTGCCTCGCTCACCGTCCCTTGCACCCATCATTGCCATGGCGGAGAGAAATGGAATTCGAAACGCTCCTTGCCGGTCGAAACGACGCGACAACATTACCTTCTTGCCTGCGATATCGACCAATTGGTGATCTGGTGTCGCAATGCCTGCCCTGCCGGCCAGCCTCAGCGCTACTTCTTCCCAAGTTTCCATGCTGTAGTCGTCAGTCTCCTTTGGAAACTTGGCAATCGACAGGTGACCGTGCTGGTCGATGACAGACGCTTTGGGGCGAGCCCCGCCAAGAGAGGACCCCGGCGCGAAAATCATCTGGAGATCCTCGTCGGTCTCTTCATCGCGCAGAATGCGCTCGGTGATCTGCAACAGGCGTCTGAGGTCAACGAGAGCTGGAACACCTGTTCCGATGGGAGCCTGAAAGTCTTCATCGCCGACCCAGCGGAACCGAAGTGCACCAAGTCGGGTCTCATCGGCAACGCCGAGAAGGTAGTCACTCTCGGTCAGGGTTCGCACCGAACGACGATCCCGTTCGGCGCTGCGTCGCTCGGTGCGCTGCATGAGGCGCCGGCCCCAGGTGTCCGGGGCTGAGTCCCCTATAGAACCAAACGTGGCGACGCCTGCCGGCGGAGCAAAAGCTCCCCGGGTCAAGGCCAGCGCCGGTTCCAGCGAAAAGCGATCCGGGTCTTGAAGCCAGTCGCGATCGTATTCGAAGAGGATCGTCTCGGTGCCACGTACGCGATTACTACGCGCTAACCCGATCGGTCTTGTCATGCCATGAAGGTCCAGATGGACTTCGAAATCAGTCATCCCGCTCCGTTCCCGGTGAGCGCCTAACATGCGCATGTTTCGGCAATTCGGCGCTTGAAAGGGCCTGCCCGACACTATCATTGCTGATGTCCGCAATTTTCCCTAGGCCGTCCAGCAGACCAAGCGCCTGGAGAACACTGGCATAGATGCCGATACTGACACTGGTATCGCCAGCCTCGATCTTCTGCAGCGTGGAGCGCGAGGTAAAGGCACGATCCGCAACTACCGCCATCGGCAAATGCCGGCGCCGCCTGGCGTCTTTAACGTCGGCACCGAGCTTGCGAAGAGCACGTCGGACAGCCGTAGGCGGGTTATGTGGTGTCGGCATTTGTCACCTTCTTACTACATATTGGATTAATGTGTAGCACCAAGCTCACAACAGCGCAAATTTCCTTTGGCGATTTGATTTGAACGGGAAGTTTGACCAGGCCGTTACGAAACAGATACGGGATGAAAGGCGCAGATGTCGATCAACAATACCCATCGGATTTGCGGCTGCCAGGACTAGCGATCAAACGGGGAAATTATTTCCGCTTAAAGCGGTGCTTTCAAGTCAGAAGTCGCGCCGCGCGGCCGCTGGGTCGCGTTGCGTTATTATAGTAGTCGGAAGCCTGCTGGACCGATCTATGTCGGGACTGCTCCATGGCCTCCGGCAAAGGAACGCCACGATTGGCGGCCTCCGTGAGATAACCCGACCGCAGCCCGTGCGCCGAAAATTCCCCGGCATCCAACCCCGCCATTTCAGCCCGCTGCTTGACGATCTGGTTGACTGCGCTCGGCTCAAGCGGCCGCACTGAGACATTGCCCCAGCGATCGACCTTCCGGAATATACTGCCCTTGTCGATCCTGGCTGCCGCAAGCCAAGCATTCAGGGCATTGACGGGTCGGCCGGTGAGATAAACGACCTCATCATGATCGGCGCCAGATGTCTTCGTGCGGCCAAGATGGATCGAAAGCGAGGGGAGGGGAGAGCCATCGGGAACGTCGATCGATGGCTCGACGGTCAACTGTTCGACGCGCATGGCGGCGATCTCGCTGCGGCGCCGACCGCCCGCACAGCGAGCCGTATCGCGGACTTGAGGGCAGGGCAGGCGAAGACGCCGTTTAGTCCGCGCCATTTCGTGAGCGTCGACCAAGTGGCGAGGCGCCGGCGCACGGTATCGGGTGCATGCGGGCCTGCCGACTTCAGAAAACCTTGGCTTCGGAGGTTCTGCTTCACCTCTGCCGGCATCCCGTGATCCGGATCGGTTTTGAGGGTTTCAACATCATGATCGGTGAGCAGTTTGCAAGCCCGTCGCGACAATCGATCGGCAGGACGCTTGCAATGGCGTCGAGCTCGTCAGCGGCGATCAACGTCAGATTTACAAAGAGAAGTCAGCGCCGTCAAAACACTCTGGACCGACTGTTTTGCCGGCGCTGACACCGTGCTTCGCGACGCCTTCCCCGTGTCAGTCGGCCTACTCGAATGGAACCCGTTTCTCTGAAACGATGAGGTTTTTACCGGTCCAGAATGCGTGTCATCTCGATGGGCAGCGTACGGGTGTTTCAGGGCAATAGGTGGAGGGATCTGGCAACTCATACGCCCTTTATACTCAACTGAGGTCGAACGACAGAATCGATTCTCACGCTAGCCTCGCGTAAGCGTGGCCGAATAACGACTTAGAGTAGATGAGGGGTAGAGGTTGCTTTTATGAGTCTTTTCGGAACTATGAAAACAAGCGTTTCTGGCATGAATGCTCAGGCCAACCGGCTTGGCACCGTATCAGACAACATCGCGAACTCCGGAACGACGGGTTATAAACGCGCCGAAACCACTTTCTCCACGTTGATGCTTTCGTCCGGTGGAGGGAACTATAATTCTGGTGCAGTTCAAACATCGACATCGCGTTCAATCTCCCAACAAGGCGCACTGAGTTACACGACATCAGAAACGGACCTGGCGATCAGCGGTGAAGGGTTCTTTGTCGTAAGCGATAAGAGCGGCAGTTTTCTGCTCTCGCGGGACGGGACATTTCAGGAGAACCAAGATGGAGAGCTCGTGAACTCGTCTGGTGCCAAGCTGCTAGGCTATCCCTATACAAATGGCGAGCCGACGACGGTAGTCAACAGTTTTGATGGGCTCGAGCCCGTTAAGACGCAAGGCGGAGGAATGACTGCTGCGCAATCTACCAAGGGAGTCTTTAGCGTAAACCTGTCTGCTAATGCGGAAACTGTTGGAAGCCATATCGCGAACGTTCCACCTTCAGCAAACAGTCCATTTAGCGCTTATTCGCATTTCATACAGCTCAACGACCAGTCACCCGATTTGGGCGGCGGGGTAACGAACATATACTACACGAAAACGGCCGATGACACTTGGGAGGTAACGGCTTTCGCAGACTGGGAAGGATCAGGCGCGACGTTCCCGTACGATTTGTCGAACGGCGACATCTCGATGCGAACGACGACATTGAAGTTTGATCCAATCACCGGTGATCTCTTAAGCGGAGATCCGATTCTGAGCTTTGAGCCTGAAGACCCTTCAGTGCTCGATTTTTCAGCTCTAACGGAATCGGCTAACGGCCTCGGCTCTACGCCTAAGTCATATCAAAGCTGGAACCTCCCGTCTGATGTCCCTGAAATTGACACAGCGAGCGGCGAGTTGCCGGCTTCCGCAAACACAGACGAAAGTTCCTACACAACCAAAACTACCTTGAATGGTTATCTTGGTTATAGCGGCTCATCCAGTCTCGATGTCTACCTGACGAAGACTGGGCCCTACACATGGGACGTTGCCGCCTATAACACCGCTGACTCCACAGCAGGCGGGTTTCCATACGGTCTCTCGGGTTCGGCACCGCTCGCCACCACAACATTCGAGTTTGATCCGTCAACTGGGGCGATGACGAGCGCGGGCTTGCTAGAAATCCCGCTGATGTCCGGAGATACTTATCCAATCGACTTCACTGGATCGGTTTCTTTGCCAGACGGGACGGCAGGTTGGGTAGACACTTCATCGGTCTCTTTCAATTTCAATCCGGCAGAGCCAGTCGTCGAGAAACAAATTGTCGGCGCGACCACGCCGGCTCAGAATCTCGCAACAAGCACTTTTACCAACAAGTCTTCTCTTACAACATACGACACACTTGGAAACCGCATTCAACTCGACATTTACTATACGAAGGGTAAGGACAGCACGTGGGAAATGGCGGTCTTCAACCACGCTGATGCTTCTAGCAGTGGCTTTCCTTATGGGGCTGACGGCTCATCCCCACTGGTCACCAAAATCTTGACCTTCAATTCTGACACTGGTGCCCTTGAGGGCGAGGAACAACTCGAAATCCCTTTCGGAAGCGGTGCGCCACTGACCTTGTCGCTGGATGGGACAACCCAGCTCGCCGCGAACTTCGTGGTAGCAGCAGCTAACGTCAACGGAAGTGGGGCCAGCCCCGCTATCGGTTACGAGATCTCAGACGACGGAATTCTTTCCATGCGCTACGCCGACGGCTCCCTCCTACCGACATATCGTATCCCGCTCGCGTCCGTGGAAAGCCCTGACAACCTTACAGTATCAGGAGGTAACGCATTCTCGGCTAACGGAAGCTCAGGGGTTACTACCCTCGGTTTCCCCGGATCATCCGGCTTTGGATCGATCACGTCGGGAGCGCTTGAGACCTCTAATGTCGATATGGCGTCAGAATTGACCGAAATGATCGAGAGTCAAAGAAGCTACTCGGCCAACTCCAAGGTGTTTCAGACAGGATCTGAGCTCCTCGATATGTTGGTTCAGCTACGATAGCGGTGCACGAACACTAATGGGCAATAAAGCTTGGACGGGGTCCGCCGCTTAGAAACTCACCTGCAGCAACGCAAAAGACAAGTGCTGACATCCACGTAAGCTTTTTGCTGCGTGGTTAAACCCGAGGCGGCTTCAATTGAGGCGGTCTCAGTCGTTTGCAGTTAAGGGCCTGCACGGGAAACCGGCAGAACTGCTGCTGTTCAAAAAGAAAAGGTGGAGAGAACCGAAATCAACCGGGTGGAGAAGATGCTGAAGTTTTGGGCTCAAAACGGAGTGAATTCTCCCTGCTGATACTGTGCTCCAAGCCGGGATCCAGGTTTCGCGCTGTTCGGAAAAGCGGCACCCCTCGCGTAGCGTGTCATTTCGCTTCCCCAACCGGAACCGACCCACGTAGCGATTGGACTTTGTGATATGCTGCCTTGTCGATCCTGGATGCCAGCCAGGCATTTAGCGCATCGATGGGGCGGCCGTTGAGATAAACGACCTCGTCATCTTTTGTACGGCCGAGACGGACCGACAGCTACGGGAGAGTAAAGCCGTCGGGAACCTGGATCAATGGTTCGACTATCGACTAATTGATGCGAAGGGCCGTGATCTCACCGCAGCGCCTGCGAGACAAGAGGCGCCTGATTGGGGACCTACTCAGCTAATTATGTGTCGTGGTCTTCGGAACATCGCTATCAATGTCGAATCAGAGAGGGTTAGCATGGATAGCAGCAAACGACGCGCGATGTTCGAAGCGGTCCGAGACAGGGCCATTAGTCTCGGCCTCAAGTTCGAAGACGACCCTGTTTTCCTAGCAGCTGTCGAAGATTGGATTATCGGAAGGGTTGATGCAGCAGACTTCCGCGAGGTTTACCTAACCCTGCTTGCTCAGCGCGAGCAGTCGCGGCGCGTTGAACACTTCGTTAAACACTGCCTCAGATGAATATTAGCATCTAGCCGAAACTAAGTGCGTATGAGTCGCGGCGAAACGACACCGCCGAGGCATTTGTCGTACACTCCGGCCTTAGACCCAGTATACGCCCCCGGCTTCAGGGGGGTTGTCGCGTTGCGCATTGGCGACAATCAGTTCTCACTGCCAGACAGCGCACCCTTTCCGCATGTCGCGTGTCCATAACGAGTACTCTCAAAGCATTCGTGCCGCTCGCCCGCTACGCCGTGTGGCATTGTTGTAATAGCTCGACGCTTGCTGCACCGAACGGTGGCGCGACTGCTCCATCGCTTCGGGCAGCGGAATGCCGCGATTGGCGGCTTCCGTCAGATATCCTGATCGCAGCCCGTGTGCGGAAAACTCCCCAGGCTCAAGCCCAGCCATTTCAGCCCGCTGCTTGACGATCGCATTGACCGCGCCGGGCTCGAGCGGCCGCTTGGAGAGATTGCCCCAGCGATCAACTTTTCGGAATATGCTGCCCTTGTCGATCCTGGCTACCGCAAGCCAGGCATTCAGCGCATTGACGGGTCGGCCGGTGAGATAAACGACCTCATCATGATCGGCGCCAGATGTCTTCGTGCGGCCAAGATGGATCGAAAGCGAGGGGAGGGGAGAGCCATCGGGAACGTCGATCGATGGCTCGACGGTCAACTGTTCGACGCGCATGGCGGCAATCTCGCTGCGGCGCCGACCGCCCGAGGCGAAAGCGACCATCAAGACTGCTCGATCCCGGATGTCGCGCAAGCTCTCGGTGCCGCAGGTTGCCAGCATCTTGCCAAGGATATCGCCGGTAACAGCCTTGTTGCTCTTTCGACGACGTTGTCGCGGCGCGGCCCGCACAGCGAGCCGTATCGCGGACTTGAGGGCAGGGGAGGCGAAGACTCCGGTTAGTCCGCGCCACTTCGTGAGCGTCGACCACGTGGCGAGGCGCCGGCGCACGGTATCGGGTGCATGCGGGCCTTCCGACCTTAGAAAGCCTTGGCTTCGGAGGTTCTGCGCCACCTCTGCCGGCATCCCGTGATCCGGATCGGTTTCGCGCTTCTGTGGGTCCCACAGATGATGAGCGACGAATTTGAGGAGCAGGGCTTCGGGCGCCGGCCAGGGCAGAGATTTGCCAATCGCTGCCAGGGACCAGGCCTGCAGATAGGCAAGATCAGACGTCAGGGCTCGAAGGGTATTTTCGCCCATGCCCTCGTTGACCAGATGGCGCAGCGTTGCGACGTCCTGATCGGTGAGCAACTCGGCCAGCTCGTCGCGACGTTCCAGAGGCAGAACTGCTGCAATCGTGTCCAACTCTTGGGCGCGGCGATCAACCGGGTCTGAGCCAGTGTATGTCATGCCATCGACGACGCGGGATGCAGTTTGAGATCAGTGTGGCCGAAGTCATGCCCTTTGAACAGGAGCGGCGCCTTGGCAACAGCGGCAACAGCGTACGAGAAACAGTCGCCCATATTGAGCGCAGCTGGATGACGACCCCGGCCAAAACGCTCGAAAGCCTCTTCTGCCGCTCGGTAGTGTCTCTCATCGAAAGCGACAGTCGTGACATTCGCAGTTTCGGCAAGCCGCCCGATCATTTTGGCGGCACTGACGAATCCTTTACCCGACAGGACCATCCGTGCCTCAAGCAAGGTCGGCCAACCGATGATGACCGGCTCGCGTCCCATCAGGGGTCTGAACACATCTGCTTCCGGCTCTTTCATCGATATCGCGATAATAACAGACGTATCGACGGCAATCATATAGGCAGACCGTTTTCATCGTAGAAGTCATCGTGATTGGACGTCGTGCCGGGTGCGACATTGCGTAGATCCTCGGCTGCCAGATCCCATACTGCGTCCATGGGATAGCGGATGTTGTCAGCGCGCAGCTCCTGGTCGTAACGCTCGAGTGCCAGTTCGACCAGCCGGTTGATCGGCTGGCCCGTGCGGCGGGAAAGAGAATGGGCCAGATCTCGGGCCTTGCTGCTGCGAATGGAGAGCTGCGGTTCGGACATGGTGTGCCTCGTGAATCGTGGCTTCAATATAGAGATTACACCTCAGATGGCAAGAAAATTACCATAGATGGCTAACCTTCGATAAGGGGTACTTATCGATGGTTAGGAGCGCAACTGCCAGTCATACGATGTGAGGAATACTATTTTACAGATAGAGTTCCTTTAAGAAATCATATACCATGATTTCAATGGCTTACGATCGAACGAAAATCAGCATGGCAGCCCTGATGCGGCCGGCTTTTGACGCTGGTATCGCTCTGACGCGTTTGGACGAGCGCATCGCCCGCTCACCGGTCGGCCAGGGATGGATCGAACGATCGCATTTCGCCGATGCCTGCGCCTCGCTGTGGATCGACGGCGAACTCGTCCATCTTGAGGACCTCGTCCTTCACGACGCCACGAAGGATATTCGCACACCGACCCATGAGCTGACAATCGCCCGCGACGTGCTGCGCACCCGCCGGCGCATTGCCGCGCAGCTGCCCGGTTGGGCACTTTCGGCCGACGGCATTCGATCACTGAGGAAGACGTCAGAAGTCATGGCGGCCACAGCAGACTCGGAGGAGGTGCTAGGCTCCACCAGACGTGTGAGTGCGACCGATCCAGAAGGGGATGGGGAAGATGTCGATGACATCGAGAACCTTCCTGGCGTCGACTATACCGCAATCGATGCGGTGCTCGCCCGATCGGAGGCTGCAATCGAAAACGCAACACGGCCCGGCCGTGGCGGCGCGGCAGACAGAGACGAACTGGTCTATGATCTCGACTGGGACGAGGATGCCCGGCTGGAGGAATGGCGCGGCGTGCTGCGCCAGGTCGAAAACTTGCCGGCGGTGCTGCAGGCCATTGTCGCCCTCGACGCCTGGAACGAGCTGGCCGTCCTGCAGCACGCGCCGTGGCTCGGCCGGCTGTTGTGCGCCTCCATCCTGCGTCAGGACGGCGCCACGTCAGGCGCGCATCTTGCGGCCATCAATCTTGGCCTGAAAACCATTCCCGTCGATCGGCGCCGTCATCGCGATCGCGAGACGCGATTGCTCGCCATTGTTCACGGCCTGATCGCGGCCGCCGAGCTCGGTCTGAAAGATCATGACCGGCTGACGTTGGCGCGCAGGATGTTCGAGCGAAGGCTGGAAGGACGCCGGACGTCTTCAAAGCTGCCGGAGCTGGTCGAGCTGGTCATGGCAAAGCCGTTGGTGTCGGCCGGGATGGTGGCGAAGACCCTTGAGATGACGCCGCAGGCGGCGCGGCGGATCGTTTTGGAGCTCGGCCTTAGAGAGATGACGGGGAGGGGGAGGTTTCGGGCATGGGGGGTGCTGTAGCAACGGTCTCAGGCATTGCTCACTCGAAACAAGGAGAAGCTTGTGCCGATGTGGCTATTTTGAGTTGTGCCAGTGACTGGGCCTTTGTAGGCTTTTCCGAAATCACACTATGGCTGCAGCCGTGTCCGCAAAGGAAATTTGATTGTGACGATAGACGGAGGAGAGAACACCGGAGGCAGCGAAAGTTCCTCGAATAGTTTGGAAGCGTTTTACAAGCAAAATGGCATCGATTTTGGTGCAGGAGATCTGTTTTGTATCGGCGGCGGTAATTTGCTTCCGAGGCTCAAAGAATACGTAGGAGTATTGGGTCGCTTCTTCAACGATGACGGCCATACTGCGTTCAGCCGAATTTTTGTCGTGGCGCCGCCTGGTTCCGCTTCCGCGCTTACGGACTATGAAGCAGTAGTAAATCATAAAGTGTCTGAGAGCTCTATACGATCCCAGGACGAGAAAGAAAAAAGCCCCTGGCTGCATGTCAGAGAGACGGTTGACTTGCGGGTTGGCTCGATATGGTCGGCTTTGGCCGATATCGACTCCAGGTGTGGCATCGTGATCCTTGACGCTGCTCGCTATCGTGAAAGCGGTTCTTTTCCGGAGGTTGCAGACTTTAATCTCAAAGAGGATGCTTGGGTACCCAGTACTCACGCGATATGCTGCGACCTGGTGAAGCTTGCAGACGATACGCAATCCTATTTCGTTGTCGATACAGGCGAATTGAAACCGGGCCGGGAGAGAAATCTAGACCTCTTAATGTCCCTGGAAAAGGTAGGCTTTGTATCCGCCGAAGGAGCCGACAATGGAGAGGCACTTCTGGCTGCAAGATTGCAGGCTTGGGATCAATATTTGGCTGCGGGCACACTGGGGCCTGTCTTGAATGAAATCGAGGCTCTTCCACTTAAACCGGAAGAGAAAGCATTCTTTCGTATCCAGATGCTCCACCGAGCAGGTCTTCACGGGCAGGCGCTGGGGGAGATCGATCAATTCGCCACTGATCCCGATCTCTCTCCTCTCGTCCATTGCAAATTGGCGAGAATAGCTACAGATGCCGGGGCCACATTTTTAGCTGCGCATTTATTGAGGGCAGCGTTAGAGGGGCAGCCTTCGGTGGAAGGGCTTGCCATGGCGATCGACATCGCCACCGAAATCTCGGAACGTTATCTCGAGGAAAGAGCTGCGTTACAGCTGGAGAGGCTGTTTCCGGAGCATCCGGCTCTGATAAACCGGCTTCTAAAGCAATTCGACGACGCTGATGACTACACAGGGCTATCGAACCTGTGGGAGCGACTTGGAAACGCTGAAGCGCGTGACCTCTGCTTAACTCTCGCGGGACTCATGCCAGCCGAAGGTCTCGCTGATTACAGGGGTATCAGAAAGACCTTAGTTCAGCGGTTCAATAGTTTTCACGTGGACTCTTTGCTAGTCCGTCATGCCAGGCGGAGAAAGCTCTACATGCATGCGCTCGACATAGCCACAACAGGTACAGTCGAACGTCCAACTGCCGCCCATGCCATTTTGAACATTGTTGAAGATTTGACGCTAAGCCGAGATGAGCAAGGGCGTCTCGTAATCTCTGGCGACCAGCTCAAAGACGCGATTGAAAAGGTCATTTCCTATCTCGCTGAGAATCCCACTGACACTTATATCCGTAGCCGTCTCGCTAAGATCCTATCTCTTGAAATAACAGGGACAATGGGGGTGGCTTTGATTGCCGTGCTCTCACTGGATTTCATGCGGCGACCTCTAACGCCGATTGCGATTGACCGTCCCAAGGGACTATCGGCGGATCAGCTTTCCACCAGGCTCGATCTTATTGGCAATGCGTGGAAGTGGCTGGATAGCCAGTCGCCGGTAATGCTCGGGAAAGTCGTTCTTCCCGAACACCTCCTGACCGTGCCCGCTGATGATCTCGCACCTGCCATCATCACCATGATGAAGTACCTTATCGGTAGGGTTCAGGACGACGATGACCTCAAACAGCTCAGGCTGTGGATGATGCTCGGGGTGTCTATAAACCCGCATACGACTGCGAAAGACTACGACCTAGATGTACTTAGACTCGGTGCCGCGGCGTTCGCCATGACTGGGCAGGTTCAGTTCGCCAGGGATATAGCAGAGCAGATTCTGAATCTTAGTGACAATTCGCCGCGAAGAAGACGTACCGGTTGGTTCTCGGTTGCGGACATCTATCAGCGGCTGGGCAATAAAATGGAAAGCCTAATTGCTTTTGCTTGCGCTGCGGCTGGCGATACGGAAGTTGAAGGCGATAAGATATGGGACGAAACTAATGGCCTCGTCCGGCTTCTGAGAGATACCGGCCTGTTTGACGCGGCACGCGAGATTCATGAGTCTGCTTGGAATATCCTTGGCCGACTTGGCCTCGCCGAAGCGAACGCCTATCGGCATCGATTCATGTTGCTGACGATCGATTTAGGACAGGCAAGGCTCAAGGATGACTTCACGTCTGATCTTCCTGCCTTCTTGCACCGCGCCACCGAATGTGCTGAGGAAGAGCTTCAGTCAGCCAGGAATGTCGAACCACAAGCTATCCTACTTGCTCAATTAATTCTCTGGGCACAGCTGGCGGAAGTAGAAGTCCCGGTCAGAACAATTGAAGCATTCGAGCTGCTGCTTGACCAAGCAAGTGGTATGGTCGCTCGGTTAGCTAGATCATTGTCGTCGGCAGAACCGGAACCTGAAGCGCTTTTAAACCTTCATCAGACTACAGAAGCGGCTCGGTACGCTGATGATGTAGCTCACGACGCACGCTTCGTAGCGTTGCTGTCGCAGCGTTTACTAGCATCCGACAGAGCACAATCCGACGCGGTAACCTCAACCTTCGCCATCGAAATGATTTCCGACAGGGCCGTCCCCGCCCCTGGTTGGAAGGTGACATCCAAGCCGCTCTGCATGGTTACAGGTATTGACGAGCCTGCCGCTATTGCAAAGTCTCTATCGCTCGAAGGGTTTTCGGTAATTCTGCTCGGCGCTGACGCCAAGAAACATCTCACGCACGTTCAATGGCGTGGGGGCGAGGGCAGTATAGAGCCAGTGGACGCCTTTTCCGTGACAGATTTCCGCGCCTGGAGCGAAAACCTCCCCTACGAATACGGTATAGACGACGAGACGCCGAACCTCTTTTACACAACTACCGAAAGTCTGCGCCTCACCTGTCTGCCGGCCGGGCCGATTGTCGTTGTTGCGGATACTGAGCTGCAGCAGCTACCTTGCAACATCCTGCGCGTCGGTGACGGATTTGCGGGTGAAAGCCATCCGATGGCTTCAGCTCCGTCTTTGTCTTGGCTCAAGGCCGCGCGAGAAAATCCCGCTGAGACCGACGGCCGTAAGATTGCGTGGATCTCACAGGAAGAGAAGCTTGGGCAGACATTTGTAGCCATCAAAACACGTCTTGCTGATACATTTGAAGAGTATGGGATCGAGCTAGATATCGGGCCGGAAATCCCCGACGGGCTAGCGGGATCTGAACTCGTAATCGTGACAGCTCATGGCGGTCTCGGCTCCGATCAGAAATACTTCCAGAGGGTTAGTGACGAGGGTAGTCTCGTGATGAGCGGCGGCGCTCTTGCCGCTCATCTGCGAAATGTTGGAGTGGTTGTATTGTTTGTTTGCAGCGGTGGACGCACCGACAAGGTACCCGATGCTGTGACCACTATCGGTCTAGCGAAGTCATTGCTCGACCAAGGGTGCACGGCAGTCCTGGCCTCGCCGTGGCCGCTGGACTCACGCGTCACGTATCATTGGCTACCAGCATTTCTAGATTCGTGGACGCAAGGAAGCTCGCTTGCGGAAGCAAACTTTCAGGCGAACCAAGCTGTTGCGAGAGGTTTGGGCGGAGAACCGGCAAAATGTCTCGCGATGACTCTGTATGGCGATCCCTTAAGGACGTGCTTGCAAGCCGATATCGTCTTGGATTGAGTTCCCCCACTACCGGCTCGACATCACTCCCGCTCTTGGCCGATGCGCTCTCCCGCTTTGTCTGCGACGGGGCGTCAAGCTACTCAAGTACCGCCAGGTGGCTGAATACGGCCTAGAAGAAGCGGCAGCTTACTATTTTTGAAGTCCCAAGTCGCTAAAGGCGCAAACCAGTCCGGGCGTCGGTTCGCCATCGAGCTGTATCACCTGGGTCACCATCAATTGTCTGGTTGGAGTAAAAGCTACTGAAAATTCTGCTAGCCGTTCCTATGCCCTCCCAACCCTGATCGGTCGGCTCGACCGGATTTGCGACGAGTTCCACGCCGACGATCTGATCGCCGTCCATGAGCGCAAAAGGTCCCTCCACCGCCCATTCGCCGTGGACGAGCAACACTTGTGCGAGTTTTCGGTCCTTCGGGTCGGTCAGCTCGACGTCGCGGCTGTAGAGCTTCGCCGATTCGATCATGAAGTCGGCGAGGCCGTCGTCGTTAAGAGACCGCGGCATATCCTTCGCCGCGCCGAGCACAAGGCGTAGGGGCGGCTTGGTCATGATCAGCACTTCGCCAAGGCGCTCGAATTCGCTGGCAAGCATGGCCTCCTGCATCGAAACGCGCAGCGCGCCATTGCGGGTTCGGAAGCGCTCCGGTGAGATCACCGACCAGAACCTCCATAGAGACCAATAGATCGCCAGCTTCAAAGGCGTGCCGACAGCGTCGGCATAGGATTGAAGCGACGAGAGATACGCCCGCGACATGCGCAGCTCCTGCGTAGAGGGCTCCTCGCTACGGACGTTCTTAACCTCAACTAGCCATTGCTCGCCGTCATCGAGCACAATGCGAAAGTCCGGCGCACGAAAGTTCTCTGCGGCATGGACGCGTCCGATATCTTGGGTCTTCAGGAGCCTGAAGCGCCCTAAGCTCAGTACCGTCGCCTCGAACAGGCGCTCGACCCGGGAACCGTGGATCAGCGCCAGATCGGCTAATGCTTCCCGCAAACGCGGCTCGGCATCAGCCATGAAGCGCTCGACCAGCGTTTTGTCGGTGAGCGCGATGCCGTTCTTGCACGCAAAAACTGCGACCGAAGCCAGCAAATCGAAGGCCTTCTGCCTCTTGGCCGGTTCGGGCCTCTTCTCTTCACTCACAATTAACCCCTCGCAGATGGATCGATGTCGGGCGGATTCATGTAAGCCCGGAAGCCGGCCAGCGCTTCATCGCTCGGGTTCTCAGTCTCCGGAATGAACCTGATCGTCTCGGCTATGTCGCGGCGCGTGACAGTCCGGATGATTGTGCCGCCATTGCTCATCTCATACTCCATGGAGCCACAATACTGGTTTCGGCGCGCCATGCCGGGAGCGAAAGCGGTCGGCGGCTTCTTGCTGCCCTTCTTGCTCACCTCATGCTTGGCGAGGGCGACCCGGATGAATTCCAGCGTGGTGAAGCCAATTTCCGTCCGCCGCAAATCAATGCGCATTTGTGCCACCAGCTCTGGCCGCTGCTGCGCATCGCGGAGCTGGTCGGCCCTGAGTTCGCGATCATAGTGCCGATAGCCGAGATCGCGCTCGAGATGACCGGCCTTGAAATCCAGCCCGCCGCTGTCGGCGAGTTTGATCACCTCTTCGCAGCGCTGGCGCCAAGTTCGTTGAAGCTCATAGGCGGCGTAGATCCACATCGGCGACAACGCGCCGAGCAAGGCCATCTTCTCGCGCGGGCGATCGTCATCAGCCTGATGACGCATGACCTCGTCTTCGAGAGCGTTCAAGAGATTGTCCACCATGCAGAGTTGACCGGCCTGCATCATTAGAAACGGGTTCTCGGAAAAGCCGGCGAGGCTCTTGAGTGCCTCGACGAGATCGCCCGGACCGATTTCGGCGACCGATCGATAGCGAGGCTGGTCATCGTAGTCTTCGTTGATATGGTCGTCGTCCAAGCTTTCGCCCTCTGCTCATTCAAGCCAGCCAGTACGGCGGATCGGGCACTGCCATCGGCAAAGGATCCGCCCGTCCCCAGAAGCACGTCGTCGCCCCGATGTAGCGAATGAGGTCGCTTTTTCTAATCCTCAGATGCTCACTCGCCAGGCGGGGTCCGGGCACCAGGTCGACGTAGTCGATAGCCGTGTCGGACCACAGCTGCGGTGCCATGACGCGAAGCCGTTCGCAGGAAGGTCCTTCGCCATGGCGCACGACATTGGCGACCGTGAACATCTCGGTTAGCTCTGCGCCGAGATCGTCGATCGCCAGATCGATGCTCGCCACGCCCGCGCAAAAAAGTAATTGTTCCTGGAACACCCGGAGTTTGGCAGCGTCGGTCAGCCCCTTTGCCTTAGCCCAGATGCTGAGCTGCCGCTCGAAAACGGCGGCTAGCGTCAAGACGAAGGATTTTGCAGCCTCGTTTGCCGTGTAGTTGTCGACCTGGGTCGCTGCGCGGTCCAGAAACTCGTCCATCGAGCCGGCGTCGCCATGTTCGAGGACGGGATGGAGCGCCAGCGCATCCATCGTGGGCTGGATGACGCGCACGAACAGTCGGTCGAGATTCGCCTGAAATATTCGAGGGAGCTGTTCGTTTTGCGCCGCCATGCTCACCATTACCGAGGACGTAGTCGTGTTGTCGTCCGAACATCATGCGCGCGGGCATTGCTAGCTTGCAGCGCTTGACGCATTTCTTGAAACACCGGCTTCTTGCCGTCCGGATCCTCCAACGTAAGCAGCACGGCGAAAGGTACTCCTTCCGCAGGAAATTGCGCCTCTGCCCGTACGAGACTGGTTACTTCCAGTCGCCACTGAGATGAGGCGCCATTTTCATTGAAAGTCGTTTCATACTGTTTCGCGGGCCACCATTTCAGACCGTGATCAATCAGCGCTTTCTCAGGAATGGCAAGATTGGTCGATTTCGGCATGTACCGGGCCGAGATCTGGTTTGTGTGGCGGATGCTACCATCCTTTGCCGGCTCAAGCTGCCGCTGCTTGAGTGATGCCTCCAGGTTGACTCGTACAAATTCTGCTCCAAACGCCGGATCGAGCGGCGGAGAGTAAACCAACGTGATACGCGCGCGTCCCGAACAACGTCCATTATCGACGAGGCTTTGCGGCCAGGCGAACGGGAATCGAAGGATAACCGGCTTGCGTTCGCCGATACTCAATCGGCTCTGAAAAAGTAGCGTGATCTGATGGTCGTCTGTTTCGAGCATCTCGCTTACTCGATCAGGCTTGCCAAATCCGGCAAACTGTCGGCCGAGATCCTTGAGGCCTCGTTTCGTTAGAGGTTCAGGCATCGCCGTATGGTGAAACATCATCGCACGCAGCGCTTCTGTAGAAAGACCGCCTTCGGTTGCCACGTCCAGTCCAGCCAGTGTTCGGGCCACAAGGGGTGCGGCGAAGCTTGTGCCAACTACGCTTTGTTGCTTGCCATCTGCCCCGACCGAAAAGAGACCGGTCGATTTTGTCGGATGGCTAACGCCAGCCCCACCATATGTCGCCACATCAGGCTTGACGCCAACCTGCAAGCCTGGGCCACGCGTCGTATAAACTGTTGGTGCGTCAACGATCTGGTCGGTCCCCGGTGGATTAAGAGCGCCGACAGATACCGAGCGGACGCTTTCTGCAGGTTTATTGATAGTGTCCGGGGAAGTTCTGGTTGCAAAATAGTTTACGACATCAATCGGCCGCTTCGGCCATGCCGAGCGGGATTGCGCTTTCGGCAAATTACCAGCCGAGTTCACAAAGATCACACCATAAGTATCGGCGATCTGATCGAGGCGTGAGGCATAAATGCTGTAGCGATGACGTTCGACGGCGGCCACTGCATTGATCGAGAGGTTGAAAATCCTAACTCCGTGCTGTTCCTTCGCTTCGGCAACCGCTTGCTCGATCTCCTCGAGAAAATCGGAGAAACCTTTCGGATATTTCGCCATAAACGGCCCATTCGGGTAGAGCGGGATGTCATAGAGATGACAGCCATTGGCTTCTGCCACGACCGCCGGACCGTTGACGAGCTGACCGACGGAAATCAGGCCAGCGACATTCGTCCCGTGCAGCAAATCGTATTCGCCCTGTGACAGATAGTCGAAACGGCCGATGATCCAATCATCCAACACGTTTGAAACGCCTGAATCAATCACACCCACCACCGGATATGTCGAACGCTCTTCCGGCTGCGGAATCACCAACGCCTGAGCTTCGGTGTCTTGGGAAAGGCCGACAAGGGTCTGGTCGTCCGTGAGTTCAAGCAGCACGGGCGGTAAGATGGCCCTGACAAGAGGGTGCTGTTGAAGAGCGTTCAGAACCGCTTCGTGGCGATCGGGGTCGCGATCGACAACAGGAACTGCGGTTTGCGGGATCTCTGTTCGCGCCAAACTCGCACGGCTGTCGATCAATGCCTCTGCGCCGCCCACAGTCAACTGAACCTCGAGAACCGGTGTGCGGCCAAGCTCGAATGCCAGATAGCTGCGAGCGCCGCGACCCAATGAGAGAAGAAGTTGCTCCAGCGAGCGCCGAAGTGCGATCCGCCCGGTCGGATCATCTGCGATCACTCGCGCGACAGGGGTTTCAAACAGCTCCACCTGGTAGCCGGAGACGACACGCGGATCATCGAGTGCTGCGATCGCAGCGGCAGTGGAGAACGACCGTTTCTGTTCAGGAGAGGCGACCTCAAGCGATTCTACCGCTCCGACCTCGGCCCGAGCAGCTGATGGTGACTTATAGGCTTCACCGTCTGACTGCCGGTACTTCGTCTCCACGGTCAGTTCCGCAGCTTGTATACGGTCACGCAGACCCCTCATGTAAATTAACGGCGCCCGGAAATAGAGCGTTCCTACCGCATCTGCTCCCACGCACGGAAACTGATCGTGTTTGAAGAGCCAGTGAACCGGGCGGTAGGATTTAGCCAGCGCCTCATTGCGCATTTGTACTTTCAAATACGCCGCCGGCCCGTTCGGGCTTTTTGTAAGATGCTCAATGATCCGATCTACCGACGCCAGCAATGTGGCTTTATGCGCAGCGAATTCCCGATCAGCCCCCTCGAAAAAATCTTTGTTGCGCGGCGGTTGTCCCGGATCAGGAGCTTGATGGAAGTCGCGGTCATTCAAAATGATCTGGACGGGATTATTAGGCATTGGCACCCTCCATCAAGCCAAGGTGGCGCTTTGTTTTCTTGAGGTCGCTAACCCGAGATTGTCCGTAGCCTGTCGCCTCGCCGATTTCTGTCTGCTTCATCGGAAATTCGCTGTCATTTGCGATCAAGCTCACGAAGGCTTCCTGGTCGGCGGCGAGAATCCGCGCGGGTAGATGATCATGATGTGGTGTACGACCTAAAACGGTGCTGAGCGCATGGAAAAGCGCAGGTCCGTCATGCTCGGCCCCACTCACTGCGATTGTGCGCTTTACTGCTGTACATACGCGCTCAATGTCGGAGCCAGATCTGCCGGCTAAACAGTAAGAGAACACTCGAAGAGTGCCAGTGGGAGCCTCGATAGGGCGAAGAAACCGGCTGATCAAAAATTCGCGCGCTTGCCCTGCGGGTTCCCCTATTTGGATCTGGGTCTCGAACCGACGCCACACGGCAGGATCCAAAAGCCTGTCATGGTTTGTGATCGCAATCGTGATACCGTGCCCGCGACGCAGATCGAGGTTTTGCAGCAGCGTATTGACCACGCGCTTTATCTCACCAATCTCCTGAGGGTCATCGCGGAGTTTTGCCAGCGCGTCGAATTCGTCAAGCAAAAGAACGCACGCATATCTGTTCGCGAAATCGAAAAGATTGGCAATATTGCGGGCAGTTGTTCCGAGAAACGAGGAAATCAGCCCGTCTATGCGCGCCGTTATCAGCGGCAGCCCCAGCCGCGCTGCGATGTGATGCGCGGTTAGGGTTTTTCCAGAACCCGGAGGGCCGTAGATCAACAACGACCGTGTAGGCTCAACGCCCACGGATTTCAGTGCCGCAATGCTGCTCCACTCCTTGAGAAGTTCTTCGATTGTCTCTCTAACCGCGTCGCCATAGACAGGAGACTCGTTTGAGCTGGCGGGGAAGTCGATCGAGCACAGTTTTGCGCCGGTTTCTTTGTCGATCGGTGGGTTTATGCCCTGCGCTAGAACCTCTCCGACAATCTGAGCGCGGGACACCTCGACCCGGCTGGGAGCCAGATCATGTGCCTCCTGGGCCGAAGCGCGCAACCGATCAATCGTGGCAGCCTCTTTCACCTGACCGGCCTTTTCGAGGCGGTCACGCAACCGGAGGATCTGTTTGTCCAGCGCATCTCGATCGCCGGTCAGTGCCGCTCGAATGACGCTTTGTATCGCTGGGAAGTGTTCCATACCACGTGCCTGACATAAAAATCTGTTCTTATAAGATTCATATGTAAGAGCGCCCGATTTGGCAACAGAAATGACGAGGCCGAATCATCCATTTGGGCGTTTGAACCGAAAAAGGCGCATTTCAATCGAGATTTCCGAACTTTGAATCGGCCCGAATGCGCTCCCTATTCCGAGCAACTTCAGGGCGGATAGGAATAGGAATCTCGCTTGAGCGACCCTTGGGTCCGACGTACGCTCCCAAAAGGTGATTCCTTCCCGACTTGTGCCAGGTCAAATTGGAAAAAAATCAATCATGGTGAAGCGTTCCTTGGGGTCGCCTTGTAATTGGCGGCAGGCGGTCCAGTGAGGAAACCACCATGACTCCCGTACTGCTTTCCGAAGACAATCTTGACGTTCTGAAGGTCATTGCCAAGCGGGCATGCTTGGCACAAGCGGTCCGGTCAGCGCATATTACTGAGGCACTCGCGTACGGTCTCGGCTTCGCAACGCAGGCTGCCTTGCTTGCGAAACCCGCAGTGTGCCAGAACTCAGGCCCTTCCTGGCCGATTTCAATCAGGATAGGTTTGTCATAAGACTTCGACAGCTTGGCTATCCGCTGACAGAAATGCGGTCCTTTTCGATGACGACGGTTTCAGAAATTTGCCCGACCGCACGTGGATCGACATTGAGGCGAATGACACGAAGATGCAGAATTTCTGGTTTGACCAGTGCAAGCTACGGGATATTCCCTACATTTATGTCGTGCGCAGGAGAAAATATGCTGAGCTACAGTGGGACTGCGTTTCGGTCGATCCTGCTCACGAAGCACACGTTCAGGGAGATCAGGGCGCTGATCTTGTCCGTGGCATGTTTGGTACCTTTCAAGCCGTAGCGCGGAAGCTGCCAAGCAAGGCGCTATTTGAAGGTAAGAGCATGGTCGGATCTGTTAAGGGACTTCCCATTGAGCTCGTGCCCGAGCTTGCTGATGCATTCTTCTCTGCTCTGTATAAGCCAATGCAAGATCATGGGGCTCCAGCGTAGATATGGACCGGACAGTTCAACCCGCGCAAAGGCCGATACCATTCAATACACCGATCGTCGGCAATCCTTGGCATAATCGTCTGATTGTTTGGAAGGATCCAACGACTTGGCATGAGCCGCTTTCCTCGTGGCTCATGCCAAGGGTTGCTCCGCGCCGAAAACTCAGGCTCAAGCAGCGCAAGTCGCTCGATCTATTCTGGGACGACCCCGAATGGATGGAGCGGCTGGACGGCGCATTGACGGATCCTATCGAGGAAGTCGTAGAGAAACTTGCAGAGGATCTCGGATCTGCGACGCTTGAAACGTATCACGGTTGCCGCGTTCACGACGCAGGCGTGTTTCATCGTGAAGGATTGCGGATCAACGATCCGGAAAAACTGGAAGCGGAAATTCGACGCATGGTTCGGGACGAACCTTCTTTGCACCGCTTTTCGGATACAGTCGAAAGTATGATTGCCGAGTTCGATGCGCGCGACCGCGACGTGGGGCGTATCTGGCTTTGCGCGGATGATCGTACCCAGCTTGATCGTATTGGGCACTATGCGCTTTATGGTTCTGAGTGGATTTTATGCGTGTTCGACACCAGAGCGCGTCCTGCGCTGCGAGAGATTGGCGTCTCAACGATTTTGAAAGTTCATATTCCATTTGAACAAATGAGGACTGTGTTCCGAAAGGCGATTGCAGAAAGGCTTCTTCAGGAATGGACCCGCACGACGATCAATCCGACAGGCTGGACACCAAAGATCGACTTCTCGATAAGCCTCTTGGAAAATGTTCCTGCATCTATGATTGTGGGTCATACGCATCCGGCTGCACTCAAGGATCCTTTTTCAGGTTACGCGCTTCGTCGATCCACCCGTGAAGATTGTCCGCATTGTAGCAGTGATCGTATTACAGCATCCTCCGCCCTTGGCGACGACGCGGCTATCGTTCAAAGCCCGATGCCAAAATCTTCAGAGGGTGGTCATGGCGGAATTTTGTGCGTGTAAATGCGCCCTGACCGATCAACTTTAACCTGAGCAATCTGCTCCCCGAGCTAATTCAATTCCAGGAGGAATCGCAACCGTGGCTCAAAAGAAAATCAGCGCTCGATTACGAGCAGAGTTTAAAGAGGTCGCTCGTCAGATTATCAGCGTTGACCGTATGGCTCTCAAGCACGGAACGTCGCAGAACACAATTGGCGCAATAGAACGGGCGATGGTGGATGCATTCCAGCTGGGTCAGGAATTGGGATTAAGCGAGGAGCCGTATTTTAAAACGACCGATGCGTTTGTCGATTGGATTGAAATCCCGCCTCGGGCTCGCGACACGCTATCTGAAATCAGTTTCCGTCTTGGCTACGGGGAAAACAGACCGGATACGATATCGGTTAGGCTGCTACGGTTGCTCACTCCCAAGGGTATTCGATGGGTTGAGGAGACCAAGGCGGACCGGGAAGACCCGCGTAGCTTTTCCGCTGGCGGGATAAATCCATTGATTAAATTGGCTTTGCTAGCATCCGTGGACGGGAATGAAGACGTCATCCAGCTTACCGAGAAAGGCGTCTTAACATGCAAGGAATATTGGAGGCGATCGAATGAGAGAGATCCAACCCTTCCTAAGATGAACGTGCGCGCTTGGTGAGCCGACTTAACCAGAAGGTCTGAATTATCAGAGATTTGGCGGCTTGTATCGAGATGGCCAAGCTAGGGGCAATGGTTCGAATCTTTTTAAACGCTAGAAGCGTAAAGCTGCGGCTTTGCGCTCCCGTTGCGGTCGTGCAGTCCGACATTGCGATCTTTTTCAAGAGGCGCTGGTCTCCTCACAGCGCTGGAAGTTCAGTCACAAACTAGGGCAATTAGGCGGGTTTCGGGGTTGCCACATCGTCGACGCCATACGGGTTTGGTGAAAGAACGTAGGGGAGAATGGTAGAAAGAAGCTCCGGCAGTTCCTTTGGATAAGAGGCGACGCGCTTCAAGTCGATAGTCGCCAATGTCATTCGCCGTGTCGCCAGCGCCATCAGGAATTCGAGAACTGCCTCACCTTGGTTTTCTGCGTGACGCTCCAGCATTTTCAGTACCAAATGGCCAATCTTGGCGCTGTGGCTGGCCATTTGGGGGTCGGCGTAACTTAACTCGTGCGGAAACGCTGCCCGTAATAGGCTGGCCTGGATTATGCCGTCGTTGAAGCGCGCGAAGTTTTCGCTCGATAAAACGGTTAGGTGGAACGGCGATTGCGAGAGAGGCGCTGCCTGCCCGGTCTTGGAGGGGGTCCGACGGTTTTCGAGGATTCCGGCAATAGTGGTGAACACGTCGCCTTGCCGTATCTTTTCAGTTTCATAACCAGGATCCCAGAAGGCGAAGCTCGGCCTCAACTCAAGCGATTGGCCACCGGTGTTGGGAAGGAAGAAATCGTCTTCGACAATGGTTTTGGACAGGGTGCCCCGTCGGCGCTCCGCAAACTCGAGTACGTCAGCGTCGGCCTTATTCTGTGACTGATCAAGCTGCACTTTCGTCCAGAATTCCAGCTCTCGCTTCCAAGCTAGGTAGCGGTTTTGGTGAGGCAGGGTCATCGCATCGACCGCGCAAAAGGTATGCTTGTACTCTTTGTTGTTGTGTTCGAGGTCCTTCAGCAAACTCACTTGATGTTCCGCCGCGCTGTGCTTGCTCAAGCCGGCTAGGTATGTTCGTGGCAAATTTCTGAAAGGGGTGCGAAGGTCTCGACTTGCGTCTTGAAACGATTGGCCGGAGCTCACGGTGGCTGCGACGATAACCACGCCCTTCTGGTCTCGCGTCGCATCATCGGGCTTTGAAGTATCCAAGACAACGGGCCTCTTAAGACCGAGGGCCTGGACTTCGTCCGCGACAATTGCGGCCAGTAGTTTGCTGTCCTCACCTGCCGTTGGCAGGATGTGTGATGTAGAGGCCGGAACGTTGCGCTGAACGAGTTTGCTGATGGCCGACCGGTTTCCTGGAGCCAGCAATGTGTGCCCCAGGTCTACAAAAAGACCATGACCCGTGTGTTCCCTGTCCAGTCGCAGGCTGAACGCGTTCTGCCCGCGATACTTCTTCATTACTGCCTTGAAAGCTGACGTCGCTGCCGCCTCCACGAGCGTGTAAGGGGTGATGGTAGCGGCGTCCCTCAGGAACTGGTCGCCGACAAAAGTGATCAGCCTGGAGCCGTCTTGGCACCAGGGGCATGTGGTATCGTCGAAGGTCTCCAGCATCAGCGGCTCAAGTCTTGTTGTCGTTTCACGCGCGTCGAAAACGACCGTTCCCGAGAAACTCCTTGCCGTCGAGAAAAGCGTGATAATGCGTTGAGCTGGAAGCTTGGTCCGTCCCGCAACGAGCTCGGGAAGAGATCCGCTAGCGGTTGCAGATATTAGTATCAACTCCTTCGTATGGTCCTGAATCCAGAGCTGGTCGAGGCCCTCGTATGACAGAAAGCTCTGAATCTGGATGCTGGAGGTCGCGTCTTGCGATAGGCGGCTTTTCAACGCGTAGGCCGCGTACACGAGAGATGCGATGGAGGATGAGTCGATCCAAACCTTCTCGGTGTGTACAGTAAGGTAAGGTAGCAAAGCCAAGGCAAGAAAACCGATTTCTTCGCCCTGTATCAGTGCATTCGCGGCCCTGAAGAACGCGCGCGAGTGTTTGCGACGTGGATGAATGAAATGATGGGCATGAGGTGCGACCAACACGGCCCCACGCGACGAAACAAGGTGATGCGTACCGGAATGAATGATCTCTTTGAAGTCGCTAGCGGTAAGCTTCATAATCCCTTGCAAAACCGAGGACGCGGGTGCGGTCACTTTCCCTTGGTCATCGAATGAAGCCACGACAATAGCGGTATCGGCCGGCAATCGTATGAGATCTCGGGCTTGGATCATCGCCTTCAGGGCCTTCGCCATGCTTTTCGCTAGATCTGCCGGAGCGATTATGATCAGGGCTTCAGGATAGGGATTTCCACTCAGAATGTCCTTGTCAACGACCTCGATCACGTCCTGCTCTCGAAAGCTTGCGAGAGTTGTCACCAGCACGAGGCAGTCAGCGTGTTCCTCACGAGACCAATGAAAATGGTAGAAGGAGCTCATTAGTTACCCAGCCCAATTGGAATGAGGATAGTAAAGACCGCGCCGACGACGTGGGCGTGCTGTTTTGGCGTTCCTCCATCGACATCGAGGAACGCCAGGTCCTCGTCGAGCACCCGCGGCTGCGTTATTTTGGGCGGAAACCATTTGCAGAGGGACAATCTGCCGGTCCTCAATCTCATGAAACCGCCGGCCGATTTTAAACCCAACATTACGCGGGGAAGCCCCCATCCATGGGCTGAGTTTGGAACTGACGTGATACTCTTTAAAAAGCATTGATGAACGAGGCCGTATTCCTGAGCAATCGACATCTGCTCGGGTACTGGACTGCCGTAGGCCCGTGCGGCAAGCCCGGGACCACTGTCGAAGACCGACACCTCCAAAAACTCCACCCGGGGCCTTGCGGCATGCCGCTCCATACTTTCGATGTATTCGCGGAGTGTCGGGAGCCCTCCGGAGAACGCTTCAATAGGAATATCAACGGGTCTTAGGGCAAATACGATGCCGCGCGCCGAGCGTCGGTAGAGCGCTCCGTCAAGGTCAGTTCGAGCGTGGAGATGCGTGTTCGAAAAGAGTTCCCGAAACAAGGTGGCCAGAAGCTCGGTATCGATACCGTCCTTGTTCAGTCGCTTCCGAGCGATCAGCCTCGCCAACGCTTGCTGTACAAGACCGGTGAAGTCGCTCCGCACCTCGCCTGTCCTTGGATGATAAAGAAACGGATTTGGGCCGTCTCGCTCCAAGTGATCCACCGAGATTAACGGGAGCGATTGCCCATGGATTATTTGACCAAAGCTGCCGCCATAGAGTTCGTCCAACCGCTGACTGACCAATCGCAGCATTCCGCCCGTGACGTCACGCTCGCCGTCGCGTCCGATGATGCGGTCGGCGAAAGCCGCGGCGATGAGCCCGTAGGTACGGTCAAGCAAGGTTTCCGCGGCGTGTTCGGGAGGGACATCACTACTGAGTTGGAGCGTGGCCGAGGGCTCATTGCGGCGGGACCATGTCATCGCGAGCTGCGCGCTGCTGACGGAGCCGCCCGGCCTTGCCTCGAACCCCCACTTATTTGGCACCGTTAGCCTGCTTCCGCGTTCATTGACGAGATCAAGCACCGCCTCAAGTTTCTCGTATCCCGCGCTTAGGCCGAGACGATCGCGTGTATCAGCTCCGTTTGCCATATCGACGGACTTACTGATTAGCCAAGACGGCTTGGAACTCGTCCCACTCGCGCTTCGACATTGCGGTGTCGGACTGTTCGAGCGTCTCGCCAGCCAACATTCTGCGCAGTGCCTTGACAGCTTCGCCTGAGAAACTCGCCGCTTCGAGGCGGTGCTCGCGGAAAGCGTCGAAGGTCAGTGGAACCCATTTTTGCAGGATTTCGAGAATGACATCCGCATAGACCCTGATCTCATACTGAGCATGTTTGTCGGCCCGCAATCGTAGGAAATTCATCAGATTATGGAGGTCGATCTTCCAGTACCATTGCGTATAGAAGTTCAGCGATAGGTTCATTCGCGCTAGTTCGCGCGCCAATCCCTGTCTACCCTCATCAATAGGTTTTCCGGTCTCGTCGTGGTTCAACATGTCGAGATAATGATCGTAAGACCGTTGCGAGTCCTCGGTCAGGAGATCGAGAATACGCTTGGCCTCGTCGGTGCCGACAACTTCACCACGGCCCTGACGGTTCTGGACCGATTGAGCGGCGAGCTGGGCCGGTTCCGGTATGTAGAACTCACGGTCGAGGATGGAGTAGCGGGCAGAATACTCATTGACGTTGGCCATGCGGTGCCGGATCCATTGACGAGCAACGAAGATCGGCATCTTCACATGTAATTTTATCTCGGCCATTTCAAAGGGTGTCGTATGCCAATGGCGCAGCAGATAGTTGATTAAGCCGCGATCTTCGCTCACTTGGCGTGTTCCGCGCCCATAGGATACGCGCGCCGCCTGGACCACGGCACTATCGTCGCCCATATAGTCGACAACGCGGACGAAGCCGTGGTCGAGGACGGGAAACGCTTCGTAAAGGATTTCTTCGAGGCCGGGGGATACTGCTCTCCGGGTAGACGCGGAGGTGCCTCGCGACTGTTGGATCTGGAGCTTTTGTTCGTCAGAGAGAGTGCTCATCGTGATCCTCATATTCCTATTTACTGCTTGACTCGGCAGGCTACCAAGTAAGGCCCAACCGTTCTACATATGTGTCGCAAACAAATGGTTGACGAGCAAGGATTACAACGAGTCTGCTGATGCAATGGAACCGCGAAATGGTTCGATTTTTGGGAAGGGCGCGCACTACTCACTGGGTTCGTGCCGCTCAGCGCACCTTGCTGCTGTTGCTTGCGCCTGGAGACCACTTACGGCGCAGCGCCAGAACCATTTGGCGCAGCCCCTCGCGAGTCACCCCTTATCGGCGTTCCAGAGAGCAAGTAGTTGGCCGGATTAGAGGATTTGATGCAAATATAACCTGCTGAACGACGGGGTCGGCAGTTCGAGTCCCTTCAAGGCGAAGGCGCGGCTAGCATTTTTGCTCGAAACCATGCCGCCCACTTGCAGTGACAGCATTGCGCCTCAACGCCGCCGTTCGGACATCTGGTGCATCTACGAAAGCAGTCCGAACGCGGTCCTAGACATACCGGCCGCGTCGTCATTTTGCTTACTGGCTGCTCAAGATCATCCTTGATGTTTCGGACACACCGGCGTTCAGAATGGCAACGAAGTTCCTGAGCATCTGAACCCGGCGCGGACGAAAGCTCTCCTCCGTCATCTGGATGCCGGCGATGCGGTCGACGCGGAACTTGCGGAAATCCTGGCGCAGGCAACACCAGGCAAGCAACACCAGCGTCCTCTCCAGATAGACGATCGCCAGCGGCAGCACTTGCCGGTCGGTCCGTTGCTGCTCCGCGTCCACATAACTTATCACCACCCCGCGTTCTTGCCAGCAAGCCTCGCGCAGAACGCCGACATCGACGACCGGCGGATCGCGGCGCTCGAAGTGATAGACCTGGGAGGCGGCATGCAGTGCCTGGCGTTGTAGTCGGTCGGGCAGCGTTGCTGTGACCTTCGAAAGCACGGCACGTGCGGCGGCCGCGAGAGCAGGTTCACCCATATGGCGCACCTCAGCGAGGCCGAGCACCAGGGCTTCGATTTCAAGCCGTGTGAACGTCTGTGGCGGCAAGGCGATGTCTTCCGTCAGCCTGTAGCCGAAGCCGCGCTCGCCATCGATGACGGCGCCCGCGGCGCGCAGGCTCTCGATGTCCCTGTAGAGCGAACGCAACGACACGCCAGTCTCCTGTGCAAGGCGCGCGGCCGTGACCGGGGAGGGGAGATTGCGAAGCGCCTGGAGCAGGCGAAACAGACGATCACTACGAGCCATGACTTTGGACGATAAATGAAGCCTACTGCCGGAAATTGGCAGTTGGCGGAGTGTATAAGATCTGCATTGCCAAAACGCAACCAAGGATCCAGACTATGCTGACGCTCTTTCACGCCCCCCGCTCGCGCTCGACGCGTATCATCACCCTCCTTCGCGAACTAGACGCCATCGACAAGGTCGCGATCGAGATCGTCGATATCACCCGCAGTGATGGCAGCGGCCGCAGAGATTCGAAGAACCCGCATCCGGAAGGCAAGGTGCCGCTGCTCGAGCATGACGGCGTCTTCATCTGGGAGAGCATCGCGATCATTCAGTACCTGACGGATCTTTTCCCGCAAAAGAAGATGGCGCCTGCTCCCGGCGATCCGCAGCGTGGTCGGTATCTCAGCTGGCTCGCGTGGTATGCCGGCGTGGTCGAACCTGTGTTGATCTTGCAGGCAGCCGGGGTCTCCCATCCTTTTGTGGATGCTACCTTCCGCAGCCCTGCGGAACTTGCGGCACGCCTCGAAACCGCACTCAAGAATAGGCCCTATCTGATGGGAGAGCGATACACAGCCGTCGATCTGCTGCTGCATTCGCCCTTTGCCTGGTACCCTGCAGCGACGCCGGACAGCGACGTGGTCAAGGCATGGATTGAGCGTTGCCGCGAGCGGCCATCGCTGCAATGGACCGCCGACTATGACGGCCGCACCGTTGTTGCGGTTTGATCACCTGCACCGGCCGCTCCAGGGCGGCCACTCGACCCGGATCCATCCCGCTCGTTACTCCGTTAGGCCAAGTGGCCACGGAAGGATCTCGAGCACCATGATTCCGGTTTAGATAGCAAGCGCCTAGTCTATCCGGACAGGGCGTCGCTGGTTCATCTCCGGTTCAAGGGCACTGACGCCGCAAAGTCTTCAAACGGCATACGAACTTTCAGACGGTCACTCGCGAAGGGTGTCTGCGACAAGGGCATTGGCGTGACCGTGGCCCAAGCCGTGCTCTTGCTTGAGCCAAGCAACCAGCTCCATGTGCTTCTTCCCGCTCTGACTACGAATGAGGCTTTTCCACTCAGAAATCGGGCGCCCATATTTGGCTTCGATAGACGGAAAGTAGGAAGCAGGACCCTTCGCTGAGTCTGTTGTCATAGTGCCTCTCAAATCGCAGCCAGCTCGCGTCAAAGGTGCAGTATGACATCATTCGGTGCTACGATCTAGGACCGCTATTAGTGCTGTGGCAAACCAGGCGGTCGGGGCCTTGGATCGGTTGCCCTTCTCTCGCATTCGCCTTCCGAACCGCTCCCGATAGAGCGCTTTTCAGCCAGCTTCATCTTCACTATTTTAGGTGTTCAACCCCGTCCACGTTGAGGATGTCGATTTTAGAACCCGCTACGACACCTCTTCCAACCGCAGACCTGGCTCGCGGAGAACGACGATCGATTGGTGAAGATCTAACGCAACTCCCTTGCCGTCTACAAACTGTCTTCGTGGATCAGATCGATGAATGCCCGCAGACCGGCAGGCACATGACGATGACCGGAATAGTAGAGGCAGAGACCGTCGATTTTCGGGCACCAGTCGTCTAAAACCAACAGAAGTCGCCCGCTCTCTAGGAAGTCGTCCGCCGCCAGCCGTGGCACATAGGCGATACCGAGCCCAGCAGCCGCAACCTCTACCATCAAGTCGATGTTGTCTAGGATCAGGGAGCCCGGCACCTCGACAGCCATTTCTTCCCCGTTCTTCTCGAACTCCCATCGATAAAGCTTGCCGCTCGGCAGTCGCAACCTGATGCATCTATGTTTCGCAAGGTCGTCCGGCACCTGCGGGCGACCTTCCTTATTCACATAGGCAGGAGATACCACCGCCACGAACTGCGCGGCTCCTCCGAACGGAACGGCGATCATGTCCTGTGGCACCGCTTCTCGCAGTCGCACGCCCGCGTCGAAACCCTCCGCGACGATGTCGATCAACCGTCCTTCGCTCACCAGATCAACAGTCATCTCTGGATAGCGGGCGAGGTAGGTCGGAACGATTGACTTCAGGAGCAGGCGCGACGCGGAGATGTTGGAGTTGATGCGCAAGCTTCCTCTGGGACCGCTGCGAAACGTATCCACTGCTTCTAGTGCGGCATCCACGTCCTTAAGCGCAGGGCCAAGTCGAGCCGCCAATCGTTCGCCCGCCTCCGTCGGCGCGACGCTGCGGGTCGTTCGGTGAAGAAGCCGGACGCCCATCTTTTTCTCCATTGTCCGCATCAGGTGGCTCAGGGTCGAAGGGGCAAGTCCAAGCTCATCCGCCGCTTTGCGGAAGCTGCGATGCGCAACAATTGCCATGAAGGCATCGAGATCTCCGAGAGCAGGTCTATTCATGGGAAATTTTCACCAGCCTATGCGGGATTAGTCGGATTATCATCTCTCTTAGTCCGGCTTATGTTTCCCTGCAACAACCGGGGCACCCGCTCCGTTTCTCGAGAGGACAGATCATGACTAGCACCTGGTTCATCACCGGCACATCCTCCGGCTTCGGTCGGCTGCTTACCGAAAAACTACTGGCTCGCGGCGATCGCGTCGCTGCCACGCTACGGCGCATGGATGCGCTGGACGATCTCAAGACACGCTACGGCGACAGCCTATGGATGGATTCGCTCGATCTGACCGACGGAGACGCCATCCGTCAGACAGTGGATCGCGCCTTTGATGAGCTCGGCCGCATCGACGTCGTCGTCAACAATGCGGGATACGGGCTGTTCGGCGCCGCGGAGGAGTTGAACGACGAGCAGATCCGCCATCAAATCGATACCAATCTTCTCGGGTCCATCCAGGTCATCCGCGCAGCACTTCCTCATCTCCGCGCGCAGGGCGGCGGGCGTGTGCTGCAAGTCTCGTCCGAAGGCGGGCAGGTCACCTACCCGAACTTCTCGCTCTACCACGCAACGAAGTGGGGTATCGAAGGCTTCGTGGAGACGGTCGCCAAGGAAGTCACGAACTTCGGCATCACCTTCACCATCTTCGAGCCTGGCCCAACAGGAACCAATTTCGGCGCGGGTCTAGTGCGAGCGCCCGAGCTTGGCGTCTACGATGCAACAGCGGTCGGGGATGTTCGCCGCGCCCTCGCCAGCGGTGATTTCGCTCTTACCGGCGATGCGGCAAAGATGGCCGACGCTATGCTGGCTTGCGCAAATGACGAGCTCCCGCCGCTGAGGCTAGCCATGGGATCCACCGCCTATAGCGGCATTCGATCAGCACTGGAAGCACGGCTTGTCGAACTCGAAGCTCGAAAAGACCTCACGCTGTCCATGGACGTGGACGGCTAGAGCAGATGGCAGCGCATTACGCGCGAAGCAAGACCTGCAGTCATCGAATAGAAATGAGACGAACGCGGTAAGCGCACAGCGAGAGACGCTTTCGGCGGTGGGCATGGGGAGAACGCAACACACTATTCTTTTGGCAAAGAGGAGTGTGATATGAAGCGCAGACCACGCATGCATATTTCTGCTGCACAGCGATCGGAGATTTGGGACCGATGGCAGGCTGGCGAGTCAATGAAATCGATCGGACGCCTTCTTGATCGAGGCTCTTCGTCCGTATTTTCCGTGACTCCGCCCACCGGTGGCATACGTCCAGCCGAGCGGCGATGAGCGCGGAAGGCACTCAGCCTGCATGAGCGTTAGGAAATCTTCCGGGGGCTGATTACCGGATGCTCCTTACGATCTGTCGCCTGCGCATTAGTCGATCGCCTTCTACGATCAGCCGTGAAGTCTGTCGCAACGGCGGGCTTGATTGCTATCGGGCAGCACTTCCCGATCAAGCAGCCTGGGATCGGTCCTTGCGTCCTAAGCCGTGCAAGCTGGCTTGCTATGCGTCGCCGGCCCGCACAGTATCCGCCAAGCTGCAGCGGAAGTGGTCGCCGGAGCAGATAGCTGGCTGGCTCAAACGCACTTGCCCAGGAGAGCCACTCAGACAGGTGTCGCACGAAACGATCTATCGCAGCCTGTACATTCAGACGCGCGGGGTGCTGGAAAAGAAGCTGCTAGAACACCTTAGGGCAAGCCGTACCATCCGCCGTTCCTGTCACGCCACCATGAAGCGAAGTGGGTTGGGCCAGATAACTGATGCGGTTTCCATAAGCGAAAGACCTGCGTCTGTCGAAGACCGCGCAGTTCCCGGTCATTGGGAGGGCGATCTTATCGGTGGGTCCAAGAACAGCTACATAGCGACGCTATGCCCAAGACCCACAAAATGTGATTTCCTGCCAATCGTATGTCTGCCATTTTTCACCTCTCACTTACGTTTGAACGAAACGAATATCTGATCAATAGTCCCATTTTCTAGAGAGAGGACACTGAACGTCACCGAGTGAACGGGCATAAGCACATCCCAAGCGGGGCTGATTTCTGGCCACGGTAGCGGGCAGTTGGGATCTCGGCGGATACACACAAATCCGGTATGGCGAGATCGTGGTTCGAATTGACGGCGAGTACTGGCAGTCAGCTCCAGGCCAAACTGGGCACCCCATAGACGAAGCTCATCTTCAGTTTTAAGGGCCGCCGCTAAATGATAGAAGCACACCCAAAGGTCAGGCTGGCGATATAGGTCTCGCCACCGAAGATCATTCTTCCAAGGTGAACTTGGGTCTCGACATGCTGCGAAGTCTGGATAACGAGCAAGACTACGATCTACGCTTGTATGATCGCTTCTTTTAGCCACTTCATGAATGTCGGACGTTTGGGCGTTGGAGAATGCAGGAGTTGCAAGCAGCAAAACCGCCAATAGTAGAGATCTCACTTATGAAGCCTCCACGCTAGTGCTGACACTTTATCAATTACATGGTGCTGACACTTTATCAATTACATGAGGTTTGACCAATCACAAAATTGAGAATGACAACCAGCTGTTCGAGGGTTGAGGCGGGGTTATGTTGAAGGCGACTGGGTATGACAAGGCATCTGGGGACCGCTGCGGATGTCGTCGAGGAATTGATCTTGCCAAGTCGTTGCAATATCGGGAGGTTCCGCGAAGCGATGACTATTCGGCCCCGACAACCGTGGCGACAGCTTTTCTCGTCATCCGCGCTGTCGCCCTTGCAACCAGCTGAGTAGCCGAGGTCGCTCGGATTGAGCTTCGAGCCGCGGCTGGCAAGACCACGAACAAGTTTTCACCTGAAGTCCGTAGCCGTGCCATACGTATGGTGCTGGACCCCGAGGCCGAGCATCCATCACGCTGGGCTGCCGTTTCATCTATCGCTGCCAAGATTGGCTGCTCACTAGCCACCCTGCAGGGATGGGACAAGAGGACCGAGGTCGACAGTGGTAAACGAGCATGCCTGCCGAGCGATCTCGCCGAGAAGAAGAAGGATCTTGAAGAGGAGAGTTACGCTAAGCTGGACGCACCAGCCATGGCTGCATAACATAAACAAAAATGGCCTGCAGCAAACCCGGTGCGGATCACCCAGACGCGCAGCTCTTGCATGTCAACTCATAGTTAAGAGGCATCTAATATTTTAGCGCAGGAAGGTAGAGAAAAGATCCTCTACCTCGAATACCGGTAGCCAAAAGGAGGGAGGCCACGGCTTTGGCCTCCCTCCGCGAGGCAGCAAGCGTTGGTTGAAACCAAACGAAGGGACTGCTGCCTCGGTACAGGAAGGCGCTCACCACGCTCCCTATTGTCACCGAAAAGAGGGGGTGTCTGCCGGCAACGCGCAAATATTAGCACAATCTACTATACAAGCAAGCAAGTGGTACCACCGCTTTCATGGTGCTATTGAGGCAGAATGGTTTTCACATGGAGCAAGTAATGGCCCGGCGCGTGGTCCCGCCGAAACTCGCTGCCGAATTCACGTAATCCTGCTAAATGGGCAAATTGCGAACAACTAGCAAGTTACGACGATAAGGCCCCTTTAGACTGTTGCTTCGCTTAGATACCTTCTGAGACATAGCGTAGACGTCATACGTATAATAGCACCGTCCCAAATACGATGATTATGGCTGGCACTAACGCAATCAGGTTAGCCTTGACCGCATAGCCGGGATCGGCAGTGATAGCCTTGGCAACGAACAACTGACCAACACCACAGCCGACAATCAACCCAGCCATTATCGGAAGTTTTTCAAGCCCGAAAGCAGCAAGACCAAAACCGGCAAAGAGAAGGCCAAGCCATATCCACGCTGTTACCTTCAGAAAACGCATTCTCACACTCCAAGAGATCTGAAGTGATTATGCCGCCTTCGCCTTTCAGTTGCGTGAATGGGTCGATCGCGTCTACAGGAACCAGTCGCAGCCGTCCGCGTTCCGTCCTTGGACGGCGGCGCTACCGGCGACATCGGTCGCAAGGCCAAAGCCGTCCGACTCCACCAGGGCAACGCACCACGGCCCTACCCCATTGGGTATCCAGTCTACTGATTAGTACCTTCAAGCAATTTTACATTTCTACGAAAACTTGGTCAACGAGACCTTCGAGACGCGCAACGCTGTCCTGTCGCTCCAGCACAAGAACAAGCTTATCGAATTTTCGTGAAGCTTTTCCCAATACTCGCGACGACGCAACCGCCAGGTCTATGACGCGCTCAAGCGATTGGAGAACATCGTTCGCAGCAGCTTTAAGCTCAGGTGACGACCTATCACTACCTTCGATTTCAGTTGCTAAGGTGTACATGCTTCGATGGCTGGAAACCCCCAAAGACGCTACCAGCCATATGAGTCGTTTATCTGTCATTCCGCACGTAGCGCCTCAATAAGCGATAAGTCACACACAGATTAGTCGGACTTCGTTAATTCGGTCACAAAAGCTTTTGGGGCGCTCTATAATACCACTGTTCCTCAACATTGTAGGGTTAGGTTGTGCATTCAGGGCTTCGTCTCTTAGTGTACTGGCGGTCCCCGGCACTTGGTGCCGATCCATCCCGGTTTGCGATACTGCCGAAATTCCCGATCGTTCTAGTCACAAGCGGCAGCTTGTAGGCCTTCTAAATATCCCGATGGCTTATCTTTACCGGCGAGATCCGCACGAAAACCGTTAACAATGAAACGAAGATCGCCCGCAACTTTGACGGTAAAGTTTTTAGCCTCGCCTACGACACTATTGTCGCAAACGGTGTTCTCTTCAGGTGCGCCCCCATTAATGAGGAAGCTGCTTTCCATGTAGAAGTGCGTCAGTGGCTGATCTCCTACGCGGTTCGGACACGATCGAACCGTTTGTCGATATCCTTATGAAGCGTTAACTAAAGGCACCATGCGAGGCTCTTCGGATCGCAAGCTGGTCATTGCCGAATAGAAGCCATTACATTCGATCGGGTAACGGGAGTTGTCGAAAGCATGGCAATGCTGGACATCGCTGACGATGAAGTCGATGCTCTGTAAAGTTGCGCAAGGTTCCAGCTGCGATTAACTACATTAGGAATATGTAATATATTCGAGCTCAATTTCGTGTAAACAGCCGATGTTGGTTAGGAGATTTCCATGTGGGCCATGTACGTCGCGTTGTTGTTGATCATTGTCGTACACGTTGTAGGGTTTGTCGGGTTGTTGATCTGAAACAAAACTCTACTGAACGTCAGGTACGATTGTTTCATAAAGATTGGCTTTCACAGCTACGAATCCGACCGCAAGCAGTGTCGGGCGAAGTACCTTATGCGGCGTTCCATTTTTCGCTTATCGAGCCGACGCTCCCTAAGGTCCGCCGCGCTGAATTTTCCATCGACCCATCGTTCGACAGCGCTGAGATACGATTGGTCGTCTTCGAATTTGAGACCCAGGGCTTCCGCCTTGCGCGCACTGAATGAAAGACCTCCTTCCGTCGATGCTTATCGCTCATCATCGCCCTCCGCGTTGCTTTCGAAAGGACGACAAAGGGACAGGTAAAAATGTGTTGGGTCTCGAGTCCTCTTTGTGCGGAAACGTACAGTTCCATCACTTACGACCTCGGACTCTCATATCATTTTCGCTGAATGTTAGAATAAGATTCCGCTGGGGAAGGCGAAAGGCTGAGAATGAGTGATAACGATTACGAATTCCGCTCGGAATTTTCGTGGCATCTCGACAAACAGGTGATCCTGAGTGCTGATCAGCTCCTCCCCGGAAGCGTTGGCATAGCGTTTGACCAAGGCCGCGCTGCCGCAATCCAGGGCCTGAACGAAGCTGAGTGCCCCTATACGTTAAAGTATGAACCCAAGCGTTTCAGGGCTTGGAACAAGGGTTTTCGGAGCTACTGTCGAACTACCGAAACGACCCAATAGCGCTTCGCTTCAAGGCCGGGTATAATACTGGTTTGCCGTCCGAAATGGTGTGATACGCTCTGCATGGATGAGAAAGTCACCGAGGCGATCACGAACGACGATAACACGGTAAGCTTCAGGTGTGTAAGTTAGGCCAAATACGCGGCGCGAGCCGGGCGCTGTATTTACCCCATCTGTTTCAACAAATAGGCTGAGGCTGAAAAAAACGCTGCCATTGAGAGTAGCACTGCGGGCAACAAGATGTGCTCGAAAAATGCAAACTTGCCTAGACGACCCCGCGCGAGACGCCTGTGGATCTTTACCGCAGCAACAGATGTAAAGATGCCTGCAATCAACGAGAGAACTAGGTATGTCGCCAATCCACTGTTCACCTCTTTGACAAGCGAAACGCTAGTCCGTTTCGAATGCCTACGACAACTCACTAAGCGTACTCGAAGCACGTCCACTGACTACGTTCGCTTGTGGCGTATAATTGGCGCTGCGCATCTGAAACATGTCGAGCGTTACGCCTTGGTGCCGCCGCTGTCGTCCCCGTCTTGTCCAGGTTGAAGTACGAGTAGGAGCGATAGGATCTTCGACCTCGTTGAACGCGGAAGCTTACTCATTGCATCGATGACGTCGTATCCCTCTTTGCTCGATCTGTAAGACTGTTGACGTTCGAGGTTCGCTATGGATTCTCCAGCCAACTCGTCGCTGAGATCCAGATCCTCGAAGAAGTAAGTTATTGGCGTCCCTAGAGCGATCGCTATCTCGTAGAGCTTCGACGTGCTTATGCGGTTCGTCCCTCGCTCATATTTCTGTACTTGCTGGAATGTAATTGCTAACCCCTCTGCGAGGTTTGACTGTGACATTCCTACCTCGTTTCGTCGCATCCTGACGCGCCGGCCCACGTGAATATCGACAGGGTGCGGCCCCCCAGTGTTCATTTTGCCTCGGCTCATCAGTCCCTCGTGTTTCGATCGCGGCTCAACGATAGCAAGCAGCCCATAGCACAGGCGGCCATCGATTACATTCAGCAGAGACAGCGATGATAGCGGTCTGATTGGTCTCCGATGTCGCTAAGGGACCCGGCGCTGAGTTCAGTTTGCCGCATCTGGAGGAGCCTTTCATTGAGTTCCGCTGAAAAAATAACGCGGCCTAACGCAGTGCAGCAATGACATCAAAACGAGCTTCGAACCGAGGAGCTTCGTTTGTTTTATTAAATGTAACCCCTTGCTAATCTAACTGAAATAACGATATCTGCAGACTTTATAGAATTAACAATTACCGTGGTGCAGCATCTTTGCTTTTGTGGTAGTTTGTGCGGCGCACACAGGTTGAACGGAAAGCCATTGACTAAATTACCCGCACTTGAATTCGAACAAGCAGCTGATCTCCTTTCGGTTATGGCAAACGGCGCTCGGCTCCGGGTCTTCAATTTGATTGTTGCACGGGAATGGGACGTTTCATCCCTGGCTAAAGAAGTCGGGCTGAGTCAATCAGCCTTGTCGCAACATCTCAAGAAAATGCGGGATCTAAAAATCGTAACTGCACGCAGGGACGCTCAGACGATTTATTACTCTTGTCAATCTGACGCTGTCGCTCAGGTTCTCACAACCTTGCACACGATTTTCATGCCATCGAAAGAACACTCCAAAGCTGCATAGGCTGGAGCGAACTTTATGCTCCTTGAAGTGGCTCATAACCTCTGAGCCATTTCCTCTTACTCGTCCATCCAGCGAGCACCGCAACTGTATCGTGTGATTGACGTATAGCCGTCCAAGTCAAGTTGCGTCAATAATGCAACGGTCACGACGGAGGTTATTCCTATTGGCCCGCGAATCCAAACGCCTACGATCAGTGCCTTTCCTAATTCGCACGGCCCGACTATCGCCTTAAACTCTGTCTCAGCCTCCGTCGTTTGAAGAGGCGTTCTGTTGCGCTAGGGCGGTTTATTCCAGTGCTGATGCCTGCACCTCTGCTTTCTCTGTTGGCGGACGGCGCGTTGCTAGCATGATTTCTCGCATGCGCGTGCGCTATGAGTTGGAGGCATACCTCACCTGCTTGCTTACCCATGGAGCAACGATAAGTGGTATGGTAAACGGCTGCGCCTGTTAAAATTTAGTTAGAGAGTGCTAACAGCTATCATCCCCCACACAGGATTTATTGCCTTGCTACCAGGACTGACGCAGGAAGAGAGCATTACGCTGTTTGAAAGAATCGGCGCGACGGCTATCGCTAACCAAGCCATACTGAAATGCTCGATAGCTGGTGCCCCGTTGACAGTTGATAACGTGATCATGTTCGTTGGAGACTTTGTTAATCCAGAAAGACCGGCTACGCTCGGCCTGATTGAGCGAATTAACTCAGCCATCGAAGAAGTCATAGACTGTAGAGGTTTGTTTCACGCTATAGTGGAAGAGCAGGGCTGCGCTTAAAAAGGCATCCGCCGTAAATGGCTCGCTGAACCGCACCGGGTTTGCCGGAGGCTCCAACTTCTGAGAAAGTGGAGTCATCATGAGCAAGACAACGAACAAGTTTTCACCTGAAGTCCGTCAACGTGCCATTCGTATGGTGCTGGATCACGAAGCCGAGCATCCATCCCGCTGGGCTGCCGTTTCATCTATTGCGGCCAAGATCGGCTGCTCGCCAGCCACGCTGCATGAATGGGTGAAGAAGTCCGAGGTCGACAGCGGTAAACGAGCAGGCCTGCCGAGCGATGTGGCCGAGAAGATGAAGGCTCTTGAGCGGGAGAACCGGGAGCTTCGTCAGGCCAACGAGATTTTGCGCAAAGCTTCTGCATATTTCGCCATGGCGGAGCTCGACCGCCCCTTCAAGCGATGATCTCGTTCATCGACGAACACCGTAGCGTGTTCGGGGTCGAGCCGATCTGCAAGCTGCTGCCGATTGCCCCATCAACCTACCATGAGAATGTCGCCAAACGACTGGACGTGGATCGCCTGTCGGTCCGCGCCCGCAGCGATATCAGCCTGAAGATCGAGATCCGTCGCGTCTTCGAGCAGAACTTTCGGGTCTATGGCGTTCGTAAAGTCTGGCGGCAGTTGAAGCGTGAAGGCTTCGACGCCGCCCGCTGCACCGTTGCTCGGCTTATGAGGTCGATGAGCCTGCAAGGTGTTATTCGGGGAAAGCCGATCCGCACGACGTTCTCGGACAAGACGGCTCCAAGCCCGCTTGACCGGGTGAACCGCCAGTTTAAAGCCCCTGCGCCAAACAGGCTGTGGGTTTCGGATTTCACCTATGTCGCTACTTGGCAGGGTTTCGTCTACGTGGCCTTTGTCATCGACGTCTTTGCTCGTCGCATCGTCGGCTGGCGGGCGAGCCGGACAGCACATGCAAGCTTCGTCCTCGATGCGCTGGAGCAGGCACTTCATGATCGGCGTCCTGCGCATGGCGGCGGCCTTGTGCATCATTCGGATCGCGGTGTTCAATACGTTTCGATCAGGTATTCCGAACGCCTGGCAGAGGCAGGCATCGAGCCGTCCGTCGGGAGTGTCGGTGACAGCTACGATAACGCCCTCGCAGAAACGATCAACGGTCTCTACAAGGCCGAGGTCATCCATCGGCGTGGACCATGGAGGAGCTTCGAGACGGTAGAATTCGCCACCTTGGAATGGGTCGACTGGTTCAACCATCGACGGCTTTTGGAGCCCATCGGGAACATACCGCCAGCCGAAGCTGAAGAGCGGTATTACGCCATGCTGGACGAACCAGCTATGGCTGCATAACTTAAACGAAATGGCCTCCGGCAAACCCGGTGCGGTTCACGCCCTCAGTCGGCGAGCCTCTTAGCCGGAGCACTATAGCTTTGGAAATCGGTCCAGGAAGTTCGACCGCGGGGTATGTTCTCGAACTCGTTTGCCACGATGGCAGACCTTCCGGCGAAGGAACAGACGGCACGGCGGCAAAATTCTTCGAGAAGCATAGTGATTGGCGGCTGCGTTAGTCAAAATTCCGACTGCAGTAGGCCACGGAGGCCAAAGCCGCATAGCCGAGGCCGACGATGCGTGCACGTCGTATCCGATAAACGAATACCCACGCGATCTGTCATGCTATCTCGTACCGCGGAATAATATTCGAAGGTTCAGTGCGTCGCAGAAAGCAAGTAAGCGTTCCAAACGACATCCCGTAGATGTCCGTCTGGATCACGGAAGTAGCCAGCGTATCTTCCGTAAACTTAGAGGCCTGCGCTTTCACAATCTCGGCTCCCGCTCGCTCTGTGGCATTTACAACCACATTGACCTTTCCTTGGTCGAGCCAATAAGCCCGATCGTGAACACCGTCGAGCTAGGAGGCTTAAGCGGCAGGCCAGTGTACGAGCGACGTCTATCTGCGGCCAAAGCTCAAGCTTCAAACCACCAGGAAAACCAAAGAAAGCTAATCCGCTAGGCTTGAACTCGCATCCATGATGGCTGCCGCTGGCACGGCGATGCCGGGAGATAGAGGGTTTGAGACAATCTCGGATGCGGGTCTAACTCCAGTTCTGCTCTAAGCCCGGAAATGCCGTTAACTTTTGATTAAGATCATATATGAGAGTATTCAAATATACAAATCACTGATTGTAAGCGAGCTGGTGTGCTCGTCTTCATCGTCAGCGAGAAACAGCTCAAAGAGCAGCAGGAAGGATCAGAAATGCCGCCACTCAAAAAGCCGCTGTCGGCGCTGGCTGTCGCCGTAACTATGATGCCGACGCCTGGCCTTTCACAGACCTCCACCGCCAACTTCAACGTCCAGATCACTATCCAGGCCGAATGCCAAATCAACTCGGCTACTAACATGAACTTTGGCACAAATGGCGTCATCGACGCAGCAATTGATGCCACCAGTGCCATCGCGGTCCAATGCACCGACGGCGTACCGTATGACATCAGCCTTAATGCCGGTGCGACGACCGGTGGCACAACGGCGGTGCGGCTGATGGAAGGCCCTGGCGGCACCATCTCTTATTCTTTGTACTCCGATGCCCAGCGAACGATCCTCTGGGGCGATACGCCGGACGCAAATACGGTCCCCGGCACAGGTACCGGCGGTCAGCAGACATTTACCGTTTACGGCAGGGTACCCCCACAAGATACACCAGGCGCTGGCCTATACGACGACACTGTCACCGCAACCTTGACCTATTGAGAGGGGGACCAAGCATGCGTGCCTTTCTTCTCGTAGCAGCACTTCTGGCCGGACTGCCGATCGCCGGCGCCAATGGCGCATCGCTGCGTGTCTCTCCGGTCCTTGTCGACCTAAGCGCGCCAGCCTCCGCTAGCACCTTAAGGATCTGGAACGATGCGCAACGCGTCATCAACGTGCAGGTTCGCATTTTCCGCTGGAGCCAGATTAACGGCCAGGACGTCTATACGCCCACGCGGGACGTGGTCGTCAGCCCGCCCATGACGCAGTTGCGCGGGGGCGCCGAGAACATGATTCGTGTCGTTAGGACGTCTAAAGTGGCAATCCTCGCAGAGGAACGCTATCGGGTGATCGTCGACGAGTTGCCGCAGGGTGTCCAACGACAGACCGGCACAGTGAGCCTGGTGGTTCGCCACTCGATTCCAGTGTTTTTCTCTCCCGGGGCCATTTCTCCCCCTAAGCCGGCCTGGTCGATCCGCCGTATGCGGGGAGGCTACGAAGTCAACGTCACCAATACGGGCGGCAAGCGGATTCGCATCGCCAACCTTCAGCTGCTCAGCGGCGGCACGGCGATCGCCAAGCACAACGGGCTAGTCGGCTATGTTCTTGGCGGATCGAAAGCCACATGGTTTATTCCCGCTTCCGGTGGCAAGGCTGGTGGCAGTTCCCTGACGATTGCCGCCGACAGCGATACCGGCCGGGTCCATGCGACGTCGAGCGTCCAGGGCGGCTAGCCGCCTCGAACTGACGATACTGGTCTTTGCGGTCATGGCAACATTCAGCTTCGACAGCACGGCGCAGGGCTTGCCCCCTGCGTCGGACGGGGAGGCCTTGCCCTCCGCCGGAGCCGAACTGCAGCTCGAGGTCTATGTCAACGACGTGTCGTCGGAACTGATCGCGACCCTTCGTCAGGATCCCGCTGGCAACCTGTCAATCGAGCCAGCCCAGCTGCGCAATGTCGGCATCCTCCCAGCCGAACAGGCAAAGCGCCCAGACGGCTGGATCGACATTGCCCGACTGCCCAATATCGGGTGGGAATACGATCGCGGCAACCAGGTTCTGCGGCTTTCGGCCGCTGCGGACGCGCTTGCACCGAAGGTTATAGATGCCACAGCGGACGGCGCGTCACCATTCCTCGCTGTGGAGGTGAAGGAGGAAGAGCAGCAAAACAGTGCCGGAACCGGGGCCCTTATCAACTATACCTTTTATGGTTCGGCCGGCGGCGATACCTGGTCGCAGATCCACGACTTCCAAGGTGCCTCCGCCTTGCTCGAGGCCCGCACCTTCAGCCCGTACGGCGTACTATCCTCATCGCAGATCGTCGGCAGTACGGTGACCGACACGTTTGACATGACACGGCTTGATACCACCTGGTCCTATTCCGACGAGGCGCGCATGATCACGTACCGAGCTGGCGACTTCATCACCGGAGGGCTCGCCTGGTCGCGACCGACCCGGCTCGGCGGCCTGCAGATCCAGCGCAACTTCGCGCTGCGGCCGGATCTCGTTACCATGCCGCTGCCGGTGTTTTCGGGATCCGCGGCGGTTCCATCGACCGTGGACATCTACGTCGACAATGCTCGCCGGCTTTCCCAGCAGGTACCGGCCGGCCCCTTCGCCGTCACTAACATCCCGATCGTCACCGGCAACGGCAACGCGCGGGTCGTAGTGCGCGATAGTCTCGGCCGCGAAACGGTAACCGAACAGCCGTTCTTTGCTTCCGCCGACCTGCTAGCTGCAGGCCTTTTCGATTTCTCCGCCGAGATCGGCTATGCGCGCCGCTCGTTCGGGATAAACTCGTTCGACTACGACGAGGCGCTGCTCGGATCGCTGACCGCCCGCTACGGGCTGACCCCCAGCCTCACCGTCGAAAGCCACATGGAAGCTGGCGACGATTTCTACAATGTCGGGATTGGCGGCATCTTTACGCTTGCCAACCATGCGCTCGGCACGCTTTCGGCTTCCACCAGCCGGTTCGGCGCCGAGAGCGGCTTCCAAGTGTCCGCGAGTATCGAGGCGGACCTGTTAGGAGCGCAGGTTTATGCGCGGACCCAGCGCACCTTCGGCGACTATGACGACCTTGCTTCGGTTGGCGCGGAAGACCGTCGGGCGCGCCTACCAGGCGACGGCATCAGCGGCCAACCGCCGCGGGCGCTGGACCAGGTGTCAATCTCATCGCCGCTCTCTTTCGACGAGACGACGCTGAACCTGTCCCTCACACAGATCGAGAATTTTGATGACAGCCGTACGCGGATCGTTGGGATGACCGCTAATCGGCCCATCGGCGAGCGTGCCAACGTGTTTCTTACCGCTTACAAGGATCTCGGAAGCGATCAATCCTACGGTATCTTCGCCGGGCTTTCCTGGTCTTTCGGGGAAAACCTGTCGGCGTCGGTCGGCGGTTCGTACGGCAATGAGGGCTATGCCGTCACCGCCGATGTTTCGAAAGCGGAAAAGCCGGAAATAGGCAGCTACGGCTGGCGCCTACGTGGCGCGATGGGCAAGACCAAGATAGCCGCCGCCAGCGGAAGCTACCGCACGCCAGTCGCGCGTCTGGAAGCGGGCGTCGAACAGATCGACCGCAGTACCCGCGCCTATGGCCAAGCTGAGGGATCGATCGTGGTGGCAGACGGCGACATGTTTTTCGCGGGTCGCGTGGACGATGCATTCGGTGTCGTTGACGCTGGCGCGCCGGATGTCGCGGTGCTCAGTGAGAACCGGCCGATCGGCAGAACCAACCGCCGCGGCAAGATCCTGCTGCCCAACCTCCGCTCCTACGACGACAACCGGATTTCCATTGATCCGACGAACCTGCCGCTCGATGCTAGGATCGATACGACGCACCAGGTGGTCAGGCCGACCGATCGCGCCGGCGCAGTCGTCGATTTCAACGTCGAGACCGGCTTGCAGTCGGCGCTGATCATCGTGAGGGACGAGACCGGCGCCCATCTCGCCGCAGGTGCCGCCGGCACGACCGCCGGCGGCGCCGACCTTTTGGTCGGCTATGACGGGCAGCTTTTCCTAAACGACGTTAGTGGCGTACAAACCATCGACCTTGCCTTGCCGACAGGTGGGACGTGCCGTGTGGTCATCCCCGCCGTCACCGTGGCCGCCGATAGCATGGGAGAAGGAGAGGTCGTATGCATACCTGTACCCTAAGGGGGCTCATTCGCTGGTGCCTGGTGGCCGGCTTTCTGATGCTGTCTGCGCCGATCAGCCAGGCCGCCTGCAGTTTCTCGGTGACCAACCTTGATTTCGGAGCCGTCAACCTGCTTGGCGCTGGCAACCGCGACAGTGCTGCAACCGTTAACATCTCCTGCACCAACACTGACATCTTATCGCTGACCTACCGGATCTGCCTCAACCTTAATGCCGGCGGCGGCGGTCCGGCCGTGAGCTCGGCAAGAACATTGTCGAACGGAACCAGCACCATCACCTACGGGCTGTTTCAGGATGCCGCCCGCACGACGCCTTGGGGCTCCGCGACTGCAACGGCGCTTGGGACCCCGCCGCAGGTGAACTTGCTGGTGCTGCCCGGTGCCACGCTGACGGCAACCCGGACGATCTATGGGCGGATCAGCGGGCCGCAACCGTCGTCACTTGGCGGTTTACATACCTCGTTGTTCTCAGGTGTACTCGGTGCCAACTTTACCTACGCGCCGCTAGCGCTCGCGACCGCCTGTAGCGCAATAACGCAGAACCCCACACGGCCTCAATTCACCGTGCAGGCAACCGTAGACCGCACCTGCAACGTGCTGGCGCAGGCTCTGAACTTTGGCAGCCACGGGGTCCTGAAATCGGTCGTTGATGCTTCAAGTTCAATTTCGGTCATCTGCTCAACGGGCCTTCCCTATTCTGTCGCGCTGAACAATGGCCAGACCGGCACGTCACCCGAGCAACGGCGAATGACGCGGCTGGACCGTTTCATTACGTATGGCCTCTATCGCAACGCGGAGAGGACACTGCCATGGGGGACGTCCGCTGCACAGACGATCGGTTCCATCGGGACCGGTACGGCGCAGCCGTACCCGGTATTCGGCCGCATCCAAGCGCAGAACACGCCACCTGCCGGAATCTACAACGATACGGTCGTTGTGACGGTCACCTACTGAATGGTGTTTCGAACGGCAACGACCAAACGCAGGCCTTCTACAAACCTCGGGATATCCAACCCGGAATGAGGAGGGATTCCCTTCTCCAGAAGTCACGAACCAGTAGCTTCAGGACGATGACAGTCTCAAGAAGGAGGGGCAGGCTCAGCGAAGCGTTCCGAGAAATTTCGTAGCGAGAATGCACACTGACCCGAAGATTAGTTAAGGATTTCAATGTAGCGTCACCGATAGAGTTGTGAGGCTCGACATGTCTTCCGTCCGAATTGGTTCAAGGCGAGCGCGTGTGAGCGGGACCGTTTAAGCGGAAACAATTTCCGCTTAAACGAGATGCCGCAGGTTCGATTCCATTCAAGGCGTTGGAGCGGTCTTCGAGAGTTTGTCAGGCCCTTGATCCACCCGGCCTCCGCCTAGAGGCAGTTTCCCAAGTTCTCTTACTTGTCCAATCGTCTGCTCGACTACGAGCCCCACCCACTTGAGTAAGTCGCGTCTCTTGCATGTCTTGCTGAACACTGCATACCTTCCACGCCTAAATTGAACTCATGCGGAGCCAGGATCTTGGCTGAAGTTGCTTGTATCTGACTGATCATGTTCAAGACGGCGGGAGAAGTTTCATTCGATCGAAAAACTGCAGCGACCTCCGAGACGATGGGTTCTCCGCCAATCGCTTGAAACGACACGCCCGGCAGGTGCACAACATTGCGAACGGCGCTTGGAACGACCGCAATGCCGGCACCGATAGACACCTGCGCTAGCACTGCCAACAAGCTCCCAGGGGTGGATACGATATTCGGTGTGAAGCTACCGCGTCTGGCAAGTTCGAACGTCCCAGCCTCCTGCTCAGGCGCGATGAACGAAGCCTGGGCAAGCTCGATGCCCGTCACGGGAGATTGAATATTCGAAGGAACCGCGAGACAGAAGACGTCTCTCAACAGGACATGGATTCGAAGCTCACTTGGGATTGTCAGTGGCAGTCGCACAAATCCTATATCGACAGACCCCTCGGCAACATTTTGAGGAAGGGCATCCATCGCAAGCTCGCGCGCGACGAGATCCACTTCTTCCCAAGTCGAGGTAAACTTTGTCACCTGTTCCTGAAGAACGCCGGCATAGGCAGCCGAGGCAACATAGCCAAGCTCGACCCTCCCGACCTCGCCCCGCCCCGCCCGGCGACCGATACTCTCAGCGTGTTGATATTGCGCCAGGACCTTTTGCGCCTCAGCCAGAAAGATAGTCCCTGCAGATGTCAGTGCCACAGAGCGTTTTGTCCGAACGAACAGGCGCGCTGACAGACTGCGCTCGATCTCCTGGATCTGGACTGTCAAAGTGGGTGGCGCGATGTTGAGCCGCTCAGCGGCTCTAGCAAAATGGAGTTCTTCGGCCAGAGTTACGAAGTAGCGCAGATGTCGCAGTTCCAAAACTTGCTCCTCAATAATTAGGCAGAGCCTAATAAATATAACAAACGGCATGAATGAAACAAATTATGTTTCCGGCGATAACCAATTTGGAAACAAAGGAGAGAAATCGATGCCGAATAGTAATTTCAACAGAGCTATCTTCGCTGCTGTCGCCCTGACCCTGATCTCAAGCGCAGGACTTGCTGCCGAGCTTCCGACACGACCCTATCTCAATCTGGACGCTGCACGCTTGGTCCTGACCGCGGCGCAAAAGAAAGCGACGGCCGAGGGTTGGCCTTGCGTGATCGCCGTTGTCGACTCTGAAGGCCTGCCCCTGATACTTGAACGCATGGATAAGGCTTCGGTGCTTGCAGGTGTGGACTTAGCGCCGGGCAAGGCACGGACAGCGGCCATGTTCCGCAAGGAGACCGGAGTTCTCGAAGATGCGATCAATGGTACGCGCCCGGCGGCTATCACAGCGGATGGCTACGTCATGATGAGGGGCGGCGTCCCGATTATGGTCGATGGAACCATTGTCGGTGCGATCGGAGTCTCTGCAGACACTCCGGATCATGACGAACAGATCGCCAGGACAGGGGCAGCCGCGCTCCTTAAATGACAAATCGCATATTAGGCACTCGGGGCGCTGGCACGACAGCGTCTTCGACGAGATGCATGATATACGCAAAGTAGACGGAATATAGACTTGCCTGGGATCTTCGGCGCTTCGCAATCCAGCAGACGATCGCCATAGGAGGGGATACGACGCAGTGTCCCTTCCTGTGCAGCGTCCAATAGGGGCGCCCTGATACCAGCTGCATTCGTTCGATCATGAGCCCAGCAGCGACTTTTGAAACGGTATAATATCTCTTTCCTCAGTCAGCCCCCATCTTTGTCTGACAGCATTTCCATGAACAGCCGGGCTATTGTCCGACCGTCAGGCCGATCCTGCAAGCCATGGTTGCTTTCGCAGGATCGACAGTCGCTAACTCGATTCGCAGCTGTCATCCCTTGCGACATTTTCCGAAAGGAAACGTCGCGCGCGTGTAGGTATGCGGCTCATTGGCAAACCAGCTTTTAACAGAGTGGCAAAGTAGAGCACACCCGCCCCGTTGAAGTCCTGGGACGTGCTTGCGGGAAGCGGAAAATTGCGCGGCGACCGTGTTCTGTCGACTGGCATTTTCCGGTAGCTGCTTATTCCGTCTGCAAATTACCGATGAATATTGAAGCTTTGTGAATGAAATGCGTGCGCTCAATATGCATTCATTGTAGCGTCCGTCGGACACCGCGCGAAATTCTGCACGAGGCAATGGCCCTATCAAATCAATGCTGCGTGACAAACCTATAGCGCAACAATATACGATCATTGATCAAACCTTGGATGCGACATGAAGACTTGGCTCCCCGACCTCACACCCAGCAACAGCCCGAGATACATGGCAATTGCCGATGTCATCGAGAGCGACATCCGCAGCGGAAGACTGGTGCCTGGCGACCGGCTTCCACCGCAGCGTGACCTGGCCAAGAGATTGGATATCGACTTTACGACCGTCGCTCGCGGATATGCGGAAGCCTCCAAACGCGGCCTTGTCGGATCGCATGTCGGCCGGGGAACCTTCATTCTACCGTCCACCAATGACCGAGAATGGATGAGCGCGGATACGCCCGATCCGCGTCGGGCAGCCGCCATTGACCTGTCCATGAACATGCCGCCGGAGCCGGACGATCTCGAGCTGATTGGACGCATGCGCGACGGTCTGAAGGTCGTCGCCGCCAGTATGGTCCCTTTGCTGCGCTACCAGGGTTTTGGCGGGTCTGCGATGGACAAGGAGGCGGCGTCCGCGTGGCTCAGTCGCCGCGGGCTTGTGCCGTCGCAGGAACGGATTTTTGTAACGCCGGGGGCGCATCCGGCACTTCTGGCCATCTTCGGCATCCTGGCTAAACCCGGGGAAATCATACTTTCGGAAAGTATCACCTATCCGGGTATCCGCTCCATCGCAGCGCAACTTCGCCTCAATCTGGTCGGTTTGCCGATGGATGAATCCGGCGTTCTGCCGGATGCGTTTGCCGATGCGTGTGAGCGACTGAAGCCGAAAGCGCTGTACCTGAACCCGACGATTCAGAATCCGACGACGCTGACGATCCCGCAGGCCCGGCGAGAAGAGATCTGCGCCGTTGCCCGGAAATATCACGTTCCGATCGTTGAAGACGATGCCTACGGTTTTATTCCCGCGCATTCCCCTGCGCCCCTGGCAGCCATGGCGCCGGACCTTGCCTGGCATATCGGAGGGCTGGCCAAATGCATCGGGGCAGGGCTCAGGCTTGCATATGTCGTTGCCCCCGACACCAAAGCAATCTGGCCGTTCATCAGCGCGATGAAAACCAACAATGTCATGGCATCGCCGCTGATGTTGGCGCTGGCGACCCGCTGGATCGAGGATGGCACAGCCGATACGATCCTCCGGTTCATCCGCAAGGAGGCTGCAGCCCGGCAGGACATGGTTGCGGCGATTCTGCCGAAAGGCAGTTTTCAAGCGGATCCGCTCGCGTTCAATATCTGGTTGCCGTTGCCGAACGGGTGGACGCGGTCAACCTTTGGCAGTCACATGCGTTCAGCGGGGATCGGTGTCGTCGCCAGTGACGCGTTCACCGTCGAAGGGCCTGCACCGGAAGCCGTGCGGGTTTGCCTTGGCGGCCCGATTGCCCGTCGCAACCTGCAAAATGCGCTGGAGTTCATGGGGCATGCCCTGGAAGGCAGCCCCGAACTCTCGGCGTCATTTTTCTAGGACCTGTAAATATCCGTTCTGATTAGCAGCTGGTCTCGATTCGCGTGATTGATGAGCGACGTGCCGCACGTGCATGGTCACATCAAAAAAGTACGGATCACGAGACCGACCAGAGCGACGGCCGCAACTCCGGCAACCCACAGGCCGATGAACCATGCGGTCTTTTGAACGAGGTCCTTGTTCAATGGTAATGCTCCTCCGGATCGATCTTGCCGCGGAAAACCCAGTAGGCGTAGCCCGTATAGGCTAAGATGGTCGGAACGAGTACGACGGTGCCCACAAGAAGGAACTTCAGCGAACTTTCAGGCGCTGCGGCAGCCTTGATCGTCAACACGCCGGGAAGGATATACGGATAGAAGCTGATACCAAGTCCGGTAAAACTGATCACAAACAGGCCCAGCGTTGCCAGGAACGGCCGCAGGTGTTTGTCGTGGGTCAACCCCTGCCAAAGCAAGACCGCGCAGATCGCCAGTAGCAATGGAACTAGGGATGAGAAAAATGCGGTCGGCCAGCCAAACCAGCGATGAAAATAGATCTCATTGATGAAGGGTGTCCACAGCGAGACGATCCCTATCAGCACAAGCAGCGCGATCGTCAAAGGACGCGCCAACCCGGCAGCCTGTCTTTGGATCTGCCCGCCGGTTTTCATGTTGATCCAAGTGGCACCCAGAAGCGCATAGCCGACCAGCACGGCAATGCCGGTCAGTATCGAGAACAGCGTCAGCCAATCCCACCAGCCTCCGGCATACTGCCTGTCCGATACCGTGATGCCCTGAACTATGGCCCCCAGGGCGATGCCCTGCATGACCGCAGCAACAGATGATCCAATCCAGAAACCAAAATCCCACAGGTGCGATTCCGGTCGCGTCCGCCAGCGAAACTCGAACGCAACGCCGCGAAAAATCAGGCTGATGAGCATCAGGGTGATCGGCATATACAGCGCAGGCAGAATGATAGCGTAGGCAAGCGGAAAGACCGCCATCAATCCTCCGCCGCCCAGAACGAGCCAGGTCTCGTTACCATCCCAGACCGGTGCGATCGTGTTTGTCATCACGTCCCGATCCCGGCGGCTGCGAAAGAACGGAAAGAGAATCCCTATGCCGAGGTCAAAACCATCCAGCACGACGTAGGCAAGAACCGCAAAGGCGATGATGCCCGCCCATACGAGGGAGAGGTCAATGGTCATGATGTCCTCCAAGAGGTGTGTCCTGAGCAAGTCCTGGCGCAATGCCGGCCGTCCTGGTCGGCGCATGGTCGAGCTCGTTGTCCTCGATCGGCGTAGGCGGCCTGCGCATCAGCTTTAAAAGATAATAGACGCCAGCACCGAAGACGATGAAGTAGACGATGACGAAAGCGATCAACGAGGCGCCAACGGCGGGGGCAGAAACAGGCGACAGGCTATGGGATGTGCGAAGATGGCCGTAGACCGTCCAGGGCTGACGACCCACCTCTGTCGTGTACCATCCGGCCAGCACCGCCACGAAGCCAGACGGCCCCATCCAAAGAGCAGCGCGATGAAGAAGAGTGCTCGTGTAGAACGTGCCCTTCCACCTTGTCCACAGCGACACCAGTCCAATCCCGAGCATGAGAAAGCCTAGCCCGACCATGATGCGGAAGGTGATAAATGGCATCAGAGCCGGTGGCCGCTGATCTTTTGGCCATTCCTTCAGGCCCTTGATCTTTCCATCTAACTGATGCGTCAGGATCAAGGAGCCCAATTTCGGAATTTCAATCGCGTAACGGGTCGTTTCGGCGTTATCGTCGGGTATGCCAAACAGGATCAGTGGCGCCCCATCGCTGTGCGTTTCAAAGTGGCCTTCCATGGCCGCGATTTTTGCAGGCTGGTGCTCAAGCGTGTTAAGGCCGTGAAGGTCACCGACAAAAATTTGGATCGGCGTTATTATCGCGGCCATCCACATTGCCATCGAAAACATGATGCGCGATTGCCGGTTTTGCCGGTCACGCAGCAGGTGCCAGGCGCCCACGGCGCCGACTGCGAAAGCGGTTGTGAGAAAGGCGGCCAGAACAGTGTGCGTCATGCGATACGGGAAAGAGGGGTTGAAGATTATCTTCCACCAGTCCTCGGGAATAAACACCCCATTGGCATCGATGGTAAAACCATCGGGCGTGTGCATCCAGCTGTTGGCCGATGTAATCCATGTCGCGGAGATCAGGGTACCGACCGCGACCATAGCCACGGCTGCCATGTGGGCCCTGTCGCCGACCCGCTTGCGGCCGAACAGGGCGATGCCCAAAAATCCAGCCTCAAGGAAAAAGGCGGTCAACACCTCGTAGCCCATCAGGGGGCCAACAATCGGTCCTGCCTTTTCGGAAAACGCCGACCAGTTGGTGCCGAACTGATAGCTCATGACAATGCCTGAAACGACACCCATCCCGAAGGTGACGGCGAAAATCGTCTTCCAGTATTCAAACAGCTTGAGATAGGCCGGATCGCGCTTCCACAGCCAAAGCGCATTGAGCACCGCCAGATAGCTGGCGGTTCCGATCGAGAAGGCGGGAAAGATGAAATGAAACGAGATCGTGAAGCCGAACTGTATGCGGGCGAGCATCTCGGCGCTGAGGCCTAGGAATGACATGGTACATCTCCGAGCATACTTGTGGCTGATCTCTTCATTGCCCAGCCCTCGAAACTTTCCCTTCTTGTGCCTGATAGAAGAATTGACTGACAACCAGCCATCCCTTGAGGGGACGAAGTGGTAGGATGCAAGTCAACAGCATGAAGGGGATCGTCACGATCAGATGCGTCCACCAGGATGGCTGGAACGCGACTTCCAGCCACACACCGAGCAGCATACTGGGGATACAGGCAAAGCAAATGACGAAGAACGCTGGGCCGTCGGCCGGGTCGGCAAATGCGTAGTCGAGATCACAAATCTCGCATTTTGCCTTAAGCGCCAAGAATCCATCGAACATATGTCCGCGCCCGCATTGGGGGCAGCACCCGCGAAGGCCTGTCTGTAACGGTGGCAAAGGATTCCGATCGTGAACCATTGATTCCTCATTCTCGATTTTTTTCAATACAATCATCCATACATTTATGCGATCATTCGGTCCAGCGCGCAAATTGTCACACGCGATTTCCTTGCCGGGAGCAATGCCGCCACCTGACCATGAACCTGAGTATCGGGCTATAGGCTATGTTTTACAGCGTTACTGACTTATCATCACGGGATGACCCAGGCGCCATATTGACAATATTGTCGCAGGCGAGTGAAAGGCGCTTGCTCAACAATGACTGTGGGAATAGAACGTATGCATCCATACAATATATTTTATTGAATGCATTTAAGGAAGTGGGCATGCCGTATACTCAAAAACTTGAGGCGATACTCAGTGATATGAAACTAGATGGCCGTTACCGCAGCTTTGTCGAGATCGAGCGGTTGTCTGGAGCCTTCCCCGAGGCACTTTGGTATGGGCCGCAAGGGGCAAAGCGCGTCACAGTGTGGTGCAGCAACGACTACTTGGGAATGGGGCAGCATCCTGACGTCATCGCAGCCATGCACATTGCCCTTGACCGGTTCGGTGCGGGGGCTGGCGGAACACGCAACATCTCCGGAAACCAGACACAGCACGTCGCGCTGGAGACATCTCTGGCGGATCTGCACGGCAAGGAAGCAGCTCTTCTGTTCACCTCAGGTTGGATATCTAACCTGGCAGCGCTTGGCACCGTGGGAAAGGTCCTTCCCGGAGCCGTCATTTTTTCCGACGAACTGAACCACAACTCGATGATCGAAGGCATACGTCGCTCCGGGGCGGAAAAGCACATATTCCGACATAACGACGTTGCGCATTTGCATGAGTTGATGTCAGCGGTCGAACCGTCCCGGCCAAAGATCGTTGCCTTCGAAAGTTTGTACAGCATGGACGGCGACGTCGCGCCCATCGGTGCTATTTGCGACGTTGCAGACCTCTATGGAGCGATGACCTATCTCGACGAAGTACATGCGGTCGGGATGTACGGCCCTCGCGGCGGCGGTATCGCGGACCGGGAGGGCCTTTCGCATCGTTTAACCCTGATCGAAGGAACACTCGCCAAGGCATTCGGCGTCATCGGCGGTTATGTCGCGGGGTCGGCGGTCTTGATCGACGTGATCCGCAGCATGGCAGACAGCTTTATTTTCACGACGTCCCTCTGCCCCCATCTTGCTGCCGGTGCGCTCGCTGCGGTCGAGCATTTGAAGACGCATCCGGGTGCACGAGCCCGCCAAGGAGCGGTGACCGCGAGACTGAAAACTATGCTTCAGACGAGGGGTATTCCGGTACTCGATACGCAGAGCCATATTCTTCCGGTCATCATAGGGGATGCACATCTGTGTCGCCGGACCAGTGAACGCCTCCTTTACAACCATGGCATCTACCTGCAGCCGATCAACTTCCCGACAGTCGCACGCGGTCAGGAACGGCTTCGCATCACGCCTAGCCCCTTCCACACCCATGCGCACATAGGTGCACTGGCGGATTCGCTTGAGCATGTCGGGACGGAACTTGGGTGGTTACAGCGACGGCCGGTCGCCTGAAACCATAATCCTCGCCGTTCTCAACCGGGAGCGGGAGCCTATCGACCTTAAAGGAAATATCTCATGATCAGATCTAAAGATGCTGAACTCACCCGGTTTAAAGATGCGTTGAATACCTGCCCGCTGGTCGCAATCCTGCGCTGGATTACTCCGGGGGAAGTTGACGATATCGCGACCACCGTCATCGAGGAAGGTTTCGGTATCCTTGAAATCCCTCTGAACTCTCCTGACGCTTTCGTGAGTATCGAGCGTGTCGCCCGCAAGTTCGGGACGACTTCAATCATCGGGGCTGGGACGGTCACGACAGCCGCGGATGTCCACAGGGTCAAGGATTGCGGCGGGACCTTGATTGTCATGCCGCATGCCGATACGGCTGTGATTGAAGCCGCGAGGGAACTTGGGATGCCTTGCATTCCAGGTGTGGCGACGCCTACAGAAGGATTCGCCGCGCTAAGAGCGGGGGCAAATGCACTCAAAGTTTTTCCGGCCGAAGCTATATCACCTGCAGTTTTGAAGGCTTGGCGGTCGGTATTTTCACACGACATCCCGTTATTGCCGACTGGCGGCGTCAGTGAGCAGTCAATGGCAGCATGGGCGGAAGCTGGAGCGTCTGGTTTCGGTGTCGGGGGAAATCTCTATCGGCCTGGCCGGTCGGTCGAGGAAGTTCGTGTAAGCGCTCGGTCATTTGTTGGAGCCTGGAAGGTTTTGGCAAAACGTATGATGACCTGAATTTTCTGCATCTGTGTCCGTCGCAGATCAGTGCGGCCTCTGATACAAGCTCGCGAAAAACAGCCGACTGTCTTGCATCCCTTTGATGCGACGAGTGCAACGTTTACGTTCATAGTAGGGGCGCATTGATGAAAACAATTGCCATGCTGATCTTTGATGGCGTCCAGTCGTTGGATATTTCGGGACCGCTGGATGTCTTTGCCGAAGCCAACGCCTTGATCGGGACGGATCAACAATATCAGATGCTGACAATCGGCCCACACGATCGCAATGTTACGGCATCTAATGGTATGATTTTAGCCTCCAACCTTGGTTACACGCAAGCAAAGGGTCCCTTCGATCTGTTTCTAATCCCCGGTGGGCCGTCGTTGCCGACTACGGATGCACCGGAAGAAATTCTCGAGTGCATAGGGCGGCTTGCACCCCAAAGCGGGATGTATGGCTCGGTTTGTACGGGTGCGTTTTTACTCGGTGCGGCCGGTCTTCTGGATGGTCGGAAAGTCACGACGCACTGGCAGAATGCCAAACAGCTGGCTATGAAATATCCATACGCTGAGGTCGACTATGATCGGATCTATCTGCGTGATGGCGCCTTTGTAACGTCCGCGGGTGTGACTGCGGGGATCGATTTGGCGTTGGCACTGGTTCGTGAGGACCATGGACCGGCCGTCTCTTTAGCCGTGGCCAAGCGTCTCGTCGTCGTTGCTCAGAGATTGGGAGGCCAGTCCCAGTTCAGCCCCTATCTCGAGATCGACTCTCACGCCAGTTCGCCAATATCCAACGTATGCGCCTACGTGATGCAACATCTCGGACGACATCTGTCCGTTTCTGAACTTTCAATCGCCAGCGCGATGAGCCAGCGCAACTTTGCAAGGGCGTTCGTATCAGAAACCGGCATTACACCGGCTCGCTTTGTTGAAAAGGCGCGCGTAGATTTGGCGCGCGCCATGCTGGAAGGAACCAATAAGCCCTTGAAGGGAATCTCCCACGAATGCGGATTTGGCAACCCCAAGCGCATGCGCGAGGCATTTATGAAGCGGCTCGGAGTTTCACCCGCACAATACCGGCATCAGTTTCTTGTCAACTGACTTTGCCTATCAGCTTTCCCACTGCGAACTTAAAATCATATCGACGAAGTTGTCGCGTTTATAGGTTGGATCCATATAGCCGAGCACGTCGGCCTTAACATTGCCGAAAGTCGTTTCCGGCTTTCTCATTGTGCCGAGGCAGAAAGAGGAAAGGATGCCGTGCTTGAACTTCAGTCCCCGCGGATGGCATGTGCAGATCTCCTGTCGCTGCGTTTCGGTGAAACTGTCGTAGGCAATTCCCAGTACGTCCATTTCGACACCGGCGGTCACGAGCGCGACCGTTGGGCGCTTGTGCTGCGGAATTCCCGGTGTCGTATGCAAGGCGATCGAATCCCAGACGTCATCGACGTCGCGTTCGGAAATATCGTAAGCCGAAAGGAAGTCACGCGCTGTATTCGCGCCGTCGACCTCGAAGCGCTCTGTGTCGCTTGCATATTGGTCCATGATACCCATGTCATGAAACATTGCACCGATGTAGAGAAGCTCGGGATCATACTTCAATTGCTTGCGTTCGCCGGTTAGGGCCCCAAACAGGAAGACGCGGCTGGAGTGATGAAAGAGAAGATCCGTCTCCGTGTCGCGGACGAGTTCAGTGGCAGCTTTTGCCATCGTGCTGTCTGGGATTTTGACACCAGCGACAATTTTTGGTTCGGCAATCATTGTAAATCCTCTCGTTAAATGCACGGGTGAGATTTACGCCAAAGCGGGCAGTCACTCACCGGACCTACAATTCTCCCATCAGCGGTTGCCAATCAATTCACTTGCGGAGCCCTACTCTGCCAATAAGGGGCGGAAACCTGCCATGGGTCCCCGCAATGGGTGTCGCGGAGCATGGTGGCCAAGTTTGGCATGATGAAGGAGTGTCGAGGGCGAGGATGCGGCGCTAAAAGTCGTTGCTCACGGCCGAGCCAGCCTGTGACCAGTCGTCAGAACACCATAGATCGTCTAGGCTCGATCAACTGACCGGCGGTATGCCCGAACATAGTCGACAAATGCCCTGAAAGCCGCCGATGGCAGGCGAGAGGGTGGGTAGTAAAGCGCCTCGCTGCCCAGTGTTGGGGTCCACTCCTCCATCACTTGCTTCAATTGGCCATTTTCGAGGAAAGGCGCTGCTTCACGGGCGTCGGCATAAGCGATGCCGAACCCGCTGGCCGCAGCCTCTGCTGCAAGCACTGTTGATCCGGCCGTAAGCCGGCCCGTCACTTTTGGTTTTGCGGACTCGCCGCGACGGTCCATTTCCCATTCCATAATGATACCACTCGGAAGCCGGGCTTGGATACATTCATGTGAGAGGAGGTCGCCGGGTGTCCTCGGTGTCCCGCGCGCCGTAAGGTATGAGGGCGCTGCAACGAGGATGAGCCGCTCTGGTACGCCCAGCGATACAGAGACCATGTCCTGAGGCACGATAGATTCCAATCGGAGCCCTGCATCGAACCCTTCCGCGATAATGTCGACGATCCTGCCTTCGCAGGTAAGATCCACTTTTACCTCAGGATATGCCTGCATGAAACTCACGACGATCGGTAACAGTCTGCCAGCGCCCCAACTCGACGCGTTAATTCGTATGAGCCCGGTCGGATGATCTCGCAGTTCGTGGATACCCTCCAGCGCGCCGTTGATTTCCGCCAATGCAGGTCTAATCCGCGCAAGAAATGCTTCACCTGCTTCGGTCAACGACACGCTTCGAGTATTGCGAAGGAAAAGCCTGATGCCAATTCGCTTCTCGATATTTGCCACTATGTGGCTTACCGAGGATGGTGCGATAGCCAGTTCGATCGCCGCCCCACGAAAACTTCTATGTTTCGCGACAAGGCTCACGACCGTCAGCGACCTGAGCCCAAGCTCCTCCATTGTACGGTTTCCATCATGAAGCTGTTCGGGATTGAACGGCTTATCCGTTCTGTATTTCTCGCTTATAGAAGCTGGCAAGTCAAGAAAGCGGAGAAATCACATGACGCAAACCGTCCTCATCACTGGTACGTCTTCCGGATTTGGTGAAGCCACCACCAAGCTTTTCAGCGAGCGCGGCTGGAATGTCGTTGCAACAATGCGCAATCCCGAGGCCAACAGCACCCTGCAGTCCGGCAATAAACTGCTCGTAACGCGTCTCGATGTTGAAGACCCTGGCAGCATTGAGACTGCGATTGTGGCGGGTATCGAGCGGTTCGGTCGCATTGACACGGTCGTCAACAATGCCGGCTACGGCCTCTTTGCGATCTTCGAAGGCGCTTCTCCTGAAGCAGTGAAACAGCAATTTGACGTCAACCTCTTCGGGGTGTTGGATGTGACCCGTGCAATTCTTCCGCATTTCAGAGCAAACCGGCAGGGCACAATCATCAACGTTACGTCCGGCGCAGGTGTCATAGGTTTCCCGATGGCATCGCTATACTCAGCATCGAAATTTGCCATCGAGGGTTTTACCGAGGCTCTCGGATATGAGCTGTACGGTCTTGGCATCAAGGTAAAGCTCGTAGAGCCAGGCGGTGCTCCAGGAACAGGCTTCATGAAACGTAGCGGCATGGAAGGCGCTGAGCTTTCCGTCCCCACAGATTACTTTCCATTCCTTAATCACATTAGCAAACTCTATGATGGCATGACCCAAGGGGCAGACCCGGACGCCGTTGAAAAGGTTGCGTCTACGATCTTTGAAGCAGCGACCGATGGCTCGGACCGGCTGCGGTATCTGCCGACAAATGACATCATGCCGCTTGTGGACGCTCGGCGTGGAGCCACAGAGGCGCAGTACCAGGCTCTTGTGCGCCGCATCTTTCTCTCAAAGCTTGAGGATACGTCACCTTAGAATTAGCGCCTGGTTGCATGATTGTGACGAAGGCCATGCTGGTCTCCGGATCTCGCCAACGGTTAAATATGCCTCCTGGAGGGGAAACGTAAACAGGCTGGGCAAATTGGGGCATGAATGCGTCTGTTACACTTACCACTTTGGCCCGAACGCTTTCCGAAGGCAGCGCTTCCTGGTCAACCCAGCCTCCGGCCTACCGGCATCTGCCTTCCAGCGGCTCATTCAGGTTGATGGCTTCACTGCGTGGCCCGACGCACTTCTATTTGGTCGGATTGACGCCGCTGGCGATGGCCATCAACCGGTTGGTCTCCGCGACCTACTTGGTCGCGGGGCAGACCTGAGCTGTTCTAAGCAGCTTAGCTTCCCCAGCCCCCGGCAATACATCACTTGAAAACAGACACAGCGTACCAACTGAAGCATCTATTATTGCTTTCATTTAACGACGCAATATCCATTCAATCGGTGCTGCCATGTTAGCTCAACGGCTCCAATTGTCGAATAGCAAGAGATTCATCTTGCGTTTGCATAGTCTGACGCCGCTTGCCCGCCGAGAGCTGAAAACAGTGCATTACGGGTCACCGGCGTTTTCCCTGTGATACAGCGTCAAAATAAGTCGTAGCCAGATTGATCGGATTCAGGTATGCATATAATCGCCGGAATGATGCATTCAATTGTTTTGTGCGTGGATCGTCAGTTGACACGCGCCGCCTTTAACACCGCACGAACAGCTCGGGCCATTGTGCTCTGGTAACTGGAGATTCTAGTGGCATACAAGGGCAACGTTGATGATCTCGACCTGTCGCGGCCGGGGCGAACTAAACAGGGTCTGGGACTGATCGTTGGCAAAAACTTTGGGCTCGCGCCTGTCCCAACCAAGCAGACATTCACACTTAAATCCTCCGCGATCACGATGACCCATCTCTATGTCGCGAAAGGCAGTCGCGAAATTTCCGTGCCGCTACCGCGGGAAAAAGCCTTCGTTCTTTCCTTGTGGCTAACGCCAGTGCACAACCACGAGCTCTGGAAGGGTGGCAAGCTCCATAACGCAGACGTCTATCCAGCGGGTTCAATCAGCATGGTGCACCTGGAAGAAGACCCGCAGGGCGTGCTCGCAAATCCATTCGAATCTGTTCATTTTCAATTTCCAGAGCTGGCTTTGAAGGAACTGGCCGCAGATAATCAGATTCCGGAATTTGCGCCCCTGTGGCGCAACAGCTACCAAGTAGATCCGTACGTCGAAACGCTTGGCAGGCTGCTAGTCCGGGCTCTCCGCAGCGATAATCCGTGGGACGGCCTGTTCTTCGATCACATTGTCCTGGCCATCCACGCCCATCTCGTCAACCGACATTCCACAGTTCGACAGACCCAGTGGGCGTCGCGCCGGCTTACGATTACTCAGGAGAAACAGGCCAAGGATCTTTTGACCGAAGACCTGTCCAGTGAGCCATCACTTGGACGCATCGCCGAGGCGCTCGGTCTCCCTCCGTCCACCTTCCGTGCGGCGTTCCGAGCAAGCACCGGTCAACCGCCCTTCAGGTGGCTACGCCAGCATCGCGTCGAGACCGCCAAATATCTTTTGCAAGGCAAGAGCCTGCGGCTTTCCGAAATCGCCTATGCGTGCGGTTTCGCCGATCAAAGCCATTTCACGCGGGTGTTTACCAGCCACACCGGCCTGACGCCGGGCGACTGGCGGGCCCTTTGCTGACATTCTCAGCGTTACAGTCAAAATCCCACGCGCCGTTCAAGATATTCCCAGGCTTTGTCGTAAATGTCCTGCCTTGCCCCGAGTGATGGGAATGACTGCAACCAAAGCATGGAGCTTATATGACGTCTCTGAGGCATTCTGAATTTGCCATCGAACCGGTGAGCGCCCCGCTGAAATTCAGGGAGATCCAAGCCTTCGGAACCCTGGCGGCAATGCCGATCGGGATTAAGGACAACGTCCGCACACAGAGCGTCTCCCTGCTGAACCAGCTGCTGGCAGACACGATGACGCTTCGGGACCTTTACAAGAAGCACCACTGGCAGATGTCGGGGCCGTCTTTCTATCAGATGCATCTCCTTCTGGACAAACACCATGAAGAACAGGCTGCCCTGGTGGACGGTATCGCCGAACGCATCATGACCCTCGGCGGGATTAGTATCGCGATGGCCGCCGATGCCGCCGAGATGACAAAGATTGCACGCCCGCCGAAGGGACGCGAGGACGTCCCGACACAGCTTGCCCGCCTGCTCGAGGCGCACGAGATCATTCTGCAGCAGAGCCACGACACCGCGGCCGCGGCGGCCGCGGCGGGCGACGATGGCACTAATGATCTCGTCGTCAGCAGCATCATCAGAACCAACGAGACCCAGGTCTGGTTCATTGCTGCACATCTACCCCAAAAACCCTGAATGGAGACCACCCATGGCTAGAGTCCTTGTGTTGTATTATTCCGCATATGGCCACATCGAAACGATGGCAGCCGCCGTCGCCGAGGGCGCCCGTACCGCCGGAGCGACGGTCGATATCAAGCGGGTTCCAGAAACGATCCCCGCGGAGGTTGCCCGGCAAAACGGCTACAAGCTGGACCAAAGTGCGCCCATCGCCTCGATTGAAGATCTCGAACACTATGACGCGATTATCGTTGGGACCGGCACACGCTTCGGGCGCCTATCATCGCAGATGGCGTCATTCCTTGATCAAGCCGGCGGCCTGTGGGCAAGAGGCACACTGAACGGAAAGGTCGGCGCGGCATTCTCTTCCAGTGGCACACAGCACGGCGGGCAAGAAGCGACGCTGTTTTCCATCATCACCAATCTTCTGCACTTCGGCATGATCATTGTCGGACTTCCCTATAGCCACCAGGGGCAAATGACTGTCGACGAGATCGTCGGTGGCGCACCCTACGGCGCAACCACAGTCGCCGGTGGCGATGGCTCCCGGCGTCCAACCGAAATCGACCTCGCCGGAGCCCGCCACCAGGGCGAGATCGTCGCCAAAACCGCAGCGCATATATTCGGATGAGCGACGCAACGGTGCGGTATCGATCCGCACTGACATTTACCAAAACTGTCGGAGCACACAGCCGCGATCGAGTCTGCCGGGTTGACGATCTTCGCGACGATCGATCACTCGAAGCTGGCACTCGATGTCGGGTTGTAGATGCCACCGACGCTGGTCGTCATCTATGGAAATCCACGCAGCGGCACACCACTGATGATGGCCGCGCCCGATGCTGCGCTCGACTTGCCTCTCCGCGTCCTCATTCGTGAGGACGCGGCATGCAATACCTTTATCGTGTTTAGGAATGTGGTCGACCTGGCGGCATCTGCCGGCATAACGCCGGCAATGACAGCGACACTGATGTTAGCCCAGAGTGTACTCGTCAAAGCCGTCCGGTAACAGGCCAGGCGCCTAGCCCGCTTCCGTCGGCAAAAAAACAGTGACCTCGACGGGGCGTCCATGGTTTCGAACAGTCGCCAGCCGGCGACCGATTTCGAAAGCGCCAAAGGGGATCTCGGAGCAGATCTTTTACCACCAGAAGATGATATTTAAGGAACTTGAACATGAACCCGCCAATGGAAGTCGGGCTGTTGCTGTATCCCGGCGTTCAGATGTCGGCGGTGCTCGGCCTTACAGATCTGCTCTATTTTGCCAATAGATTGAATTGCGAAAGGCTCGGTCTTAAACAACCGGTGATGCGCGTGAGCCATCTGCAACAGTTTGGAAGCCAGAAGACCCAAAGAATTTTCGACACAATGCCCGGCACGGCCGGCGAGCCGACGTTCATTGTCATGGGACCCTGTTTGGTCAACCCCGACATAAGAGGTTTTGGCGAAAACACAATCAACTGGCTGCGCGACCGGCACGCAGACGGCGCAAAGCTTGCGTCCGTATGCGGTGGGGCCTTCCTCCTTGCCCAGACCGGCGTTGCGCATACACGTTTGGTGACCACTCACTTCAGTCTTGTCGACGAACTGGCCGGGCGTTTTCCCGACCTCAATATCGACGCCAATCGAATTCTGATCGACAATGGCGATGTGATCACCGCCGGCGGTTTCATGGCCTGGATTGATCTCGGTCTCCATTTGGTCGATCGTATACTGGGCCCGGTGGCGATGGTAGACACGGCGGATTTCATGCTGATCGAACCGCCAGGCCGAGAGCAACGCTATTTCAAAATCTTCTCGCCTCAACTCGAACACGGCGATGAAGCGGTGTTGCGGACCCAACTGTGGATGGAAAATATGGGAACCCGCGGGATAACCAACAGCGCCATGGCAGAGCGGGCGGGACTCGAGGAACGAACTTTCCTCCGGCGATTTCGCAAAGCGACCGGCCTCAAGCCGCAGGAGTATTGCCGCCACCTGCGCGTTGCCAAAGCCCGCGAACTCATGTCCGGCAGCCGACGACCAATCGAAAGCGTAGCGTGGGAAGTCGGCTACACCGATCTTGGCTCCTTTCGCAGATCGTTCTTCAAGCTTACCGGACTGAACCCGGCAGATTATCGGAGACGCTTTGGCGGTGGTTGACGAAAGTAATCGCCATCGGGCGAGGTTCCACACCTGCGCCTGTCCATGCAGCGGCGCCATAGCCAGAAACGCGGGGTTAAAGAGGCACACGTGTGGGGCTAGGCTGCCCGCTCGGTGAGCCGAACATGTTGATCTCGTGATAGCGGGCGGCTTTTGTGAACTGGCAAAATGCCGCGGGCATTGTTACCGATATTGGGATTAGGCTTGACGAGGGATGCGAGCCCGACCGCAAACCCGCTCTAAAACCCGCAAAGTGCCGCGAGCAAGCGTTGCATGATGCCAGGCACTAGTTCTGGTGGTTGCTGATTTGGCAGGAAACCACATGGCACTCACCGTCGCGAGATCGAAGCTTTCTGCCGGTCTGAACCTGGTTTCGTTCGCAAAGCGAGCCGGTCCGCACAAAAGTATCGTAGCGTGGCAGACCGGGTACACGGTTGACGGGTACCGGACTATGGCCGCTCCTTTGGTGTTGATGATGGATTGTAGCTGTCCACAGCTCACCTCGCCGGCGTTGACCCGATCGACTGCGCTCGCCTGTGCGGGGTCAAGCCAGACGACAGAACTCACGACGAGTGCCGCGGCAAGCGGGCCGCACCACACCGGCGTACTCGATCAGAAGTGCGCCAGATGCTGGGGACCGGTCTTGAAAGCGTCTTTTTGAGCCATGACAATGTTCCTGTTGATGTGTCTCACCGGTATCGGTGGGGGACATGCGCCTGGATGCAGTAAAAGATGATCGCCACCAGTGTTTTTTCTGGCGGCGGTCGTCTTGACTGGGCAATCTGCGGAGCACTGAATTTCAAGGGGCACCTGTGTGCACGGATCGCCCTTGTGGATGCCGGTGCGAGTTTTTACACCGCGGGGCATGAGGTCATGATAGCAACCGCTATGCTTCCGACTTTTGGTCTAGACGCCCTCGTAGACGAGTTTGGTAAAAAACTCAGGGCCGATTACGAACTTGCCCCAAACCTCGTCGAATGCCCTCGTCGGACGTTTTGCAACTGTTTCGTTGAGTGAAAGTCCCTTGGATTTCAGTTCCGCGACGTTTGAGCGGATAGCAACCAGCATATCACGATAGGCGACCAGTTCCTTGCGGTTGCTCACCGGATGCCCATGTCCCGGTATGACAATCGTGTCGGCTCCAGCTTTGTTGACGTTGCTTTGCGCAGCTTTGATCATCCCGTCGATGCTGCCGCCGGTGGAATAATCGATGAAAGGGTAGATGCCGTTCCAGTAGGTGTCAGCCACGTGGAGAATGTCGTGTTTTTCGAAATGGACAGACACGTCACTGTCCGTGTGTGCAGACCCGTAATAGTCCACCTGGATCTTGTCGCCGTTCAGGTCAAAGACATGATGGTCGCCGAATGTGGAAGAGGGAAGGGCGACTGGCGGGGAAGGCGGGAAGTCAAAATCCCATTCTTCCACGCGCTGTGCAGACTTCAGATGCACAAGCGTATTCTTGTGAGCGTGAATCGCCGCACCCTCGCGCCCGAGCCATTCGTTGCCATCGGCGTGGTCGAAGTGCCAATGGGTGTTGATGACATGGCGGATGGGTTTTGACCCCAGTTTTGAAACGGCCTGCTTTATCTTGGCCGAAGACACGCCAATTCCGGCATCGATCAGGACGACCCCATCTGAGCCAGATGAGGCCAGAATGTTGCCACCGGAGCCCTCCAGTATCATCAGGCCACCGCGCAAATCATATGTGGTGATCGGTGTTTCTGCTGCGGACTCGCGGATCATGTCGACGACGCCCTGCGCCTTAGCAAAGACATGACGTGGCTGGAGCCATCCGCCCGTGGCCGTAAATGTTGCTGCGCCGACGCAGCATAGGCAGAAGCCGCGACGGGAAAGAGGAGATCCGCGCATAATCATTTCCTTTGATATAAGTGTGAGGTTTTGAGGCGGTAATGCGCAGCACAGAGTGAGCCGGCGAGACCTCTTCATCCCGCCAATCAATCGGCGGGATGAAGATCTGCGGCATCCATGAGAGTGCCGGTTGCTGCCCGCGATTAGCTGCGAAAGAAGGACAGCAGGTCGGCGTTGATCAGGTCCGGATTGGTGGCAAACATGCCATGTGGCAGTCCCGGGTAGGTCTTCAGCGTGCCTTTTTTCAGCAGTTTGATGGCCTTCTGCGCCGAGTTGGCAATCGGAACGACCTGGTCGTCTTCTCCGTGCATGACCAGCACGGGCACATCGATCTTCTTAAGATCCGCTGTGAAGTTCGTTTCCGAGAACGTCTTGACGCAATCATACTGCGCCTTGATGTCGCCCATCATCGCCTGACGCCACCACTCCTGTTTGGTGCCTTCAGAAACCTTGGCGCCCGGGCGGTTATAGCCGTAGAAGGGACCGGCAGCCAGATCGGCGTAAAACTGGGCACGATTGCCAGCGACACCCGCGCGGATGCCATCGAACACTTCGATCGGAACGCCATCCGGATTGTCGGTCGACTTGACCATGACCGGCGGGATCGCACTGATCGTCACGGCCTTGGAGACGAGGCCGCCGCCGCCATGCTTTGCGACATAGCGAATGACTTCGCCGCCGCCGGTTGAATGTCCGACATGGATGGCGCCCTTGAGGCCAAGATGCTTGACCAGGACCGCGCAGTCGTCAGCGAAGGTGTCCATATCGTTGTTGCTGGCCGAGGGGCTCGAACGACCGTGACCGCGACGGTCATAGGCAATCACGCGAAAACCCTGCGCCAGAAAGAACAGCATCTGCGCGTCCCAGTCGTCGGCGCTGAGCGGCCATCCATGGTGGAATACGATTGGTTGGCCTGTGCCCCAGTCCTTAAAGAAAATCTCCGTGCCGTCTTTGACAGTAATGGTACCCATAGTCTTGTCTCCTGAATTGATCTTGGTTTTTGACTGTGAAGCGGCTTGCGCGAAGGATGGCAGGATGGCAGCAGCGGTGGAAACCGCCGCCATGCCGACCAGAACCTCGCGGCGTGTATTTCCGCCGTCCGTGGGACTTTCTTTTCCAGACATTCTGTTCTCCTTGTCCGCACCAGGGCCGAGCCTGGGTGTGCAGCAAACTTAGTCTCGAAGATGTGTGTGATGAACGGGCGGGGCCGACAAAACAAAGGCGACAACGGACAAACTGACGGCGGCGTACCGAGGCCGACGGGCTCGTCGGTGTCAGCCGGCACGCCCCGACAGCTCCTAGCTCCGGCCCCCATGCCAAAGCATGCGGCCGGGGTCATCGCGCTGTTCGAAGCAGACTACTTGGCCTGTGCCGCCTTTTTGATCACGTCGGCAACGGCCTGCGGCTGCGACATGAATACCGCGTGACTTGCCTTTACCTCCGTGACATCGGCGCCTGCGCGCTTGTACATCCAACGCTCAAGGTCGGGGCTCAGCGCTTTATCTTCGGTCGCCAAAATCGCGAATGCCGGCTTGTCGTGCCAAGCAGCCTTCTTAGTCGCCGTGGAAAAGGCCTTGACGGCTGCCGGCATCTGGGAGATCGCCATGAATGCCGACGTTTCGGCGGGCAAGTCGGCGGCAAAGTCCTCGGCAAATTTAGCAGGCTCTAGGTATAGGTAGCCATCCTTGGTTGCCTTGACGTCGTCATTGGGTGCCGGCATCGTCTTGGCCAGAGACAAAACGCTGTCACCGACGTCGGGCATCAAGGCCGCGACATAAACCAGAGACTTGACCTTCGGATCATTGCCGGCATCGGTGATGATCTGGCCGCCGTAGCTGTGGCCGACGAGCACGACAGGCCCATCCTGTAGATCCAAGATACGTTGGGTTGCCTGGATATCGTCCTCAAGGCTTGTCTCCGGCTGCTGGACGACGCTGACCTTGAAACCGTCCTTGATCAGCAATTCGGCGACGGCTTTCCAGCCTGTGCCATCGGCATAGGCGCCGTGCACAAGCACGATATTCTTTATGCCATCAGTTGCGGCCGCGACCGGTCCGACCGAAAGAGCGGTTGTTGCCAGCAGCAATGCGGACCCGGCAAATAAAAGAAATTTAGACATTGGGCTATCCTTAAAAGTTTGAAAGAAACCTGACGTTAACATTCGCAATAAACATTATCGCGATAATCACATTTGTAGACCTTAGAACTGACTTGTCTAGCTAATATTTGTCGTGATAAATAATTTGTGATTAGTCGTGAGAAATTGGATTGACCGCCATGACCCTAGAAGACCAGCTCTGCTTTGCGCTCTATAGCGCCACGATTTCCATCAATCGCGCCTACAAGCCGATCCTTGACCAGCTGGAAATTACCTACCCTCAGTACCTCGTCCTCAGCACGTTATGGGAAGAGGACGGCCGCAAGATTGGTAACATCGCCAGTCGTTTAACGCTTGATCCAAGTACCATCACGCCGCTGATGAAACGATTGGAAAAGGCTGGATTTGTCACACGTAAGCGTAACGACGTCGACGAGCGGCAGGTGCATGTCTTCTTGACAGAGGCTGGCAGAGCGCTTCAAGACAAGTCCAAATGCTTGGGCGAAACACTTGCTGCAGCGTCCGGCATGAAACTTGAGCAGCTGGATCACATCACCAGCCAACTCCACGATTTTTGCTCCAGCGTGGATGCATACACCCAGACTAAATAACGCCCGATCCTCTGCCAAAATTGAAAGAAACAACATGATCGCGCGGTCCGTTATTACGCAGCTGAAATCCGCCATTTGGTGGAACTACAGGGACATTTACGCTGCAGCGCGATAGCCGGTGACATCAAAACCGGTGCTAGGGAAATGGTCGGTTGGATGACCATTACCGACACGCACCATGCAGCCTTGCAGGGCGCGTAAAGGCGTGCTCGAAAAATGCGTCTGTCACCGCCCCAAGCGATGTCTTGCGCCCGCGGCCTCGCCGCTGCTGCGGCATGAAAAGTACGATCGGGGCGTAGGCCTTGATGTAAGCGGCCGGTGCTTCGCCGAGCGTTGCGGATGCCAGGTCAATCTGGGAACACACCATAATTGGTTTGTCAGTTGTGCCCTGTACTTTGTCCATTCCGCCAATCACTGCTCCTGCGGATGTGGGCTATCAGTGGAAGCCAGACGTCGGGCAGGCGCCCGACGTCTGTAAACGGCTTGAGCTTCAATTTTTCCTGGCCTTTGACAGTTGTCGCGCAACGATTGAACCGCGCCATGTTGCGCCGGCGTTTGTACTTTCCGAGGCCGTTACAATGACAACCGCATCCAGGTCTGGGACTGCAGCATCACGTATCAGTGCGGTCTCTTTGAACAACAAAACGCGACCTTAACAAGGATACCCAAATGAGAAATCCACGACACGAACTTCTTATCGACATCCCGGTGAAGCTCGCCCAGGTCAAGGTGGTCTTCAGCATCGGCGCGCTGGCATTCGAAGGCGACTTGCCAGCCTCCCTCTTCCACTTGGAGCTTATCGCCGGCGACGTCACGGACTGGAACGCGACATCGAACATTGTCGCTGTGTTCCATACTAATGCGGGCCATGTGGCACTTCATGATCAGGCCTATAATGCCGATCGGAATATTTCTACGGGTAATCCATATAAGGAGCTCGTTGCCGCCCTTGTCGAGCAGGGTGTCCACATGGAGCTGTGCGGCGCGACCGCGAAAGCACATGGGTGGGGCAACTTGGACTTGCTGCCTGATTTTCAGGTTAACACCGACGCGATGGCGCGAACGATCCAACTGGTGCAGGAAGGTTTTGTCAAAGTTTCTGAGTAGGCCGGCACTTCTGCTGCTGCTTTTGACGCGCTTATCGTGGCGTCGCCGCGTGGACAGGCCGACGGTATTCGGTAAGCCTGGCGATTTTCCTGACATGATGAATTATTGATGATTGTGCTGATGGTACACACCGCAACTTAACGCTCCCGCCTTCGATCTTCTAACTCTCACTGAGACGAGCGGTCCCGCGCGGGTCGGTGGTTCCTCATGCCCACAAAGGACGTTCAGATGGACGATAAATACTCCAAGAAGCGACTCACGACAGCTGCAGGCACTCCAGTTCCGGATAATTTTAATATCCAGACAGCAGGCAGGCGCGGTCCGGCACTTCTGCAAGACGTTTGGCTTATGGAAAAGCTCGCGCATTTCGACCGGGAAGTTATTCCTGAGCGTCGTATGCATGCGAAAGGTTCCGGAGCTTACGGGACTTTCACGGTTACGCATGACGTCACGAGATACACAAAGGCGATGATGTTTTCCGAAATCGGTAAGCGAACCCCGATGTTCACGCGCTTTTCCTCGGTCGCGGGAGAACGGGGTGCTGCCGACGCCGAACGTGACATCCGCGGCTTTGCGATGAAGTTTTACACGGAGCAGGGCAACTGGGATCTGGTTGGTAACAATACCCCGGTGTTTTTCTTCCGTGATCCTCTTCGATTTCCAGACCTCAACCACGCGATCAAGCGTGACCCGCGCACCGGAATGAGGAGTGCGGAGAACAACTGGGACTTCTGGACGATGCTTCCGGAGGCGTTGCACCAGATTACAATCGTCATGAGCGACCGTGGTATTCCTAAAAGCTTCCGGAACATGCACGGCTTCGGCAGCCATACGTACAGCTTAATCAACGCCGCTAACGAGCGGTTCTGGGTGAAGTTCACGTTTAAAACCCAGCAGGGCATCGAAAATCTCACGGATGAGGAGGCGATAGCGCTCATTGGCAACGATCGTGAGACGCATCAGCGCGATCTATATGAGAATATCGAGAGGGGAAATTTTCCGAAGTGGACCCTCTTCATTCAGCTAATGCCTGAAAAAGATGCTCATCATCACTCCGTCAATCCGTTCGATCTCACGAAGGTTTGGCCGCATGGCGATTATCCCTTGATCGAAGTTGGGGAGTTTGAGTTGAACCGCAACCCCGAGAACTTCTTCGCAGAAGTCGAACAATCGTCGTTCGCCCCCTCGCACATCGTGCCAGGTATTAGTTTTTCACCGGACAAAATGCTTCAGGCGCGTCTGTTCTCCTACGCGGATGCGGCCAATTACCGTCTCGGCGTCAACCATCATCAGATTCCGGTTAATGCTCCAAAATGTCCGTATCATTCGTATCATCGCGACGGAGCGATGCGCGTGGATGGAAACCATGGAGGTACCACCAGTTATGTTCCCAACTCTCGGGGCGACTGGGACGAACAGCCAGACTTCAGTGAACCGCCGCTCGCGATTGAGGGCGCTGCTACCCATTGGGATCATCGCGTTGACGACGATCACTATGAACAGCCCGGAAATCTCTTTCGCAACATGAACGAAGACCAGCAACAGGTTTTGTTTGATAACACAGCGCGCGCAATGAAGGGCGTCTCGCCGGCTATCCAGGATCGACACATCGCCAACTGCCTGAAAGCGGACCCGAGGTACGGCGCCGGTGTAACTGCGGCGCTGTCCCTCATGAAAAAGGCATCTTTTATCGAGGATTTTAACGCTTAGCAGTCGGCAAAGTACAGCCTGCTCGCGAGCGTTAGCAACATATTTTTCGATAAATATTTAATGTCAGTACAAAAGGTACGCAGATGGCAAACATTACACTTTGGGGATTTGACGGCTCCACTTACGTTAGAACAATCCGAATGGTTCTTTCGGAGAAGAATTTCACGGACTTCCGACAAGTTCCTTTGAACGTTTTGAAAGGTGAACCAAAATCCCCAGACCACCTGCTGCGCCATCCTTTTGGCAAGGTGCCTGTTCTCGATTACAACGGCATAAGGCTACTGGAAACCGCAGCGATAGCGCGCTTTCTTAACGACGTTTTGCCGGGAAAGTCCTTGATACCCAGAGACGTAAATGATCGCGCGCGAATGGACATGGTCATCGGCATCATTGATTCCTACGGCTATGCGTCGCTTATCGGAGGTGTCTCTGCGTACCATTTATTCCCCGATTTCGCCGGCGGAAAAAGCGAGGAGAGACGTGCAAGCGGCATCGAAGCTGGCCGGAAGGTCATAGAATTCGCGATGACAACGCGGATGCAGTCGAAGTTCATTTCGGGGGGAAAATTAGGACTGGCCGATCTTTACCTCGCGCCCCTCGCTTTTTACGTCTCACTGACACCGGATAAAGATGTTGTGTTCGACGTGCCCGGGTTTGATGACTGGTGGAATACCATGCAGAAACTGCCGAGCTACAAAAGCACCCAACCAAGTTTCGAATGACAAGCGTTACCCGCAAGTTCACCTTCACATCGAACAAGTGCATAATATGCCACGGCAGTCATTTTGATTTTGTCAATTCCTATAAATCCCAACAGTTTAGCGTACATCTGGCCCAGATCGGCAGTTCGATTCCACTCAAGGCGTATGAAGCGGGTGCAGACCGAAAGCGGGCACAGATAGTGGCGACTTGCTTTGCCGTTGTATCGTCCAGCGCAGTCGACGAGCCAATAGGCGAGTCAGCAGTCAGGAGTTGACGACCTTAGTCCGCATCTTGTCGCGATACAGGCCACGATAACGTGCAGGTGACTGGCCAAGGACGCGCCGGAAGCTGGCGGCAAAAGCGCTGTCAGACGCGTAGCCGATCCCTCGCGCGACCTCAAGACGCCGGAACAAGGGGCAGCAACGAGCGTCTGGGCAGCAACGCGGCCCGAACTCAACGGTATCGGTGGTGTCTATTGCGAAGATTGCGCGGTCGCCCTGCCGCAGGCGGAAACGGATGGCAGCAAAGGCGTGGCGCCTTGGGCCATGGACCCACAGGCAGCTGAACGGCTCTGGCTGCTTTCGGAGCAATTGACTGGCCTGTCACTGGGTGATCGTTTGGACTGAGCCTTTAAAGCGCGCAGGCAATGGACGGCGATTCCTCTTGGGATGGCCGTCCATACAGCACCGGGCCGCATTTACAGGCATTCAAAATAGGGATACCATGTATCCTTAATTGCAATCCGAGGTCCCCATCGCATGATACTCAAAAGCCAAGTCGAATGGGCACTCCACTGTTGCGCGATTCTAGCGGGCCTGCCTGACGGGCGATATCTGTCGACCAAGGCGCTGGCAGAGCTGCATGGGCTTCCGAAGGAATATCTATCAAAGGCACTTCAGAGCCTGTCACACGCAGGCCTTGTCCATACGACGCTTGGCCCTTTGGGCGGCTATCGCCTGGCAAGGGCACCGGCAGAGCTGACATTTCTTGATGTCGTCGAAGCAGTGGAGGGGAGCGGTCGGACCTTCGTCTGTCAGAACATCCGAGCCAACAACCCGTGCCGACCCAAGGGCTTCTGTGACAGCGGTTCGTGTGCGATTGCACGGATCATGTGGGAAGCTGACGAAGCGTGGCGGACGGCGCTCCGGAAGGCTACGTTTGCAGACCTCGGGAAAACGCTGGAGCAGGAGATCGACCCGGGCATCTGGGCCGGAACCTTCGACTGGGTGCTAAAGCGCGCGGGGTAGGCCGCCGACCGATCCAGATTTCTCCATCTTGTCGCCCAGGCTGGGCACGACGAGATAGGCTTGTGCCGGCATTGCAAAGCCAAGACCTTGGGTCGCGCAGTGTTGGCTGGCGACATCGATGATCTCGTTGCGCGCCGGCACTCGGTTGGCAGGACTGGTGACGCGGAACAGCAATTCGACATCGATTGCGATCGCATCAATGCCCTTGAACGCCACGACGGGCTTGGGCTCCTGAACAATGAACCGGCAATCCTCCAGTGCAGACACCAAAATTGCTTCAATGGCGGATGGCTGTCGGTCGGCTGCAATGCGGATAGCCAATACGACCAGGTGCGATTCATCCGGTCGCGTCAGGTTGGTGAGACTGAGTTTGGCGAGTGCGCTGTTGGGGAGAACAACAACATTATGTGCCGGCGTCAGGATCTGTGTCGAGCGCCAGTTGTTCTGGATGACGCGTCCCTCTGTGCCGTCGCCTAGCTGGATCCAGTCTCCGATCGTAAACGGGCGACCCAGTGTGAGGGCCAAGCCGGAGAACAGGTCGCCCAAGGTGTTCTGGAGGGCAAGGCCGAGGATGATGGCAACCACGCCGGAGGTGGCGACGAGCGTTCCGATCGGTGCGCCGAACACGAAGCCGATAATGCAAAGCGCAACACCTAGATAAACGCCGGCGACGATCAGATCCTGGATCAGTCTCGCCTCCTGCGGTCGACGGTCGAGCGCAATGTAGAGGCGTACGAAGCCGATCGTTGCCCAGGCGAGGTGGACCCACCAGAGAACGCGCGCGGATTTCCCGAGATAGGCGGTAAGCCCTTCAATATCTCCCGTCGTCACTCGAAACGGAAGGATCCCCTGCGACAAGAACGTCGCAGTCATGGTCGCAAAGAACAGGATCTGGACGATGAGGCGCGCCGTTGGTCGATCCTTGCCCTGAACATGCCAGACAAGGATGCCGATCACGCCCACGATATCGACGATTGCGAATGCCAGTGCGGACAGGTCAACGGCCATGGCAGGTCACTCCAGACTTGAAGGACAAAAGGGACCGGATGCGGCGACGGCATCCGGTCCTTGTTGAGATCTCTACTTCTTGATCGGGTAGGTCAGTTCCTTTTGATTGGTATCGACCACGAAGACGGCGAGAAGCTTGGCGGGCTTCGTGTCGCTGCCGTTCTTGCTGACGCCGTGGCGGTCGCCCGGGAGTTCGGAGAAGTGTTCTCCAGCCTTGTATTCCCTGACCGGACCGTCATTGACCTGGCTGAGGATCGATCCCTCCAGCACGGTGGCGTAGATGAAGGCGCTGTCCGGGTGCGTATGCGCGTCGGAATACCCACCCGGACCGTACTCGACCAGAACGCCCTTGAGGCTTTTGCCCGGCAGATTCGGCAGCTCGTGTTCATAGACGAGGGTGACCTTCGATGCTGAACCGCCACCCGGTGCGTCATGCGCAATCGCGGTTACTGACGTGACGATGGCGATCGCCACCGCGGAAATGGTTTTTCTGATCATGACATTCTTCCTTCGTGATTGCGGAGTGGGATTTCACTTGCGAGGAGCGGTGGCGAACCACTGTTCAAAACCGATCTTGCCGAGCTGCGGATTGTTGTCGGAAACAAGCGTGCGTTCTTCCAGGCGGGCGCCGAAGTATTTGGCTTGCGGATCGGCAACGACCTGTCGGGTGTCTCCCGTCGCTTCCATATAGCGGGCGACCAGTTCGTTCAGCGGGAAGCGCTTCGGTCCGGCGATCTCGATCAAACCGTTGACCGGGGGGGCAAGCGCCACGTCAGCCATCGCATCCGCGACATCGTCGGAGGCGATGGGTTGCACGAAGGCCGGCGACAGATGCACCTTGCCTTCAACCAGGGCGGACTGCGCGATGCCGCCGAGAAACTCCATGAACTGGGTTGAGTGAACGATCGTGTAGGGAATGCCGGCCTCGCGGATCAGCTTCTCCTGCGCCAGCTTGGCGCGGAAGTATCCGCTTTCCTGGAGCTTGTCCGTTCCGACGACGGAGAGCGCGATGTGGTGCTTCACGCCAGCCGCCTTTTCGGCAGCGAGCAGATTGCGGCCTGAGGTCTCGAAGAACTCCATCACTGCCTTGTCCTCGAAGGATGGGGAATTGGCGAGATCGAGAACCACATCCGTTCCCGCCAGCGCCTCGGTCAGCCCCTCGCCGGTAATGGTGTTGACGCCGGTATTGGGAGAGGCGGCGATCACTTCAATGCCTTTTGCCCGAAGGCGGTCGGTGGTCTTCGAACCGATCAGGCCGGTTCCGCCGATGATGACGATTTTCATGGTCGTTCCTCCGTCAGCCGTGCTGACATCGTGTGGTTGTTGATGCGGCGCAGATGTCTGCGGACCTCAGCTGAGGCCAGCCTTGTCGAGGCCGTAGAGCTTGTCGGCCGAGCCGGGCACGGCCTTGAAGGCAATGCTGACGCGGTTCCAGGCGTTGATGGTCATGATGGAGAAGGTGAGGTCGGACACTTCCTTCTCCGAGAGCTGGCCGCGGACACGCTCGTAAAGCTCGTCCGGAATGCCGCCTTCAGGCAGCTCGGTAACGGCTTCGGTCCAAGCAAGGGCTGCGCGTTCGCGGGGAGCGAACAGGTTGGATTCTCGCCAGATCGAAACGTGATAGAGGCGAAGTTCGCTTTCGCCGTGGATCTTGGCTTCCTTGACGTGCATGTCGAGGCAGAAGGCGCAGCCATTGATCTGCGATGCACGGATATTGACGAGATCGCGGATCGACTGCTCGATGACGCTGTCTTTCAGCGACAGGCTGAGCTCGGATATCTTCTTGAAAAACTCGGGGGACTGGGCTGCGTAGTTGAGGCGCTGTGTCATGGCTTTCTCCGTGATTAAGGACTCATGTTATCCTTATGGATATTTAATATCCGTAATTGCTGGACAGGCAACCAGAACCAGCCTAAGCTTTCGGCATAACGCTTATTTCAAATGGTATGAGCAGAGGGGGAGCTGGATGGACGTGGTCTCAGCATTGAGGACATTCTTGCGCGTAGCCGAGACTGGGTCATTCTCTGCGGCGGCACTGGATCTCGGTCTGACCCAGCCGGCGGTGTCGCGGCAGGTCTCATCGCTTGAGGAGCATTACAGTACGCGGCTGTTCCACCGCTCTACCAACGCCCTCTCCCTGACAGTCGAGGGCGAGCAGATGATTTCGATGGCGCAGAAGGTTATCGATGCTGTGGAAGCGCTGGGCGAAACCGCGTCGGCTGATGGCGCCATCGCTTCCGGAAAAGTCAGGATTAGTCTGCCGGCAGCGCTCGGCCTCTACATCAGCGACCGGCTTCCTGCCTTCTTGAAGGATTGTCATAGCCTGTCCGTTGACGTCCTCTTTTGCGAACAGTCTTCGGACCTGGTCGGCGAGGGGATCGATCTCGAAGTCCGCCTCGGTGAGGTGACCGATAGCAGTCTGATCTGTCGCCGGATCGGCTGGACGACAGCCTTCCATGTTGCCGCACCCAGTTATATCCAGAGGCGGGGTATGCCCAACCATCTGCTTGAGATACCCGATCATGATTGCATCTGCTACAATCGTGGCGGTGAGGGGCGGTCCTGGAGTTTTTTGAATGGCGCCGACATCGAAAGGGTTAAGGTCACCCCGAGGATGATCTTCAACAATACCGGAGCGGTGCATCGCGCCGCGCTCGCCGGCGGCGGACTGGCTGTGCTGTCTCACATTCTTGCTGGCGATGACATCGCTGCGGGGCGCTTGGTCAAAGTGATGCCGGCCTTTCCGCCAGTGCGGTTGCCGATCACCATTGTCTACGCCTCACGCCGCAATCTTCCGCTGCGTGTCCGTGCTGTTCTGGATTTCCTGGTCGATGCCGTTGGTGAGGATGTATTGATGGGCACGGCCGAGGCGGCTGCTTGACCTCACGGCAGACCGGTCAAGGCTGACTAACCGCGATGTGGGATCAGCTTGACGGCGGGCCGTGGCGATACGTTTTTCCAAGACAGGGTGCGAAATTCGCCGAAGCCGAGTCTCCACCCGCGCGATGGCTCTGGCACTAAAGATGCGCCGAAGATGAGAGCGTGGAATTCTCCTTGAAATCGCCTGGAACTGAGGGTTGCCGGTTCGTATCCCTTCAAGGCGAATACAACAACTAATCGGAGGCTCGGAACATCCAATTTTGCGGCTGCTCTGCAAGTACGGTGGTCGAGAGTTCGTCGACCGACGAACACCCGAGATGACCGAGCGTTGTCCAAAATTCGCGCTGTAGCAATTCCAGCGTCCGACGAACACCGTGCTCGCCATCAGCGGCCATGCCGTAGGCGACAAGCCGTCCGAGGGCTACTGCATTGGCGCCGAGTGCGATCGAGGCCGCAATGTCGCTGCCGCGGCGAATGCCGCTATCGAGAATGATTGGAACATCCTTGCCCACGGCTTTCCGGATCGCCGGCAGGGTTTCCAGCGCGGTTGGCGTACGGTCGATGGTGCGTCCGCCGTAATTCGACACGTAGAGGCCGACCGCGCCGGCATCCAACGACGCTTTTGCGTCCCTTACACTGCAAACGCCTTTGACGATGCAGGGAAGCGAAGACCGCCGGATGACGTTTGCGGCCTGCGCCCAGCTCCATCGCGGCTTGGTGAACTCGAGCAGTTCCTGCAGCGCTGCGGGATCCGACTTGCCGGTGCCGAAGTTCGAGGGCGAGGCCTCGTTGCGCAGCGAGAACCGGTCTTCCATCATTCGTTCCCGCCATTGCCGGATCGGCGAATAGGTGGCGCATATGTAGGTATAGCCCGCCGCCTTGGCGCGCTCGATCATCTCGAGCACGCCATCCTCGTCACCGACGAAAGTCATTTGGAAGACCGAAGCGACCGAAGACGCCTTCGCGATCTCCTCCAGCGAGTGGGAGGCGGCAACCGGCACCATCTGTCGAATGCCGACGGCTGCCGCGGCCCGGCCGATCGCCAGGTGGCCCTGCGGATGAAACACAGCCTCGCCGCCACCGAAGGGAGCGATGAACGCCGGGAAGCTGAGGTCAAAACCGAGCACGGTTGTGCGAGTATCGGGATTGCTGATGCCGGCAAACAGCGGCACCTCAAATCGCACCTTGTCAAAGACCGTGATATTTTCCCTCAACGTCACCTCGTCGCCGGTGCCGCAGGACAGGTAGTTCCAGTCGATATCGGAAAGACGCCGCTTAGCATCGTGATAGATGCCTCGCAGCGTCGTGTATTTCTCCGATGTCGCATAACGGTCGTCGATCCGGTTCCGCTTGTCGCTCATTTCCCTTCTCCCGGTTGAAAGGTTGCAAGGGCGGGTTCACACCCGCCCTTCGTGGAAAATTCAGGCGTCCTTCTTGGCGGCGATCAGGACGATTTCGATGAGCCGCTTGGGATCGCCCAGATCGGCGACGCCGATCGTCGCCCGGGAGGGGAGGTCATCGCCGTCGAGCCAGGCAAGCCATGCCTCATTCATCGCTTCCTTGCCCGACATGTCGGAAAGGTAGATGCGGGCAGAGAGAATGTTGTGCTTGTCGGAACCACATTCTTTCAGCACTTCCTCGAGCTTGGCGCAGGTCTGTTCGGTCTGCTGCTTCATGCCGACGGAAATGTCGCCGGCGGCATGGCCGCCGACATAAAGGACGCCGTTGTGTTCGACGACGCCGTGCATGATGCGGTGTTTGCGGTGACGGGTGATCATGTCATTTTCCTTGTCGAGATGAGGGATCTCCGCCGCGACGTGCAGCGGAGATTGGGAAGAGCAGCGATTGGAGAAGCCTTAATTCAGCTCGCCTTCGGTGCGTAGAGATCGAGCGGGATGTCGGTTGCCTGGCCTGCGGCGATCCTGGCGATCTGGCTTCCGGCAAACGGGCCGATCGTCAGGCCGCCGGCGCCCAGGCCGTTGCCGAGCGTCAGGTTGGCGAAGCCGGGCACGCGGCCGAGAATTGGATTCATCGTTTCGCCGGCCGGACGAAAGCCGATGCGCGTTTCGATCAGCGTCGCATGGGCAAGACCCGGCGCGATCTTAAGGCCCGCGCTCAGGACCTCCATCTCGCCCGCCGCCGTGACGCGGTAGTCGAACCCGGAATTGTTTTCGCGGGTTGCGCCGATTACCACCCGGCTGTCGTCAAAAGCAAGCATGTAGTGACTGCTCATCGGCAGCACGACCGGCCATTTGGCAGTGGCGACACCTGGCAAGCGCAGGTGGACGATCTGCCCCTTCTGCGGCACGACGGGGTGGTGCAGGCCGAGTGGCCGCAGAATCTGCGAGGCCCAGGCACCGGCCGTTACGATGATCTGGTCGGCTGCAATCTCCGCTCCAGTGCTGTCGAGGCAGCCGGCGCGATCGCCATCCGTTCTCAGCGTCACATAGTCGTTGCGAAATTTCGCACCCATCGAAACGGCTGCGCGCACCATGGCGGCAGACAGCAGCCGCGCATCGACGCGGGCGGCACCCGGAATGTGAATCGCATCGAGATCCTCGCGCAGGGGCGGGAAAAGGGCTCGCGCCTCGGCTGGATTGAGATGGCGAACCTCACCGGCTTCCGGCGCGTTCGCGGTGCGACGGGCCACACGGTCCGCCGCAGCGTCGAATTCCGCCCGATCTTCCGCGACGACTAGCGCGCCGACCTTGCCGTACCCGAGATCGGTCTCGCCCCTGGACGTCAGACCGCTAATCAGCCCGTCATAGAAGCGGGTTCCCGCCTCGTAGAGCTTGTACCATTCCGCCTCTTCGACCCTCGTTGCCCAAGGGCAGACGATGCCCGCACCCGCCATGGTGGCCTTGCCCTGATGAGCCTGATCGACGATTTCGACCTCGATACCCTGAGCTGCCAGATGGTAGGCTGCACTGGAGCCAAGGATGCCGGCCCCGATAATCAACACACGCATTTCGAATTCCTGGTGTAAAGTGTCGGAAGCCCGGCGACACCGTCCCCGGGCGATGGTCGTCTATTATTCCACGGTCACGCCGGAAAGCCGACTGGTACCGAAGATGGCCGGGACATAGCCCTTAACGCTTCTCGCGACCGCGGTGATCGTGTCTGCACCGCCGAGGATGACCGCCGGAACTTCGGCATGGAACTCCTTCTGGGCCTGTTTGTAGAGCTCAATGCGCAGTTCCTTGTCCGTCACGGAGCCCGCCTGGCTCATCAGGCCGTTAAATTCCGTGTCGCACCATGCGCCAATATTGGACGGGCTGGGCTTGCCGGCCGGGTCGCAGGTGAAATAGTTGTTCGGGATCTGGCTCGGATCCGGAAAGTCATAGATGCCTCCGAACATGCCGACCTGTGCCTCGCCATTGCGGGCACGGGTGATGTATTCGCCCCATTCGTAGGAGATGACGGTTGCCTTGACGCCGACCTTTGCCCAATCCGCCTGGATCATCTCGGCAGCACGGCGGCCGTTCGGCATGTAGGGGCGTGCAACGGGGATGGCCCACAGTTCGGTCGAGAACCCGTCCTTGTAGCCAGCCTCGGCAAGAAGCTTTTTGGCAAGTTCCGGATCGTAGCTGTAGGCGCCGACATCCTTGTCGTAACCCCAGAGCGAGGGTGGAATGACCGCCCCGGTGACGGTTCCCATCCCGTCATAGACTTGGCCGACGAGCGGCTCGATGTTGATCGCGTGTGCGAGGGCTTCGCGGACGCGTTTATCCTTGAACTTCTCGTCCCTGAAATTGAAGGTGATGAAGCCGGTCGAGGCTACCGGGGTCTGCACCGCCTTCAGCGTTCCGCTGTCTTCGATCATCGCGCGATCGGCAAGGTTCGGATAAAGTGCGATCTGGCATTCACCCGCGATGGCACGCTGCAGCCGCACCGACGCATCGGCGCCGATTGCCATGACGACTGTATCGAGCATCGGCGTGCGCGCCGGATCCTTGATCGCGGCTCCCCAGGTATCCGCGAACGGCATCAGCCTCACGAGTGCGTCCTGCTGATAGGCCTGCAGCTGGAATGGGCCGGTACCGATCGGTTCCCGGTCGATCAATTCCGGCGTGCCCGCCTTGGCGAGTTGCTCGGCATATTCGCCCGAGGTAATGGCCAGGGACTGGTGCGCCATGATGCCGATGAACGGGGCAAGCGGTTGTTTCAATGTGAAAGCGACGGTGTAGTCGTCGACCTTACGGACCCCTTCCAAGGCATCCGCAAGCTTGGTGTTGAACGTGATATAGGTGCCACCATTGACCTTGGCATAGGGGTGGTCGGCCTTCATCATTCGTTCAAATGTAAAGATCACGTCGTCCGCATTGAATTCCCGGCTTGGCTTGAACCTGTCGCTCGACTGCCACTTCACGCCATGCCGCAGCGTGAACGTATAGGTTTTGGCGTCGTCGGAGACGGTCCAACTCTCCGCGAGTGCCCGTTCGATCTCGGACGAGCCTGCCTTGACCGAAACTAGGCCGTCATAGATTTGTCCGAGCACAAATGAGGTCGTGCCGTTGCTGGTCATTTGCGGATTAAAGACTTCCGGGGAACCCTCGATGCAGACCGACAGCATTGCGGCATTGGCGGGGGCAGCTGCCATGAGGGCAAACAGGTAGAGGCCGAGTGTCTTGTTCATATACTTCCGTTCCCTTCTTTTGCGGCCTTGGCATTATTGATCACCAGCCGGCCTTGGCAGGGCCGTCCGCGGAGCAGTGTGCCCGACGCAGTTAATTGGTTTTCTTGCTTGGTTCCCGACCGGTGCTTTTGCATCTTCTGGAAGAGAGACGATCTTGCTTGCTGGATAGAAGCGCATTGACAATATGATTGTCAAATAGCTTGTTGTCCTATCATTATAACCAAAACTCATGGTGCGGGATGCGGCATCAAGGATGCGGTCAGGGATGAATATCAGGCAGCTCGAAGCATTTCACATGACGATCGAAACCGGATCGGTGACGTTTGCCGGGGAGCGGCTCGGCATTTCCCAGCCGGCCGTCAGCAAACTTCTGAAAAGCTTTTCGGAAGCCTGCGGATTCAAGCTCTTCACCCGCAGCGGCGGACGGCTGGTGCCGACGCTCGAGGCCCGCCTACTGGCCGCCGAGGTTGACCGGATGTTTGCCGGGACAAAGCGGATAGCAAAGCTAGCCGAGGCGGTCCGTAATCGGGAGTGGGGTGAAGTGACAATCGCGGCGCCCGCGGCGTTTTCCACGCGTTATCTCACGCAGGCGCTGTCGCCATTTCTGGCCGAGCAGCCCGACATGCACCTGACCTTGCAGAGCCGGAACTCGCCACGGATCGGAGAACTCGTCGCGGCGGGGCAGGTGGATATCGGTATCAGCGTCCTGCCTTTCGACCAGCCCAATGTCCGCTCGGAGATCATCATGCGCTTCGCCATGGTCTGCGTGCTCCCCGCAGGCCATCCGCTTGCCGCAAAGCAGGTGGTGGAAATCGACGACCTGCGCAACGAATCATTCGTCTCGCTGCCCCGGGACGATTGTTCGCTGATGACGGTCGACCGCGCGTTTCAGATGCGCGGCGTACAAAAGCGCACCCGGATCGAAGTCCCGCTGTCGGAAACCGCGTGCAGTCTCGTCGCCAGCGGGGTCGGCATCTCGATCGTGCCGCCGTTCGTCGGGCTGGACTATCCGGAAAGTCGCCTTGTGCGCCGTACCTTGCTGCCGGAAACCCTCATGAATGTCTGGCTGCTGACACCTTCCAGCCGGCCGCCCTCGCTCGCCTCTCAGAAACTGGTCGAATTCATCCGCACGGCCGTTTCGCCTTTCAATCAGTGACCTAAAAGACGCGACTAACCAGTACAGGGCCGCAGGTTCGGATTGGCTCAAGGCGTCGGAGGAAGGTATGGCAGCTGAGCGACAATTCCGCTCACGACTGATGGCAAGAGCTGAAAGCGATGGAGAGCCATGGTCTTTCAGCGCGAGTCATAGGTCACGGCGCCAGCGCTCGGCTCGAGCGCTCCACCGCGCTTAGTGCCCGGTAGAAGCTATCTTCATGTGAAGATCCTTTATACGAGTGATCGGATGACGCGGCGTGGACAATAAGCCGAATTCGACGTCTGCTTACCAACGACCAGACGGGGTGACGACATCGTCGCGGCTTAAAGAGTTTGTTCCTGCCGCTGTAGGAGATGGACGTCCTTACATATCCATTTTGCACCCGATCCCTTGGGAACGTCGGCCCGCTAGTCCCACGCCTGCTTGGTCTCAGCGATATCAGCCGGCGGCGACATGTCACGATTACCGACGATCTCCGCAAGACACATCACGGCCTTCCACCTGGTAACTGGGGTGGAGGCCCAATGGATTGACGTTGGATAAAGCTGGTGGCGAGTACACGAGAGCGCGGCGGTTCAGTTACCCCTGAAATCCGTTGTACGAGCATTTGAGCGCTTTCGAAACCAAGCCCATACACCGGTTGCGCAATCACTGTAATCGGCGGGCTAGTCACACTCGTCCAGTCGGCATCATGAAATGCAACGAGCGACAGATCTCCGGGAATGGACATGCCCAGTTTACGAACTGTCTTGAATACCTCAAGCGCAACCACGCTGTCAGACGCGAGAATGGCGGTCGGTCGTTCGGCGCCCTGGAGCAGTTGCGCTATGATATCATCATCCGCCTTCCGGCGATATGCAGCCAGACGGATATAGCGCTCCGGGTGCTCTATCCCCGCTGATCGGCTAGCCGCTACGACACCCTCAATTCTATTCATCACAGTACTTAAATTGATCTGGTGTGGCCCGCTATAAACGGGATCATCAGACTCCGTTGCAGAGATGTAGGCGATACGTCGATGACCCACCTCAAGCAGCGCTCGGGTTGCGCCCTCTGCAGCGTGACGATCGTCGGTGACGACGGAGTCGACTGTAAGCCCAGGCACGGTCCGATCGAGGAGAACCATAGGCCGTCCCGATCGGTGAATGTCGTGCAGGTGCTGTGCATCGAATACCGATGCAGGAGTTATGATCAGCCCATCCACCCGCTTTCCTAGCAGAACCCGTACAGCCGCTTTTTCCTTTGCGGCGTCTTCTCCGGAATTGGCCAAGATGACGTCGAACCCGGCACCCCGCGCCGCATCGCTAATCCCTCTTACAGCTTGCCCGAAATACTGGTTCTCAATATCGCCTACGATCACACCGATCGTTTTCGACTTTCCCGTTGTCATGCTGCGGGCAAGTTCATTGGCTTGGTAGCCAAGCTTCTTTGCAGCCTCGAGCACTTTCTCGCGAACTTCCGGGCTCGCTGTTCCATAATTACCGAGCACGCGCGCAGCCGTTGCCTTCGCAACACCTGCGTTTTGCGCAACGTCCAAAATGGTTACCAGGCGTTTCGAGGTTCTCTGCATCATCGGCCCATGACATAGGTGGAGAAAAAAATGCCGTCAAGGAAAACACTTGATTGACAAATGAGACCGGTCTCAACTACGATTGATACCGGTCTCATTGCTTAATAGTATGGTGCTGGCTTATTAGGAGGGGGCGCAATGATGGGTGCAAAAAAGCTTCGCTGGGGCGTGCTGAGCACCGCCGGTATCGGCCGAACACACGTCATTCCTGCGATGCAATCCGGCGAACTGACCGAAGTCGTTGCGATTGCATCTCGCGATGCTGCCCGCGCCGCGAAAATGGCTCGAGAACTTGGAATTGCCAAATCTTATGGTTCCTACGAGGAACTGCTCGCGGATCCGGAGATCGATGCGATCTACAATCCGCTTCCGAACCATCTGCATGCTCACTGGACTATTCGAGCGCTCGATGCCGGCAAGCATGTGCTTACGGAAAAGCCTGTGGCTCTTAATGCACAGGAGGCTGCAGACGTTCTTGCGGCACAGCGCCGAACCGGCCGGGTCGCGCTTGAAGCGTTCATGGTGCGGTTTCATCCGCAATGGGAAGGGGTGCGCGATATCGTTAAGAGTGGCCGTATCGGTGAAGTTCGCGCGATGCAGACGATCTTCTCCTACTATCTGACCGATCCACACAACATCCGCAATCAAGCGGAGATCGGCGGGGGCGGGCTATATGACATAGGCTGCTACGCGATCAACACCGCCCGCTATCTGTTCGACGGCGAGCCAGAACGCGTAATCGGCCTCTTTGACATCGATCCTAATCTTGCAACGGATCGCTTGACCAGCGCCCTTGCAGAGTTTTCTGGACATCGGCATCTGGCCTTCACATGCTCAACCCAGCTGTCGCCCTGTCAGAGGGTGCAGGTCCTCGGCACCGCGGGCCGCATCGAAATCGCCATTCCCTTCAATCCGCCTGCTGGCGCCGAGGCATCGATTTGCGTTGATGATGGTTCGGATCTTTCGGGAAGCGGACGAGAAATCATCGAGTTTCCGATTGCCAATCAATACACCCTCCAAGGCGATGCTTTTGCCCGTGCGGTTATGAATGGCAATCAGCTCCCTTGGGATATTACGGATGCGGTCAAGAACATGCAGGTACTTGATGCCCTCTTCCGCTCCGGAAAGTCTGGACGCTGGGAAATAACGGCAAGCTCTCAAAATTAACGGGGTCGCTCGGGTTCGGCGCCGACGAGACATAACTTTTGTCCAAGAACGAAGGAACATAGTGTTGATAACCTCATCTTCAAACCAACGGGTCGCTGTCATCGGTGGCGGTATTTTCGGTGTCTCTTCTGCGCTGCACCTGGCTCGGCTGGATGCGAAAGTGACGTTGATCACAGAAGGCGCATTCGCCAGTGAGGCATCCGGGCGGTCGCTGGCATGGCTGAATTCGGCGCGCTTCCGTTCGGCCGAATATCATCGTCTGCGGATGATCGGCATCGATCGTTACCGAACCTTAGCAAGTCGCAACGAGGGAGCTTCTTGGCTGCGCTTCGATGGCGGGCTGACCTGGGACGCCGACGATAAGTCAAACCGGATCGCTGAAGCTTTTGCCTATGAAAAGGCGATCGGCTACGACTGCCGGCACGTTAGCGCAAACGAAGTCGCTGTCGTGACGCCGGGTATAAATGCGGCTGCGATTACTCAGCAGGGTGCGATTTTTAACCCCGGCGAAGGATGGGTAAACCTGCCAACGCTTATCGATATCATGGTGCAGCAGTTTACCGCTCTTGGCGGTCAGGTCATCAGCCATGCCGGAAAAGCATCCGTCGATATCAAGGGCGGACGTGCGACTGGGGTCTCCACCGTCGCTGGCAACTCCATTGAGGCCGATGCGGTGTTGGTCGCAACTGGTGCGGCGGTCCCGGGCATGGCAAAACAGGCAGGACACGTCATCGCGGACGGTACGCCGATCGCTCTGTTGGTCAAATCGAAACCGTTCAATTGTGCCGTCCGTGCTGTTCTCAATACGCCGGACGTGGCCCTGCGTCCGACACCTGACGGTGCGATCGTGTGCGATTCCGCATGGTCTGAAGCGGAGCTCAACAGCAGACCCGACGGAACGTACGAAGTGAAGGACGAAACGATTCGCCGTCTGCTTTCGGAAGCCTCGCGTGTGCTCGAAGGCAATCCCATTCTAGAGATGGAAAGCTATCACTGCGGCCCGAAGCCGGTTCCTGGGGACGGGGAGTCGGTCATCGGTCCTCTTGACGGCATTGAGGGCTATTTCGTTGCATTCAGCCACAGCGGCGCCACGCTCGGTCTGATCACCGGCGAACTGATTGCGCGCGAGATTGTTGCCGGCGAAGTTAGCCCTCTTCTGGCCAATTTTCGTCCGGCGCGGTTCATGAACCAAAACCAGGCGATTGCGTCGTAGGTCAACCGCTCCGGAGGATTAAGCGATGACGGCAAGCGATAAGACTGTAGCAATGACCGATCCAGACATCGCCGTAGAGTTGTCCGGCGTCGATAAATGGTTCTCGATCGTGCAAGTGCTGCACGGCATTGACCTGACCGTCAGGCGGGGAGAGAAGGTCGTCGTCTGCGGCCCTTCGGGCTCTGGTAAATCAACCATGATCCGCTGCATCAACCATCTGGAAAAACATCAGAAAGGCCGTATCACCGTCAACGGTACGGAACTGACGGAGAACAAGAAGAACATCGAGCGCGTCCGGCAGGATGTCGGAATGGTGTTCCAGAACTTCAATCTCTATCCTCACCTGACGGTGCTTGAAAACTGCACGTTGGCGCCGCGCTGGGTAAAAGGCGTAGCCAGGAAAGATGCGGAAGCGATTGCGCATTCCTACCTCGAACGGGTGCGGATCCCGGACAAGGCGAATTTTTATCCGGGTCAGTTGTCCGGCGGTCAGCAGCAACGTGCAGCCATTGCCCGATCGCTTTGCATGAACCCAAAGATCATGCTTTTCGACGAGCCCACCTCTGCACTTGACCCGGAACTCGTACGCGAGGTTCTGGACACGATGGCGCAGCTTGCAAGCGACGGCATGACCATGGTCTGCGTCACGCACGAAATGGGTTTCGCGCGCCAGGTGGCGGACAGGGTGGTCTTCATGGATGCCGGTCGGATCGTCGAGACCGCGCCGCCGGACGAGTTCTTCAGCAATCCACGGGAGGCTCGGACGAGATCCTTTTTAAACCAGATACTGCACTAGCGGTTTCACTCCCCGCAAACATAACGTTTGCGGCAAAAAGCATACGGGCGGTCAACGTTCGATGGACAAACAGTCAAACCAAGGGACCGACAGTGATGATTAAATCCATCAGCATGATTCAACTCGCGGCCGTGGCGCTTGCCGCGTTTTCGCTTCAGGTTCTCCCCGCATCTGCCCAAACAATGCCGGAGGCGATCAAGGATGCCGGCGTTATCCGCATCGGTGTAAAATGCGATTCTCCTCCGTTCGGAGCATCCGGCCCCGACGGCAGGTCGGCCGGCATTGAGATCGAAATGGCGAAGCAGATAGGCATGGCTGCATTCGGCTCCGCAGACAAGGCTGAACTAAGCTGTGTGGCGACGGATGCACGCATCCCATCACTGACAGGCGGAAAGATTGACCTTATCATCGCCACGCTCGGCAAGACCCCAGCGCGCGAACAAGTAATCGACTACTCCGATATCTACTACTGGGGCAGCAGCCGGGTGATCGTTCCTAAGGACAGCAAGGTCCAGAAGCTGGCCGATCTCGATGGCAAGTCGCTGCTCATCATCAAAGGCGGCTCACAGTTGAAGTGGCTGAAAGAGCGCATCCCGAGTCTGAAGTTCGTCCAGTTAAATACGAATGCTGACAACCTGCAGGCGCTGCAGCAGGGTCGCGCGGACGGCTATGTCGGAGATGCCATCACGATCGCGACGCTGGCATCCAACTATCCGGAATTCCGCATCCTGGAAGAACCGGTAGATCTCGGCTTCAACGGAGTCGGCATCCGCAAGGGTGACGACGAGCTCAAGGCGTTCGTAAATGGCGTCGTCAAGAAGTTGAAAGACGAAAAATTCTATTCCAAGACGGTCCCGACCTTCGTGAAGGATCCAATCGTCGCCGCCGAAATGGTCAAATCCTTTGAGACCAATCCGCCGGCTACGAAGTAATCGCGTGATCTGACCCTGGTAGCACCGGCTGCCAGGGCCAAAACATCGGCGACCTTCTTGTAGTTGCCTTGAGGACGATGAACATGGATTTTGGCTACATTCTCGAAGCCTTGCCGGATCTGATGACCGGCCTCAAGATGACGCTGATCGTCAGCTTTCTTGCGATCCTGCTCTCATGCGCGATCGGCGTTTTGGGTGCAATTTTGCGAACGAGCGGCATCAAGCCGGTGCGATATGTCGTTACGGCCTGTGTCGAGTTCATTCGCGGCACACCATATCTGGTCCAGATTTTTTTCATCTTCTATGGACTTCCGAGCCTTGGTATCAGGCTGAATATATTTTGGTCCGGTGTAGTTGCACTGACGACCTGGGCAAGCGCGTTTCAGATCGAAAACTTTCGGGCGGGTCTAGCTGCCGTCGGCAGCGGAATGCACGATGCTTCCGCATCGATCGGACTGAAGCGCTGGCATCACGGGATGCTCGTTGTCCTACCCCTGGCAACGCGCGCCGCTCTGCCATCGGCGATGAACACGATTGTCGCTACGGTGAAGAACTCGGCCTACCTTCAGGCCATCGGCTTGGTCGAGCTCACCTTCGTTGCCGTCGACCGCATCGCCTACGACTTCCGCGCGATCGAAATGTTCGCTTCGATTTGCGTGATTTATCTGATTTGCGTCTTCACCATGTCCGGCCTCGGCTACGTGGTCGAACGACGTCTCAACCGACCTTTCGGCGGGAGATAGACAATGCTGCTCTTGGAATTTCAGTCTTTCCTTCTTCAAGGTCTGCTCAACACCCTGCTCCTGTCGTCCGTGATGATCGCTGGTGGAACTTTCTTTGCTGTGATTTTTGCGGCTGGTCTTTCTGCGCAGTCAGTCTGGGTAAGACGCCCGGTCTACGGCCTCGTTGAATGCCTTCGCGACATTCCGCTTATGGTCACCGTATTGATGGTCTACTTCGTTCTGCCGCATGCGGGATTGTCGCTTGATCCATTCTGGTCGAGCGCGCTCAGTGTTTCAGTCTGGGGTGGGGCCAATGGAGCGCATATCATTCGCGCCGGCCTAGCGTCCGTACCTGCAGGCCAAAGAGAAGCGGCACTGTCCTCCGGCCTCAGCGGCTGGAAGGGTCTGGCACTCGTCGTCATTCCCCAGGCGATGCCCATCATCCTGCCGCCCTATGTCAGTCTGATCACGAGCCTGATGCAGGCAAGCTCTCTGGGGGCTGTGCTCGGCGTCAACGAGCTGTTGCGTTCGGCACAGATCCTGATCGAGCAGACGACCATCGCCCGCGGCGGGAGCCCAGCCTACTTGATCTATGGCTCCGTTCTCGTTGTCTATTTTGGATTGTGCTGGACAATTTCTGCCTTCGGTGCGCAGCTTGAGCGATATTTCGCACGGCCATACCAGCGCGACAGCGCAAATAGCGGGCAGTCCGCGCCTGTGCCTCCTACCGTTCAAATTTCGACGACTTGAGCGCCCCTCAATGATGCACTTGCATGCAATATACAGCCGGCGCTTGCTCGGTGTTCGGCGAAACATTGATCGGTCTGAGAAGCGGCAGCCCGCCAAAACAGTATACGCAAGACCCATCCCTACCGGTACCCAGAAGATTCCCCTGTGAAGGGTTCGAGTCCCATCAAGCCGGCATCTCGACAGTGGCTCTATACTATATTTGTGAAAATGGTATAGCGAGGATCGCGGTGCGTAGTGCGTTGCATTGGGCTAGCGCAGGCGCGCAGCGTCCACTCGGTAAAGTCGAAGCTTCCTTGCTGAACGCAACTATACTAGATTTGCTAAAAAGATATAGAGGCCGGCGTGATTAAACAAATTGACCTCATGTTTCGCACCATGGTCGCGGAACTCCAGCAACGGGCATTCGACGATGATTGGGCGGAAGATTTCCCCCCATCGGGTAGATTCGTGCCCGTGGCAATTAATGGTCGACGTTACTGGTATTTCGACAAACCCGACGGTGAGGGTGGGCAGAAGCGCCGTTATGTCGGGTCTGCCGACGACCCCTTGATCTCGGAACGGGTCGAAACCTTTAAGGGTGAGAAGTCAGACTATAAGGCTCGCCGCAAGTACGTTTCCACGCTAACGCGCGAAGCCGGTTTGATTGCCGCTGATCGCTTTACCGGCGATATCGTACAGGCGCTTGCCACGGCCGGTCTCTTCCGGCTGCGCGGTGTTCTCATCGGCACTGTCGCTTTTCAATGCTACTCGGCATATCTTGGCATCCGGCTGCCTTCGGCGGCGATCCTAACAGGTGATGCAGACCTAGCCCAGGATTTCGCGATCTCCGCCGAGGTGGCAGATTCGCTGCCGCCGATCCTCGATCTCTTAAAAGGGCTTGATCCAACGTTCCGCGCAGTGCCGCATATCAGCGGCAGCTCCCAATCTCATGCCTTCCGGAATCAGAGCGGTTACAGGGTCGAGTTCATGACGACAAACAGGGGAGCCGAAGAATATTCGGACAAACCCGCCAACATGCCCGCTCTCGGCGGCGCGTCAGCCGAACCGCTGAGATTCATGGATTTCTTGATCCGCGATCCCGTTCGTTCGATCTTGCTACATGGTGCCGGTATCTCAGTCGTTATCCCTGATCCTTGCAGGTACGCGGTGCACAAACTTATCATTGCCGGTCGCCGCCAGAATGACGCCGGCGGCCAAGCTAAACGGGATAAAGACCTTAGACAGGCGGGAATACTATTCGACGCCCTGGCGGTCACGGGCCATGGGCCATCACTGACTGACGCTCTGGAAGAGGCATGGGATCGCGGACCTGCTTGGAAGCTGGCGATCTCGGAAGCAGCCGAAACCATGCATAAGGAATATTGGGGCGCTATCAATCGAATGGTTGGCGTTATCAAGAGATAAAGGTTAGGCCTGCTCGAAAGGACGGCCCTATGACAATACTCATTCGCATCGGGTTGCGCTCGGCCCAACCTCTGTCTGAAACAGCTCTTCATGCTGCTTTTCAGCCTGGTTCAAAATCTTGGCGGCCAATGCTGCCTGTCCTCCGGGAGAAAGCGACCACAGTGCTGTTGCACGACATCAGGCCAACCCGAAAAGCAAATGAAATCAACAGGACGCTGTGACCTAATAGGAAGCAATGGTTCCTATCCGTTCAAGAGCATGAGAGGTGGCATCGCTGCATCTACCTAATGAATGTCGATTGTTTGCGCTGGACCGATATGGAGCTAATCCACTGGCCTGACGAATGTGCCGTTGATCCAACCTTCTGCGCCGGAGGTAGTAGACTTGACCCGCCACCATTTGCCGTTTTTTTCGAGTACGAGTAGGTTCGTACCGTTCGTAAGTGTTTCGATCTTTACATATGCGGCATCTGGCCCCTCTCGTAGGTTGAGGTCCGTAGCCGTCCTAACCTCTTCTCGCGGCAGGTCCTCTTTTCCAACACTGACGGCGGGCTGATCAAAGACTTTTGGGGTTGAAGAGACCTCCTTGCTCTCGAGCGGCGAAAGTTCGTCCGTAGGCCTAGAGCCTTCTTCGATCATCTCCACTGGCTTTGAGTGTGGCACTGCGAGCGCAACTTTCGTGGCCGCGTCGAAAGCCACTCGAATGTCCTCGTCGATAGATCGAATGACAGCAACTTGCGTTGTGTCGGCGGAGGTGGATGCTCCTGGCATTAATGTCGGTGGGACTATACGCCCGGGTGTGGCACCTGCTGGATCCATGGGCGTTGGGGGTTGTGATGTGACCACAGGGGACGAGACTTCATTCGCCTTGGTGTTGCTGATGCTAGAGTGCGGCCGAGGTTCTTCGGTCGATGTTACGTTGGCAATCATGACTGCTGCCGCCGTCATTCCCACGATCAGCCAGAATCCTTGGTATGACATTGCCATGGTCACCTCAACTCACATCGAATTCGACTTGTTTCAGGCGGTTGTAGGCATCAACCAACGCTTGTGGCGGGGTTGATCTAAGGGCACTCGCGTGATCGGCCAAATGCTTAAGATCCGCGGGCGCTTTGGTGAGCTCTCTCTCGAGTTCAGCCCGCTGCTTCGCAATATCGTTCTTCACGGCTTGCACGGCAGCCGGATCGGTGGGGATCGAGGCGTTGAATACGAACTTTCTCTCCACGGTTTTTGCCCAAGTCTCAACATCGCTGGCTAGGGAGAGACCGAAGCCGGGAACGTTTGTCACAGGCCGTTGCTGGACATCCCAGGCGTTTTCAAAACCATAGGATTCCAACGTCGCTTTCCGGCCCCTGCCGACGCGCGGAATTTTGGCCCTATCGATCCTATGTGACTCCATATGCTTTTCGAGCTGCAGCTGACGCTTTTTTTGCTCCAAAACGGCGAGCCGTTCGCGCTCCTTCTGGGGAAGGATTGCATGAGCAGACGCGAGATCAACGTAGTGGTTGCGCCGCTTTTCGAACGTCCCGGGACCCGCGTTGCTTTCCCAGATTTTCTGCTGCTCGTCCCACCCGCTTTTGGCGTCACTCAGTTCCGTTGCGAACCGTCCTTTTATGTCCATAGAACGGAAAGCTACGACTATGACGCTGATCAGAAGTGCCACGCCCCAGAACCCGCTTACGGCGGACATGAGGTAGAGAGCCACACCCGTTGCGACGACGCCGGCAGCAACGGCAGCGTTCCGTTCTCGCCGCGCCTGTTTTGCGGCCGCAGATCGGCTCAGTCCTGGTAGAGTTCCGATAACCTGCTCAGGATCGGGGGCCCGAACCGGTGCTGGCATGGTTTTGATTGCAGTCAGGAGCTGCCCAATATCCATGATTGGGGCGCCCGTATTGAATTGAGCAGGAAACAGCGATCGCCCCATAGTCCTTTCAAGTCTGCACCAAGGGCAGCCGCTCAATTGGCGGGGGTAGGCGTGTGACTTGTCCGCAGGACAGGCCGCGAGGTCGCTCTCGACAGCTTTCAGGAGGATCCCCCAAGATGCCGCCGTTGGCCGTGCACCAGGCTGCATGCTTGGCCTAAATGCATCTTCGAAAGCCTTACGGATATTTTCGCCATAGTCGCCAAGTGCTGGCACAAACGGCGGAGGCTCCATCATCGTCTGGGTTTTTTGGGAGCTGTAAGCGAACCGGCCTTCTTTGATGGCCGTCTTGATATCCGTGTCGCCTTTTCCAAGAAATTTGCCGGCGAAGGGGTGTCTGCCAAGAAAGAGGAGCTGGAACAGAAGAACGGCAAGACCGAAATTGTCGTGGTTCGGGGTCCGGTCAACCTTGTCGAACTGTGCCCCCTGCAACTCTTGGGGCGTGTATTCAGCCACACCGACGAGGCAACGGTACGTGGTGCTGCCAGATCGATACTGGAAAGAATCGCTGTCGATGAGAGAGACCATCGCCTTATCAGAGACGAGAATTCCCGAATGGTTGATATCGCCAATCACACAGCCGGTCGTGTGGATGCTGGCGACGGCGTTTGATAAGTTGATTGCGGACCGCAGCAGAAATTTCAAGTCGGCGGTTGGAAACTCGACTTTGCGACTTCCAGGGCCGTAGAGGTCATGGACGCTCTTGTACCCAGTCACCCTCTTCATCGTGAAGCCCAGGAATTCGCCTGACGACGATGTGAGAGTGTCGACGGGAAAAGCGACATAGTCCGATCTATGATGAAGAGTGGCGGCCACCATCGCCGCGACCTTATCCCGACGCTCGTGCGCTTTCCCAGGATTGTAGATTTTTGCTGCGAGATCTGGAGCCTCGGCAATGTGGTAGACTGCTCCTTCACCCCCCTTACCGATAACCGATCCAAGAGTGAGGCGGCGACCATCGGATGAGGTTACCGTCTTCATGCCCTGAGCCCGAGTATCAGGGACTTGTCATCATCAGTGCGCTCGCACACGGCCGGGGTTGCCAGATAACTCTGCAGAGCGGCCGAAAGGTCTCGGTCGAGGGATTGGGCTTGCGATGTTTTCAGCGGCGCGAGCATTCTATCGAAGAACGGCTGGTGCGCCCTCTTCGAGACATGGTCGAGCACCAGACGTTCGATACCGTCCGAAAACACGGCAAACTCTTCTACAACTCCTTCGACAACTGTGACGACTAACCGGGGTTGTGGGTCATCGGTCACGAAGGAAGTTGTAGATGCGTACTCACCCTGGAATGGCCATGAGGGGACGATCCATTCTCCCGTGCCAGCCTGCTTTAGAACAACAGCTCCGTCACCGACGTGGACAACAACAGAGTGTTCTGGGCCTGCGAGCACAGCAACCAGTGTCGCAGCGAAATCACGCGGCCGCGCATCGCATTCTTTTGCCTTGATGTTGATCGCCTCCCGAATAGCGTCGATCCAATCCCAGACATCATCCTCACTCAGGGATGACAAAGATGATCGGGCGAGAAACGACCTGCAGGCCTTCAAAAAGCCCAGAGACACGGTTCGCGAGCCGATTTCAGCATGCGAGGCACTGCCGGCGCCGTCTGACACGACTGCAACCATGACAGGGCCTTCAAGAGTGAGAAACTCCTTAGCGCATGCGTAGTCCTGGCACGGCGTTCCGGTCTTAGTATGTGAAGTCCCGATTGACCGAGCTCCAGCCCACCGCCAGGATGCGCGCATCAAACGGAAGCCCATCCTTCCGGCGTGGCCGGGTTGGACAGCGGCACGGCGTCGCCAGGGTTCGATTGCGAGACGGAACTAAGAGAGCTCGAAAGCCACGAGAACAGATCCCGAAAGCGCAATTCCTTGAGGGTAAGCGGAGCGCGGGCGCTGAGCTGGCCGAGGACTTCCATGTTTGCACCCTCAACTCCTACCGCAAAAAACGAGAACGCCTTTTCAGCCTCGCCCGCTTTCACCTCGTTGGCCGCAGCGTGCCAGGAATCCGTCGGCCCGCCATCCGTGATGAGGAACACCCATGGCCGGTAGTAGGAGATACCGTTTTGGCGATACTGGTTCTTACGATCCCTTAACAGCTGCAGGCCCTGTTCAATCGCCGCTCCCATGGGAGTGTCACCTTGGGACTGCAATTGCGGGGCATACCATGTCTGTACGCCTTGAAAATCGTTCACGATCGAGACCGGACCGAACGTGACAATGCCAACCTCGACGCGCTTTGCCGCCAAGGAATCCGCAAACAATTCATCGCGAAACTGGACAAGGCCGTCGTTGAGCTCGCGGATCGGTCTGCCATTCATCGAACCGGAAACGTCTAAGATCAGCAGGCAGGGACAACGCGGTTCCGGGTTATCGACAAACTCCGCCCCTTCGAATGGCTGTTGCTCGAATGGATTGCTCATGTCGGGTGCTCTTTCTTGAGGGAACGTCAGTTCGCCACGATTCCGAATGTATCCAGGACTTCAGGGGTAATTGTCCCGGTGACTTTCAGCCGGTAGTCCGTTTGCATAGCGGTCAACGCCGTCTTACAACTCGGACCAACTTTTCCATCAATCAATCCGGTATAGTACCCGTAAGCAGTTAGCGCGGACTGGACCTGCATCGCGATGCGTCTGAACTTGTCTGTGTTGCCAGGCAGCGTCTTGAGTGGTGCCGCAAGTGCGGCAGCCGCGGGCGGAGTTACTACCGGCGCAACTGGGGCCGCTGGCGGAGTATAAACAGGCGCGGGGGCGGTATAGGTCGGAGCGGGCGGCGTGTATGACGGGGCCGATGGAGCCGTGTAGGTAGGGGGGCTGTAGTTTCGATAACTGTAGCCACCGCTGCTGCTGGAGCGGTGGCTCGAGTGCGAACGGTGCGAGCTATGAGATCTGTGTCCCGCCAATGAGAAGATATGCTTGAGCTTCAGCCTTTCGAGCACGGATGGCTGTCCATTTTTGGCGGTGACGAAGTCACCTGGCACGATTGCCCCGGCCTTAGATGGCAAAAATCCCGCAGCAATCAGCGACGGAATTAGGAATAGCCTTTTCTTCATAACGCCCCCAATCCCGCAAATCCCTCTTTGTGACTATACCATTCGAAGAAACCACCACAAGCTGCGCGAGAGCCGCATCTCTGGCAAATATCGAGATACTTCTGCTTCCAGTCTGAGATTGTTGACAAGGCAAACTCACGGTATTGCGGAGGCACCGAACAGAGCGGAAAGTTGTAGAGAGCGATAGAGATGCCGCGCGCTGCGCTCATATCGATCGCCTTGGCTATCTGTGTAAAATCGGTGGAGGAGTCGTGGAACGACGTCGCCCAATTCATTCGCCCGTAGCCGATGCGTTCCATCTGCATAATCGCCCAAACGTCGATACAGCTTAGGCGCGTAAACAAAAAATTCGCTAGGTCACTCAATCGGTCCTTGTTCTGTTGCATGACAACAGTCCGCAGTTCGATGGAAGACCCGGCTTTTATGAGAATGCCAAGGCCGCGCTGCAGATTTTGGAACGCGCCATCTTTTCCCACGATACGATCATGGGTGAGCCTGTCCGCGGCATATATCGGGATGCCCCAGAGTATCCTCTCCGTACCCAGGGCCACCAGACGCGCGATGTCTTCAGTGACGAAATGCTGACCGTTGCTGAGAATATGGAACCTGATGTCTGGCCTGGTTGAGGCAACAGTTTCAACCATTGAGAACAATCGCTCCTTGTGCAGCAAGGGCTCTCCGCCGGAGATGCCTATCGTTGCGTTGAGGGGGGCGAGACTTGCAGCGACAGCGAACTGAGAAAACAAATCCGCATGATGCTTCTTAGGCGGCTGCGAGCACATGACGCACAACTGGTCGCACTGCTCGGTCACCAAGAACGTGTTGTGAGGCGACTTCGAACGGATCAGCCGATGGGCTATACGTTGTCCCGGCAAGGCCAAGATAACGTCGCCGTCGAAATTCTCGTCATCCTGTCTGTGCAGCCCAAATGAAAACCCGTTGTAGTCGTATTCGAGCCTTGTGCCCTCTGTATCCACCAGCACAGCATCGTGCTCGGTCTGGCAGTTCTGTGGCTCGTTGCGAAGCCTGATGACGAGAGGTTCAACGATCGGAAGTGGGTCGATTTTGAGGCGGAGATCGATCATTGATGACACCGGGCGATCGAAGCATCGAAGCTCGGAACTCCGGCCCAGATCGCAAGTGACTTCCGAATTTTCGGATCATCGGAGTAGATCATAGCGAAGATCTTGTCGAAGAGCGCAATGTGCCGCTGGCAGAAATCGGTCTGGTCCTTCGGAAGATCAATGCGTCCGTAGCGGGAGAGGTCATCAACGAGATCGATGCCGCAATAGGCCTGATAGGTGCAGTGAACACAGTCAGGATGGAAGTTGTTTGCAGCTTCCTCATTCAATGCATCTACCGTGGCCATCGACATGCCAGTGAAGACATCCCCCATCGACAAATCGAACTGCCCGACACGGCTCACCATCCGTGCTTCGTCCGTCGGATAGATCTTACCGTCGTGATCGATCACGACGTATCCATGTCCGACAATATTAGGGTTACGAAGATCGACGTGGCCGTTATGTCCGGCTCTCAATATTCGGCGCAGGCAATGAACGAAGTAGTATTCCTCGGCGGGGACTTCGGCCGTGAAATTGAACTCCACAAGTTCGTCGATAAAACTGGAATGATAGGCATTCCAAACTGACGATGATGCCCGCGCATCGTATCGTTTACGGGCAAACCCCTGGTAATTGACCGGCCTGAGATAAATGGAGTTCATGCCTCGGCTTGTGTACGCCTCGATTACTGATTTAGGCTCCGGTGGCCGCCGGGGATCGATTGTGGGGAGTGCAGAGACCTTACCATTGCCCAAGCGGGCGATCGCGGCATCGAGGTTGTCGACGAACTGAGCCGTCCGCACCGACTTAAACGTCCTTTGAAGCTCGTGTGTGGACACATCCCCATCGAGGGACGTGCTCACATAGACGTCGGTCAGGCTCAAGAAGCTCCAGACCTCATCCGACACGTCCTGCAAGTTCGTGCATACGACAAATTCGCAGCGTTCGAACCGGGACCTGCAGAAATCGCGAACGGTGCTGAGGATATCCAGGCGGAGCGTTGGCTCTCCGCCCTGGAACTCAATTTTTATCTTGGGTGTCGTGATCGTACCAAGGAAAGTGAGCACAGCTTCGAGCGTTTGGTTGCTCCAGTCGAAGCCCGGAGTATTCTCATTCACTCTGGATACCTGACAGTAGCCACAGGCAAGATTGCACCTCAGGGTGGGAACGAGGATGATGTAGTCCAAAGGTCCTGGGGCATATAACCGGCTGGCGAAGCGGTACTCGAAGCCGGAATAGGCGAGGTCTCCTACCTCTTCGAAAGCGTGACCGTTGCGAAGCAAGAATGCATCGTCGTCAGCCGTGAACTGGTCGTGGGCATAGCGTGATAGAAATGCGTCGTCGGACTTGAAAAAACCGCCCGCGTCGTCGCAGAACAGGACGTCGCCGTCGGCTGTTTGCCGAAATTTGAGAGGGAAGACGGTCAAATTCCTGTCACCCCCGCGATCAGAGTAGTGCGGAGCGGGAGCGTCTCTGCATATACCTTCTGCCGATAAAGACAGAATAGGAATTGCCGCTCGAGGTCGTTGGACATCAAATCAGCCCCGGTGCTCGATAAAAGCACGAAACCGTCTCCGGTTTTTACTTGAATGCTTGGATTGAGGTATCGAAAGCGTACGACCGCGTCGGAGAGGTAAGGGGCGAACTGGCTCGGAAATTCTATTCTGTTTGAGTCCGGCTGCATACGGTTACCCAGTGATTTGCAGCCACACTAGGAGGTTGTGATCGAGCAGGCAATCGCCAAATATTCGCTTCTACTTAATGTTGGCTCCGACCTCTTTGGCGCAGGCGTCCAATGTACCGACCTCGTGCTTGATCAGCTCAGTCCAAGACCCGTCGTCGAAGCTGAAGAACTGAACAAAGCATTTGTTCGTGTCGTAGTCGCCCCACTGGGAAATCAGCAGTTTGCTTTTCAGTTCGTACTTCAGCTTGAGGGAAAGATTATTTTGGCCCCCAACAGGGGCGTCGAACACTTCGCCTGTACGGCTATTCGCTACATAGGCAAACGAACAGCTACTTCCGCACCCGATCTGTATAACCGAATACTCACCCGCGAATGTCGGGCCCCCTGTCATCGCATTGGTGATTCCAGTGCGGTACCTGCTAAAATTGCTGTCCCGACCGTTGAAGTCCGGAAAATTCCGGGGACCTTCGTAAACCCGCGATACAGGCAACTGTGACGGCCTGATGCGGGCTAGAGAAATGCCGCGTTCAACGACATTCGTGGTCGCAAACGACAGCGCCCAAGTCAGGGGGGTGTAGCCAGTGTCCAGTACGCGTGCCGCTCCGGTGGCCCTCTCCAGATAATCTCTCGTCGAGATAGTCAGCGACCGGAGGACCGCGGACGATCCTACCTTATCGTACGCCTTGTCACCGTATCGTTGACGTAAGTTGCCCAATGCTTCCTGGTCAATGGATGTGATGAAGCGGACGACGTTCGCAGTCGCTGCGACGTCGTAGAATGCAGAGAACTCAACTGAGCCTGACGAGTTTGCAGCCACGGGTAGGATTTTCTCATACAGAAGACCATTGCTGGAAGTTCTAGACCGGATGTCCGATAATTTGGTCCGTCCAAAGCTGAAATCACCGAAACCAGCAGATGGACCAGCCTGGCTCCCTGACCACGACTGCTGAAGCGATACTATTCGGTTTGAGGAGAGCTCAAGCGTTACAGCGAATTCGACGCCATTCGGCAGCCGGTATTGGTTGGTTGTGTAGCCTGCGACAGTTTCGGTTTTCTGCGGATTGCCAAAACGGTTTGGTACAGCACTGTCGCTTCCCAGCGTGACGCCTTCAATTGTCTGGGCAGGGAGCGAAACCGGAAGCGCTGCCATCGTGACCGCAATGCTTGCGGCAGCTGGTAGTTGTTTCCAACTCGCGGCGAGCTTTGCGAAATAGCCCATTGCGTACCTTAACATACTGACCTCGCCAGTCATCGGCGACCCGGCGTCCCGCTAGAGGCTATCATTGCTCAAGTAGATGAAACCACGCAACGTGTATGCTTACAAGGCTCATATCTCGATGGCTGTAAGCTTGGCTTAAGAGACTTCAATAGGCAGAGGCTTCACTAGGGCCGATCATACTTCACGTGTCGTACCCCGTGATTCAAAACCCTTGTCGGAACTGTGACTCTCTGCGCAGGGCGTCGTTCTAGGTCTCGATCGCAGTCAGTGAATTCAGAGGGATAGCTTCCCCAACTGCCGGGCCGAACGTTCATATCTCCTCAAGGCGACGGTCGCCCTTCAAAGAGTGTTTGTCAGAAGCGAAGGCTTGTGCTCGCCGATGATCTCCAGAGGTTGTTTTCCGACCGTGGAGTGCCGAATGATGAGTTCACCGCTCAGCGCGTTATGGCTGGATGGAAGGGTTGCGTCCGAAAGCTGCTGCAGGATCAGGCTGACCGTCTTGTCAACAATTGCATCGACGGGCTGACGGAACGTCGTCAGGGAGTAGTGCGGCCATCGTGTCAACGCGACATCGTCGAAACCGGCAATGGCGATATCTTCCGGTACACGCAGCTTGGCGACCTCTGTCAACGCGTCGAAGCCGCCCGCGGCGAGAATGTCGTTTGCAAAGAAGACGGCGTCCGTATCTTTGCCCAGTGCGATATCCAATCCTGCCCGATAGCCGGCATCATAGCTATATTCCCCACCTGCAATGCAATGTACGAGCCGCATGCCGAGCTCGGCTACCCGCGTCACAAAGGCATTTTGTCGTTCGAGATTCGTCGAGGTATGGGCGAGGCCTGCAACATAAGAGACGCGGTGGCGCCCGAGGGCGTGGAAATGATCGGCGATCGCGCGAGCACCAGCCACGTTGTCGCAGCTGACGGAGGTGACGGACAGATCCGGGATTGTCCGATTGACCAACACGGCAGCGCGGCCCTCGGTGGCCCAGCGGACCGAGGCCCCGGAGAGAACCGTGGCAGAGATGATGATCACCGCATCCACATTGTATTGCCGCAGCGCCACCAGTTGCTCTTCAACATTGGAGCCGCGGGTAATGTTGAACATCAAGCTCTGCAACCTCACCCGCTGCAGGCCGCGTGACAGTTTTTCGATGAGCGTCGGGTAAAACGGGTTCTGCATCTCCGACACGACAATACCGGCGATATTGCTGCGCCGCTTTGACAGCATCGAGGCGATGGCATTCGGGTGGTAGTTCAGTTCCGCCGCGGCCTTCAGGATGCGTTGCCGCAGTTCCGGGGTGATCGAGCTTCCTGGCGTGAAGGCGCGCGAGACCGCTGACTGGCTGACGCCCAACAGCCGCGCCAGCTCACGTGCTGTGAGCGGCTTGTGGCGCAGTGACGCTACGTCATCCTCGGCTTTTGTCATCGGGCTTCCCAGCAGTGCTTATGCCGATCAGATCTACAGAACACGCTTGCATGACACAAGCATGCATCCGGATGCAAACAGTGCTTGCATCCGGATGCAAAGCTTACTAGCCTTACCTGAGAAACGGATGGGTGGAGCCAGAATTCGTCTTCGATAGCTTGCCCCTGGGAGGAGCCATGAGCGGCGCTTTAAGTCACCTGCAGGTGGTCGATTATTCGGATACGCTCGCTGGGCAGTTCTGCGCGCGGCTGTTTGCCGACTACGGGGCAGAAGTCACGCTGGTCGAAGGACCGCAAGGTTCGTCGATCCGGCAAGCGACACCCTTTTCGCGGCACGGCGACTCGCTGCCGTTCTTCCACTTCAACTCTGGAAAAAGCTCGTACGTCCTGTCTTCCGCCACCTACGGCGGCGAAGAGCTGAACCTTCTTCTGGCCGCAGCCGATGTGATCGTGCTTCCACCAGCAGCGGATGCCGAGGAGATCGGACGGAAAAACCCGTACGCTGTCATCGTCCAGCCCAGCAGCTTCGGCGCAGATGGCCCGCGGGCCGACTGGCAGGGACCTGAAATCGTTCTTCAGGCGCTTTCGGGCATGATGCACAACAATGGATCTGCCGGTCGGGAGCCACTCTACGGCACCGGCAACCGCGCTGCGGTCGCCAGCGGCATCGGCGCCTATATTGGCGCTCTGGTAGCGCTGTACGCGCGCGCGCAGACCGGCCGCGGCCAGATTGTCCGCATTGATGCGGCCGAGACCGCTGCTGCGATGTGCTTTCCCTACGTCATGCAGTACATCTACAACGGCACAACCAGACAGCGGACCGAACAAGCCGTTCAGGCAGGACAGGTGCTGTGCCGCGACGGATGGGTCTGCATCTGGATCTACAATTTCCGCTGGCACGCCTTGCTTGGGGCGCTAGACTTGCTCGAACTGGAGCATGACCCCCGCTTTGCTGATCCTGCCGAGCGCCGTGGCAACTGGGATACGCTGTTTTCCATCTTCCAAGCCAAGGCTGCAGGGATGTGGGCCGAGGACCTGGTGGAGATCCTGCAGAATGCGCAGGTCATCGCGGCAAAAGCCTATCGCCCGTCCGAGCTGATTGGCAGTCACCACCTTGTTGAGCGCGGCTATTGGGAAGAACTGGATGGTCGCACCATCCTGGGGCCTTCCTTCCGCCTGACGACGACACCGCGCCGGGTGCGGTGCCTGGCGCCGACGCTTGGGAATGCCAACGGAACCCGGTCTTCGCCGTCCAAGGCTCTTCCCCCTCCGATCCCGGCCAAAGGGCAGGCTCTGGACGGCCTGCGGGTGATCGAGCTTACCACCGCATGGGCAGGGCCGATGGCCGGGCGCCTGCTGGCCTATTTCGGTGCGGAATCCATTCACGTCGAAGCGCCCAACAGGGTCAACTCCTGGCGTCTCAACAAGGACAAGCCCAATCCGATCAATTTCCCGGAACAGCAGCCGGGTGCTCGATGGTACGACCGGTCCTTCCTGTTCAACTCCCAAAACGTCAATAAGCTCAGCTGCATACTGAACTTGAAGACGGATGAGGGCAAGGAAACGCTGCGGGCGCTAGTGTCGGTTGCGGATGTGCTCATCTGCAATTTTCGTCCGGGTACGCTCAAGAAGCTGGGGCTCGACTACACCAGTCTGAAGGAGATCAAGCCGGACCTGATCGTTGCGGAGCTGCCCGCATTTGGAACCCACGGACCGATGTCCAGCTATGCCGCGCTGGGGCCGACCATGGAAATGGCGGCAGGCATGTCGGCGATGATCGGCTATGCCGGTGGTCAGCCGGAGGTGACGGGGCCGTCCTATCTCGATCCAATTGGCGGCTTCAACGCCGCGGCAGCGATCCTGACGGCGCTGATCCACCGCCAGAAAACCGGCCAAGGACAATATGTGGAGGTGCCGCAGGTCGAGGCCGCGATGCATCTGATCGGTCCCGAAATTCTCCGTGCCGGCGAGACCGGCGAGGATCCGGCCCCCAATGGCAACCGCGTTGCCTTCGCCTGTCCTCATGATGCGTTTCCGACGCGGGGTGAAGACCAGTGGATTGCCATTGCGGCCCTTGACGAGAACCAGTGGAGAACGCTGTGCGAGATAATGGGACAGCCGCATCTGGCTGACGATCCCCGCTTCTCCACGCTCGTCCGGCGGTGCGACAACGCGGACGCGTTGACGCGGATCGTCGCTGCGTGGACGGCCGGGCATGACAAGCACGAACTCGCGATGCAGCTCCAGGCTGCCGGTGTCGCTGCCGCGCCGGTGCAGAATCCAAAGGATGTGGCGGACGACCTATACCTCGCCCATCGCGGGTTCTTCACAGAACTGGAGCATCCCGATGCAGGGAGACACAGGCATCCGGGATTGCCGATCCACCTCAGCGCCACCCCTGGCGGCCAGCTGCGTTCGGCGCCGCCTTTCGGTTGGCACAACCGGCATGTACTGGCGACGATCCTCAAGCTGCGACCGGAGCAGGTCGCCATCCTCGAGGCCAGCCAGGCGATGGCGACCGAGCCGCTGGAAGGGGCATGAGCATGGACAACCACTCCTCGGCTTTTCCGCGCAGCATAAACCTGCACATCCTGCTTGACGACGCGCCGCGTTACAAAGGGTCCATTCATGACGATGCGGTGGCGCGGGCGCGGGGATACAAGGCAGCCCTCATTCCGGGCGCCTTCATCTACGGTCATATCAGCCGGGTTGCGGTCGACAGCTGGGGTATGGCCTGGGCCGAGCGCGGGTCCATGTCGGCGCGCTTTCGCAAACCCGTCTACAATCACGATGATCTCACGATTTCCGCCGGGCGTCTCAATGATGACGGATTGTCTCTTCGCAGCCAGGTGACGGTGAACAATGGAGACGGAGAAGAGGTGGCGACCGGCTGGGTCGCACTGGCGCACGCGCCGGTCCAGCCGCCCGACGTCGGCCGACTGCCATTGCTGCTGCCGCCGGACAATCCGCCCGCGGTAAAGCAGGGCGAATTGTCGGCCGGGGCACCGCTCCACAGCCATGAGCGGGTCCTGACGCTGGACGATTTGCACGTCTCGTTGTCGGCCTTTGCGGAAACGCATCCGCTTTATGCTGATCCCGGCTTCGTTCATTCCGGCATGCTGATGCGGACGTCTATGGGCCATGTGAATTCGGGCTGGAAATTTCCCGCGGCGATCGTGCTGGTGGAAACGGAAGCCCAGCATTTCCGACCCGTTTACCCTGGACAGACGATCCGTACCGTTGGCCAGATCGCCGAAACCTATGAGCGCCGGGGCAAGCACTACTTCGTTACCGACGAGGTGCTGCTCGCCGATGGAATACCGGCGGCACGGTTCAGAAGGACGCAGATCTATGGATGATCCCTCGATCTCCTCCGCCGCCCCGACAGGGACGTCGCGTATAGATTTGGGCTTGCATACGGATGCATAGACTGTATCGTGACTGAGGCATGGAGACGGGTATCGTCAGAAATATCCGCCCCGAACTGGGAGGTTAGGCCGATGATCAGAAGCGTGTTGCGCATGCCTGCGCGACGGTTGTGGCTTCCATGACGAAGCGAAAGCCCGACGAGCGACTTTCGAGCTTTGCGACCCTCGTCGATCCGGAGAACGTGCCGGTGCCGGTTTCCGCACCCATCGGGGCGCATCTCCAATCCATTGCGATCAATCCGGCCTAGGGAGGGCCTTATGGCCAGAGCGTCCATCATAAAAACCGTCGACGCCTTCCAGGTGGCCTGGAAGCCGAACGACCCACCCGGCCGCCGCACGGCAATTGTCAGGGTGACGACGCAAGAGGGATTGGTCGGATACGGCGAAGCGTCACCCATGTTCGGCGGGGAGCATTCCCTGTGGGTCCTGCGCGATGCCGCGGCCTCGCTGATTGGCGCCGACATTCTGGACCATGCCGTCATCTACGATCGGCTGCTGCACCGCTACGTCAAGCTGGGACCCGAAGGCGCTGTCACCGGCGCGCTTGCAGCGCTCGACATCGCGCTCTGGGACTTGAAGGGCAAGCTGCTCGACCTGCCGATCTACAAGCTTTTAGGCGGGGCCTGGCGCACCGAAGTGCCGTTCTATGCGTCGATCGGCGGCAACGCCAACCGAACAGCGGAGGAGACGGTGCGCGTCGTGGAACAGCGCTGGCAAACGGAACGGCCGGCGGCCATCAAAATCCGCTGGGACGGTGACCGCACGCGCCAGGACTATGACATTCCCGGCGACATCGCCAAGGCAAAGGCCGTGCGCAAGCTCGTCGGCGACGACTTCCCGCTCGCGTTCGATGCCAACAACCAATATTCGGTCGGAGGAGCCATCCGGGTCGGGCGGGCGCTGGAAGAACTGGGCTACGTCTGGTTCGAGGAGCCCGTACAGCATTACGACGTCCGGGGCATGGGTGAGGTCGCGCAGCGTCTCGACATCACCGTCTCGGCCGCCGAGCAGACCTACACTGTCCAGGCGCTGGTCGACATCATCAACGCCGGCGTCCGCATGGTGCAGCCGGACATCGTCAAGATGGGCGGCATCACCGGTCTGATGCAGTGCGCGGCAATCGCCTATGCCCACGGGGTGGAACTGGTGCCGCACCAGACCCAGCCAACCATCGGCCACATGGCCAACCTGCATGTGCTTGCCACGATCATGCACCTGACCAAGCCCGCCGAATTTGCCGATCCCGACACCCGCATGCATCCGGCCTTCCGCAACCCGCCAAAGCCGGTGGACGGGAAGTTCGAGATTCCCGCCGGGCCGGGTCTTGGCCTGGACATCATCGATACGGAACTGGACGCGCGCCGCGTCCAATAGCCGGAATTTTGTTTGTGAGGAACGCCATGACTTCGAACTGCCGCCACTGGAACGCAGCTGCCGCCATCGGCATCGCGTCCGGCCGTCGGGAGTTCTCGGATATTTCGCCCGCGCAACGGGCGCATTGGCCCGGACTGCCGGGTGAAGCGCGGCGACGCGTAATGGAGACTGCATCGCGCCATTAGGGCGTAACCGTGATGGTGCCGGCGAGGAGGCCGACCTCATCACAGAAGCTGGGAGGAGGAGACCCCATGGCTCTGACGAGACGCAACTTTCTGGAGTTGGCTGCGGCCACCACCGCATTATCCGCGGTGAATATAGGCACCGCGCAGGCGCAGGACGTTAACACCCTGCGCATGGGCATCGCCGCGAGCGGCCCGCGGCATTCGGACCCTAACCTGACAACGCAGGGGTCGGACAACTGGGCGACCGAACAGATCTACGAGCAACTGGTACGACCGGACGACGGTCGGTTCGCGCTCAAGCCAGAAGAATACCTGCCAACGCTGGCGACGGAATGGACGCAGTCCGACGATGCCAAGTCGTGGACCTTCAAGCTCCGCCAGGGGGTGCAGTTTCACCGTGGCTATGGCGAGATGACCTCTGAAGACGTGGTGTTTTCCTTCGAGCGCGCCATCAAGGAGGGAACCAACCGCACCATCCTCTCCAACATTCAGAGCGTGACTGCCAAAGGTCCCTATGAAGTCGCCATCACTCTCAAGCAGCCCGATGTAAACCTGCTGGGAACCTCGATCTTCAACAATAACACTTCAATCGTATCAAAGAAAGCGCACGCGAAGATTGGAGCGGAGGCATTCGCCACCGATGCGGTCGGAACCGGGCCCTATGAATTGGTGCAGTTTGATCCCGGCTTTGGAATGCGGCTCAAGCGGCATGAGGGCTATTGGAGCAACAAAGCGAAGATCGCCTCTGTCGAATGCGTCTACATTGCCGATACCACGGCCCGCACGCTCGCGCTTCTTTCCGGCAATGTCGACATGATCGAGGCCGTTCGCGCACCGGGCTGGATCGATTCCATGCTGCAGCGTGATCCAACCCTTAAGGTCGACATGACCTCGCCGGGGTCGTTCAACACGCTGCATGTCAACCTGACGCGCGCGCCCTTCGACAAACTGAAGGTTCGCCAGGCGCTGATGCATGCCATTGATCGACCAGGGGTGTCCCAGGCTCTGGCGCCGATGGGCGGCACGATGGCCGGCCTGCAGCCGGACTTCTTCCCGGCAGGTTACAAGACGCAAGACCTGCCGCCGGACCTGCAATATCCCTACGATCCGAAAAAGGCCAAGGCCCTGCTTGCCGAAGCCGGCTTCCCCAGTGGCGTCAGTTTTGAAGCGCTGTGCAGCCAGCGCGAGGACTATTCCTCGACCATGCTGATCGTGCAGGAGCAATTGCGGCTGTCCGGCTTCAACATGAACCTCAAGATGATGGATCACACCGCCTATCATGCGGCGAACCGGTCTGATCAAAACACGCTCGCGATGCACTCATCGAGCTATCCGCCGATCCCGACGCAGATCTACTTCCAGCAGCTCTCGTCGGCTTCGGAAGCAAAGTCGGACGGCAAGGGCGGTGGCAATTACAGTCACTACGGCGTTGCCATGCCGGGGATCGACGACAAGCTCAGCGCTGCGCTTCAGGCCACGGACTACGAGACCTACCTCAAGCTGTGCAAGGAAATCGAGCTGCAGGTGCTGCGTGATCTGCCTTTGATTGGTCTTTCCACTCTCGGCTTCACGGCGGTTCGTTCCGCGCGCGTCGATCTCGGCTATCCGGTGCAAAGCGGCTACGCACGGTGGCGTTTCCATCGCGCCACCAAGACGGCTTAGCCCTTTCTAGCAACCGGGACCTTCGCCACGGCGAAGGTCCCCAACCTGGTGATCTGCATGGCCCGCTACATCCTTCTTCGAGTGGCTGACGCAATACCGACGCTTTGGTTGGTGCTGACGCTCGTCTTCATCGCGATGCGCATCCTGCCAGGCGATCCGGCCCTGGCGGCGCTTGGCGATTCCGCTCTGCCCGAGCAACTGGCCGAATTTCGCGAACGCATGGGCCTCAATGTGCCGCTGTGGCAGCAGTATCTGCAATTCCTGGGCGGCGTGCTGACCCTTGATTTCGGGCGCTCGCTGCTGACCAACTCGCCGGTGCTCACGCTGATCGCGAAGAACCTTCCTTACACGATCGAGCTGACCGTTGCGGCCATGCTTATGGGCATCGTCGCAGGCATTCCGCTCGGTGTGCTTGCCGGCACCAACCGCAACAAGGGTCCGGACACCGGTGTCCGTATCTTCTCGCTGATCGGTTACGCCATTCCCGATTTCTTCCTCGGGGCGATTTTGCTCATCACCTTCTCCCTCAATCTTGGCTGGTTTCCCATCAGTGGCGCCGGAACCGACGTAATGAGCCGGCTGCATCACCTTTTCCTTCCCGCCCTCACCCTTGCCTTCGTCAAAGCTGCCTTTCTCGGCCGTCTCACACGGACAAGCCTGCTTGAGGTTCTCGGCAAGGAGTATGTGCGCACCGCCCGCGCCAAGGGTGCAAAGGAAAGCAGGGTCATTTACCGGCACGGCTTGCGAAACGCACTCCTGCCGATCTCCACCGGCCTTGGTCTCAGCCTCCTGTCGACCCTTTCCGGGTCTGTGGCGGTCGAGCTGGTGTTCAACCGGCCGGGCATCGGCCGGCTTCTCATCGATGCCATCGCCCAGCGTGATTACGCCCTGATCCAGGGCGGAGTGCTGGTGTTTGCCGGTTTCGTGGTGATCATCAATCTCATGATGGACCTCGTCTACGTCGTCATCGATCCACGCGTACGGGTGAATTAAGATGTCTGTCATCACACAAGAAATGCACAACAGCGCGCCCGTAGAGCCCGGCACCTTCGCAAAGGCGCGGAAGATCCTCTTCGGTCGGCCCGAGACGGCCCTCGCCAGCGTCATGATCGTGATTTTCGTCGTGGTGGCGATCCTGGCGCCCTGGCTTGCGCCCTATGATCCGCTGGCCCAGTCGATCATCAAGATCAACAAGTTACCCAGCCAAGTGAACTGGCTCGGCACCGACCAGTTCGGGCGCGACGTGTTAAGCCGGCTGATCTACGGCTCTCGCAACTCGCTGCTGTTCGGCTTTATCTCTCCAGTTCTGGCGGCTTTCTTCGGTACGATGCTGGGGGTGATCGCGGGATATTTCGGCGGCATTGCCGATCGGATCATCTCGCGGCTCATCGACCTGTTGCTGGCCTTTCCCGAACTGCTGCTGGCCATCCTGATTGCCGCCGTTCTTGGAGGCGGGTTCTGGAACATCATTGCGGTCATCACGGTGGCCTTCATTCCCGGCTTTGCCCGTGTGGCCCGGGCACAGACGATGTCGGTGAAGCAGGAACCCTATGTCGAAGCGGCTATTGCCGTCGGTGTGCGGACGCCTGCCATCATCATCCGACACGTCATCCCGAATATCATGGCGCCCATCGTGGCACTGATGACGCTATGGGTCGCCTCCGCCATCCGCATCGAAGCCTCGCTGAGCTTTCTGGGCATCGGCACCCGCGCACCCGATCCGAGCTGGGGCAACATCATCCGGGATGGGCTGAACAGCGTGTTCGGTTCGCCCTGGCCGATCATCGGCGCCGGCATCGCCATCACGCTGGTGGTGCTCTCCTTCAATCTGGTCGGCGACGCAATCCGCGACGCACTCGACCCATCGACAGCACGCTAGGAGGACGGGATGACAGCCATGAGCAGTCTTGCGCAACCGATCGTCTCCGCGCCTGAGCCCGAACCGGTCTTGGCGGTGCGCGACCTGAAGACCTCGTTCCTCACGCCACGGGGATGGGTGCAGATCGTCAAGGGCATCGACTTCAGCATCGGGGCAGAGGAGACGCTGGCTGTGGTGGGGGAATCGGGCTCCGGCAAATCGGTGACGGCCCTCTCCATCATGCGCCTGCTCGATCCTGAGATGAGCCGGGTCGAAGGCTCGGTAAAGCTGGCCGGGCGCGAGCTGCTGGACCTCAGCCCCGCCGACATGCGCATGGTCCGTGGGCGCCAGATCGGGATGATCTTCCAGGAAGCGATGACGAGCCTCAATCCGCTGCAGACCGTCGGGCAGCAGATTGCCGAAGCCCTGACCATTCATGGCGAGTATGACGGACAGGCGGCCATGAAGGAGGCGGTGCGCCTTCTCGACCGGGTCCGCATTCCTGCGGCGGCCTCGCGCATGAAGGATCTTCCTCTGGTTCTTTCGGGCGGCATGCGTCAACGAGTGATGATCGCCATCGCGCTGGCGTGCAAGCCGAAGCTCCTGATCGCCGACGAACCTACGACCGCGCTCGACGTCACGATCCAGGCGCAGATCCTCCAGTTGATCAAGCAGTTGCAGAAGGAAGAGAGCATGGGCGTTCTCTTCATCACACACGACATGGGCGTGGTGGCCGAAGTCGCCGACCGCACGGTGGTGATGCTGGACGGTCGAGCTGTGGAGTCCGACAATACGGAGGTGATCTTTGAAAGGGCCAAAAGCCCCTATACCCGAGCCCTGATTGCGGCCGTGCCAAAGCTGGGGCAAGGCAGCGAAAACGGCCCTCAGCATTTCCCCATTCTCGACCGCGCCACGGGAACGCTGGTTGTCCGGAAGGAACGGCCTGACACGGTTCGCCGCGAGGGTGAGCCGGTGCTGCGGGTCAAGGACCTCGTCAAACGGTTCGATATCTCGAATGGCTTCCTGTCCAAGCCATCGGGGCGGGTGCATGCCGTCGAGAACGTCAGCTTCGACATCAGGGCCGGCGAGACCCTGTCGCTGGTCGGGGAATCCGGTTGCGGGAAATCGACAACGGGCCGCGCGATCATGCGATTGATCGAACCGCAGAGCGGCGAGGTTAGCATCGAGGGGGCCGACATCAAGTCACTGGACAAAAACCGCCTGCGCGACATGCGCCGGCACATCCAGATGATTTTCCAGGATCCTTACGCCAGCCTCAACCCGCGTATCAAGGTGGGTGACGCCATCGCGGAGCCGTTCCTGACCCATAAGCTCGGCACCAGAGCACAGGCGCGCGACAAGTCCATGGATCTTCTGGAACGGGTGGGGCTGAGCGCCGAGATGGCAAGCCGATACCCCTCGCAGTTCTCCGGGGGCCAGAGGCAGCGCATCTGCATCGCCAGGGCGCTGTCGCTCGAGCCAAAAATCATCGTCGCCGACGAATGCGTCTCGGCCCTCGACGTGACGATCAAGGCGCAGGTGGTCAATCTGATGATGGACCTGCAGGAGCAGTTCGGTCTCTCCTACCTGTTCATCTCCCATGATATGGCGGTCGTCGAACGGATCAGCCATCAGGTGGCGGTGATGTACCTGGGTGAGATCGTCGAGAAGGGACCGGTTGCTGCCGTTTTCGGCAACCCGCAGCATCCTTACACAAGGCGCCTGATGGCTGCCGTTCCGATACCCGATCCGGCGCGCCGCAAACAGCTGCGACCGGTCAACAGCGACGAGATCAAGAGCCCTGTTCGCCCGGTGGATTATGAACCGCCGTTGCGGGAGTATCGGGAAATATCGCCTGGGCACATGGTGCAGCTCTGGGACGACAACTGGAGGGTCTAGCGGCTGTTCCGATGAGACATGCAATAGCGTGAGGAGCGCTGCATCCGACAATGATCGAAGGAGAGGTGTGATGAACTATCAGGCGCTCGTGACCCATCGCGGCGAAGACGGCAAGGTGACCTCGGCAGTAGAGACGCTGGACGATGCCCGGCTTCCGGAAGGCACTGTCATCGTCGACGTCGAGTGGGCAGGGCTTAACTACAAGGATGGTCTGTGCCTTACCGGCGCGGGCGGTCTTGTGCGCACCTACCCGCACGTCGCCGGCATCGACTTTGCTGGTGTCGTGCGAGACAGCCAGGACACGCGCTACACGCCCGGCGACAGGGTTGTACTGACAGGCTGGCGGGTGGGCGAAACACATTGGGGCGGATACAGCCAGCGGGCGCGCGTCGATGGCGACTGGCTGGTGCCACTCCCCGAAGGACTTTCGACCCGCGACGTCATGATTATCGGGACGGCAGGTCTGACGGCCATGCTGGCCATCGACCGGCTTGAGAAGCTCGGCCTTCACCCCGACGCTGGCGAGGTGCTGGTGACGGGTGCCGCGGGCGGGGTTGGCTCCATCGCCATCTCGCTTCTGGCGCGTCTGGGGTACAGGGCGACGGCGCTGTCGGGGCGGCCGGAACATGCCGAAAGGCTCACGTCACTGGGCAGTACGGCGGTCCTGCCGCGCGACGCGTTTCTCGCCGAGCCGGACAAGCCGCTGGAGTCTGCCCGCTGGGCGGCGGTGATCGACACTGTCGGTTACCGGATCCTTGGGAAAGCCCTGAGGCAGGTGAAATACGGCGGAGCCGTTGCCGCAGTCGGCAATGCAGGAGGGATTCAACTTGAAACGAATGTCTTGCCTTTCATCCTGCGAGGCGTGACGTTGAGCGGCATCGACAGCGTAATGCAGCCCTATGCGGCGCGTGTGGCCGCCTGGTTGCGCATTTCCCAGTCCTTCGATATCGGTGCTTACGAAGACCTTGTCGAGGAAGTGGGGCTTGACGGATTGCCCGAGGCAGCCCGCCGGATCATAGCCGGACAGGTGCGTGGGCGCATCATAGTTCCGGTTGCGTGAAGCACCTCCTGCATGTGACTGACAATCGCTGATCAACATGCCGCCGACTTTGGCACAAGGGTCGGCCCCAGGGTCCTTGGCCGGCCTGGCCTTGTTGCATGCAAACAAAAAGGGACGGCATGGGCGGTATCGACCGCAGACGAATGCAGCACATTGTTCGACGAATTTTGCCACCGTACATCATGGCGCAGCAGCTGGTTTTCGTCGCGATGACGCCGATGTCATGGTTGATCATCACCACCGTAGATTGAGTTCCCACGACAGTGACTTGAGATAATGCACCTCGGCCTGAACGGGAACGTCGGCCGCCATCGTCGCATGCCGAACAGTTCCGGATGTTCCATACATCGGCGTTACGCAACCTTTTCTGCGGCTTAGTTCATCCAGTGAACGTGCCATTGGTTCGGATCCCTTCAAGAGCCTAACAGTCCATGGCCTGGCTTTTGATGCCTATGTGCCTGCGCGCAAACCCGAATCTTGGCTTGAAAGCCGTCAAGAAGTTGGCGGGCTCGTGTAACCGGCGATGACGCTGGCTTCTGAAACATCGACGTCGCCCATCATCAACAGTGCGTAGACCCGCTCCCTACGAACAAGTCTTATGTAACCAAAGACGCTTTGCTGCTCCGACTGTTTGAATAGCGACGCGAGACGTGCAGTGCAGGGTTCTTTGACGATTCAACTGGCTACGCGTCTCCTATGCCCCCCATCTATAGCCTGGATCTATACTTTAGGTCTCCGCCTTCCGGCATCGATGATGCTACTGATAAATGCTTGAGCATTCAGGGCGTCATCTCCATTCACAGTGATAGGCAGCCCAGAGGTAATCGCCGTTTTTCATGATGGGCCCCCGAGTGCGTCGATGGTGCGCATCACGCCGCGCAGTTCGGCGAGACCCTTCAGCCGACCGATGCAGGAATAGCCGGGGTTCACGCTCTTGCCAGCGTCGTCGACGATCGCGTGTCCGTGGTCCGGCCTCATCGGGATCTCGTGATCCTCAGCGAGGCGGCGACGCTCTTCTGCCATCAGCGCGTCTACCACGCGGATCATGTCAGTATCACCTTCCAGGTGCTCGGCCTCGTGGAAGGATCCGTCGCCTTCCTTCGTGACGTTGCGCAGATGAGCGAAATGGATGTCTGCCGCGAATTCCCGCGCCATCGATACCAGGTCGTTTTCCGGATTGGCGCCGTAGGATCCGGTGCAGAGCGTGATCCCGTTGGACGGCGAGGGCACGGCTCGAAGGAGGGCCCGCACATCCGAGGCCTTGCAGACCACGCGCGGCAGGCCGAAAAGAGGGAAGGGCGGGTCATCTGGGTGAATTGCCATCTTCACGCCGGCCTCTTCGGCAACCGGAACGATCTCCGCCAAAAACTCAACAAGATTGGCACGAAATCCCTCGGTCGAAAGCTCGCCATAGACATCTAGCATGCGGTTGAGGCTCTGGCGGTCATAAACGAATTCGCGAGCCGGCACCCATTCGATTAGGTTGCGCTCCAGCCTTGCGAGATCGCTCTCGCTCATGGCAGCAAGCCGCGCCCCGGCTTTGGTGATGCGGTCGGCCGGATGGTCGGTCTCGGCGCCTGGCCGCTTCAGGATGAAGACGTCGTAGGCGCAGAATTCGACGATGTCGAAACGCAGGGCTGTGCCACCATGCGGCATCCGATAGTCGAGATCGGTGCGTGTCCAATCCGTGATCGCCATGAAATTGTAGCATACAACCCCGTATGCGTGGATTGATGAAAGATGTGCTACGGTGATCGTTCGGCTTCATTTGTAGCCACTTCTGTCCCAATCATCTGTGCTCAGCCGATGCGAATACCGGTATCGGTATCAAAGAGGTGGCCATTGCCCGGCTTGAAGCTGAGATGAAGCACATCGCCGACCTTGATGATGACGCGCTCGCGCAGCTGGGCCGATATTTTCTGTCCGTCCACCGTCCCCTGAACGAAGGTCTCGGCTCCGGTTGGTTCGACATTGATCACGGTCATCAAAATGCCGTCGTCTGCCGTCGTGACGAACAGATGCTCGGGCCGGATCCCGTAAGTCACCACCGTCTCGGGTGAGGCCGTCACCTCGGCTGCCAGTGGCAGTTGGATGCCGTGCTCGGTGACCACACAGCGGCGGTCGGCGCCAACGCGCACGTTCAGAAAATTCATCGAGGGCGAGCCGATGAAGCTTGCAACGAACATATTGGCCGGCCTGTCGTAGAGATCGAGCGGGGCGCCGACCTGTTCGACCAGGCCGTCCTTCATCACAACGATCCGATCGGCCATCGTCATTGCCTCGATCTGGTCGTGGGTGACGTAGACTGTCGTGGTTTTCAGCCGGGCGTGGATGTCTTTCAGTTCGGCACGCATCTGCACGCGCAGCTTGGCATCAAGGTTGGAAAGCGGTTCGTCGAACAGGAAGACCTTTGGATCACGCACAATGGCGCGACCCATGGCGACGCGCTGGCGCTGCCCGCCCGACAGCTGTTTCGGATAGCGTTCGAGATAGTCGGAAAGCCCCAGGATGCGCGCTGCATCCACGACCCGCTGGGCAATCTCATCCTTGGATTTCTTGGCGAGCCGGAGCGAAAAGCCCATGTTTTCGGCAATCGTCATGTGCGGGTAAAGCGCATAATTCTGGAAAACCATAGCGATGTCTCGGCTCTTGGGCTCGACGTCGTTGATGATCCGGCCATCAATGCGCATCGTGCCGCTGGTGATCTCCTCGAGGCCGGCGATCATCCGCAACAGCGTGGACTTGCCGCATCCCGAGGGACCGACCAACACGACGAAGGCGCCGTCCGGCACTTCCACCGAGACGCCCTTGATGATTTCGAAATCTCCGTAGGCCTTGCGGACGTTTTGGATCTCAACGGAAGCCATGATCTATCCTGACTATACGAGTGTAGCGGGCGTGAACTGGTCAGCAACGCGAATGGCTGCGAGCAGGCTCAGTCCGGTGTGGTAGGCCGGATCGAGATCCGGTGTGGCGGGCACGAAATCCACCGGGCCGTCCATGGTCATCGTCTGGTAGGCGATTGGCGGCGTGCCACGCCAGTAATGCCTGAAGAAAGCCGCGTGCGCAGTCTTCCAGAGGGCCAGGCTCTGGGCGCTGCCTGTGCGTCGGTGGACAAGTGCAGCGGATCGGATCGCCTCCGGCAGCGACCACCAGGGACAATAGGAGCTCTGCGGCTCGCCGGTCTCAACGGATACGGTGAGTGCAATGCCCGGTCCGACGAAACCCTTCTCGAAGGACGACAGGAGAATACGTTCGAGACTGGCGACCAATCCCGGATCGGCGTCATCGCCGAGATGGTCCATGGCGAAGCCGACGAACTCGATACCGTGACCGGGATTGCACGCATCTCCGCCCGGCACATTGCGCAGCAGTCCGGATTGGGCGTTAAAGTGCTGGTCGAGGATGTGGGCGATAAAGCGGTCTGCATAGCCAAGATGCGCAGCGTGGCCGAGGCGCTTCAGCATGCCGGCGGCGCCCAGCAGGATCATGCGCGGACCAAAATCGTCCGGCTGGTTGGCGATGCTGTCAGTGGAGAGCGGCCGGCGCTCGTCGATCTGGAAGTGCTGGGCCTCGATGGAGGCAACGACCCGATCGAAATAGGCAAGGTGATCGCCCAGATAAGGCAGGGCGTAGCGGCTTGCGGCTGCCACCAGGCCCTTGGCAACGAAGGCATCCGAATAGGAGTATATCAGCTCAGGTTTTTCCTGGGCGTGAACTACGCCGGATGCATCGGCATAGACCGCATTCATACTCTGGTCGTAGCAGAAATAGGCATGACCGCTCTGCTTCTGCATGCTGGCAATCGCCTCATAGAGATGTCGGCCGGCAGTATCGAGTTTCCCGGCTAGAGGCGGCAGTTCCCGAGTGAAGAAATCTGCGTGAGTGACGAGGGCTTCGAGACCCCGTCCCTGGATCCAGCCATAGGTGTAAGCCGGCCCTCGAGCGCCATCGTCCAAACCGTAGTCCTGCAATGTCAGGCTGTTCTGCTTGGTATTCAGGAAACCGTTGCCAAGCGCCGGTCGTTGTAGCATCCAGTAGAGCGTGCCGGCGTTGGCTGCGGCATAGGTCCTGCGGGCCTCTTCGAAAAACTCCATCCCCGTCATTCCTTCAGACCGGTGCTGGCGACGCCCTGCACGAAATTGCGGCGCAGGATGACGAACAGCAGGATCGACGGAATGAGGACGGTCGCGGACGCAGCGCTCAGCCGGCCAAGATCGACGGTGAAGCCGGTCTGGAACAGGGCCAGCCCGACCTCGATCGTATAGCTTGATCGGGTTGTGGTGACGATCATCGGCCACGCGAAGGCGGTCCATGCCTGGAAGAACGCGAGCACCGCAAGCGCTCCGAGAGCGCCGCGCAGGAGCGGCAGAACGATGCGAAAGAAGATCCAGAACTCTCCGGCGCCGTCAATGCGTGCGGCTTCCAGCAACTCATCGGGAATGGAATGAATGACGTTCTGCCGGATCAGGAAGATGCCGAAGCTCATCACCAGATAACCGAGCAGGAGACCCCAGACAGAATTCAGGATGCCGAGGCTTTTGGCCTGGAAATAGAGCGGGATCATGTAGACTTCGAACGGCACGATCGCCGTCGCGAGAAACAATGCAAAGAGCACGTTCATCGTGGCGAAGCGGAATTTCCCGAAAACGTAACCGGCAATCGCTGACGTGGCGACGATGGCGATGGTCGACATGACCGCGAATGCGATGCTGTTGCCGATCCAGCGAAGCAGTGGCGTTTCCGAAAGAACCGCCTTGAAGTTGTCGAGCGTCGGGTCGCCCGGAACAATGGTTGGTGGCCAAGCGAGCATTTCTGCCGGCGTCTTGAAGGCGTTCGCGACAAGAAAGACGAGCGGCAGCAGCATCAGAACCGAAACGCTCAGGAGAAAGATGTCGATCGCCAGATTGGTCAGCTTCTTTTTTCGGCGCAGGCGTCCGCCTTCGGCCAGTTCCTCAGCAGTCTGCTCGGTGTGGCGCATGGTCTGGAAGGTCATGACTTGCCCCTTTCCCGCAGCATGGAAAACTGGATCAGCGTCAGTCCCAGCACGATGACCAGAAGTACGACTGCCTCCGACGCGGCATACCCGACGCGGTAATTGCGGAAACTGTTTTCCAGCATGTCGAGGACGAGCACGCGGACCTGCCGTCCCGGCGCGCCCTGCGCATCCGACGCAAGTACGAAAGCCTGCGCGTAGACATTGAAGCCGGAGACGAGCGTAACGACCGAGACGTAGAGCGTGATCGGCTTCAGCATCGGGATCGATAGGTGCCAGAAGCTCTGCGGACCGGAGGCGCCGTCGAGCTTGGCCGCCTCATACAGCGAAACCGGCAGGTTCTTGAAGCCGACGAGATAGATCAGCACAGCATAACCGAGCGCCTGCCAGGAGCAGAGGACGATGATGCAGATAACCGACAGCACCGGATCGAAAAGCCAGTTCTGCATCGGAATACCGATGAAATCGAGGAGCGCGTTCAGTGGCCCGAGCCGGGCGTCGAATATCCATTTCCAGGCCATCGCCGCCGGCACGAGCGAAACGACATGCGGGATGAAAACTGCGGTCTCGTAGAAACCCGCCATTCTCGAACGCGTCCGGTGAAAGAGCATTGCTGCGATAATCATCGCCATGGGAATCGTCAGGACCAGCACGCCGAAAGCGATGATCGTGGTGTTGACGAGCGCGTCGAGAAACAGGTGGTCGCCCATCAGTTCGCGGAAATTCGCGAGTCCGATGAAGGGCTTGTTCTTTGAAAGGATGTTCCACTGGAAGAGGCTCAGCCTCAAAGTGTCCGCGATCGGATAAAGCCGCACATAGGCGAAGATCGCCAGTGTCGGTAGGATCGCGAGGATCGCAAAGAAGAATCTCTTGCGCTTCAGCATGCGTTCGGCCCGTAGATCGTATGAGTTCGGAGCGGGGCGAGTCCGGCCTCTCTGGAGGCCGGACTTTGATTTTCATAATGGTTCGGCCGATCACAGGCGATCAGGCGAGCCTCAGACCGACCGCGCTATTTTGTCAGCAGTCCCTCGCGATCGAGGATGGTGTTCACCTCGTCGCTGGTTTTCTTCAGGAAGGCATCGATCTTGGCGTCATCAGTGGCCATGGACGCGTCGGCGAATGCGACGACAAGCTGGGCCGCGACGCGGGTGAGAACTTCCTCGATCGGACCGATCGACGGCAGGGTGAAGAACTTGTAGCTCGTCGGATAATCGACGAAAGCCGTGAAGGCCGGCTGTTTCGCTGTCACCGACGTGTAGTCGATGCCAGCCCGGTTCGGCAGCCAGCCGACATTCTGCAGCAGCCAGACGAGGTTTTCTGGCGAGTTGGCGGCCTTGGCGAATTCCCAGCCGACCTTGCCGTCTTCACCGGCGACATAGAGGTTTGTCGGCAACGCGATCGAGCCTGTCGGTAGCGGTGCTGTTGCATATTTGAGGCCAGGAGCCTTCTTGGCGATGTCGCCGATCACCCAGGATTCGCGGATGAACATGGCAGTCTGGCCGCGCTCGAAGGCGTCGGCATCGGCTGGCATTTCCGGCGTTACGGACTTCTGCGTAAAGACGAGATCGAGATACTGCTTCAGCGCCTTTCGGCCGGCCTCGTTGGCGAAGTCGGTCTTCCATTTGCCCTCGTCGGCCGGCACCAGGATCGCGCCGCCGAACTGATGCAGGTTGGTCCAGAACTTTTCCGCGATACCCTGCCCACCGCCCGAAAGGCGCAGGCTCCAGCCCGACACTGTCGCCTTGCCGGAGGCATCCCGCTGGGTCAGCTTCTTGGCGTATTCTGTGAATTCTTCCATGGTCTTGGGCGGCGTGGTGAGGCCGGCAGCCTTGAACATGTCGGTGTTGTAGAAAAGCGAACCCTGGCCGCGGAACAGAGGCACGCCATAAACCTTGCCGTTGCTGCTTGCGATGTCGGAGAAGAACGTGCCGAAGTTCTTCGGATCCTTGACGAAGGTCGATATGTCGGACGGAGCTTCGGGCAGGAGATCGTTTTCGAGGTAGCGGGTCGCAGTCGATCCGGAAAGCTCGATGACGGTTACGCCGTCCTGGCCGCCGCCGGTCAGGCCGAGCGCGACGCGTTTTTCATGTTCACGCAGCGCGATTGCCTCGACCTTGACCTCAAGGTCGGGGTGGGCGGCTTTCATGCCATCCGCGACATGCTGGTAAAACGGCGCCATCTCGGGGTAGCCGCTCCAGACTGTAAGGGTCTCGGCAGAGGCGACCGTGATGCCGGACAGAAATGTTACGGCGAGAGCCGTGCTCATGGCGAGCGCGCGGGTGGAAATCTTGAGCTTGCTATATGCGTTTTTCATTTCCCAGTTCCCTTATGTTATTGCCAAAAAGCTGTCATGCAACCGGTTGCGTGTCAAGCATCAGATAGCCAATACTAGGCTTCACCTCGGCATCGATCTCTTCAGCGTCCAGGCGAGAGCGAGATTGCGCATGCGGCAAGTGCTTCGGCCGATCCCGGCGCGAAGGTCATCGGCAATCCGTAATACCGGTGTGCTTCATCCACCTCGTAGCCGCCGAATTCGAACTCGCCAGCCGGCGGGATATAGCCCGGATTGTCATCGGCAAAACCTATGACAAAGGCGGGTTTGCCGGGTCCGATTGCGGTGCGGATCGACAGCGCGGTTTCGGCGAAGATTTCCCCGGGCAGTGCAACTAGTAGCAGTCCGCCCCAGTCCAGCACCGTGACCCGCGCGGAAAGCGGAGAGGGCACAGTCGGCGCGACGCTTCGTGCCCAGGCGGCCCAGGAGCCGAGCAGGCTTTTGCGCGCCGGGTCTGCGGTGACCGCCTCTTTCCGCCAGCTTGTCTCGAGCACGTCGGGTGCTTCGGTCTCCCGGCGCTGAAACTCAAGCACCACATGGTCGTTGCGTGCAACGGCGTGTGGCGACATCGGGGTCTGCGGGGCAGACAGCGCCGCCTCCGCGATCTTGAGTCCGATCCGTTCCGCCGTTGCGTAGCTGCGCTCGGGATTGGCCGAGAGCGTGATCGAGGCATGTGCGGAATGACCGGTATTGGCGTCACCTGCACAGCCTGTCATGAACAGCGCCACCGCGCCGGGATGCGTCTCCTCCAACGCCTGCCGGACGAAATGCGGATAATCGGCGGTCCAGAGACGGTTATCAGCGCCCAGCACTACCGGATGACATGCATAGGCCGTCACCAGGGCGATCATGGCGCCGTCGGTGCCGCAAATGCGAAGGAGGGTCAGGGACGCGTCCACGGGTCCGCCCGGACGGCGCCTGTTGCGAGCAATCCCCGGGTCGTTACCCAGCCCAAAGGTGATGGTCGCCGGTCGTCGCGCTGCCGCAGCCGCGTCGATGGCGGCGATGCATGCATCTTCGAGACGCTCGAGATAGGCGGTATCGGTGGCAACACCCAGGCTGCCGGTCATGGAAGCTGGACCGCCATGCGTGTGGAGCGCAGCAACGACGATGTTGTCGCACTCCAGCACGCAACGTTCGCGGATCCGTGCGCTTATCGCCGCGTCGATGCCGATGACATCCGCTACCACGACTGCCGTATCGCCGATTACCACGGCGCGTGCCGTCAATGCGTCATGGGCGCCTTCGGCCGGCTGGTTGCGGGCGGCAAAGCCGGACATCGGAAGCCCGCATGTCGGCGTGATATCGATGATGGCCGCCCCGGCTTCTATCATCTGCCGAAGACCTTTTCGCCATGCACCCATGTCTCGCGCACATTGATGTTGCGATTGCCTTGGGGCCAGCCGAAACGGATGAGATCGGCACGCGCTCCGACTTCCAGGCGACCACGCCCCCTGACGAGACGGCCGGGGTTTGCCGTTGCAAGCAGAAGTGCATCGGCAAGCGGAATACCGGCCATTTCGGCAGCCATGGCCACATTCGCGGACAGCGGCAGGCTTGCGCCGGCAAGATAGGGCGTCCCGGCAACGCCGATACGGCCTTCCGGCGAGACCTCGACATCACCACCAACCGGCTGCCGGTAAAGTCCGGGCGGCATGCCGGCGAGTGCCACCATGTCGGAAACGAGGATTGCCCGATCCATTCCCTTGGCGCGCAGCATCGCTTTAAATGTATCGGCCGGCAGATGCCAGCCGTCGGCGATAAAGCTTGCCGTGAGCCTGTCGTCGGCAAGCTGCGCCCAGATAAAATTCGGGTGACGTGGCAGGGTTGCGGCAGCTCCGTTGCCGAGATGAGTCGAGAGTGTGGCGCCCGCCTCAGCAGCCGCGTGAATCTGCTCGGGGGTCGCCGCAGTGTGGCCAAGAGCGACGATCACGCCGCGTGCGGTCAAGGCCCGGATGTAGTCGAGGGTGCCGTCGTGCTCGGGTGCCAGCGTGACCATCGACACAAGGCCGCCTGATACCCTCTGCCAGCGGTCGAATTCTGCGATCGATGGTGGCCGGACATGTGCCAGCGGATGGGCGCCGCGCGGACCGTCCCTGTCGGAAATCGACGGGCCTTCGACATGCACGCCAGGAACCATATCCGCGATCAGCTGATGGCCGGCGCGGCTTGCCGCTATCGCTTCCAGTGCCTGGGTGATGGATGCTTCGGAGGCGGTGATTAAAGTGGGCAACCAGGTGGTCACGCCGACGCTTAGCAGTTCCTTGCAGAGCGACAGCAGGAGGCTCGAAGTGACCGCGCCGGCATTGAGATCGAGACCACGGAAACCGTTGACCTGCAGATCGACAAGGCCTGCGGACAGGTAAGCGGTGGCGGTCTTTTCCGTTGGGCGTATGGCGGAAATCGTCCCATCGGCGATCTCGACCAAGATGCCCTTGCCGGTGCGGGGATCGATACCGTCGACGATCGCCATCAGAGTGCCTTCACCCGTCCCTGAAAGTTGTCGATGAAACGGCCGTTCGCCTCGTCGCCACCAGGCGCGTTGCCGCTGCGCCAGACGGGCGGTTCAATGCCCCGTTGGACAAGTTTCGCGACGGTGCGGATGACGAGGCAGTTGAGCGTGAAGGCGTTGGCGAAGGTCGAGATCGCAGCGATGTTTTCTCCCATTCCTGGCACTGAGACGACGGCATCGCCGATCGGAACCTTGCAATCGATGGCAATGTCGACAACGTCGTGCAGGTTCTGTTTCGTTGGATGGCGTGCCGGATGGCCCGGCGATGTATCGGCCGCATGCTGCCGTGAACTTATGCCAATCAGGAAGGCGCCACGCTTCCTGGCTTCGAGTGCCGCATCAATCAACGCAGCATTGATGCCATAGGCATTCACGAGGATCAGTAGGTCTGTATCTCTGAGGCGCTGGTTGGCGATCACCACCTTGCCGTAACCCGGCGTGCGTTCGATCGCCATGGAGCGCAGGGCGCCATTCGAGAGCAGCGTGCCCTCGTCGAGAATGGCGCTGACATGCATCAGCCCGCCAGCGCGGAAAAAGACTTCCTGTGCAGCGAGATTGGAATGACCGCCCGGCCCGTAGATATGGATCAGCCGGTCGGCGGCAATCTGATCGGCGAGCTTAGACGCAGCCTCGTCCAGTGGCACTTTTTCCTCGTCCATGACCTTGCGCATAAGGGCGTGGGTGGATGCGAGATAGCCTTCACAAAGCACATCTGCGTCGATTGTCGTCATGTCAGTGGCCGGGCGATCAGGCATCGGGGTCGGAGTCCTTGTCGATATAAAGCGTGCAGGCCGGGTGGTTGCGCAGGATGCTGGCCGGGCATTCCGTGGCGATCGGACCATAAAGCGTCCTTGCCACCGCTTCGCGCTTGATCGAGCCGGGCACGACGCAAAACAGACGTTCGGCGCGCACCAGGCGCGGCACGGTCAGCGTCACGGCCTGATGCGGGACCGATGCGAAATCCGGGAAACAGTCGTCATCCACCTGCTGCTGGCGGCAGATATCATCCAGTACGACAACTTTGACGTCGAGCGGATCTTCGAAATCGGCGACCGGCGGATCGTTGAAGGCAATATGGCCGTTGACGCCGATGCCGAGGCAGACGATGTCGATCGGTGCCTCGTTCATCAGCGTAGCGTAACGGGCGACTTCCGCTTCCGCATTCGGTTCCGGCGTAATGCGGTGGACGGCGGCAAAGGGCAGCCGGTTGAAGACGTGCGCATCGAGCCAGTTGGCGAACCGCGCCGGTGAGGCCGGATCGAGGCCGATATATTCGTCCATATGGAAGGCCGTCACCCGATTCCAGTCAAGTCCGGGAACAGTGGCAAGAGCCGCCAGCATGTCGCCCTGGCTGGGGGCTGCCGCAAAGACCATGCGGACTGTCGGCTGCGATGCGAGGCGCTCTGCAAGGGCTGCCGCAATATCAGCCGCTGCGGCCGCGCCCATCTGCGCCCGCGTTGCAAAGCTTTCGACCGCCAGCTGGTCGAAGGTTCGCCGCGTTTTCGGCAAAGGACGAAGCGGGGTGGTAAGGCTCATGCGGTCTCCATTCCACGGCAGGTTCTGCCCATACGGAACTGGCCGTGCGGCGCTATTAGCTCGGCCGCATCCTTGCCGTTCCCCTGTTCTTGTTTATCGAAGACTTTCATGCAACCGGTTGCATGTCAAGTGGATGACTGGCAGTGTCCGGCTCGTCGATTGATGAGGCCGCGAACTTCGTGGTAATCGGCTTCAAGAGCGGAAAGTATCCAGTGACCATGATCAAGCGGGCGAAGGGCGTCACCATCAGCCAGGTTGCGGATGCAGCCGGAGTGGCGCGTTCCAGCGTCTCGCGCGCTTTCAACAGGCCCGACATGCTGTCGCCTGAAACCGTTGACCGGATTATGAAGGTCGCCGAGACACTGGGCTATGTGCCGAACCACACGGCGCGTGCACTCAGCACCGGCCGGCACGGCAATATCGGTCTGATCGTTCCCGACATCGCCAACCCATTCTTTCCGCCGCTGATCCAGGCCGGCCAGCTGGAGGCCGACCGTTCGGACTTCTGCATCTTTCTCGGTAATACGGAGGAGAATCCGAAGCAGGAGGACAAGCTGGTGGGGCGTTTTGCCGGCCAGGTCGAGGGCATCGTGCTGGTCTCATCGCGTCTTTCCGATGAGCGCATCCGGGCCCATGCCGCGCAACTGCCACTGGTTCTGATCAACCGCGATGTGGACGGAATCCCGCGCGTGCTGATCGACAGCAGCTCGGGTGTGCGGCAGGCCGTCGAACATCTGGCCGAGCTTGGTCACCGCAAGATCGTCTATGTGAGTGGCCCAGCAAATTCATGGTCAAACAAGCAACGCCGGACCGCAATCCGCAGTGCGGCGTCCGGACTCAAGGTGGACATCGAGACGGTGCCGGCCGTGCTTGCAAGCTACACCTCCGGCCGCAATGCCGTGAGCGCCATCCTTGCAACAGGCGCCACAGCAGCTGTTGCCTTCGATGATCTCACGGCGCAAGGCGTGCTGGCTGGGCTTGCCGAAAAGAAGGTCTCCGTTCCGAGAGATTTCAGCCTGATTGGCTGTGACGACGTCCTGGGTGCGGTGACCTATCCGGCGCTCACCTCGGTCTCGAACCGCTCGGTCGAGGCCGGCCGGGTCGCTGTGTCGCTGCTCATCGAAATGCTCCAGTCCAACGGGATACGTGATGCGCGCTACGTTCTGCAGACCCATCTGGTGATGAGGGAAACGACGATGGCGCTCGGGTACCGCGCGCCTTGACGGTGAAGTCGTCAGAGCCTTACCGGATCATTGGTCCAAACCATCACGGCGGCCGAAATTACAAGCCTCGGTGCCATCAGGCCCCCGCAACCAGATCTACTTGTAAATTCGACGATTCCAAATATTTGCTTTTTGCGTTTCTGGTCCGTACCGAGCTGGCCGGTAGCGATCCTGGCAACGAAATCGTTCTGTGCGGCGGCAACGAACTGCTGCTCCATCAGATCGAGGGCCTCCATCGAGGCCATGATGTTGGCAATCGAGCCATGCCGGCTGGCGACTAGCCAGAGGCTCAGGTCGCCGCAATTTCACCGAGCATATGAGACGATCTCGTGACAGCCATTAGGATGTCGGTGAGCCCCGCGGCGACAGAGCTTGGCACCCTCAATCAATATGGCCATTGCGGCCTTCCTTTTAATCGACCATAACAGCGGAAACGCCGTACAGCAGCCACGCTTCCTTACCCGGTGACGGTCAGACAGCGAAACAAACCCGATGACACTGCACATGATGGGCAGATGACCAAAAAGATCGTGATCAGCAGCAGCCGCACCGCGCCGGTGACGGTCTTTGAAACCGGCAGCGAGTTTATCCTCAACAAGGGGGTGACGCTAAGCGCAGCCGCGACCGCGATTGTGGCAACCGGCACGGCGACGAATCGCGACTTCTACATCAACGGCACGGTGCTTTCCGCCTCCAGCTACGCCTTCCAGTTCGGCACAACCGCGGTGACCGACAGCCAAAGCCAGTTCGTGGTCAGCGCGTCCGGCGTGGTCAAAGGCCAGAGCTATGGCTTGAAGATCGACAGCGGCGGACTGGAGCTCATCAATGACGGCACGGTGGCGGCACGATTGACCGCGATCTCCATTGCTGGAACAGCCACGACACTCGTGAATACCGGCCTGATCGAATCCTCTGCCGGTATCGGCATCGCCGGGTCCGGCAGCAAAGCGGAAATCATCAATCACGGCACCATGCATGCGGCGCAGGATGGGGTGCAACTGCGCGGCGCTTCGGCCATTCTCACCAACAATGGCGACCTACGCTCCGACAAGGGTTCGGCGATCGTATCCAGCGGCAAATCGGCGGTCTTGACCAATCACGGCACCGCGTCCGGCACCGGGACAACCATCGCATCGTCGGGAGCCCATGCTGTCATCACCAATGACGGCGCCGTTATCTCGACCAAGGGCGGCGCGATCATGGCGACCGGCGCTATGGCGATCATCACCAATAGCGGCGAGATCAACGCTTTGAAGAACGCCATCACGCTCACCGGCGATGACGGCAAGATCACCAATAACGGCCTGATCAAGGCCTCCGGCTATGCGATCGCCGTCTCGGCCGACGATACGATCATCACCAACAACAAGACCATGACCGCCGGAGGCGGCATCAAGGTGGCTGGAACCGATGAAACCGTGACCAATTACGGCACGATCACCGGCATGCAGGCCTCTCTGGCGACAATCGATTTTTCAGGTACAAGCAAAGCGGCGCTGCAAAACAGCGGCCTGATCAAATCGGCGGGCACCGCGTTCCTGGGCGGCAACAGCGCTGACACGCTCTTCAACAAGGGCACCATCACCGGCGACATCAAGCTGGGCAATGGCAACGACTATTTCGACGGCACCGGCGGCAAGGTCAACGGCACGATCTATGGCGGCAACGGCAACGACGTCTATGTGATCAGCGACGCGAAGATCAAGCTTTCCGAAAGTGCCGGCGGCGGCACCGACCTCGTGAAGTCGGCTGTGTCGTTCTCGCTGGGCGACAATCTCGAGAATCTGACGCTGGCCGGAACTTCGGCCATCAACGCCGCTGGCAATGGGCTGGCCAACCAGCTTCACGGCAATGGCGGCAAGAACGTCATCGACGGCAAGGCAGGAAACGATATCATCTGGGGCCATGGTGGCGCCGATATCCTGACCGGCGGCGCGGGCGCTGACCAGTTTGTCTTTGCAACCAGGGACGGCAAGGACACGATCACCGATTTTGCCGCGACCGGTTCGAAGCACGACGTTCTCGACGTCACCGGGCTTGGCAGCATCACCGACTACAAGGACCTCGTCCAGCACCATATGAAACAGGCCGGCCACGACGTTTACATCGATGGTCTGAATGGCGACAGCATCCTGTTGCAGAATGTGAAGATCGCGGCCCTCGATGCCGGCGATTTTCTGTTCTAAGCGGTGACGGCGCGCGCTCGGGGCGCAGCCAGGTTATGTGACTAGCCGCTGATATGCCCCGATGGCTTGAAGGGTCTGTCGTTCCAGCATGTCGGAAGCCGACTTTCCTGTTGGCAACCTGCTGTCGCGACTTTTGCTCCATATTTGCCCATGCAGATGCACCACTGCGGCATGTCGTCCTATAGAGATGGAACGGCTTGTAGGCCTAGTTTAGGGTGTGATCCGGATTGGACGATTTTATTTCGTCGGTCCGGCATATCCTGTAGTTACTTGGCGACGTCCCCAGCTTCGCCATGAAGACTTGCCGCATGTTGGCTTGGCTCCCGAGACCGCTCAGCCGTGCAACTTCCTTGATCTTGCGGTCGGTGGTGGTCAGAAGGTTGCAGGCATGATTAAGGCGGATGCCGAGAATGTAGTTTCCAATCGTCTGGCCCGTCTTGTCCTTGAAGGTGCGGGAAAGGCTTCTTTCCGTCATTGACACCATTTTCGCCAGAGCGCCGACGCTGAGATCCTCATGAGGGTTGTCCTGAACCCATTCCTGAACTCTATCAACTGGCGTCTTGCGGCGCGTGGCCGGCGTCGGGGTGACATGTCTTTCCATTCGCTCGATCACGCCCAGCCGCCGGGCCAGTTCCTGCGCGAATGCCGTCCCAAAATCCTCCTCGGCGAGCGTAAGAACGACGTTGCGTGCTTGAATTGATGCTGCCCAGGTCGACAGCGAGCCGGAGTGACAGCTATCCGCAAAAGGCTCTATGCCTATGCTGTCGCCTAGCATCATAACCTTTGGAACGTCTGCGGCTTCGCATGCGACCTTGCCTCCGTCAGCAAGGCCACAGGCTGCCGCCAGCACCACACCATTGCCCCATGCCAGGACCCGTTGAAGATCGGGGCGGGACTCGAACAACTTCGCATAGCCAGCATCGGTTGCCGGACGGGAGTTGCGGTCTGCTGGTGGAATGAGGACGGCGCCGACCTCCTGGGGGAGATCGTCAATCCCATGCGCCGGGGTGCAGCTCAACCATGTTGCGAAGGTGAACACATCGGTTGCCGAGAGTGAAAAGCTTATCAGCCTATAGATTTCACCCTCTGCCAAGAGGTTTGCCATATCGAAACACCTCGCCAGGTCCGCAACCTCTTGAAGTAAGACTCTGTCCCGTAAAAGTACACCGACACATCGCACCATATAGATTTCCACCCTTATGCCTTAGGATAACAATCGAAGCGCCTAAATATTAACCACAACGTGTAGTGGAAAACTATAAAACCAAAAATATGTTACATTGTGGGTCAAACAGGGATAATAAGTTAAATTTTTACTGATTAACGAAATATTATTCTCAGAATAATCTGTTCAGACCACATATTTAGTAATTGACATCGAGTCAATATCTTCCGTCGCCGCGCATGTTTTAAGACAAACTGCGCTGCGATTCGGCCATCTGCGCAATAATCGGGCGCCGCTACTTCCCAGTCGGGTTAATAGTTTCCTAACGATGTCAGCATGGCTGCGGGTTGGGTCATGTTGTGCTTTTGTGCACGGCCAATGTACGCGCCCGCTACTGATGAAGTAACGTAGGAGTGCAAGGACATGGTCAGGTTATTTACATACGGATTTTGGTTAAGCGTAGCCGTCCTGATGTTGTTGCTTGTTGCACAACCTGTAGGTCACGGAACCCGGCTCGGCGTTTCGCTGATCGTCATCGGTATACTGGCGGTGATCATGCTTTTTAGGCTCGACGGGGTATGGCGCCACGTCTTCCTGGCACTGTCGAGTATTGTCATCCTGCAATATGCTTACTGGCGCACGACAAGTACAATTCCACCCATCGATGACCTCTATTCGTTTATCCCAGGTGTGATTGTCTACGTCGTGGAAATGTACTGCATCGTGATGCTCGCAATCGGCCTGTTCGTCATAGCCGATCCCGTCGAGCAGCCGGAAGCGGCGGAGTTCGATCCGGAAAACTGCCCGACGGTCGATGTCTTCGTACCGAGCTATAACGAGGACAGCGAAATCCTGGCTCTGACCTTGTCTGCTGCAAAGGCGATCGACTATCCGGCCGACAAGTTCACGGTTTATCTGCTCGACGACGGCGGTACCGACCAGAAGCGATTCAGCGACGACGTGGTCGTTTCATCCCGGGCCAAGGCACGGGCTGAGGAACTGATGAGCCTCTGTAGCGATCTTGGGGTCGTCTACCTGACCCGCACCGAGAACTCCCATGCCAAGGCGGGCAATCTGAATGCGGCCCTCTGGCGCACCAAGGGCGAGCTGATCGTCGTGTTTGACGCCGACCACGCACCCGAACGCAGTTTCCTGCGCCACACGGTTGGTCATTTTTCCACCGATCCCAAGTTGTTTCTCGTGCAGACCCCGCATTTCTTCTCCAATCCGGACCCGATCGAGCGCAATCTGGCAACGTTCGGACGCATGCCGTCCGAAAACGAGATGTTCTACTGCAAGATCCAGAAGGGCCTGGACCGCTGGAATGCCTCGTATTTCTGCGGCTCTGCTGCCGTGCTTCGTCGCGAGGCACTGGAAGAGGTTAACGGCTTCTCGGGCATTACCATCACCGAGGATTGCGAAACTGCTCTCGAACTCCATTCGCGCGGCTGGAACAGCATCTACGTCGACAAGCCTTTGATCACGGGCCTTCAGCCCGAGACATTCGCCGGTTTTATCGGTCAGCGCTCGCGCTGGTGCCAGGGGATGATCCAGATCCTGATCTTGAAGAACCCGATGTTCAAGCGTGGTCTCAGCCTGCCGCAGCGGCTCAGCTACTTGTCAAGCTCGATGTACTGGTTCTTCCCGTTCATCCGCGCGACGTTCCTGATCGCTCCAATGCTCTTCATTCTGTTCAATATGAAGATTTTCGTCGCATCGCTGGACGATTTCATCGGCTATACGGTGATGTACATCATCGTCTGCGAACTGGTGCGCGGCTATCTCTACGGAAATGTGCGCTGGCCCTGGGTCTCCGACCTCTACGAATATGTGCAGAGCGTCTTTCTGATCCGGGCTATTGTCGCCGTTATTCTGAGCCCGCGTAGCCCGACATTCAACGTCACCGCTAAGGGCGCATCACAGAAGCATGACCGCATTTCGGAACTCGCGCTTCCCTTCGTCGGCATCTTCGTCTTGCTTCTGGTCACGCTCTTCGTGGCAGCCTATCGCTACAATACCGAACCTGAAATCGCGAACCTTCTCCTCGTTGCCGGCATCTGGAACGTGCTCAACCTCGCCATCGCAGGCGCTGCTCTGGGTGTCGTGACCGAACGCGGCAATAATGACGTCGGTGTCGAACTGCCGGTTCGGGCCAATGTCGAGCTGGAATTTGGCGAAACCATTCTGAAGGGCGCGATCGTCACCGCATCGGCCCGTCAGGCCAGGCTGATACCGGCCGAAAGGACGACCCGCCAACTCCGCAAGGGCGAGTATGGCCGGCTGCATCTTCTCAATCCTTCCTCGAACATCTTGATCACGAGCATGCCCATTCATATCGCGTCCTCGTCGACGTCCGACGATCATGCGCTTGAGTTGCGGTTCGAGCCCGAAGCCCATCACTTTCCGATCATCGCGGAACTGATGCTGAAGGACATGAAGGTCGTTCGTGCAGAGCGGGAAGTACGGCGCAAGAGGAAGGGGCTGATCTCAGGAAGCATACGTCTCGTCCGCTGGGCGATCACCTGCCCGATTTCCGCCCTGTCCGTCGCCCTCAGCCCTGCGCCGAAAGAGCGGTCGGAAGAGCGAAAGCAGATCGCCAAGCAGCCGCTCGCCATTGCCGCCGCACCTGCACATCACAAGGAGTTCGCAGAATGACCCTCCACAAGGCAGGTTTCCTAACGACATCCGCTTTGCTGTTCCTCGGCTTGGCAGCCACGACCTCGGCCGCCGCCAGCGACACAGGCTTCATCCTTGCACCAAAAGCAAAGCCCGAGGCTCCCGCCAAACGGACGCCCGAAGACACCCGGCAGATGCGTCGGCTGATGGCGGATCGGAACGACCTGTTCATGGGAGGCGAAACCGTCAATCGCGAGTTTGCCTTTCTGGTCCTCCCGTCGGAAATGACCGGCAGCGCGAAGATCGTTCTTGATATCCAATCGGCGATTTCGGTCGCGCCCGAGCGTTCGACGTTGCGGCTGTTCATCAACGATCAGGATCTTGGCACCATTCCACTCGTTTCCGGCGCGCCGCGGCAGGTGGAAATTGAAATTCCCAAGGGGCGGTTGCAACCTGGATATAATTCGCTGGTGATGCTTGCGGACCAGTTCCATCGGGTCGACTGCTCACTGGATGCAACCTATGAGCTCTGGACGCAGATCAATCCCACCAATAGCGGTGTGTCATTCTCGCGGCGCACGGGTGACGGCAGCAGCGACCTCTCGTCGCTGCTGACCTTTGGCAATGTCAACGGTCGAACAGCCATTCGCATGATCTTGCCGAAGACCGGCACGACCAATGATATCGATCGCACCATGGCCATGGTGCAGGCTCTGGCAATTGCGGGTCAGCTCGACCGACCGGCAATCTCCATGGTTGAGCAACCCGAATCGACCCCTGGCATCGAGATGCTGGTCGGCACCTTCGGCCTGGTCCGTCAGGCTCTCGGAAGCAATGCCGGCGAGCTTAGCGAAGGCGTTCACGTAAAAACCGATCCGGACACCGGCAAAGCCCAGTTGATCGCGACAGCAAGAACGGAAGAAGATCTCGACCAGATCATCGCCCGTTTCGAAGTGGATGGTCGCGACCATTATCTGGATGGCACGAGCCAGGGACGGCGGGCCATCGAGAACCGGCGCGGTCGTCTTCTCGAGCCGGCCAGCCGCACGGCGCTATCAGCGCTGGGATTTATCTCAAGGCCCTTTCTCGGCCGACACTATGATCAGTCCGTGTCCTTCAACCTGCCGGCCGATTTTTATCCCGGCGACTATGGCGCTGCGACGCTCAATCTCAGTGCCGACTACGCTGCCGGGCTTTCCCCGAATGCCAAGCTGATCGTACGCGCAAATGACGAGACGGTCGCGAGCGTCCATCTTGGGGACGGACGGACGGGTCGCATCACCAGTCAACATCTCCCGATTCCGCTGAACAAATTGCGCCCCGGCAGAAATACAATCCGTCTCGAAGCGGACTTGACCGCTTCTGCCGATGCAGCCTGTGACGCCCAGACGTTGACCTCCTCGACGCCGCGCCTTCACGTCAAGGCGGATAGTTCGCTCGACATGCCAGTGTTTGCACAGGTCGGACATTCTCCGGATCTGGCAGTCGCCATGGCCGGCGACTTCAAGGCTGGTGCAAGTGATAAAGAGCCTCTGCCGCTTTTCGTTGAGAATCTGCGTCCGGCTTCGCTCGGAGCGGCTGCAACTCTTCTCGCCCGCACGGCTTATCTTTCAAGCCATGTCACGCCGGTTGCCACGACCAACCAATGGCCTTCGCAGCGTGACAGTGCGTTGCTGGCGCTCGGCACGTTTGCCGGCATCGGCCGTCACTCTCAATCCGATATGATGGTTGATCTCAGTCCATCGCTGGACATGGCATCCTCGGCCGCATCCAAGCTGCCGGCAGCGCAGTCGACAGCAAGCCTGGCCTTCGGCACCGACCAGCCAGATTCAACCAAGTCTGCAGATCCGCAGACCAAGGTCGCAGCTTACATAAAGTGGGCGGAGGGTCTGGGCATTGCTGCCTTTGAGCGCCTTCGCACGCAGGCCGAAATTCTGAACCTCGTTCCCAACCCGCAGGTCCTTGCTGCTGACCAGAGCTACCAGATCCCGGGCAATACCGATCTGCTTGTCACCCAGCGGATGGCGGGTGACCTCTCGCCCTGGACGGTCATTGTTGGACGTGACGAATTGGTGCTGCAGGAAAGCGTCAACGCCATCAGCCAGCCGCATGTCTGGAGCGGCATCGGCGGCACGGTTCAGGCCTTCGAGCGGACTGGCAAACAGATCGAGCGCAAGGAAGCTCTCCATCAAGAGCTTTATGAGACCAAGCCGCTGTCGCTCAAGAACGGTCGCCTTATCGTCGCGGGCTGGTTTGCCAACAACTCATTGCAGTTCACGATTTCCCAGATCGCCGCCGCAGTGTTGCTTGGCATGTCAACCTTCGTTGTCCTTCGCAAAGGACGCCGGAAGCCATGATATTTCCAAAGACGAAAGGTGCCCTCCTTGCGGTGCTTGCCCTCATGTTCGGGGAAGCGGAGACCGCAAAAGCACAGGTAGGCGCCGATATCGAGAGCCCTGCAGCGGATCTCGCTGCGGGTGCATGGTTGCTCTATCAGCACAAGTTCATGACGCCGGACGGCCGCATCATCGACAACAAGGCCGGTGACATCAGCCATAGCGAAGGCCAGGGCTATGGCATGCTGATGGCGGTGCTCGCGAATGACAAACGTGCCTTCGATCTCATGTGGAACTGGACCCGCGTCAATCTCATGATACGTGACGACGGACTCATGGCATGGCGATGGGATGCCAGGGAGAACCCGCATGTCAAAGACACGAACAACGCGTCCGACGGAGACCTCTTAGTCGCCTGGGCCCTACTGAGGGCTTCGCAGAAATGGAAGCAGTCAGATTACAGCAAGGTCGCGCTGCAAATGGCTCAGACCATTTCCAAGCTGGCGACGGCCGAGACAGCGTTCGGCAAGGTGCTGATGCCGGCAATTTACGGCTTTAAAGCTGGCGAGCAACCAGACGGTCCGGTCGTCAATCTGTCCTACTGG
>NZ_JAGIOT010000004.1:0-80297 GCF_017876855.1 Rhizobium sp. PvP014
AGTCATTGGCGAGATACGGGAATTTCCCGAGGTCTGCGTTCTCTTCGCCAGGAGGCGGCGTGAAGCGGTCCTGCCACAGCAAGATCTTGTCCGCGTAACCATCAAGCTCCTTGCGCGCCAGCGGATCGACCCCGAAACCGGTTCCGAGGATCATGAAATCGGCACGCAAAGCCTTGCCCTGCGCTGTTTCGATGAGGATTTCGTCGCCGTCGAGTTTTACCTTTTCAACCGCCGTGTCGAAATGGAAATATGCATTCGGATGCCGGCTGACACGCATCGTTGAACCGCGGGGGGCCGGCGTCTGCGTGCGTAGCGAATAGTTCATGATCTGCCAGCGCCTGGCATCGCTGAGCTTTGGAAATGCCGCAGTGAACCCGAACGAGCCTATGCCCATCAGTTTATTGATGCGGGGCATCTCTTTTCGGCGAATGAGGTGTCGCACTTCGGCTGCGCCCGCCTCCAGTGCCTCAGCCGCGTTGTCGACCGCAGAAGCGCCAACGCCGACGACCACGATCCGTTTTCCGCGCAGGGCTTTAAAGTCGATATCGTAGGACGAATGCGCCCAGTATTCCTGCGGCAGATCGTTGACGAAACCGGGTATGCTGGGGCGACCCATGCCATCGCGGCCGGTTGCCATCACCACCTTGCGGGCAAGCACCGAGCTTTCGCGCGCGCCGTCGCCGCAAAGCGTCAGCCGCATAAGCTCGCCCTCCGGCTTGATCGTCTTCACTTCGACGCTGTTTTCCACCGGAAGATCCAGCACCTTACGATACCAGCAGAGATACTCCATCCACATCGGGCGCGGGATCTTGTCGAGCGCTGCCCATACGTCATTGCCGAACCGAGCGGTAAAATAGGCACGGAACGTGAGCGATGCCATGCCATAAGCCGGACCGGTCAGTTGCTTGGGCGATCGCAGGGTTTCCATGCGTGCGTAGGTGACCCAGGGCCCTTCCATGCCAGCCCGATTGCGGTCGAAGATACGGATATTCGCAATGCCGGCAACCCTGAGCGCGAAGCCGGCAACCAGACCGCACATTCCGCCGCCGATGACGACGACGTCGTGGACCTGCGGCTCGCCGACCGTCGGCGCCACCCAGCTTGCAGGCGGATAGCACAGGCATGCAAGGTCGTCGCGCACACGCAATTCCAACTCGGCCAGACTGTTTACGGCTGATTGGAGCGGTTTCTGTACATCATAGGCCATAATTTGCCTCCGGCGCCCGGTAGATCTGGGGCTCGAATGGAATGCTCGAACTTTCTTGGCGTCTCACTCTTTGAGAGGCAGACACCCTTCTCATTTGCCCGCATGCCGGTCGGGAATGACGGTCGCTGTCTCCGTCTTCCAGCCGAGCCAGACATCCTCATTGCCCAACTGGGCCACTTCGCTTGGGTGAACCAACGTGTTGAGAACGGCGCCGCCTTCGACCTCGACCATCAGCGAAGTATGGTTGCCCTTGAACACGCGCTGACGGATCTTGCCCTTGATGCGATTGCCGCTTGCGGGTTCGAAAGCCGAGCAGTGGATAGCCTCCGGACGCAACACTACGTAGAGATGCTCGCCGACGCGCGGCGCGAGCCCGCCGGGATTTGCCTTGATGGTGACGCCGTTCCAGTTCAGCGACGTTTCGTTGCCCTCCGAGCCGATCACCGTGCTCCGCAAAAGGTTCGTCTCGCCGATAAAGTTTGCGACGAACACCGAGCCCGGCCGGCCATAGAGCGTATTCGGGTCGCCCATCTGTTCGATGCGCCCCTTGTTCATCACAACGATCGTATCGGACATCGTCAGCGCCTCTTCCTGGTCGTGCGTCACGAACATAAAGGTCTTGCCGGTTTTTTCCTGGATCGATTTCAGCTCTATCTGCATCTGCTGGCGCAGCTTGGCATCAAGCGCTGACAGCGGTTCGTCGAGCAACAGCACATCTGGATCCGGGGCAAGCGCACGCATGAGCGCAACACGCTGACGCTGACCGCCCGACAGCTCGGCCGGAAGGCGGCCGGCATAGTCTTGCAGCTCAACCAGTTCCAGCAGTTCGGAAACCCGGCGGTGTATGCTCTGGTTGTCGAGGCCTTTCAGTTCGAGACCGAAGGCGATGTTGCGGGCAACGCTCATGTGCGGAAATAGCGCATAATCCTGAAACACGATATTGACGTTGCGCTTGTTGGGCGGGACGCGGGTAACATCCTTGCCGCTCAGCATGATGCGGCCGGATGTCGGTGTCTCGAAGCCGCCAAGCATCCGAAGTGACGTCGACTTGCCGCAGCCGGAGGGTCCCAGCAGCGTGACGAATTTTCCCGCCTCGATGCTGAGGTTGAGATTGTCGACCGCAACATGCGTGCCGTAGCTTTTGCTGACATTGTCAAATTGGACGACGGGTTCCATTAGCGGGTCCTCGCGCGGCGGGTGATGAATTCAGCGTACAATCCGACAGCGGCCGTAACCACCAGAACGATCGTCGCCATGGCATTGATTTCGGGAGACATGCCGCCTTGCACCTTCGCAAAGATCAGCATGGGAAGCGTCGGGCGGTAGCCACCCAGGAAGAAGGTGCGGACGAAATCGTCGATCGAGAGCAGCACGCAGAAGATCATGCCGCCAAAAAGTGCCGGCCCGAGATAGGGCAGCGTCACGCGGAAGAACGCAACGATACTGTCTGCCCCAAGATCGCGCGCGGCATCGACCAGATTGCCCGGCATGGAACGAAGACGGGTAAGAGCCATCACCACCACGAAGGGAACCGCGTGCACGGTATGACCAAGGATAATCGCAGCGGTTCCCGTCGGCATGTCGATGGTCGAGATGAATATGCGGAGCGAAATCGCTGAAATCATGCCCGGCACCACAGCGGGCAGGCAGGCGAGCGCAAAGATGATGGTCCGGCCACGGATGCCGTTCGAGACGATCAGCATGGCGATCCAGGTTCCCAGCGTGGTCGCGCCCAATGTGGAGGCCGCGGCGATCATGATGGAATAGAGGCAGGCCTCGAGGAACTGCTTGTCCTGCATGACCCTGACATACCAGTCAAAAGTCCAGTTGCTGATCGGGAAGGCGACGAAATTGGCATCCTTGAAGCTCATTGCCATCATCAGGGTGAGCGGCAGGAGCAGATAGAGGATGAAGACCCAGTAAATCGCAGTCAAAGTCGTGCGTGGAACATCGGAAACTGTGTTGCGCATCAGATCGCACTCCCCTTCTTGCCGCCGACGACACGCATGAAAATGCCAGCTGTGATCAACGCCGTGACCAGCATGATCAGCGCAAATGCGGCTCCAACCGGCCACTTGTCGCTTGCGCCATGGAAGAACCCACTGATCGTTTCAGGAAACAACACCGTATTCGGACCGCCGAGCAGCATGGGAGTTGCAAAGACCCCGATGCAGGTCAGAAACACAAGCGAGCAACCGGACACGATCCCGTCCTTGGACAGGGGCAGAATGATCCGGCGGAAGCGCGTGATCGGTCCGGCGCCCAGGTCGGCGGCAGCGTCCAGATATTGCGATGGAATTTTTTCGATGGCCGAATATAGCGGCAGAAGCATATAGAGGCAGATCAGATAGATCAGGCCGAATCCGAGCGAGAACGAAGTATAAAGCATCGGAATGGGCCGGTCGATCAAACCGATTTCGCGCAGAAGAACATTGAGCGCACCGCGATTCGCCAGAAGCATGATGACCGAGAATGTGCGTATCAGTTCGCCTGCCCAGAACGGTACCAGAAGCAGAAGCAATGCCTTTGAGCGACCTTCGGGCTTGACGATCTTTGCCACATAATACGCCACCGGATACACGACGATCAGCGTGATCGCAGTCGCCGCCGTCGCGAACACGAAGCTCTTGATCAACGGCGTGAAGTAAAGCGACTCCTGAAAGAAGATCGCATAGTTGTCGAACGTGTAGTGCGCTTCCACACCCGCCGGGATGGGATAGCGGGACAGAAGGCTGATCTTCAGCATCTGATAGATCGGACCGACATGCAGCATGACGAGCCAGACCAGTGGGATGCCGGCCAGCAGCACAACACGGCCGATGCGGGACTCGACGGCAGCGCCGAGAGTGTGCTGGTAAATTGCGGAGTTGACGATCCGCGCAATGCCGGTCGAATATTTGGGTACGGGGGCGTCGCGTCCTGCCGCATCCCCGGCTATCCTGTTGATGTCCGCCATGAAACTATCTCGGTTAGAGCAACTCGACTTTCCGCAGCCCTAAGCTGGCGGTTCGTCATCGCGCGTGGTCAGGTTGAAAATCTCAAGATCACCAACCATCCCCCGGAGATCGCCGAAGCGCTCCGGAAGGGATCACGGATCGTGCAGGCCCCTGCGTTGTCAGGCCGCCTTGACCTCTGCAGTCGCACGATCGATCATCTGGTTTTTCATGTCGCGATTGACCGACGAGAAGAAGATGATGCGATCGAGCTGCTCCTGAGGAAGCGTTGAAGCAAGCTTCTCCCGATCGTTCAGCAGGTCTGCGACGCCGTTGATCGTAGAACTGTACCCCGACTGGCGGGTCATGGCCGCGCCGACCTCTGGGCTTTCAAGGATCGCATTGAGCAGCTTGTACGCATTCTCAGCGTTGGGCGCGTTGTTGACGACGTTCAGCGTGTAGCAGAATCCGAATGTGCCTTCCTTTGGCACAGATAGTTCGATCGGATGCCCTTCCATAATGAGCTTGGCAGCCGGGCCGGACCACGAGTGGGCAAGATAGATATCCTCGTTGATGAACATCTGCTGCACTTCCGAACCCGCATCGTAGTACTTGCGGACCATATCCTTGTGCTTGATGAGCAGGTCGCGGGCTTCGTTCGTTGCCTTCTGTGCGATGTCCGCCTTGTCGAGATAGGTCACGAAGTCACCATCATGCCCCAGCATCTGCATGGCGATGGTCATGAAATCGCTGACGATATAAGACGTCAGTCCCTTGTATTCGGGATCAAACATGATCTGCCAGCTCGGCGCATCCTTGACGTAATCGACATTGCGGGCAAGGCCCTCATATCCTGCCAGGATCGGCAGACCCCAGAGCTTGTCGTCGACCCGTGCCCAAGGCGCGTCCTGATAAGCGGTGTTGAGGTTTTTCCAATTTGCAATTTTGGCCGTGTCGAGCGGCTGGATCAGCTTCGAGCTGATGAACTGCGAGTAGCGGTGGCCGGCGACCGTAACAATGTCGGTTGATGGATTTGCGCCCTCGGCAGTCAGAAGATTGTACTGCTTACCTTGGTCATCGGTCAGCCGGATCCTAACTTCGATCCCCGTGTCTCTCTGGAATTGTTCAACGAATTCCTTCGGGAGAAACTTGTCATAGGTGGTGACGTTGATGACGCCGTTTGCAGCCCAGGCGGGCCGAGGACGAATGATCATCGGCACTGCGAGTGCAGCGGCGCCTGTGCCTAGCAAAGTCAGTGCGGATCTGCGGGTTATTTTGGATTTGTCACTCATCTTGCGTTCCCCTTGTTGATTTGAACTTCAATAGAGTTGGTATTTGGCAATCGCCACGAAGTTATGTTTGTGGCGGTTGAGAACGACCGCCAGTGCAGCAGACCATTGGGACGCAGTGTCCGGTATGCCGAATTTAATTCCGGTAAATAGGAATTGAACGTAACATTAGATCGTTGTCAACTCTCTGATTGAAATTCTCTTGCGGCATGTCGACTTCGACCGAGGCGATGTGGCGTTCCTTTTAATCCGCACAGATCGAGGCTCAAGGGTGACATGATAGCGGTAAGAAAACGGAAAATATCTCGAAGTTTCTCGACCTCATTGGACCCAAAACCACTCCCTTAGAGAAAAATCGTAGTCCCCTTCCGTGTACTCTCGGACGGTCATGCAAATAGATTAGTGACAGTTGAGCAAACTGCTCGGCGGGCCTAGGCCATAAGGCCTGGGCTCGAGGGGGACGTGTGTCCTGTCACAAAATCCTTGCCTATGGGGAGATGGAGTTCTCAACGCCTTCACCATGATCTCTTACGGCCATATCCTGCCATCAGATTGAGGCCAGCAGTCGCGAAATGGATGGAGAGTGTTTCCGGAAATGACGCTGACTGCTCTGGGGACTTCCGTCAGACTTCCTTAAATTTGGAACACCGTTTGGCTATGATGTACGGCGAGACCTTCAGGTGGTTGCAACAGAAAACTTCAGTAACTGGAGGCTCGTGACATCTGGGCGCCTCTAGCGCCAAGAATATGATGTCGGCTCACCAGCGCCCTCTAAACCTTTGAAAAGTATCACGGTTCAACGCGGGTTCTTTGTGACCGGAAGCTTCTCAGTTGGAATCTCGGATTGAGTCTTGTGAGATCTTCGCATCGCAGTGTCTGTGTCCCTGCGACGTCTTTTGATCTCGTTGTCGATGGCTGTTCTGATGAAATCCAGGCGAACCTCACCGACATTTAGGAGTGAGTCAATCGTCGCGGTGGCGCCTTCGGCCAACGGTAACTGAATTCGTTCTGTCCACTGCTTCTTACGTCCCATTTTCGTGGGAGTTACATGTATAACAACTGGAGTCAATTATCGGCCATTTCGTGCATATGATATTGACCAGATAAGATATACATGATACTGCCCCAATGATGTATATGATTGGAGGTTTAGAATGAAATTAGGTCGGAACGCTTGCATAACACGACTGCACGCCATTCTGGAAAGCGGGGAATATGTTTCCATCAAAGATCTAAATTCGTTCGAAGACTACACTTTTGCTCCAATCTACAACGATCAAATGCCAATTGGATACGATCTTCCACCTTCGATGATCGATTCGATTTGGTGCCAGCGAGTATGCGGCTATTGTATCAAACCCACATTAAATTTTGGATGCTTGACGAGCATTATACCACCAAGTTGGGGCGGTTCTAAACGAAGTTGGAACCACGCCTTAGCGTGTGAAGAATGCCTTCGTATCAAAAAAAGCAAAACGGGCTGGTCTACTTTTGACGGAAGGGAAGGTGTGTACTGGGACGGCTCATCATGGCGCGGAGAAAAAAATCCTCGTCCTAAGTTTGCCAGGGATCGTGAGGTGCAGGAATTCGTGTCGTTCACGCGTCGTGATGTTGAAACGATATTACCACATCGCTTCATGAAACCGGCTGGGCTGTGACATGCTGTGCCTGGCCGCGATGCAAAACCGAAATGTCAGGTGGTGATGACAACAATCATGGTCGATGACCAGACCGAAGTATTCGCCTTTGCCGTATTCAGTTGCTTTGCTCGGACCCGGCCGACGTCGTTGCCGTAAAGATGCATCTGCCAAAGCGCCCTGATACCAGGATCCGAGAAGCGTATCTCGTATAGATCGTCAGCCGCAGGCGGGTGAACATCGTATGTATTTGAATGATTTTGTTTCATAGGCTCAAGATGGGAGTTGGTCCCCTGCAGCGCAATCACACTGCTGCTTCACAGTTATTCAAGTTGAATCAACCCGACCTTCTCGAAAGATCATTACCGGTTGACCAAGGGGCTATCATAGCAGTCCGAGAATCGGAAAATTGCCAAGACTTTTTCCAACCCTATTACTTGGAACATGCCAGTATTATCAGATAAATACGTACTACCCTTCCGCTGGTCTTTCAGGTGCAAGGGCAATAATCTGCAGGTGACGGGTAAGGACCGTCGCACGTAAACTTTGGTCTGCTCTCCCTTTCTTCCTCTGGGGGGAGCGTTCGATTGACTTTCAAAGGTCAGGAGATCATCAGTGGGGCATGATCGCCCAACGCTCTCGAGCCGACATCTAGAACGTCAATCGCGGCATGTGGCCGAAGCATTTCCTTATTCTCGGCGATCTACCAGCTGACTTTGATCTGGACGTTTTTGAAGGCCCACGACCGGACGGGACGGGCTAGTCGATAAACTCGCGGTCCCGAGCCTCGAACCCGAATCCTTCGAGCCTGTGGCACGGCTTCGGTCCAGGATCGGCAAACATACAGTGCTCGCGGCTCAGGACCGCTCAAAGCTAACCCGGGGGTCTCAGAACTTGGATGGGACGCACGGTTGAGGACCACGGATGGGACGGGGAAGGGAGTAGTCACTCTTCGGGGCCGGTCCGTGGTCCTAATTCGCATGCGTCCCAAACACAGCTCGGTTGCGTTGGAGAAAGCGTCCTATATATACGGACAGGCTAGCACTACCATGCCCTGTGCTATGTGGGGTGCAGGTCGAGGTTCCTAGTCGGGATCAGGCTCGGAGTCGGGATCGCCAGTGTGGTGTATTCACCAGCAGGTGTGGAAGTGAGTTGATTAAACTTCCATCGGCCTGAATGTTTGGAGTTGAACCGCTTTTTCTTAGTATCTTCTATTTTTTCTTTAACTTTGGCCTAAAGAAGAAAAAGAGAGTATAATAAACTAAGAATAACCTAAGAGAACCGACTGGGCCTATTTCCCGACGGAACCGCCTTCCACCCGCTGGTGATAAGCCAGCACTGCGGCGCCACAGACGGCCATCCTCCCCCGCAGGGGAGCGATACACCACCCAACCCCCTCATCGCGCTGTAGCTCCCGGCTGTAACACCGGGAAATGCACATCCGATCCAGATCCGCGATCCAGATCCTCGATCTGCGATCCGTATGGAGCAAAACCGTGCCTGATCCCCTCGAAATGTACGCTTCCATGCTTGATCACATCACTCGAGCCATGAACCAGATCCTCGCATCGAAAGACATCATGCGATGAAGTGGAAAGTCCACACCCCGAACCTGCTCAAAGAGCTAGTCGAGAATAATCCGACCGCCTGGGCGCTGCGGATGCCAGTCGTGATCTTTCGCAACATCCTCGGCTCCCTCGCTGAACGCGCCATCGCGATCGACGACCCCGATCTGAACATCCTGATGCTGCGGCTGGGTCTGTACGAAGTCCATCCGACCGAGATCGACGCGGCCATCGCGAACCAACGGGGGCGCTTATGACCGAGAAGCTGACCGGCCGCACCCGATACCGGACCAACTGGCGCAGGAAGCTGATCCTTCAGATCGAGGTGATCGAGACCAGCATCTACACTCAACCCGAGACCTGCGACAGCCACACCAGCCAGCACATCGTGTGGCGTGATGCTCGCGTCGAAGATTTGCCTATTCCTGCAACCTTGGGACGAGATACATTACCCAAATAACCGAAAGCGCAACCGATGCCTGATTTCCAGACCGTCCACCGCGCCACGATCTTCTATGAGGCCGATCCGGATCTCGTGAAAGCGATCAAGGCCACCCTACGGCCCCGCGAAGGACTTGCTTCTTAAGGCGGTCGGCGACGACGAGCTGATCGCTGAGTTCAACGACAGCCATACGGGGGAGGCGCAGAACATCAAGCAGCGGAAGCTGCATATGCCATGCCACCCATGGCTCGAGTGTTGGCACAACGCTCCGTACTGGCACCGTCCCCACAAACTCACACCAAAACCCGCTCGCATCATCGAGCTGGCGAAAGAGAAGGTGATGGCCAACCCCGAAACTCTGACCAACCTCGAAATCCTGATCCAGGCGCAGGATTTGATCCGCGAGCCAAGGCATTGGACGCAACACAACTATGACCGTGAAGAGGCGACCGAACCACACTTCGAAGAAGCCGTTCGCAGATAGTCGTTTAGTGCCATCCTCAAGGTGATCGATAAGGACACGGATTTCGAGCATATCCGGTCTTTACATTGCTTGATGCCGTGATCGTCGACAACGATCCCGTTGCAGTTCCAACCTTCAATGAAAACCGTAGTCATGCTGAAGTCATGGAGGTATTCGATAGAGCGAAGGATCTGGCCCGCGCATCTGCTGCCTAGCGTTCAGGGAGCGATCAGCCTATAAAGCAATCTTTCTCCATCAACTCGACCTCTATCAAATCGACGGGAGGTAAGTGAATGGCCTGCCGGCGGCGCGAGACAACGCCATGCGGTTGGCGGAGAACTTATTGGACTTGTCATCGACGCGAGGGCTGCAGCATGACAGTTAAGACCTTTGACCTTCGCAGCAAAATTGCCAGCATCAAGCCGGATGCGGAGGAGGCATCAACGGCCCCAGACGCCAAGATCGATGAAATTGGAGATCGCCATGGCTTAGTGGCCAGGGAACCTATCCATATCATGAGCCGTCGCAAGCCAGCCGAGCCCCAGCAAATCTAAGCATCCGGCCGCCAATTACGACCTTCAATCGCTTTCTTCAGTTCTGCGAAAGAAATAGGATGTCATATCCGGAGGCACTGAAGGAACTGGTGGACAGGGCCGAAGATGCGTCAACATTGCCGCAAGTTAAGCAGAGCGAAGTGAAAAACACTCAAAACAGGCACAAGACGACTGCGTCGGCCTCAACCGAGTTTCATACTCGTATGCTCAAAAACCGAGGTAGAAACCAGATCCAAGACACAGTCTATGTGCGGGCACCGCTTGAGCTGACCAATCGGTTCAAGGAGTTCTGCAACGAGCAAGGCTTCAGCTACGGGGAGGGGCTTGAGGAACTCATGAGGGAGGCGAAAATATGAGCGAGGAGCTGGATGAGCTTTTTGGAGCTGCGGCCGAAGCCCTCTATGCAGCCGACGAAGAGCTGGTATCCCGAGTTTAAAGCCTGTGAGCTGACTTCAGCCACCGCGCCCGGTCTCAAGGCATATTTGGAGCCCACCAACACTATCAAGCTTCCCTCGATAATGCATGCAACGACTCCTATGTTGTGGTTGGTCGATGTTGTAGCCTAGGCGGGCTTAACCAAGCTCGTGTTCACTCCAGAGGCGCCACGGCCCATCACCGTTACCATGGTCTTCAGGCCAGTTTGTTTCCAAACATTGTTCGTCTCGATGAGCTTCTCGAATAGCGAAGCAGGATTTGCATGTTCCGAACATACGAAGTAAGACCGCGTTGTTGCAGACGCCTTACAAATAGCTATACTGATGGTGCAAGGACGAGGACTTAGCTTCCTCCCCGCTCTTAGATTACGAAGTTGACCCGCACAACTAGCCTGCCAGCCTGTGCGGGTTTTTCGTATCAAAAACGTTATTCGGCTGGGTATGAGCCACCTAGCGCCAACCAAAATTTAAGGCGAGGCTTCCCCTTAGCTGGATAGCAGATCCACCTAGGCTTGGCGCTGTTTGACGTTTCCGGCGTCATCATCCGGCGGATTTGGGTAAGGGAGCGTTCCAGTAATTACCGGCATAGGAGGCAGAGTGTCTGGCTGCATCCGAATAGAAATAGCACGTCACCCCGGAGCGCCGCGGCTTTGGTAGTCGTCAGGTCAGGATCAGCGCATGCCCGCTCTCGTAATGCCCCCTTTCCGTCTGAAAGTGCACTCGTCGCTCATCGTCGATGGCGCGCGTGACAAGATCGGGAAAGTGGGGTTCAGCGTCTGTGGGATAATCACCGGTCGGCACGGGCACCGCCTCGACCTGTATCATCCATCCGGAGCCGAGCCGCGAAAGGATGGCGTTGATCTGGCGCGAGACCTCGTTGCGCTCGGCGTCGGTCGAGCTCTTGCTATCCGGCCCGGCGAAATACAAGCCGGCTATCAGGGAGCCGTCTTTCAGCAGGATGACCCCATTATCGACGAGGCCGGCATAAGGCACCAGATCGACAAATGATGGTCCGGAATGGCGGAATGATTTGAGCGCTACCATCTCAACTACTTTAGAACTTGGGCCACGGCGACGACGTCGCGCGATAGGACGTCTTGTAGGAGATGTGGCGGAGATAGACCCGGCATATCAGTGGATCGGATTTGGCCATCATGCGCAGCGCCGCGACTGCGACCAGCCAGATCACGATGCCGAACAGGGCCGCGTACCAGGTCAGAACGACGAAGATCAGGATGATGGCGGCCAACGCCGTCAGCAGCACGAGCTCGCGGTCGGCGCTTATCAACAGTTTGGACGCGATAACGCCCCTGTGCACACGCGAGCGTGCCAGAGAAGAGCCGGCCTCAGCCATGAGCCCCCTCCCCCGTTGTGGCTGCCGTCGTCTTCGGTTCGGGAGTTCCTTGCTCGGCCTGTGAGTGGCCCTCGCCAATGGAGGCTCCGGTGGCGCCGAAGAGAGCGACGATCTGGGTGGCTCCAAGCAGGACACCCCAACCAGCGCGACGTAGCAAAGCCGTCTCGCGAAATCATTCAGCTCGCCTCCGAAGATCAGCATGGCGACAGCGGGCCAGCGCAATGAACCCGGCCACAGGTCCAGTGATTGATTGCTGGATCTGTTGCAGTGGCGATTCCCAGGGAAGACCGCCTCCACCCGAGGAAGCGCATGCGGAATAGCTAAAGCCGACAGAGATGGCGACAAGCGTTGCGCCGGTGAGAAGAATGGAGATGTTACGCGACATGGCTGTCCTCATCGATCTGGGCATAATGTTCGGTCTGATAGCGGCCGTTGCGGTATCCTTCGATGTGGATCGCCTCACGGACCCGCCTCCCCTTTCCCGTTCGCTCAATAGAGACGACGAGATCGACGGCCTCGCCGATCACCTCCTGCATTGGCTGCTGTCAGCCTTCCGCCGTCAGTTGCTCCAGCCGGCGCAAGGCTGGCATCGCGGTGTTAGAATGGATCGTGATGACACCGCCCGGATGGCCGGTGTTTGAGGCCTTGAGCAGTGTTAGCGCCGCACCGTCCCGGACCTCGCCAACGATGATTCGGTCGGGACGCTGGCGCATCGTGCTTTTCAGGAGACGAGCCATGTCGATAGTATCGCTGGTGTGGAGCGAAACAGCGTTTTCCGCTGCACACTGGATTTCGGCGGTGTCTTCGAGAATGACCATCCGATCGTCCGGGGCCGCAGTGACGATCTCGGCGATGATGGCGTTGGCGAGTGTGGTCTTGCCCGATCCCGTGCCACCCGAGATGACGATGTTCATCCGAGCGTCGATCGCGCTTCGAATTGCCGATGCCTGGGCTTCGGTCATCACCTTCGACTTCACATACTCGGTCAGTGGAATAAGACGCGAGGCTCGGCGGCGGATGGTGAATGCTGGTCCGGAGACCACCGGCGGTAACAGGCCCTCGAAGCGGTGTCCGCCAATCGGAAGTTCGCCTGAGATGATCGGCCGCTCATTGTCGGCCTCCGACTGCAGGGCATGCGCAACACTGCCGATGACAACTTCGGCTGCAGCAGAGCTCATTGCGCCGGCAGGTGCAACGCCGTGCCCCAGCCGCTCGATGAACAACCTGCCGTCCGGATTGAGCATGATCTCGACGACGGTGGCGTCATCGAGGGCGATGCACAGTTGGTCGCCAAGCGCGTCCTGTAGTTTGCGGACCAGGCGGGGATGGGAGCGGAGCTGGGTCACGCAGCGCTCCGGAGCGATGACCCATCGATCTGCGGGGTCGAACGGTAAGCCTGCGAGCATACCTGCTCAAAGCCGCCACGGTCGGCTGGCAGGCTTCCGGCGATAGCGATCGTGTTGCCGATCGGAGCCGGTTCGCCGAGACGCTGCATCGGCCATCCCGCTCACTTCAGGATGCGCTCGAAGCGGAGATCGGTGGCAGTAACGATCTCGCTGTAGCTGCTTGCCATCGACCATTCGATGATCGACGCAGAAGCGCGAACTCTCGACCATGCCTGAATTCGGGCGAAGCGAACCTCCATCGAGAAGGTGGGGGAAGGTCTGCTCCAGCATTGTCGGGCCAGAAGCAGGAAGAAGACGAACGCAACCTGCGACGGGTCCGCCGTCAGTAATTGCCAGAAGATAAGTCGGCCTGCAATTATCGTACTGATCGCGCTCTTCTCCTGCGGTAATGGAGACGTCCCAGGCGAGACGACCGCCAAATACCGTCGCTCGAAGACGGTGCATCTGTCTCAGGAAGTCGCGATGGCGCTCGTATTTCTCGGGCGCGACGGTCAATATCCGCATGATGATCTCCGCTTGAACAAGGTCATGCGGACAGAAATCATCTACTTCACCGCGTGCCTATGTGCAGATCTGCACCTCAGGTGATTCTAGCGAGTCGCTGGTCCGGCTCTTACAAAGTGAGCGTGTGGTGGGCTAGGCGGAGGAGATTCATGTGCAAATCTGCATTTTGCGATGACTAGGCGAAAGGGAGTAAATCTGACTAACTCACGGTAAATGATCGCAGATTCGCCTTGGGCAATAGAATCGGGAAATATCCGTTAACTCTTTGTTAACCTTAAATCCCTTGCTCAGAGTTGGGAATCGCGAGATAGTTTCGCAAATGATGGTTTTGTGGCCATTTTTTCGAAAATGAAGCCCGCCGGGATATAGTTTGCAAAATGAGCCATCCGCAGCCCAACAGATTTGATATCGAGATTGCCCAGCAGGGAGCGAAGATCTCAAATGCGCTGCATATGCTCCGCAGCCAACAATATCCCCCGGACGCCAAGAAGGGACTGCGCAAGTTCCAGCTGGGAGAGGTCGCCGACTTCATAGGGGTTACCCAGAGCCATCTGCGGCAAATCCATTTGGAGGGCAAGGGGCCGGAGGTTGAGTCCGTCGGTGGCCGACGCTACTATACGGCTGATCAGATGTTAGAGCTTCGAGACTATCTCGAATCCAACAAAAAATCCGACAAGCGATACTACGTTCCCCGGCGCCGTTTGGGCGAGCCCATGCAGGTCGTGTCGGTGGTGAATTTCAAGGGCGGAAGTGGCAAGACTACGACCGCTGCGCACCTTGCACAATATCTGGCCCTCACCGGTCATCGCGTACTGGCCGTCGATCTCGATCCACAGGCATCACTGACGTCCCTCTTTGGAATCCAGCCCGAACTTGATGATACCGCGTCGCTGTACGAAGCGCTTCGTTTCGATGACGAGCGGAAATTCATCTCGGAGGTTATCCAGCCGACTAACATTCCCGGTCTTGATGTGGTTCCTGCAAATCTGGTCCTGCAGGAATACGAGTATGATGTGCCCTTGGCGATCTCCTCCAAGAAGGGAGAGGACGGTCGGTTATTCTACATGCGCATCTTCAATGCGCTGAAGCAGGTGGACGACAGGTACGACGTGGTCGTTATCGATTGCCCGCCACAGCTGGGATACCTGACGATCACCGCGCTTATGGCTTCGACAGGCATTTTGATCACTATCCATCCCCAGATGCTGGATATCATGTCGATGAGCCAGTTCCTCATGATGTTGGGCGGCATAATGGGTCCGGTTGCAGAGGCCGGTGCCGAGATGCGTGTCGAATGGTTCCGGTATCTCGTCACGCGCTTCGAGCCGACGGACATCCCGCAGGCTCAGATGGTCGGGTTTATGCAATCGATGTTCGCCCAGCAAATGTTGCAAAATCATGTGCTCAAATCGACAGCCATTTCTGATGCTTCGATAAAGAAGCAGACCTTGTACGAGGTAGAGCGAGGCGATTTCGTCCGTTCTACCTATGATCGGGCAATGGAGAGCCTGAACGCAGCCAACTGCGAAATCATGGAACTAATCCACGGCGCATGGGGGCGAAAATGACATGCTTGTCAGCCGTTTTTTCGCGAGATTTGATGAACCATATCAATTCCTTGTCGACGTTGAAAGCGAGCCCGGAGGCCGGCGATGGCGCGTGAAAATCCTTTTTCTAAATTGGACATGGCTTCCATCGCGTCTAACCAGACACCGACGAAGCCTGGCTACGGTATGACTGGTGCAGCCAAGACTGTCGTTCGGTCCATCGAGGATCTCGCGGAGAACACAAAGAAGCTGATGGAAGGCGAAGTGATCGTGGATCTGGATCCGCGATTGATTGACGTTTCATTCCTCGCCGATCGCCTTTCCGACGATGGCGAAGAGTACCAGGAACTCAAGCAGGCGATCGCTTCATCCAGCCAGACAACACCGATTCTGGTTCGACCCAGTTCCTCGGATAGTCAACGCTTCATGGTCGTCTTCGGTCACCGCCGTCTCAAAGTCGCCAGAGAGCTTGGAATTCCGGTCAAGGCAGTTGTCAAGAAGCTTGATGACATCACGTCCGCAATCGCCCAGGGGCAGGAAAATTCCGCACGCTCCAACCTGTCGTTCATAGAGCGTGCGTACTTCGCACAGAACCTGCTTACGTCTGGAATGACGAAGGATGTGGTTCGATCGTCGCTCGCGATCGATGAGGCGATGCTTTCGAAAATGCTCGGTGTCGTGGAGGCCGTCCCGGCGTCGATCCTCAAGGTGCTCGGGGCCTCCAAGAAGATCGGACGTGACCGGTGGCTTAGCCTCCGTCAATTGCTTCTTGCTCCTGCCCTCCTGAAGGTTGCCACGGAGCATGTCGAAACAGCAGGCTTCGTTGATCTGACTGAAGACAAGCGGTTCGATGAGCTCCATGACTACCTGAAGCGCTTCAAGGTCAAATCTGCTGCAAAGAAGCCCAAGGCCAGTGTGTCCGGGAGGGATTGGACTTCGAGCGATACGTCACTCAATTTCGTGATGAATGCCAAATCGAAGAAGGTTGCGATCGAGCTTTCGAATGTCGAAGCGAAGCCCTTCAGCGAGTGGCTGTCAGCCCACATGGATCGTTTGTACGACGAGTACAGAGGATCGAAGCAGGAAAACAACGGAGACTAAACCGCAAAAGAAAAAGGCCCCCAAACGGTAAACCGTGGAAGCCTCTCTCGTATCTCTCGCAGGATTGAGAATCGCATTTCCCGGAATCACAGTCAAGAGTCTTGGCACCGATTTGGTGAGCGGATTTCCTTTGCCTGAAGAAAGGTGAGAGAAAAATGCAGACGGGACATGTAACGACGCCCTTTGGGCGGCGGCCGGCGACGCTTGCCTTGGTGAAAGGACAATTGGCGATCGCGGCATCAACGCCAGGCACGCGTGTCGAAAAGTGGAAAGTATTTCGCGATGTGTGCGAGACGAGGGAGCGCTTGGGTTTGCAAGACAGAGCGCTCGCCGTTCTCGATGCCCTTTTGACATTCTACCCGGATGCACAGCTAGACGCTGAAAACGTGCTTGTTGTATTTCCATCCAATGCGCAGCTATCCGTCCGCGCTCATGGGATTACGGAAAGTACACTGCGCCGCCAGCTCGGCGCGCTTGTGAATGCAGGACTTATCCAGCGTCGTGATAGTCCCAACGGAAAGCGATACGCACATCGCAATCGAGACGGTGAAATCGAGCAGGCTTACGGCTTCGATCTGAGCCCGCTGCTTACGCGTGCCGCCGAGCTTGCCTTGCTTGCGCAGGATATCGCCGCGGAGCGCATGCGCTTTCGCCGGGCGAAGGAAGCACTCACGATCTGCCGCCGAGATGTCCGTAAGCTAATTACAGCCGCGATCGATGAAGGCGCCCACGGCAATTGGGCGCATGTTGAAACAATATATATTGGCATTCTCGGGCGGCATCCTCGCTACCCGGACAGAAAACAGGTCGAAGCAACACTCGATGATATGGAACTTCTGCGCACAGAGGTCCTCAACCTTTTGGAAATGCAGTCAGAAACTATAGATATGCACGGCAATGCCACGCTAGATGACCGCCACATACAGAATTCAAATACCGAATCTATATATGAACTTGAACCGCGCTCTGAAGATGAGCAGGGCGAAAGCGTGCCGGAAGAGCCGCACGCAAGGAGTGTGACGCCCGGAAAGACAAAGGCAAAGCTCGAACCGATCAAGGCGTTCCCGCTGGGAATAGTCCTTCGAGCTTGCCCGCAGATTGCTGACTATGGGCCGGGCGGCGGCATTGCCCATTGGCGCGAGCTCATGACCGCGGCTGTGGTGGTCCGCTCGATGTTGGGTGTCAGCCCTTCAGCCTATGAGGAGGCCTGCGATGCGATGGGGCCAGAAAATGCAGCAGTGGCGATGGCCTGCATTCTTGAGCGATCGAACTTTATCAATTCTGCCGGCGGCTATCTGAGGGATTTGTCAAAGCGGTCGGCGCAAGGCGAGTTTTCCCTCGGGCCGATGCTATTTGCCCTTTTGAAGGTCAACAACGAAGACGACCGAAAGACTGCTTAGTCGTGGTACCGTGGCAAACATTACGAGCTTCGTCGAAACCGATTCTTCTTGAATCATGGGAGCAGGCATTCTTGTCAGCCGTTTTTTTTCATGATTTCCTCTTCTTATACAGTGAGTTATAAGCGGTGAAGAAAAAATTTTTGCGGGGAACGGCGTGATGTGGAAGGCGAAGGAGAAGCAGCTGAATGTTGAGCAGATCACTGGTCATGCTGCGAAGAGGCACCGGTTAATCGTCGGTCGAGCGCCTGAAAACACCGAAATGCTGTTCACGCCAGCCGAACTTTACGGCGCTATGGCGCAGTGCTCGAGCAGAGCAAAGATGGATCAGCATGCGGCGAGAGCTCAGGTTCAGATGTGCCGCCACCTCATCGCTAGGCACGTCGATGACAAGAATGATCGATTCGCTCTGTTGGATACTGCCCGGACCCTGAAGGACTATGTCGGGAAGGCCATGACCGGCCTTGTTGGTGACGGCATCGCCTATCTTCAGATGGTACGAGATGGATACCATTGGATAGATCATTTCGAAAACCACGCCATCCATGGCAAGCCGCCAACCACTCGGTCGCCAGACTATGTCTTCAGCCGCACAGGAGATTTGTTCGTCGCCCTTACAGAGGCAAAGGCGACCAAGGGAGCTTCTAGGGCTGCTTTTACGAAAACTGTCAGAGACGGCTACCAAGAACAAGTCGAGCCTTATCTGGGCCGTAAGATTGGCACCTGGATCGCGTCGCATGGCTATGCCGTCGGCAGCTGGATGAAGTCGATGAAGAAGGCCGAGATATTCATCGACCACACAGTGAGTTCAGGTTCGCCATCTGGTAATGGCGACGGCCCTTCAGAAAGGTCTGATCCGCGGAGCGTGCGGTTCGGCAGCTATTGCGGCGTCCTCACTCTCCTGTTCGGGCCTGATATCGGAGAGGCAGCGCGAGATCGCCGCTGGAGACCTTCCGAGCAGACCTTCACCACCGTTGAGTGGCTCAACCGGACATGGATTGTTGGAGAAGACGCCGAATGGGAGCCGTTGGTCGTCATTGGCGAAGAGCACTTGATTTTCAAATCAGGACCGGTGCGATTTGTGAATGGTATGGCGCTGGATATAGAAGTTGCTCGGCGTGTCTTTGCTTTGATCGAGTCGAGCGAAGGGGATTTGGATCTCATAGGAGAGCTTCCGGAGTTCCCTGCGGATCTCGTCGAGACAGCTAAGCGTTCCGGTGGCGCAATCTTCCCAGATGGTTTTGCAGTTCTCGGCCGCGACGAAGATCTGAGCACGTTTCAGAGGATATCGGTGAATCCCCCGGCGCAATCCTCCGCTGTGCTGACTGAGGCAGAAGCCGACATGACGGCCGCGATCACGACGGCATCTTATCGTCTCGAAAGCCGACTGCTAACGGCCGGCGAATCTGGCGAGAGCAATCAAGAGGCGCTTGCGCTCGTTTATGTCGCTGAAGGGTAGGACTGCCGCGCTGCCGCCGTCCACACCCTCAATCAGGCTCAAACCACGAGAATAATCATGATGAAGCGACCCACGTTATTTCTGTCATCGACCGTGTATGATTTTGGTGATCTGCGAAGTGCGCTGAAAGATTATCTGGAATTGCGAGGATGCCGGGTTTTGGCGTCCGAGTTCACGGACTTCACGCGACCGCTGGATGAGCATTCATACCAAGCGTGCCTCAACACAATCGAGCAGGCCGACCTGTTCGTCCTGTTCATTGGTCGGCGCGTTGGCGGTTGGTATGATCAGCAAATGCAGATCAGCATCACCCGCGCTGAGTTCCGTCATGCCTACAAGCTTGCACAGCAACACCGCATACGCATCTTGTGCTTCGTTCGTAGTGACGTGTGGGAGCATAGGCAAAGCGTCCGCGATCTTGAAAGGGCTCTGAGAGACGACCCCGAACTGAGTGATCAGCAACGTGAGCGATATGCCAAGTATCCGACGATGGCGATGGACAATGCGAACGCCATCATCTCATTCATCGACGAAGTCACCAAGAACAACGAGACCGCCAAGGCGGTGAAGGGGCAGGGGGTGGCTCCAATTGCCAATTGGATTTGGCCGTTCTCAACCTTCAGCCAAGTCCGTGACGCGATCGATCCGCTGGTTCTCAACGGGCTTCCCGTTGCAGATGCTGCCGGCAGAAAGGCTCTCGAGGAGCAACTGTACGTTCTGCTTCAGAAGGCCGTCCCGCAGGCGAGCAAGTCGCTCGTCAACCCGGTGAGCAGTGTTCTGAAGCTGCGGAATGCACTCAACCTGAACACCAGTGACCTAACTCGGAGAATGAAAGTCCCGGCAGATCGGTGGAACACCTTGGTCTTTCTTTTGACGCTGTCATCGAAAGCGCAACCTGACGTATCCGCTGTCACGTCGCATTTGGGTTCCGGGCTTCTTCTCGCCTACGACCCGAAATCTGGTACCTTCGAGCAGACGCCGGAATATGATCTCCTGGTCCGGGTGGTCGATCAAGGAAATCTCCTCCAAAAGACTTCGGCGACCGATATGAGGGAGCTGTTCGAACATGGCCGCCAGGCGACGACTGAGGGCGATCGGGTCGTTCCATGCCACCTCTTGGTCATGTGGCTGCATGGCCTGATGCGTTGGGTGGAATTCATCGCCTGTGCAAAGGCACTTGCACGATCGTTGAGCGGTAAACCGCTGGTCCAGCCTACGGTGATCCCTACGACGCCAATTATCGATCAAGAGGAGTCGTTGGCCGCGGAATTTGTATCTATCCAGGAGATCAGGGAGTTTGTGAGCGAGTAGCGCAGCACTTATCGAAGGTCGCCTACCAGAGGCAGAGCTCAAAGCGTCCAGGCGGTCGAGGAGGTACGACAAGCGTACGCTGACGGACATCGCGACAGGCACCATATGCGTTCAAAGCATTCTTGCCGCTCGACCGCTGCGTCGTGTTGCGTTGTTATAGTAGCTCGATGCCTGCTGCACGGATCGATGGCGAGACTGCTCAATCGCCTCAGGAAGCGGTACGCCACGATTGGCGGCCTCCGTGAGATAACCCGACCGCAGCCCGTGCGCCGAAAACTCCCCAGGCTCCAGTCCAGCCAGCGCCGCCCGCTGTTTGACGATCTGGTTGACTGCACTCGGCTCCAGCGCGCGCTTCGAAACATTCCCCCAGCGATCGATCTTGCGAAAAATGCTCCCGCTTTCAATCTTGCCCCCCGCAAGCCAGACATTCAGCGCATCCACAGGTCTACCCGTCAGATAAACGACCTCATCGCTTTCGGCACCTGACGTCTTGGTGCGACCGAGGTGAATGGCGAGAGAGGGGAGGGGAGGGGCCCCCTCGACGGTGATTGGTGGCTCGACTGTGAGCTGCTCCCTGCGCAGACCGGCAATCTCACTGCGACGCCGTCCGCCCGAGGCAAAAGCCACCATCAGGATTGCCCGGTCGCGGATATCACGAAGGTTGTCGGTGCTGCAGGTCGCGAGCATTTTTGCCAAGACGTCGCCGGTCACCGCCTTGGCGCTTTTGCGTTTCCTTGGCCGCGGTGTCGCGCGCACAGCAAGACGGATCGCGGACTTCAGCGAAGGGGAGGAGAAGACACCCGTCAGTCCGCGCCATTTCGTCAGCGTCGACCAGCTGGCAAGCCGCCGGCGAACCGTATCGGGCGCATGCGGCCCTGGCGATCGAAGAAAACGTTGTTCGCGCAGGCTCTGCTCGACATCGGCCGGCATTCCGTGTTGGGGGTCGATGTCGCGCTGATCAGGCTGCCAGAGATGGTGGGCGACGAATTTCAGAGCCAAGGCTTCGGGTGCCGGCCAGGGGAGGGAGGCACCGGTTGCGGCCAGCGACCAGGCCTGCAGATAGGCAAGGTCGGAGGTGAGCGCGCGCAGAGTGTTTTCGCCCATGCCTTCGTTGACCAGATGGCGCAGCGTTTCGATATCCTGGTCGGTGAGCAATTCAGCCAGTTCGTCGCGGCGGTCGATCGGCAGCACGCTGGCGATGGTGTCGAGCTCGTCGGCCCGGCGATCGACGGCGGTCTTTGAACGGGGCAGCATGGCCATAGCAAACCTCACGATCGACGGTTTCGACGGCCGAGCGGCCAGGGACTTACCGGATTCTTTCTGATTTGCGGCCCGAAATCAATCACCCTCGATAAGGGGTACTTATCAATGGTTAAACACCGTTCCGCCAAAAGCGGCCAGTGACGAACTCTAACTATACAGTAGCGTTCATTTAGTAAATCATTTACCATAATTTCAATGTCTTACGACTTGTCAAAATTCCCCATCTCTAGCCTGCTGCGGCCGATTTCGGACGCTGGCGCCGCCTTGGCGCGGCTCGACGAGCGGATCGCATGCTCGCCGGTCGGCGACGGCGGATCGAGCGTACCCATTTCACCGACGCCTGCGCGTCGCTCTGGATCGACGGCGAGCTGGTGCATCTCGAAGACCTGGTGCTGCATGACGCCGGCGCCGATATTCGCGCGCCTACCCATGAACTGACCATCGCCCGCGACGTCCTGAAAACCCGCCGGCGGATTGCGGCGCAACCGGCCGGCTGGGCGCTCAGCGCCGAGGGACTGCGCAGCCTGCGCGACGAGGGTCACATCGTCGCCGACGGCAGCGCCAGTGAAACAATCGTCGTCGAGGTTGATGGCGAGCCGAAACCCGCTGATGAGGCGGGGAGCGGAGGAGGGGAGGGGACTGATGTCTCTGATCCGCTCGCGGCAGAGCTGGCGGCGATCGACGCCGTGCTCGCCCGCTCGGAAGCCGCGCTGACACAGGCGACAGCACCCAGCCGCGCCGGCGGCCGCGAAAACGAGCCGTTCGTCTACGACTTCGATTGGGACGAGGACGAACGTCTCGGCGAATGGCGTGCCGTCCTGCGCGAACTCGACAGTTTTCCACCTGTGCTGCAGGCGATCCTCGCCCTCGATGCTTGGAATGGTTTGCAGGTGCTGCAGCATGCGACTTGGCTCGGCCGACTGCTGGCGGGGGCCTGTCTGCGCTAGGTTGCCCTTACCACGGTGGCGCATCTGGCTGCGCTCAATCTTGGGCTCAAGTCTATTCCTGTCGATCGCCGCCGGCATCGCGATCGCGAAGCCCGTTTGCTGGCCATTCTCGCCGGCATCGACGCCGCAGCCGATCTCGGCCTCAAGGAGCACGACCGGTTGACTCTTGCCCGGCAGTCGATGGAGCGGAGGCTAATCGGCCGGCGCGCCTCTTCGAAACTACCGGAAGTAATCGAGCTCGTGATGTCCCGACCGCTGGTATCTGCCGGCATGATCGCCACAGCTGTCGGCGTTACACCCCAGGCTGCGATACGGATTGTCGGCGAGCTCGGGCTCAGGGAGGTGACGGGGAGGGGGAGGTTCCGGGCATGGGGTGTAACTTGACGAATCGACGGCCTTCTCCAATCTTCTGGCCGTAATTATATGATCGAGACATAACGAAAATCGTCCGAGGAGCCGAAGATTGTATCTGCCCGAAAACAACAAAGTCGTTGGCGAGTTTGAGCGGTTGCTCGAGAGCGATCCTAAGCCGGGGAGGCAGAAAGAGCAGGAAATACAGGATTTCTTGGAAGATAATAGTGAGCTTATTATCACCAACAGTAGACTGGGATACAAACTGCATATGCATGCCGTAATTTCCAAATATCCCTTGTCGACAGACCTGAAAACGGACTTCGTTTACATTGTCAAAACCTCAGGAGAATGGGAGATCACGTTCGTTGAGCTCGAGGATCCGCGGAAGCCAATTTTTACCGAGAATATGAAGCGCACGCTCCCAAGCGCTCAACTGACGGCAGCACTTGCCCAAGTCCGAGATTGGAAAGTGTTCGTTGAGCAGTCCAGATCGCAACTACTTGATGGGCTGGCGCCGATTCTAAAACCGCGGCTGTTCGAACCCAGCCCAACCACCTTCCGCTACCAGCTCATCTACGGTCGATCTGCTGACAAGAATCTTACGGAGGATCGCAAGCGCCATTTCCTGCAAATCAGGGAAGAGCAGGGTGTGGATCTTTTCACCTACGATCAGCTGATTGAAATCTATCGTGGGTATCAGCGGTCGAGGAAAAACATCATGCGCAAGACGAAGCGAATGTTCGCGTTCAAATCGCTGATTGATGAGCCACACCATATTTTCTCACATTTGGGGCCCGGGGCCATCGAGTTGACGAGCGATCAAGAGGGCCGTCTGGTTTCTCAGGGATATGAGATGGACGCTTGGAAGGCCGGGCACCTATTGAACTACAACCATCGCCACCCGATTCATCGACGAGACGACAAGTTGTTGCTTAGGTCCTGACACCGAAGGTATCGGCTTGAGTAGCCATGGGCTTCTTGACGCTGAGCTGGGCTCTCTGCTGAGTCTCAACCTCTTTTCTATGAACAGACCCAGCGGGGTCGACGGGACGAGTCCTGTCTCATCTCGGCGAGCGAACGGTCGCAGACTGTGCTGACTTCTCAGTTTGCACGTTGATCAATGTGTCGTAGCTGGATACTCTCCGGTGCAAATGCCTTCCATGTCATTCTCCGGTGATCACAAAGTGAAATGAAAAGCCTGAGTGGCATCCAACCATGACTCTGGGGCAGACCGGACGAGTAACCGTCGATGTCAACGAGCATAGGCAAAGGATCATTGCGCTCAACGGTCTCGTCAACGCTAACCGTGCCTACACGATCTACTACGACGAAACGAACAATATCCGTCGATTGCATGTCCGTGATGATGGACTAAACGTGCGAGAACCGAAATGCTTCGTCGTCGGAGGAGTGGCCCACGAGGGCTCCGGCCAGCAAATCGATTTAGGCCCCCTTCGCTCGTCGCTAAAGGTTCAACCCAGCGCAGCAGAAATTAAGCTCAAGCATGTTGCCACCGGAAACTTTCTGGACATTCTCGGCGCTGCTCGATTAGAAATCTTCCTTGAGTGGCTTATCGCCCAGGGCTTGTTCGTCCATTATTCCGTCGTCGATCCGCTCTATTGGTCGATCGTTGACGTTGTGGACTCCATTCTCGGCCAGTATGGCGAGAGTCGGCTTTTCGGTATCGCTCGGCCGCTCAAGAACGATCTCTACAAAATCCTCCGCTACGATTACGACGGAACGGTCGATATCTTTCAACGATATACCTATCCTGACGTCGGCCGCGCCAATCGCGAGGCGTTCCTCGAGGAGCTGATAGAACTGGCCGAGGTTCGCTCGGACCTGCTTGACCATACCAACTACATGATGCTGAAAGGCACCCTTGAGATTGGCCTCAAACTGGACTCTCTGCCATTTCTCGAAAATGAGGCTCCCAATGTCCTTATCGACAGCTTTGGTGCGTTTTTCCAAGAAAGGATTTGCCTTCTGAAAAACGCTGCGCACATTCTCGACCTGGAAGATGTTATCAAGGACTACCTAGGGCGTCTAAGGTTCGTTGACGGAGATAGAGAACTGGCTAACTTCAGGTTTGCAGTTTCGCACGACGAACCTGGTATTCAAGTCTCCGATGTCATTACCAGCCTGCTCGGAAAGTATTTCTCTTTCATATGTGCTGGTACGGATGAAGCTCTATGGGACGCTCGCTCCACATTGAACGCCCAACAGACCCGCAATATCACGTTATTGAATGACCTGCTCGAACGCTCTGTAGGCGAGAATCTCGTTTTTTCGTATTCGGTGATAAGCATACGAGACCAGATGTTCGGCGAAGCGTTTCGTTCGCCGATGGAATAGGCATATGACGTACTACGCCCTGTCGATATCGAAACAACCGCCGGCGAGAGATCGCCTAAGGAAACTGCCTTGATCTTAGCCCTGACGAAATTGATCTGTGCGGTCGAGCATTTCCGTCACTTGCGCCGCCCTCTGCCGACCACTCGCGCACGCCTTCTGATGACATATTCGGCGATCTCTAGGAACGATTGGAAATCATCGTTCTGATAAACAACCTCGTATAGGGGACAGCCAGCTTCATCTCGAAGGTCAAACCCGACGATGCATGGCTCTCGGAGATTTTGGAGGCGCGAGTAATCGACGTTTGAGGCTTGCCGGGCTCCCTTTGAGCTAAACCGTGCCCAGTAAGTGTCGAGAGGGTCGCTTACACCCAGGGCTTGCAAACTACTATCGCGTGAAAAGCGTGGACAATCCGCAGTGCATACGGCTTGCAGATCACCCCGCAGCGCATCTAGAAACGGCATTAAAAGGTGCTCTACGAGTTCGGGCTTCAGTGTACTTTCCTCTTCCGTCTGTAGGGCGACTTTCATGACGTGCACCACAACATCTGCGTCTATGTGTCTAAGGGCAGCGAGTGTGACGTAGGCGAGCGTTTGGATCACCGGCTCCTGAGTGGCGCCGTATTTGGTGACTCTGAAAAACAGATAAATGACGTTTAACATCGCGTAGTGAAACGCCTGAACCGCAGCCTCGCTGTCGCTTCCGCCTGCCCAAGGGCGTTCATCGATATTGCCGTGTGCGAATTCGTTGGCTATCAGCGCCACGCGTTCCATCGGACCGATTTGAAGGTTGTCTCGCTCTTTCCAAATCCGCTTGAGGCGCTCGATTGAACTATACTCAAGCAAATTCCAGAATCGCTCCCTGACAGCTTCCATGTACCCTGCCGAACTCAAACCCTTTTCAAACAGGCGAAGGACGGTTGCAGGCTGTCGGCCTAGCAGCTGCTCAAGTGACCGTCGATCCCAGAGGTATATCTCAGGCTTCGGAAAACGCTGCTGCCAGGTCTTTACCCAATCGCGCGTTGGATTCGAGAAGGTCGTATTTGTGGCGATCACGAGCACATCGACCTCCGGGTTGGCAACAGCATTATTGCAAGCGACAGTCACCGCTTCTTTTTCGAGAGTTCCAGTTCTTCCTTTGCATTCGACCCACCACCGTCGCGGCTCCATAATTCCATTATCGCCCGATGTAAAAAGCCTGGCTTCGAGGTCTCTACCTCCATCCGCCGCCCCTCCTCCTTTTCCCCCAACCCGCCATTCAATATCCTTGGCGCCCATTCCGTCGAGGAGCCAGAAGACGCACTCTTCAAGTTGATGGCCCTTCAGCTGTTCAAACTCGATTTCCGTCGGCAGAACCCATTGCGGGCCGTCGTTTCCGCCTCCGTTTTCTTTCGCGACAGTCACCGAGCAGATCCTTTACGATTCTGACGAAGAGCGATTTCTCAGTAGATAAACGCTTACGGCCGAGGCCACCGTCACCACAAGCTCCGCCTCTTCAAAGCGAGGTGCTCGTCCTTCTTGCAGGTGACGTCCCTGCTCGGAAGCGAACCCCCAAAGTTGATGCAGTGCTCGATCGAGGGGCGCGGGCAAACTCAGTCTGCTTATTATCTTGCCAAGCGTATCGCTGCTTCCATCGATCTCGCGTGCAACGCATTCCAATGCTGCCATCGCATGCTGTATCGCTCCAGTCACATCAGCTATCGGTCGCCGTGAGATATCTTTGATCGCTTCATGGATCTCGTTTGCGGCAGTCGGGGTCCCGGCCTCGTCCATCGTCAACACCGCGTCGTGGATTGCGAGGTTAAATGCCTTAGAACCACGAACAACGAGCCTGCCTTTCTCCAATTGCCAGCCCACACCCAGCTCACGAAAAGACTGGTTCAAGCGTTCCGAAAATTGTTGTTGCCGTTCGCCGTCATAATCGTTTTTTCCGACCTCAACAAACAACCGCTCGGCAAAATCGTAGACTTTGAACCAAGGCGCATCGGTTATGAGGCGGTAGACTTCGTTCTCGACGTTGCCAGGCGACCAGTTGCTGGGATCTGGCCGCTTAAGAAGCACTCCGCACAGTAGATCACGCATCGTGTCGGGGCCGAGGTCAAATGCAAAACCCAGCATAGTGATTGCGTCCCGTATTGCCTCGGGAGCATCTTCTCGAACGCTAATTTCGGCGTCAGGAGCGCGATATCCAAATCGCTGAGAAAATGGAATGCCTTCGCTTGTCATTGTGACACCTGTTCCTCGTGTTCAGCGAGCGATCGCCTTGTCGCATTGACGAAATCTTGTAATGAGGGCGCCTCTAATCGACCAGATGTGTCCGTCAGACGATCTCGAAGTCCTCGCGAAATTTCAAACTGCACCCCTTTTTTCACAAGTCCACGATTGCATATATTCCGACTGCTTTCGCCTTGGAGCTCAGGATTCTCATGTCTGGCAACAACGAAGCCGAGTTCTTTCAGGTGTTTCTCGAGAATCGCTTTCAGGTCTGCGTCCCTACCACCCAGATATACGACTTCATCATCGCCTGCGCACCCGTGGAAGGCCACACAGTATTGGCTGCTCGTGACGATCTGGACTCCCGCGGGCTCGTCAAAATTCGTCGACGTAATGTGCAGGTCTCGATTGTTGGTCGGCTTCCTACCTTCAAAGAGATAGAGGCTAATCTTATCCCCCGCCAGCGCTAGCGCCAGCTCTGACGTTCCGGGCTCAATGCTTCCACCGTGCGGGGCAATTATGCAAGCCGCAGTGTGTCGACTATGCGCGGTTACCAGAAATGCGTCGGCGCCTTCAGCATTCGATAACTCGGCAAAGTTTCGATATTTATCCATCGGGGTTCTCCGCCATGTAAGCTTTAAAAAATCACCTTTGACGTGGCTGCCCCTCGCGTTGCAACCGAATTCCTCTCGGAGAATAGCAGCGCTGAAAGCAATTATCGTGTTCTGAAGGACAAGATGTTTTCAGCCGGTTGGCGGTCGGCAAGAAGCAGGCTTGTACGTGCGCAGGTTAGACGCTTATAGGTAGTACAGATCCGGAGCCGGTTTAGTGATTTCCCGGTCAAAGGTGGGCGCCCTCTGTAATAGGATGCGCTGCAAAAAAGTTGAAAAGTCTTTCGAGCGCTCTGCTATCAGCAAGCCACGAGGATTTCGTAGGTCGGTGGGAGCGGCATTTGCGTAAGGCCATTTTAGGTCCTGCTGACATTATTGACGGCGCATCCGTCCAGGGCAGCAGGGGCGTCTATGTCATAGGTTGCTTCGATCAGCGCATCACCTTCTATTCGCAGCAGGTGCGCGCGCTTGCGTTGATCCACGCCCTGGCAGATCAGGAATATCTGAAGGATGGTCCACGCATTGCCGTCATCGGTGGCGGTGCGGCTGGTACGGCTGCTGCCGCCGCTGCTGCTCTCGCCTCGTCCGGCCAGGTAGTCTTGTTCGAAGAGGCGCAAGATCTGCTCAAGCTCCAGAACGGCACGGACAAAAGAAAGCTCGACCCCCACATTTATAACTGGCCCGGAAGCAACGCCGCCGACCCGATCGCGGACCTTCCGATCCTAGATTGGGAGGCCGGCCCTTCGCGCGAAGTGCGCGATGACGTACTTCGGCAGTTTGAAGATATCGCTGGTCGAACCGGCAATCGGCTTACCAAGCAGATGCGTCACCGGGTCATCGGAGTCCGTGCCGTGGGAACGGGGTACGAGCTAACAATTCACGAGGTGGACACAGGCATCGAACGGACCGAGCGATTTGAGATGCTCTTTCTCGCCTTTGGATTTGGACTAGAGCCGACCGAATCAATACTAGGAATCAATGACCGCAGCTATTGGGCGGACGCTGGTGTCCCAGGCACGGAGTTTCAGGGCCGGCCCAATCCGCACTATTTTATCAGCGGAAATGGGGATGGCGGCCTGATCGATCTTGTTGCCGCGGCGTCGGCGAACTTCGATCATGGTGCGATGATCCGGACCGTCACCGCCCACCCTGGCCTAGTGGAGGTTGAAAAGGAACTGCTAGCTATCGAGAGGCAGGCACGTAACGCCCGAGCCGCTGGGGGAGATATCGACCTCTACGGAGCCTACGATGCGCGCCTCTCTGGGCTGATCGAAGCCAACGGTCTCGTCGTCGACATTGGGCGCCAATTGCGGCCCGGCGTTCAAATCACCCTGCAGACAAGAGGTCCCGCCGTTTTTTCCCTCGATACCTCAATGCTCAATCGATTCGCTGTCTTTGCCACAATTAAGGCCTGCGAGACGACTGCGGGTCGCGCGTTTAGCCATCGTGCATGCCATACGGTAGCTAGGGTTGCAGGATATGTTCCCGCTGTCGATCAAGCGCCGTACCAGCTCGATTGTGATGGCGAGCTGCTTGCATTCGACGAGGTGATCATACGACGCGGCACCCACAGAGCGCTTGTTCGCGAGCCCTTCGCGAACATCCTCGGCGATTACGAGGCGCAGCATCGAACTTGGCTGATGCGCTTGGGTGATGCCACGTTGGTTCCCACCCTTTCAAGCGACGCACAGGATTTCTTTCGAAACCTTTCGCGCGAAGCACACATCGTTGGATCGCGTCGGCGCATACAGCTTGCGCAGGCGGCGATGCCCGTGGCTATACATATCAGCTCCGACGGCACGCAGCTACTTTGGGCGGGTGACCGAACGCCAGAGCAGATAATTGGGGCCTGGAGCGGCGAGGGCAGTTTTCATATCACGCTCGCCAACGGTCCAGACGAACTGGCGGCGGTTGCAGGCGCGATCCTACGCTTGGCGGCGCATGCCAGCCAAATTAAGGTCTATGCAGATCCGCTCGTCTGGTCGGAGCAATGGAGGCGTCTGACGGCAAAATCGCTGCATGCCACGGGCATTCCGATGCCGCAAGTCATCGGTGGCAATCCTGGTGGCGCCGCGCAAGTCCGGGAGGCAACGGGCGCCACGAGACTCGCCAGCATCGTTCACCGCCGGCTCGATAGTTGGATGTTGGGCAAAATCGATGAGCATCTCCACGACTTCTTCATGAGCGAAGAGGATCCGGGTGCCGCTATCGGGCTCGAGATCGGGGCGGACCTACGGGACCTAATGCGTGACACCTGGCGTGTTTGGCGGGAAGCGTTGGAAGACGACCCGAGTCTTCTTAGCCGTTTTCTCCGCCTAATGGTCAGTGCCACGGATGAGGAGGGTGATGCCGTGCAGGTCCTGGTAGGACCGCGCAAGTTGTCGCCTATTATCTGTGGAACGGCCCTCTCATTGGCTGTAGCCTCGGTTTGGGGGGTCACATCCCCCAGGGGCGTCCGTCCGGGGAACCTGCTACGCCAGATCGCCCATGTAGAACGGACGGGTCACGGCTGCTCCGCCGACCGCATTCTCGGAAAGAGAACTAGCGTTAGCGCTCAAACGCACGACTGGAAAACCAACTTTGTCCTTCTCGCGCTCGAAGGAACGCTGGATGTGGCCGTTCAAGCCGAAATGACGTTTGCGAATATCGAGACGCGTCAGCCGTCGTTAGTCGAAACCACAGGGTCGGGACCGATCATGATGTGGATTACCGAACCGTTGATCGAGGCCTTGTCCCAAGGTGTGGACGCGCTCTCAGCATTTCTGGCCGATGTAGAGCGTCGACACGAGGTGCAGCTGATTGGTGCAATTGAACGACAGGGGGAACCAGCATGAGCGAAGAGACGGTATCGTCTTCCCTCGAGGACTTCATCAAACGGGTCTGTAGGGCGGCTAGATCCTGCTCCCTGGATGTCTCCGAGCGGCCAAGCTTGACCGGCCGAACGTTCAGTGGAGGAAGCAGCCAAGCGACCACGCTCGAAGCAAGCGAGTTGCCATCGGACGCCCAGGCCCTCAGTGTCGGCCGATATACTATAATTTTTGGCTCGCTTCCCGATATCCCGACTTTGCCCGGAGTGCGCGAAACTCTTCGGCGGTATCGTAACCAATGTGTCGTAGCCCGGTCGTTCCTAACGACGAATCAAAGCCTCGATCTGCAGCTTTTCCTCGTTGGCCCACGCGGCAGTGAATGGGAAAGAAAGTGGAACTCGCTGGGCCTCTACCTTGAGCGGGATGATCGCGTCGCAAGGAAGTTGGCCTGGCTCAGACCGCGCGACGCGGCGCGAGACGATGACAGTTTTGCCGATTTTCAGCGTCGGACTTTCTTGGCTCGACCTTGGAAGGAAGACAATCCAGAGTTTCGGGACAACCAACCACTCGATTTGGACGAACCGGCGATCGCCGGCCTGCCTAGAACAACTGCCGAAGAATTCGATAGGATTGCGCTCGATGGCGACGACGATCGGCCGGCCGATGAGATTGTCGAAGCCTTGGTCAGGGCATGGGAGCAGAGAAAAACATCATGAGCGACGTTTACCTCTCCAGCATGGATATTGAAAACTTCCGCACGTTTGGTGGGTTTAATGTGGTCCTTCCCGCCGCGCCCGGGCTACTTCTCCTCACCGGTACAAACGGGTTGGGTAAGAGCAGCTTCTTCGATGCCATCGAATGGGCTTTGTCCAGCAAAATTCGGCGCTTCTTGCCCTACGTTTCCCGAGCAGGGCGAATTGTTATTCCCGAGTCCGACTACCTGACGCGGCATGGTGCGCCTTCTCAATCGCACGCGGTCACGCTGAAATTTTCAGAAGGGGAGGCGCTGCGAAGGAGTGCAACCGAAGCGCCGTCGGCAGCGGCCGTCTCGGCTTTGATTGCATATCCCGGGCGTGGTGAGACTACCGATCTCAGCACACACCTTGCAATGACGCACTTTCTTGGACAGGCGGAACGGCAACGGTTCACGAGCCGCGAGGCCGATGACCAATGGGCCGCCCTCAAGGGACCGAGTGGGATCGACCGACTGGAGTTAATACGCACGCGGTTGCGTGGAAAGGCGACCACTCTTGCATTTGGGAGGCGGATTAAAGCGGAGCAGGGTGTTATCTCGGCGATCGAAAAGGAAATTGCTGATTGGCTGGGCTGGCAGGCGCGCTTGGACCGGCTGCACCAAGCGATCCGTGCCGGAGGCGGTCTAACCGTGCAGGACGTCCGGTTGCGGGCTCAAGAAATCGAGCTAGAGGCGTCCCTCCTACTCGAGCGTGAGCCAGCCGGTATCGCGGGCGAAAGCAACAGCCAGCTCTTAGCCCGCCTCACTGGCCTTCTGGATCTTGGCTTGCAAGAGCTCTCGGATCGCTCGTCAAACCTCGCGGCGGCCGAAGAGCTCGTCGACAAATATCAGACGCAGCAAGCCTTGGGCCGTGAAGACAATCCTATATTGGTGCGGGTGCGCCAGCATGTGACAGACGCTTTGGCCGCTGCTGAGGCAGGTGAACCGCTAGTTGCTCCAGCCAACAATAGCGTCACAGAGCAGATTGGTGCAATATCGAGCATCGAAAACGAGATTGCTCGCCTCGAAGCGACGCGAGCTGACTTGCTTCGGCGGGAAGAACTCGTTGGGATCTTGGCCGACGCCCAGACAGAAATCGATGGTCGCAATGCAGATATTGCGCTGCATCGTAGCCTCGTCATCGCCTCAGAGACGTCCATTCAGGTCCACAGCGCTGCTTCAGCGGACTGCCTACGGCTACAAGCCATCGCCGATCGGGCCCAAGAGAATGTTGAAACGATAGATCAACTGAATGAACTGGCCAGGAGCGCCGAGGAGCATGGCAACATTCTAACGCTGGCTGTCGAGTCTGCTGCTGGTGTCCGTGTCGAATTCGATACAGCTATTCTCCGCCGTGACGAGCTCCTTTTCGCGGTCGAAGCCGGACGACGGGAACTCGGAGAAGCAGAGCGGCATGCCACGGCGATCGAGAGTGCGGTTGCAACTATCGCCAGTCATATCCACGAGAACGAGGAGATTTGCCCTGTTTGCAGTGCAGAATATCCCGCTGGACAACTCAAGTTTTTAGTCAGCGAAGCGGCAAAGTCGGGCGATCTCAGGGTAGCCGAGGCAACGTCCCGGCTTGATTTACTCGAGACCGAGCTTGCGCCGCTGGCACAACGCGTTGAAGACCTGCTGCAGATATTGCGACGACCGGAGCAACTGGAGCCGGTCACCCGCAACGCTGTGGAGCAAGTGAAGGAGGTTCGGCAGCGTCTCGCGGAACTGCTTGGCCTCGACGCTGATGGCGATCTAGCGTCGGCGGTTTTGTCTCGCAACGAGCGTGCGCAACTCGATCTACAGACGGCGCGCTCAGCTTTGGCGGACTTGGCATCTCTCGCGACAGCCGCTCAGCAGCAGCGCGCACTTTCCAATGCCGAACTCGACCAACTTGCGAAGCGACTTGACGCTGCAATGTCCCGCATGAGCCTGCTCAGTGCCGAAGACCGTGATTGTGCCGAGCGTATTGCCGCGCGCGGCATGCCCGCAATGACCATCGATGACGTCAGTTCACTTCTGTCAGATCGTCGAAATGACCTCGAGATAGCCTTGGCGCGGCTCGTCGAGCTCAGGGACCTCGCGGGAACTGCAACTTCGGCTTTGGCAAGTTTGCAGCAGCAAGTGGTTGTTCAACAGGACGCACTCGCGGCAGCAGAACTTGCTATGAGGAACGCTCGACTCGGCGCCGAAACCTTAGTCGAACAATGGTCCACCCTTAATCTGCCCGGAGTGCCCGACCGGACCATCCTCGATGACGTCCAGGCAAAGCTAAGCAACGCAAGCGTTCGGCTCAAACTCCTAAGCGGTCGGTTGCAGGAACTCGCGAAGGTAAACCAGGATGTCCTGCTGGATGAGGAAATTGTGCTCGTCACCGAGCAAATGCGCGTCGCAGGGGGTAACTCGGGAGTTGTTGATCCAAAGGCCCACCTTAGCGAGCTACAGTCGCGGCTTGCACCTGCTCGTGCAGCCCTCAAGCTCTCACAGGACGCACACGACGCCATCGACAAGTATACCGTAAAGTTGGGTGACCGCGCCGAAGCGTACAATCGCGACGTGCTTGAACCACTCAATGACCGCATTCTGGAATTCAACGCAGCCATGTTGAGCACGCCGGGCGCATCCGTACAGTTCAAAGCCGACAAACGTGTTGATAGGACTGATTTTGCTATGGAATTGCGCTATGGCGATGAGGTCGATGACTCTATCCAGAGCGCTCGCCAAGTGCCAGCGCAACTCGTCTTGAGTGAGGGGCAGCTAGCAGCAAACGGTTTTAGCATTTTGTGCGCCGCGAGCACAGCGTATCGTTGGTCGCGATGGCGCGCGCTGCTGCTGGACGATCCGTTGCAACATAACGACGTCATCCACACGGCTGCCTTTGTCGATCTCATGCGCAACTTGGTCGAACTTGAAGGCTATCAGTTGATCATGTCCAGCCATGATCGCGCGGAGAGTGAGTTCATAGCCCGGAAGTTCGATGCAGCCGGGCTTGCGTGCACAACTGTTCTTCTGACATCGCCATCCGAGAATGGCGTCGCGTTCGATCCACCAACGTACAATAGCGTTGCAAGGAACTATCTAAACGGCCTCACCCCCGTCCCGCGGGCCCGTTCAGCATAAATTGGTATTGTCGCGTGCTTTGATCTTTAATGGAAAGGCAAGCGCAGAGCCGGCGAAGGGTCCTTCTAGATTGTGCCAACGGCCGCTGCCGACATTTGCGCGATAGGAGCCACTTCCCCGTAGCTTATCAAGGGGCATTCGAACCGCCACGCGCGTCGGCGGGAAGCAATGATTCGAACTTCTCGATCAACGCTGTGGCTAACCCCGGCGCTACTATGAGGAGCCCGATCTCGTCGAGGGCGTTTTCCGCTACACCCAACAAGCGCACGGACCGTTTGAAGGGGTAGCAGTCACAACAGGCGACGGCTCGAATTCCCCTATTGTCCGTGTCAGGCGAAATGAGAAATTGCCCCCAGTTCCTTCGCTTCGCTTGACAGTCCACTCATTTATCAAAACAGATGCTTAAAGTCTGGAAAATCCGGTCCATCTTCGGGTAGGTCGACCTGCTCCCATTCCGGATCGGATATCATTACAGGTTCGTATTGGGCAGCGTGGTCTGCCAATATTCGGTTCAGGCGATATTCGAAGGTCGCCGTATGAGACAAGCAAACGACTTGTGCCGGTCTGTTGACTGTAGCATTTGCGATAAGAGCCGCGAGCTTTTCATCGTCGTCGCCTGGTACACCGATCGCAGCTACATGCCGAAAAAGGTAGGTGAAGTAACCTGCTAGAGTCAGCGTATCTCTCGCCAAGTCGGTCTTGTTGGTCCTTTCCAAATCGTTTTCAAATAGCCTGATCGGTTTGACGAGCGGGAGAACTGGGTACCTTATCCGGTCTTCCTCGTCGTTATTGTAGAATATGTAACCCGATTGGATTCCAAGGCGTTGTGTCTGAAGAAGTGCGCGGAACTGACCATAGCCATCGTTGGCTTTATCCCTTGGCCCGCTTTTGAACCGCCGGATATCAACGCCGAGCTTGCCTTTTCTAACCCGCTTGGGATTTGCATTCTTTGCTTGCAGGCAAGCCGCGAACACCAAGGTTTTGGTTGGATCTCGCGGATCCTCTGTTTCAAAAATAAAGACGAAGTCGCCACCACGTACAGACTCCGCACGCCATTTATCGAGCGGCACAGTCCATGCGTGCGCATAGGAAGTGTGTGCCATTTGGCGTTGAGACGAATTCACCTGCCTGACGGCCCAACTCAGTTGCTTTGGCAATATTGCGTTGAGACCAGGCTCGGTCGACGGAGCGACGCAGTCCTCGATGGTAAACTTGACTTCACCGATGATAAGCGCCTTGCGTATAACGTCCGACGGTTCAGGCGACCGCCAAGTGTATGGCATCGCAAGCGCGTAAACGGCAAACGGGTAGTCTGCGGCGATATCGGATAGCCTCTTCTTTTTGAGAGCGGCCAGTACCGTAGAGAGGTTAGGCGGCATGTCTGAGCCAACGGCGGACTCAAGGCCTAAACGATAGCTCCTGATATACTTTCGAAATGTGCGATCGTAGACGTTGAAGAATACTCGCTCCATACGACTTTTGGGATGCTGGGTATAAGGAGATGGTGTTTGAAAAGGCATAATGAGATCCGGTCAACAAACTACGGATCGTTCTAGACAGCTTGGTACTTCTTTAGTGTAAAAATTTGTTCGTTAGTCTCATCATTCTGTGCTGCGGCTCTCCATAGAGCGCCAGAAATCGATGATGACACGAGCTGTGGGCCGAGCTTCATCTCACATAAAGCCATCAATCTGCGAAAATAGCGATATATTGCAGCTACTTACCCGAGCATGATCGAGGCGACAAAGGTTCGAATCCGTTCAAGGCGAAAGCGAGGAAAATTATCTGTTACTTCTGTTTTTCTAGAGCATTGATAGGCTGCTGCGCTGCCAGATGGGCAAGCGCCGCTTCTTCAGCGACGCCCGAGATATAGTTAAAGTCAGGCTTCTCTTCGATTGACCCATGGTTTCTCACAACGTGTTAAACTCGCCGGAAAGTTTTCGCGCGGCGTGCTCCCAAGTCAGACGAAGGGTCAAAGCTCTTCGCAATTCGGCTGCACGATCGAACGCGGCTTTGCTGTCAAAGAGGGCTTCATCCACCTTCTTCACCCATTCGGTACGTGTGTCGGTGTCCGAAAGGTGAACCGGCGCGATACAAGGTTCAACTAGCTCCGACGACAGCCCATCGTGCTTTACTGCGCCCCGTAGATAATCAGCTAGTCCACTTCGGCCTGAGATGATCACTGGCACGCCGGCGGCAATCGCCTCAAGTCCAGTGAGGCCAAAACCTTCTGCCACAGATGGCATCAGGATCAGCGCAGCTTTTAGGTAGCCGTCCGTTAATTTCAACGGATCGGTCGTGAATGGTCGAGGTTGCACATACCCGGCGTAGTCCTGAAGATTGCCGATCTGTGCAAACTCCGAATTTGCATCCTCCGAGAAGCCGCGCATTATCAGCAGCGGGGGGCCCGGCGCTGGCCAATCGCGGCCGTGGCCAACCATTTTTATAACGTCACATGCTAGCAAGCCACCTTTGGCGACCGCGTCTTCCATACGAGCTGACATGACGCACATATTAAGACGCAGTTTCGAGTAGTCCGGGTTGAGTTTCAGAAGGCCGGGATTAAGCCCCGGTACTAGCACGCAAATTGGCGGGGGATCTATCGCTGCCGCGATGAAGTAGTTCTCAACCCGTGGGCCGATGGCAACAACGAGATCGGATACGCTTGTGAGGTCCAGCTGGTCCTGTAGTTTATTAGCACCCCTGAGAACGTCGTTTTGTCGATCAGAACGGGGACGTTTCAAGCCTTCGTTCTCTTGAGGGATCGTGTGAAGGACGTGAACGTACTTCGATTGAAAACGCTTCGCGAGCGCTCTCGCAAAACGGCCAGTGATGTGGTCATGCCCAAGGACCAGCTCAGGCGCCCCACCGATATCGGAGGCTTGGCACAGAAGCGTACGGTCCATGCCCGCTATGCCAACCGAATCTGGGCACCCGATCAAGGTGACCTTCCCACTTCTCGCGTCGTTCATGTCGGACTCGGTTGCGTCCGGAACCAAGCAGATAACGTTGTGCCCTAGGCCCGCCAAAGCCGTGCAAAGTTCACGATTGAGAGTTGAAATTCCTCCGTGATGAGACGCCCATTCTGTGGCCACAGCCAATATCGTCTTCTGCTCCGCTTTCGGAAGTGGGCCTTGCCTGTCGGCTTTGGGAGTTGGAACATCAACGTCTATCTCAACGCTTGTGAAGCTGTCCGAGCCACTATATCTCGGGGGTATAGCAGGTTGTGCAGATACTGGAGGGAGCCCCATACTCGAGATGCGGGCAAGAATATCTGCTGGATCTTCGCGCCGAACAATGTTGGCGCGGACGTTTCGTCGCGCCTGCTCAATTGACCACTGCAAGGTTGCATTACCGTCATGGGAGGTCTGCTTGATGCGATGAAGTTGTTCAAGTGAGACATTTGTTCCCCGCGAAACCAGGTTGCTGAGCAGGGTACTCCGCAGCTGGTCGACAAAATCTGGCGCGCTCAAAATACGCGCTCCTGTCTCCTGGGGAGCACGTTCTGGGAGAAGCGCGACTAGGTCGATATAGGCTTGGGCGAGTGCGTATTCGGAAACCTCGGCAAACTTCGCCGAACGATCAAACGCCACCTGTTCTGCAAACTTTGCCCATACGATCCGAGCGAGGCCGGAGTCCTTCTCTCGTAATTCCAGGAGCTTCAGCCAAATTTCCTGTGGTTCGCGAAACAGGAGCTCGACAGTGGCCTCAGCGATGGTGTCCGCATCCGGCCACTCCAGCAGCGTGCCACTCTGATCTTTTTCAAGCGCTGCAATCACATTCGCCCGGGCTTGAGGGTTGCCGTTGCGGGCGAGGTAACTTAGTATCGAAGGACTATTACCTTCGCGCTTGAGATCTGGGGATTGGTCGAGTTCACGCAAAACCCCCGCAATGCGGGTATCTAGCGGCCACTCAAGCACTTCTAACAGACGAGTTGTAATCCCTCTCGAGCCGTTACCAGTGGCAATTTGCATAACCGCGCGAATAACTGCTTCCGGCGCTCTCAGATATGCGTCCTTAACGAGTTGGCGCTGCGCGTGATCTTCGTAGAAATCATTACCAGTGAAGCCAACCGTTGCTGCAGCCCAAGTAGACCAAGTCTGGTCGCTCAATTGAGCGTAGGTCTCAGGATCATGCTCCAAAAGAAGCCTGAGGGCTCGGACGCCAGCATTCGCCGGTCGATGGCTCGTGCTTGTGCCAAGCCAGCTCGTGTCAGCCAAGGGCGCCTTCAGCAGATACTCCAAGGCGGTTTGTATAATCCTTTCGCGCAGCCTAGCATCAAGTGCTGACCAGCCGGGCGTTTTCGTGATGTCCGATACGAACTCAAACTGTTGATCGTAGCTCCCTGTTTTCTCGTAGAAGAGCTGCAGATTGAGTTGCCACCAAAGTTGAGCATCACCTTCTTCAATTCGGAGAAGAAGACTTTCGATCTCGTCTCGCCAAGTGGCTGCTGCCACTTCTGCTGATGCGCTTAGCTGCGCTGCATCGCGCTCCCTCTCAAATCTGCGCCGCATGAAGTCGGACACTGGAGAACTCAGCTCGACTGAGTAATGCTGCGTCAGCGTGTCCTGCAAAATCGGGACTTCTGAAGCGATCCTCCAAACGTCGCTGAGCGTATCGATCGGAAGCTGTACGGCGAGTTCTACGACTATGCGAGATAATGCCGCACGCAGGGCATCGTCGCGGACGAGAGTAAGTTTTTTGAGATATTCGCCGAGATCATCTGTTACAATGAGGTCTGGGAGGGTTTGGAGCATGAGTATCACGCTGCGGAGCGGGTCTTGGCTACGCAGAAGGATCTTCTCCGCCACAGTTGCACGCGCCGCGGATTCCTTCGACCAACGTCCGGTTTTTTCACCCCGCTCTACGATGAAGCCCGCTAAGCTGCGATCCGCATCGACAACGAGTGCGGCAACCGCATCGGCTACCTCAGGTGCTTCTACCTCGTTGGAGGCAGCCCAAAACAATCGTGCGACGACGGTCTCGAGATAGCTTTCTTTGTCGCCATCGACATCAAGGCGTAACTGCAACCATTCAAATGTCTCGAGAGCTTGCGCCACCGTCAGCTCTGGCGCCTTGAACCGCGATAGAAACAGTTGATATGGCCCTATCAGATTGCTCCGCTTTGGAGTCGTCAAAGACGGAAGCAACTGGCTAAACGAGAGCGCGCCGGGCCATGCGATCTGCAAAATGGTGCCGCGGAGGCGATCATCGGTATCGCTCGTGAGATCAGAAAAAAGGATCGGAGCCAAAAGTCCGCCGGCTTCCGGGCCAGCGATCGTCCGGATTGCTCGCGCCGAGATTGTCCGAAGGATACCGTCTACGCGAGGGGCGGCAGCCACCTTAAGAATCGCGGGAATGAAAGATTTTTTACCGGACTCTGCAGCAAGGTCGATTGCTGCCCTCCTTTCGAACAGCGGGGTATTATCGCTCAAGATCCGAGGAAGTAGCTGCTCCTCCAAGTCGTCATGATCAAGTCGGCCAAGGAGCAGGATTATCTCGTTGTATCGATCGACAAGATCCTCTTCGGCGAAACGGTCGAGAAAGGCCCCGATAACCCTGGCACGATCGGTGGGTTCTAGGGCCAAAGCCTGCGATTGAATAAGCACATCAGGTTGTCTGTCGAGTAGCGCGTCGAAAACGCCGGGAACCATCACGGCAGTCCATCCTGCGACCTCTGAGAGGTGAAGTGCGACGCCACCTGGTCCGCCAACCTCAGGCACGATCAGCAGCGAGAGAATTTCCTCTACAGATAACTGATGGTCGGCCAGATAACGTGCCGCTAGAAAGTCGCTGAATAGTCTGTGCGACCACTCGAAAACTTTTGGCGCAACCTCAACAAAGAGGGGCGACTGCAGGCACAAAGAGAATATATTTGGTGTCGCGATTATCGGCCCGTCGGCGGTTGGCTCGAGACCTCCGGCTATCCTCGAAACAGAGAAGGCGTCGATTTCGGAAGAGCCAACTGTGGTCGTGAGCCTGCGCATGTCCGAGAAAGTGCAAGCAGCAGCCAGCCGGGCGGCCATCGCCACTTTAATCTGAGTTGACGAACCTTCTATAGACTCAAGGGATGCGACAATTGCGGAGTTGATCAGATCAATTTGTCTGCTGGGCGAGGAAGTCCCCGCACGATATTGCTCCAGTAAAATTGCTAACAGGATTGGTCGACCCGCGACCGCACGCATTTTTTTATCCGATAGGTGAGCCTTCAGGATCGATTTGCTTTCCGGCGTTAAGTCGGAATGTTCGACAGCTGCTTGTATTTGCAGGTCGGTCAAAGGTAGAAGTGACAGCCGTTTGAATGCGTGTGGCGGCCATCGATCTTCGACCAGTTGATCTAACAGGTCTGTCCACGCTGCAGGTCGGCTTGTGAAGGCGACTTTGAGACTGCCGAGTTTCCTGTTGAGTCGAAAGAGGCGATCAAGAAAGTCCTCGAGGACGCGTTTCGGATCAAGCCCGCCACCTAGTTCATCGATTCCATCGATCAGGATGTGCCACTCCCGATCTTCATCAATCCAACCCCGCGCGTGATCGGATAAGAGCAGGGTATCGAGGGTTTCGGGAAAGCTTTGGCCGCGAACTGAGATCAAATCGACTTGACGAGCTTGATCGCGGAGTGATCGTGCCAGCGCATCTAACTCCCACGACTTTCCCATCCCCGGTTCGCTTAGGAGAACTAAGCAAGGGGTGTCCGCAATATCGAGCAGCGCTACTGGATCAGACTCGTTTTCTGTGTCTTCGCGCGAAGCGCTCCTATCGACCTCATGATTGGAGATAATTGGAACCCATTCGCGGCTGTAGAGGAAATCTGTACGCTCGCCGATATTCACCAATTTCAAACACCTCAAGGAGATAGCTAGACTATAATAGTCATCTATCTGCTTGATACAATATGACTTTTCATTTCAGCCCAAGTGGTGGGCCAGACATGATCAGTGCGCGACCGGAAGGCAACGGCACATTATTTTCGGGTAAAAGTACCATAAATCTCGTAGGCTGGCTGACGATGCGCCTGAAAGAAATGGACGAGGTTTCAGACACTTATCGAATCAGAAGAGTAAGTCGACGGTTCGATTCGGTTGAAGAGCCATGAGGATAGTCTGGTGAAGGCTTCGACCTTCCTAAGTCACTTAGCGAGTTAAACCCATCACTGTGCGTTGGCCGCTTTTCAAGAATGGCCGCCCGCGTTCTCCATCGCAAGGCGGTATCGAACTGAACTATTATTATTGCGGTGGGACTTGGCTGTTCCCGCAACCGCGCGACACTAGGTCCTGGGCTGCTCCCCGTCGTACGATCCGCTTACTACCCAGATGAAGCTTTGCACATCAATATTGTCTCGTGGTTCGAACTCTGCGAGATCGAGTTTTGTTGCCCCCGTAAGCTGTAGAAGACTTTCGTAGACGCGGATGTCCAGTTCAGGGCGGTAAAGGCTTGCGAAGCGGTGCCCGATCCTCTCAGCGAAATCCTTGGTTGCTTCCGGCTTGAGGAACATGTGTTCTGACGGTCTCCAGAGAAAGGGCAGATAAGTGACAATCGTCCATTTGTTTGCCTGAAACGGGGACAAGATCCGGTCAAGCACTACCAGCGATTGCTTCCTGTCGCCTTCTGCAAAGATCGCCGCCGCTTGAATGAAATTCTTTGCCTCTCTGCTCCGAAGGACGTCCTGGACTCTCGCCTGCTCTATCGAAAACAGCATGTTCGTCGCCCGGAAGGCTGACAGGACTTGCTCCGGATCTGCATCTCCCGTCAATGCTTTCTCAAGCGAGCTGGTCTTTTCCAGGTTCAGCTTGGCCTTGATCTTGTAGGGCCGCTCACTGAATGCATCACTATGAAAGCCGCCAGGATAGTAATGCACGAAAAGTTTCTTCGCACCATCCATTCCGGCATATCGACCCATGGCCTCGCCGACAGTCTGCAATAAAATCCGCCATGCGGTGTCAGCGTGGGCTTCCTCGGAAACTCTCTTTCGGTCTGCCAATCCGAAAAATCGGCCATCCCGTTCGACCAGATCGAACGTCACCTTGCCAATTTTCTCGGATCGAATGGTTTTGGGCGGTGCCATATATTGCTTCCTTTTTTCATCAGTTGCGAGCTCCGCTCAAGTATCGCACCCGTTGGAGGGCTTTTGACCGGATAGTCGGAGCCTTTCTTCAGTCTTGAATATTTCCCTCTACGGTTCCAGCCCACGAGAATTCAGCCGGCAGAAACAAGCCTGATTTCGATCTCAGGAGCGTCCTGAAACATCGCAGAAAGATCTAGGAAATAATCAACTGGTCAAGCTGTGATTACAGCTGGTATTTGCTGATAGATGTTTTGACTATTTCAAGGATTCACCCATACGTTGCGAGGCCGCAGGGAGGAGAATCAGGCCAGCTGGAAAAGCCTCGGTCTCCCGATGCAAGGAAATGCAACGAGAGGGAAGATTATGCCGGGTCCACAGGTTGAGAGATTGGTAGACGAAATTCTGGTCCAGCTTCCTCGCAACCCCGATCTTGATCGTGCTTTGGCAGCCGTCGTTGCAAATATGTCGGCGTTCATGCCCGATTTTGCTGAGCGTATGGCAGAGGAGATAGCCGAGGCTCGCACCATCGTTGCGCGTCAGATGGAGGATGTCGAGATTCTTCATCGCCACTCGGTGATGCGAAAGCGTGACCGCTGGTACTTCGGGGCAAAACCAAGCGACAGACACTGGCCGGCGCTTCGCGCGTATCTCATCGCTAAAGGTCTTGATAAGAACGATGTCGAGACAATCGACGAAGCATCCAGCGAGGTTGTGTCGCTGCTTGAAAATCCCCGCAAGGAAGATTTCCAATGCCGGGGCCTTGTTGTAGGTCATGTTCAGTCAGGCAAGACCGCAAATATGACGGCGGTCATGGCGAAGGCGCTGGATGCCGGCTACGATACGGTTATCGTACTGGCGGGCCTGACGAATAAACTTCGTTATCAGACCCAGATGCGGATGTATAAGGATCTGGTTTCCCGACACCCGCTTGACTGGCATCCGTTGACTCCGAATGTCGAGCACCTGGATTTCAGGGCCCCACCCCAGGGAGGCTTCCTGGCGCACACGGACAAGGCCCAGATTGCTGTTGTCAAGAAGAACCCGTCACCATTGAAACAGCTCAAGATCGCGGTCAGGGGGACACATCCGATGGCGCTGAAACGCCTGCGCGTTCTCGTCATTGATGACGAGTGTGATCAGGCCAGTGTAAACAGCGCGCGTGGCGAATTCGATGTCACTGCGATCAATGCCCACATCCGCGAGTTGCTGGCAATGATTCCGGCTGTCTCGTATATCGGATACACCGCGACTCCGTTTGCCAATGTTCTGATCGATCCCTTCCGTAAGGATGCGCGGGGCGGGAATAACCTCGACGATCTCTATCCTCGTGACTTTATCACGGCATTGCCTTCATCACCGAACTACTTCGGCACGGAAAAGCTCTTTGGGCGTATCCCTGACGATCCCGAAAATGTGCGCGCGGAAGATGAGGCACTCGACATGATCCGGGACATTCCTGATGATGACGCGGTGGCAATGCAGCCGGCCAGCGTCGCCGGGCGTGACACATTCCAGCCTGAGGTAGTGCCGACGCTGGTCGATGCCATACTTTACTATCTTGCCTGCTGTGCAGCGCGACGCGCGCGTGGCGATGGCGGAGAGCATATGACGATGCTCGTTCATTCGTCCGCGTATGTTGTGGCGCATGAAAAGGTTGCGGCCGCGATAGAGGAATGGGTCAGCTCGGTGCGTTTGACGCTGACGGACCCGGAAAGCGAGGCCGGCAAGCAGCTTTCTTCGGTTTGGACGCGTGAACAAGGCCGTTTGCCTTCCGACATCACCTCAGCGGCGCCCGTTACTCTCGAACAGATTTTTGTGCATTTGCCGGAGGTGCTGGAAGCCCTTGAGTTTCCTGTTGAGAACGGCCCGAGCGACAGCAGGATCAACTACGAACTTCCGGCGCGGACCTACATCGTCGTTGGCGGATCAATCCTTGCACGTGGTCTCACCCTCGATGGTCTCATGGTCAGCTACTTTCTCCGAAGTGCCAAACAGTATGACACCCTCCTGCAGATGGGCCGCTGGTTCGGTTATCGCGCCGGCTACGAGGACCTGCCCCGCATCTGGATGCCGCCGGATCTCAAGCTTGCTTTCAGGGCGCTTGCGAGGGTCGAGCGCGAGATACGGGAAGACATCGGCCGTTTCCATCTCGAAAACAAGACCCCGATGGATATCGCCGTCCGCATCCGGGCGATCCCGGGGATGGCTATTACCAGTGCTACCAAAATGCGTGCGGCCAGGACTGCAGCAATAAGCTATTGGGGAACGCATCGGCAAACCTTTCGGTTCGAGCACCGGAATCGCGACGTGCTCAACGGCAACTGGGCCGCGGGCGGGGCCTTGCTCGAGGCCGCAACGACGCAAGGTCTGCAAGTGCAGGACCAGCCGACGCTCTGGAGAAAGGTTCCAAAGGAGCTGGTGCTGGATTTCATCCAGAAATATGCGTTTCACCCTGACCACGCTGAACTTCAGGCCCACGTCCTGTTGCCATTTCTGAAACAGGCTGATCCGAGACTGGCACTATGGAACGTTGCTGTCGTCACATCCGGCAAAGGTAAAGCCGCAAAAAAAAATCTCGGTCCCGTCATCGGAGCCGGTCTCGTCAATCGCGCGCGCCTTGATGATGCAGGGTCTTCCGCTGATATCAAGGCCCTGATGTCGAAGGCTGACCTGTGGTTCGATTGCGAAGGGGTGGCCCCCGCCGGTGAAGGCTGGGAAGAGCTCAAGCAGATGCGTCAGCGCGAGTTGGGACAGGTGCCGCTGCTCCTGCTCTATCCAATCGACCACGAGTCACCTCCGATGGGAAACAGGGGTACGCGTGTTCCACTCGATGCCGTCGAAGACGTCCTCGGGCTTGGGATTGTGTTTCCGGGCAGCGTGACTGAAGGCGGACAGTTTGTATCGGTCGACCTCCCGTCGCTTTCAACAGAAGACCTTGAAAGAATGGAGGCGGAGGAAGCTGCCGAGATTGCCGTGATAGACGCCGAAGAGGGACGGATTGCTGCCGGGGAGCCGTCATAATGGACATCGGGGAGAAAACTGCCCGGACGGCGTGGACTGTGCTCCGGGCAGGTGGCAACGAGCCGGCCGGATTCGGCATTCCGACAAAAGCCTCATCTGTGACGACCAGTAATGGCGTTGTCCGCTTTGCACTTGGGCAGAACGGAGAGGCTCGTCTTTTGCTGCCACTCGGAACCGCAGAAAAGGGAAACGTTGTTCAGGGGGCTCCCGCGCTCGACGTTCGTCTTTCGGAGTTTGGAACAGCAGGCAAGTCACAGCGGTTCCTTGATCTGACCTGCCTTCAGCGGGATCTCGATGGTGTCTTTGCCGAGGTTGCGGGGCACATCCTCGCGGGTATCGAGAGCGGTATGCGTTGTCTGGACGCTGCCCGGGCATCGATAGAAGAATTCCGGGCGCTCCTCGTCCGCCAGGCTGGGAGCGATATATCCAGAGAACAGATTGCCGGGCTCGTCGGAGAGTTGCTTGTCCTCAAGCGCCTGCTCGACCGGTCTCCGGATGCCTGGAAAAGCTGGCGCGGTCCGGCGATGGCCAGACATGACTTCATGCGCGCCAGTAATTCGCTCGAGGTGAAGGTGTGTGTGGGTAAAGGACGCACCAAGATCACCGTCAACGGTCTCGAACAGCTGTCGGAGCCGGCAGGAGGGCTGCTCTTTCTCCAGCATTTTGAACTGGAGGTTGCTGACGCGGCGATGCTGTCGATCTCCAGTCTCGGTCGTGCCGTGCTGGACGCAGCAAGTCAGCCGGATGAGGTCAAAATGCTCCTGGCAGCTGTCGGGTGCCAGGACATCGATGATCCTCTCTGGAACACAGCTTCGTTCCGGCTCGAGCGGGAGACCCTGTACACTGTCGCGGACGGCTTTCCCCGGCTGGTCTCATCATCATTTCCCGGAGGCGTCACGCCGGCTGGTATCTCTGATTTGACCTATACAACTGACCTTGCTTTCGCCGGCCCCTTCAGAATGGATCCATCCCGCGCGCGTGAGGTCGAGGATATGTTCCTGCCATGATCCGCCTCGGCCTCCACAGCGAAAGTTATGGCGTTACCGGAAACATCGGCGAGAATTTTCTTCGCCTTCTCGGAACTCCGGCACTAAGCCAGCTACAGACAGTCATTCGCGAGTCCGTGCAGAACATCGCCGATGCTGCAAAGCTTGGCACAGGACCGGAAATACTCCTGCGCCTAAGGCGTCTTAATGCGGCTGAAATGCGGTGCTGCAGAGAAAAGCTGCTGGCGGAACTTCCTGAAGAGACAAGGTCCCACGAGAGTCTGTCGAATTTCCTCGAGACAAAGAATCCGGTCGTGCTTGAGATATGCGACTTCGGAACGACCGGACTTGGTGGTCCTACGCGGGCCGACAAAATCCCGATCGGGACGAACCGGACCGATTTCATCAATTTCCTTCGCAATATAGGCACGCCACGCGACACTGAATACGGCGGCGGAACCTATGGTTTCGGCAAGGCGTCTCTCTATGGTGCGAGCAAGTGCCGGACTATCTTCGTTGATACCCTGACAGAGGAGGGTGAACGGCGTTTCATAGGCTGTCACATCGGCGCACGCTTCCAGACAGAGGAAAAAAGAATGCTGCGGCAGTTCACCGGCCGCCACTGGTGGGGTGTTGCTGATCGCAATGATGGAGTTGCGGATCCTGCGCGCGGAAAACAGGCCGCACAGCTGGCCGCGACAATCGGCTTTCCCGAGCGCGAGGATTACCAGTCGGGCACATCCATCATGATCCTCGACTTCCAGACGGATGGCGAGGAGCTTGCGGTCATCGGTCAAAGGATCGTTGAGGGCCTTCTGTGGAGTTTCTGGCCACGGATGATGAGGACCACTCCGAAAAAGAGGCGGTTTACTTGCAGGGTAATGGTCGGGGAAGACGATCTGCAGATTCCGCAACCCGAGGATTTTCCTCCTCTCGATCTCTATTGCAAGGCGATGCGCGCGGCCCGTGCTGGCAAAGGTAACGATATTCGCACCGTCGCGTGCCAGCGCCCGGTGAAAAACCTTGGCAATCTTGCTCTGGAAAAAGGCCTGCGAGGAAAGAGACGGCCAGTAGTCGCGGAAGACAGCCTTTTCCCTGCCTCCGCACATCATATCGCTCTCATGCGACCGGCGGAACTGGTGGTACGTTATCTCGAGGGTACGCCACTTCCTGACGAGCGGTTTGAGTGGGCCGGGGTATTCCTTGTCGACCGTGATAAGGAAGTCGAAAGCGCTTTTGCCCGTTCCGAACCTCCCGCACATGACGACTGGGTCTCCGGGAACATGGAAAGGGGACACGCCAGAACATTCGTAAACGTTGCACTGCGCACTCTCGAAACAGCCGCACGTGAAATGGGTGAAGCGGCCGCATCTAGGATCTCCAACAGGTTCGAGGCACCGCCACTTGCTCGTGTCGCCGGTCGACTGGGCAGTGCTCTGGCAGGCACCGGTGGCGACGGAGCAGGGCCAGCGCGGCCGGGTGGACATGGCGGAGGCGCTGGCGGTGGTTCCGGCCGTTCTGCGCGAGTGTCTCGTCCTGTTTTCGATCGGCTTGTCAGGGAGGGTGACCGAACGCTGGCGGTATTCCTGACAGATGTTGTGCAGGATAACGGCACTTCTGGCTACGTCCTTGTCGCCAGTGCCTCGATTGCGATGGATGGCGTTGCAGCGAAGCGGGATCTGACATTCGATCGTCCGGAAATTGTAAGGATGCGGTCTTTCGGGGGCGAGCTTTCTTCAGGAACCTCGAGGCTTGATCTCGGAAAAGCGGAGGGCCGCTTCGAGATCGTTGCGGAGGTCCCCCGTGACTGTGCGGTGACTGTTGACGTTGAACTCATCGGTTCGGAGGTCGGATGAGCCGGCGCATTGCTTTTCCTTTCCTCACTCTTCAGGACCCCTCTGTACTTGCACAAGACTGGAGGATTGCCGTTGGCCACAGTGAGCTTCTCGATAGTGGCGAGTGGCTTCCGGACTGGGACGCCTCGATCCCGCTTCGTTTAAGTCGATCATTCGGTATCGACTTTGCGACAGCAGCGCGCGATCTCGAAATAGACGCTGATAATCTGAAGCTGGCTGTCATTTTGCGCATAGGGAGCGGTCAGGGACGTCTGTCGCGTTCAATTATTGACAGAGAGCACCGGGTTCTCGACGCCGAACATCCCGTCACCGTTCTGGAAGTGACCATCGATGGAAGCCAGCTGTCGTCGGTTCTTGATTTGCATGTAGATATTACACTTGCCGATGATTGCGGTACCGGAAGTGATCTATCACCCTCGCGGAAAGGTGACCGGGTCTGGCGCGACACCGCGCGGATCAGGCTTGAGGGTGAAGAACCCCGGCTGCCTATCGAGGTCGCTGACCTTTCCTCGTTGCTGACCGGGGTTGCTACTTTTGCGCCATGGTATCTTGAATGGTCTCCGCGTGACTGGTCACGTGATTTCCATGGTGCCATCCGTCTCTATCTTAGCAGCGGCCACCAGAACCTCATTACAAGGATTGAGGCCGAGGATACTGAAGTCCTGCGAATTTTAATGGCTGATGTCATGAGCCAGGTCTGTGAAAGTCTGCTTCGTGAACCGGACGCAGCCTTCATCCTCGAAACCTGTGCGGAAGGATCTATCGGCGCGCAGGTAGAGTTTTGGCTGAAGCTGGCATTCCCCGGTCGCGACGTCCGTTACGCGAAATCGCTGCTGGAACAGCGCCCTGGCCTATTCCGGGCATCGATGCAAGCGCTCGCAAATCAGCAGGTACAAGACATATGATCACGTTGATGCCTCGCCTTTCCGGTGCAGCAGCCCAGCAGATGCTCGACGAGATGCTTGCAGATAACGGATTTCGTTGGCAAGGTTTTTCGGCCGACTCGCTCCCGAACGGAGCACGCTTCGCCGCAACCGGCGGATCTGTCATACACGCCACGCGTTTGAGAGAACTGCGAAAAGAGCTTGTCGCTCTGGCCGTTGATTTCGGCTTTGGTGCCGAGGACAGGAAGAACCGCTTCGGAGAGTACGATACGGCCCTGACGCGCTGGATTGCAGGGCTGACAGAGTTCAGTTCAGGTGAAGCACTTCGTGACGATATCTGGTGTTTTATCGCTGTCTCGATGGCTCCCGACATAGTGCACTGGCGCTTTGGCACGTCGAGAGACCGCTATCTGGGCGGTGTGAGAAACTGCTTTCAAAGGGCATGGTTGCGTGCCCGGGCCCTGGATCGGGGAGAATCCCACTCCGATCGCTGGGGTCTTGTTGACCAACTGACAGAAGATGCGCTCGTCCAGATAACCGAACGTCCGAGCATTGGAGCGGACCCGCTTCTGTCACTTGCACTCGGAGAGGGATGGGTTCGCGCGGCAAGCCGCATCGGGCGGCCTCGCATGGAGGATGTCATGCGTCAGGCAACCTTGCGACTGCGCGTGCGGAACGAGGTTCAGGCCCTGTCGCTTTTGGATGAAGACGATCTGGCTGAGATAGTGGACCAGTTTTTCAACTCCGCCTCGGAGCAGACGATCGCTGCTCTGAGCTCCGGACCCGGCAGTGCCTGACCCCAAGGTCTGGGAGACCAACATCCTAACATACCTGCGACGAAATCAGAGCAGATACAGGTTGTCGTCGTTGTACGGACGATCCTCTCCTTGACGACGAGCTTACAGTCACGCTCTAATGTCCGAGCGCTCGTTAGACGAGGAGGATTTTGTACAAAATCCGTCCAATGTGTCATCAGGTAACCGTTGCGCAGATGGAGATTATGAGCGGTCTTCGCGCCATAGCTCGGCCGGCGCCTTATCAATAAGCCAACGCAGTTCATCATTTGTCGGAAGATTCGAGCCATTTGGCATGGTACCGACAACACGTCTCCCTCAGATCCCGACCTGTCGACTTTTTACCATACTCATAAAATCGCAGACGCTCATCAGCCAATCCCGTTGCGCCGGTCGAAACGAACTCTGGATGCTTCTCGGGATAACCAGCTGAAGATGCTTCGTTCGCATCTCGTCAGTCTGGTTTTCCGAAATGCCAGGTTCGAGTGTCAACAAATGCTTGTCCGGAATGCGTTCGGCTTCCGACAGCACCTGGCGCCAACGATCCTTCAGCGTTGATTTCGATCCAAGCATCGTCAACCGCTCGGCGGGAAAGGTGAGGTCGCGGTATTCACTCTGGCCAGGGAAAAGGAAATCCGGCTTGTTCCGGTTCTCTGTTTCAGCCCCCCTCACATAGGCAATCCCGTGATCGGTGAAGACGGCCTCGAGATGATTTTCGAGTGCTGAACCGGCGCGCGATTTCCGGCGATTCTGGACGCTGAGAGAAAAGCTGAGGAATCCGTCGACGTCAGCGCCATCAGCTGCCTGAAAGCCGCTGCTGATACGTTCGGCGACTATACGTCTTTCCAGTCTGCGGAACAGCTGCTCCTCACGCTCCATCCAGGCCACGAGAGCACTGTCTGCATCGTCGCGTGCCGAGACGCCCGGAAGTGAAGCCCGGGCAAGGTCGGAAAACTCTCTGGTTCTGGGAAATTTCAGCCCGAATGGCTCGATCAGATCATCAAGCCTGTCAGCTTCGGGCTCCTCGAGTTCAAGCCCGAGCTCGTCGAGAATATATCGAGCCGCAAAGTCTAGTTCCGCGTCATTGTTGCCTTCGACTTGCTGGAAAGTGAACTGGAACTCCGGCTGGTCTTCAAGACCAAACAGCCAGACAAGCTGGTTCTGTATCGTTGTGCCTGACGGGGTCACAATGACCATTGCCGATCCGTCCCGGCATATGGCCAGAAAGAAGACGTCACCGGTGGACATCATGGCGGTGATTTCATTCCCGTAGTAGTAGAGGCGATACTCGGTACGGGTAGGGTGGCTTCTCCTTGCATCATACCAACTGACCATACCCTCGATGGTGATGGCTTCCTGCTCTTCACCCAGCCAAATAAAGCGGGCGGGAATGTTCTTCCTGTCCGCATCACCCAGCAGCTGTCGCAGCGAAGCTGATCCATTGAATTCATGCTGGTTGGACGTTGCGGGAGTTGTCTCGACTGCGCTGAGCCGTTTGACGACGATCCCCTGGAAATGATCCGAGAGAGTTCCTCTCTTCATGCAGTCCTCCCCCGGATTTCAAGTCTAGGCTCATTGGTTCTGAGCCAGACTGCGCATTGCTCAATCAATTCGTCCAGGGGAAGCCGTGTTCTCCCTTTCAGTGCACACTCCCATACGATGCACTGGCGCCAGTTATCCTGAGCAAGCAGGGACTCCGATCGGACGTCGACCTCCCTGTTCCGGTTGATCTTTGCAAGCCAGAAGTCCGGACGGCTCGACGGCCACTTGAACAGATGGCAGTCATGGCCGTGCCAGAAACAACCGTGCGCAAATATCACTGCCCGGTACTTTGGAAAGACGAGATCCGGTTTCCCAGGGAGACGCTTGTCATGCAGACGAAAGCGGAAACCGAGGGCGTGAAGCCCACGCCTCAGGATCATCTCGGGTTTTGTGTTCTTGCCCCGGATGCCGGACATCATCCGGCTTCTGGTCTCGGGAGAAACGGTATCAGCCATTCGCGGTCATCGGCATCCTGTCGGGTCTCGTCACAGAACGGATCGCCTCGATGGTCGCCGGCTCGATCTCAGCCTTTCGCAGTGCCGCCATGATATGCTTTTCCATGGCCTGCGCGACAAACTCGACAACAGGCACGACGACGGCATTTCCGAACTGCCGGTACGCCTGGGTATCAGAAACAGCAATCTTGAAACGCCGGTCACCCCGATCGAAACCCATCAGGCGCGCGCATTCGAGCGGGGTCAGGCGTCGCGGTCTTTTCCCCGGCTGCTCGACCAGGACTTCGGACCCATCCTTGTAGTAGCGCGCCGAAAGTGTCCGGGTGACATCATTGGGGCCGAAGAGGCTGAAGCCAAACCCGTTGCCCTTGGACTGATGTTTGGCCTTGTAGTTCTGGAGATACTCCCAGAGCCGGGGAGTGAGGGTATATTTCGGGTCGACCTCCTCGTGCGGCTCAAGAATGCTGCCCAGTTTGGGACCATTCTTCGGGTCAGGAATGACAAGCGAACTGAAGTCGAAATCTGTTTGCTCCCTGAAACCGACTATGAAGACCCGCTCCCTCTTTTGCGGAACCCACGGTTCCGAGCTGATCACCCTGTGCTGGACGTGGTAGCCCAGCTCATTGGTCAGAACATTCATGATGGTCGCAAAAGTGCGCCCGCCATCATGGCTTTCCAGGTTCTTGACGTTTTCGAGGACAAAAGCAGCAGGCCGGTGATGGGCGATTATCTGGGCTGTATCGAAAAACAGCGTTCCCTGGGTATCGCAGAGGAAACCGTGGGGGCGTCCCAGCGCATTCTTCTTGGAAACGCCTGCGATCGAAAATGGCTGGCAAGGAAAGCCTGCAAGCAGGACGTCATGCTCCGGTATCTTTCCCGGATCCTGCGAGAACTCGCGAATGTCGCCACCGATCTGGTGGTTGTCACGATAGTTCAGGGCGTAGGTTTTCTGGCTGTGTGGATCCCATTCGGATGTGAAGGCGCAATGACCGCCGATGCTTTCGAAACCCAGACGCAGGCCACCGATACCGGCAAACAGGTCAATGAAACGAAACTGTGTCGGTGGTTCCTTTGCTCCATGTTGCGCGATTTTCTCGAGCGCCTTGATCTCAAGGCGGCGGGGCTGGCTTTCACCGTCATCGTACCGTCTGGCCGTCCGCAGTGATACGTCCAGCAACTCAGCTGCCTGCGCGACGGTCATCCCCGCCTTTTCCCGAAGAGCTGTAAATTCCGTCCGGGTATTGTGGCGCATGCTGTCCTCGAATCGCTGCTGGGTCATTTTTTGACAAAATGGCAGGAATATCCCTAGCGATCAATACATGTTCTTGTTGTGTTCTTTAAATGGTTGATGAATAAACAGATTAATTACGGGGCGGGGAGTTGCAGTTCTAGGCAGAACGCCACGGGCGTGGCCAGTCGGTCCCGCCTCCCCTGCGGGCGCTATGCTGAGGCTCCTGCGGCTGTCCTCTACCGTCCCTGGCGTGTCGAGAACTCCCGAAATCCCGCCGAGGCGGCGCTATGCTGATTTCTCCGGTACTCTTCATCTTTCTCCTTGGATCGCGCGTCGCGATCAAGCCGGGGATACGGCATTGTTCGTGGGGTCTTTTCCGGACGACCGGCTTCTGTGAGTGAGAAGCTAGCGCGGCGGTGAGATGTTCTAACCCTCACTTGTCAGTGCCCAAAAAGGAATTCCAGACCAAGAACGATCAACAGTGCACCGGCGGCCATAATCCACGTGCTTCGTCGTTGGCATCCAAGGAGCCGAAGGACAGGTGTTATCAAGGCACCCAGCAGAAGAAGGATCGGGACAATTGTCATGCTCCGTACCTCAGCATCGACGTTCCTCCTGCAATCCTGCCATAGCGCGCAAATATCTGATCGGGTGGCGGACTAGGGCTTCGCATATCGCCGGATCACGTTATCGACCGCGTCCCTTGCTGAAAAAAGCCGTAGCCTTTCCAGCTTCTGCAGGGCTTCCTCTATTGCAGGGATCAGGCTTTCGAAGTCGGCGAAATGGTCTATCGGCGTAGACCGAAGGTTGACATAAGCTACTGTCTTTGTCGGCTTGAACGTCATTCCTGTTTCGAGGAGAGGAACGATTGCCTGGCGAACGGCATCGACGTCGTTTGTCGGGATACTCAACTCGCATCCGATCGACATCCACTTGTGAACCAGATCTACGCGACGATACCCGTTCACATTTTTGAAAAGCGCCCATGTGTTGTTCGCACCGCGAATGCCAGGATACTCCATCTTCAGCTGTGGATATTTTAACTGTGCCATCTCGTAGTATGACCGGTAGAAATCCATCACTGTCGCATCGGCGGATTTTACATATCCTCGTGCTCTCGTCTCGGATGCGCCCTCAAGGACCGATCTTTTGAAATCGAACTCGGGCATGCTCCTGAGAAATTCGATGATCTCCTCATACGGAATAAACCTGTCAACAAACGCTTTCTGTTCAGACGGTAGATGATCAAAGTAAGAACGCGGCGAGAAGAGTACGACTGTGTAGGAGCTCCATTGTCCCTCATCGATCCCCAGCTTCCCGCGTCTGTGATATCGCTCGAACTGCCTGTTCATCAGCGGGGCATCGATCTTGTTTTCAATCAACAGTCCATGCCGACCGCTGGAGGTATCGAGAATGATTTCGACATCGGTTTCGCCATGAGCGGTGTCGAATACTGAACGCCGGCCCTGAATAAAGTTGCCGTCTACCTCCGCATGCCGACAGAGCTCTCCAACGAATAACGGCGAGCTGTGTACAAGGTCCATCAGGACCATGTCCGTCATGACCTCTTCAACTTTCGGAAACATGCCCCCGGCAACCCGTGCCACGGTCCGACCTGCGGCCGATTTGATCTGCAGAGTTCCGTCCGTCATATGGCGCCTCACGCGAACTGTCGCGGCCGATACCAGACTAGTCCTGTTGCAGGTTTGGTCGGGTGCGTAAAGCAGCCTGACGATGAAATCGTGTTATCCGGGTAGGGTTCCCGATTGCAAGAACTCTTCCGGACAGTTTTGACTCCAGCTTTTTCAGGTGTGCCTTCCATCCGGGGTCATCCCGTTGCGCTTTGTCGAAACCATAAATGATAAGGTGCGGTCTTACGTTAATCGCTGGAGGCTCGCCGGTCTTGGCAATTTTTCTCAACGTAACGGAGATGTCCCGAGCCGCTGATGGCCCGAAAGCTCTCACTCTCATTTCGTTGAACCTCAAGAGGATCGTAGCTGTCTCAAGATATCTCACCGCCAGAGCAGGTGCATGCGCCGTCAGCGCCTCTTCATAGTCGGAGATCTGCCGAATAACACCGGGATCCAAGTCACCGTAGGCGCGCAGGGCGGAATTTGTGAAATGCTTCGCCTCGAAGAAACGTATTTCAGGCGTTCCTCCATCTGACTGAACTGCAATCGCAGCATCGATACGATCGGCTTTGCGACTTGACGCGATTGCCTGTTCCGCCCCGGGTGAGTCCTCGGCTGATCCAGGACGCGTGAGGGCAACTTCTGTGTCGATGACATTGGAGTTTCCGACGAGCATGGGATGCAGCCCCGACTTCTCTAAACCGGAAAGCTTCGCCGATGCTCGCATCATGCGCTCAAGTGTTTCGCTACCTTCGTAGCGCGTAGCCAAAGACTCGATGCCTTTCAACTCGAAACTGTTGTCGCTGTTGAGGCGGATGTAATCCTGCGCATACGTCGCGAGATACTTCACATGAACAACGGGCGATATCTGTCCAGCCTTCCAGTCGATCCGGAATATCGATGCGCCGCGGTAGTAGGCATTGATGGAGCTTCGCCGCACGGCGAGAACAAGATCGCGATGCCGAAGGATATCCCGCCACCAGTTTTCACCTTTCGATGCAGCGAGCGCATCAAGAGCGTCTAGGAATTCTGGATCAAGCATTCTACCGCTGGCCGACGTCACGTACTAATGCTCCAACGGTTTACCATCACTCAATGACGTATCGTAATGCAGAAACAGGTGACAATCGATGGGCTCGAAGACCGAACAAGAGTATTTTGAGCGGAACCGGCAGGATCCGCGGCCGAGGGCGCGAACTGGATCATAGCGGGCAGTTCGGGTTTAGAGCTGGAGCGTCGCAAATGACCATCGGCGCATCCATGTCGCCTTTCAATGAAGTTCACTCGATCTTGAGAACCTCACGAAACAACGCCCGCGCCCTTCCCGCGAATTCCATGACATCTTCGCGAGCCGCCAGATTTTCGATGTTTACGGTAAGACGGCAGGACTGAACGCCCTCGATCGCCTCGAATGGAGGATCACCGAGTTGCGCGTCTTTGTCCGGCCATTGGCCATTGTCCCAAACGTTCCTCAGCCAGTTGGTACGGTCATTCATCGTCTCTGTACATTTCCAGGCTATGACGGATAACTCCGAGCGGGTCGTGTCGGAGAATGCGAAGGTGTTCGGGTCGGGTTCGCCCTTGAAATCCATACCCGGAACGAACGCGGTATCTGTTGTAACATTGATTTCAAGCATCCATTCGTCCTTCTGAGGGAAGTAGGATTTCTGTGCTGCATTGGTGAACAGATATGACGTACAGTTTAGCGGAAGAAAATCCCAAGCCCACTTGTCGAATGGCGATGTCGTCTTCTGAGGCGGCTGGGCGTGATTGGCGTTGCTCCAGGCGTAGAACGTGCGGTCCGGAAACTGCTCGCCGATGAGCCTGACGGTATCCAGCACTCTGCGATAGTAGGAGTGAAGCAGACGTTGGGCTTCCCGGACATCAGCGAGCGCGCGCGATAGTTCGGTCATAGATTTTCCTGAAAGTTGTAATCGACAAGAACTGCTTTCGATTGTTGGTTTATCCGATGATGCGAAGTCAGTCCGCTGAACGACTGGATCGTCCTGTAGCCGGCCAAAGCCAGGGCACTCACGATGTCGCTCAGGATCCTGGCATCGCGTTGGCTCGTCGTTTCTTTGCCAACAGCGATCACTGCCTCCAGTAATTTTGGCCAGTTGGCGGCGAGAGCTTTGATCTCGTGACCACCGTTGTGTAGATCCTTCAGGATGCTTCTCATGTACGACGCCTCATGCTGCCCGAGGCCTCCTATCGCGATAAGATACGGAGTGGCATCACTGTCGGTTGTCGACGGTAATTCATGATAGGCCTTCCACTGGCGGCGCCACTGGTCCGCGTATTGGTGCAGGCCCATTCCAATCTTCGCCTCGACTATCATGTCGATCTGGATCGACGGATCACCGACGTTGAACTGCAGGAAAACGTCGGGTTCTACAGTTTTCGCTGCGTCATCTCCTTCTGGCCACGTGGGCCAGAACTCGACGTTGTAGAGGTCGACTACTTTATAATCAGGAAGCTCGGCGCCCAGCCCACGCCGTAGGATTTTCCAGAGCATCGGTCCTTCAAGATATGAAAGACGACCAAAGACTGAGGCAGTCAGCAGGTCCTCTGAACTTCGGAAAAGATCTCGCCAGCTTGCGCCAACTGATATGTCCTGCTTGATACGGCCAGCTTTGCCATTCGTTAGAGCGATCAGCATTTCTTCGAGGTTCCCGATGTTGATCATGCAAGCTACTGAACCCATCGATAAAGGCAAGATGGAGTTCGCTATGCTGTCCTTCCGGCGGCAAGCCCGCAGAGTGTATCTTCAGCGCGGGTCGACGGTTCGACTCCCATCAAGGCGAATGGGTTACTAAACGAGATGGCAATCTCGGCTTTTTTCAGCACGGCCATGATGTCCATCGAGGTAAACTGCGATCCCTGGTCGGTGTTGAATATTTCTGGCTTTCCATAGCGAGCCAGCGCCCCCTCGACCGCTTCGATGCAGAAGGCTGCTTCCATGGTGATCGACAGCCGCCACGACAGCGCAGAGATAGAAGCCGCGAGCCATGCGGATGTAGTAAGGTCCATCGCCCAGACCTGGTTGGGCCGGGTGACTGCCAGCTTGCGCAGGATGTAGGGATAGATTTTGTGACCAGGTGCCGGTTTAGATGTATTCGGGCGGCGATAGATCGCCTCGATGCCCATCTTCTTCATCAGCGTGGCGACGTGCAGCCGCCCAGTTTCCAGACCCTCTCCTCTCAAGAGCCCTTGCAACATCCGACTTCTGACAAACGGGTAATCGAGATGCAGTTCGTCGATCCGGCGCATCAGGGCAAGATCGCCGTCTGGCACTGGACGAGGCAGATAGTAGACACTGCCCCGGCCGAAGCCGAGAAGCTTCGCCTGGCGCACCACGGATAGCTTGTGCTCGCGTTCGATCATTTCTTTAAACCCAGCAATCCCGCCATGCCGAGCGCACCGGTTAAAAAATCGTTCTCCAGAGTCAGTTCGCCGATCTTTGCATGCAGCGTTTTAACGTCCACAGTCGGGCCTGCCGATTCCGCCTTCGCTTCACCGCCGAAAACGCGCCCCTCAAGGAGTTGGTCTTTCCACTGTTTGATCTGGTTGGCATGCACGTCGAACTGCTGGGATAATTTACCAGCGTCTGCTCGCCTCTGATGGCGGCAAGCGCCACCTTCGCCTTGAAAGCCGGGCTATGGTTACGGCGCGGTCGTCTCGTCATGGTATCTCCTGCTCCCGGCATCTAAGCAGGAGTCAGGCAGAAATTCCACTTATCCCCGCTGTACAGATTTCCCGAGCCAGCTCTCTAAGTCATTCTAAACGGTAATCCAGAGGCGAGAAAACGCGCTGAAACACCGGTAACGGCATAACTATCGATTCCTTCCAGGCCTAGTGGGTAGGCGATTAAAAACCTGCCCTGATGCCGTCGCTAGCCCCTTCACTAGACAGGCGGTCGCCTACACGTGCATCAGCATCATAGACGGCCGGCCTTCTTCTCGAGGACCAGGCCGAGCAGTAGCCGTTTAAGGATTAGAACCGCAGGTTCTGAGAACTCGTCCTGTCGGTGTTCGACAAAAAGTTCGGAAGCTTGCCTCGAGTCCGAAAAATGCTCCGCCTATCGCGTGAGCAACTTCATGCTCAGTGCCTGGCTAGGCCGCAACGTCACTTTCATAATCGGCTTTGGCGGCAGGGCCGCCTTGGAAGTAAGCCTGACTTTCTGCAGTAACACCGCCAAGATCGCGACTGCTTCCATGACTGCAAAAGCATTGCCGATACATACGCGCGGCCCTGCGCCGAACGGCATATAGGCATAGCGGTGCCGTGCCTTTGTGTTTTCCGGACTGAAGCGATCCGGGTCGAAGACTTCCGGGTCTGACCAGAGAGAAGGGTGATGATGAACCGCATAAATCGGGACGATCAGCACCGTGCCGGCAGGGATGAGGTATTCGCCGAGACGGAAGTCGCTCATCGCAGTCCGGGTTATAATCGGGGCCGGCGGATAGAGCCGCATGGCTTCGGAAAACACCTGCCGCGTGTAGCCTAGCTTTGAAACGTCTTCCGAGGTCACCGGCCGTCCGGCCGTCACCGCATCGATCTCGTCGAGCACCTTGCGCTCGACATCCGGGTGTCGGGCAAGCAAATCGAATGTCCACGCGAGCCCAAGCGCCGTTGTTTCGTGTCCGGCCGTGATGAAGGTCATCAGGTTGTCGACGATCTCCGCGTCACTCATGCTTCTCCCGCTCTCCGGGTCTGACGCCGATAGAAGCAAGTTCACGAGATCGTGGCGTTCGTCAGGGTGTTTCCGCCGCTCTTCGACCACGCCGTGGAGGCTGGAACGCAGAAACTCGACGGCTTCCCGCGCCTTGCCGCGGCCCGGATAGGGTATCCACTCCGGTGCGCGCATCAGACCGAGCGCGAAGGTCCAACCAGTAGGCCTGAGGAAATCGGAAATGCCTTTCTCCACCCGGTCGACATCGATGCCATGGCCACCGGACATCATTGTCTCGACGATGATGTCGAACGTGGTGCGCATCATCTCGTGGCCGACGTCGATCGCGCCTTGGCCCTTCTCCACCCATCTGTCACGGGTGCGCGTCGCCGCTTCAAGCATTGTCGGCTGAAGTTCAAGAAGCTTGTCGTGCCTGAAGGCACCGGCGACAGACTGGCGCTGCCATTTCCAGTGATGACCGTCCGCCGTCAACAGACCCTGTCCGAGAGCCGGTCCAAGCGCGCGACGGACCTGATCGCCCTTACCCAGCACGTCTGCGTTTTTCACAAGCGCCTCGTGGATCAACACAGGGTCAGCCAGATACACCTTCAGCTCTCCGGCAGTTTTCGAGAAGATCACGGGCTCCGTGAAGATCGACGGAGGAAGCGCGTCGAGCGGATTGCGAACAAGAGCCACAAGTTCGCCAAGCGTCGATTGACGCGTGAGCGGGAAGCTCTTTTTGGGTTCGCCAACTTTCGATGCAGTCACGTCCATGATCGGAATCCTTGATTGCGATTTCGCGGTGCTGTAACTCGCTAAGGTGAGCACCTTATGAACAGCTAAGGTGTCCACCTTACATATGCAAGGGCAAGCATGACGAAGACGGGGTTTGACGCAGACGGGCAGAGACCGAAGGTCAGCACACGCGGCCGCATCCTTGATGCAAGCCAGGCGCTCTTCAACGCCAAGGGACCGGACCGGGTTACGACCGCGGAGATTGCGGGTTCGGTCGGGATCAACGAGGGCAACCTCTATTATCACTTCAAAACCAAGGAAGCCCTTCTCCAGGCCCTGTTCGAACGGCTCGAGGCTGACGCGACCGCCTTCATGGTGGACGCGGACTCCAACACGGCGACCGACCCCGGCGTCTTTTCGGATTTCATGCGGCGCTGGTTTTCGATCGTATGGGCCCACCGCTACATGTTCCGGGACCTCCCCGGCATCATCGCCATCGCGCCGTCTCTCCGCGAACCGACCCGTGCTCTCAGCATGGGTATGCGCCTTGTCGTAGAGGGCGCACTCCGTCAGATGAAGGATGCCCATTTGATCGATGTGCCGGAAGAAGACGCGCCCCAACTGCTCGCCAATGTCTGGATCGTATCGACCTACTGGGCCGTCTATCTTAGCTTGCAGGAAGGCATTGTCGATCTGGGGCCGGAACATCTCGATTGGGGACTGAAGCAGGTCGCGAGCTTGTTCAAACCGTATTTGTCAGAGGCATCAAAGAACGAGCTGCAGGCCATGCTCGGTCGCTCTTTCGCATAGGCGGAGAAACGTTGATGCTCAAGCAAATCAACCCCGTCGCGTCATTTTTACAGGCATGTGGCTAGTCAATAAGATTTTCTAGATGCTCCTTAATTTCCCTTCAACATGCGTCTGATACAATCAACGGATGAGAATAAGCACCATCACCAACTGGGCTTACGCCATCACTGTGGTTCTGACCGCTTTATCAGGGGTGGCTTTCCTCACGTCGTCGCAAAGGGCTGACGAGGAGCGTGCCGCAGTCGAGGAGCATCTCACGCTCGACAGGCTTGCTGAGGAGCTGGCTATAGGCGCAGAGATCAGGAGCGACGAAGCTCGGCTTTATGTCATGCGGAATGAGGAGCGGCATCTGCAAGCTTTTCAAGCTGAGGAACAAGGGGAGCGGCGCCTCGAAGCAGCGACATCCGAGCTCGTCTCTCAAGCACTGCCTATAGCAGAGGCCAAGGTTCTTCAAAAAATCGAGATCGACGCACTAGAACTCGACAAGGTGGAAGTCGCCGCGATTGAGGCATATCAGCGCGGAGAAAAAGTGCAGGCGCAGGAGACGTTGTTCGGCGCGGAACATGAACGGCTACAGAATTCACTTCTACAGGCTGTAAGCTACTTCCGCGACCTGACCGCAAGCCGTACTGGTGCGCAGTTGGCGACGGCGCGGGCCAGTAGCGACAGGTGGAACCTGGTCGCGAAGATTATCCTCGGGCTTACCGGCGCTTTGTTCCTTTCTGTCTTATACTTTATCTTGCGGCGGCGTGTCGCCATGCCGCTGATGCGCATGTCGGGAATTGTCGGGCGGCTGGCGAAACAGGATTACACCGTCGAAATTCCTCCTGACCGCCGCCGTGACGAGATCGGTGAGATGAACGAGGCTATCGAAATATTTCGTTCGAACGGCATCGAGAGAGAACGTCTTGATGCGGAACGGCAGGCCGATCAGCGGACGAAGGACCTCATCCTAGAAATGATGCACCGCTTGCAGGCTTGCCAAAACCAGGATGAGCTTGCCGCCGTCATCGCTCGCTTGGTGCCGGAAATTTTTCCCGGCCTCTCTGGCGGGCTGTACGTTCTCAACGCTAGCAAGAAGACGCTAATGCGAGCCTCTGTTTGGCAGGGGCCGCGACATGCCGACGAAAGTTTTCCGGCTGCTTCATGCTGGGGGCTGCGCCGTGGCCGTCCGCATACAAGCGGCGCGCACGACACTGACGTCCCATGCTCGCATCTCGACGGTGCCGACAACATATCACTGTGTGTTCCGTTAACCGCGCAAGGCGACGTGATCGGACTTCTTTATCTCGAGCAAAGCGGTGATATTCTCTTCGAACTCAGCACTTCGAAGCTCTATCTTGAACTCATCGCTGAAAATGTTGGCCTTGCGATCGCCAACCTTCAACTTCGCGAAACACTCACGGATTATGCCATTCGCGATCCGCTTACCGGTCTGTTCAACCGACGCCACCTTGAGGCAACGCTGGAGCTGCACCGAGCGGACCATGTCGGAGAACCCCTGAGCTGTCTGATGATCGACATCGATCACTTCAAGCGCTTCAACGATCAGTTTGGTCATGATGCAGGAGACATGGTTATGCGATACGTTGGCCAGGTGCTGATCGATACGGTGGGAAACGCGGGCAGCGCCTTTCGCTTCGGCGGCGAGGAATTCACTGTCCTGCTTTCGATGCTCGGCCAAGAGCACACAAAGGAGTTAGCGGAAAAGATCCGTCAAAAGATCACCAGCACGGCACTGTCTCACGCAAGCCGACTGATTGGAACCGTATCGGTTTCGGTGGGCGTGGCGTTTGCCCCTGGGGGCAATCTGGTCGATACCCTGATCGCACGCGCGGACGCTGCTTTGCTTGAAGCAAAAGCTCACGGACGTAACCGTGTAGTCGTAGCGGCGATGTAAACAATGAATGCCAGACGACTTTAGCTGTCTCGCGCGCGTGTCTCACGTTTAAATCGGACTTTCCTGAAAAGTGATAACCACAGTGCGCGCAATAGCCGTGCCGTTCGCTGCCGTTAGCAAATATCGATGCCTCGGGACCATATGTGAGTTCACGGGGAACCGCGACTGCGGGCTGGCCGCAGCTAACCGGTACGGAACTGGATGAGATCGCGGTCTTAGTGGCGAACTGTTTGCGTCCAGCGAAGACCCCACTGGGTGGGAATCTGACGTCTGGGCTGAAAGGCCTGCCGTGACGGCGCGGGCAGGCCGTGGCTGGCGTCTGGCACGATGCTCCGGCGGATGTCGCCGCTGTTTGATCGGTTGGTCATCCGATAGCTAGGCGAACTCGTAGGTCGTCTCATGGCTGACTGAGATCGGATACCGCTCCGGTCGCATCCGGCCAGCAATCTGCTTTGGCGACCAGCCATGCAGCATGCGGTCATAACCGACTGACGCAGATTCCATAACCGCGTGAGCTTACGTAGTTTAGCACGTCCCATCGAATTCGCTGCCAGGCAGTAGTAGCCGTTGAGGTCCGGCATCTGCTGATCCTCGAACGTATTATACCGTTACAGCTGTCTGTGTCTACTGTCCGTTATATCGCAATAGAAACGACGCAACTTAACATCTAGCTGATCGATACACGGTGTTCGAGCGACTTCCCCGGTATCGCGGCTAGAAGAAGCTGCGTGTAGGAATTCTGCGGATTGCCCAGTAGCTCTCGCGTCGGTCGCATTTCCACAATCTCTCCGCGCTGCATGACGGCGATACGGTCACAGACCTGGGCTGCGACATGAAGGTCGTGGGTGATGAACAGCATCGCCAGATCCAGTTTTCCCTTTAGTTCCTCAAGAAGCTCCAGAACCTGTTTCTGGATCGTGACGTCCAGTGCCGAGACCGATTCGTCGGCGATCAGCACGTCCGGCTTTAGTGCAAGAGCTCTTGCCAACCCGATACGCTGCCGCTGGCCGCCTGAAAATTCGTGCGGAAGGCGATCGATGGCACGGGCATCGAGCCCAACGAGTTTCAGGAGGTCAACTGCCTGCTGCAGCGCTTCGCCTTTCGGCACGCCATGAGCAATCGGACCATCAGCGATGCTGAGGCCCACCTTGCGACGCGGATTGAGCGAGGCAAAGGGATCTTGGAACACCATCTGGATGCGTTTGCGCGCATGGCGCAGGCCACTTGCCGGAAGCGCACCGAAATCGTCACCTCCCAGCATGATCTTGCCACTGTCCGGCTCGACAAGTCTTGTGACGAGCCTCGCCACCGTCGATTTTCCCGAACCAGATTCACCGATGATGCCAAGTGTCTCGCCGCGCCGGATCTCGAAGCTGACATCTTTCACCGCGTGCACAATGCGCTTCGGTTTGAATAGGCTGCCGCCTGTTACGTAGGTCTTGCGCAGATTGGCAACCGAGATCGCGACGGTCTTGTCACCCACCCCGGCCCGAGCCGGCGGAACGCCGTTCGGAACGGCCCCAAGAAGGGCTTTAGTGTATTCGTGGGTCGGTCGGCGCAGCACGTCGTCTGCGGTGCCCTGCTCTACGACGATGCCCTTTTGGAGAACCAGCACCTCGTCTGCAATATCCGCCACGACCCCGAAATCGTGGGTGATGAAAATCACCGACATGCCGCGCCGGCGCTGGATGTCGCGGATCAACTCAAGAATCTGCGCTTGCGTGGTGACGTCGAGAGCGGTCGTCGGCTCGTCGGCGATCAGCACGACAGGCTCGAGCGCCAGGGCCATGGCGATCATCGCACGCTGACGCTGACCGCCTGAAAGCTGGTGCGGAAAGCTCTGGATGATACGCTCGGGATCAGGCAGGCCGACTTCTGTAGCGAGCTTGACCGCCTGCGCACGCCGCTCCTCAGGTGTCAGAAGCCCATGGGCCTCGAATACCTCTGCGATCTGATCGACGATCCGCATCGACGGATTGAGCGCCGTCATCGGTTCCTGGAAGATCATGCCGATCTGGCTGCCGCGCAGGGCACGCAGGCTCTCTTTGTCGACCTTCAGAAGATCGCGGCCACCGAACAGGATCTCTCCGCCGGCAACGCGGATTGCCTTCGGCAGAAGGCCCATCACGGTCTGGGCACAAAGCGATTTCCCCGAGCCGGATTCCCCGACAATGCAGAGAATTTTCCGTTCATCGAGATGGAAGGTCAGATCGTCGAGCGCATATTCGCGATCTCCGCCTTCCGGAAGCGCGAGCCGGAGATTTTTGACCGTCAGGATTGGAGATGACATGCTGATTACCTCAATAGCCGAGTGCCATGCCGTCCTTGCGGTGGTCGGATGCCCCCAGAAGAACGCCGCGCTTGTAGTCGATCATGATTGCCTGGCACCCTCCGATGGGTTCGTCCGCCCATTCGGTGACGTGACCACGCCGTTCTAGATCCGCTTTCACGTCCGGCGAAATCGTCGGCTCGAGGCTCAGCTTGCCGTTGTGACAAAAGCTTCGCGGCTGATCGCTCGCCTGCTGCGGATCGAGATCGCGGTCGAGGATCTGGCTGAGAAGGTGGGCGTGTCCCGTCGCCTGATACTGGCCGCCCATCACTCCGAAGGCCATGCGGGTGCGTCCGTTTTCGGCAAGTTGCGCCGGAATGATCGTATGGAAGGGTAGCTTGCCCGGGCCGATCGCGTTCGGATGGCCTTGCCTGACGACGAAGCCGGCGCCGCGGTTCTGCAAAAGTACACCTGATTTCGGTGCATAGATGCCGCTGCCGAAGGCGAAGAACACCGAGTTGATCAGCGACATGGCATTGCCGTCGCGATCGACCACGGAGACGTAGACTGTGTCCTTGTGCTCGGGACCGTCCCATATGCCGGGTGCTGTGGCCTGTTCCAGGCTGATCTTCGCTCGCATCGCCTCGATCGATCGTTCTGACAGAAGTGCCGCGATATCGAAGGTGATATGCTGCGGATCGGCGATCAGCGCGTCGCGCCTCGCATAGGCAGCTTTGGTGGCTTCCGCGAGAAGATGAATGCGTTCCGCTTCCGAGAGGGTGGGATCGCGAAGATCGAAGCCGTCGAGAATGCGGGCGATCAGAAGCGCTGCCAGCCCCTGGCCATTCGGCGGGCATTCGAGAAGATCCATGCCACGGTAAGAAGCGCTGATCGGAGCAGTCTCGAAAGCACGGTAGGTTGAAAAGTCGCCCTCCTCGTGCAGTCCGCCCAGCGACTTCAGCAGCGTGGTGATCTCTTCGGCGACCGACCCGGCATAGAAAGCGTCGCGACCTTCACTGGCAATGCGACGCAATGTGGCCGCAAGCGCCAGGTTGGTCATCCGCTCGCCGGTCTTTGGTGCCCGACTACCCGGGAGGAAATAGGCAGCGGCGTCCGGATATTTCCGCACCCGGCTGGCGTAGCGTACCCAGTCGAGTTCGACGCGCGGCGTGATGCAATAGCCGTTTTCCGCAGCCTCGATAGCCGGCGCGAGCACCCTGCCCATGTCCCGCCCGCCATAGGTCGCAACGAGATGGCACCAGGCATCAACGGCGCCCGGCACGGTCACCGCGTGGGGGCTGTCATCGGCAATGCTCGTGATGCCTTTTTCGAAAAAGTAATCGAGTGTGGCTGCCATCGGCGCACGACCTGAGCCGTTGAGCGCAATCGGCTTGCCACCAGCCGATGTATAGAGCGCGAAGCAATCGCCACCAATCCCCGTCATATGGGGGTCGATCACCGATTGGAGGGCGATAGCGGCCACCGCCGCATCGACGGCATTGCCGCCGGCGCGCAGAATGTCCACCGCAGCAAGGGTTGCCTGCGGATGCGAGGTTGCCGCCATACCGCGATCGGAAATTGCCACCGACCGGCCCGGCCTAAAGAAATCACGTTGCTGCATGGACATTCCCCGTCATCTTCAATTGCTCGATGTCCAGCTGGGCGGCGGCTGCTTCGTCGCAGAATACAGTGACCGTAGCATGCCGTTGCAGGGACGAAGCCGGACAATCGAGGCTGACCTGGCCCTGCAGCGCTGCCGCCAGGGCTTCGGCTTTCGCCGCCCCCGTCGCCAGCAGCACGATCTCACGTGCCTCGAGAATGGTGCCGATGCCCATCGTCAGCGCGGTTTGCGGCGGATCTTCGCCGTCTGGAAAATCGGGACGGTTGGCATCGACGGTCGATTGCGCAAGCCGAACCATTCGCGTCCGGCTGTCGTGTGCCGAGCCCGGCTCGTTGAAACCGATATGACCGTTGCGGCCGATGCCGAGCAACTGCAAGTCGATCCCGCCATTGTCTGAGATCATCTGTTCATAGGCCTTCGCGGCCGCGTCGAGATCAGACGCGGTGCCATCGGGAATGTGCGTTCGGGTCACGTCGACATCGACATGATCGAAGATTAGCTCGCGCATGTAATAGGCAAAGCTCGCAGAATGATCCCGGCCAAGACCGGTATATTCGTCGAGATTGAAGCAGCGCGTCTCGCGCCATGAAACCGTCTCGGTTTGACCGATCAACGTCCTGTACACCGTTCGTGGCGTTGAACCCGTCGCAAGCCCAAGCGTCAGGGCAGGCATCGCAGCAATCCGCTCCAGTATCAGAGAAGCCACAGCCTCGGACGCAAGCAAGGGGGTCTGATAGATCCGGATTGTGGGGCGGTGAAGGTCCCGTGGCATCGAGTTCATAGTGCACCTTCCAGGGACTTCGGATTAACCGGCTCAACCCCGCGCAGAGGGAGGCCGAACAGGGCTTGGTAAAACCCCTCCTGCGCAATTGCGACGGCGCCAAGAATGCCAGCCCGGTTTCCGAGCGAACTGATGACGCAGGCGGGCGGCACGGGCATGCAGCGCGCGAGATGGTACTCCACCCGATCGATCAATTCCGCACGGGAGCCCACGCTGCCTCCAAAAATCACCCGCTGCGGATCCAGCACGGCAGCAATCGCCGCAATGGCAACAGCCACGGTGCGGCCCACTTCGTCTATGACTGTCTGGGAAGCCCCGTCTTGTCGCGAAAAGATTTGGCGAACCGTCAAACCTTCGACGCCACTGTTTCCGGCATACCGCGACCGGATCGCGGCGCTGCCGACAGATGTTTCAAGCACGCCGGAACCGAACGCAGAGGAATTGAAGGGGTCGCCGCCGATCGGCAGGGTCGAGATCTCGCCAGCTGCGCCACGGGCACCACGAATGAGCCGCTTCTCGCTGATGATACCCATCCCGATCCCGGTTCCGAGCGCCACGAAGACGAAATTATCGATATCCTGCCCTTCGCCGAGGACCTGCTCGCCCTTGGCCGCGACATTGACATCGTTTTCGAGAACCATCGGAAAGCCGAGGCGCCCGGTCAGCGCCGCCTCGAAATCGAAATCGGTCATGCCGGCGATATTCGGCATCATGGTGATACGACGGGTCTTTGGGTCCACCGCACCAGGAATGCCGACCGCGCCCATCCGCACGAGCTGCGGCTCGATCCCGATCTTGGCCGTCATAGTGTCCAGCAGCACTGCCAGCTGTTCGACGAGATGCATTCCGCCACGGGTGTCTGTCGCCTCCAGGATTTCTTCCACGACTTTACCGGAAAGGTCCGCAATCGACGCATGGACCTTGGTCCCGCCGATGTCGACGCCGAAGAGGAAAGCCTTGCCGGGATCGAGCTCGTAGTTGACTGCGCTGCGCCCGACGCCACCTTGTGTGCGTCCCGTCTCACGAACCCAACCGTCGACCTCGAGATCGCGCACGATCTCCGACATCGCCTGCTTCGACAGTCCGGTGACGCGGGCAAGCTCGGCGCGTGAAATCGGTGAACTATCTATGATCGTACGGAGCACGGTACGCGAGGTGATTTGTCGCGTGAGGGGCGCCAATCCAGAAATATCGGTCATGATCTCATTCAATTCGTCATCTTTGCGGACTAAGTTAGCTGGCGGGATATGTCTGTCAATCGAAATAAGGCTAGAATCGATTGAAATCCATGTGTTCGGTGAAGAAATGAAATTATTTAGTCATCCTGCTTTACAATATTGATGTTCCTGTGCATCACTGATCGACGTACAAAAACTGGGCAAAACGCGCTCTTCTGCGCGGGTTTAAGGAAAAATAATGGGAACGAGCATCAAACTGGCGATGATGGCGACTGCCATCGCGATGACATTCACGACCGCGCAGGCGTCAACGCTACGCGTCGGCATGCAGGACGATCCGGACGCGCTGGATCCCGCGACCTCCGGCACCTACGCCGGCCGTATCGTATTTTCGGCAATGTGCGACAAGCTCGTCGATATCGACGCCAAGCTTGAGATCGTACCGCAGCTGGCAACCGCCTGGGTCTGGAACGCCGAGGGTACGGAGATAACTTTTACCCTTCGTGACGGTGTCAAATTCCAGGACGGGACACCCTTCGACGCAGCCGCGGTGAAGTTCAATATCGAACGCATGAAGTCCCTGAAGGATTCCAAGCGCAAGGGTGAGCTCTCGCCCGTCGAAACCGTCACTGTTATTGATGCGACACATGTTTCATTCAAGCTGAAATCGGCCTTCGCCCCGCTTCTCGCCGTCCTGTCCGACCGCGCGGGCATGATGGTGTCTCCGGCGGCTGCCGCTGAAGGCAAGGAATTTTCCGCCAACCCGGTTTGCGCGGGCCCCTTCAAGTTCAAGGAGCGCCGCGCGCGCGACGTGATCTCACTCGAAAAATTCGACGGCTACTGGAATGCCGCGGCGATCGGTTACGACGACGTCCAGTACCTCTATATTCCGGATTCGACCGTCCGCCTTTCGCGGCTACAGGCCGGTGATCTCGAAATCGCCGAGCGCATCGCGCCGACCGACCTCGGCGCCGTCCGCGGGAACAAGGCGCTGGCGCTCCACACGTCGCCCGGCCTTGCCGTCTCACATCTGATGATCAATGTCGGCAACGGCGAAAAGGGCGGCGCGCTTGGCAAGGAGCCACGGCTTCGCCAGGCACTCGAGCTCTCGATCGACCGCAACGTCATCAACAAGGTTGCCTTCGCCGGCGAGTTCTCTGCCGACAACCAGATGATCCCGCCATCCAGCGTCTTCTATGACAAGGCGCATCGGGCTCCCGCCCGCGACATCGATAAGGCCAAGGCTTTGATTGAAGAAGTCGGCGGCGACGCACCCGTCGTCGAGATCACCTACGAAAACTCGCTCGCCGATGGTCGCGTGGCGCAGATCATCCAGTCAATGGCGGGCGAAGCTGGCTTCCAGATCGAACTGGTTCCGCTCGAAACGGCATCCGCCGTCGAACGCTACCTCGCTGGTAACTTTCAGGCCTATATTGGCAACTGGAGCGGCCGCGCCGATCCGGATCCGACACTGATCTCCTTCTTCGGCAAGGAAGGCAGCCAGAACGTCAACAAGTACAGCAACCCGGAAATGGATAAGGCCCTCGGCGAGGCGCGCGCGACGTCTGACGTCGAGAAGCGTAAGGCTCTCTACGGGACGGCGACAGGCATCTACCTCGCCGACCTGCCGACGATTCCGCTTTACCACCCGAACTGGTTCTATGCGGCACGCGCCGATGTCGGCGGCATTACGGTTTATCCAGACGGCCTCCTGCGTCTGACCGACGTAAAGCCTGCGAAGTAAGCCCAAGCCCGTCAGGGCATTGTGTAAATCATCCCGCCAGCCGGACCGTGGTGCTGGCGGGACCACACGAGAAAGCTCATGCTCTCCTACGTCCTGCGTCGCCTGGCAATCGCCATACCCACACTTCTGCTCGTCTCGATCCTGGTCTTCAGCCTGCTGAAGTTCCTGCCCGGTGATCCGGCGATCGCGCTGGCCGGTGAGGAACGCGATCCTGCCGTCATCGAGTATCTGCGGCAAAAGTACAGCCTCGATCAGCCGCTATACGTCCAATACGGCAAGTGGCTCGCCGGGATCGTCCAAGGCGATTTCGGCCTGTCGATCCGTACCCGGCTTCCGATTGGCGAAATGATTGCGCAAAAGCTGCCGGTCACGATCCAGCTGTCGGTCATGGCGATGATGCTTGCGACCCTTATCGGCATTCCGGCCGGTATCATCGCAGCGCTGAAGCGCGGAACGGCGGCCGATTACGGCGTCAGCATCATCGGCCTTGCCGGGCTTTCAGTGCCAAGCTTCTGGCTCGGCATCATGCTAATCCTGCTTTTTGCCGTCACGCTCGGATGGTTTCCCTCCGGCGGCTACGTCGCCTTCTTCGATAGTCCTCTCGACAATCTGCGCCACACGCTTCTTCCCAGCCTAGTGCTCGGAACTGCTGCGGCGGCCATCGTCATGCGCCATACGAGAAGCGCAATGCTGCAGGTGCTCAAGCAGGACTATGTCCGCACCGCCCGCGCAAAAGGCTTGAAGGAGCGCATCGTCGTCGTGCGGCACGTCCTGCGCAACAGCCTTGTCCCCGTTGTCACGATGAGCACGCTGCACTTGGGCGAACTCCTGTCGGGTGCTGTATTGACCGAACAGGTGTTCGGCATACCGGGCTTTGGTAAGATGATCGTCGATGGTGTTTTCAGCCGCGATTACGCTGTGGTCCAGGCTGTGGTTCTCTGTTCAGCAGCACTCTTCCTGCTGATGAACCTTCTCGCCGATATCGCCTATGTCATTCTAAGCCCGAGGTTGCGCGGATGAACACGTTGAACGGCACGCTTCAGTTACCGAGCACGTCCGGTGCAAGAAAGTCGGTGCTTTCACGGTGCCTGCGCCAGCCCGGCGTGATGATCGGCGGAACGATCATCCTGTTCTTCGTGCTGGTCGCGATTGCAGCGCCTCTGATCGCGCCCTACCAGCCCAATACGTCCGACTGGATGGCAATCCGGCAGGGGCCGACAGTTGCTCACTGGTTCGGCACAGACGACCTTGGCCGCGATATCCTGACGCGCATCATCTACGGCACGCGGGCTTCACTGCTTGTCGGCATTGTGTCCGTCGCCATCGCCATCGCCATCGGCGTCCCGCTCGGCATGATCGCCGGCTATTTCGGCGGCATCATCGACATGTTGATTTCGCGCGTCACCGACGCGCTTCTCGCATGCCCCTTTCTGGTGCTGGCGATCGCGTTTGCCGCCTTTCTCGGTGCAAGCCTCGAAAACGCGTTGATCGCGATCGGGATATCGGCCATGCCGATTTTTGTGCGCCTGACGCGCGGACAGGTCATGACGGTCAAGGCCGAAGACTATGTCGACGCCGCCCGCCTGCTAGGAGTGACGCACAGGAAGATCATGCTGACATACATCCTGCCGAACGCTATGGCACCGATCATCGTCCAGGCGACGATTACCATGGCAACTGCGGTTCTTGCAGAGGCAAGCCTTGCCTTTCTTGGCCTTGGGCAACGTCCGCCGTCTCCGTCATGGGGAACCATGCTTGATGTCGCCCGGCAGTTCCTGACGGAATCACCTTGGATGGCGATCTGGCCGGGTGTCGCGATCATCCTGCTCGTCATGGGCTTCAATCTGTTGGGCGACGGGCTGAACGACGCGCTGGACCCGAGACGCGACGACTGAAATTAGCCCGCAGCGAAAGATACCAAAGCCTTGAATAACGCGGAACGGTCGACGCGACCTCCGATCTCGCTACGCTTCTAGAAAGCGACGTGATTGTCGAACTCGCATACCCGCGGCATTATCATAGAGATCATCTTGTCGACATCACGACCGCTTGCGCATTCCGTAGGATGAGAACTGCATGCCCGTGTGCTCGGCTGCATGTCATATCCCCTAGATAACATTCTTCAGCTTGTAACCGAGCGTTACCGCACGCGCTATCATCAGGACCATCATCGCTGTCCACAACCCTTCATTTCCCCAGACCTGCTGCAGACCATAAGCGGTGGCGATGAAGATGCAGGTGGAGATGATCATGCTGTTGCGCATATCGCGGGCGCGCATGGCTCCGATCATGATGCCATCAAGCATGAAGCTGGTCACGGAAACGAGCGGCAACGCGATCAGGAAGGGAAGCAGGGCAATGGCGGCGGTACGGACATCTTCCTGATCGGTGAGGAGCGAGACGATCGATGGGCCACCGAAGGCGTAAACGACCGAAAACAGAAACGCCACCAGACCCGACCACACAAACGCGGCCTTGATCACCTGGGCAAGCGCCTTTTTTTGCCGCGCGCCGATGACTGAACCGACCAGGGTTTCAGTGGCGTTCGCAAACCCGTCCAACCCATAGGATGTAAAGCCGTGGAGGTTGAGAAGGATGGCATTGGCGGCGAGGATCGTGTCGCCTTCCTTGGCACCGCTGCGGGCAAACCAGCCGAAACAGAGCAGAAGGAAGAAGCTTCGCAGAAAGATGTCCCGGTTGACCGCGACCAGCCGTCGAAGCGCCAACCCGTCCAGCAGCTCTTTCATCCGCACTGCGGGATGCGCACCGAATGGCTTGATGATGAAGAGGCCTGCGATCAAGGCCACCCATTCGGCAACGGCGGTCCCCGCCCCTATGCCGGCGACACCCCAGTCGAAAACAAGAACCAGCGTGAGAGTTGCGAGCAAGTTGACGATATTAAGGGCGACTTGTAGCGCCAGTGAGATCATCACGCGCTGGCAACCGAGAAGGTAGCCGAGAAGGACAAAATTTCCGAGCGTCGCAGGCGCTGACCAGATTCTGGCGAATGCATAATCCGACGCGCTCCGGTAGACCGCTTCACTGCCGCCGAGGAATCCGAGTCCGATCTCGATGATCGGCTTTTGCAGCAGGATGATCACGGCACCGCCGGCAGCGGCGATAAGCAGCGCCCGAAACAGATGCATGCGCATGAGCGTGCTATCTTTGGCACCCCACGCCTGGGAGACCAGACCGGTCGTTGCCATGCGCAGAAAACTGAAACTCCAGAAGAGGAAATTGAACAGCACGCCGCTCAGCGCGACCCCGCCGAGAAAGAAAGACCCCGGGAGATGTCCAGCCACCATCGTATCGACAAGTGACAGGATCGGCTGAGCCAGATTTGCGAGAATGATGGGAAGCGCCAGAAAGACCATCCGACGGTTCCAGTTTTCATTTGCTCCCTGTTCCGGCAAGATGGTCATAAGCCGAAAGGGCCTAAGCAGAAGAGCTTCGCCTGCCCTCTAGTCTTGATCGACATCGTATTGCCCCCATCGGTCGGCTTTTTGTTGGACCTCATGTTGGCTTCACCAGTCCATGACGACCTTTCCGGAATTGCCGGAGCGCATGGCCTCGAACCCGTCTCTGAAGGAGTCGATGCCAATGCGATGGGTAATAAGAGGCGAAAGGTCGAGGCCGCCCTGCACGAAGGCGATCATCTTGTACCAGGTCTCGAACATTTCCCGCCCGTAGATGCCTTTGAGATTGAGCATCTTGAAGATCACTTTGTTCCAGTCGATCTCGAACCCGGTCGGCGCGATGCCGAGAATCGCAATCTTGCCGCCATTGTTCATCTTGTCGATCATGTCGCGGAATGCGGGGGCCGCGCCCGACATTTCCAAACCGACATCGAAGCCCTCGGTCATACCGATGCGCTTCATCACGTCCGACAGGTTTTCCTTGGACGCATCGACGACGTGGTCGATGCCGAGCTTTTCGGCAAGTGCCAGACGTACCGGGTTGATGTCGGTGATCACGACCTTGCGGGCGCCCGAGCGCTTGGCAACCATCGCACCCATGATGCCGATCGGACCGGCTCCGGTCACCAGGACGTCCTCGCCGACCAGATCGAAGGAGAGAGCGGTGTGCACGGCGTTGCCGAACGGATCGAAGATCGCGGCAATCTCGTCCGGCACATCATCCGGGATCGGCACGACATTGTCTTCGGGAATGCAGACGAATTCGGCAAAAGATCCGGGCCGGTGGACACCCACGCCCAACGTGTTGCGGCAAAGGTGTCCGCGCCCCGCGCGGCAATTGCGGCATTTGCCGCAAACGATATGCCCCTCGCCGGAGACGCGCGCGCCGACCTGGACCTTGGTGACCGCAGAGCCCACCTGCGCGATCTCCCCGCAGAACTCGTGGCCGACGACCATCGGCACCGGAATGGTTTTTTGGGCCCAACTGTCCCAGTTCCAGATATGAACGTCGGTGCCGCATATCGCGGACTTCTTCACCCGGATCAGCACGTCGTTGGGGCCGGGGTCCGGAACAGGGATATGCTCCATCCAGAGACCGGTTTCGGCTTTCGACTTGACGAGGGCGCGCATCATGTTGGTCATCGAAAAATTCCTGTCAATGAGTTGGATCGGTTCGGGCCGGGCGTCTACTCGATCACGCGCAGTTCCCTGCCGACCTCTTCGAACGCCGCAATGGCCCGGCGCACATCGTCCTCACTATGCGCCGCAGACATCTGGGTGCGGATACGGGCCTGGCCTTTGGGTACGACCGGGAAGGCGAAGCCGACGACGTAGACACCCTTTTCCAGCATCCTCGCCGCCATGTCCTGCGCCAGCGACGCATCGCCGAGCATGACGGGAATGATCGGATGCCCCTCGCCCGCCAACGTGAACCCAAGCTTGCTCATTTCATCGCGGAAGAGGCGGGAATTGGCTTCTAGCCGGGCGCGCAATGCGTCACCATTGTCGATCAGGTCAAACACCTTCAGCGAGGCGCTCGCAATCACGGGAGCGAGGGTGTTGGAAAACAGATAGGGACGCGAGCGCTGGCGCAACCAGTCGACCACTTCCTTCTTGCCGGACGTATAGCCGCCGGATGCACCGCCAAGCGCCTTGCCGAGCGTGCCGGTGATGATATCCACCCTGCCCTCGACGCCGCAATGTTCCGCCGAGCCGCGACCGTGCTTGCCGACGAAGCCAACCGCGTGGCTGTCATCGACCATGACCATGGCGCCATATTTCTCGGCAAGGTCGCAGACGCCCGCAAGATTGGCGATGATGCCGTCCATCGAAAACACGCCGTCTGTGGCGATCATCTTGAACCGGCTGCCTTCGGCCTTTTTCAGTTCCTCCTCCAGCGCCGCCATGTCGTTATTGGCGTAGCGGAAGCGTTTCGCCTTGGAGAGGCGCACTCCGTCGATGATCGAAGCGTGGTTGAGTGCGTCCGATATGATCGCGTCCTCCTCGCCGAGAAGCGTCTCGAACAATCCACCATTGGCATCAAAGCAGGACGAATAGAGGATCGTATCCTCCAATCCCAGAAACTTCGAAATCCGGTCTTCGAGCTGCTTGTGCTCTTCCTGCGTCCCGCAGATGAAACGCACAGATGCCATGCCGTAGCCGTAACGATCCAGCGCGTTCTTGCCGGCCTCCACCAGTTCGGCGTTATCGGCAAGGCCCAGATAATTGTTGGCGCAAAAATTCAAAACCTTGCGACCAGATGCGACTTCGATCTCGCCGGCCTGTTTGGAAACGATCACCCGCTCGGTCTTGTAGAGACCCGAAGACCTCAGACCCGCAAGTTCGGTGGAGAGATGTGCGAGGAACGCGTTGCTCATTGTGAATGCAACCTTGTTTGCCTCCGACGCATCCGCGTCGCAGCTTGGGAAATACGGCGGGACCAACAGGAGCGCATTCAGCGCTCCTGCCTTATCCTGACCTCGACCTTGCGCCTGGTTCGGTCCGGTTGCCCGGACCGAACGCGAAGATCAGGGCCGGCTATGTCATGCGGCCGCGGATGCAAACCCGTTTTGGCAAAGGGTCTTCAATTCATCCAGCGACATCGCGTCAAGATCAAGAGCGTTGAGAAGGTCGTTCTCCGCCGTGAAATCACGGCCGTACATGGCCGAGAAGATCCGGACCCCTGATTCGTGCAGTTCCGCCTGAGAACCTGCCAGACGCCCAAGCTTCGCCGTCATCACCAAGCCGAACGGAACGTCTTCCGTCACATAACGGCTGTCGGCCGTACTTGGACCCGTGCCGCCGTTGCCGGCCTCGTGCATTTCCTGGTTCATCTGCGAGATCGAATTGACCGGCACATGGAACGAGAGATGGAAATGCTGAAAGATGTCACGCACTTCCAGACCAAGCTTTGTGGCAATGGCAATCCGCTCCTTGTCGAGATCCTCAAGAAGACGCCCGACATTCGGTGTGACGTTCTGCCCCTGGCTCCAGCTTTCACCACGCTCCATGCGAGTCATGTTGCCAAGCGCAATTCCCATGTGGTTTTGCGGATTGAGGTTGGAAAGCGCAATCGCCATCAGGCTTCCACGATCAAGGAACCGGTCGCCGAAAAGATCCTTGCAGACCGCAAGGCCAGCCGCGCTTTTCGAGGAAGGGATGGTCGCGATATCGACCTGCTTTCGCACCGTATTGACCTTCACGAGTGTCGGGCTCAACTGTCTGCCCGATACGGCGGTTGTGCCCCAGGCAACGATCGTGACGGTGATCCCGCGCGCCGCGACAAGACGCGACAGATAGAGTGCGCCGAACGACGCGTGCGAGCTGAAGACTACCGTCTGCTCGGACGTCAGGTAGGGTGCGATCGCATCCAGCACCGTCTTATGGCCGTAGGCAGGCAGCGCAATGACCAGCACGTCTGCGCCTGCCACAAGGTCTGCTGCGTCCGTTGCAGCCGACGGCTTGAAGGTACCGACGATCGCGCCTTCGGCCACAAGGGCTTCACCGTTGGCGAGTGCCTTTGTCCGCTCTCCAGAGGGTGACCACAGGATCACCTCATGTCCTTGCTGCTCCACGAGAGCCGCCGTTGCAAATGCAATTGAACCGGCGCCGACAATACCTACCCGCATGAAAAATTCCTTTTCTTTTCGAATGACAGACCGGCATTGAAGCCGATCCTTATTTTGAACCCACAGACGTTCGCTGTGCCCCCGGCCCGACTTCTCCAGATGCAACCACCAGAAATGCGCTCGCACCAACGGGACCGACGCTTTTTAGCGCGTGAGGCACGTCCGCCGCGTAACGCGCCGTCTCGCCCGTGCGCACGATCATCGTGTTGCCTGCGCTGCGCACCACTATCTCGCCCCTCGTACAGTGAAGATGCTCGACCGTGCCGGCACCGTGAGGGTCGCTTGCCAGTTCGCCCTCCGCCTCGAAGCTGAGAAGATACCACTCGATCAGTGACACCATGTTGGCCGGCGACAGGATCTGCAGCGTACAGCTGCCATCCGCACTTCGGATCGTCGGGGTCAAGTTGCCCGGCTGCAAATCGATAATGGAACCTCCGCCCCGCTCCTCGCTCGCACCACTGATCAGGCTGTTGAGATCGATCTTCAACGCTCGGGTCAGATGCCACAGCGTTCCGTAGGTCGGATTGGCGTTGCCGCGTTCTATTTCCGACAGCATTGATCGCGAGACGCCTGACATCGATGCCAGCTGGGCAAGCGTCAGATTCAACTTTTTTCTGTAAGCCTGCAAACGCGGCCCGATTTCAGGCGGATCGATCGAAAACACGGTTATTCCCCCTTTTGCCGAACCTGCAAGCATTCCAAAAAATCAGTCCGTGACCGGCTCGCCGAGTGTATGCATGAGCCTGTTGGCCCATCCGAACAGAGATGTAGACAGAATGAGATCGAGGATTTCATCTTGGCGAAGACCGGCCTCCACAAGCGCTGTCATGTCGCCCGCATCCGCCTCGGGAGGGCATTTGGAAAGCTTGACCGCGAATGTAAGGATCGCCTTGAGACGTGGATCGATCCCTGCATCGACGCCATCGGCGAAAATCGCCGCGATCACGTCTTCATCCTTGGTTAGTTGATTGTAGCGGCTGGCATGAACGGCAGCGCAATAGATGCAGCGGTTGACGATAGACGCGCCGACAGCCCCGATCTCCCGCTCGGCGCGCGACAGGCCGTCACGACCGTACATGACCGCGTTGAACAGCGGCGTTCTGTGCTTCAGCGTTTCGACATCATGAGCAAGCACGAGTACATAGTCTGAAACCTTGGTGTTGGAGGGCGTGACCTTCAACGCTTCGAGCTGCTCCGCACTCGCCTCGGCGAGATCGAGCGGCTTCACGTAAGGCTTCCACACAGGAATGTCGGTGGTAAACTCGTGGACAATCTCTCTCATGCCAAACCCCGCATCAGTTGAAGACCGGCTGCTACCCTGATCTGGTAGCTAACGAAGGCAACAAGCTCCGCCAGCCTCACGATATCGTCGTCAGCAATGCCGGCTTTTTGCAGCAGTTCGATATCGCCACGCGTCGCATCCTTGGGCGCATGTGCGACCAGATCCACATGGCGGATCAGCGCCCTCGATCGAGGATCGCTTCCGCCATCGAACCAGATATCGGCTAGGCGGGCAGCATCGTCGGGCGCACCGGCCTTTTCCAGCATCGCCTCAAAATGGTCTTCGAACGCCTTCTGGTCGTTGATCTTCGCGATCCGCCAAGCGAGTGCCGCCCGCTCGGCATGTGAAATTCCGCCGGGAACGTCGGGAGTGAGAGCGCCGTCGTGAGTTTGCTGCGTCAAGGCCATGATATCGGCCCTTCCAGCAACCACTTCGGCCAATCGGCCGCCCGGCTGGATGCCGACGATCGCGGCAATCAAATCCTCGTTTTCAGCCATACCGTCCTCTCCTATGCCTGCTTGCGGGCGTTGGTCTGCGCGTCATCCGGCAAGGGTGACGCAGTCCATTCGTCGCCGCGCAATTCGGGTGTGTCGTAGGCGAGCAGGCGTTGCCAATACTGCTCGAAACTCTCGGCATAGAGCTTGGCGGCGATCTCGCGCGACAGCCATGCCGCACCCTCGCTGATGCCGGGGATGTCCCCACTCACCTTGCCAAGGCTCGCCGCAGCGCCGGAATTGAAGCTGTATATGTTGGCAAGCCAAGGTGTCTGCCCTGGCTCCCGCTCGAGAAACGTAA